>NZ_CP116954.1:0-85031 GCF_045277125.1 Campylobacter sp. CFSAN122748 | reverse complement strand
AATAAAGCATATAAAACTGGTTTGAAAGAAAATATTTGGCAAAAATTTATAAGATTGTATTTTAAAAAACTTATTATCGTTGTGCCAGTATTGATTATATTAGGAGTATTAAGCTATTCAATTTTCAATTTAGAAACTAATAATCTTAAAGTGGATAATAATATATCCGTATTGATAAAAAATTTAACACATATAGAATAAATATACTAAATTTTTAAATATCAATTTATTTGTTATGAGTAAAATTAAATAAAAATTGTTTTACTGCTAGAATAAAAATCAAATGTAAAACCTATAAAAGGATAAAAATAATATAAAAACAAGCTTTAATTATGCAAATTATTAGTACAAATAAGTATAAGGTCGTATCATAATTATGCCATGGATATAATTCACGATACAATCCCAACTATAATTATGTATTTTAGTCAGGATTATTTAAGATAAATTATAATTAAGCTTTGCCCTCTCTCCAATCATCACTTCCGCTAGTTCCAGCAGCAGTATGTTCCCAAACTACTTTTCTATAGCTCATTGAAACTTTTAAAAGCTCGGTTTTATCATGATTACTTGACTCTTGCGCATTTGGCATTATTAATTCAATATTTGTAATAATTGCATCTTCCAATTTTGTAGTAAAAAAATGTTCAGATCCGCCACTTGTTGCGGTTCTAAACCAATGAACTTCGACTGTTGGAAGTCTTTCTCCTTTGGTAAGTGCATTATATAGCAAAGGCACAGATTTATTTAATGAGCAAGTAAAAGAAAAAGGCTTATGAACTCTTTGTCCAGAAGGTTGTCCGCTTTGCTGATCAACAGGTACGGTTACAATATGAGATACCTCTTGAGCCATGATTTCATCTTCATGACCCGATTTATATCTATTGCCAATACTCGCTTCAGTAGATGCACCGCTTGAAATCAAACCTTGCGTGGAACCTTCAATTTTTATAAACGCTGGTTCAGCCATAAAAAAACTCCTTTAATTTTTTTTAACATTCAAAATTGTATCATTTTAATCTTAATCTATTAAATTTTTGCAAAATATTTGCATATTAATTTGTTTTTACTTTACTAAGGAATAATGATGTTTAAAAAAATATTTGATTTTGTGAAATCAAGATTATTTATAACTGCTTTTTTGCTTTGTTGTATTTTTCTTTCGAGTATTTTATTTTGGTTTTGGGGTTCTTTAGTAGCTTTTAATGACATATATATTTTTAGTAGTTCATTTTTAAGATTTAGTATTATTTTGATAATTTGGCTTATTGTTTTTTTGTTTTTTTTATTAAAGCCTATTATAAATTTTATATCTTCTTTAAAAAGTGAAAAAAGATTAAAATTTAAAGTCCTAAAAAAAGAAGCTGATGAGTTCATTTACAAATCTAAAAGAAACTTCTTTTTATCTCTTAAAGATGCCAAAGAAACATGGAAGAATGATTTAAAAACAAAAAATTTACCCTTAATTATCATCATAGGAAATGAAGGAGCTGGAAAAAGCACTTTTATTAATTATTCTGACATCGAATACCCACTTAGTGATAGTTTAGAGTCTTATAAAAAATTCCATAAGTCTACTAGAAATTTTGCACTTTATGTATCAAAAAAAGGTGCTTTGTTAGATACAGAAGGAAACTATTTTTCACAAGAAGAATTTTTTAAGCCTACAAGTAGCGATGAAATACCCGAAGATGATATAGATAAAAATAGAGATTTTTTAATTAAAAAAAATATATGGAAAAAATTCCTTACTTTTCTCAATAAAAATTTTTTTCATAGCAAACTAAATGGAATTATTTTAGTTGTTGACACTGTAATTTTCTTAAATAATCCTAAGGAGTATTCCAAAAATCTTATTAGATATCTAACAAAAAGAGTAAATGAATGTGAAAAAACTTTAAATTTAAAACTGCCTATTTATATAGTTTTTTCAAAACTCGACTTGATCGAAGGCATGAAAGAGTATTTTGATATTTTCGATAAAAAAATTTCAGATAAAATTTTAGGATTATCTTTTGATAAAATCTTAAGTGAAGAATTTTTAAATAATGAATTTAAAGAATTAAGTGATTCATTATTATGTTCCTTGATGAGTAAAAACTCCCATATTTATAATATAGAAAATAAAAATAAAAGCTACTTATTTTTAAAACAACTTGATAATTTATTTGCATTAGCAAAGACTTTTATTTTGGAAGTGCAAGAAGAAAATAAGCTTAAAAATAATTCTTATCTTAGAGGAGTTTATTTTGTTAGTGCCTATCAAGAAAATATTCCTAGAAATTTCTTACTCGATGCCATATGTGAGAAATATAACTGCAAAAAAGTATTATCAAAATCCAATATTATACATAATAAACAAAGCTATTTTGTTAAATCACTGCTCGAAGATTTAATTTTTACAGATTATTCTTTAAGCACTATGAAATCTTATTCTAAAAAATTATCTTTTTTAATGATAATTTTAATCATAAGCTTTGGAACATATGCTATATCTTCTTATTTTATAAGTAAAAACAATAAAGAATTCGAAAAAAGCCAAAACACCTTAAGATCTTTACAATTGCTTCTTAAAGATCAAGATTATCAAAATTTAAATATTAAACAAAAAGCTGACTTCTTAATTGAATTGAGAAATATTTTAAATACTTATCCTGAACTTTGGCAAGATAATAATATATTTCAATATTTAAATCTAAATCTCTCATACAAAGGATTTAAAGAAGCTAAACAACTTTATTACAAACTGAATGAAGATGTGTTAAAAAATACTTTATTAAAAGAAATGGAATATACTTTACTTACCGATACAAATAAAGAAAATTTAATCAAAACATTATATATGTATAGATCTTTGTTTGAACAAAAATATTTTAATAAAGAAATACTAAAAATTTGGATTAACGAGAATTGGAATACTTTAAGTAAGTATTCAATCTCTAAAGATGACTTTCTAGAAGGGGTGGATGAGCTTAAACAATTTAATCTTAAATCTTTTACAGAAGATGAAAACAGTATACATACAGGAAAAAGAAAACTTGAGAGTATAAGTAGAACTCAAAGAATTTACATTCTTCTTAATTTTTTAAATAGCGATAAACCTAAAGAAAAATATCTTATAAAAGAGGATTTAGGTTTTGCTGCAAATAGTGTATTTTCAAATAATTCTCAAATAACTTCTATAGATAAAATATATACAAAAGTTGGTATGATGGACTTTTTAAATGATTTAAATCAACAAGTTGACACCGCAATCAATATTGAATCTTGGATGCTAGATAACAATTTTAAAGAAAATAAAAACACTTTGACTATGGGTATTTTAAAATTATACTTAAGTGAATACCAAAATGCTTGGCAAAATCTACTCGCTTCATTGCAACCTGTTAGGTATAATACCAAAGAGGCAATGCTTAATGAGCTTAATATCTTATCAAAAAAAGAAAACCCTTTATATTCTTTGTTAAAAATTGTTAGTTCTAATACAAATTTAAATGATGCAGTTTTACTAACTCAAGCCTACAATTTAGGATTAAATGCTGGGGAAATTAGATCAAATTTTATTGGTGTAAGCAATGCTTTCACACAATATCATAAGCTAGTAAACAAAAATACACTTTTGAGTGTTGGTAATATAGAAGTGGGCAAAGGCACTGATGATGAAAAAATATTAGATATTCTTAATACAAATATTACAAATATGTCCAATAAAATTATAGATTTTAGTTCTAATAATAACCAAAGTGCTGAAGAAAAAATTTCATATGCTCTTGGAGGCAATAAAGATGCCAATGATCCTTTTGCTGTATTTCAAATGAACATAAAAAAATTACCTAATGATTTAGAGAGATATTATAGTCAGCTTTCTAATTATTCGTGGAATTTTATAGAAAATCATGGTATTTCTTTATTTAATACTGCTTGGATTAATGAAGTGTATAATCCATTTGTTAATGATATTGCACCATATTATCCTTTTAATGATGAGAGTGTAGCAGATCTTAGTATGGATAGTTTTAAAACATTTTTTGGAAGAAATGGGACATTAAATAGTTTTTATAAAAAATACTTGAACAATGTTTTAGTAAAAAGAAAAAATAACTATTCTATCAATTCTCAATTTGCTTCAAAATTAAATTTCTCTAAAGAATTTTTAGATTTTATCACCAATGCAGGCAATCTCTCTAGTCTCATACTAAATGGTAATGATAATATAAAAGTTAATTTTACTATTCAAAGCCTTGATTTAAGTGCGGATTTTTCCTTTATAAAGCTTGGCTATGATAATAAAAATATCCAATACGATCATACTCTTAATCAAACCCTACAAATTGTAGCAGAAAAATTCAATAATGGAACAAGTTTAAATTTTACAGCCTATAACTACTCTAATCCTAATTTAAATTATACAAAATCATATAAAGGAGAATGGGCATGGTATAAGTTTATAAAAGATAATAAAAGTAATTCTATATACAGCATTATATTTAACAATAATAAAAACTTATATTTTGACTTTGAAATTATTAACGGTGCTAGTGAATTAAATAATATAGTTTATATTTTAAATAATCTTAAAATAGTAGAAAATATTACAGGGGTAAATAAACAATGATAGAAAAAGAAGAAATAGGAATTGCTATTGAGAATTATGACGAATGTATTAGTGGTTCTAAAACATTTGTATTTAACACAAAGGGTGGAACTATAGGAAGCGGTGATGATTGCACTTTTCGTATTCAAGATAAACTAGAACAAATCAAAAACACCCATGCCATAGTATCTTATGAAGAAGGATCTTTTACAATTGCGGCTTTTGAAGATTCTGACATTTATTATAATAAGTCCTTTTCTAGAATGCCAAGTGGCTATGAAATAATAATCAGCATAGGCGATATTTTTAAAATCGGTAATTTAGAATTTAGATTTGTGGATGCAAAAAGCATTGAAGCAAGCATTAAAGAAAATAAAAAATACTTAGAAGATATTGAAAAACGCAATCATTTTGATGAAATTGAAATTAAACCTAGAGGAAAAACAAGTATAAATTTTGACAAAAACAAAGAGTTAAAAGAGATTTTAGAAAATAATGATTATAAATTTATCGAAGAAGAAAAGGCAGATGATAGCTTTTTAAAAGAAATAATTCAAAAAAATCCAAATTCATTAGAATATGAAAATGTTTTAAAAAGTTTGGTAAAAAATTTAAAAGATATTAAAACAAAACAACAAAGCTCTAAATTAAATAAAGATTATTCTTCTATTAGTATCAAAGATTTTGAAAGTATTATTAATAATATACCCTTAATCAAATCCACAAGATTGATCAATATTTTAGCCCTTAGCCTAATCGCAAAAGAATTATATACTCCAATATTTGAAGAAATGGAAGAAAATATGTTTATTAAATATATTGAAGCTGCCATACAAAACAATATCAAAGAAGATAAGATTCTTTTTGAAAATCTTACCATCAAAGCATTGGAAAAGTATATTAAAGATTTTGAGTGATTTTTACTCTTTTATATTATGCTCTTTAGCATAAGCTAGTATTTTAGCTCGAAGTTCTTGCGGAAAATTATATCTATAAATAGCAGGAATTCTTGGATCAAGGAGTCTATCAAGCTTATGTCTTTTATAATACCATTCTAGATTTTCAGGGGTAAAATAATAAGGGGCATTAGGATAGCCTTGAGGAGGAGTGAGGGCTGCTAGTTTGGCATGTAATATTAAAGTATCATTAAAAAGTTGAGCCCTTTCTTCACTCCAATCATTAGGTGTATCGGTTTCATAGCCTTGCCTCATACCATTTTTATACCCTCCCCTATAACGATCAAATTCTCTTCTGCTTTCATAAGTAGAATCTATATCTCTTGGATCTTTTATCTTACCCTCAACTATATCACTTCTTAAGGCTTTATACATACTTCCAAATTGATCACTGGCTATATCATATTTATTTAAATCAATCACCCAATCTACTCCCATAATCTCATCTATAAAAGGAAGCATACCAAATTCATCAGGTTTTAAAGTCTTAGCTAAGGTTTTAATCTCTTGTTCTCTTAAAGGATTTTTATGCACTCCTACTAAACCACTTCCTACAGCAATATCTGCATAACCATAAATAGCACCTAATAAATGAGGTTTATCTAATATACTACTTCCTCCACTTAATTGTATATAAAGTATAGTAGCTTGTATAAATCTTGCATTAAAACCATTTTGAGACATATCATTAGCTAGGTATTTATAATCACCTAATATTCCTGCTGCCATACCCCATTCATTATGAAATAAACTTGATCTTAGATTATGTTTATTATCATCTACTATTCTATATAATTTTTCATATTTAGGATCTACATTTCCTTTTTCATCTACAGCTCCTATAGCTTCATAAGGTATATCTATAACAACACTTCTTATACCACTTCTTATAACTAAATATTTATATCTTTCTCTTTTAGTTTTTAAAGATTTATAATAAGCTTTTTCTGCTTTAGTCCAAGGAGCTATGCTTCCTTTGATAGGATCTTTTAAATAAATACTTTGCCAATCTTTAAATTCAAGTAAAGTAGATTTCTCCCCTGTGTGAAATTCAGGATCTAGGTATTGGGGTTTATAGTCTTTGTAGGGGGAGTTTCTTAATATACGATCAGCTTCAAACAAAGCTTTAGAATATTCTTGGGTGTATTTACCTACCTTAGCTCCCCCATCATATAATAAAATTTTATTCGTTTTTTTTTCTACATCTAATATACCACCATTAGGTGTATAAATCTCGTAAGTTTCACTCATTTTTATCCTTTCATCCTATATATAAACCATCTTCCATGATTATAGTTGTAGCTAGTCTGCCTATAAACTTATTAGAATAATCTTGGGATTTATTAGTATCATCGCTTTCTTCATCCTCTTCTTTCATCTTAATTTCATTTTTTACCTTTTCATCCCCTATCCCCTTATACATCACTTCCAAATTATGTTGTCCTATGGCTTCTAAATTTTCCATCAATCTTCTTGCTTTTTGCTTATCTTCTATGAACTTACCCTTTTCATCTTGAGTGGTATTATAAATCCCATTTGCATATTCATATAAAATTTGTATAGTATCATTATAAGCTAAGATAGGGTGTTGTTTTATCACTGGGTGTTGTATTTTATACTCTTCTTTTCTTTGAAAATGCTCTAGCTTATATATATTACAATTTCTAAGTTCTATATTGTTTTTTTCAAAAAATTCCTTATCATTTAAGATATATTTGCCTTCATTGATTTTATCTTCCATAAAAGCACTTCTTTTTTCATCTAAAATAATATAAGATAAAAGTCTTTTTAAGGCAAATTCCCTAGCTTCACTTGAAGTTGTAGCACAAGCAATACTAGGATAATAATTAAGCCCACCCGTGCATAATAAAGAACCAAAAATAAACTCAGATAAATCAAAACTCATAAATCTAGAATTTATCAATAAAGGATAGGTTATATATTCTTCTTTTTTTACAGCTAAAGGAAAATCATAATTGTAAGTAAATTTTTCATACATTAGTTTTTCATATAAAATTTTCAATCTTTCATAATTTGTAGGCAAAAGTGTATCAATAAAAGATCCTGCTAAATTTTTTAATATATCCACGCTCAAGTCTTTACTCATTTTAATAGAAAAATCAATAGCTAATTGTTTTTTTACTTTTGATATCAAATGAATTTGCTTAGCTTTATCTAATCTTGAAAAACTCTTTGACTTTTTTAATTCACTTGCATATTCTAATTGATTAAAATAATAATAATTTGTTCCTATTTGATATAAAAAAAGCTTATTGAGTGATTTTTTACTTTTTGGATTAATTTTTATAAAACGCCCTTTAGGGCTAAGTGCATAAAATATCCCTAGTTCTTTAAAAAAATGTGCTTTAAAACTAGAAAATAATTTATTACCATAATGCTTTTTATCAAAGCTTGAATCTATAAAAAACAAAATCATTTTTTTAAAAAAATCAGGCTGACTCATAAAAAATTCTGTAAAAGGAAAAAGTTGCTTAATAATATTAAAAAAAGTGATATCTATGGATAATTTTGCAAGTTCATTATCAAGCATAATATCTTGAATGCTTTTATCTAAATCTTTTTTTGAAGGAAGAGTTTTGTCTGTTTGTATATTTTCTTCAAATTCAATCTCCTCATCAAAGCTTTCATTTAAGGTTTTTAAAAAATTTACATAAGTTTGATCTTCTTCTTCAAAATCATTTTCAAACATAGCTTTGGCTAATTCATCTAAATAAATAACTTCATCTTCTTTTTTATTTTTATTTAATTCTTTAGATAAAAAGATATAAATTTTTTTATCATTATCATAAAAATAAATATCATCAGGGATAAATAAGATATACTCATTAAAATAATTTGGTATTTTAATCCTTTGGTAATTAAGTGAAATTTCTTTATCGCCATAATCTGGATTTGGAATTACAATATTTTTAACACCAAGAGAATATTCTTGCGTAAAAGCTAAGTCTTTTTGTAAAACATACAAAGTTAAAGTCAATAAAACAACCGTTAAAGGTGAGTATTTCTTAAAATCTACATTTTCATATGTTTTAAACATTAATGGTTTTGAGTTAAGATTGGATTGTATTTGGTTATAGCGAGAATTGATATTGTCTAAATAATCATTAAAAAGCCTGATATATTCTTTTACTTTTTCTTTTTCTTTTTCGCTAATTTCTTCCAGTTCTTTAGGTAATTTAAAAAAGTTATCAATATAAGCAAAATCTTGCTTAACTTTTTCATATTCTAATCGTTCGTTTATATGTTCCAATAAATAAAGTTTCATCCAAGAATATGTTTGATTATAAAAATTAAAATATCCCTTATATTTTTGATAAATCTGTCCATCAAGTTTCACAAAAGGACAAAGTTGCAATACATAATCATCTTCTTTTTTAACATCTCTTTCTATAAAATAAGAACCATAATCTCTTTTGCTAGGAAAATCGCCTTTTAATGCAAGTTTTTCATTTTTTGTAAGAGCTTTGGGGCGATTTTTTATTATTGCTCCTAATTTTTTTTGATACAAGTCCTCACAAAGTCCTGCATTGTTAAGCTGTGGTGGATTAGTAATAAGCAAATAATTTTTACCCATTTTGGTTGTATTGATTTGATCAGTATTTTTTTTATCTAATATCATTTCTACTAGCATGGAAGAATTTAAATCAGGATATTCTGCATAAAAGAAATGATTGAGTTTAGAGATATTTAAATTGATTGCTTTTTTTAATGTTGTATCAAAATTATTTAAACTAGAATTCACTAAAAGTGTATTATCTAACTTTTCATTTTCAAATTTTAGATTATTTTCTAAAAAATTATCAAAAATACCTTGAAATTCTTCATCTAAAATAACTTTATAAAAACTATTTTTATAAAGACTAATAGAAGGTACATTAGAATAAGATGAAAAATCTAATAATACTTTATCATCTATAATTAATACATCAGATAAAATTTCTTCATTGCACAAAGCGATAATAGGATAAAGCTTACTAGTAATAAGCTCTAAAAGTGGATAAGCAAAATCATAATAATATTTTTGTTCCTTATACTCTTGATACTCAGCAGAAGAATTATAAGCTTCAAATAATGTATTTACAACAAAAACATAAGGATTTTTTTTGACTAAAGAGACAGGTTTTTTAAGATTGGTTACAGAATCTAATATATTGATAAAAAATTTTGCTATAGCTCTAATAATTTGCTTATATTCATCATCATTAGATTGAGTAATATTTTTTAAAAGTGTATTAAAAAGTGTATCTAGGGTAAGTTGTATCTTTGGTTTAATTTCTTGCTCAAAATAGTTAGATTCTTTGATATTTTTTAATAATATATTTAATTCTTTTTGAATTTCTTTTAAAAAATTTTCAATATTTTCTACATTGTTTTCATCAATAATTTTATTGAGCGTTTTATTTTCATTTTGATTAATTGCATTATTTAAAAATTTTAAATTATTAAAGATAATTTTTTTAATGCTAGATAAATTTTTATCAGAGCTAAATTTTTGTTCTTTTGTGATTTCGTCTTTATTGGCTTGATTTAAATGTATGATTTTAAAAGTTTTTGTATTATCAATTTTAAAATTATCTTCAATAGTATGTAGTGTCTTATACAAAGAATTCTTAGCTTCTTTATATCCATCAAAATCACTGCATATAAAAATAATTTTATTAGCATTTTTGGTAAGATTTTTTAACTCGATTTCTAAATTATGATTTGATGCAATTAAAGTAAAATTTTTTATTTTCATATTTTAACCCCATTTACCACCACAAATTTACAAACATAAAGCTCTTGTTTTCTATCTTCATCTTCTAAGATTTCATCTAGTCCTTGTGCGATTTGAAGTTTTAAATTTTGCATTTTAGCAGGAGTTAAAAAACTAAAATGATATTCGTTTAATTCTTTATTATCTTCTAGGGAATTTTTGATGATTTTATCATACTCATGTAGCTGTGTAAAATACCCTGCTCCTAAATCTTTATTTTTAAATTCCTTATAAGCACTTTTATAAACTTTAGCAATGTTTTTTGGGATAATAAAATAAAGTTTGATTAAATTAGTATCAAAGCTAAGATTTAGTTCTTTAAATTCATAATCTTTACTAAAGTCTTGTTTGAATTGATTAAGAATATTTATATCCTCTATATCTTTTAAATCTTTTAAATCTATATTAAATTCATTTAAAGCCTTATTTTGTTCTTTTTTTTCATTATTGATTAAAAGATTATAGATAGGTAAATTATCTTTTTGAAATCTATCACTTTTATAATGAAGTCTTATTATAGGCTCTTTTAACTCTATTTGATTTTTACTTTGTTCTCCTAAGCCCTCTTTAGGATCAAAGCTGTGATCAAATTTAAACTTAGTAGGAGTAAAGCTTACTTTTAAAGCAAAGCCTTTATCTGTTTTACAAGCTGAGATGAGTTCTTGTAAGATTACATATTCATTATTGACTTTCTTTTGAGATAAGGATCCTTTTACATTAACAACTTTAGTACAAGGAACACTTACACCTGCTATAGTATTAGGACAAGCTACTATACTAGAGTTTAATAAATCACTTTCTAGCATTATAGGCACACCATCATCTTTAAAAGTTTTTCCTTTGTTTGATTTAAGTATGACTTTACCTCCATGGATACATTCTAGGTTTTGATTTTCTAAAAGAGCATGAAGTTTAGCTATAGCTTGTTTTTTATCTACTTGTGTGGTTTTTTGTTCTTTTAAAGTGTTTGAAATTAAGTCTTTATACTCTAAGCTTTGTTTGCTTAAACATTCTAATTTGATATTTAAAGAATTTTCTATAATAGAATAATTAAGCAAGCAAAGTTCATCATTTTTATAAAAGATACTAAGTCTTCCTAAACCACTGCTTTCATCTTTAGGAGAAAAATAATAACTAGGTGTATCTTGTTTTATAGTATTATCTTGATCTAATTCTCCAAAGTAAAAAGGATTGTTAGGAAGTTCATTTGAGCCTGTAAGGAGAGTGGAGTTTAGGAAGATATAAGCTTGATAGTTTTGGAGTTCTTCAAAAGTAAAATCTGTCGTTGCTTCTAATTTATAAAGTTCATCATAAATACTTTGACAATCAATTATGCTTTTATTTTCACAAAACAAATAAATACTTTTTTTATCTTTATGAATAGAATATAAAAAGTCTTTACCTATCATAATTTTCCTAAATAATACCTATTTTAGCTTTTCCATTAAAATACAAAGCTTGTGATATTTTACAAACTCCACCTAAATATTGCTCATCCCAAATTTGATCTTTTATTTTATAACTTTTTGAATTATATCCATATATTTTTGTTATATTATTAATATTTTCAAGACATTTCATATCTTTATAAACCACAATGAAAATTCTAAATTCCCCAATGGCAATTTTATGAGCTAAATTTTCTTGATTATTAATAAAGGAACAATCTTTTCTGTATTTATTAAAATCATTTTTATCAAGAATTAAAATGTATTTTTCTTTTTTTTGCACCTTTAAAATAAAATCTATGATTTTTGTTTGACTAATGGTAGGAGCTTTATAGCTTGCATAATAATTATCTCCAAGCTCTTCTAAAATACCATTTGTTTCTTGCATTATGGTGGCTATTAATGAAAGAAAATATTCAAAATGATTGATTTTTTCTGGAGAACTTCTAAAAAGTCCAAGAGGTCCATTTTTAAGAGCGAAATTTTTATTATTAATAGCATTATTTTTTAACACAAAAGTTTCTGTATAAATTTGAATATTTTTCATAAAATGATTAAGATACTCTATACACTCACTAAGGCTTTTATCTTTGACTTTGTTATAGTTAGCATCTAATTCTAAAAGATAGGAATAAAAATAGAGAGTATTAACAAGAGGTTTTATAGAGTGATCATTTTTCCCTGTATATATACCTAAAGCATTGCTTGCACCATATTGAGCTGAAGCAATGATTTCAATTTTACCATTATCAAATACACAAACAATCTTTTCTGGATTTAAAATTTGCTCCACAATATTATTTCCAAGCAAATTAGCTAAGAATCTCATTAGCATATTATCTATTCCATCTATGGTAGGAGAATTAAAAGTATAAACTTTTGAAGCACTAAATTTTATTTGATTAAAATCTGTACAAAGTGTTCTATCGATTGTATCACAAAGCTGCATTGCAACAACAGCTAAATATCCACCCAGAGAATGTCCTACAAAGGTAATTTTACTAGAATCTATATTATTTAGAATAGGTGCTATATCTAATAAAAATTGTTTTAAGGCATTAGCTTGAAAATCTCCTTTACCAAAAGTAAGTCCTATATCGGCAAATGCATCCATACTTACAATTCCTTCTGTTCCTCGAAAACTAACAATATACTCATCTTTTTGAATGTCATAAAAAAGTGTAGCAGAAAAACCACTAAAAGTATTGGGTTGGTGAAATTTGATTGTATAGCGTTTTGCAAAATTTTGTGTTTGGATTTCTCTAAATTCACCATTGAGTTTTGGATAAAAAGCTAACGAATCATCATAAATAAAATAATCTTTATAGTCTTTAGACAATGCTTTATAATATTCAAATTTTTCTATATTTTCTCCATCTTTTAAGATTCTTTCTGTTCCTATTGTGAAATCATTAGTTTTTTGTCCATCAATATAGATAAGGTTGAAATAGCTTGCCCAAGCTAACTCAGCATAGTCTCTAAGATTCTTGATTTGTTGCTTCATACTTTTTCCTTTTAATCAAATATAAGATACAATAAAATTGCCAATGGACAATATAACAATAATAGAAAAAACCTTATCAAATATTTTTTAATTCTTGTTATTAAAAATAACCATAGATTGTTCACTATTGGAGGCAAAATTATCCATCCAATCACTATGAGAAATTCCTTAAATCTATCTGGATTATGCCCAATTAAAGGTGATATTATCCAAGCAAAGATAAAAAATATAATCCAGCAAATATAAAGTATTTTTAATATTTTCATTGCATCCCCCAAATCTCACCCAATGAATGTCCTACAAATATAATTCTTTTGTGTTTATTTTCGATTATTTTATTTACTTGTTCTAAAAATTCTAAAAGAGAAGAAGATTGGATATTGCCATTGAGGGATAGAGTTATGTCTTGCATCGTATCTATATTCCAAAAACCCTCAGTTCCTCTAAACCCTACTATAAATTCATCTTTTTGTTTATCGTAAAACAAAGTAGCACTAAAGCCACTTGTAGTGTTAGGCTGATGAAATTGAACCTCATATCTTTGAATGAAATTTTTAGTCTGTAATTCTCCAAATTCTCCGTTGAGTTCACCTTTACTAATAAAACTATATTTTTGTCCGACCTTTTCTTTTTTTCCAGCTATTTTGCCATTATAGCTTAAGTTTAAAAGCTCATTTAAGGTAATAATAGTTTCATTTTCTTGCAATATACAATCTTCTAAATCAAAATAAAAATAACTAGCTTGTGCAAGTTCTGCATAATCTTTTAATTCATTGATTTTTTCTTGCAAAATTATCCTTTATTTAAATAATGACAAAAAAATATATAATGTAACATAAAAACTATTATGATAATAAAACATGTAATATAATATCGAAGCTATAGGATAATAAAGTAACAATAGCAATGCTATATACAAAAACTTTATTTCACAAAGAGAAAAAAAGCGATAAAGCATTAATAGAATTAAAGGAAAAATAATCCAACCTAGCATTACAAAAAATTCATACACTCTATTTGGATTATGCCCTACAGCAGGAGAAATAACAAACCCACTTATACAAAATACTATCCAAACAATATAAAACTTACGAAATGCACCCATTTATTTTCCTTTTTAATATTTTTAATAAAATTATTCTACTTTTTTAAAAATTAAAATATAGCTATATTAGGAAAATTCCAACCATAAACACTAGGGGAATTAAAAGTATAAACTTCATTAGGGCTAAAAGATAATTTGTCTTTATATTTAATATCGCAATATATCAAAGCCATTTGAGCTAAATACCCACCCAATGAATGTCCTACAAATATAATTCTTTTGTGTTTATTTTTGATTATTTTATTTACTTGTTCTAAAAATTCTAAAAGAGAAGAAGATTGGATATTGCCATTGAGGGATAGAGTTATGTCTTGCATCGTATCTATATTCCAAAAACCCTCAGTTCCTCTAAACCCTACTATAAATTCATCTTTTTGTTTATCGTAAAACAAAGTAGCACTAAAGCCACTTGTAGTGTTAGGCTGATGAAATTGAACCTCATATCTTTGAATGAAATTTTTAGTCTGTAATTCTCCAAATTCTCCATTTAGTTTATCAAAATTTGTCTTTTCATCAAAGAAATTTAACATTTTTGATTGCCAAGCATCATCTTGTCTTAAATCAATCAATACTTCTTTATCTTTATGTTTTTGACTGACAACATGTTCTAAATTTACCTTTATTTCTCTATAGCCTCTAAGAGAATTTTCTTCTTGAATTTTTTCTTGATTAAAATCTAACTCAAATATATTTCTAGTATTTAAAAAATCAAAATAAAAATAACTAGCCCATGCAAGTTCTGCATAATCTTTTAAATTATTGATTTGAGTTTTCATTTTTATTTCTTTTAATTAAATAAATTATTGCAAATATTATAATATGTATCACAATAATAATTAAGTACAGCTCAAAATTACTATTATTTCTATTAATCAATAGTAGCAACAAATAGCAACAAATAGCAATAAATATATTTTTTGTATTTCTTGCTTTTTTATAAATCAAATAATAAAAATAAGGCAACAATGGAAAAAGATATAATATAACAAGAAAAAAGAACATTTTAGTAAAAGTTGCATCATATCCCATATAATAACCTAAAATAGCCCCAAATCCCCAAATTATAATCCAAATAATATATAGATTTTTTAGTATTATCACACTACTTCCTTTTTTGTTGAAATTTAAATTATTATTAAAAAATCAAAAAAAACCAATCTATACAAGTTTAGCATAATTTTCGAGATTGTTAATTTTAAAAAATAAAAAGATACAAAAAAATGTATAAAAAAATACAAAATAATAAAGAAAAATATTTTTGGATTTAATAGTTTCTTGTAGTGTTAAATATGATATGTAAGGTAACAATGGATAAGAATATATAAAAAATGCAATCTTTAACATATCACCAAAAAATTCTATATCACTAAAATAAGCATATAAAGAACTAAACAAAAAAATAATTCCCCAAAATACCCCAAAAACCATCATTGAATTCATTAGGTTCTTTAGCTTCATACCATTTTTGATCTATCTTGTCCCATTCTTTGTTTTTAAGATATTCTTGTCTTAATGTTTCATCTGCTTTATCAAGCTCATCAGGACTTTTGCCTTTGGTAAGTCCTAAGAAAGCGTGGGTGAAGTCGATTTGCTTTATGCTTTCACCCAGGGTTTGAAAAAGATCATTCATTTATATTTTCTCTACTTGTTCCATAAGTTCTTTTGTACTTACTTGTGGTTTGTAATTAAATGATTTAGAATAACTTGAAGCATTTGCACATTCTTTGATTTTAGATTCTAACTCTGTAGCATTTTTTGGATCTTCATAGTATTACATACTTTTTTGGCTCTGAAGAGCAAGCAGAAAAAACACAAGCAGTAACTATACTTAATAAACTTAGTTTAATTAAATTTTGCATAAAAGTTCTTTTTTTCTATAATTTTATATATATTTATAGTAACTATAATATACTAATATTTATTAATATATAATAAAATTAATTTTATATAATAATATTATTATATAATATTTCACAAAATAATTATAAGAAATAATTATTTTTTATTTTAATATGATGAATTATCTTGTTATATCTTTTTGAGATATTGTTTTTGTAGGATTTTCAAAGGTATTAAGCTTATTATGAAAATCAATGAAATTTAATTGTTTTTTGACTTCATGCTACCTACACATTTAGAAGATTATTTAGAATATAAAACAAAACTATCACTAAAAAATCAAAGAAACAAAAATAAATATTATTTATTTTTATTATTTATTAATAAATAATAATATATAATATTATACAAAAATATAAAAAAGGTTTTTTAATGATAATATCTGTTATAAATAAAAAAGGTGGTGTTGGAAAGACTCCTTTTGCTTTTTCAGTTGCTAAAGATTTAGAATATTTTTTACAAAGCAATGATAATTCTATTATAGAAAAAATTTATCCTGAAAAAGCAAAAATTTTACCAACTCCAAAAAAAATAGATAATTGCGTTTATGATTTTGGTGGGTTTGTAGAAAAAGGAGTATTGGATATTATTAAAGAAAGCAATAAGATTATTGTTCCTTGCACGAGTAATTATAATTCTTTACTTAGAACATTAGAAACTTTAAACGAAATAGGTAATGATGGTAAAGTTTGTATTTTAGTTACAGACTATAGAGATGAGAAAGAAAAAAAGCAAATTTGTGAAACTCTTGAAAGCAATTTTACAGATTTAAATCTTTTTTTCTTTAAATTTTCAAAGATAATTGAAAATTCTATGAGTAGTGGAGCTTCTTTTACTGAACTTTATAATGAAAACAATCTTTCAAGATTAAGTTATACAAACTTTTTCAATGAATATCAAAGACTTTTAAATTTTATTAGAAAGGATAAATAATAATGGAAAAAAAACCATTTACAATAGCAGAAGCTTTAAACTCTGAAACAAGCTCTCAAAAAACATATAGTAAAGCTGATAAAAAATCAGCTGGAAGAAAAACCGTAGATCAAAAACTAAGAAGAGATAATTTAGTAGTTTGCAGACTTAATGAACAAGAAATGGAAATTTTGAAAAAATTAATGGTTTTAGATTTAGCAAGTGAATATGGCACTTATATAAGAAAATTGATTTTAAAAGAGGCAAGAACTTTAAATATTAATAATTAAAAATGTTACAATATCCTTGCAAAAAAACAAAAAGGTTCAAATAATCGCGCAAAAGCTAAACTTAAAGTAGCTAAAGCTCATCAAAAAATTACAAGAGCAAGAGATGATTATTTACATAAGATAAGCGATGAAATCACAAATTTATATGATTTTATAGCTGTTGAAAATCTAAATATTAAAGGACTAATTAAAAACAAACACTTATCTAAATCTATTGCTAATGCTAGTTGGGGTAGAGATAGCTCTAGTAGGGTATTAAAAATGGTTATATACTAGTTATCTATTCGTTGAAGCAAGAACCCACTTTGCTTTAGCAGATGAATGATTCACTCAAATAAAGACTTCTGTAAGATAAATTTATTACTTTTGGTGTTTAATCGATTCATTGGATCACCACGCTTAATATATCTTTTTACTCTATTATTACTTTGGTAGATAAAAAACAAATCATTTTCATTTTTATACTTGTTATAAAAAAATTCATCATCATAATTTGCAAATTCTATACCTTTGCCATAAACATTAATTCCAAATTCTATAAGCTTATCTTTTAATTTAGCAATCTCCTTTTTTTGTTTTGAAATGATAGAACTTTCTTTATAAAGTCTATAAGCTTTAATTTCACAAAACTCACTATAACTAAGGATTTTCTTATCAGGAAAACTTGTCAAAAATCTAATTAAATCCTGTGCAACTAAAGAATTTAAATCAATGAGTATTTTTGATAAGTCATCATCATATGAAAGAGTAGATTCTGTTTCAAGTCTTTTGATATATTCCCTACGAACTGTCAATACAAATACAGATACAATCACGCCATTTTCTTTTGTGATACGCTCTACAGAATCAAACATTAAAATCCCTTTATCTCTTTGTGTAATTGTTTTTTTATCTTTATCTTTATCTTCAATGTTTTGCGTAAAGGCTAAATCATATGCAAAACGAGAAATTTCTGTAAATTTTTGTTTTAACCAAGAATAATTACTAGGAGCTTTATTAAGATATTGTTTTAAAAATTTATAAGGCTCTAATCTTACTTCCATATCCCAAAAATTTTCTTGATATTTTTTAATAACACTTGTATCTACATTTTTCTTGATATATAAAAATAAAGCATCTAAAATACTTCTATGTGTTTGCGTTAGTAAAGAATTTTTAAGAGTAATAGCATATGATGAACCATTTGCACCAAGCATTCCAAATTCTATTTTATTGTCATTTTCTTTAAATGCTTTATAAAAATTAGAATCAGTAAGCTTTCGTGAGCTTAAATAAAAAACTCCTCTATTTTCATTCATTGTTACATAGCCTTCCGCTAAATCATTAACACTTACAGCAGAAATATCTTTTTTGTTGATAATTTCTAAGGTATGATTGTCAATATTTTCCACTTTTATATCTTTAACTAAAGGTTCATCAATGCTAGAGTTCTGTAATACTTTGATTGTTTTTTGAAACTCGCCAGCATTGATATTATTATTATCTTTTAGCACTTCAAGTAAGCGATAAGTTGTAGAGTTTTTATCTTCTCCTTTTTGAAATGAGAGTTTATAAACAAGTCTAGGGGCATTTATAATTACAGAGCTACCCATAAGACTTTCACCTTTTTTATCTAAGTGGTGAAGTAATAAAATGGCTTGATTATTTGATTTTGCTACATCTGTTAAAATATTAAAGAAATTTTGCACTTCGTTTTGATTATTTTGATCTTTAAAGCCCGAGATTGAGAAGAATGCACTAAAAGTATCAAGAACGATTAAATCACAATCTGCTAACTCATTAAGTTCTTCTTTTAAGCTATCCATAGGTTCTTTATCAATTTTTGGAAGTTCATTTGAAAACTCAAATTCTAAACTATTAAAAGGATAAAAATTTTCTATATTTTTAATGCGTTCTAAAATTGCTTTATTCTTATCTTCTATACTCCAAAAAAAAGGTTTTAAACCATCATTAATTGCATTAGCACATACTTTTAAAGCTAAAAAAGATTTTCCTACTTCACTATTGCCGCTTAATACAGCTACAGAACCTCTTTCTAGTTTAATGGTGTCTTCACAAATTACAGAAGCATTCTCATCGCTAAAAATTCCAAGTGTAATTGTATTAATAGTATTGCGTTTAGGCATTTTTAATCCTTTGCTACTTCTATAATTTCAAATAGTTGTTTTATGATTTTAGGGTGTAATATTTCTCCGCTATGATGAGGAATAACCATTCTATAAAGTCCTTTTTTATAGATTCTATGACTACCTTTTTGCCTATCAATCAAAAAATTATTTTGCAATAAAAGCTTTTCTGCTTCTTTTGCAGTCAATCTTGGCAATTCAGGCATTTGCTAAAACCATTGGAATAATTGAAGTTGTTTTGTTTTCAATAATCCTTTTTTCTTCATTTGCAAGGCTTTCTAAATAAAGCTCCCCAGCTTCTTTTATATTAGCTAAAGTTTCTTCATAGGTATTTCCTTGCGAAACACAACCTTCAAGCTCTAGAATGCGTGCAAAATATCCATCCTGATCTTTTTCAATAATAATATTTAGTAACATTTAATTCCTTACTATTGACATAAATAGAACAAACAATTAATTTACACCCTAAAAATTGACATAAATAGAATAGTTTAGTGCAAATTAACAACTTTTTATAAAGTAATTATAGTAAAATTATTATATTTATGTCAATACTTATTATATCTATGTAAAAAATTATTTTTTTGAAAAATACTAATTTCATCTAAAATATAAAATTGACATAAATAGAATAGTTTATTATATTTATGTCAGCAAAATCAGCATACAATCACCCATAAGTTATTAAAAAATTGACATAAATAGAATAGTTTTTGACATAAATAGAATAGTTTTTGACATTTTTTCGGAACACCCATATGGAAAATAGGAGCTTTAAAAGACACATTTACATAAATAGAATAGTTACTAAATTCTTAAATTTGTTAAATTCTATAATATTAAAAAAGGTAAATCAAAAATTAAAATTTTTGAACTTTTGTATAAAATCATAAAAAAATGATTTTGATAACTCCAAAAAAGAGAATTTAACAAAAAAAATTTTTTTATTATTTTGTTATAATATCATAAGAATTAAAAAATGGAAAAAGAAAGTGAAAATTAAAAATATTCTTTTAAAGTGTTTAAAGCCTAATAAACTTAATACTTTAGAAAAATTGTATTTTGGTTCAATGTTTATGATGGTTTTAAGTTTTGCAATCTTTTTAATTCTTCTTTTAAATTTTTTTATGAAGATATTTTAGTTTTCTTTCGAGACTATTTTTTATTGCTTATAATTTTTTATTATAGTATTGATAGGTTTATTTAATACTCTTAAGAATGTAAGAAAATATAAAGAGATTTTAAAAAAGAAAAACTATGAATATTAAGCTTAATATTCCTTATTCTAATAAGGATAAATTAAAAAAATATAAGATTAAGTGGAATAATGATTATAAAATTTGGTATTTAGAAGATTATAGGAATTTAACTTACCTTATCGATTATTTAGAAAATAGAAATTTTACCATTTATGTTACTGAGAAGTTGTATATTGTTGAAGGTTTTATTACTTGTTGGAAAATGTTCTAAGATGATTTCAGTTTATGCTTTTGGGGCTTTAAAATCTTCTTTTTTAGATTGTGAAAAAAATATTGGAAATTTAATTCAAAATTTAAAATGATTTGGAATATTTTGTCTTATTCTCAAGAGCTAGAAAGTATTTTAAAAAAAATAATATGAAAATTTCATATTCCAATACAACAAAAAGTTACTACCTTATGAATATATGTCAAAATTGTCAGGCAAAACAAGGAGAATTTTTTTATTTAACGAAATAGATTCTATTTTTAGTCCAAATAGTGTAAATGAAGCTAAAAGGCTTAAAATTTATGAAATACCTTTGTTATTCGATATTGGGTTTGAGGGAGAATTTATAGAAATATTTTCAACTAATTGTTCAGATATTAATGCCTTGATTTGGTTTAATGCGGAACATAAAACTAATTTAACATATAACATTAATTACTAAAAATAACTATTATATATTAAAAATTAGTAATATATAATAGTATTTACTTTCAAACAACCTTATTATTTGTGATTATTTGTCTTATAGCATCAACAATTTGCTTTATGCTTTCACCCAGGGTTTGAAAAAGATCATTCATTTATATTTTCTCTACTTGTTCCATAAGTTCTTTTGTACTTACTTGTGGTTTGTAATTAAATGATTTAGAATAACTTGAAGCATTTGCACATTCTTTGATTTTAGATTCTAACTCTGTAGCATTTTTTGGATCTTCATAGTATTACATACTTTTTTGGCTCTGAAGAGCAAGCAGAAAAAACACAAGCAGTTTATATCTTTTTGAGATATTGTTTTTGTAGGATTTTCAAAGGTATTAAGCTTATTATGAAAATCAATGAAATTTAATTGTTTTTTGACTTCATGCTACCTACACATTTAGAAGATTATTTAGAATATAAAACAAAACTATCACTAAAAAATCAAAGAAACAAAAATAAATATTATTTATTTTTATTATTTATTAATAAATAATAATATATAATATTATACAAAAATATAAAAAAGGTTTTTTAATGATAATATCTGTTATAAATAAAAAAGGTGGTGTTGGAAAGACTCCTTTTGCTTTTTCAGTTGCTAAAGATTTAGAATATTTTTTACAAAGCAATGATAATTCTATTATAGAAAAAATTTATCCTGAAAAAGCAAAAATTTTACCAACTCCAAAAAAAATAGATAATTGCGTTTATGATTTTGGTGGGTTTGTAGAAAAAGGAGTATTGGATATTATTAAAGAAAGCAATAAGATTATTGTTCCTTGCACGAGTAATTATAATTCTTTACTTAGAACATTAGAAACTTTAAACGAAATAGGTAATGATGGTAAAGTTTGTATTTTAGTTACAGACTATAGAGATGAGAAAGAAAAAAAGCAAATTTGTGAAACTCTTGAAAGCAATTTTACAGATTTAAATCTTTTTTTCTTTAAATTTTCAAAGATAATTGAAAATTCTATGAGTAGTGGAGCTTCTTTTACTGAACTTTATAATGAAAACAATCTTTCAAGATTAAGTTATACAAACTTTTTCAATGAATATCAAAGACTTTTAAATTTTATTAGAAAGGATAAATAATAATGGAAAAAAAACCATTTACAATAGCAGAAGCTTTAAACTCTGAAACAAGCTCTCAAAAAACATATAGTAAAGCTGATAAAAAATCAGCTGGAAGAAAAACCGTAGATCAAAAACTAAGAAGAGATAATTTAGTAGTTTGCAGACTTAATGAACAAGAAATGGAAATTTTGAAAAAATTAATGGTTTTAGATTTAGCAAGTGAATATGGCACTTATATAAGAAAATTGATTTTAAAAGAGGCAAGAACTTTAAATATTAATAATTAAAAATGTTACAATATCCTTGCAAAAAAACAAAAAGACAAATTGAAGATGAAAAAGATTATGACGGTCGAAGTTTATTTGACTTAATCGAATTAGAATTTTCACAAGGAGAAGAAAATGAGTTGCTTATCTCTAAGTAAGTTCTTATTAATGTTTTTATGTTAGAATTACAGCATCATTAGCACATAGAGGGGTCTTTTTACATAATATTTTTAAAATGACGACTCATTTTGCCTTCAAGATTTAGCAAATAGGACTACATATTATGGATTTGTCCAATAAAGATACAGAATTTTCTATAATTCAACCAAAAAAGACTGCTGTTCTTGTAGATCTTTCTTTTTTATTGAAGGATACAATACACGCAAAAGCATTAAAACAATGGAAGCCGCAGAATTAGCCAAAAGATTAAAAGACTATGTGTGGGAAACTCTTAGAAGAAGTGAAGACTATTTATATAAAGTTTATATTTATGATTGCGAACCGTTAGATAAAAATGTTCCTATGCCTCCTATAGAAAAAACTGATAAATCTAAAAATTTAAGCAAAACTACAACTTATAAATTTAGAAGTGAATTATTAAAACATCTAAGAAAGCAACCGTATTTTGCTGTAAGATTAGGTGAAATTGATGTTAGCGAACTAAGCAATGAAGATTTTGTTATAGATATTAAACAAAAAGGTGTAGATATGAAAGTAGGACTTGATATTGCAACTTTAGCAAATAAACACCAAGTGGAAAAAATCATTTTAATTACTTCGGATAGCGATTTTGTTCCTGCTGTAAAACACGCTAGAAAAGAAGGGCTTATTGTGCAATTAGATACTATGAGATTTCCAGAAACTCGAATCAAAAAAGGTTTATTAGAACATATTGATATTCTCTCATCCGTTTTTATTAATAAAAATAAAAATGGTAATTAATTATTGTTTTTTATTTTGCTAAATAGATAACTAAAAAATGAATATTGTTAAAAGAAAAAATGAATGAATTTTTCAAAAAAACTAAATAAAGTTTTACTAGATAAAGAAATTAGCAACGAAAAAACATATTCTCGATCAAGGTAAAGAATGAATAATCTAACAAATTTTAATGATCTGTTTTCTCAAATGAGATTATCTTCTTATAATGATGATATTGTAAAGCATTATGATAACCTTAAATTTGTAGGAAAAATCACTCCAAAAATTGCTACATTAGAAATTATTCTTAGAAATAAACTAGATAATAAATTATCAGAGAAAGATAGTAATTGGATAAAAAATTCTAATGATGAAAATATTAAAAAAGCTAAAGATGAAATTGAATATAGAGAAAAAAATAGAAATTTATCTCATCATCAATATCTTTCTCGTATGAGCTTAGGAGCTATTATTCATCTTATCAAAGAAAATAAATTACAAAACTCTATAATGGATTTAAAAAATATCAATTTTAGAAACTACAATCAACACAATAGAAATTTCTTTTTTGAAAATGGTATAAAATTACGCTTTAGAAATACGCATAAGGTTGATATTGTTCTTAGCTTATTACAAAATCTAAGAAATAGAAGTTATCATTGGGAAAATATTTTAAAAACTACAGAAAAAAATGGCAAACATTATCCAAGATTAACAACAAAGATTGAGAACACTCATGTAGGAGTAGATCTGCAAAAAATAGATCTATTCTTAAGTGATTTAATTAAAACATTTAACGAAGAAATTTTGGAATATTGTTAATATAAAAAAAGTGGGCTACTAGGAAGCCCTTTGAATTTAATTGCAATTATAGCAATAATAATATTAAAGGAAACTAAAAGGATATACGATGCCACAAAAAAGAATTTATCTTTATGTTCCATTTAAAGACAAAGAAAAAGTAAAATCATTAGGGGCAATGTGGGATGATAAAGAAAAAAAATGGTTTGCTCCAAAAAGCTTAGATAAAAATATTTTCTCACAATGGTTTTATCCGCACCAAAATAAAGAATTTTCATTTGATGAAAATGAAGTTTTAACTACTTTTAAATCTGCTTTAGAAAATCAAGGTTTAATTATTGATGGTTCACCTATCATGGATGGCAAAATCCACAGAGTAAAAACAACAACAGATAAAGGTAGAGAAATGAGTGGAGCTTATAGTGGATTTTTAGATGAATACCCTGCTGGTTTTATTCAAAATTTTAAAACAGGTATTAAAGAAAATTGGAAAATGCCTTTAGAAAATGCAAAACAAAACATTGTAAGTTATCAAACTCCTAGTCAAAAAAGATTACATAATTCTACAAGCAATAATACGAAACAAGACATTTTAGAGCTTCAGCAAAAAACAGCATTAAAAATTGAAGAAGAATATAATCAAGCTAATTGGGCTCATTCAAATCATCCTTATTTAAAGAAAAAAGGTTTTAGTGAAAACTTTTATCTTAAGCAGGATAACAAAGGTTCTTTACTTATTCCCTTAAAAGATGAAAATGGCAAATTATGGTCTGTGCAAAGAATATTCCCAAATGGTGATAAAATTATTGGTGTAATTAAAACTAAAGAAGAAAAAGAGCAAGGCATTGAATATTCTGCAAAAAAATCTGGATGTTTTCACCTAATAGGTGCAAAAAACCTAGAATATTGCAAAGAATTTATCATAGCAGAAGGCTTTGCTACTGCTGCAACTATATACAAAGCACTCAATAAGCCTGTAATAATGGGTATAGATGCTGGAAACTTATCAAAAATCGTTGAAACCCTAAAAAACAAATTTCAAAACACTCCTATTACCTTAATAGCCGATAATGATAAAAAAAGAGAATTAAAAGGTCTTTCTAATGTCGGGGTGGAAACTGCAAAAGAAATTCAACAAAAATTTTCAGATATTAAAGTTATTATTCCAAAAATCAGTAATCAAGAAGCAGAACAAGGAATAAGTGATTTCAATGACATTTTTTTAAATAAAGGGCTTGATGAAGTCAAAAAACAATTAAATTTCATTGATTTTCATAATAAGCTTAATACCTTTGAAAATCCTACAAAAACAATATCTCAAAAAGATATAACAAGATAATTCATCATATTAAAATAAAAAATAATTATTTCTTATAATTATTTTGTGAAATATTATATAATAATATTATTATATAAAATTAATTTTATTATATATTAATAAATATTAGTATATTATAGTTACTATAAATATATATAAAATTATAGAAAAAAAGAACTTTTATGCAAAATTTAATTAAACTAAGTTTATTAAGTATAGTTACTGCTTGTGTTTTTTCTGCTTGCTCTTCAGAGCCAAAAAAGTATGTAATACTATGAAGATCCAAAAAATGCTACAGAGTTAGAATCTAAAATCAAAGAATGTGCAAATGCTTCAAGTTATTCTAAATCATTTAATTACAAACCACAAGTAAGTACAAAAGAACTTATGGAACAAGTAGAGAAAATATAAATGAATGATCTTTTTCAAACCCTGGGTGAAAGCATAAAGCAAATCGACTTCACCCACGCTTTCTTAGGACTTACCAAAGGCAAAAGTCCTGATGAGCTTGATAAAGCAGATGAAACATTAAGACAAGAATATCTTAAAAACAAAGAATTTAAATTAATTAAAAGTATTAAGTAGATTGGTTATAATAAAACAATTTATCTATATTAGGAGTAAATTTGCAAATTCCTATTTATTCTAAACTCAAAACAAAGCTAGAAAGCAAAGGAATAGACAATATATCAAGTGGACAAATTGCTTGGTTTGTGTGTAGCTTGATTCTTGCTTTGGTAACTTATATTATTCTAACTTTTCACTACATTTACATTAGTTATGGTAAATATGATAAGAATTTATTTTTATTAATATTTGATAGAAATGCAATAGAGTTATTTGTTATTGTATATTCTTGCATAATGTTTAATTTATTATATATTTATAATGCCATTCCTTTGGTTTTATCTGCGGTATTTATATTTTTAGCATTTTATTTTTCTAGTTTAAGCTTGTTTATTGTTGGTTGTTGTGGTATAGGAGTATTTTTCTTAATATCCATTTTTAAAAGAAAGTTTATGTTTAGTGTTTTACTATTCGCCTTGGGTTATACTTGCACATTGTTCTTTTTTTATGGACTGGCAACATATTAGAAAGGATTTTATAAATGAAATATTATGCAACGATTTATATTGATGAGTTTTTAGAATATGAAATATTAGTTAGTCTTTATAATGGAAACGGCTTAGATTTCACCCACGCTTTCTTAGGACTTACCAAAGGCAAAAGTCCTGATGAGCTTGATAAAGCAGATGAAACATTAAGACAAGAATATCTTAAAAACAAAGAATTTAAATTAATTAAAAGTATTAAGTAGATTGGTTATAATAAAACAATTTATCTATATTAGGAGTAAATTTGCAAATTCCTATTTATTCTAAACTCAAAACAAAGCTAGAAAGCAAAGGAATAGACAATATATCAAGTGGACAAATTGCTTGGTTTGTGTGTAGTGTAGGGATTTTTATCATTCCTATGGTATATTTTTATATCAGTAACAATTATGATCAATTCACTATTTTATTTATTATGTTATTTATTTTTATATTGAATATGCTTTATATTAAAAATTTTTTTGCATTATTGTTGCTTGTGATATTAATATTTATATATATGAAATATCATGAGTTTATCTATAATTTTAAAATTTTATTTTTTATTTTTGCACCTGTAATTTTTATCTTTTTAAGAGCTTGGAGAATTTTAATAACTTTTTTATGTGGATATATTTTTTTAGTGGCTATGGTATATATATTTGAGTTATTAGGAGGATTTTATAAATGAAATATTATGCAACGATTTATATTGATGAGTTTTTAGAATATGAAATATTAGTTAGTCTTTATAATGGAAACGGCTTAGATTTCACCCACGCTTTCTTAGGACTTACCAAAGGCAAAAGTCCTGATGAGCTTGATAAAGCAGATGAAACATTAAGACAAGAATATCTTAAAAACAAAGAATGGGACAAGATAGATCAAAAATGGTATGAAGCTAAAGAACCTAATGAATTCAATGATGGTTTTTGGGGTTTTGGAACTGGAATTGCTAATGTTGCAGAATCTCTTATAGGATCTCCTGGCAAAGTATTTAACAATAACCAATATGTATTAGATAGCAATATTGATAAAAATTGTTATATTATTAAAAAACTAAGAAGCCCCCAAGCTTTCAAACCCTCTAATCGTTGCACTTTAGAACTTTCTAAAGAACAATATGAAATCCTACTTGCAAATATTAAAAATGATTTTAATACTACAAAAGAAATTACACCTAATAGCAAAGAACCAATCAATGAAGAATTTACCTATAAGCTTCTTGAAAACAACTGCGTTACTTGGGTTATTCAAAAACTTTCTGATATAGGAATAGAGCTTATTGATGATGAATATAAAGTGCCTGGAAATTTGATAGATATCTTTGGCTTGATCAAATCTCTTCACTCTATCTTTTTGAAATTTCAAAACATTGATGATAATTTACAAAGCGTAAAAGGTGCAAGAGCTTTTATTACTTGGACTAGATCTATGCTAGATAATAATTATATATGTTATGTAAATCAGGAAAATTTAGAAAAGAAAATACAAACTTTTTGTAAA
This sequence comes from Campylobacter sp. CFSAN122748, assembly GCF_045277125.1. NCBI lineage: Bacteria > Pseudomonadati > Campylobacterota > Epsilonproteobacteria > Campylobacterales > Campylobacteraceae > Campylobacter > Campylobacter sp. CFSAN122748. Next base: position 56,490 of record NZ_CP116954.1, on the reverse strand, counting down.
AAAGATATAGAAAATCAAAGATATTATGAAAGTATTAAAAAATTTTATGATAAAGCCTCCCAACTTAAAAGTATATATAATAAATTAGATTTTTGTTTGGAATCTATCACTAAAAAATTTAATACAAGCATAAAAGGCGATTTTGAATTGATTTATTTCGATAGAAAAGATAGACAAATTAAACTTTTAAAAGCAGATAATGATTATGAAGCTATTGCGATACAAGATTTAGATTTGAGTCAAAAATATAATAATTTTAGTGTGAGTAAGTTTTATCCTTTTATTTTTATACCTAAAGATGAAATGCTTTCAAGAATGCTTTATCATAAATATGATTATGGTAATATCTCACAAGAATATCAAAAAGATAGAAATGAATTTTATTTTAATGTTTTAGCAGGAGAAAAAAGCGATAAATACTGGAGTTTAAGTTATCATAAAATGACTAAAAATTTAAGGAAAATTCATGCCTCTTGAAAAAGTAAAAGAAACAATTTTTGCTTATGATAAAGAAGTGATTGATTGTGAAGTCTTAAGGGCTAAAAATGTTGATTTAACTCATTCTAAAATTTATTTTCAAGGTATACTCCTTACAGGCTCAAATGAACTTCCTAACAATCCTTTTTACTTTGGAGAATTAGATCAAGATAATACTATAAAACAAGATACACCTAGTTATTATTTTTCTCCTAAAGATGAAAGCAGTGGTTTAGGAAGACTTAGTATCTTTTATAAAAATGATGAACTTTGCTTGCTTAATTATTCTATTATAGAAAATTCTTTAAATATCAAATTAGAATGTTTAAGCAAACAAAGCTTAGAGTATAAAGACTTAATTTCAAACACTTTAAAAGAACAAAAAACCACACAAGTAGATAAAAAACAAGCTATAGCTAAACTTCATGCTCTTTTAGAAAATCAAAACCTAGAATGTATCCATGGAGGTAAAGTCATACTTAAATCAAACAAAGGAAAAACTTTTAAAGATGATGGTGTGCCTATAATGCTAGAAAGTGATTTATTAAACTCTAGTATAGTAGCTTGTCCTAATACTATAGCAGGTGTAAGTGTTCCTTGTACTAAAGTTGTTAATGTAAAAGGATCCTTATCTCAAAAGAAAGTCAATAATGAATATGTAATCTTACAAGAACTCATCTCAGCTTGTAAAACAGATAAAGGCTTTGCTTTAAAAGTAAGCTTTACTCCTACTAAGTTTAAATTTGATCACAGCTTTGATCCTAAAGAGGGCTTAGGAGAACAAAGTAAAAATCAAATAGAGTTAAAAGAGCCTATAATAAGACTTCATTATAAAAGTGATAGATTTCAAAAAGATAATTTACCTATCTATAATCTTTTAATCAATAATGAAAAAAAAGAACAAAATAAGGCTTTAAATGAATTTAATATAGATTTAAAAGATTTAAAAGATATAGAGGATATAAATATTCTTAATCAATTCAAACAAGACTTTAGTAAAGATTATGAATTTAAAGAACTAAATCTTAGCTTTGATACTAATTTAATCAAACTTTATTTTATTATCCCAAAAAACATTGCTAAAGTTTATAAAAGTGCTTATAAGGAATTTAAAAATAAAGATTTAGGAGCAGGGTATTTTACACAGCTACATGAGTATGATAAAATCATCAAAAATTCCCTAGAAGATAATAAAGAATTAAACGAATATCATTTTAGTTTTTTAACTCCTGCTAAAATGCAAAATTTAAAACTTCAAATCGCACAAGGACTAGATGAAATCTTAGAAGATGAAGATAGAAAACAAGAGCTTTATGTTTGTAAATTTGTGGTGGTAAATGGGGTTAGTGAAAACAATACTCAAGAAATTATCCCTGATAATGTTATAAGAATACAAACACAAGATGGCAGTGGGGAGTTTATTGAGATAGTATTTCCTAGTCAATTAGAACTCAATGATAAACCTTTGGAAGATGTGAGTTATACATTTGTTCCGGCTTTAAAATTTTTTAAAGATACTGAGTATTTAAAACCCAGAACATTGACTAAAGATGAAGTGTTGCAGATAGTAGATAAACTGCCAAAAAATGTTCGAGATAAACGCAGGAGAATAGTTGAAAATAAAGAGGAATTAGACAAATTATGGAAAAAGTTAACTAAAAATTCTGAAGAGTTTGAAAATAAAGTAGATAAAAAATACGGACAGCCGATTTATATGAGAAAACTAGATGATCAAACTATTATACAATATAAGAAAACTTCTAAAAGCGGGGGTGAGACCATAGAGATAAATTCCAATAAGCCAAGAGGAAATCTTAAAACAATACATATAGAAAATGGGATAAAAAATGAAATATAGGTATATAAAATGGGATGAAAACGAAAAGTGTGCTATTTTTTTTCCTGATATAGATTTTGATATATGGAAAAAAACCCAGCTTTTAGAGAATGATTATGCTAATCCAACTTTAATTATATCATCTCATTTAAAAGATAAGGTCGGTATTTTAGAACTATTTGAATATTATATTTTGCTTATTTGTGGAAAAAGCATGGGTGTCTCAAGGTGGGAATGTAATAATTTAATTTTATTAGATACTTACAGCATCGATAATATTAGCAGTCCATTTTATTTAAATACACCCAAACCTACCTATATAAGTGAATATATTAATGTCTTGGGGCAACTTTTTCTAGCAGGTTATATAGATTTTGGATCTTATTGTGATGAAGATAGAAATAAAATAGATTATCCCTCAAACTTATCTTATTATAAAGAAGATAAATATCAAGCTTGGATATATTTTAGAGATAATTTCTTTTATCAAGACAAATTTATTAGAGATTTGGACGATCCTGAAACATTAGACGAGGGTGGATATAGTCTTATTTTAAATGATGTTTCTTGGGATACACCACAATATTGGTCACAATACAATATCTGGATAGCAACAACCCCAAAAGGCACAAAATACTTCCAAGAAATCTTAGCTCCTAAATTTTACAACAAATACAAAGATTTAGAAGTAGAGATTGATGATAAGGGTAATGTGCTTAGATGGATAGGAGAGATTAATAGAGACAAAAAATATTAGCAAATAAAAAATGATATAATAATGCTTTATATAAGGAATCTTTTATGTTTATAAGTTCTAAAACAGAGTTAATTCAAACTATTAAAAATTTAACAATCAACAATAAAGAAGTTAAACAGATTGATTTTATTTATCCTAATTTTTCTATTTTACACGCTATATTAAAAAATATTGATTTTCATCAAAGAAAAATGCTATCTAAAAATCAAATATTGACTATGGAAATACTAGAAATTTTAAAACAAACTTGTGATAATCACAATAATATAGAAATAAATATCCATACCCTTAATGAGCTTGATGCTGGACAAAATGTAAATTTAAAAGATTTATCAAGCAGTGAAATTTGCACTAAAGTTTATTTAGAAGACTTAGAAGAAGAAATTCAAGACAAGAAACAAGGTAAAGATTTTAATCTTTTTTATCATACAGATAAAAATAATCTTTGTATCGAATTTATCAATACTTTAAAAGAACTAGCCAAAGATTCTGAAGATATAACAACCTTAGACGAGTTAATCGAAAACATTGATCCTGATGATATAAGCAGTGAGAAATTTGATGATTTTAAGAAAAAAGTTTTAGAAAAGATTGGAAATGTCATAGAATCGGATTTTTTCAAAAATAGCATAAGTCCCACTTTAAAAAATACTTATGAAAAATTTATCAATGAGTTGTTAGAACACATTAAAAAACTTGCCGAAGAAAAAGAATATGAAAAAATTAAAATCATACTAAGTGCTATAGCGGGTGTTGCAATAGCCACAGTGGTAGCTGTTCTTACAGGTGGGGCAGGATTAGCTATTTTGGCTGCTGGTTTATTTTCTTTAATGGGTTCTGCAAGCGAGTATTATGAATTTGCTCAAAGAGATTATGGCACACTTTTAACGCCTTTAGCTGCATTTTTAGCCACTAGATGTGCTATGTTTATTCATTATATTAATTCTCGCTTGTTATCTTGTGTTTTAATTATTGATAAAAAAGAAATTATTGATTTAAGTGGTTTTGGATTATATCTTGGAAGTGATGAAAGCAATATCGCTTCGAATTTGGCTTATAAAATCACTTTAAGCGAAGAAATAAAAAGCATTGAAAATATTTTTAGTGAAATCTTTTTAAACTCAGAACAAAAAGACAAGGGGTATAAAAATACACCCAATGATTCAAAATCGAGCAATTTACCCGCTTTCATTTCAACGCAAAAATTATCTAATTTGTATTTAAAAAACAATGCTATTTTAAAGAATTTGCAAGAAGATATTAAACAATTTATTTATTTTTCCTATATAGAAAGTCCAAATTTTAACTCAAGTAAACTAGCTGAATTTTTCGCACAAAAAAATCAAAATGCACAAATAGATTTAAATACAACTAAAATGAGTAAAAATTATTTGATTATTTCAAATATCCCCAATAAATACAATGCAGGACTTAGTGAAAGTTTAACTCAAGAAATCGCCAACTATAATATACAAGATAAATACAGAAGAATTAAAAAAAATATTGATACTTCAAAAAAAACTTATGACAGCACAAGAGATTATAGCGAATATAGCATAGAAATGCCACAAGATGAAAATGAACCTTATATTTTACAATTAAGCCCTTTTGTGAAAATATCCAAAGAAGCTTATGAGAATAGTAAAAAAGCTTATGAAGATATGCAAAAGGTTTATAAATATTTAACAAATTTTGTTGCTACACCGCAGAAGCTACCAGAATTCGCAAAAACAGCTAAAGAAAAATTAGCAATATTAGAAAATGAGCCAATGATAGAAATAGTAAAAAAGACGGAAAATTTACGACATTGCGAACGAATAAACATTTTAGCTTATATTGACTACAATAAAAAAATAAATGATAAAAAATGGCTTCCTTATTTTTATATCAAAAAATTCTTTAAACAAAACGAAGCCAAAGAATCCATCATAGAAAAAGAAAAAAAGATAGCTCATCAATATTTAACTTTTTTGAAAAAAGAGTTTTTTGAAAAATCGGATAAATCTTCATTTGGGAATTATTCTTTAATGGAATGTTTATTCATTTCATTTGTCTTGTATCAAGCTAAGCTTATTTTTCCAAATATCAATTTGGATTTGAAAAAATATGGAGGCAGTAATTTTGTATATATAAAATACTTAGATAAAACTTATGTTTTATGGACAGATGAATGTCCAATATATGTAAATAATGAGCCAACAAATATTACAGCATATGAAGTTGTATCGCAATTATTAAAAATACTTGACAAAAAAGATTATTCTTTTGTGGAAAATGATAGTTCGATAACTATAGATGATTTTTTTAATGAATTATCAAAAGATTTAGATACAACAAATACATTAGATAAAAAAATAATCAAATTAAAGCAAATGTATCATTTAGATGAACAAAAATGCATTAAAGAATTTATGAATTTAGACGAAGAAACGCAACGAGCTTTTGTTGCATGGATGGATATAGAGAAACAAATATCAGATTTATCAAAGCTTTTGGAACAGATGTATGGAAAAGAATATTTAAATAAGGCAAAAGAACAAAAAACAAGTGAAATATTTACTTATGCAATGTTAAAAATTTTATTAAGTGCTAGTCCTTTTATCAGCTTTACAGCTCAAATGTTGTGGGATTTTAATTTTTTAAAAACAATAGAATATGTTATTCAAGCTTGTATTAAAATAAACAAAGAAGGATTTAAAGAATTTTTTAAAGAACAGCTTGGTATTTTTGCACCTCCAAAAAAGAATAGTATATATCATATACACATAAAATCTAATTTAATAATAAAAGCACGCTTGCAACAAATAGAAAAAGAATTAACTCATACTAAAATCCAAATGATTTTAGCACAAGAGATAAAATCCAATTTAATAATACAAAAAAATACATCCGGTTTAAATCTATTTATCACAAAGATAAAAGAATACTTTAATGAAAAACAAATTAAGATTTATTGGAGTGATAAATATATGAAACAATTATTTATATACTCTAATCAAGAAAGCAATATATCTAAAATTGCTCTTATGCATAGCATAGATATACAAACTCAAAAATATACTATTTATACTTATGCTAAGCTAAATAAACTTGACCTTGCTTCTATTGTGACTGGAGAATTTGTGGGTATTTTTTTAAATTATCTCTTTCCAACAAATTTTAAAGCCCTACAAGAACAATATGAAAGCATTGTTTATCAGCTTTACACCTTTAAAGATGATTCTCCTTTAGCGGTTATAAGAGATCATTTTGTAACTTATCCTTTTGCAATCAATTCGAAATTCATTAGCTTTGATTTAAAGAAAATTTTTTATGGCATAGATCTTTGCACAGGAGTTTTTGACACTCATTTTTCCTTTCATTATGAAATAGATCAAAAGCTTGAAGAAAATAAAGAATTTCTTTTAAAAAGACTTTTGTCTTATTTGATTATTGATGAGAAAAGAAATGCAACTGCTTTAGAGGATATAAAAGAACAAAAATATATTATAGATGATTATACTTTTTATTTTAAAGAGTTAAAATCTTTAGAACTTAAAAAATGCACTATATATCAACTTCCTTGTAATCATCCTTTGTTTAAAGAGTTTAGAAATAAAGAAAAGCAAATTAGTGCTTTTAAAAAGGATGAAGATAGTCCTATTCATGCTTACAATGAAGCTTTACAAATTTTACAAGATTTTGCTAATGGACTTTACAATACAAGTAAAGATAAAACAGGAAGATATATAGAAGATAAAAATAAAACCAGAAGATTACTAGAAAAACTCAATATCATAGGACAAAACAATCTTAAGGCTATGTATATGGGGATAAATGGAAATGAAGAAAGCTTGAAAAACAAAGACAATGAAGAAGGAAACGAGGAGGATATAGAAAGTGTAACTAAAAACAAACAATCCCAAAAATTACCGCCTAATTTCATAGGCAGACTAGCCACTACCATAATCATAGAAGATGGTTTATATATGGGATAAATTAAGAAAGGATAGATAATGAGTGAAACTTATGAGATTTATACACCCAATGGATTAGCATTAGATGTGGAAAAAGATACCAATAAAATACTCTTTAAAGAAAATGTTAAGCCCACAGGCAATTATACCGAAGAATATTCCAAAGCTTTGTTTGAAGCACACAACATTAAACGAAACTCCCCCTACAAAGACTATAAACCCCAATACCTAGATCCTAACTTTTATACAGGACAAAGTTCTACTTTACTTGAATTTAAAGAATGGCAAAGTATTTATTTAAAAGATCCTATAAAAGGAGCTATAGCTCCTTGGACTAAAGCAGAAAAAGCTTATTATAAATCTTTAAAAACTAAAAGAGAAAGATATAAATATTTAGCAATAAGAAGTGGATTAAGATCTGTGGTTATAGATATACCCTATGATGCTTATGCTAATGTAGATGAAAAAGGAAGATTGGTTAATGAAGATTATGCCTATATTTACGATGAAGTAAGTTCTCATCGTGGAACATTAAAATCTTATTCTTTCTTTAATGAATGGGAATTGTCTGCTTTACTTTTGGGAAATATTAAAGCTAGTCCTACAGCTGCCGTAGGATTTAAAGCAAGACAACAACAAGCATTGTTTTTACAAGCTCAACTTGGAGATAAAAATGCTTTTAAAAGTTTAGGTTTAGCAGTATTGTGTTCTAATTCTTTTCTTACAGGGCAACATTGGAATAAGCTTAGAGCAAAAATGATTTACGATTTACACGATTATCATTATGAGAGTTTATTAGATGAATTTGGTATGCTTCCTTTTTTAGATGAGATTATAGGAGTAGATTGGGTGATTGATTTAAATCGATATAAATTTGCTCTTGATGAAGAAGGTAGAATCATTTGGGCTTTATATGATGATATTGAAAAAGGTAAATTAAAAGATCCAAGAGATATAGATTCTACTTCTGAAAGCAGGAAAGAATTTGATCATTATATGGATGGATATAAAAATGGAATGGCAACTAGATTTGATGTAGATATTAGAAACGAAAGAGATGAAAGATCTGCTAAACTGACTATGGATACCCTAGTATTAAGCGCCAAACTAGCAGCCTTAACTCCTCCTCAAGGCTATCCTAATGCTCCAAGATACTATAGCCCTGAAAGACTAGAAATTATTTATAAAAGACATAAGCTTGATAGACTTCTTGACCCAAGAATTCCTGCTATATATAGATATAATTTTCCAGAGGATTTAAGAGTTAAGATACTAGCTTATGCTAAAGAGCATAATATAAAAGAGTGAAAATAATGAATTTCATAACTAGACTAGCTACTACTATAATCATAGAAGATGGTTTATATATGGGATAAATTAAGAAAGGATAAATAATGAGTGAGACTTATAAAATTTATACACCTAATGGAATAGCTGTAAAAGTAGATAAAGAAACAAACAAAATATATTTTGTAGAAAGTTTAGATTCACATCCACCAGCAAAGGGCAATTATACCGAAGAATATTCCAAAGCTTTGTTTGAAGCACACAACATTAAACGAAACTCCCCCTACAAAGACTATAAACCCCAATACCTAGATCCTAACTTTTATACAGGACAAAGTTCTACTTTACTTGAATTTAAAGAATGGCAAAGTATTTATTTAAAAGATCCTATAAAAGGAGCTATAGCTCCTTGGACTAAAGCAGAAAAAGCTTATTATAAATCTTTAAAAACTAAAAGAGAAAGATATAAATATTTAGCAATAAGAAGTGGATTAAGATCTGTGGTTATAGATATACCCTATGATGCTTATGCTAATGTAGATGAAAAAGGAAGATTGGTTAATGAAGATTATGCCTATATTTACGATGAAGTAAGTTCTCATCGTGGAACATTAAAATCTTATTCTTTCTTTAATGAATGGGAATTGTCTGCTTTACTTTTGGGAAATATTAAAGCTAGTCCTACAGCTGCCGTAGGATTTAAAGCAAGACAACAACAAGCATTGTTTTTACAAGCTCAACTTGGAGATAAAAATGCTTTTAAAAGTTTAGGTTTAGCAGTATTGTGTTCTAATTCTTTTCTTACAGGGCAACATTGGAATAAGCTTAGAGCAAAAATGATTTACGATTTACACGATTATCATTATGAGAGTTTATTAGATGAATTTGGTATGCTTCCTTTTTTAGATGAGATTATAGGAGTAGATTGGGTGATTGATTTAAATCGATATAAATTTGCTCTTGATGAAGAAGGTAGAATCATTTGGGCTTTATATGATGATATTGAAAAAGGTAAATTAAAAGATCCAAGAGATATAGATTCTACTTCTGAAAGCAGGAAAGAATTTGATCATTATATGGATGGATATGTAAATGGAATGGAAACTAGATTCGATGCTGATATTCCAAATGATTGGGGTGATCGACAAGCCACTTTATTCAAAGATACTCTAGTATTAAGCGCCAAACTAGCAGCCTTAACTCCTCCTCAAGGCTATCCTAATGCTCCAAGATACTATAGCCCTGAAAGACTAGAAATTATTTATAAAAGACATAAGCTTGATAGACTTCTTGACCCAAGAATTCCTGCTATATATAGATATAATTTTCCAGAGGATTTAAGAGCTAAAATACTAGCTTATGCTAAAGAGCATAATATAAAAGAGTAATTTAATCAAAATAAAAAAATATTTAAAGTAAAATAAAAACAAAAGGAAAAACAATGCAAAAAATACTTCAAATCGATTTAGAAAAAAGAAAAGCTTTAGAGAATTTCAAAAATCTAGCTTTATTAGGATTAGGTGGAACAATGCTTTTAAATTTAAAAGAACAAGCTTTGGATTTTAGTCAAGAATTAACTTATATAAATACTTATGATAAGTATTTAAATTTAAAGCTTGATTCTTTTTATATCCCTTCTACACTTTTATCTTTGCTTCAATTAACTCAAAAAAGCAAAGAAGCTTTTTATATCAATGTTTTAATCAATAGCGATACACATTATAAAAATCCTTTATTACAATATGCTATTACCCAAAAACAAGAACAAGAAAATATCGTTTATGCTTTAAAAAATAATGAAAATATTAATGCTTCTTTTGCAAATCTTAATGCTTTAAAATTAGCCTTAGAAGAAAAGAATTTTTATCTTAATTTTATAGACTTAAACAGCAAAGAAAGTCTTCTAAGTTTTTATAATCAAATAATAAGCAATAATCATTTTAGAAATTATTTTTATATAAAAAATAATCAATTTTTTATTAAAAAAGATATAAAAAATAAAATTTTATTTCATAGTATTCACTCTTCTTCTATTATAAGTAATTATCTTAGATTGTTAAATGATTTTAATACTTTAAGCAAGATAGAACTCATAAATATATTAGAAAGTTTAAGTTTATACAATCTTTCAACTTTAATACAAACTATGCAAACTATACAATCAAAAAATGAATATAACTCAAAAGACTTTGATAAAGATAGTATCTTTTTATCTAATATGATTATGAATGTGAGATTGAAGTAAAAAGATAGTAGATTTGGTAAATTTAAATCTTGTTAAGTTTATTATTTAGTTCAAATAAAAAATATAAAAAAATATAGAAAATCAATAGAAGAAGAGAAGTTTAGTTAAAAGTTTGTTTGGTAGGCCAAAGGGATTGTTCTAAACCCTGCAAAAGCAGGGGATACTCAATAAGCCTTGACATAGCAAAGCATTAAGAGTATAATTATTAGAACAATGTTTAGCAATTTAATCACCGCCTTTCTAGGTTATGATTAATGCCAAAGGTAGCCGCCTTTGGCATCTACCTTTTATAATTATACCAAACAAACTCTTTAACTTCTTAAAACAGTCCATGAAAAGATTTTACTTTTTATTCTTTAGCACTTTGTTTTTTGCACCTTCATTTTTGCTTGGTGCAACTGAAATCTAATTTATACTTGGGGTTATGGCGATGTGATGAATGAAATCATGCAAGCTGTTAAAGGAATAACCACTGAAACAGGCTATATCGTTAATGCAGCCTTAGCTATTTCATTATTGCTTTTTAGTATCAAAAAAGCAATGGATGGACAAACAAACCCTGTGTTTGAACTTGGAAAAATGTTTGTACTTTTTGCTGTAGTGTGGTACATATTTTTAAGGGCGCCAAATGACAATAATCACCGCTTCATGATTCACGATGAAGTCACTAGCAAAGATTATGTCATTTCTCAAATTCCTATAGGCATAGGAAAAAGCTTTGCATTGATGACGCAATTTGAGAAGGTTATCCTAGAAGCTATGGAAAAACATTTTTCAACTCCACAATCTACAAATTTTTCTAACGCAGGTTTAGGTTTTTCACTTCAAGTGATGAGTACTTTACCAAGTGTAAAGCTTTCGGCTATTGATGCAACTTTACAAAAAAATATTGATTTTTATTTTAGAAACTGCGTTTCAGTAGGTATCTTGCTTAATCAACAAGGTAGAAATCTTTTTCAAAACTCTGATAATTTAATACAAGATCTTTTCACAAACATAGGCAATGGCTCTCAGCTTACTCCTTTGTTTGAAAATAACAATAATATTGAAAAACAAAGTGTTGTACCTTGTTCTGATGCAGGTCCTCAAATCGTTGAAATGATTAAAAACGATACAGATGAAGCTATGAAGATTCATGCTGCTTTGCTTGGTATGGCGAATGATATGGCAAATTATGAGCAAAAGTTCTTAGGCGCTGCACAAATCTATAATGAACAAGCTGTAAGTGCTAGATCTTATTTGCAACAATCCATGATAATGCTTGCTTCTCAAGATGCAATCATTAATACCGCTAAATCAGTAGGATTAAATCCTGCTTCTGTGGCTGCAAATACTGCTTATGCGGATCAGCAATTTTATGCAAGTATGCAAGCACAAGGACACTTGGCACAAACTTATTTGCCTTTAGCTAAAGCTTATTTAACAGCTATTATCATAGGTTTGTCTTGGCTTGTTGCTTTGCTTTCTATTGTGTTTGGCTCTTATGCTCATATTAAGATGTTTTTTACTCTATGTATTTGGATAGTACTTTGGACTCCTATACTTTGTATTATTAATTTTATAAATGATTTTAATCTTATGAATGTTGCACAGGTGATAACAGGTGGAAAAGCAGCTTTAAGCTTAGGAGATAACATTCTTATATTCAAAGAAGTAGCAAATAGATCAAATTTCATGAATTATCTTGTGATGAGTACTCCTGTTTTAGCTTATGCTATAGCTAAAGCAAGTGAACAAGGATTTGTAACTTTTGCTTCTGGATTATCTCAAGCTCTAACAGGTGCTTCAAGAGCTGCTGGAAGCTTTGCAAATCAGCAAGCTCTATCTACACAAACTAGCATTGCTGCTCCTAGAGGAGATGAAGTTTGGGCTGTGGGTGCAGGTTATAATACTCTTCAATCTTCGTTTGGTGTAGGTGGTAGAAGTTTTATGGGAACAAGAGATATGCAACATGGTGGCGAATTAGTTAAAGATAATATGACAGGAAGTTCCGCTGTAATCAATGCTAATGGTTCTATAGGTAATGCTTCTATTAAAGGTTTAAATGCTGGTATGACTGCAAGCAATTTAGAAACAAGACAACACGCTCTAAGTGATGCGATTCAAAATTCTAACCTATCTCAAAGAGCTTTAGAAGTTGCTAGTGGCAAAGGAGATAGCTTAGCCTTATCAGAAAACGATAGAAATACTATCACCAAAGCATCACAACATGCTTTAGCTAATGCTTATTCTAAAGCAACAGGTGTAGATGTATCGCAAGCTTATAAAGATGTGATAGAAGGAAAAATTAGTTTTGGTATAGGAGCATCTACTTCATCGCAAGAATCTGAAGATTGGTATCAAAAACTAAGCAAAGATCAAAAAGAAACATTCCAAAAATCATTCAATGAAAGTATTTCTAATGAAATTGGTAAAAATAGAGATGCAAGTGCTTCATTTAACAATCTTCTTAAAACAGGAAATGTTACAAATTCTGCTAGTATTAAAAGTTCTATGGATAGCTATAATGAAGCTAAAACACTTAATAATTCAGTGGGTTATGATGGCGGATCATCTATCGTTCAAGGCTATATCAATGAAAATTATGGTGGCGTAGTTAATAAAGAAAATGTGGCTTCTGCTGTGAATGCTGTTGAAAATATGGCTGCAAGGGGAGATATGCAAGGATTATCACACTATGCAGGAGTAAACTCTAATGTCAATTCAAATGGATTACACGATCAATCAAAACATAATTATTATGATCCAAAAGGCGTTATGACTGATCACAATAAAGCCATAGATGATTTAAATTCAAGATATCAAGGTTTCTTAAAAACAAGAAATGCTCCTACTAAAATTGAATCAGAAGGAATAGCATTTGAGGTGCAAGAAGCAGCAGGTGCAACTGAGAAAAAAGCAGGAACTGCTATTAAAGAAAGAAATGAAAAAATCAATGATACTTATAAATAATAATGCACTGAGTCTAGTTTTAACTAGGCTTAGTATTTATACATATCCTAAAATATCTTTTTTTATAAAACTATAATCATCTTTATCTAATTCATCTAATGGGCGATTAACAACTCTAACATTCTCTTTTAAAAACTTCTTGATTTTCAATAATGTATTTTTAGGATACAATTTGCTTAACCTATCTCTGATTAGATATAAAAGACAACAAGTTATTAAAACACTAACGATAGATGCAAATACTGCTAAATAAATAATTAAGTGTGCTTTATCCATCTTTATTCCTTTCAATATTTTTTAAATAACTTACTATGACTACCTAGTTTTAAAATATTTAGCTCTAACTCATTATTATGTTTTTGATAAATTAATAACAAGTTAGACTTTATATGACATTCTCTAAAATCTTTTAATACACCTTTTAATTGATGATCTTTATATTTAGGTTCTAAATTCTCATCATTAGAAAGTTTTACAATAACTTCATCAGTTATTTTACGCTCTTCATCGCTTATTTTTTTGTAAGCTTTTATAAAATCTTTATGGTAATAAATTTTATATTTTGCCATTTTGATAAGCTTTCACAAAGTCTTGATGCGAATTAAAGCTTAATGCAGTATTGACTTTTTTTTCTTTATCAAGTTCTTTGCTTGCATTTAATATCTTACTTTCAAAACTACTCAACTTAGGCTTAGAAATTTTACATTTGGCATTTATGCTTTTTGCTAAACCCTTGAATGCAGGTAAAAAATCTTCATTAACATTTTCAATAATAAGAGTCATAAGCAACTCCTTTCTCAATTTATATAACATAATTATACCATTTTTAATAATTTTTGCAAGTATTTTTGCTATAAAATGCCTATTTTTTAGTGGTTTGAAACGGATTTCTTTTTTTATTTAACTATGTCAATTTTTAAGTGCTTATTTTATAAGACTTTATAGCGCTATTTGCAAGATCAGCTAAGAATTTACTTCTATTATCGCTTATTGTATCTATTGCCTCTACTAAGCTTTTAGGCAAGGTAATATTAATTCTAATTTTTGCTTCATTATCAATAGGTTCTTTAATATAATCACCTTTTTCAAGCATAACTTCTAATGCTCCTTTAAATGCTTCTTTGAGATCTTTTAAGGCTTCTATTTCATTTTCACCATCTCCCATAATATAAGGGAAATCTTTATATCTTGCAAAATATCCTCCGCCATCTTTTTCATCAAGTTTTTTTATAATAATTTCATAAGGTAGATTAAGATAGTAATCTAAGTCTTTCATCATTCATTCTCCTGTTATAGCTTTTAAAACCATTTTGACATATATAGCCTTTATAGGGCGTTTAAATGGAATAGTAATAAGATCACATTCTTTTTTTCTGAATTGATAATGTGATCCGCCTTTATTAAAACATTCATAACCTTCGCTTTCTAATAAAATCTTAAGCGTTTCAAAGCGCACATTGTTAGGATTATTTTTTAAATCTTTAATAATTTTATCTTTTTTACTCACTATAATATCCTTATAAGTATGTATTATACACACTTTTTATTAAGTATCACTTATAAACCGAACGCAATTCTTTTAATAAAGTTTAGATATAATCTCACAAAACGCTTACTATGTCGTTTCATAGTTAAGCCTTTAGGGTTATTTCCGCCAAGAGTTAAAACTCAAGGCGGATTTTTATGAAGGAAAGATTTAAAATGAGAAATTTAACTTTAGAAGAAAATATATTTTTAGCAAAAAGAAACCTTGTAGATATTATTTGGAAATCCGCGAATTTAGAAGGTGTAAATGTTACTTTTCCTGAAACTCAAATGATTATAGATGGCTTTAGTGTTCCTGATAAAACAATACAAGATTTAACAATAATTTTAAATCTCAAAAGAGCTTGGAATTATTTGTTTGATACCATTAATGAAAAAGTTAGTTTGAGTTTGATATAGGACTTTAATAGGATTGTAGGCAGAGATTTGGTTCATAAATCAGGATTTTTAAGAACAGCTGATGTTAAAATAAGTGGAACAAATTTTAAACCAAAATTACCTATTGATTATGAGGTTAGTGAAAATATAGAAACAATTTTAAAAAATGAAAATAAAAAAGAAGTAGCATTGTATTTGATGTTATATCTTATGAGAAGTCAATTATTTTTTGATGGAAATAAAAGAACTTCAATGCTAATTGCTAATAAAATTTTAATTGAAAATGGATTCGGTATTTTGGCAATTGCTAAGAATGATATGAATGAGTTTTTTACCCATCTTGTTAAATTCTATGAAACAAACAATAATTATGAAATAAAACAATTTTGTAAAGAAAATTGTATTGAAACAATGATTTTTCATAATGATGAAGAAAAAAACAAATTATAGGAAAGAATTGAGATAACACCCAAATTTTCATATAAAACATTAAAACTTATTCATTCAAAAATACTATAATTAAAGCGTATTAAGCATGGCTACTCTTTCGGTTATAAGAAGGAGACATGATGAGTAGTCATTGATTTTTTAGTTCTTGTCTTAGAATTAATTAACGAGATAATCAAGCTTGTTGATTATCTCACTTAAAAAACCGTTGAAAATTCTATAAAAACCACACTTAGTCTAAGCTTAATACAATTGTAACAAAAAACACTTAACCGAAAGAGGCGTGGCTTTCGGCTATTTGTTCTTGCAAAGTCTTTATCGTTAATATGTTCTATTATAAAACTTCTATAAAAATTTCTTTATTTTTTAGTTCCTCATAAACTAAATTGACAATTTTTTTATTGTATGATATAATTTAAAATCATTATAAGGGCGGATCGAGATCGCCCATCTTAAATACTATTTTAAGTAGCTATTCAAATCTTTTTCAAAACTCTCTATTAAATCACTTAAAAAAGCATTGATTTTATTTGGCATAACGCCTATAAAGGTATTATGTGATTTTGTGGTGATTCTAGGAGCTAAAGCCTTTTGATTTGTTATTTTTGTTTTATATAAATTTTCCCAGTGAAAACTTCTATTTCTGATTGTGAGTAAAAGGTTAAGAACAGTATTTGCTTTTTCTATATTGCTAAAACTATTTTTATATTTTTTATTATTTACATAGTGAAAGTAATATTCTTTGTTGTGTGCATAATATTTTTTAAAATTTATATTAGAAGAATTAATTATTTTTGCCTCTAAGTGTTCTAGCTTAATTATAAATATTACATCTCCTAAAGAAATTCTTGAAATGAGTTGATTGTTATCTAATATTTCTTTGTTTTGCAATTTAATTATTTTTTGTTTGATGTTTTCTTCGTTATAATTTCTTAACCATTCTAAATCTTTTTCTTTCATATGTTTATCTAGTAAATTTCTTAATACTAGTTCAAGTATTGCTATTTTTGTTGTTATGCTTGCAATCATTTTTAAATTATCAAAATGTTCGTAAATATTATTATAAGATTCTAATCTTTCTTTAGAAAACAAATATTCAAGATCGGTCTGTTCTGTTGGCATGAATTTCTCTAATATTGGATTAATATTCTTAAATCATATCAAATTTTTACAAAAAATATTATTATTCACACTTGTAAGTACTTTTTTCAAGCTTTCTTTCCATTTCTTTTTTGGAAATAAAATTATATGGTAAAATGACTTATCTCAAAAGCCTATTTTACCAATGTTTTCACTTTCAAATGGTGTTTTTTACCCATTCAGATTCAACTATCGAAAGAACTCTTGCGGTTTTGTAAATATTATCTTGCGGATTTAGTATAGTTCTCACAGCGTAATACTGTTCGTTTTTAACTTCCTCTTTTTCAACTACAACTATCGTATCAACTGATTCTTCTTGAAGTTTCAAAGGAATGTATAAAACTACCCTTTGCTTATAAGCTGCAGGAATAATCATCTTTTGAAGATTATAATTATCTTTGATGATTTTCAATTCACCATTAATAATGTGTCCTATGAACCTATCATTTAGTTTTTTCACAATTTCAGGTAATCGCTCTTTTCTCTCAAAAAGATGCAAATGATTTACCCTAAAATCCAATTTACTGTCAAAAATGATTTCATTTTTGAATGTATCATAATCGCTTAAAGATTTAGGTATTTCTAAATCATCTAAAACTCTATCTCCATTAGAACAAAATTTTCTAAAAACATATCCTCCGTTTTCTTGAATTTCAAAGTATGCAAATATTGGAAAAACACCTGTACTATACAAACCTGTATTGAAACATGCCTTTGTTTTGTCTTTATTATAAGTAATAATATCAGGATAGCTTTTATTTTCGTAAATGAACTCAAAATATTTAAATAGATAAGAAAATAAAATATTATTTCCGTTTCCCCAAAATTCTTTTTGGGCTATATTAGAAAGCTCTTGGAGTGTATTTAGAAAATTTGGAAAATAGGCAAATTGAAACAACAAAGGTTTCTCTTCAACTTTGTTTTGAATTTGATCACGATTTGAAGTCTTGTTTCTTGTGGTAGCTTTTTTAACATAAACTAAAGAAGGTTCGTTTTCATCTTTTTCAAGATCAAAGTCTGCTTCTATTAATGCCTTACTACAATTGATTTTTAAATCATATTTTCTTTTCAAATATTGACTGATATGTCCTGTAGTAACATGGTTAAATTTAGTTTTACTATCTTCATAGGCTTCTAAAATTAATTTTTCTATGTTTTTTTCCACGCTAAAAACCTAATTGTCCTTTCTTATAATCTTCTAAACCTTTCAATAGTCCAAAAAGTATGCCAGAATCAACCGCTCCTTCAATAGGAGTGCCTATTACTTTTCCTGTTGGAGTTAAAATATAAGTTGTTGCGAGTTAATTACAAATCAACTAAATAAAATACATATATTACAAGTTGTTTTCAAGCAATATGTAATTTTATTTCAATATGTGATACACATTAATACAACTTTACTTCAAGTATAGTTTATGTTTATGTAATTTTTATTTCAACTTAACTACAATTTGAGTTCAACTTTATTACACTTTCGCTACACTTTAACTACAAAAATGTGAAAATTTGCATGTTTTTTGAAGTAAAAGTGTAGTTAATATGTAGTTAATGTTATTTTTACTATAACTTGAGTGCAACTTTATTACAACTTAACTACAAAAAAGAGTTTGTTTAAAATATCTATTTTGTAGGTTTTTAAGCATTATTGATAATCGAGTTATTGTGTAAGATTTTTGGCAAAAATAGACTTTAGAGCTAAAAACTACAAAATTTTCTTCATGGCGTGTATTTTTGATTGTGCTTGATTTATAGCGATAATATGAGAGCTAGGGCTTATTTTAGAAGTTCTTGCGAATTTTCAAAAATGCTTTGCAGTTTTGAAATGGACTGTGGTTTTTGTTTTGTGTTGCGATTTTTGTAGGTTTTTTTGTGTTTTTTTGATTGCAAGTGGGTATCTTGAATGGATATAGGGTTTAAAATGACAAAATTAGCCTTTAAAAGGCTAAAATGATTTTTTTAATGTTTTTATCGTTTTAGGGTTATTTTTTTGATTTTTGGGCGTTTTTTGAAAGAATATCGATTAGTGTTTCAAAATCTTGGATTTCTGATTTGGTGATTTTGAATTTGTCTTTGAGTGTTAGAAACTGATAGGCTGAAACTATATCAAGCTTTGGGTATTTGGCTTGTAAATCGATAATGTTCTCATGGTTTTTAACTCTTTTTAGTTTGGCAATAAAAGTGTTTTTTGTTTTTTTGATATAAGACATAACAGCAGGTGTCATTTTGCTTTTGTTTTCATCTGTTTTGCCATAGATTGAGAGTATGAATGCTAGACAGCTAGTTATATTGACAAATAATTTGTCGTTTTTCTCTTTGTGGATTATTTTGTTTAGGTATATTTTGGTAAAC
The DNA here is from genome assembly GCF_045277125.1 of Campylobacter sp. CFSAN122748. Taxonomy (NCBI): domain Bacteria; kingdom Pseudomonadati; phylum Campylobacterota; class Epsilonproteobacteria; order Campylobacterales; family Campylobacteraceae; genus Campylobacter; species Campylobacter sp. CFSAN122748. The sequence goes on along the minus strand of NZ_CP116954.1, from coordinate 37,120 downwards.
CAAGTTTCTATGGCTTTGTGCATTTTGTTTTTTCGCTTGGGCGTGTATTAGTTTTAGACATAAGTTTTCTCCTGTGGTTTTAGTGCTTTATGAAATTATACCGTATTTTTATTTAACTTGGGTATGAAATGAGTATTTTTATATATCAGGGAAAGTTTATGCTAGAAATATGTTTAAAAAATGGCAAAGATAGGGAGTAAATGAGAAAGAATGAGGTGATAAATGAGGGAATAAATGAGGGAATAAATGAGGGAATAAATGAGGGAATAAATGAGGGAATAAATGAGGTGATAAATGAGGTGATAAAGGGCGAGAAGAATACTTTTCTATTTCAGGGTTAGGTTAGGTACAAAAATGGCAATATTATTAACGAAGTTAATGTATGGTAGGTACAAAAATTTTTTGGGTGCAATATTTTAAAAAAGACAAATCGCAATAAGCTATGCTATAAAGTCCCTAAAAATAGGCATTCTTTGCTTTAGGTTAGGTACAAAAATGCCCTTGCTTAAACCTAGACTTTTTAATGCTTAATTAAAACTATTTTTTGTCTTTTCGTGGGTTTGGATTTGGAGTATTTTTTAATTGAAAAATTTACAAAAATTTTAGAGTAAAGATAGATAAAAAAACAAAAAAATAAATCAAAATAAATATAGTTTTGCTGTAATTTTCTCTTTGAATTTTTGCTCGTGAAAAGTACAAGATAATTTTTTTATTTTTTTAATCATTTAAAAAACAATATTTTTTATATGAAAATTCACAGAAAAAAAAGATAAAATTTTAATACTAATTTTAATTAATTTTATTTTAAGTCTAAAATATATAGAGATAAAAGTGGTATAAAAAATACACTATTTAAAAAATACTTATTTTTTTACTTGTTTTTATTGATTTTTATATCTAAAATATTTTTCTCATAAAAACATGATTACTCGTTTATATAGATAGACTTTTCAAGCTTTCTTTCCATTTCTTTTTTCTTTTTTTCAATTGCTTCATCAAATCCTTTAAGCACTGAAAATGGAGCAAACTGTGCCGCTCTTTTTTCTAATGGCATAAGAGGATATTTTGTAGATTTTTTGTATTTAATATTAATAATATCATCGTGGTTATTAGGCATTGTGTCCTCCTATTTGCGAATTAATTTTTAAGCCATTTTCAAGACTTGAGGCTTTAAAAATAGATTTTTTTCCATATTTGTGAACAATCGCGAGTCTAGCTTTTTGTAATTTCTCTTCTTTTATAAAATTTTTATTTTCCTTCTGTTCTAAGTCAGTAAAAAGACTGGGTTCTTTAATTTTTTTTATCGTGTCATTTTTTACAACATTATTAAGAGTAAGACTTATTTTTCTAATTAAAAAATCAGCATTAACTATTAAATCAAACAATTCTAAACCTTTATTGCAAATAGTTTCCAAGGAAGAGCTGTGGTAATCCAAATTGATTGTTGAATGTGCATTTTTTGGAATAGATCTTCCATAGGAATCTTTGCTCATTGGACCATTGTAGCTTTGTACCTTTTCTAAGCTTTCTTTATCATATTGTACATCTAAAACGATTTGATTGCATGTTAAATTTTGCTCAATTAGCTCGAACCATATGATCGACGATTTCTTTAAGCATATTTCTAGCTTTTTTAAAACTATAAGGCTTAGGCAAAACCTTAGCCATTACCTTAGAGATATGTTTGCTTTTATATTCTTTAATAGCTTGCATTGTACAGCTTTCAAATCCCCAAGCATGATCGATTAATAACTCAGTATTTACTCCAAAAATTTGATAAAGTTTATCCTCGTTATTAAGAGAGTATCTTGCTAAATCTCCCATATTGTTAATGCCTATGCTTTTTAGTTTTGTTGCATATCCTTTGCCTATACGCCAAAAATCATTTATGGGCGTGTGTTGCCATAATTTTCTTCTATAAAGCATTTCATCCAAATACCCTATGCAAAGTCCATCTTTATTAATATTTTGTTTTTTGGCTAATATATCCATTGCAATTTTTGCTAAGTAAAGATTTGTTCCTATTCCCGCAGTTGCTGTTATTTGAGTTGTTTTTAAAATTTCAAATAATATGTTTTCAATGAGTTTGTCAGCAGATAGCTTATAATGTTTGATATAAGGAGTTAAATCAATAAATACTTCATCAATGGAGTAAATATGAATGTCTTTTGGATCAAAATACTTTAAATAAATACTGTAGATTTTAGAACTATAGTCTATATATGTTGACATCCTAGGTTTTGCAACAATGTAATCAAGTTCTAAATTAGGATTATTTATTAGTTCAAGATGATTGTATGATTTTGCACTGAAATATTTAGCAATTTTTAAGCGCTCGTAATTGATTGTTTTTACTTTTTGTATTAGTTCAAATAGTCTTAATCTGCCTGATATATTATAAGATCTTAATGCGGGAGATACCGCAAGACATATTGTTTTTTCAGTTCTACTTTCATCCGCAACTACAAGATTGGTATTTAGAGGATCTAATTTTCTTAAAATGCATTCAACAGAAGCATAAAATGACTTAAGATCTATAGCTGCATATTTTTGCGTATTATCCATATTTTCACATTTGTATATAATAATTATTTTTTAATTGTATAAAAAGAATTTTAATAGACTAAGATTGTTAATTTTTAGTTCTTGTTTTGGAATTAATCAATAAAACAATCAAGCTTGTAGATTTTTTCATCTAAAAATTTTATCAAAACCATGCCTTGTTTAAAATTACATAGTATTACTCAATATTATGCTTTTATATATTTAAATCGAGCGAGCAAAGCATACGGAAAAGATTTATATCAAGTTTAATTTTAAATGATAAAATTTAAGCTGAAATAATGATAAAGTTTTTTGAAAATGCTGATTGTAATAAAAAGTTACAATTAATATAGGCAAATGAAATTTTCTGCTATTTTTTTAATAATAATTGCTATTGATAAAATAAAAATCTGCCTTATTTTATACATCGAAAAATCTCAAAATTTTTATCACTCCTTTCATTTTTCGCTATTTAAAAAAATGGAACTGTTATAATAAGGATCTTGCTTTTTATATAAATCATAAACCAAAATACCAATAAATTAAAAAAAGAAAGAGAAAATTAGTTGAAAAACAAATCGAGAATTAATTTTTAAAAAGGCAGGAGAAACAATGAAAAAAACTTAGAAAAATATAGAAAAGAAATATTTAAAGATAAAACTTCTGCTTGCAGCATTACATAGCATTATGTCAAAAGATATAAAGGAAATAAAATGAACGAAGTGCAATTTGACAGCTGGAACGAACGAAAAAAGAGCTTAAACAAAGTAAAATTAATCAGAAAAGTTAGTGTAAAAAAAGATTTATTGGCTTAGCATTGGTTTAAATATCGGTGCTGAAGTTTAAGGTAAAAATGAGTTTTTTACGCGTCCTGTTTTGGTAATAAATAGTTTTTATAATGGCACATTTTTAGGCGCACCTTTAAGTTCTAAGACTAAAAACAAAAAAAGGCTTTTTATTTCACAAATTTAAGGATAATAAAGGCGCTTTACAAGTTGCACTTTTAGGACAAATGAGAGTTTTTGATACTAAAAGGATAAAAACTTACATAGGAAAAATCAATGACAAAGATTTTGAAATGATTAAAAATAAAATAGTAGAAAATATAATAAGCCCTGCACTAAGACAGGGAAACTCAAAAAATGAGCCAAATCCTTTCATTTCTGAAAAGTAATGAAAAAATTATTACTAAAAAATATTAATCTAAAATAAAGGATTAGCATGACAGAAGAGAAAGAAAATATTATTAAAGAAGTTTGTAAAGAGTTAAACATTACTCAAACTGAATTAGGAAGACAATTAGATGTCTCTGCTTCTACAATAAATACTTGGGCTAGTGGTAAAATTCCAACTTAGTGGATTATATTCTGCTGAAGAAATGGGTGTTGGAGTTACTGAAAGTAGCAATATTATTATCGATATTGAAGCTTACCAAAACAATACTCATGAAAACAAAAAGAAAGTTGATTTCTCACAAAACTTTTCACAATCAAACGCTACAACTTTTAGCGAAGATGAAAGACAAGTTTTGTTATCTTTGGGACTCGAAGTGAAAAATGAAGATGGTTATTATTGGATTGTAGGAAATACCTATGGTTTAAATGAAAAAATCAAGCAATTAGGTTATAGATTTCACTCTGAGAAAAAAACATGGTGGAAACAAATTGGAAATGTAGCCTAAGAACGCACATGAAAATATGTTATAATTTAGGAGTTAGTATGCAAGGATATGCCATGGAAAAAGAAATTACACTCAATGAGAGCTTTAAAACATTATTGAAAAGTATTTTTTCAGATACTGATCAAGCTAAAAAGCTCATTCAAGCTTTTGAAGAATTTGCTAATGATAGAGCAACAACGCAAAGGCTTAATTTTGGGAATTTAAAGCAAGAAGCCATTGAGCAAATAAGAAATGAGTTGGTTAGCAAGGATTTATTCCAATCTGAGACTAAAGGACTTGAAGCCGAAATCAAACGAATGGAAAGTTCCTTACAAAGTGAAATCAAACTATCGGTAAGTTCATTAAACAACAAGGAATCTATTGGCTTATAGGAGCTTGTGTTGTTAGCATTGCCACTATAATTTCAAGTGTTTGGGCAATAATGGACTTTATGGTAGAACACTTAAAATAATACTCTCGCACTAGAAACAATCTAGTGTAACTTAACCCTAAGGTGGGATATTTTATCCCTTGACTTTTAGCATTTTTTTGTTATAAGATAAGGAGAAAAAAGAAAAATTTTTTCAAAAAAATAGTAATATTTACAAAAATACCTACAAAAGCAATCTTAAGATTCATGGAATCTATTGGCATAGGATTGTTTATAAATAGTCTTTATGGTTTACAAACAGGCGATAGTAGAGCTTTTATTATTTTAATTGAAAGTTTGCTAATTTTAACGGTAGTTGCATTATCATCAATCTTTCTTAAAGATTGAACTTTTTTTGAAAAAAGGAGAAAAAATGGATGGTTATAATATAGCTATTTTAATTGGTGCTATCACTCTCGTTTTTGGCATATTGGTTTTAGTAGCTCATTATCTCAATGATAAATACACTAACGAAAGTAAAAGTTAAAAACCTTATTGTCTTAGAAATGATTTAAAGATAGACAAAATTAAATCAAAAATTGTAGGCTGTAAAATAAACATTAAAGCAGCAAGAATAATTACATATGTTCTAACTTCTCTTTTAAAGCTATCTAGTTTGTTTTCAAGCTTATCAAGTTTAACACCTACTGAATCTTCAAGCTTATCAAATCTAGTATTCAAAAGATCTATAGTTGGTAATTTAGAAATGGCTTCTTTAAATTCTCTAAAAGATTTGTCTTTTATTTCTTGAGAATTTATTTGGCTTTCTTTAGCAAATTCGTTAAGAGCTTTAATGAAATTTTCTTCAGTTTGATCTTTAAAATAGACAGAAAATAAAGCTTTTACACCTTCTGAAATATAATAATTTTTCATATTTATACAACCTTTTTTTAATTATAACATAGCAAATTTAAAAATGCAGTTTTTATAAAAATAAATAGAAATTTGTTTTGATTATATTTTACTCAATATTTTTTATTACATCTATGGTTAGTGAATATAATTAATAATTTTTATAAGGGTGTTTTCTGCTTCTTTGTTTTTATTCTTCTTTTTAAAAGCTACATCACAACACTTTATACTCTAAGCTTTTTAAAAGTACTCAAATAAGATTGTCATAATAAATAATAAAAAATCAATTTCTTATTATTTTCATTTTATTTTTTTCTTTTTTATTATAATTTATATGTTAAAATAACATATTACAAAGGAAACAATATGGATTTATCTCATTCATTAGGACAATATATTATTTTAGCTTTTGCAATAGCCGTAGCCATATTTGTTACATTTTATGACTTTGATAAAAAAGATCATCAACATAATATAAAAAATAATATCCTTAATATTTATAAAAATTAAAAAAGATTTTAAGTCATTCTAAAAATAAAAATTTATACTATTTTTTAAAGGATTTGCTATGCAAAAAAATATACAAGATTATATTATTGATGTTCATTCTTGCGATCCCCATTCATCAAATGCTTATAAACAAGATTTATTCGATGTTTTAAATGAAGATTTTACCAAAGAATATGAATTCATAGATAGTCCTACTTTAGATGATATGGTAAAACACAAACAAAGTGATGAAGTTTTTAAAGTGTTTTATAAAAAAGATGATAAAATAAGATTGCTTAGAGTTAGTAATATGCAAGCTTTAAATCGTTTTGATAAACTTAAAGGTGCAATGCAAAAATAATTTTAGATAGTGGTTTTAAACCTGATAAATAAAAAGGATTAATATGTGTAAAGATCAAGAATATATAGAGCAAATGAAAACTTTATTATTAAAAGGTTTTAAAGATGCCAAAGATGATAAAGTGTATCAAAAAGAACAACTTGAACTTGCAGAAGCAGGAATTAATGATGGCTTAGAGGAGGATTAATTATATAATTAGCCATATATTTATATTAGTTTTTTTAAAAAACCGTTTTTACTATTCTTTAATCTTTTATATTGTATTTTGATTGTCTTATTTATGTAATTTTATATATAAAAAAAGTTTTTTCCAATTTTACAACAAAACCCTTTATGGTATAATAAAAATAAAAATTATATAAGAAAGGATACAAATGGCTATAAAAATTGAAATTAGCGGATTTGATAAGGATTTTTTACCTGTTTTTGAGAGTTTAGCTAAAAGCCTAAAAGCTACTTATTGTTTGTTAGAATGTGATACTCCAGAAGAGAAAAAACAAAGTTCTATGAAAAAGGCTTTAGAAGAAATGAAAAATGGAGAGCATGAAACTTTTAAAAACTTTGATGAGTATAAAAAGGCTATGCGTGAAATATGAAATTAGAGTTTTAAAAGAATACAAGAAAAACTATAAGAAGCTAACGCTAAAAGAAAAAGACTTAGTAGATGAAATAGTCTATCGCTTATCTAACAATGAAACTCTTGAAAGAAAATACAAAGATCATAAACTAAAAGGTGAATTTAAAGAGCTTAGAGAGTGTCATGTAAAACCTGATTTGCTCTTAATTTATCAAAAACAAGATGATAAACTTATTTTAACATGTATTAATATAGGTTCTCATAGCGAGTTGTTTTAATAATTGAAGTTAAATTAATCAAGTTTATAAAAATCCATAACTACATATTAAGTCATTTATATCATAATAGAAAGAAAAAAGAAAAACACTATGAAAAAATTATCCCAAGAAGAAATACAAAAAGCTATGAGAGAATGTGTAGTAAGTTCTTATACTTATGATCCAGTTAATCCTAATGGTTATTTCTCAAGATTTATTCGATGTTTTAAATGAAGATTTTACCAAAGAATATGAATTCATAGATAGTCCTACTTTAGATGATATGGTAAAACACAAACAAAGTGATGAAGTTTTTAAAGTGTTTTATAAAAAAGATGATAAAATAAGATTGCTTAGAGTTAGTAATATGCAAGCTTTAAATCGTTTTGATAAACTTAAAGGTGCAATGCAAAAATAATTTTAGATAGTGGTTTTAAACCTGATAAATAAAAAGGATTAATATGTGTAAAGATCAAGAATATATAGAGCAAATGAAAACTTTATTATTAAAAGGTTTTAAAGATGCCAAAGATGATAAAGTGTATCAAAAAGAACAACTTGAACTTGCAGAAGCAGGAATTAATGATGGCTTAGAGGAGGATTAATTATATAATTAGCCATATATTTATATTAGTTTTTTTAAAAAACCGTTTTTACTATTCTTTAATCTTTTATATTGTATTTTGATTGTCTTATTTATGTAATTTTATATATAAAAAAAGTTTTTTCCAATTTTACAACAAAACCCTTTATGGTATAATAAAAATAAAAATTATATAAGAAAGGATACAAATGGCTATAAAAATTGAAATTAGCGGATTTGATAAGGATTTTTTACCTGTTTTTGAGAGTTTAGCTAAAAGCTTATCTCAAAAGCCTATTTTATCAATGTTTTTTCTTATTTTTTGAGCAAAAACTTACGCATACCCTTTTTTCATTTTTTGTTTCTTTAACCTCTCAAAAAAAATTTGTGCCTCATTAAAACTTGGAAATACATTATTTTTTCTTCCTGTGCAACTTTTAAAACGCACATTTCCGTAAACTCTCTCAACCATATATTCCTCAAATAGAGTGGCAATAATTTCTATGCTATAATAGCGAATGTTTCCTTTCTCAGTTATTCTGTGCAACAAAACATTATTCATAAAAAAACCTAATTAAAAATTATTTATTTTATTCAAAAAATCATTTTTAAACATTTTTTCTATAGCAAGCTTAATCATTTGATTAATTTTCTCATTTTCTTTAGCTACATTAGAAATTTCATCTTTGTAAGCAGGAATCATCATTTCTATCATTTTTAATGTTTTTTCATCAAATAATACTCTTTTTGGAATTAATATTTCATTTTTTTGAATATTTTCATTATTTATTGTATTTTTTTCCATTTTTATCCTTTATTTGTTAAAATATATAAATTATACCATAATATTAATAAAAAATTGTATAAATAGACAAATAATGCAAAAATATAAATATTTTTATGATATAATTTAAAATATATAACATAATCTTATATCAAAATAAGCCTATTAAAATATATATTTTGGTATTAACACAAGCAAATAAATATAACATAATTGTTAATTATGTTATAAAAAAAGGATGTAAATAAAATGAAACTTAAAAATACTACAATAAGTGAAGATTTAGAGCGTTGGATAGAAGCTTATTTGAAACATATTCAAGCATTATCCTATTCAAATAATACTTTTTTACTTTATAGGCGTATTTTACTAGAATTTGTAGAATATTCTTTAGATTATCAAGATGAAATGCAAATAAACGATATAAAAACGACTTTTTTAGTCAATTTTCTTAATTATTTAGAAAATAATTCAAAAAATGGCAATAAACTATCAAAAAAAACAAAAATAACTTATTTGAGAGCATTAACTAGCTTTTTTTCTTTTATAAGCGATAATAATGATGATTTGTTTATTTTTTCCTTTGATATGAAGAAAATTAGATTTAGAACAGAAAAATCAGAAGAAAAATTAAATTATCTTAATGAAAATGAAATTATAAGGCTAAATAATGTTTTAGAGAAAGAAAAAGCAAAAAAAGAAGTTTACAATAGTTTTAGAAACTCTTTACTGATAAAACTTATGCTTTATGGAGGACTTAGAATTTCTGAAGCTTTAAATGTAAAACTTTGTGATTTTGAAGAGGTTGATGATGAAATATTAAAAATATCCATAATAGGCAAGGGCGGTAAAGAACAATTTGCATTTATTAAAAAAGAAGAAGTAGATGATGAGCTTGAATATTTTAAAGAAAATATCCAAGATAGTGATTACATAATGCAAACTAGCACAGGAAAACATTTAAACAGAAGTAATGCTTTTTTGATTGTAAATAATATTTACGCTAAAGCTTTGATCAGCAAAAAAGGACTTCATTTGCTTAGACACACTTTAGCCATGAGATTAACAGCCAAAGGAACAAACCTTGTGGTCATACAAAAAATTCTAAGACATGCAAATCTAAATACTACTACTATATATGCCAAAGCAACAAATGATACAATAAAAACTGCGTTATTGAATAATTAATTTTTCTAAAATTAATTATTTACATAGACTTCTTTTTGAAGTCTATGCTGTGAATCTTTCTAATAAAAGTTTAGGTTCTCCGCCAAGTATTTTGATGAAATTTGCAATTCTTGATTGTATCATTTCTACGGAATACATACCTCCTAAACCGCCTAAAGCATAAAATAATTCTTCGAAAATGTCTTCTTTGTTAAATTCAAGTTCTTCTATATCAATAAGATCAGGAGTTCGGCTACATTTTTGTAAATTTTGATATATTTCAACCAAAATATTAATTCTTTCTGGATTATTTTTAGTTTTTAGATAAGAATTTAAGTGTATGATTAGGGTTTTTATGAGTTTTTCTCTATTTTTTTATTTTCAAGAAAACTCAAGAGGACTGTGATTTATAGTTAAAATAACCAAAAGAACATACTTGAAAAATTAATAATACAAAAAACATATACTTTTTAAAAAATAAAATTTTTCAAATATAGAAAATCAATAGAAGAAGAGAAGTTTAGTTAAAAGTTTGTTTGGTAAGCCAAAGGGATTGTTCTAAACCCTGCAAAAGCAGGGGATACTCAATAAGCCTTGACATAGCAAAGCATTAAGAGTATAATTATTAGAACAATTTTGAGCATTAAACTCACCTCCCTTCTGGGCGGTAAATTAACGCTAAAGGGTTGCAGCCCCTTTGGCGTTGCACCCTTTTATAATTATACCAAACAAATTCTTTGACTTCTTAATACATTTTATTTATGATTGAATCTTATCTTTTAGCATAAGCAAGAAAAATATAAATTAAAAAATAAAATAATTCAATAGAAAGGAAGATAGGCTTAGTTAAAAGTTTGTTTGATACCGCAGGTAACCCACTCCAGTTGCCCCAAAAATGAGGCTTGGTTAATATGCCTTGACTATAAATAAACAAAGCAGTATAATAACCACTAGAATGAGTTGTACGAACCTCATTGAGTTACCTCCTTTCAGGGGTTTCACAATTTAGCCGTAGGGGGTCAGCCTGCGGCTTAAACCCTTAATGTAATTATACCAAACAAATTCTTTAACTTCTGAAACAATTTATGAAAGATTTTTGTATAAGTTTTAATATTTTAATGAAAATTTAGGTGTAAGCTATAAACAAGAAGCCTTTCGAGCTAGCTAAGAATACTTGGCTTTAGTTAGGAACCTCCTACTTCTAAGCGTTAGCGAAAGTAGGAGTAATTCACAGTTTTCATTGTTTTAAAATTTTTCTCTTTGTTATTAATAGATAATTTCGATATATCATATCTATCCCAAAAGATAAGCTCTAAGGGTCGTTGTAAAAAATGATAAGTTAAGCTTATAAAAATAATCAAAGCTATAAGCACACCACAAGGTATATAAAATCTTTTAAGTTTGTAAAAAGGTTTTTTTATTGTTTATCCTTTACTCTGCTTTAAGCTCTCCACCTTTAACCACAAGTCCATTAGAGTCTATAATTACTTCTACTCCACCTGCTTTAATGATAACACAATCAGGTTTTGCATTAATAATTGTTTCTCCTACCTGTATAGTCGCTTCGCTATCGGCTTTTAACTCATGAATAGTTTTTGCATAAGTTGTGATATTATCAGCTACCATGCTTGTATTTTTATCACTTTCAAATCCTATGGATTCATTACTTGTAAAAAGAATATTATCTTTGCTTTTATAATCCATCTCTTTCTCGCTTAACACTTGCATTTTATCACTGACATTAATACCATAATGCCCCTCAACCACTTCCTTTTTATTCCCCTTCACATTTCTTATTTCATCTTTATGTATAATAGTATTTTGATTTGCACCTATTTCTATGTCTTTGTTTTCTCCTACAAACTCATGAGAGTTTTTAGCCACTCTTACTTTATTATCTACTCCTACATTTAAGGTATTGCTTAATCCTACTATGGTATCTTTAGATAAGCCTACATTAGTTAAGTATTCTCCTCCTACATTGACATTTTTAGCTAAGTCTATGGTTTGAGTATGAACCTTTTTAATCCTTTCATTATAAATTCCATCCACTATAGAATCTTTATCATTTAAAATTCTTTGAGTGAAATTATGTTGTACTAATTCATCATAATCCTTTTGGGCTTTTAAATAAATTTGTTCTTTATCTTTTATATTTGAGAGGGTAAGTTCATTATAACCTTCTTCATTAACACCTATGGTTTTAGAAGAAAGAGAAGTTTGGTGATCATTAAAAGGAAGATTTACTAAACTTGGATTAGCCCCATTATACAAACTAGAGCTCACATAAGGTTTATCTATATCATCATCTAAAAAAGAAATAATCACTTCATCTCCTAACTTTCTTTGATAAGGGCTTTAGTGATTTTAAAGGGTAGGGGATTTGAAGTAGAATTTAAAATATCAAGACTCATATAAGAATTAAGGGACATTGAAGATCCTTTTGGGGGTTGAGTTTATGGTGTTTATAATTTGGTATAAATCCACTATGTTTTTAATTTTTATATTTATTATTTTAACACAAATAGTCTAAATTTGAGTAGAAAAAAGGAATGGCTTATTTTTGTTATTAAAATCTATTTTTTATCTAAATTTACTTCTATGATATTAGATTCTTTTTCGCTGTTTTGTGTATTTTCTAAACGCAATTTTATTTTATTTGCACCCATGGGAGTTAAAATAGTAAAATATCTAGTATTATTTTCATAAAAACCCCAAATTTCATCAAATTCCAAATAATTTGCTAATCCATATTCTTTAAACTTACATTCTTTATAGATTGATTTTAAAAATTTTGGCACTTCATTAATAATAAAAAGTATTTTGATTTTTTCTTTTTGAGAATTAATATCCAATTCTTTAATCAGATTATTTTGATATTCTTGCTTAATTATTTCTATTATTTTTTTATTATCACAATTTTTTAAATCATTAAGATTAACATCCATTTCTTTTTTTAACTCTAATTCTTGAGGAAAATAATTTGTATTCTTATAATTAGAAGCTTGTGGTAATAATATATTTAATTGTTCATCACTTTTAAAAATTAATTTCGCTATATTCATAATTTTAATATTTAATTCTAATATAGCGTAAAAATCTTTTTTAGAAAAAATTTTATCTACACCTTTTTTCATATTTACAATATCTAAATTTTCATCAGATAAAAATTCTATAAGTTTATTTAAAAATATAGGTTGAGGAAGCATTACCACCCTTTAAGCTCTAAGCTTTCAAGCTCTTCTAAACTCATTGCTCTAATTAAAATCCTTTCTTCTGATTGAATTAAAGAAAAACTTGCAATTTCTCTAAAGCTTCTTTATACTCTAAATACCCCAAAGGCTCATCTTTGCTAATGCTAAAAAAACTCAGCCTCCATTTGGTTTCTTTATCTTCATCATCTAGTTCAAAATTTTCCCAAGGTTTTTTAAAAAGAATAGTATCTGTATCTTCACTTAGGGTGAAATTTATTATTAACCCATCTGGTGTTTCATAAAGTTTAGGCATAGCTTCATAAGCTTCTTCCCAACGTCTTTGTAAAAGTTTTAAATCTTCCATAAATTTTTCCTTAAATATAAAATGAAATTATAACTAAAAATCTTTTTATATTAAATTGCAAAATTTTTTATAGCTTTTAGTCTTTCAATTTTCATATACCATAACTTCACTAAAACTAAAACCTAATAAATTATTTTCTCTCACTATTTTTCTAAATTCACTTGATACAAAAACAGGTACTTCATCATCTTTAATTCTAAATATATGGCTTCCATCAAGTTTTGATTTTTTTAAAACAGCTTTAGTAATACTTAGATATTCATCATTATCACCCATATAAGTATATATAGAATGTTCATAATCTAAAGCCTCAAGTGATTTTATTACATGCATAATTTTACAATCATAATAATTTATTTCCTGATTTTTAATTTCTACATCCAAATATTGCACACAATCTTTGATTAAATTTTCCATTAATTTTACAAATTTAGGAGAGACTATACGCCAACCACAGTCATTGTGTATAAGACCAGTTAGTATGCTTCCTTCATCTTTATCGATTTCAAATGTAGGTGTTTGCCAATTTGTGATAGGTTTAGATTCTAAAAGTGCATATTCATTATTATTTTTTATATCTACAAGATTACAAGAGCACCAATTATCCACATCATTATGATTATAGTTATACATCATTTTATAATATCTCATTGTTTTCTCTCCTTATAGTATTCTTTGCGAAGTATAGCAGGATTATTTTTGATTTCTTCTTTTAGTTTTTCAAATTCTTTTAAGAATTTATTCTTATCCCCTCTAGCTATTTTATCAATTTTCTTCATTTTTTCAAGAATATATTCATGATATTCATTAGGATGTCTTCCGCGATGTGGCATTTTAACTTTATTCCAGTCTTCATCTAATTCTAAGTTATATTTTTTTATTATTTTCTGAAATTCTTTAGTAAATCTTTTACTCTTATCAGTGGCAATGTGATGGGTTTGAATTGGTAATTGATTGTTTTTACCTCCTACCCCTTCCCATCTTATCCTATCATACTCAATCTTAGCAAGAGGACTAGCTTGTATTTTAGCTAAAGCAAATTTAATCTTATTCTTTTTGGGTATAGCAAATATAGGATAACCTTTTATACTCATTCCTATCAAACCCATTTGTAACACAGAATGTTTATTATTAACTTTATGATCTGAATAAGTATAAGCAAATACCATAGCTACTTTAGTACAAGGTCCTCCTAGTATAGGTGGATTTAAACATCCACTTATACTAGCTCCTTGTATTTCATTATTAAGCATAATAGGAATATTGTCTGATTTTATTCTTTTAGCTTTTTTTGCTTTTAACTTAACTCTACCTCCATGTAAGCATACTAAAGTATTATCTTCTAAGATAGGATGCATACAAGAAGTATCAGGAGTTATATTAATATCTTCTATTCTAGGAAGAGTGATTTTTCTTTTTTTATTGTGGGTTTTTTAACCCACTAAGATTATATTAAATCATAAAACATTTATACAAAGCTAATTCTATTTTGTTTAATCATTCTAGCACGATTGATAAGAGCATAAAGGGCTTTACTTTCATCATTATATATTTTTCCTTCAAATTCTTCATCTCCATCAAACTCAATACTTTTCCATTCTATAATCTCTGCTTTAGCATTAGTGATAAAAGAAATATATTTATCTCTTTGTTTATCGTGTTTGATACCTGCACATAAAGGTTTAAGTGCTTCATCATACCAAATCACTTCTAGATTTTCTTCTTTGATGATTTTTAGTGCTACTTCTTTTGTTAGATATTCTTTAATGTCTTTTCCATCGTATTTTTTTGTTCATAATTCATCTGCAACATTTTATCAATAGCTTCTTTTTCACTATCAAAAGAATACTCAAGTTCAACACCTCCTCTTTCTCAAGAAAGGACTGCGCTTATTAAGGCATACTTTTAGCTATGAAATTAACCGCCAAAGGAACAAACCTTGCAGTCATACAATAAAATTAAAGCATGCAAATCTAAATACAACAACTATACACAAAAGCCGATTATAATTATTTTTATGTCAAAAATCCTATAAAATATATTTCTTTTACTTTTTATTGCTTATCTTTTCTAAATAAACTTTCTAAAATAAGTCAGTCTTCACGCCGATTTTTCATCCTGATTGATTGCATTAAAGTGAGCAAATTTAATTTATTTCAACTAAGTCTATTTTTGTTTAAAATATTGCGCATATTCAAAGGGTCTTTCTTTTAGTTTAAAATAAAATTTATTATGAAATTGGGTTGTGGTATTTAAAGTTTTTTGAAGAGTTCCTAAAGAATATTCTAAAGCCCCATTATATATTATCTCTTCTTTTTGCAAATAACCCACAGCATATTCCAAAGGAGAGGTATTTGAGAAAAATAATTCAATAAGATTAAAATTTAAATGATTATTCGCTTCTATATAAAAAGGATGATTCTTATGTATTTTATAGGTAGCTAAATTAAAAAATAAATTATTTTTATCTTGATACAAACCTATATCATAAGCAATGATAAATTTTCTCAAACTCCATACAAGATAAGAATAAAATAAATCATCGCTAAAATCTACTACTTCATAGTCATTTTTTTGCACCATTTCATCTAGCATTGAAATTAGTTCAAATTTATTTAAATTTTTATTTTCGATATAGTAAAGTTTAATACCATGAACTTGATTAATTTCATTAATATAAGAAGTTAAAAATTCAATATTATCTTTATAAAGTTTTAAGAAATATTTTTTTAATTCTAAATTATCTATAATTTTATAGGGGTTATTTTTGAAGAAAAGTTCTTTAAGTCCTTCAAAGCAATTCTCACCAATATTAAAAGCTTTAAAAATGATATTTTTTTCTTTGATTATAATTTTACCTAAATAAATGCTTGTTTCAAATTTGAAATTTCTCTTAAGATTATATTCTTTTTTTAAGAATTCTTCATCAAGTCCTTTTATACTCATATCACTTTGCAAGCCCAAGTAAATAGTTTTATCTTCTCTTATATTGGAGATATAATCTTTAAGCGGTATTTTTATAGTTTTCATTATTTTCCTTGATTATAAACTTCTACCTATGAGGGTTTCTACATATCTTGGATCTCTTTCATTGGGCTGAATTTCATAAGCATCTTGTATAGCACCTATATTGCAACCTACTAAATAATTCTCACTAGGATCGCAAATTCTACTAAATTTATCAAAAATAATTTTCTCATTGATATAAGCTTTTTCAGAATAAAAAACATATCTGCCTAGAGCATCCATATTGTGATTATAATATTTTTCTATATAAAAATGCCTACATTCGTGAAAAACCGTTTTTGCAAATTCTTTAAAATAAGCTTTTAAAATGTATTGATTTAATCTGACCTTATTTTCTTCATAAGCTCCAAATGATAAAGATCCGCTAGGCTTTTGGCTATAAAAGACTACATTTTCTAAAGGTAAATTAAATTCTTTACAAAGAGTTTGAGTTAAAGCTTTTAGAAAATCTTTACATTCTTTAAGATCTCTGTTTTTGTTATTTAAAAGCTCTGTGTGGAATTGTTTAAAACTTTTACCATTCTTATACTCTAAAGGTAAAATTTTATTAATTATGGTGCTAATATATTTGCCATCTCTATCTTGAAGATAATTTCCTTTATCTTTTTCTGATATACTTGTTAAAAATTCCTTATTGATTAAATCAAATCTATAGTATATATAAGCGATTTTTCCGGCAAATTGAGGATAGGTTCTGAGATAGGTAAAAAAGTCTCTTTTTTCTTGATTTTTTAAATTTGCCCTTAAAAACCAATTTGCCTCTTCAACACTATCGATTGATTTTTGTCGGTTAAGATTATATACATTAAGGGCTTTTAGCTCCTCTCTTGTAAATAATTCTTTCACCCTATCATCTCTACCAGAGCCAACTTTAAAACTCATATCTATGATTTTATAAGCATCATTTAAATTAGGAAGTCTTTTAAATTTATTTTTATCTTCATAAGCAAAAACTAAAGCATAATATTTATCAAATTCTTCTTCATTAGCCCTTGTTAGAGGTAAACTAAAGCCTATTTTTTCAAATTCTTCATCTTTTTCCTCATCATCCATTTCCCAGCATTCATGAAAATATTTACTTTCGTCTTTTAAAAACTTTATATCTTTAAATTCTAAATGCTCTTTACCTTCTAAAATTCTTTGAAGTCCTGCTTCATTTTGAATTTGAGCTAAAGCCCAAACGATATTTACATCATCTTCTAAACCATCAACTTCGCATTCTACATAAGTCCCTGGTGCAAAATTTGCCTTTTCATCGATAATAATCCTTACACTTTTTTCAGCACTTACCACATCTTCATCTTCATCGAGTTCCCATTCTATTTCTTTTATGAAATTTACTTTAGATTTCTCTTGCTTAGGATACTCTACTCTTAAAGAAACAATTCCTTCCTTCTCATCTTGTATAAACTTAGCTTGCTTACTTAAATCCTCTAATAACTGTGCTTGTGCCATACCTATGCTACCATTACTGCCAAATTCTCCCTTTTCATTGATAGAGTAAAGATATAGATTATCTTTTATTATGCTTTGCTCTTTTTTATCTTTTTTGCTTGTTTTGTTTTCTTTTTCATTACTTTCTTTTATTTTTACTTCTTTAAAAGTTTTAGAACATTCTTTATTGGTATATAATCTTACACAACATTTTCCCCAAGTTTTTCCTATTTCAAAGGGATAATCTTTTAAAAAGCTAGGGTTAGTATCTTTAGCTATTTCATTAATCTTTAAATAATATTCTCCTTCAGGCAAAGTGCCAAATCTATCTTTAATACTTTCATCATCATAATAAAAATAAGCTTTTTTACCTTTACTTGTATCTTTTTCATCTTGGTAAAAATAATTTGCAATTTGCTTTTTACTTCTTTTTTCATTATCTGCCTTAGCAGTACCACTTCTTGCCATATAAGAATTAATTAATTCATTTCCTTTATAATGATAGAGATTAAATCCATCATAAACTAAATGATCTTTTGCTTTAAATTTAAGTATGAGTCCAACTTTGTGATGGGTATAATTATTAAATATCCTTTTAGCATTTTGTAAAGGAGTAGGAAAATAAGCTTCACTTTCATCAAGCTTTACTTTAAAGCTATAACAATCACTAAAATACTTTTCTTTATCAAATCTTATTTTACCCTTTTCATCACTGCGTCTTTTTAGATTAACTACTCTTAAAGCTTCATCATGTTTAAAACCTTTGATAATGATTTTAGCATTAGCAATGGGTTTATTGTGTTCATCTTTTAAATATAAAGTGATAAAGCAAGGTTCTTTAGCACTGGATGAGGATTCATTTAAGGGTTCTTTTGAAATTTTGTTAAAACTTGTATTGTTGTAAACAATTTCTTTTTTAAGCTCTTTGGGTTCTAGTTTAATATTTAAACTTTCTTCTAATAAAGAATAATTTTTAATCTTTGCATTATGATTGTTATATTTTATATTCAAATCCCCTAGAGAATTTAAATCCTCTTTATCGTATTTAAAATAATAAAGCAAATTTTCTTCTTTATCTTCAAATGAAAACTCATTATTTTCTTTTGCACCTAAAAGAAGTTTTTCATAAAAAAATACTCTTGTGTTAAATTCTTTAAATTTAATATCATATTCTTTTTCTATTCTTTTAATGTCAAGTAAAGATTCATTTTTAATAAAAATATCGCAATGACTATCATAAATATGGATTAAATTTGACATCGATGAAGTATTATTTAAAAAGATAATTTTTTTATTTTTGTCTTTATTTTCTAAGATGAAATGGTTTAGGTTTTTAGAGTGGGAAGATAAAAGATAAAAATCTTGTTCTTTTATGCTATTTGTATTTTCTTTTGTATCACTTTCTTGATTTGAATTTTCATCTTGATTTAAATTTTTATTTATTTCTTTATTTTTATTTTTATTTATTGTTTCGTCTTTACTATTTATTTCTTTATTTACAATCAAAGAATTCATATAAGTTTGATAAGCATTTTCTAAATCTTTAAAGCCAAGTTTTTTAAATTCATCAATACTTTTATAAAGTTCTTTTCTTGCTTTTAAATAAGTATCGTTTAGTTTGGTTTTGTGGAAAATAAAAAGAATATATTCATCTTCATCATATTCTAAAATTTCTTTAGCTATTTTTTCATTTAATAAAGCTTTATCATTATTATCTAAAACTAAAAAAGCTTCACATAAAAACAAAGTTCTTAAATAAGCAAATTCTGAGTTGATATTAATATTATCAATATCTTGTAAATTTAAAGTCTTTAATGAGTATTTTTTAGTAGCGATAATGTTTAAACTTTGATTTGGATTTAAAAAAGTATTTCTTTCTTGTTTTAATTGAAAGCTTAGATTTTCATTTAAGGATTTAAATAAAGAATTAAAAATCTCATTTTTGATTTTACTATCTTCTTTGTAAAGTTTTAAAGCAAGTTGATATTTTTGTTCTTCTTGATCAATGATTTGATCTTGTTCTTGTAAATCTTGTATGTTTTTTAAATACTCTTCATCCATAAAGTTATAGGAATTAGAAGCTATGCTTGTTTTAGTTATAAGTTCTTTTTTCTTTGCTAGGGCAAATTCGTATTCTTTAGAATATCTGGGGTAGGGGTGTGGGGTGAAGAGGGATAAACCAAGAACTTCGTATATATTGTTGAATATTTCATCTATATTTTTATCATTTTTATAATATTGTCCATTGCCCAGATGGATAGTTTGTGGAAAATATTGTATTTTTGGATTTAAAAAATTTATTATTATTTCTTTAGCTTTTTGTGATATATAGTAACTCAGCTCCTCTCCTTGAGTGAATATTACAAAGGCACCAAATGCTACCAAAGGTGCTGAATCTGGACATAATATACCAACCAAACTCACAATTCCAGCTGCAATTGCAGTCGCAGAAATACCAACTGTATAAACAATAGTTTCAACCCCTTCAGCTATAGCTTTAATAACTACCGACCTTTCGCCATTAAGGACATATTCTAAAGAATAATCCATAATTTTTAAAGTGTTTTCTGTTGGTTTGGTTATTATTCTTATTTTTCTTGCTATTGGTTCTAAAGTAGGATATTGCTTGGAGTAGGAATTTACGGTGTTTTTTAATCTATCTACAGTATCCCGCAAATATTGAGTTTTATCTTGTAAGTCTTCTATATCTTGTCTATTAAAATTTGCTATCCAATCCGGTATTATATCTTTTTTAGCAAGCACAGCATTTTCTATACCTTGTCTATCTTCAGGACTTAAATTATTTTCCGCATGCATTTAATCTTCCTTTAGCAAAATTTATGAAATAATTAAGTTTTTTTGTTACATATATTGCTTCGTATAATTCTTGATCTTGAAATTTTAAATCCGCATCATGAAATAAATTTATTTTTTTATAAGAATTAATCATATTTTTTAATAACTGTTCTTTTTGAGGTATAGAACACATAAGATTTGTATCTAAAGTAAAACCAAAAAACAAGATATTATAAGTCATAAAATTAATTTCAAACATTATTTTACCTAAATTATACTTAGATGGTAATTTTTCAATTTCACTCATAAAGACAAGCAACTCATCCGCAACATTTAAATAATTATTAATTTCTTTTAAATTAGTAGTGCTATTAGAAGCAAGATAAAAATAATTAAGATTATTTTGCATTTGCAAACCAAATAATACATCCTTATTTTTAAGAGCTACCAAATAAGCATTGTCTAAACCTAAAATTTGCATAAATTTAAAATCTTTTTTAAAATTATGCATATAATTTAATAGTTCTTTTTGATTAAGTTTTAATTCTTGATTTAAGTTTTGTTCTACAAAAACTTTTTTAAATTCTTCTTCGTTGCTCTTAAATAGTTTGTATGTATCTTTAGCATTTTGATATTCTTTTTCATGATAATATCTATCCCAAAAGATAAGCTCTAAAGGGCGATAAGCTAAGCTTATAAAAATAATCAAAGCTATAAGCAAACCGCAGGGCATATAAAATCTTTTAAGTTTGTAAAAAGGTTTTTTCATTTATATTCCTTGATATTTTAAAAATAGTTTTTGTGTCTTTTTCTGTTTCGTTTAAGGTTTTATTTTGAGTGTTAAGTTTTATCTCATTCATTTGTGCATTCTTTTAGTTTGGTTTGTATGGATTTAAGTTTATTAGTTTGTTTTTGGTTAAGTTTGAATTTTTTAAAAATATAGATCAATTTTTGAAGGTTTTTTATTAAATTATTATCATCAGTATAAGCATATTTTTCTAATTCTTTATTAAAAAATAATAAAATTCTATTAGAAGTAAAATCAATTTTGCTCATACCATTTAAAATTGTCATAGTTTTAGGGGTATTTAAATCACAAATATAATCTTGAGAAAATTCACTCAAATACATACTAGTAAATCCACTATTATAGCCAATTAGGTCGTTAATATACATTCCGATTCTAACTACATCAAAGCTATCAAACTTATGAATATCTTTTTGTAAAAAATCCTCTTCTAAACGAGTATTTAGAAAAAATAAAAAATCTTCAAAAACTTTAAATCTTTCCTTGTCAAATAAAAAATAAGTTTTATGATTTGTGATATTTCTTTCATTGTATAAAAGATAAAGTATAATATCAGTATTTGAATTTGTTGTAACATGTCCAGCTTGTCTCATAAGCTCAACATCTTCTTCTGTAGGATAGTAAGAGGTTAAAGTTTTCATATCTTCAATACTAGCTTGTATCATCTTAAGATTTTTAATAATCATTTGTGTAACTTTTTCTTGATTATAGTTTTCTTTGCTTAAATTCTTAGCATACTCTAATTCTTCCTTGCCTTCGTTTTTGCTCCACTTGATTAAAGCACTAAGATTTTCTCTTGCTTTGTTATTATCAGCTTCCATAGAATTAAACAATTCATAAATATTGCTAATAACTACATATAAAACCACCAAGATGAAAATGATAATCCAAGATTTTTTTGAGAATTTAAACAAAGGTTTTATCCTTAAAAATAATATTATTTTGCATTATAACATTAATTATAAAATTGTCATCTTTATTTCTTTATTTACAATCAAAGAATTCATATAAGTTTGATAAGCATTTTCTAAATCTTTAAAGCCAAGTTTTTTAAATTCATCAATACTTTTATAAAGCTCTTTTCTTGCTTTTAAATAAGTATCGTTTAGTTTGGCTTTGTGAGAGACAAAGATAGTATAAAAACTAGAATCAAATTCTAATTCTTTTATTGTGTTTTTGTCAAATAAAGCTTGCTTATCTTTGTCAAATAAAACATAATCTTCACAAAAATATAAAGCTTTTAATAAATAGGGTTTTGAATCGATGTTAATGTTGTTGATATTTTCTAAAGATAGTTTTTGTATATAGGCTATGTTTAAATTATTGATTACTTGTATAGACATAAGTTTATAATTATTATATTCTTGATTAAAGTGATGAAGATTTTCTAAAAATATTTTATACTTATTGATATATTCTTTTTCATTTTGTATATTATTTAAATGCTTAAGACTTTGATTGAAAATATTATTATAAAAATTACAAGAAAAACTATCAAAATTAAATTCTTTTAACAAATTACTATTTTTATTATCTATAGAACATAAAGGAGTAAAGGAATTTTGTATGTTTTTGTAGTAGGGGTAGAGAGAGTGGGTATTAAATTTATAAGTTTTATTACTTGTGAAAGAATCAATTAAATTAAAAGTAAATTTCTTAGCTTCTTCTCTAGAGTTTTCAATATCTTTTATGTTATCAAGTGTCATTCCCAAATCCATAATGGAGGAGATGATAATTGTTAAATCAGCTATTCTATCTATTCCTAAATTAGCTATAGCTTTGCTTACGCTTTTTTCTTCATCCCAAACTAAAATAAAATTGATAACATCGCCAGTAATAGGAATTTTTTTGCAAATTAATCCGCAAGAATTGAAAGTTTCTAAAATAGTATTTCCATAATCTAAAATAGGTTCTATTTCATCCCAAGCTTGTCTAATCTCTTCGGGTATTATTAAGTCATCTTTATCTGACATATTTATTCCTTATATTTTAAAGCTTTCTTTGTAAGCATTAAAGTTTTTTTTGTTTGATTGTAAATTGCAATGAGTTTTAAAATTTCACTCGTTCTTTTTGGAAAAATTTGAATAAAATCATCTTTAAAATCAAATTTTCTTTTTATATTGGTATTAAAATAAGCAAACGCATCACTTTGAAAAAATCGTCCCATTAAAATAATATATTCTTTTCTTTTGATTATTTTTTTATATTTTTGTTCATTTAGTGGTAAATCAATATCTAAGCTCGATATTGCTTTATTGTAAGTAATCAAAGCACCTTGTAAAAGCACAAGCTTATCTTCTTTATTTGAAATTTTATTCATTGTTTTTAAAAGTATTTCTAAAAGTTTTAATGCTTCATTTTTATCATAAGCAAGAGCTGATCTTTGTGGATAATTTTTAGCCTCATTTATAAGTAAATTTGCATTATAAAGAAAGGTTAATTGATTGATATTTTTAAGAGAGAAGATATCTTTGTTTGAACTTTCAATATACTTTAAAATTTCTTTATTTTCTTGTTTGCTCTGCTCTATAAGCTTAGAGGAAATATTAGTATAATCCTTTGCAATTGCGTTTTTTTGCAAAATTTGATCTGCTAAAACAAAAGAGTTTTGTAATTTTTCTTTCTGATTTAATGTCAGACTATTTTCTATTTGCTTATAATGAGAATTTCTTAAGCTTTCAAGGTTTGAAATATCGTTTTTTTGCACAGAAAAAAAGTTTTTAAAAAAATTCAAATCAAGTTTTAGATAAAAAAGTGCTTCATTAATATAGATGATATAGCTTAGTGTTTTTAATTCTTCTTTGTTCAGATTAAAATAAATCGCCTTAAGTTCTTCTAAGTTTTGTAAATATTCTTTTCGGGTAAGGTTGTTATAGTAGTATGTTTGATTGTTTATGTTGCATTTAAAATTAACTTGATTTAAATTTGCATTTTGTATAAATTTTAAATCCTCATCGCTCAACTCATCAGTGCACAAAGCATAAGCAGCGTTGCAAATAAAAAATGTAAAAAAACATAATTTTAATACTCTTTTTAAAAATTTATCTCTCATTTTCTATCCTTTTTAATTTGCAAAGAATAAGTAAAATAATACCAATTAATTTCCTAGCGAGAAGGATAATTGCTAATAAGTAAAGTGTTACTAATAATCCATATTTAACAAAAAAATATCCACCAAAAAATATTATGATTACAATCATACTATCTGGAATAAGCAATAAATATCCAAAAGTATCATATATCCAATCTATAATTTTACTAGAAACACCATATTTACTTTTGCAATTTTTACATTTTATTTCTAATTTGCCCGAGAATATATTCCAAATATTTTGTAATTTATTGATTTTTGTTTTACAAACCTCACATTCTTTATAAAGCGACATTTATCTTATTCCTTTACCATTTTCTACAATTTCTTGCCTTTTTCTTAAAGCTTCTTTTATACTTTCTTCAATGTTAATAGTGGTATTGTTTTCATTTACATTCATCTAAAGTCTTTTGAATTTTATTTATTGTATCTTCTAGAAAAGGTGATATATCTTTACGATAATTCCTAAAATTTTCTTTTAATGTTTTATCAAAAAGTTTTGAGCCATCTGGATCTAAGTTAATAAATATAGTATAATTTCTCTTTATTTGATTAAATATTAAGTTTCTATTTTCAAAAGAGCGCAATTGATTATTATGAAGTAAAAAAGAGCTCGGAATTGATATTTTTAAATAAATTGCTGCATTTTTATATTCAGTTCTCTTATCCAAATAACCTATATTATCCAAATAATCATAAATTTCTTCATAATGTTTTATAAAATTAAGCTCTTCTTCAAAAATTTGTCTTTCTAAATCTCTAGTTGATGCTCTTAAGTTTAGATATTTTTGTTTTTCATTTGAGTTTAAATCACTTATGAAATTAAGGTAACGAAAAAAAATTCGTTCACCACCAACTAAAAAGTAAAATGTATTAGCGTAATTTTGAAGAGAAGCTTGGTAATATCTATCCTCAAATCCAAAGAATTTAGCCACCTTAAAATCAAAAATAGCCTTTTGCATTTTTATATTTAAATCTTTAAAATCTTCTAATTTTGGCTGATGATCATCTACAATTTTAATCATGTCTTTAGGACTTGGGTTTAAAGTTATTTTTTCAAAATTTCTAAATTCTTGTTCTTTTTCAAAGCGATGATTTGTTTCCCAATAAATCGTATACAAAGGAGAATAAAGTAATTTTGCAAGCACAGCAAGTGCTATAATAATCACTATACAAGGTATATAAAATCTTTTAAGTTTGTAAAAAGGTTTTTTTATTGTTTATCCTTTACTCTGCTTTAAGCTCTCCACCTTTAACCACAAGTCCATTAGAGTCTATAATTACTTCTACTCCACCTGCTTTAATGATAACACAATCAGGTTTTGCATTAATAATTGTTTCTCCTACCTGTATAGTCGCTTCGCTATCGGCTTTTAACTCATGAATAGTTTTTGCATAAGTTGTGATATTATCAGCTACCATGCTTGTATTTTTATCACTTTCAAATCCTATGGATTCATTACTTGTAAAAAGAATATTATCTTTGCTTTTATAATCCATCTCTTTCTCGCTTAACACTTGCATTTTATCACTGACATTAATACCATAATGCCCCTCAACCACTTCCTTTTTATTCCCCTTCACATTTCTTATTTCATCTTTATGTATAATAGTATTTTGATTTGCACCTATTTCTATGTCTTTGTTTTCTCCTACAAACTCATGAGAGTTTTTAGCCACTCTTACTTTATTATCTACTCCTACATTTAAGGTATTGCTTAATCCTACTATGGTATCTTTAGATAAGCCTACATTAGTTAAGTATTCTCCTCCTACATTGACATTTTTAGCTAAGTCTATGGTTTGAGTATGAACCTTTTTAATCCTTTCATTATAAATTCCATCCACTATAGAATCTTTATCATTTAAAATTCTTTGAGTGAAATTATGTTGTACTAATTCATCATAATCCTTTTGGGCTTTTAAATAAATTTGTTCTTTATCTTTTATATTTGAGAGGGTAAGTTCATTATAACCTTCTTCATTAACACCTATGGTTTTAGAAGAAAGAGAAGTTTGGTGATCATTAAAAGGAAGATTTACTAAACTTGGATTAGCCCCATTATACAAACTAGAGCTCACATAAGGTTTATCTATATCATCATCTAAAAAAGAAATAATCACTTCATCTCCTATTCTTGGAGTATGAAAAAAACCTGAATGATTGCTTGCTATATGAGAAGCTACTCTTAAAAAAGGAGTGTGATGATAAGATTTATAAGTATTGCTTGATAAATTAGAAGAATTTGTATCTATATCATTTGCAATAAAAGTATCATTATCTAATTCTTCTTGATTGGCATAAAGATTAATCCTTACCTTAACCCTTCCATGCTCATCAGTATAAATAGTATTTCTCTCACTTTCTATATCCTTACTCTCTCCTATAACAATACCTTGAGTGCTATTAGGAGCTTTAGGTTTAGCTTTAAAACTTGGAGTAAAGATAATATTCTTTTTTAGTAAAGTTAAAGTATTAGAATAAGATTTACTTAAATTTAAATGATCATTAGTATTAATAGAATTAGCTAAGATGGCATCATCAATTAAGATTTGAGTATTAGCAATAATAATAAAGTCTTTAAGCAAAGAAGCTTTATCTTGTTTTTCTTCATCTTGATTTTTTATTTCTTCTTGATGATTAAACTCCTTATAATTTAAAGTGATAAAATCTCCTAAGCTAAGATGATAAATATTACTTTTTGCTAGTAAGCTTTCATTTAATACTAAGGCTCTTTTTTCTTTAAGAGAAGGCTTAGTCTTTAAATCAATGCTTTTTGTAAAAGAATATTCACTCTCATAAAAATGTTCATTATAACAAGCTTTGTTATTAAGTTCTTGTTCATAAGGAACTTTACTAGAGTGTAAAGATAAAAGATTTAAAGGAGTATTGGCATTAATACTAGAATGTGTAAAAGAATTAGTTCTTAAGCTTTGCTCTTTATAAATAGAAGAAATACAAGCTTGATTTAAAATATTATTAATATTAGGATTATACTCAATTTCTTTATTTTTTACATTTTTATACACATCACAAAAATAAATAGTGTTCTCATCTTCATAAAAAAAGATTCCATTATTATGGCTTAATCTTGTAATAAAGTCTAAATCACTTTCATTGTATTGAGAGATGAGTTCTTGTTCTTCATAATTAAAATGTATATTAGAATAATCAATTTCTTTATGTAAGATATCTTGATAAAAACCAAGGGTTTGTTTAATCACTTCTATAATATTAGTATGAGTATAAATACGATTGGCTTTATTTAAAGAAAGTCTTATCAAGACTGATTGAAGCTTAAAAGAAAAAAAATGCTTGTATTGTATTTGCTTAGTATTTGAAGTGCTATCATTAATATTTAAAGCACTTTCATGATTAATACCTAGATATTTTATATAAGTGATAATTCCCTTATAGTTTTTTACTTCATTGTTATCAAAGTTTAAGGTATTATTCTCATAAGGATTATGGATACTTAAAATAGCTTCTTGATCGATTAAAACATTAGGATGAAAATTAAAAGTTGTAGGGGTGCTTGGATGAGATGAAGCATTGGTTAAAGTATTTAAAGAAAATAAATCTTGTTCTAAACTTTCAAAAAAGCCTTCACATTCTATAGAAAAAAGCTCTTCAAGACTTTCTTTGATAAGGGCTTTAGTGATTTTAAAGGGTAGGGGATTTGAAGTAGAATTTAAAATATCAAGACTCATATAAGAATTAAGGGACATTGAAGATCCTTTTGGGTTTGTTGATGATTAATAGCCTATAAGCTTATGTGATTTATTTTAGCATAAAGTGGGTAAAATAAAGTTTATTTTAGGGTATGGTTTATGGGTGAAGAGAGATTGTGATTTTTTAAACTTATTTTTGTGTTAGCTTATTCACATAGTTTCATATATACTATTGTATATTTTTTTTGCGTATTACCTAAAATTTTTGCCCAACCAAGTTTGGCAGTATTTTCTTCTCCTAACACAAACTTCATTTCTGAAGAATAGTTGATTTTAAGATATAAATCAACACAAAATTCATTATTTGTTAAAAACATTATACTATTTTTTAAATCATCGTGTTTGGTTCCATTGGGCATAAATTTAACCGCTTCTTGATATGAAATATCCTTTATATAGATCGCTATTTTGTTTTGATAAGAGATAAATTTATCGCCTAATATGAAATTATTTCCTAAAATATTGTTCTTTATTCCTAAGTTATTTTTTTGCGAATTTGAAATTAAAATTTGATGGGGTAAATTTTCAATAATTGATAATTTATCCTTAAGTTTAAAATTGACTTGTAAAACTCTTTCAATGTGTGTTTTAGGTCGTCTTAAACTTAGTAGTAAAGGTGCAAATGGTAAATATTTTTTTGCAATATCGTATTCTTTAATTCCCAACATGCTAAATAAAATTTTTGAAATAGAATCTTTAAAATTTTCATTAAAAGATCGTGGATAATTTTTTAAGCTTATTACATCAAAAAATATCCAAAGCAAATAATGATTAAAGAAATCAAAGAATAGAGTCCAACCTTGATCGCCATCTTCATTTCTTGACAGTTTATCTAGCATAAATGAAGGAAGTTGTGAAGAGACTCCATGTAGCCCCATGAAATTTATAAACAATTCTATAACTGATTGTTCGTGTTCTGAAAAAATGATTTTTTCTATATCTTTATTTGGATGTTTTAAACTTTTATTTGTTCTTAAAAATATATTCTTTCTTCCATAGTCTTTTTCTAATTTTTTTATTAATTTAAAAAAACTATATGAAGTAAGATTATTCATATTAAAGCTTTTTTTCCAAAAGAAGCAGGGTAATGTAAAATTTCTTTTGAGTCAAGGCATCTTATTTTTAACTCACAAAAGGAGTTAATACTAGCAAAAGAAGCTAAAAATTTAGATATAATCAATCCCAATAAATATACCTCGCCTAAAGTGTAAAACTTCGAATCTTTAATACTAAAAATAGCTAAGGTCCCTTTTTTTGTGATATTTTCATCTATTAAATAAGTGCTTTTACTTTGAATATCGATTATAGATTCTTGCAAAAGCTTATAAATCTTCCAATTTGATTGATTATCTAAAAAGCTATAGCTTTCCAACACACCAAAAAAAGCTTTTTTGCTCAATATTGTTTGATATGAAAAAGATAACACAGAAACAAGCTTCCATAATAAATTACCATCAACACTACATCTTCTTGTTTCGCTTGGAATTTCCACATTTTTGGTATCGACACCTTTTAGATCGCAGGTATTAATATCACCTATTTTTAATTTTGAAGGTAAATCTCCATTGGAGCACAAAAGATCAATACTTATAGTTTCATCCATTATATAAGAGGAAAAGAAAGAAATTTCGCTAAATACCTCTCCTTTGGAATTCTTTTTAGTATTTACGCTATAAAAATCCTTTTGATTATCTTTTAAAAATTCAAAGCGTTCAAAACTTTTATAGTTTTTTAATAACCTTTTGCCGCCTTCACTATTATGTGCTTTAACCTGTAGTGTCTGTATGATTTCGTAAGCTTTAGGTTGGCTTCTATCCACAAAAATTCTATAACTATCTTTTTTGTGATTATTTATAAGAGGTTCTGCACTTTTTGTAAAGATATTGATAATAGGTGTCATGCTTAAAGAAAGTAATTCTTTTCTAAAAATACAATTTGCAGGAAATGGTTTAGAGAATTTAAATTCAATATTAACTGTCTTTCCTTGACAATTATTTAAAATATCCAAACCATTGATTCTTAAAAAATTAAATTTATGTGGCATGAAAAAATATTCTCTTAGTAAGGAAAATGCTTCAAAACCTAAATCATTATAAGATAAACTACTTTCATCTGGATTCAATCCTATTTTTTCAATATTATAGGTATTAAGAAAAAATTCTTCATCAGTATCTAAACTTTGAATTTTTAATTCTTTTAAATAAGAATGCATGTATAATAATAAAGTACTAGACATATAGGGATCATTGCCTAGATATAAATTAATTTTCTCCAAACCCAAATCACATATTTTTGTTTCTGCCTTATTGACTTGCAAAGTTAAATTGAAAGTATAATCTTGATTTTTACTAGATATAAAAACTTCGCTGATGGAGATAGAATAAAGATAAACATCATATACTGTTTTAAATTCACAAACACATTTGTCTATTGGTTTTGATTTAATAAGAGTTCCTTTGGGAATAATTAAATTATTTTCTTTACTATTTTGTTCAAATTTAAATTCTTGCATGCATAAAGAAGGTAAAGGATTTGTATAATTTGGAGAAACAATATTAATCAAAGATTCTGCAATGTGTGGTATATTTTCATCAAGCTCTTGATGGATTTTAGAGCTTAAAATAGCTAAATTTTCAATAATTCTTTCTATATCAGGATCTTTGCTATCATATGCCAAAAATGGTGTTAACTTTGGATAATTTTTTATAAAATACTCTCTTTTTTCATATAGATATTCAAGCTCTTTTTGATAATAAAAAATATTATCCTTCATTTAACCTCGCAATATCTATTGTTTTTAAAGATGATTTCTATATTAAATTCTTTAAAACGATCATCCTGAAAAAAACATTTTACAATAAAAGAAAGTTGCCAAGGACTTAAATTGTTATCATAAGTGATAGAAACTACACATATTCTTTTTTCATAGTTATCAATTAGTTTTCTTATTTCCTTAGCCATTGATACGCATAATTCATTAGAGTTAAGATTAATATCAGCCATATTAGGCATTCCCAAATTTTTTACAGCATAACAATCATTAATTTTTACATTGAGCAAAACCTTTATATTGTTTTTTACATCCTCAAAATCATTTTGATAGAATGGAATATGAATGTTTTGCTCATCTAAATTATGGATCAGTTTATCTAGCAAGGACATTATTATTCTTTATCTAATTTTCCTACTAAAGAAAGTTCAAAATTACCGCCCATATATTTAAAATGAGGTCGGACACTTAGCCCTATTTTATACCATCCTGGCTCTCCTGGTATATCACTAACTTTCACTTGTGCTGCTCTAAATGGACGACGACTTCTTACTTCAGAAGGTGGATTTTCTTGATCGGAAATATATTGTCTAATCCATTCATTAAGTCCATTTTCAATATCGCTTCTTTCTTTCCAGCTCCCTATTTCTTCTCGTTGTAAAACCTTTAAATAGTGCGCCAATCTTGAAATTAAAAAGATATATGGAAGTTGAGTTCCTAATCTGTAATTTGTTTCAGCTTCTTTACCTTCTGGGGTATTTTGAAATAATTTTGGTTTTAACGGAGAATTTGCTGAAAAAAATGCTGCATTATTACTATCTCTTCTTAATGTTAAGGTTATAAAACCTGCTTCAGCAAGTTCATACTCTCTCCTATCTGTAATCAAAACTTCTGTAGGTATTTTTGATTGTATAGTTCCAAAATTTTCATAAAGATAAGTAGGCAGATCCTTAACAGTCCCTCCACTTTTTGGTCCTATAATATTTCCACACCATCTATATTTAGCAAAGCTTTCTGTTAATCTTGTACAAAAAGTATACGAAGAATTAGCCCACAATAAATGATTATGCGAAGCATGAACATTTTCTTTATAATTAAAGCTTTTAATAGGGTTTTCTTCAGGATCATAAGGGCTTCTTGCTAAAAATCTTGTCACTAGTAAGCCTGTATATTTAGAGTCTTCATTTTCTCTAAAAGTTCTCCATCTTGTATATTGAGGACCTTCTAGCAAACCTTGCAAATCTTGAATATTCGCAAGTTCAGAATAATCATCAAGCCCAAAAAATTTTGGTCCAAAAGATGTTAAAAAGGGAGAATGACTCATAGCCGCAATACTAGCCATTTTATTTAAAAAAGTCATATCAGGACTTGCTGATCCAAGTTGATAATCTCCAATGATTGCTCCTACAGGCTCTCCTCCAAATTGTCCATATTCTGAAGAATATATATTTTTATAAACAACGCTTTGTGTTATATCTGGATTGTTTTCAAAATCCTCTAAAGCTTCTTCTTTTCTTATATCAAATAGGTCAATTTTTATATTTTCATTAAAATCAGTTCTTTCAACTAGAAATCTAAGTCCACGCCAAGTAGATTCAAGTTTTTGAAATTCTTCATTATGTAAAACTTCATCCATTTGTTTTGAGAGTAAATAATCAATATGGGCTATCATTTCATCAAGTGCAAATTTATTGATTTTTTCTTCAGCATTGTCGCTTTTTACAATTTCTGAAATAAATTCAGCAACACCTCTTTTAGCAATACTATAACTTTCATCGGTTTTAGAGTATTTGCTTTTCTCCATAATTTGTTCAATAATTGGCATATCAACTGCTTTAGTATTTGCCATCTTAATTTCCTTGCTCTTCTTGTTTAATTTCTAAAAGTAATTTTTCTTTAGTTTTTTCATTTTTTAACGCTTCTAAAACAGCTTTTCTAAAATCAGGAATATTACCCATAGGACCTTTTAAAGCCATTAATGCTTCTCTTAGCTGCAATAATTTGTTTAGCTCGGGTATTTGTTTAGCTAAGCTATCTGGAGAAAAATCCTTCATACTAGCAATATTGAGCTTAACATCAAGCTCTTCAGCTCCTGTTCCAAGAGTGTTTTTTACGCTAAAACTTGTTGTTATATTGAGTTTTCTCATGACTTGATCAAAATTAATCTTATTAATTTGCAAAATTTCTCTTTCCTCTAAAGGAGTTTCGTTTTTTCCTTTTAAATTTGCCATTACCATTAATTTTAACGGCAACTCCACATCCTCATTTTGTCCATTAGTTTTAGCTTTATATGTAATATTAATCCGCTCTTTTGGAGCATAAGATCCATCTGACATTTAAAATCCTTAAAAACAAAATTTTTAGTTTAATAATTATATTAAAATTTACTAAATTTAATCTTGTATCACTTAATTTTACTTTTTGCGTTTTCGTATTCTTCGGCTAGATAATCTTTTAGTAGAGTTTTCTCCATTAACTCTACTAAGTATATATTTAAAATTTTAGAGTTCTTTTTCATTCCTTTTGATTCAAAAATTTTTACCATATCTAGCAAGGAATTAATATTATTCATAATAGAATTATTAAAATTTTCTTTATCAATATTCATCAGCATTTGCTCAAAATCTTGTAATGTATGTTCTTTGTCAGTTTTTTTACTTGAAAAAAAACTTTTTTTATTTTCTTTGGATTTAACAAAATATTTATAAACTTCTTCTTTGCAGATAAAATCACCATTTTGAAAACGGAGAAGTTCAATAGTATCAAATTTAGAAATAAAATCACTTGTTAATATTATAAGAATGTCTAATTGTTTATTTTTTTTCTTTTTTTCTAAAAAATCACAAAAGAGTTGTACACCCTCTATCCAAAAAGGATTTAAAATAAGTTCATGTATAAAACATTTAATATGTTCTATATCATTTTCTTTATCAGAAAGTAATATGCGAATTATATCTGCATCAGGTTTTCTTATTTTAGTAATTTTTTCATTATTACATTCAGGCAAACACCTGATTTTTCCCCACATTGCTTGGGTGAATAAAGCGTAGATATTGAGATTATTTTCATCCTCTTCCAAAAGCTCAAATGCAAGTTTTTGATAAAAATTTTTATATTCTCTCTCGTTTAAAGAGTTAATATTATCGCTTCTAATGTTTACAGATACTTGAGTTACAGGAGATTTTGGAAGTTGTGGTGCAACTTGAGCAATTTCAATTTTTGCAAAATTGCAAGATAGTAAATTTTCAAATTCGGAAAATAAAGTAATAAATTGATTAACAATCTCAGATGATATAAGCACTTTTGTTTTATTGTATTCTTGAATAAAATTTTGAATAAAATTTTGAATTTTTCGCTTTTGAGCTAATATATAAGCATTATTTTCATCTATAAGTTTTTTTAAATGTTGAAAAAGAAGCAAAAGCTTTTCAAAGCATTCTTCATTGTTTAAATTAAAACACGATAAAAGAAAATAGTTGCAAATTTTAAAATCTAAAGAATGATTTAATAATATAAACTGAGAATATTGATAAACTTTATCCCAAGAAATATTTTCATGGTTTAAAGTCTTATATTTTGACATCTCATCTTCAAGTAACTGAAATTCTTGTAGTTCATCTAAATTATTTTTCAATTGATCACAAAAATACATTTAATTCCTCCAAAAATTTGCCTCATTATAATTAAATTTTAAAAAATATTATGTTAATTTTTTAAAAAATTTACTCAATTAATCATAAATTATATATTCTAAGATAGAAAGGATACTTTAGTTTCATGTTTTGTAAAAAAAGCTTATTTTTTTTATTGCCACTATTCTTTTGCGCTTGCTCAAGTGTTGTTAGTGTTAAGATAAATAATGTAGAGAATTCCAATCTTAATAATAGACATGATGATGTTCCTGTTACGGCTATTGTATATCAACTTAAGGATATTAAAAAATTTGAAGAAGCAAGTGATATAGATTTGGCTACTAGAGAAGAGGGGGTACTAGGCAAGGATAAACTTGATTCTATTAAAACGCAAATTGCACCTAAAGACAATATTATCGCGGTTAAAGTAGATGAAGAAGAGGTTCCTTATGTAGGCATTCTTGTATTATTTGCAAATAATACAAAAAAAACAACAAAAATATGGGCAAAGACCGAAGATGCAAATGGGTTTGGGAAGAATAAGTATTTAAAATTTGAAATATCCAAAGAAGGTATCAAAAGAATTAAATAGGAATAATATATGGCAAATAAATTAAAAGTTGCTTGGTTTGATGGACTTAATATTGGACAAACCCATTTTGAGCAGCAAGAAAGATTTTTTAATAGAAATATAGATCTTAAAACTATAAATATATATAGTAATTTATATGGAATAATAGACTTGGAATTTTCTCAAGAGATGTTATTGCAAGGAAAAATTGCACTTTCTAAAATTTCAGGTATCGCACAAGATGGAAGCATTTTTAATGCACCTGAGCAAGATTTGTTGCCTGAGCCTATTGAAATCAATTATGAATCTTTAATTGATTCAGTTGTGGTATTAAAAATTCCTATCGGAGTTACTGATATTGCTGATTTATCTTTAAGAAATACTTTTCCAAATTCAAAGTTTATATGTCTTAGAAATAGTATTGCTTTAAGAAATTATGATGATTCAAAATCTAATGTAATGGACAAAATTGAAGATGAGTACGAACTTGAAAATCTGACTTTTACACAAGAGAAAAAAGATTTACTTCTTGCTAGTTTAAGACTAAAACTTGGCATTTTAGGTAATTCAACTCCTGATGAACTTGAATTACCAATTGCAAAAATTAAAAATATTGATATCAATAAAAAAATTGAATTAGAAAGTGATTTTATACCCACTTGCTTAAATATCAGCAAAATATCTACCATAAGATCCTTTTTGGAAGAAATTATTTTTTCAATCAATCAACATAAAAAAGTTCTATCTAATGTTTTTAAAGGAATCGATCAAACAAAAAATACATTGGATTTTGGCACTTTTTTATCCCTTAATCTTTTAAAAAAATGGTATTTAATATTTTCACATCTATCAAAAAAAGATAAAATACATCCTGAATTTTTATACGAAAAATTTTTAGAATTTCAAGGAGAGCTTGCAGCTTTTAGCAACGAAGAATCTTTTTTAGATTTTATTCCTTATAAACACGATAATCTTTATAATACTTTTTTAAATATGATGAATAATCTAAGATTGTTATTTTCTAAAATCACAAGCCCTAAATATTTTATAGCTAAGACCAGTATTAACGGCAACGGTTTTTATGATTTTATTTTTGATAATTCGGGAATTTTAGAAGAAAGTGAAATTTATTTCGCAATCCGTGCAGATGTTACTACAGAATATCTACTTAATAATTTTAAAATTCAAAGCAAGATACATACTCAAAGTAAAATTAAAAATATAGTCGCAACTCAGCTTGAGGGCTTAAATGTAGATCAAGTACCTAATGTTCCATCTAGCATTCCTTATTTAAATGGTTATGTTTATTATAAATTAGATAAAAGAGATCAACTGTTTAAAGATTTTAAAAATGAAAGTATCATTAGTATGTACTTGACCAACAATATAAAAAACCCTGATATTATAATGTGGGCGGTATTTCAATGAAAGAAATAAATGAAGAAAAAAAGGCATTAAGCTTACTTCTTGATTCAGATTTTGATGGTTTAAAAAACAATAAAATTATTGATTATTCTTTGGAGTTGCTTTTGCTTTCTTATAGACTTTCAAAAATAAGCTCTATGGATACAAGTAGTATTAATCAACTTAGAGAAACATTGATTAATAAAATTTTAGATATAACCGCTAAATTAAGTATATGTAAAGAATATGATGAAAAAGAAATTATTAAATTCAAATATTGTCTTTGTGTCTTTATAGATGAAAGCTTAATGAAAAATGAACTTTTTATTAATTTTTGGGCTCACAATACTCTAACTGTAAGGTTATTTGATGAAACTTTAGGCGGAAATAATTTTTATGATATTGCATCATCTTGGATTAATAACCCTTTTAAGTTTAAAGATTTTTTGGAATTTATCTATGCTTGTTTAATTCTTGGTTATAAAGGAAAATATAATGAGACTAAGGATAGAGATGAAAAAATAATTCATTTTTGCAATAATATTGCCACATCTTTAAAACCGGTTTATAAGATAGAAGAAGAGTTAGCTTTT
>NZ_CP116953.1:0-1677157 GCF_045277125.1 Campylobacter sp. CFSAN122748 | reverse complement strand
AATCTCTCTTTAAATTTTGCATAATGTATAAATTTTATCTTAAATTTTATAAAAAAAGGTTAAAATCCGCTTTTGTATTTTATTTTTCAAAAGGTATGAATTTGAAAATTTTAGGTATAGATCCAGGTTCGAGAAATTGTGGTTATGCTATCATAGAAGCTGACAAAGGAAAAAACATTCTCATAGAAGCAGGACTTATAAAGATAAAGCCAAGTACCTTACAGTATCAAATCACAGAGCTTTGCGAGGGTTTGGACTTGATTTTTAAAAATCATTCTTTTGATGAGGTGGCTATAGAAGATATCTTTTTTGCTTACAATCCAAAAACCGTTTTAAAACTCGCACAATTTCGCGGAGCCCTATCTTTAAAAATTCTTCAAATTCATGGAGACTTTGCAGAATACACTCCCTTACAAGTGAAAAAAGCCGTTACAGGAAAAGCCAAAGCAACTAAAGAACAAGTTGCTTTTATGGTAAAAAGGCTTTTAGGACTTAGTAAAGATATCAAGCCTTTGGATATCACAGATGCTATCGCAGTGGCTTTAACCCATGCAGCAAATTTAAGAGTTAGGGTGTGATTTTGGTAATTTTTATTACACAAAAGACCAAAGCTTCATAAACTCCCAAAATACCTTTAAATTTTTTCTATAAATTTTTAAAAAATTCATAAAAAATTTCAAAAGTTGGAACAGAACTTGCTTGTAAACTTCACATAAACGCAAAAGTTTTTTAAAGCCAAAGCGTTAAATTTTTTAAAGCAATATTTTATAAAGGATTTAAGATGATGAGATCACTTTGGTCTGGCGTAAGCGGACTACAAGCACATCAAGTTGCGATGGATGTTGAAGGTAATAACATTTCAAATGTTAATACCACTGGTTTTAAATACTCCCGTGCGGATTTTGGGACTATGTTTAGCCAAACTGTGAAAATCGCTACAGCTCCAACTGATGGAAGAGGTGGATCTAATCCACTTCAAATCGGTCTTGGCGTTTCAGTAAGTTCTACAACTAGAATTCATTCTCAAGGTTCAGTTCAAACCACAGATAAAAACACTGATGTGGCTATAAATGGTGATGGTTTTTTTATGGTGAGTGATGATGGGGGGCTTACTCGCTATCTTACAAGGAGCGGGGATTTTAAACTAGATGCTTATGGAAATTTTGTTAATAATGCCGGCTTTGTAGTTCAAGGGTGGAATATCAACTGGGATACTCAAAGTATAGATAGCTCAAGAACTCCGCAAAATATTTTTATCGATCCCGGTATGCATATCCCTGCAGCAAAATCAACCGAAGTAGCCATCAAAGCGAATTTAAATAGTGGTTTAAGCGTAGGAACAGCAAAAACTCCTATATATGGACTTGATTCTGTTCATGGTTTTAACAAAAAAGATGGAACTGCAAAAAATGAAAATGATACAGGTATAACTCAATTTTACACAACTTCAAAAAATTCAGTAGAAGTTACAGAAAAAGGGGTTGACTGTGCTGCTTTATTTAATGGTAAAGGCGATGGATTAAATCTAAGAGATGGACAAGGTATATGGGTAAGTTATGCAGATTCTAAATTTAGC
The DNA here is from genome assembly GCF_045277125.1 of Campylobacter sp. CFSAN122748. NCBI lineage: Bacteria > Pseudomonadati > Campylobacterota > Epsilonproteobacteria > Campylobacterales > Campylobacteraceae > Campylobacter > Campylobacter sp. CFSAN122748. The sequence goes on along the minus strand of NZ_CP116953.1, from coordinate 1,675,581 downwards.
ACAGCTGGAGCAAATGCAAACCAAGGACAAGGTAACAACGGTGTTTTCGATCCAAATCAAAAAGTTGCACAAAATGCTGTAATATTTTGGGGACACGAACAAAAACCTGCAACTTTGGATATAACTTTAAACGGAGTTCATATACAGAATAATTCTATAAAAAGTTTAGATGAAGCTATAGCTTATATCAATACCTTTACTGCACCAACGGATACAAGGGATGGAACAGGAGTAAAAGCAGTAAGAAAAGCTGATGGCAGCGGTATAGACTTTATAAATACTAATGCTGATGGCACTACAGACAATATGAAAAACATAGACTTACAAGTAAATCCTGATAATTCGGCTGGAGAATTAATAAACGTAAGAGTTCATCAAGTAAATGGTCAAACTGAATTCAATTGGCAAGGTACTCAACTTAGACCTGCTGGTCGTCCATTAGTAAATAATGCTGGTAGTGCTTGGATAGATGGAAATTTTGCGAATAATCAAAATAGAATACAAATAGTAACAGCTCATAAATATGTATATAGTTCAACTCCAGTTCAACTAGATCCTATGTATAATCCAGATGGTGGTCCTGCTTTTAATCAAGCCAATATAAACACACCTGGAACAGCTGAAAATAACTATCGTAATGCCGTTAATGGTTCTTTATTAAATACAACAGTAAGAACTTTTAGAACTACTGAAGATTTAAGAGAACTTTTACAAAGAGATGCTAGATATGGTGTTGATTATGATGGAAGTGGTGGATTTGAAGCTGATGGTAGTGATGTTAATGAAGGTGTAAAAGTAACAGTTGGTGCAACAGGTGAATTTATAATATCAAATCCAAATGTTCAATCAACTCCTCCAAATGGTATAGTTCAAAATAATAGAAGACCTCATGATATAAGTTTTAATGTTACAGCTTATACAGATGCTCAAGGCAAAGTAAGCACAAATACGGCATTTACAAATATATTTAAAGGTTTTGATGGAGTTTTAACAGTAGGAAATTCAAATCGCCAAAGCGAACAACTTTTCTTAAGTGCATTTTCTGCTGGACTTGAGATATTTGACTCTTTAGGATCAAAACACACTATAGAAGTGCAATTTGTAAAACAAAGCACAACTCAAGATGGTGGTAATGAATGGCAGATGATCATCCGTGTGCCAGAACCTGCTGAGATTAACACTACAGGCGAAGGACCAAACAATATCATCGTAGGAACAGCAAGATTTAACAATGATGGCTCTTTGGCAAATTATAGTCCAAAAACTATAAATTTCTCACCAAACAATGGTGCCGCACCAAATCAACAAATCAAACTTAGCTTTGGAACAAGTGGAAGCAATGATGGCCTTGTAAGCTCAAATTCTGCTTCAACTCTAACAGGACAGGCAACCGATGGTTATACTTCAGGTAACTTAAAACCTGATGCTATCCGTGTGGATGATAAAGGTAATATCTTAGGTGAATTTACTAATGGCAAAACCTTCGCTGTGGCAAAAATGGCGATGGCTTCAGTAGCAAATAACTCAGGCCTTGAGGAAATTGGTGGAAATCTTTTTAAAGTCACTGCAAATAGTGGGGCTATAGTAGTAGGTGAAGCAGGAACAGGAGGTCGTGGTGAGATGAAAACCTCAGCTCTTGAAATGTCAAATGTGGATTTAAGTCGTTCTTTAACAGAGCTTATTATCATTCAAAGAGGTTATCAAGCAAACTCAAAAACCATTTCAACGAGTGATCAAATGCTTCAAACTCTAATCCAGCTTAAACAATAATTTAAGCTTAGTATTCTATAAAATATTGTTTTTTGCTCCCTTTAAGGGAGCAAGCCTTGCTTTACAAGCCTATCTTGGTAGTCTTGTAATACTAGGCTTAGGCTTGAACTGCCTTCAATTTATTGCTAACTCACTCTTGCTAGGGGTGAGTTGCAATAAAATTTTAAGCAATGTGATATAAATTTTTTAAAATTTAATTTTAATTTTATTTTTTAAAGATAGAATAATCAATAATTTTTTAGAAAGGAGAAAAAATGTCTTATATTAGTTTTAACTTAATGCTTTCTTCTTTCTGTATGCGTGCTTGGCACGCTTAATCTACTCGTATATACTCATATTCTATAAATTTACATTTTCAAATAGCCTAGTTTAAAGCCGATAAAAAGCTTTTTAACATTTTTTCATTGATACAATAAGGATAAAAAATGAATTTCAATAAAGAAACTTTAGCATTACACGGAGCTTATAATTTTGATACTCAAAGAAGTATTAGTGTGCCTATATATCAAAACACTGCGTATAATTTTGAAAATTTGGATCAAGCTGCAGCAAGGTTTAATCTTCAAGAACTTGGCAATATTTACTCAAGACTTAGCAATCCTACAAGCGATGTTTTAGGACAAAGACTTGCTAATGTCGAAGGAGGGGCTTTTGGAATTCCTGTTGCTAGCGGTATGGCAGCTTGTTTTTATGCTCTTATCAATTTAGCAAGTTCGGGAGATAATGTCGCGTATTCGAACAAAATTTATGGTGGGACTCAAACTTTAATTTCTCACACACTTAAAAATTTTGGCATAGAAGCTAGGGAATTTGATATCGATGATTTAGATAGCTTGGAAAAAGTTATAGATCAAAACACAAAAGCGATTTTTTTCGAAAGTCTTTCAAATCCTCAAATTGCCATAGCTGATATAGAAAAAATAAACCAAATAGCAAAAAAACATAAAATCGTTAGCATTTGTGATAATACCGTTGCTACTCCTTTCTTACTCCAACCTTTTAAACATGGCGTGGATGTAATCGTGCATAGTTTAAGTAAATATGTAAGCGGTCAAGGCACTGCTTTGGGTGGAGCACTTATAGAAAGAAAAGATTTAAACGACTTGCTTAAAAATAACGATAGATATAAAGCTTTTAACACTCCTGATCCAAGTTATCATGGACTGAATTTAAATACACTTGATTTGCCGATTTTTAGTATTAGAGTCATCATCACTTGGCTTAGAGATCTAGGAGCTAGCTTAGCACCTCAAAATGCTTGGTTACTTTTACAAGGACTTGAAACCTTGGCAGTGCGTATAGAAAAACACAGTCAAAATGCTGAAAAAGTTGCGAATTTTTTAAATTCTCATCCTGATATCAAGGGCGTAAATTATCCTACTTTAGCAAGTAATGCTTATCATAATTTATTTAAAAAATATTTTGATAAAAATTTTGCTAGCGGGCTTTTAAGCTTTGAAGCTAAAGATTATGAGCATGCTAGAAGAATTTGTGATAAAACTCAACTTTTCTTACTTGCTGCAAATTTGGGTGATAGCAAGTCTTTGATCATCCATCCTGCTTCTACTACTCATTCGCAACTAAGCGAAGAAGAACTCCAAAAAGCAGGCATTACGAAAGCTACTATACGCTTAAGCATAGGACTTGAAAATAGCGATGATTTGATAGCGGATTTAAAACAAGCTATAGAAAGTTAAAAGTGTGTTTGCATTGAGTGGAATGAGATAAAAATTCCACCATGCTTTATCATAAATAAGGTTTATTAAATAAAGGAGAAAAAATGCCACTGATTATTCCAGAAAATATACCCGCTTATGAGCTTTTAAAAGAGCATGCTTTTATCATGGGATTAAGGAGAGCAAAGCATCAAGATATCAGGCCGCAAGAAATTTTGATTGTCAATCTTATGCCAAAAAAAATTGAAACAGAAAATCAAATTCTAAGCTTACTTGCAAATTCTCCTTTGCAAGTAAATATCACACTTTTAGCCACGACTAGCTATGTGGGTAAAAATACTCCTTTTACTCATTTGGAAAAATTTTATAAGGGTCTTGAAGAGGTTAAAAAACATAAATTTGACGGTGCTATCGTTACGGGAGCTCCTGTGGAACAAATGGATTTTGAAAAGGTTGCTTACTGGGAAGAATTGCTAGAAATTTTTGATTTTTTAAAGCAAAATGTAACAAGTTCTATGTATATTTGTTGGGGTGCCATGGCTGCTTTAAAATACTTTTATGGTGTGGATAAAATCTCTTTAGATAAGAAAATTTTTGGAGTCTATAAGCATGATAAAGTTTCGCCTGATCTGCTTTTAACAAATTTAGATGAAAAGGTTTTAATGCCTCATTCAAGACATTCTAGCATGGATGAAGAGCAAATTTTAGCGCTACAAAAACAAGGGAAATTAAAAATTTTGCTTAGAAATAAAAAAATCGGTTCGGCTTTATTAAGAGATGAAAAGAATATTTTTATTTTAGGGCATTTGGAATATTTTAAAGAGACTTTACATCAAGAATATGTAAGAGATAATTTCATACAAAAAGCTAAAAATTATTATGATAAAAAGGGCAATATAAAATACAATTGGCGTTCAAATGCAAATACCATTTTTGCAAATTGGCTCAATTATGATGTGTATCAAAGCACACCTTTTGTGCTTTGATGATTTAAACTCTTGTAGTAGGTGTATCGTGATATACGCTTACTGCACCTTTGATATCGCTTAAAATCGCGCAAGCTGCTTCATTGGCACTTCCCATCGCGCAAGCTACCATAGTCGTAACACCTGAAGCAAGTCCTGCTGCGTAAATTCCTTCTTTGATAATCTGTCTCCCGTGATGTTTGAAGCAAAATTTGTTTGGTTTTGGTATAAGCTCATGCGGTATTACAAAATCTTCAAGTTCTTTGATATCGCTTTTGTTTGCCCCTGTTGCTACGATGATATAATCTGCTTTTATACCCAAGCCTTGCTCATCATTAACAGTAAAATCTCCTTTTTCTCCGCTTATGCTTACTACTTTTGAATCGATGTATTTTACTTCGAGCATAGAAGCAATTTGTGCTTTTATGTGAGTGTAAATTTCATCTGCTTTTGCACCTTTTGGGAAAAAAGGAACATTGTAAATTGCTGCTGCTTTTAAATCTGCTTTACCCTCATCAAAAACAGTGATATCAAAGTCAAGTTCTTCATTTTTAGCTGAAGCGAAAAATAAAGCCGCGCTAAGTCCTGCGATGCTACCGCCTATAATTGCAATTGATTTTCTCATTTTTTTCCTTTTGAAAGATTTGCCTTATTCTAGTATAAAAAGCTTTATTTAATATAATATTTGTCTTTTTTATGCAATTTGCTAAAAATGTTTATTTTTCAATTGCTCTAAAAGTAATTTTTTATATAATTTTCTAAAAATTTTCAATAAGGAAAGCTCATGCGTTATGGTGAAAAAGAAATCAAAGAATTTGATGTAGAAAATATGGAAATTTGGCCAAATGATGCCAAAAATGACTATATCATTAAAATCACTTTGCCTGAATTTATGTGTTGTTGTCCGCGTTCGGGTTATCCTGACTTTGCGACGATTTATCTTGAGTATATGCCTAATAAATTTGTGGTTGAGCTTAAGGCGATAAAACTTTATATCAATACTTTTATGTATAGAAATGTTTCACATGAAGCAAGTATCAATGAAATTTATAATACTTTAAAAGATAAATTAAAACCAAAATGGATTAAAGTTGTGGGGGATTTTAACCCGCGTGGAAATGTGCATACGGTGATAGAATGTCGTAGCGATATGGTAGTGCCAAAATAATATTTAAGTAAAATATTAACATATTTTTATGTAAAGATTAAGTATTTTATAAAAAATTCTTATTTAATCTTTGAAGAATATATAATATAAAAAGATCTAAATTTTTTAGATCGAATTTTATTATAAGGAGTTAGGTTATGAATAAAAAATTATTAAGCATTATCGCAAGTGCTACTTTGTTTTCAAATTTGGCTTTAGCAGATGAGAATTCTGGTTTTTTTATAGGTGCTGATGCAGCTTGGATGCATGCTCAAGTAAAAAGTGAGTTAAAACATAAGAATACAAAGCAAAATTTTAATGGAGATATTTCAGGTAATATACCATCGTTTGGTCTAAAACTTGGATATCGTTTAAATGAAAATCATAGAATTTATGCTGGTTATAATTATTCTGATGAATTTAGTGATTTTATCAAAACTCCTAAAATTCAAATCGAAGGTGATTTTACTACACATAAATTTTTAACAGGTTATGATTTTACTCCTAAGCTTTTTGAAAAAACCAGAGCTGTTTTAGGTGTGTATGGAGGATATGCAAGAACAGATCTTACCTTAAAAACAAGCTTTTTATCTTTATCGCAAAATTTTGACGGTTATTTTTATGGAGCGAAAATAGGTGCTTTATATGATTTGACACCACATAATGAAATAGAATTAGGCTTTAAAGCAGAGCAAATTCATTATAATTCTAGAAATTTTTATCAAAATAAAGTGGGTTCAAACTTTTACGATCCTAAACAAACAAATTATGGTGTATATTTAGGATATAATTATAAATTTTAATCTAATGCAAGTTTTTATAACTTGCATTAATGAAATCAACCTCCACCGATAAAGTATTTTTCAACATCATCAAGTAGTTTTTCACAAATTTGAGAATCTGTATTTTTTTCTACTACAAGATTGATATAAGTTTTAGTATCTCTGAAACTTCCTGCTGATTTTGAATTTTCACGAGTGAGTTTTTGATTCTCTTTAGTATATTCTATAGTGATGTTAAATTTTAGAGCAGCACTTGCTTCACCTAAATTCGTTTTTACTACCACATTCATTTTAGAAGCTTTAGCAAGTGTAGCTTGGGTTTTGTTTATGATCTCTTTAAAGCGTTGGCAAGATCGTATAAGTGTAGCGATAAATTTGTTATCAAGTCCTTCATAAGCTACTTTGAGTTTATTTTTGATATCTTTTGTACTTTCTTTTTCAGGGGCAACAAAAACCATATAAAAACCATTTTTTATAGTCACATTGTCTGTTTTTACATCGCGTCCACTTGACATAACTTTAACATAAATGGCATTATCAAGATAAACACGATCTACCATAGGCCCATAAATTTCGTATTCTTTTTTTCGGACTATGACTTCACGAGCTAGGACATTTAATTTCACATTGGCTTCGTGGATAACAGGTTCCATTTCTTTTTTAATCTCTAAGAGTTCTTTTAACATCAACTTCCTTTTTGTTACTTAAAATTACAATTATATCAATAATTTTCTTAATTTAAGAATTTTACAAACACATTTACTAAAAATATGATACATTAAGTATTAATTTTAACAAAGGAGGAAAAGATGAAACAAATTTTTGAAATTTCAAATTCAGTCCAACAAAAAAGTAAAGACAATACTTTTAATCTGCTACTGCAACTCTCACTCTAAAACTCAATTTTATTTTTAATCATTTTTTACATTTTTAATTTTTTATCATTGTTGTTAAGTTTTTGAATTTTTAATTCATTCAGTCTGTTTGGTTTTAAAGGATTAAATCATGAAAGATAATAAAATCATAATCTTTGATACCACTTTGCGTGATGGAGAACAAGCTTTAGGCAGTTCTTTGGGTATCAATCAAAAATTACAAATCGCTTTAGCGCTTGAAAATTTAGGCGTAGACGTTATAGAAGCAGGTTTTCCGGTATCTTCACAAGGGGATTTTAAAGCGGTGCAAAAGATCGCTTCTAAGGTTAAAAACTCAACTATTTGTGCACTTTCTAGAGCATTGGATAAAGATATAGATATGGCTTATGAAGCTTTAAAAGTGGCAAAGCATTTTAGAATTCATACTTTTATAGCCACTTCGACTTTGCATATGCAAGATAAATTAAAAAAAGATTTTGATGAAATTTTGTCTATGGCAAAAAGAGCGATTATAAGAGCAAGATCTTATACTGATGATGTAGAATTCTCATGCGAAGATGCAGGAAGAACTCCGATAGATAATCTTTGTTTTATGGTGGAAAATGCGATAAAAGCAGGCGCTAAAACTATAAATATCCCAGATACCGTAGGCTATACCTTGCCAAGTGAATTTGCTAATATCATCAAAATTTTATTTAACAAAGTGCCAAATATAGACAAAGCTATCATTTCTGTGCATTGTCACAATGACTTAGGTATGGCAACGGGCAATAGCTTAAGTGCTATTTTACAAGGTGCAAGACAGATAGAGTGCACTATAAATGGACTTGGCGAAAGGGCGGGCAATTGTGCTTTAGAAGAAGTGGTTATGGCGATAAAAACTAGGAAAGATTATTTAAAAGGTTTTTATACTGATATTAAATGTGAAAATATCTTTAAAACTTCAAAATTAGTTTCAGCTATCACTAATGAAAGCATACCTTCGCATAAAGCTATAGTGGGTAGCAATGCGTTTTCTCATAGTTCAGGCATTCATCAAGATGGAGTGCTTAAAAATAGGCAAACTTACGAGATCATAAGCCCTAGTGCCATAGGAATTCATGACAATCGTATGTTAATGACGGCAAGAAGTGGAAGGGCTATGATAAAAACTTGCCTTGAAAATTTAGGCTATGATGAAAATACTTATAATTTAGATGATGTTTATGAGCGTTTTTTACGCCTTGCGGATAAAAAGGGTCAAGTATATGATTATGATTTGGAAGCTTTGATGTTTTTAAGCTATGAAAATGAAGAAGAAAATGAATTTATACTTGAAAAATTAAGCGTGATTAGTGGCAATATCCCAACCGCTTGTGTTTGTATGCGTATCAAAGAAGAGCTAAAAACTGAAGCTTGCACAGGAAATGGTCCTGTTGAAGCAGTTTTTAACTGCATTGCTAGGATAACAAATTTAAAGCCTGTGTTAAAAGCTTATAGTATCAATGCAAAAAGTTCAGGAGTAGATGCTCAAGGGCAAGTGGATGTGGATTTGGAATTTAAAGGGAGAAAATTCCATGGAAAAGGACTTTCAACAGATGTTATAGAAGCTTCAGCACAAGCTTTTGTGAGTGCTTACAATGCGATTTATCGCTCTTTAAAAGTAGAAGAAAGGAAAATGGCATGAAAACTTATAAAGTAGCTGTTTTAGCAGGAGATGGCATAGGGCCTTTGGTGATGAAAGAAGCTTTAAAAATTTTAACTTTTATCTCACAAAAATACAATTTTAGTTTTGAATTTAATGAAGCTAAAATAGGCGGTGCAAGTATAGATGCTTATGGAGTGGCTTTAAGTGATGAAACTTTAAAGCTTTGTGAGCAAAGTGATGCGATTTTATTTGGCTCTGTGGGTGGGCCTAAGTGGGATAATTTACCCATAGATCAAAGACCTGAAAGAACCTCGCTTTTGCCTTTAAGAAAGCATTTTAATTTGTTTGCAAATTTGCGTCCTTGTAAAATTTATGAAAGTTTAACTCATGCTTCACCTTTAAAAAATGAGATTATCCAAAAAGGAGTGGATATTTTATGTGTTAGAGAGCTTACAGGTGGGATTTATTTTGGTAAGCAAGATTTAGGCAAAGAAAGTGCGTATGATACTGAAATTTACACTAAAAAAGAGATAGAAAGGATAACTCATATCGCTTTTGAAAGTGCAAGAATAAGAAAGAAAAAAGTGCATTTAATCGACAAGGCGAATGTTTTAGCAAGTTCTATTTTGTGGCGAGAAGTGGTGGCAAATGTTGCAAAAGATTATCAAGATATAAACTTAGAGTACATGTATGTGGATAATGCTGCGATGCAGATTGTAAAAAATCCTAGCATTTTTGATGTTATGCTTTGTTCAAATCTTTTTGGTGATATTTTGAGTGATGAGTTAGCTGCCATTAATGGATCTTTGGGTTTGTTAAGTTCAGCAAGTTTAAACGATAAAGGTTTTGGACTTTATGAGCCAGCAGGTGGAAGTGCGCCTGATATAGCTCATTTAAATATAGCTAATCCCATAGCTCAAATTTTAAGTGCGGCTTTGATGTTAAAGTATAGTTTCAAAGAAGAACAAGCCGCACAGGATATAGAAAATGCTATATCTTTAGCATTGGCACAAGGAAAAATGACTAAGGATTTAAATGCTAAGTCGTATTTAAATACCGATGAAATGGGGGATTGTATTTTAGAAATTTTAAAGGAGAATAATAATGGCTAAAACTTTATATGAGAAAGTCTTTGATGCTCATGTGGTTTATGAAGGCAAAAACGAACTTCCTATACTTTATATCGATAGACATTTAATCCATGAAGTAACAAGCCCTCAAGCATTTTCAGGGCTTAAAATGGCTAAGCGTAGAATGGCAAGAGCGGATTTAACTTTGGCTACCATAGATCATGATGTTTCAACTAAAAGCGTGGATTTAAATGCTTGTTCTGATATGGCAAAAGAGCAAATTACAACTTTGATGCAAAATACTAAGGAATTTGGAGTAAGGCTTTTAGGACTTGGAGATAAAAATCAAGGCATAGTTCATATAGTAGGTCCTGAGCTTGGCTTTACTTTACCTGGGGTTACTTTAGTTTGTGGGGATTCTCATACGGCAACACATGGGGCTTTTGGAGCTTTAGCCTTTGGTATAGGCACGAGTGAAGTAGAGCATGTCATGGCAACGCAAACTTTAAAACAAGCCAAACTTAAAACTATGAAAATCGAATGTAAAGGGCAGTTTCAAAAAGGCGTTTATGCTAAGGATTTGATTTTGTATTTGATCGCACAATACGGCACAGCAAAAGGCACAGGCTATGCTATAGAATTTTGCGGAGAACTTATAAGAAATCTAAGTATGGAAGCTAGAATGACTCTTTGTAATATGGCTATAGAATTTGGAGCGAAAGTAGGTATGATAGCTCCTGATGAGATCACTTTTGAGTATATTAAGGGAAAGGAATTTGCACCTAAAGGAGAAGAATTTCAAAAGTATTGTGAGTATTGGAAGAGTTTAAGAAGTGATGAAGGAGCAAAATATGATGAGAGTATTACTCTAGATGTAAGCAAGATAAAACCACAAATTAGCTATGGAACAAATCCTTCGCAAGTGATTGGCATAGATGAAAAAATTCCAAAAATAAGTGATTTTAAAAATCAAAGCGAGCAAAAATCTTTGTTTGATGCTTTATATTATGTAAATTTAGAGCAAGATCAAGTTATAGAAGGGGTAAAAATCGACATTGTATTTATAGGATCTTGCACAAATGGGCGTTTAGAAGATCTTAAAATAGCCGCTGATATCTTAAAAGGGCGCAAAATTCATAAAAATGTTAAAGCTTTAATTGTGCCTGGTTCAATGCAAGTAAGAAAAGAAGCTGAAAATTTAGGACTTGATAAGATTTTTATCGAGGCAGGGTGTGAGTGGAGATATGCAGGGTGTTCTATGTGTCTTGGTATGAATGATGACAAAGCAAATTCAGGTCAAAGAGTTGCTTCAACTTCAAATCGTAACTTTGTAGGCAGACAAGGCAAAGGTTCTATCACTCATTTGATGAGTCCTGCAAGTGCAGCAGCTTGTGCCATAGAAGGTGTTATTTGTGATAATAGAAAGTATTTAGGAGTTTAATATGCAAAAATTTATTATACACAAAGGTATAGCTTGTCCTTTAGAATATGCCAATATAGACACAGATCAAATTATACCTAAGCAATTTTTACTTGCAGTGTCTAAGCAAGGTTTTGGCAAGCATTTGTTCCATGATTTGCGTTATTTAGATGATAAAGAAAGTGTTTTAAATATGGATTTTAATCTCAATAAAAAAGAATATCAAAATAGCTCTATTTTGGTGAGTTTTGAAAATTTTGGTAGTGGCTCTTCAAGAGAGCATGCGCCTTGGGCTTTGGTTGATTATGGTATTAGAGCTATTATCGCACCTTCTTTTGCGGATATTTTTAAAAACAATGCCTTAGGAAACGGTTTGCTCACTATAGAACTTGCTAAAGATGAGGTTTTGGAAATAGTTGATGAGTTAAAAAAATCCCAAGATAAAAATATAGAAATTTCTTTGTTGGAAAAAAGAGTATTTTTTAAAGATAAGATTTTTTCTTTTGATTTAGATGATTTTCACAGAATTTGTCTTTTGGAAGGACTTGATAATATAGCTTTAACTTTAAAACATGAAGCACAAATCAAAGCCTATGAAAAAAACTCAAAAAGCTTTTTGGTTTAGAATTTTTTCATAAGCTAAAAAAGGATCTTGGTAATTAGGTATGTCAAAGTTTCCACAAAAATTAAAATCAAGCTTTTTAAAAAGCGAATTCATAGGAAAATTTTTACTATGAGTATCTGCTCTTAAACTTGCCTTGTGATTTTCCAAGGCAAAATTTTCGCAAAAATTTAAAAGTTTTTGTGCCACGCCTTTGCCTTTTGCATTTTGTTTGACAGCTAAACGGTGTAGATAAAAGGCTTTATCATCATAATTTTTGTTAAAAATAACTTGTTTGTAAAATTCAGGTTCAAATTTTTCATTGATACAGATAAAGCCTAAAATTTCATCATTTTCTTTAAACACATAAAGTTCTTGTGCTTGTATATCTTCTTGAAAAACTATTTCATTGGGATAATTCTCATCCCATTGGTGAAAATTCATAGCTTTCATAGCATTTAAAGCATCTTTTGTGATTTCAAGTATAGAATTTAAATCTTTATTGACGGCTTTTTGTATGATAGTGTTTTGCATGATAATCCTTTGTATAAGGAAGGGTGATGGTGGCTCCGATTGGACTTGAACCAACGGCCACTACCATGTCAAGGTAGTGCTCTACCAGCTGAGCTACGGAACCATATGGTGGAGCATAGCGGGTTCGAACCGCTGACCCCAACGCTGCCAGCGTTGTGCTCTCCCAGCTGAGCTAATGCCCCTTTATAAGTCTGAGATTTTATCGCAATATTACTTGTTTTTGGCTGAAAACTAAAATCAAATTTTTAATTTATGATGTAATATATGTATAAAAAGATTTATTTTTTATGAAAAATTAGAGAATTAATGAGAGTAATTTTACTATTTGATTAATTCTAAAATATCTCTTTTTTTGTTAAGTTCAAGCTGTCTAGAATAATAAAAATATTTGGTCAAAACCAAAATTCCTATATGGAATTCTTTTTTCTTATCTAAAAATTTCTTAATATATTGATGAGCATTATTAATAATTTCCAATGCATCTTTTGGGCGACTTTTAAAATATTCAATTACTGCTGACAAATTCTCATTATCAATCAAAGCAAAGTGATAATTTGGTTTTAAAGTTCCTTCCATAAACCAAGTTTCGCAAGTTATTTTTGGAGCTAAAACTAAAGAATTAGAATTCATAGCCCATTTTAAGTTGCTTGCTACATCGTTACCCTCTAAAGAAATTATAAATTTATATTTCATTTGTTCTTTTTTGTTTAAAAAGTTTTTTTTCCATTGGCTAGGTTGTTTTGAAGTATCTCCTATATCGCAAAAAGTTCTACCAAAATAAGAATCAAAAAATTCTTTTCGATGATTTTGATATACTGCTCCTCTAAATATTGCTATATCCTTTTTATTTTCATAGTTTATGTTATCTTTTAAAAAGCAAAAGTGCCTATTTTTATCAAGTTTTAATAAAATATTATTTATATTATTTTCCAAAGATCTCGATTTGCAAATAGTTACTTCTTTAAAAGTATGTCTTACATCGCCAAATTCTTTATTCCATAAAAATTCATCTTTGAAGTATTTACTGACTTCATAAGCATCAAAAGCATAAGAGGTGCTTTTAAAAGGAAATTTTCCTATTTTTTCCTTTGCTGTAGGTGTAAAAAATTCATTTATTTGATTATAATATTTAACTCGAGTTTGTATTTCTTCTAAGTCTTTAATATTGTATTTTAAAATATCATTAAAAATTTTATCTAAATTTATTTGAAAAAAATATCTTGGTATAAAAGATATTCCTATTCCTCTTAAATTCATCAAAAGTCTTGATTGTAGCATTATAAAAAACCTAATAAATAAAATTTTTAATATTTTATCAAAAATTTAAGAATTTATAAACAATAAAATAACTTTTGACAAAACAATAGTATTTTAAATATTAAAAATAAGAATGGCAGACAGGAAGGGATTTGAACCCTCGAAAGCTTGCACTTTACACGCGTTCCAGGCGTGCTCCTTCAACCGCTCGGACACCTGTCTATGAAATAAAGCGTTTATTATATCTATAAAAGCTTTAAAAATAAAGAAATTTTTTAAATATTGAAAATAAAATTATTTTTTTTAAAAATCAGAAAATTTTTAGTAAAAAGTAGTATAATTATATTTTTATTTTTAGTCAGGGTAGCTCAGCTGGTTAGAGCGCTGGTCTCATAAGCCGGAGGTCGGGAGTTCAAGTCTCCCCCTTGACACCATTAAGTGTAATAATTATTTTTTTTCTTTTGTTACTACAAAAACAATTCCACCAAAACCTATAATTACAACAGTTGTTATAAAAATGATTTCGAAAATATCTAACATCGTCATTGTTCTTTTGCCCTTTCTTTAAGCTGTCCACAAGCAGCTGAGATATCAAGTCCTTTACTTTCTCTTATAGTACAAGTTACACCTTTATTACTTAGTAAATCTTGGAATTTAATCGCATTTTCTAAACTAGGGCGTTTATATAAACTTCCTTCATGTGGATTAAAGAGTATTAAATTCACTTTGGCTTTAATGCCATTTAAAAGCTTGACTAATTCTTTAGCGTGTTCAAGCTTATCATTGATACCATCAATTAAAAGATATTCAAACATCACTCTTTTTCTTTGATCTATAGGAAATTCACGCACCGCATCCATAATCGCAGCGATATTATAAGCTTTATTGATAGGCATAAGTTCGGTTCGAAGCTCATCATTAACCGCATGCAATGATATAGCAAGTAAAACACCTAAGTTCATTTGACCTAATTCTTTGATTTGTTTTGCCAAACCGCTAGTACTGATGGTTTGACGGCGAGGACTTATAGCAAGTCCCTCATTTTGCGCTAAAATTTTTACCGCTTTAGAAACATTTTTAAGATTATCCAAAGGCTCGCCCATACCCATATATACTATATTTACACGGCGTTCATAAGGGATATTGTTTTGTTTTTTGATCCATAAAATTTGTCCGACTATCTCACCTGCACTTAAATTTCTTTTCAAACCACCCTTGGCAGTAAGACAAAAACTACATCCACTTTTACAACCTACTTGAGAAGAAACACAGATAGTATATCTCGCATGAGAAATTCTTTTGCCTTCTTCGTCTATTTTTTCTTCTTTCATAGGCAAAAGCACACTTTCTATCCTTAAACCATCAACGAGTTCAAAAAGATATTTTATACTTCCATCTTTACTTTGCTCATTTTTAACACATTTTACAGGAGAGAAATGAAAATTTTGCGCAAGTTCTAAACGTAGATCTTTTGGTAAATTTGACATATCGGAAAAATTATTGGCGTATTTTTGATAAATCCATTGATAAATTTGTTTCACACGAAACATCGGTTTGATTTTTTCTCCTAATTCTTCAGGTAAAAAATCTAAAATATTAACAAGCTCTTTCAAAATTATTTTCCTTTTTTGAATTTTTAAATATAATGATATTTTTTTAAGTATTCTTCTAATTTTTCTTTTGCCTTTTGATGATTTTTTATAAAATCTTCGTGAGCGTTTTCATTGCAAAAATTTGTTGCACACAAAATACACTCTGCATCAATATTTAAATTTTTAGCTACGCTCAAAACAGAAAAGGCTTCCATATTTTCTGCAAAAAAACCTAATTTTGAAAATTCTTTTGCTGCTTTTGAATTTTGACAAATATAATTTGAAGAATTGATTTTTATTGTTTCACGAGAAACATTTTCTTTTTCTAAGCAAATTTCATATTTTGCAGGAGTATAAAATGCATGTGAAATTTTAGAAAATTCTACATTAAAAGCGTGCGAACTTCTATAAATTTCTAAAATCTCTCCCTTATCATAAAGCCCACAAGTTCCTATAAATATAAGTTTTGATGGTTTTTCTTTGAAGCAAAGTTGACTCAAATGAAAAGCTGATTCAACCAAACCTATGCCTATAGCTTTTGCAAAAGAAAAATTTTCATTTCCACCCGCACAAACAATCATTTTGATCCTTATGAAATTTTACAAAAAATAATTCTACCTAAAAAGACTTAATTAAGAATTTTTAGATAAAATTATTTCTTATGGTTAAAGCAAAAAAACAATACGGACAAAATTTTTTAATCGATAAAAGCGTATTAGCAAAAATCATCCAAGCCATACCCAAAGAGATGAACAATATCATTGAGATTGGGCCTGGCTTAGGTGATTTAACGCAAGAACTTTTAAAAATTTCTCAAGTAAAAGCTTATGAAATCGATAATGATCTCATACCTATTTTAAAAAAGAAATTTCAAAAAGAACTTGAATGTGGAAAATTTAACTTGATCCATCAAGATGCAAGCGAAGCTTTTAATCCTAGTCTTGATGAAAAACCATATTTTTTGGTTGCAAATTTGCCTTATTATGTTGCAAGTCACATTATATTAAAAGCTTTAGAAGATAAAAATTGTCTAGGGCTTATTGTAATGGTACAAAGGGAAATGGCTGAAAAATTCTGCGCTAAAGAAGGAAATAGTGAGTTTTCTTCCTTAGGTGTTTTAAGTGCAATGATTTGCGAAAGAAAAATACTTTTTGATGTTGATCCACAATGTTTTAATCCTCCACCAAAAGTTATGTCAGCGGTGATGAGTTTGATTAAAACTAAGGATTTTGATGAACTTTGCGAAATAGAAAATTTCAAAAATTTTCTAAAAGATTGTTTTAAAGCTCCTAGAAAACAACTCTTAGGAAATTTAAAAACATATAAAGCAAAAGTTTTAGAAGTTTTAAGCACTTTTGGCTTAAAAGAAAACATCAGACCACATGAAATTTGCGTTGATTTATACCTTAAAATTTATGACAAATTAAAGGATGAATATGGACGAAAACAAAGAGATAAATAAAAACGAACAAAATCCGAACTCAAATTCAAAAAACAATAAACGCTATAAATATAAAAATCGTAGAAAAAAATTAGCTGATTCTTTGCAAAATGAAAATGATACTCCAAAAATTGATCAAAATTCCAACAAGGAAAATTCTGAAAACTCAGAAAATAAAACTGAGAAAAAAAAGAAGAAAAATCGCAATCTTCCTTCAAAACTCACAGGTAATGAAGATTGGCAAATCGCTCTTGCAGAATGCATAGAAGCTAACCGTGTTTCACATGAAAACCGCTTACACCCTTTAAAATATAATAATTCTAGCGAGCATAAAATCCGCATCACTCCTTTAGGAGGTTTAGGAGAAATTGGTGGAAATATCAGTGTTTTTGAAACCAATAAAGATGCAATTATAGTAGATATAGGTATGAGTTTTCCTGATGGAACTATGCATGGGGTAGATATTATCATCCCTGATTTTGACTATGTAAGAAAAATTAAAGATAAAATTCGTGGTATAGTGATCACTCATGCACACGAAGATCATATCGGTGCAGTGCCTTATTTCTTTAAAGAATTCCAATTTCCTATCTACGCTACACCTTTGGCTTTAGGAATGATTTCAAACAAATTTGAAGAACATGGCTTAAAAGCAGAACGCAAATGGTTTCGCCCTGTAGAAAAACGCCGTGTTTATGAGATAGGCGAATTTGATATAGAGTGGATCCACATCACGCATTCTATCATTGATGCTTCAGCACTTGCGATCAAAACAAAAGCAGGAACGATTATCCACACAGGTGATTTTAAAATTGATCAAACTCCAATCGATGGCTATCCAACAGACTTAGGACGTTTGGCACATTATGGAGAAGAAGGGGTTTTATGTCTTTTAAGCGATAGTACAAATTCGTACAAAGAAGGTTATACAAAAAGTGAAAGCTCCGTAGGGCCAACTTTTGATCAAATCTTTGCACGTACCAAAGGCAGGGTGATCATGAGTACTTTTAGTTCTAATATCCACCGCGTTTATCAAGCTATCACTTATGGTTTAAAATACGGTAGAAAAGTTTGTGTGATCGGTCGTTCTATGGAAAGAAATCTTTATACCACTATGGAATTAGGCTACATCAAACTTGATAGAAAAATTTTCATCGATGCTGATGAAGTAAGTAAATATAAAGACAATGAAGTGCTTATCGTAACTACAGGAAGTCAAGGCGAAACCATGAGTGCGCTTTATAGAATGGCAACTGATGAGCATAAATTTATAAAAATCAAACCTACAGATCAAGTGATTATTTCAGCTAAAGCCATACCAGGAAATGAGGCAAGTGTTTCTGCGGTGCTTGACTATCTTTTAAAAGCAGGAGCTAAAGTAGCGTATCAAGAATTTAGTGAAATTCATGTAAGCGGACACGCTAGTATAGAAGAGCAAAAGCTTATGCTAACCCTTACTAAGCCTAAATTTTTCCTACCAGTTCATGGAGAATACAATCACATCACCAAACACAAAGAAACAGCGATGAAGTGCGGTATCCCTGAAAGAAATATTTATCTTATGAGTGATGGCGATCAAGTAGAACTTTGCCAAAAATATGTCAAACGCATAAAAACCGTAAAAACAGGTAAAGTTTTTGTAGATAATCAAATCAATAAACAAATCGCCGATGATGTAGTTATAGATCGTCAAAAACTTGCAGATAGTGGTATAGTAGTTATTATCGCACAAATTGACAAAGCTACAAAAACACTGATCAACAAACCAAGAGTATTTAGCTATGGGCTAGTAGCTGACAAACACGATCATGCTTTTAGCAAAGATATGGCTGAAGTTTTAGGACAATTTTTCATCAATGTTAAAGATGAAGTACTCAATGATCCAAGATTTTTAGAAAATCAAATCCGCCAAGTTTTAAGAAAACACATCTTTAGAAAGATTAAAAAATACCCAACCATAGTTCCAACTATTTTTGTAATGTAAAAAAGGGCAAAAACGCCCTTTTTAAGGAAGATCAAATGAGAATTAATAAATTTATATCCCATAACACCCGCTATTCACGCCGTGAAGCCGATGAACTTATCAAACAAGGCTTAGTAAAAATAAACAACAAAATTGCCCTTTTAAGCGATGAAGTTAAATTTGATGATAAAGTTTTTGTTAAAGGTAAAAGAGTACAAAAAAGAACGCAATTTAGCGTGATAATCTACCATAAACAAAAAGGTGAAATTGTCAGTAAAAAAGACGATCGTGGAAGAAAAACTATATATGATACCTTGCCAAGACAATTTAGTACTTGGCTTAGCGTAGGTAGGCTGGATTATGCAAGTGAAGGCTTACTTTTGCTTACAGATTCTCCTGTGATTGCCGATGCTTTAATGCATAGCGATTTAGAAAGAGAATACTACCTTAAAGTTAAAGGCACGGTGAGCAAACAAGTCATCGAAGCCATGCAAAATGGACTTGAGATTAAAAATGAAAAAAAAGGCGCACATGCAAAAACTAAAATTACCTCTATGAGTTTTGCTCCTTTTATAGACTTTGAAATTTTTGGATCAAGTGGAGGCTATACTAAGCTTAGAGTGGTTATAAATGAAGGTAAAAATAGAGAGCTTAGACGCTTTTTTGGACATTTTGATCTTGAAGTCATGGATCTTAAGCGTGTTGCTTTTGGGGCTTTAGATCTTGGTATGTTGAAGGCGGGAAAACATCGTTATTTAGAAAATGGCGAATATGAAAAATTAAGAGATTTTTTAAAATTTAATGAAATAAGATATTGACCATTATATACAAAAATTTAAAAAATAATGATAATTTTTAAATTCTAAAAATTCTATTTTATCCTTTTTAAAAGGAAAATAATAGAAAAATTTCATCAAATTCCTTGACTTTGAAAACAAGATTTTATATACTCTCATTTCAATTTTTATAAATTGGTTAGTTTTTAACTAACGAGTTCTTTTTAAAGGAAATATTATGGAAAGAATTAGGCTTAAGCTAAAAGCTTATGACCATCGAGTACTAGACAGAACAGTTGCAGCAATCGTAGAAGCTGTTAAAAGAACAGGTGCGGATATTAGAGGTCCGATACCAATGCCTACTAAAATCAAACGCTATACAGTTTTAAAATCTCCACACATTAACAAAGATTCTCGTGAGCAGTTTGAAATAAGAATTCACGCGCGTATGCTAGATATAGTAGCAGCGACTCCAGATACAGTTGATTCTTTAACGAAGCTTGATTTAGCGCCAGAAGTAAGCGTTGAAGTAAGAGCTATGGGTAAGTAAGGATAAGATATGGAATATATTGTAGAAAAAATTGGAATGAGCAGAACAATTACTAATCCAAGTATCGCTGTAACTTTACTAAGAGTTGTAAATGCAAAAGTATGTGAAGTTGAAGGCGGAAAGGCTTTAGTAGCATATCCAAAAGGTAAAGCAAGTAATAAATGTGTCGCAGGACAACAAAAAAAATACAATCTTTCTGCAGAATACAATAGATTTGCGACTTTAGAAGTAGCAAATACTGAAGCAGGAGATTTAGATGAAACTCCATTAAATGAAGCAAAAATTTTAAAAGTAAGCTTTAACACTAAAGGTAGAGGTTATAGCGGTGTTATGAAGAGACATAACTTCGCAGGGGGTCCAGCAAGTCACGGTTCTAGATTTCATAGACGCCATGGATCTATTGGTAATAGAGAATGGCCAGGTCGTGTTCAACCAGGTATGAAAATGGCAGGACACTATGGAAATACTAAAGTGACCGTTAAAAACGAAGTTGTATCTTATGATGCTGAAAATAAAATTTTAGTAGTTAAAGGTGCAGTACCAGGTTATAATGGTGCTATGGGTAAAATAAGGATTGCAAAATGAGTAAAGTAGTTGTTTTAAATGATAAATTAGAAAAAGCAGGTGAACTTGATTTACCTTCAAAATATGCGGAAGTAAATCCACACAATCTTTACTTGTATGTAAAATCTTACCTTGCAAGTTTAAGAGCAAATACAGCTCATACTAAAGGTAGAAGTGATGTAAGTGGTGGTGGTAAAAAACCTTGGAGACAAAAAGGTCGTGGCGGTGCTAGAGCGGGTTCAACAAGAACTAACGTTTGGGTAGGCGGTGCGGTTGCTTTTGGTCCAACAAATGAAAGAAACTACTTCCAAAAAGTAAATAAAAAACAAAAAAGATTGGCGCTTGAAAGAGCTTTAGCAGATAAAGCAGCTAAAGGTGTGTTATTTACTGCTGATTCTTTGGCTATTGAAAGTGGTAAAACAAAAGATGCAAACGCTGTGATTAAAAAACTTGGCGTTAAAGATGCTTTAATCGTTAAAGATTTACTAGATGAAAAAACACTTTTAGCTTACAGAAATTTAGCAAATTGCTATGTAGTTGATGTAACTGAAGTAAATGCTTATTTAGTATCTGTATTTAATGCTGTTATTATGGAAAAATCAGCGTTAGAATCTATTACAAAAGAGGGATAATTATGGCAGATATTACTGATATAAAGACTATACTTTACACAGAAAAAAGTTTGAATTTGCAAGAGCAAGGTGTCGTAGTTATTCAAACTTCGCCAAAAATGACTAAAACAGGCTTAAAAGCGGTTTTAAAAGAGTATTTTGGTGTAACTCCAAAAAGCATCAATTCCTTAAGAATGGATGGAAAAATTAAGCGTTTTAGAGGTCGTTTAGGTCAAAGAAACAATTACAAAAAATTCTATGTTAAGCTACCTGAAGGTGTTAGCTTAGAAAATACGGAGGCTTAAGATGGCAATTAAAACTTATAAACCATATACTCCAAGTAGAAGATATATCACAGGTTTAAGTTCTGAAGATATTACAGCTAAACCAAGTGTACGCTCACTACTTGTTAAACTTCCAGCACACGCAGGTCGTAACAGCTATGGAAGAATTACAAGTCGTCATAAAGAAGCGGGTGCTAAAAAACTTTACAGAATTATTGATTTTAAACGTCGTAAATTCGGTATAGAAGGTAAAGTAGAAGCGATCGAGTATGATCCATACAGAAATTGTAGAATTGCTTTGATTGCTTATAAAGATGGGGAAAAAAGATATATTCTTCAACCATGTGGATTAAGCGTTGGTGATATCGTTGCAGCTGCTGAAAGCGGACTTGATATTAAACCAGGTAATGCAATGAAACTTAAAAACATTCCTGTGGGTACTATTGTTCATAATGTTGAGTTAAAACCAGGTAAAGGCGGTCAAATGATTCGTTCTGCGGGTGCTTATGCACAACTTATGGGTAAAGAAGAAAAATATGTTATTTTAAGACTTGCAAGTGGTGAAATGAGACAAGTTTTGGCTGAATGTATGGCAAGTATCGGCGAAGTTGGAAATGAAGAATGGGCTAATATAACTATCGGTAAAGCAGGTAGAAATCGCCATAGAGGTATCCGCCCACAAACTCGTGGTTCAGCTATGAACCCAGTAGATCACCCGCACGGTGGGGGTGAAGGTAAGAAAAATTCAGGCCGTCATCCAGTAACTCCATGGGGTAAACCAACCAAAGGTGCGAAAACTCGTCGTAAAAAAGCTAGCGATAAGCTAATAATTTCAAGAAGAAAAGGAAAGTAAGATGGCTAGATCACTAAAAAAAGGTCCTTTTGTTGATGATCATGTAATGAAAAAAGTCATCGCTGCTAAAGAGGCTAATGATAATAAACCAATTAAAACTTGGTCAAGAAGAAGCACAATTACTCCTGATATGATAGGACTTACATTTAATGTTCATAATGGTAAAAGCTTTATTCCAGTTTATATTACTGAAAATCACATCGGTTATAAGCTTGGTGAATTTGCTCCAACACGCACATTTAAAGGGCATAAAGGCTCTGTGCAAAAGAAAATTGGTAAGTAAGGGATAAGATATGAGTAAAGCATTAATTAAATTCATAAGATTATCTCCAACTAAAGCAAGATTGATTGCTAGAGAAGTTCAGGGGATGAATGCAGAATTAGCTATGGCTAGTTTAAAATTTATGCCAAATAAAGGTGCAAAATATATCGCAAATGCAATTTCAAGTGCAGTAGCAAATGGTGGCTTTGAAGCAAACGAAGTGGTTGTAAAAAGTTGTCGTGTTGACGCAGCTGCGGTATTAAAAAGATTTAGACCAAGAGCTAGAGGAAGTGCAAGTCGTATTAGAAAACCAACTTCACATATTTTAGTAGAAGTGGTAAAAGCGGAAGTGAAAGCTGAAGAGAAAAAAACAGTAGCTAAAAAAACTACTACAACAAAAGCTCCAGCTAAAAAAACAACAAGCACTAAAAAAGCAACAGCGAAAAAGGAAAGCTAATGGGACAAAAAGTTAATCCAATTGGTCTAAGACTAGGAATCAATAGAAACTGGGAATCAAGATGGTTTCCAACTAAAGCAAATTTAGTAGAAAATATCGGTGAAGATTACAAAATCAGAGCTTTCTTAAAAAGAAAACTTTATTACGCAGGAATTAGCCAAATTTTAGTAGAAAGAACTGCTAAAAAACTTCGCGTTACTGTAGTTGCTGCAAGACCAGGTATCATCATCGGTAAAAAAGGTAGTGATGTTGATAATTTAAGAAAAGAATTGCAAGATTTAATCGGTAAAGATGTAAATATCAATATCAAAGAAGAAAGAAAAGCAGGAGCTTCAGCTCAACTTGCTGCTGAAAGTGTTGCAACTCAACTTGAAAAAAGAATTGCTTTTAGAAGAGCAATGAAAAAAGTAATCCAAGGTGCGCAAAAAGCAGGTGCTAAAGGGATTAAAGTTTTAGTTTCCGGTCGTTTAGGCGGTGCTGAAATGGCAAGAACAGAATGGTATCTTGAAGGACGCGTTCCACTTCATACTTTAAGAGCAAAAATCGATTATGGTTTTGCAGAAGCTAGAACTACTTATGGAAACATAGGAGTTAAAGTATGGATCTTTAAAGGTGAAGTATTGCACAAAGGTATGCAACCTGAAAAAACTGAAGAAAGTGCTCCAGCTAAAAAGCCAAGACGCACAAGAAGGGGTAAATAATCATGTTAATGCCAAAAAGAACTAAATATCGCAAAATGATGAAAGGGCGTAACAGAGGTTATGCTAATCGTGGAACAGAATTTACTTTTGGTGAATTTGCATTAAAAGCAACTGAAGCAGGACGCATTAACTCACGCCAAATCGAAGCAGCGCGTATCGCTTTAACTCGTTTTGTTAAAAGACAAGGAAAAACTTGGATTAGAGTTTTTCCAGATAAGCCTTTGACAAAAAAACCTTTAGAAACTCGTATGGGTAAAGGTAAAGGTGCTGTTGAGGAATGGGTAATGAATATCAAGCCAGGTCGTATTATTTATGAAATGGCAGGAGTAAGCGAAGAAATGGCAAGAGAAGCATTGACTTTAGCTATGCATAAACTTCCATTTAAAACTAAGTTTGTTACAAGAGAGAGCCAAAATGAAATATACTGAGATTAAAGATAAAACAGCAGCTGAGCTTGCAACAATGCTAAAAGAAAAAAAGGTGCTTTTATTCACTTTAAAACAAAAGCTAAAAACAATGCAACTTACTAATCCAAAAGAGATTAGCCAAGTAAAAAAAGACATTGCTAGAATAAATACAGCAATTAACGCTTTAAGATAAGGATAGAAAATGGCATTTAAAAGAGAAATTCAAGGCGTTGTTGTTAAAATCGCTGGTGAAAAAACCGCAAGTGTTTTGGTTGAAAGAAAAGTGGTTCATCCAAGATATAGAAAAATTGTTAAACGCTTTAAAAAATATCTAATTCATGATGAGAGAAATGAAGTTAAAGTGGGTGATACTGTTGTTGCAGTAGAATGCAGACCACTTTCAAAAAGAAAATCATTTCGCTTAAAATCTGTATTAGCTACAGGAGTTGAGTAATGATTCAAAGTTTTACAAGACTTGCAGTTGCTGATAATAGCGGTGCAAAAGAATTAATGTGTATCAAGGTTTTAGGGGGTAGCAAAAGAAGATACGCTACCGTAGGTGATGTAATCGTTGCATCTGTTAAAAAAGCTTTACCAAATGGAAAAGTTAAAAAAGGTCAAGTGGTAAAAGCGGTTATCGTTAGAACTAAAAAAGAAATTCATAGAGATAATGGTTCTTTGATTCGTTTTGATGAAAATGCTGCGGTTATTCTTGACAACAAAAGAGAGCCTATCGGAACTCGTATCTTTGGGCCAGTGGGCAGAGAAGTTAGATATGGTGGCTTTATGAAAATCGTTTCACTAGCACCGGAGGTATTATAATGGCGGTTAAATTAAAAATCAAAAAAGGTGATAGCGTTAAGGTTATCACAGGTGATGATAAAGGTAAAACAGGTAAAGTTTTAGCGGTATATCCAAAAACACTTAAAGTGGTAGTTGAAGGATGTAAAATCGCTAAAAAAGCTATTAAGCCGAGTGAGAAAAACCCAAATGGTGGTTTTATCAATAAAGAAATGCCAATGGATATTTCCAATGTGGCAAAAGTTCAGGAGTAAGCGATGATGAGATTAAAAGAAAAATATAATCAAAGCATTAAACCTGCATTGGTTAAAGAATTTGATATTAAAAATCCTATGCTTATCCCTGTGATCGAAAAAGTAGTTATCAGCGTAGGTGCTGGTGAGTTGGCTAAAGATCAAAAAGTATTGCAAAATGTTGCAGATACTATTTCTTTAATTGCAGGACAAAAGGCTGTGATTACTAAAGCTAAAAAATCAGTTGCAGGATTTAAAGTTCGCGAAGGTTTTCCTGTGGGTGTAATGGTAACTTTAAGAAAAGAAAATATGTATGCTTTTCTTGATAAATTAATTTCTATTGCTTTGCCAAGGGTGAAAGACTTTAGAGGTTTAAGTAGAGATGGTTTTGATGGACGCGGAAACTATAACTTCGGTCTTGATGAGCAGTTGATGTTCCCAGAAGTGGAGTATGATAAAATTTTAAGAACTCATGGTATGAACATTTCTATAGTTACAACAGCACAAAATGACAAACAGGCACAAAAGTTATTAGAACTTATCGGTGTGCCATTTACAAAAGGAAAGTAAGATGGCTAAAAAATCAATGATTGCAAAAGCGGCACGCAAGCCTAAATTTAAAGTTAGAGCTTATACAAGATGCCAAATTTGTGGGCGTCCGCATTCGGTTTATAGAGATTTTGGAATTTGCAGAGTTTGCTTAAGAAAAATGGGCAACGAAGGTTTGATTCCAGGTCTTAAGAAAGCAAGTTGGTAAGGATAAAATATGATAAATGATATTATTTCAGATTCACTCACTCGTATCAGAAATGCAGGAATGAGAAAGCTTGAAACAACCAAGCTTTTACATTCTAAAGTTGTAGAAGCTTTAGTTGGAATTTTTCAAGCTAAGGGCTATATTGAGAGTTTTAATGTTATTGAAGAAGATAAAAAGAAATTTATCAATGTAGTTTTAAAATACGATGAAAAAGGTAAGAGTGTTATCAATGAGCTTAAAAGAATTTCTAAGCCTGGTCGTCGTGTTTATAAAGGTAAAGATGAAATCAAGCGTTTTAAAAATGGTTATGGTACTATCGTAGTTAGCACAAGTCATGGCGTTTTAGCTAATGATGAAGCTTATAAAGCAGGTGTTGGCGGCGAAATTTTATGTACCATTTGGTAAAAAATCTGCTTTTTATGGCATTGGGTATCCATTCTTTTAAAAAAGTAGAAATATCCTAGACAAATAAAAAGGAAAAATATGTCTCGTATAGGTAAACAACCGATTGCTATTCCAGCAGGAGTAGAAGTAAAATTAGAAGGAAATTTGCTTAAATTTAAAAAAGGAAATTTAGCAAAAGAACTTGATACTAAAGCAAATGTAAATGTTGAGATTAAAGATAATAATATTCTTTTTTCTCCAAAAGGTGAAGACAGACAAAGTAGAGCTTATTGGGGAACTTACAGAGCTTTAGCTTACAATATCGTTGTAGGTTTAACTCAAGGTTTTTCAAAAACTCTTGAAATCAATGGAGTTGGTTATAAAGCAGCTTTAAAAGGTAAAGTTTTAGAACTAAGCCTTGGTTTTTCTCATCCTATTAATTATGATATTCCAGAAGGAATTGAAATTGTAGTGGATAAAAATACTATTGCAGTTAAAGGAAGTGATAAACAAGTTGTAGGTCAAGTTGCTGCTCAAATTCGTGAATTTAGACCACCAGAGCCATATAAAGGAAAAGGCGTTAAGTATTCTGATGAACGCATTATCCGCAAAGCTGGTAAGACATCTAAGAAGTAAGGGTAGAATATGAGAGCAAATGTATTAAAAAGAAAATTAACTTTAAGAATCAAAAGAAAAAAAAGAATTAGAGCGAAAATTTCAGGTTGTGAAAATTTTCCAAGAATTTCTGTATTTAAATCGAACAGAACTCTATATATCCAAGCGATTGATGATGTAAAAGCTGTAACTTTAGCAGCAGTTGATGGACGCAAACTTGGCGTTAAAGCAAATAAAGAAGGTGCTAAAAAAATCGCTGCTGAATTTGCTAAAACTTTAAAAGCTAAAAAGATAGAACAAGCTGTTTTTGATAGAAATGGTTATGTATATCATGGTGTTATCGCAGCATTGGCTGAATCTTTAAGAGAAAATGGCATTAGGCTATAAGGGGTAAATCGATGGAAAAATATAATAGAGAAGAATTTGAAGAAGTAATCGTCGATATCGGCAGAGTTACTAAGGTTGTTAAAGGTGGTAGAAGATTTAGATTTACTGCTTTAGTTATTGTTGGAAACCGCAAAGGTTTAGTAGGTGTTGGTTATGGTAAGGCTAAGGAAGTTCCAGATGCCATTCGTAAAGCTGTTGACGATGCGTTTAAAAATATCGTTGAAGTTAAAACTAAAGGCTCAACTATCGCTCACGATGTAGAGGTGAAATACAACGCAAGTAGAATTTTACTTAAACCAGCTAGCGAAGGTACAGGAGTTATCGCAGGTGGTTCTACACGCCCTATCGTGGAACTTGCAGGTATTAAAGACATCTTAACCAAGTCTTTGGGTTCAAATAATTCAGCTAATGTGGTTCGTGCTACAATCAAAGCTTTAACAATGTTAAAAGGATAAGAAGATGAATTTAACAAAAGCAGCGGGTTCAACGCATAAAACTAAAAGAATTGGCCGTGGTCAAGGTTCTGGCATGGGTAAGACTGCTACTAAAGGGGGTAAAGGTCAAACTGCTAGAAAAGGTTATAATGACAAAAGAGGTTTTGAAGGGGGTCAACAACCACTTCAAAGAAGACTACCAAAAGTAGGTTTTACTTCTAAAATTCAAAAACCTTATGTGATCAATGTTGAAAAAATCACAGCTGTAAAAGAGCTTAGTGAAATTACATTTGAGAGCATTAAAAGTGTTCACAAAATTTCAAAATCTGTGAATAAAATCAAATTAATTGGTGCAAGTGCAAAAGACTTAGTATCAAAAATCAAAGACGAGAATATTAGCGTCACCGGATCAAAATAATGAATAGAGCATTGACGAATAAGATTTTAATCACCTTAGCATTTTTATTTGCTTATAGGGTTCTGGCTTATGTGCCAGTTCCTGGCGTCAATGCTGATGTGATTGCGGAATTTTTTAATAACAATCAAAACAATGCTTTGGGTTTATTTAATGTTTTTAGTGGTGGAGCGGCTGAACGCTTTTCTATCATTTCTTTAGGTATTATGCCTTATATTACTGCTTCTATTATTATGGAGCTTCTTGCAGCAACTTTTCCAAATATTGGTAAGATGAAAAAAGAGCGTGATAGTATGCAAAAATATATGCAAATTATCCGTTATGCGACTATTGTGATTACTTTGGTTCAAAGTATAGGCGTTGCTATAGGTTTGCAAAGCTTGCACGGTCGTGGTGGTGCAGGGGCTATAATGGTAGAAGATTTAAATATGTTTATCGCACTTTGTGCTATTTCTATGCTTGCTGGAACTATGCTTTTAATGTGGCTTGGCGAACAAATCACACAAAGAGGTATAGGAAATGGTATTTCTTTAATCATTTTTGCAGGTATTGTTTCAGGTATTCCAAGAGCGATTTCAGGAACTGTAGGACAAATCAATTCAGGCGAGATGAATTTCTTAACCGCTTTTGCAATTTTTGCTTTGATTTTAATCACCATAGGCGTGATTATTTATGTAGAACTTGGAGAAAGAAGAATTCCTATTTCTTATTCTCGTAAAGTTGTAATGCAAAATCAAAACAAACGCATTATGAATTATATTCCTATTAAACTCAATCTTAGTGGGGTTATTCCACCGATTTTTGCTAGTGCGATTTTGATGTTTCCAACAACAATTTTACAAACTAGTACAAATCTTTATCTACAAGCCATTAATGACTTTTTAAATCCAAATGGTTATTTGTTTCATGTTCTAACTTTCTTGTTTGTAATTTTCTTTGCTTATTTTTATGCTTCTATCGTATTTAACGCTAAAGACATAGCAGAAAATTTGAAAAAACAAGGCGGTTTTATCCCTGGAATTCGTCCAGGTGAAGGAACTTCAAGTTATCTTAACGAAGTAGCTTCTCGTTTAACTTTATCAGGTTCTATTTATTTAGGGCTTGTTGCAACCTTACCTTGGGTTTTGGTGAAATTTATGGGTGTGCCTTTTCATTTTGGCGGCACTTCTGTACTTATTGTAGTTCAAGTAGCACTTGATACGATGAGAAAAATTGAAGCTCAAATTTATATGAGTAAATACCAAACTTTAAGTGCGGTAGGTTTGTAATAAATAAAATTAGCAAGATTTTTCTTGCTAATTTATTCTAGGTTTTTGCTTTAAAAATAAAAACACAATGCACACTATAAAAATTACTATTGACCATATTAAAAAAGCATCTACAAGACCCATTTGTCTAACGATAGGTTGAGAGATAATAGGACTTAAAAATTGTCCTAAAAATATACAACTTGCTAAAATTCCATAAGCCCTAGAGCGAGCATTTTCAGGACAGATTGAAAAAAGATAAGCCGTATTATTTACAAGCATAATACCTCCGCCCATTCCAAGCAAAGCTAAGGCGATTAAAACTGTGAAAAAGCTATCTACTAAAAAAAGCAGCAAAAAAGAACAAGATACGATAAAAAGAGTTAAAACATAGATAGTTTTAATACTTAAGAATTTTATAATATATCTATAGCTTAGAGAGAAAAAACCATAACATAGTGCAGATACAGACATCGAAATACCTATATATTTAGGATCCAATCCCAAATGTTCTTCTATATAGTAAGGAAGTTGAGTTGGCGAAATATAATAAACTACCATGATAAAAAAACCTATAAAATAGATAGGGAAAAATTGCCAATAATTTGTTTTTGTTTCTATTTTTGTATGATTATAGAATTTAAATTTTCTAGGTTCAAAAAGATAAATGATAGCCATTAAGGTAATTAAAATTCCAAGTCCATATACCAAAAAAGGATAACGCCAAGAATAACTTGAAACAAATCCCGCAATAGAAATAAAAACAGCACCCCCTACTGCACAAAAAAATCCTTGAAGACTTAAAGCATTTTCTCTGCGATTAAAGCCACCACGACTATAATAATCCCCAAGCAAAGCCGAAGCGCCTGTCATTATAAAAGCAGTTGCCATACCAAAAATAGCTCTTGAAGTCAGTATAGCATAAATATCATTTAAGAAAAAGCCACTTACTCCAGAAATAGTCCAAACCACCATAGCTGGAAGAATGAATTTTAATTTGCCAAATTTATCCATTAAAATACCAGCAAATGGAGATAAAATGACAACAAAAATAGCAGGGATGGTTAAAACTAAGCGAACAAGTATATCAAGATGAGCTAATGTGAAACTTGAAGCAAGAGTAGCGCCACTTTGGGTTAAAAGTTCTTCAAAATGTCTGTTGATAGCAGGCAGAGCAGATGAAATGACCACACTTCCTAGCATAGTCATAGCAGCCATAGAAAACACAGCTGCTTTAAATCCGGACTTTTCAGTAATTTGAATTATTTTTTTATCCATTTTTGTGTCATTTGGATGAAATTTATAAGTTTTGTCATTCATAATTTTTACCTTTTTTATTTTATTATACTCCAAAAATTATGGTTTGTATTTAAAATTACTTAAAATTATATTTTATTTATTTTGTTATGATAGTTTTGTTTTTAAAATATTTTAGCTTGATTAAAATATATTTTATAAGTAGAATTTTAAATATTTTTAGCTAAATTCAGCTTTTTATTTAACAAGGGTGCAAAATGAAGAAAAATTTAATCATAGTAGAATCTCCTGCAAAAGCTAAAACCATAGGAAATTTTTTGGGAAAAGATTATGAAGTTATCGCTTCTAAAGGACATATTAGAGATTTGCCTAAATCAAGCTTTGGGATTAAAATAGAAGATGATGAATTTATCCCTGAGTATAGAATCACAAGTGATCATAGCGCCTTAGTTAAAGAACTTAAAAGCAAAGCCAAAGATGCCAAAGAAGTCTATCTTGCAACGGATGAAGATAGAGAAGGAGAGGCTATAGCCTATCATATTGCAAAAGCTATAGGAGAAGATGAAAACACCTTACCACGCATTGTTTTTCATGAAATCACTAAAAGCGCTATAGAAAATGCTTTAAAAAATCCAAGAAAATTAAACATGCACTCTGTAAATGCTCAGCAAACCAGACGTCTTTTAGATCGCATTGTAGGGTATAAACTCAGCCCTTTATTAGGACAAAAAATTCAAAGAGGACTTAGTGCTGGGCGTGTTCAAAGTGCGGCTTTAAAGATCATAGTCGATCGTGAAAAAGAAATTCGTGCCTTTGTACCCCTAGAATACTTTAGTATTGATATGATTTTTCAAAAAGATTTAGATGCAGAACTGGTTGAGTTTGACAAAGCTAAGATAGAAAAACTTACCATTACCAACAAAGATCGTGCTAAGCTTATACTAGAGGCTTGTAAAAATGAAGCTTATGCTATAAGCGACATTGAAAGCAAAGAAAGAAAAATCGCTCCGCCTCCTCCTTTTATGACTTCAACCTTGCAGCAAAGTGCCAGCAATCGCCTTGGTTTTAACCCTAAAAAAACCATGATGATAGCTCAAAAGCTCTATGAAGGAGTAAATACCCATGAAGGCGTGATGGGGGTTATTACTTATATGAGAACCGATAGTTTAAATTTAGCCAAAGAAGCAGTAGAAAATGCAAGAAAATTCATACAAGCAAATTTTGGCAAAGACTATCTTCCAAGCAAAGCAAATGTATATACTACAAAGACTAAAGGCGCTCAAGAAGCTCATGAAGCTATACGCCCTACAAATTTAAGTTTTACTCCAGAAATTTCGGCTAAATTTTTAGACAAAGATGAGTTAAAACTTTACACACTTATTTACAATCGCTTTTTAGCCTGTCAGATGAGTCCTGCTATCTCTCAAACTCAAAATGTATTTGTAAAAAATGATAGAGCAGTTTTTAAAATAAGCGGTAGAAAAATCCTTTTTGATGGATATTATAAAGTTTATGGTGATATGGATAAGGATAAAATTTTGCCAAATTTTAAAATAGGCCAAAATTTAAAAGTGCAAAATTTAGAAATGAACTCACATTTTACCGAACCACCTTCAAGGTATTCAGAAGCAGGACTTGTAAAAAAACTTGAAAGTTTAGGCATAGGTCGCCCTTCTACTTATGCACCAACCATTTCTATACTTACAAGCCGTGATTATGTAATAATAGATAAAAAACAACTCATTCCTAGCGATGTTGCTTTTAATGTAACCGAAGTGCTTGAGAAAAATTTTAGTGATATAGTAGATAGTAAATTTACTTCAAACCTTGAAAATACCCTAGATGAAATCGCAGAAGATAAGGCAGATTGGCAAGAAACTTTAAAAGAATTTTACTATCCTTTTATGAGAAAAATCGAAGAAGGAAAAACAAAAATAGCTAGTCAAAAAACTGTCACAAAACTAGGCGAAAGTTGTCCTGATTGTGGCGGAGAGCTTGCTATTAGAAAAGGGCGTTTTGGAGAATTTGTAGCGTGTTTAAATTTCCCAAAATGCAAGTATTCAAGAAATTTAAAAAGTGAAAGCAAAAACGAAAGCGAAAATACAGCCGCAAAAGCTAAAGCTAATGGTACAGGCATTACTTGTCCAAGTTGTCAAAAAGGTGAAATCGTAGAACGCTTTTCAAAACGTGGTAAATTTTATGGCTGTAGTGCTTATCCAAAATGCAATTTTATAAGCAAATACAAACCAAGTGAAGAAAAATGCGAAGAGTGTGGCGAAACTTTAGTGATAAAAGAGCTTAAAAAAGGTACATTCTTAGAATGTTTAAAGTGTAAAATCAAAAAAGAAATGAAGGATTAGAATGCAAATCATGCTTTGTGCTATTTCAAATATAGCGAGTGGAAATTGTTCAGAAGACTGTAAATACTGCACCCAAAGCGCTCATGTAAAAACAGATATTCAAAAATATCGTCGTAAAGAACTTTCACAAATCGTTTTAGAAGCAAAAATGGCAAAGAAAAATGAAGCTTTGGGTTTTTGTTTGGTTACAGCAGGACTTGGGCTTGATGATGAAAAGCTTGAGTATGTTTGCGAAGCTGCTAAGGCCGTGCAAAAAGAAGTGCCTAACTTGCTTTTAATTGCCTGTAATGGCATGGCAAGCGTGGAACAACTCAAAGAACTTAAAAAAGCAGGAATTTTTTCTTATAATCACAATCTTGAAACTTCTAAGGAATTTTTTCCACAAATTTGCACCACGCATACTTGGGAAAGTAGATTTCAAACCAATTTAAACGCTAAAGAAGCAGGGCTTATGCTTTGTTGTGGTGGAATCTATGGTATGGGTGAGAGTGAAGAAGATAGGCTAAGTTTTAGAAAATCTTTGCAAGAATTACAACCTTTTTCAACGCCTATTAATTTTTTTATAGCAAATGAAAATTTAAAACTACAAGTTCCAAGACTTAGCGCTGATGAAGCCTTAAAAATTGTTCGTGATACCAAAGAGGCTTTACCGCAAAGCGTGGTAATGGTAGCAGGTGGGCGTGAAGTGGTATTACAAGAAAGACAATATGAAATTTTTCAAGCAGGTGCTGGGGCTATTGTTATAGGGGATTATTTAACCACTAAAGGTGAAGAACCAAGTCAAGATATAATAAAATTAAAAGAAATGGGATTTACTTTTGCATCAGAGTGTCATTGATACACAGGCTTTAATCGATTTAAAAATTCTCATTGTTATAGCCTTGTGTTTGCTTTTTTCTCCGCATATTGCGAGAATTTTACGCTTGCCTCTTTCAGCTACTGAAATTATTTTAGGGGCAATAATAGCGTATTTTGGTTTCATAGGAAAAAGTGAAAATTTTGCACTTTTAGCCAATGTAGGTTTTTATTATCTAATGTTTATAGCGGGTATGGAGGTAAATTTAAGAGCCTTTTTTAATATGGAGAAAGAAGTCGCCAAAAAAAGTTTTTTTTATATTTTTTTACTTTATACTTTATCTTCTTTTATAGTATGGATTTTTGGACTTTCTTTAGTATTTGTTATCATTATGCCTGTGATGAGTGTAGGGCTTTTATCTTTACTTTTTAAGGATTTTGGAAAAGAGTGTTATTGGCTAAATATTGCTATGATAGTAGCTACTTTAGCTGAGGTGATTTCTATTGTGCTTTTGACTATAGCGGGAGCTTTTTTGCGCGAAGGAACAGGTATTATTGATGTAGCGCAAAGTATTTTATATCTTAATATCTTTTTGGGGCTTTGTTTGCTTGGATTTAAAATGCTTGGTGTGCTTTTTTGGTGGTATCCTCAGCTTAAAGTTGTGCTTATGCCATGGGAAGATAAAAATGAAAAAGATATAAGATTTTGTATGTCCATTTTTATACTGATCATTGTTGCTATGGTTATTACAAAACTTGAAATCGTTCTTGGTTCTTTTATAGCAGGTTCATTTATAGCTACTTTTTTTGATCATAAAAAAGATCTTGAGCACAAGCTTTCTACTTTTGGACACGGGTTTTTGATCCCTATTTTTTTTATCCATATAGGTTCAACCTTTGATCTTAAAATGATTTTAGATTATAAAATCGTTTTACAAGCATTTTTACTTATGTTTGTTATGGTGGGTTTAAGAATTTTATGTGCAAGTGTTTTTTTAAAAAGAATTGGTTTTAAAAATATGATTTTATTTGGTCTTAGTCATTCTATGCCTTTAACCTTGCTTATAGCAACAGCTACTCTGGGTTATTCGGGCAAGGTTATTGATGAGAAGCTTTATTCAGCACTTATTTTAACAGCGTTATTTGAGGCTGTTATTGTTATGAGTATGATTAAATTTCTTTCTAATTCTAAAAAATGAAAGTTACTTTTTTACTCAAAAAAGCAAATAAAATCTTAAAAATTTAATAATAAAAAAACTCATAATCGTCCTTTTTTGTTAGAATTAATAAAAGTAACAATAAAAGGAGCGAAAATGTCAAATTCCGTTACTATAACCGATAATAGAAATGGAAAAAGCTATGAATTTCCTATATATGACGGTACAACTGGGCCAAGCGTTGTAGATATGTCAAGTTTTTATAAACAAACAGGAATGTTTTCTTATGATGAGGGCTTGACTTCTACAGCTACTTGTAAATCAAAAATCACTTATATTGATGGAGAAAACGGAATTTTAATGCACCGTGGCTATCCTATAGAGTGGCTTGCTGAAAACAAACTTTATTTAGATGTGGTTCATCTTTTACTTTATAAAGAATTGCCTGATGCTACGCGTCTTGAAGCATTTCGTTATGAAATGAAAAAGCGTTCTTTTATCCATGAAGGTATGCATCGTCTTTTTGATTCTTTCCCTGATAATGCTCATCCTATGGCAGTTTTACAAGGTGCTGTTTCATCGCTTAGTGCTTTTTATCCTGATCATTTAAACATGAATGTAAAAGAAGAATATATGGAAATGGCAGCTAGAATAGTAGCTAAAATCCCTACTATAGTGGCCACTGCTTATAGATATAAACACGGCTTTCCTATGGCTTATCCAAATTTAGATCGTGGTTTTACAGAAAATTTCTTATATATGTTAAGAACCTATCCTTACGATCATGTAGAGCTTAAACCTATAGAAGTAAAAGCACTTGATACAGTTTTTATGCTTCATGCAGATCATGAGCAAAATGCTTCAACTTCAACAGTTCGTGCTGTGGGTTCAACTCACGCTCATCCTTATGCCTGTATAGCAGCAGGTATTGGTGCGCTTTGGGGTCATGCACATGGTGGAGCTAATGAAGGTGTTATTAGAATGCTTGAGCAAATAGGTAGTGTTGATAGGGTAGATGAATTCATCAAAAGAGCTAAGGATAAAAACGATCCTTTCCGCTTGATGGGCTTTGGGCATAGGGTTTATAAAAATTTTGATCCTAGAGCAAAAGTACTTAAAAAACTTCGTGATCAACTTATTGATGAGTTGGGTATTGATACCAATCTTATTAAAGTAGCAACGCGTATAGAAGAGATTGCTTTAAGTGATGATTATTTTGTTCAAAGAGGGCTATATCCGAATGTTGATTTTCATAGTGGACTTATTTTAAAAGCCTTAGGTATTCCAAATGAAATGTTTGCTACTTTATTTGTTATAGGACGCACCCCAGGATGGATAGCTCAGTGGATAGAGCAAAAAGAGCAAGAAAGTCTTAAAATAGTCCGTCCAAGACAACTTTATTTGGGTGAAACTAGTAAAATATAATTAAAATTTTTGTGGAAATTAAAAATTCCACAAAATCTTCTTGTATAATTTTAAAAAATCTTATAGAAAGTTTATAATCATGCTTAATCTTGATAAATTTTTAGAAATTGCTATAAATGCTAGCAATCAAGCTTCTAAAGCTATTTTGGAAGAGAGAAAAAATTTCAAAACTTGGGAAAAAGAAGATAAAAGCCCGATTACATCAGCAGATCTTGCTTCTAATAAAATTCTAAATGATATTTTGGGTTCTACGGATATTAAAATTCTATCAGAAGAAAAATTACTCAGCAAAGAAGAGTGTGAAGAATTAAAAACTTTTTGGCTTATCGATCCTCTTGATGGAACAAGTGGTTTTTTAAAAGGCAGTGATGAATTTTGCGTTATGATAAGTTTGGTTCATGACAATCGCCCTGTTTTATCACTCATACAAAATCCATCAAAAGGTGATATATTCTATGCTCATGCAAAAACCAAGGTTTATAAAAACGATAAACCTTTGCAAATTGACCAGCAAGAATACGAGAAAAATAAATATAAAGCCTTATTGAGTGTTAATCATCTTAGCAAAGAAGATGAAGACTTTGCAAAAGAGCATCAATTAGAAGCTATTAATATAGGCTCTGGATTGAAATTTTGTGCTATTTTAGAGGCTAGGGCAGGAGTTTATAAAAGATTTGAAAAGCTTAATATTTGGGATATTGTAGCAGGAGATTTTTTGATTAATCAAAATGGAGGATTTATGGGAGATTTTTCTAAAAAATACATTTTATATAGCCCTTTAAATTATAAATCCAGTCCTTTTATTTGTGTTTCATCTAGGAATTTTTTACAAGATTTTTTATAAAATAAAGAGTATAATTTTATATTTAAATAGTTTATAAGGATGAAGATGAGGTATTGTTTCATTTTGTTTTTAAGTTTAGTTTTAAGTTCTAATCTTTTAGCGAATAATTTTTCTCAGAAAAAGGTTATTAAAATTGAAAAAAGCGCAGATAGCTTTGAAGTAATAGATCTAAATCAAAATGTTGCAAATCCAAATTTAAATCAACAAAAAGCATTGTTTGATAGTTCTACTTTAATTGAAAAAAAATCGCAAATCACCAAAGATAAGGATATTGATTTTGCTATTGTATTAACTTCTAGGAAAAATTTTGGTTATTTTTTAGATGGTTTTAGGGTGAGTGATAAGGAATTTTCTACATTATTTGCTAAAAATTTGATTCAAAGTTTAAAGCTTAATTGGGTTAATTCTGCTGCAAATGGTATTTATCAAAGTCCTAAAACTTTGTCATATTTTAGCCCTAAGGATGCAAAACTTATAAATGTAAGTCCTTTTTTAACACAAGAAAAAGATAAGGCTAAAATGTATGCTAAATTTACAGATTATGTTGTGGTGGTAAATTTGCAAGATTTTTATGTAAATATTACAAATTATTTTATCACAACTAGTAAAGAGGGTGTGGCTAGTGTTAATTTTAAAATTATTTCTACAAGCAATGGAAAAATTCTTGCAGCAAAAAATGCAAAATTAAATTTGACATTAAAAGATCAAGATACAAAACAAAATTATCAAGATATTGTAAATCAAATGCCAAAAATGTTAGCTAGTGTTATAGATAATGAAATAAAAAAATTAAAGATATATTGAAAAATTTTTAGATAATAATCACTTCATTTTCTAAGTTTATGCCAAATTCTTCAAAGACTTTTTTTCTAGCCAATTTGATAAGAAAAAACGCATCTTCAAAACTTGCATTTTTTTTATTGATTAAAAAATTTGCGTGTTTATCGCTTAACATAGCATCTCCCTTGTTAAATCCTTTAAGTCCTACAGCTTCGATTAAACGTCCTGCAAAGTCGTTTTTTGGATTTTTAAAGATAGAGCCAAAGCTTGCTCCACTAGGTTGGTTGCTTCTTGCATTTTTTAAAGCTTCATCTTTAAGGGTATCAAAGCCAAAATTTAGTTTAAATTCAGCCCAAAAAAAAGGCATATTTAAAGGACAAAAACGATAATCAAAATTTATATTTTCTCTTAGAATTTCGCCTTGAGAAGTAGCAATTTTGATTAAATTTTGACTGATACACTCTCCTTTAAGCCCTGCATTCATTTTCAAAAGACCACCAAGTGTGCCAGGAATTTTGCTTAAATACTCAAAACCCTTAAGATTATTTTCTTTAGCAAAGCGATATATTTTACTTGATTTTGTTTTGCAGCCTATGCGAAGATGTATAAAATCTTTATTCCGATCTAAAATTTGTATAAAATCAAAACCATCTCCTAAAATTCCTATATTTTTAGGTTTTGGGCTAACTAAAAGGTTGTTTGCACCACCTATTAAAAAACCATCAAAATCACAAATTTGATCCAAAACTAAAACTTCAAATTCATTTCCTATACGCACAGAAGAGTATTTTTTAAAATCAATGATCATTTGATAAAAGTTGGAATTTGATTTAGTATATTCTCAGTAAAATCAATCATAGTTGTAGTCATCCAAGGCATTAAAAAGATTAAAATAACTACAACCAAGATGATTTTAGGAACAAAAGAAAGTGTCATTTCATTAATCTGTGTAGTTGCTTGAAAAATACTGATCACAAGCCCTGCAATAAGTCCTGCTAAAAGCATAGGCAAGGAAAGTAAAAGTGTGATTTTAAAGGTTTGCACTCCAAGAGCAACTAAGGTACTTTCGTCCATTTTTATCCTTTTTAAGAATTTCTAGCTTCTTCGTATTCGCTAGGGATAAGATAATCATTTACATGTATGATTTTATCATAAAATTTATAATCATATCCTAGTTTAAAAAGCGTATCTACAGCTAAAAGTTGAGTTTGATTCATGCTAATAGAGTTTTTATTGGCATATAAATTAAGATAAGTATCAAGTTTTTCTTCATCAACACGGATAAGTTTTCTTTCCATAAGCATAGGGGCTAAAATTTTACGATTTGCATCGGCAATTTTTACAGCATTGGTTAAATCTCTTTCGATCTTAATCGCGTCGCTTAAAGGTAAAGAACGACGCAAAGCCATTCCACCTAAAGGCAAAGGCAAATTTTCTTTAGCAAATTCAAGCCATATATCCCAAAGTTCTGCTTCCACGTAAAGACTTTGATCAAAATCTAAAATGCTTTCATGGATCAAAACTCCCGCATCTACTTCGCCACTTAAAACCGCATTTTCAATGTCTAAAAAATTCTTATAAATAATTCTTGCTTCAGGATATTTCATGCGAAAAATCAAAGCATTGGTGGTATTTGCTCCACTCAAAGCGACTTTAAAATTTCTTTTTAAATGCGTGTCTTTTTTCTTGATGAGTTTTGGCCCATAACCTTCACCAAAACTTACTGCTGTGCGTAAAAGCGCATACTCAGAAGCGATTAAAGGATAAAGCCCAAAAGAAATAGCCGTAGCATCAAATTCATTTTTCAAGGCAAATTCATTTAAAGTTTGTATATCTAAAGCTGTATTTTCATAAGCAAAATCATTCCCTATCCACCCAAATTTAATAGCCATATACATAAAAATATCATCAGCATCAGGAGAATGTGCAATAGTAATTTTTTTCATCTATGCTTCCTTGTAAATCTTTGCTTTAATTCTAGCAAAATAAATCATTATTTAATTTTATTTTGTTAGAATTCTAACTAAAAATTTAGAATTTTTAAGGAAAGTTATGGATGATAATAAAAGAAAATCTCTAGACGCTGCCCTAAAAAGTTTAGATAAAACCTTTGGAAAAGGCACTATTTTAAGACTAGGGGATAAAGAAGTTGAGCAAATCGATAGCATAGGCACAGGTTCAGTTGGGCTTGATCTTGCTTTAGGTATAGGCGGTGTTCCAAAAGGAAGAATTATAGAAATTTATGGACCTGAAAGTTCAGGTAAAACCACTCTAACTTTACATATTATCGCAGAATGCCAAAAAGCAGGTGGAGTTTGTGCTTTTATCGATGCAGAACATGCGCTTGATGTAAAATATGCTAAAAATTTGGGTGTAAATACAGATGATTTGTATGTTTCTCAGCCTGATTTTGGAGAACAAGCCTTAGAAATTGTAGAAACTATAGCAAGAAGTGGCGCAGTAGATCTTATCGTAGTAGATAGCGTTGCAGCACTTACTCCAAAAGCAGAAATTGAAGGCGATATGGGCGATCAACATGTAGGACTTCAAGCAAGACTTATGTCTCAAGCTCTAAGAAAACTTACAGGTATAGTTCATAAAATGAATACCACAGTAATTTTTATCAACCAAATTCGTATGAAAATCGGTGCTATGGGTTATGGCACTCCTGAAACTACAACAGGTGGAAATGCATTAAAATTCTATGCTTCTGTGCGTTTAGATGTTAGAAAAGTAGCAACCTTAAAACAAAACGAAGAACCTATAGGAAACCGCGTTAAAGTAAAAGTAGTTAAAAATAAAGTTGCTCCTCCATTCAGACAAGCTGAATTTGATGTGATGTTTGGAGAGGGTTTAAGCCGTGAAGGTGAATTGATCGATTATGGTGTAAAACTTGATATCGTAGATAAAAGTGGTGCGTGGTTTTCTTATAAAGATAAAAAACTTGGACAAGGTAGAGAAAATTCAAAAGCTTTCTTAAAAGAAAACCCTGAAATTGCAGATGAAATCACAAAAGCAATTCAAAATTCTATGGGAATAGAAGGTATGATCAGCGGTAGCGAAGATGACGAAGGAGAAGAATAATGTTAGTAATTGAAGATGTTAGAGCCTATGAAGTTCTTGATAGTAGAGGAAATCCAACCGTAAAAGCCGAAATTACGCTAAGCGATGGAAGTGTAGGTGCGGCCATAGTTCCAAGTGGTGCAAGTACAGGTTCA
Organism: Campylobacter sp. CFSAN122748; assembly: GCF_045277125.1. NCBI lineage: Bacteria > Pseudomonadati > Campylobacterota > Epsilonproteobacteria > Campylobacterales > Campylobacteraceae > Campylobacter > Campylobacter sp. CFSAN122748. Next base: position 1,634,287 of record NZ_CP116953.1, on the reverse strand, counting down.
AAAGAAGCTTTAGAATTGCGTGATAATGATGAAAGATTTGGCGGAAAAGGCGTTTTAAAAGCTGTTGCAAATGTTAATGAAACCATTGCAGATGAAATTTTAGGACTAGATGCTTTTAATCAAACTCAACTTGATGATACTTTGCGTGAGCTTGATGGAACAAATAATTACTCAAATTTAGGTGCAAATGCGACTTTAGGCGTATCCATGGCAACAGCTCGTGCGGCTGCGGCTGCTTTGGGAATGCCTTTGTATCGCTACTTAGGTGGTGCAAATGCGAGCATTTTACCCGTGCCAATGTGTAATATCATAAATGGCGGTGCTCATGCAAACAACAATGTAGATTTTCAAGAATTTATGATCATGCCTTTCGGTTTTACCAGTTTTAAAGAAGCTTTGCGTTCAGTTTGTGAAATTTATGCGATATTAAAAAAAGAACTCGCAAATTCTGGACATTCTACGGCTTTAGGTGATGAAGGCGGTTTTGCTCCAAATTTAGCTAACAACACAGAACCTATCGATCTTTTAATGACTTGTATCAAAAAAGCAGGTTATGAAAATCGTGTAAAAATCGCTCTTGATGTAGCAAGTACAGAATTTTTCAAAGATGGCAAATATCACATGGAAGGCAAGGCTTTTTCAAGTGAGGATTTGATCGAACACTATGTAGAACTTTGTGCAAAATATCCAATTTGCAGTATCGAAGATGGCTTAGCTGAAAATGACTTTGAAGGTTGGATCAAGCTTACTGAAAAATTGGGCAATAAAATTCAGCTTGTAGGCGATGATTTATTTGTAACTAATGAAGATATTTTAAGAGAAGGCATCATCAAAAAAATGGCAAATGCTGTGCTTATTAAACCAAATCAAATCGGAACTATTACCCAAACTATGAGAACTGTGCGTTTAGCGCAAAGAAATAACTATAAATGTGTGATGAGTCATAGAAGTGGCGAAAGTGAAGATGCTTTTATAGCAGATTTTGCTGTAGCTTTAAATACAGGACAAATCAAAACAGGAGCCCTAGCAAGAGGTGAAAGAACCGCAAAATACAATCGCTTACTTGAAATTGAACTTGAAAGCGATGAATACTTAGGAGAAAAGCTCTGAGTGATTTACTTAAAGAATACGACGAAAGCACAAGAAAAAAAAGTTTTTATACCCATGTTATAAAAATGATTTTTTGGGCTTTTCTTGTTGTAATTGGAGCGATTTATTTTGGCAATATGTTTTTTGGGCAGTATTCTTTAGATACTTTATTAAGCTTAGAAAATACCAAAGAAGAGCTTAATAAAAAGATTATTTTGCTCAAAGAACAAAATGCTAAAGCACAAAAAGATTATTTTGAATTAAAAGGATTATACCCAAATGAAAACTAGAATTTTGGCAATATTTTTTATTTTTACCTCTCTTTTATATGCTGATGAAAATCCTTTCAAGACAGATCAAAATATAACCTTGGTTGCTCCACCTGAATTTCAAAAAGAGGAAGTTAAATTTAATTCTAGTGCAAGAATTTTAAAAAGCATCACTTTTAATTATATCAATTTAGATGGAAGTGAAGATAAGATCGATTTAGATGTCAATAAAAGTATTGATTGGCACGATACTTATACTATATCAAGATTTAAAAGCCCTGATCCTTCAAAAGTACTTGATGTTTCAGTTACTATACCTGAAAAAAATAGCTCTAAACAAGAATCAAACTCAACAGCCAATGTTGAAATACCTTTGCAGGTTGCAAAGATTTATGATTTTATTTCTTACGCGGTTTATAAAAACAAAATAAAACTTAACACTAGTGATGAAATGATCACAGATTTTTCAGTAGGAAATCCAAGCAAAATCGTTATAGATTTTAGATCTAATTTGATTAGCCCTACAAAAAATATACGCCTTAGTAATTCTATTTTTAAACGCATAGACTTTGGATCTCATAAAGGATATTATCGACTTGTAATATATCTTGATGGAACTTATAATTATAATATTCAAAAAGATGCAACTGGATATATGATTAATCTGCTTTGATGAGATTTATTTTTTTAATATGTTGCGCTTGTTTAGTTTTTGCTAATGAAATTTTACTTCTTAGCAAATTCGATAAGCAAGATTTTAATTCTAAAGATTTTAATGCTTATTTGATGAGCGAAAAACTTGATGGAGTGCGTGGAATTTGGGATGGGAAATATCTAAAAACTCGCCAAAATTACAAAATAAAAACTCCTGACTTTTTTACAAAAAATTTCCCTCCTTTTGCTATTGATGGTGAGCTTTGGATAGCAAGAAATAAATTTGATGAAATTTCAGCTTTAATTCGTAGTGGCGATAGCAATTTGACCTTATGGAAGGAAGTAACTTATAATATTTTTGATGTGCCAAATGCTTGTGAAGAATTTAAAATTTCTACTTGCACCCTTAAAAATCGTTTGGCTGTTTTAGAAGAGTATTTGCAAAAATATCCTAGTGCCTATATAAAAATTATTCCTCAAATTCCAGTTGAAAATCAAAACAATTTAAATCAATTTTACGAAAGCATTATAAAAAATCAAGGTGAAGGTATTGTCATACGCAAAAATTTAAGTCCTTATGAAAAAGGCAGAAGTAAAAATGCCACGAAATTAAAACCCTATGATGATGCAGAATGTGAGTTGGTAGGATTTCGCAAGGGCAAGGGTAAATTTGAAAATCAAGTAGGTGCCTTACTTTGTAAAATGCCTAATGGACAAATCATTAAAATAGGCAGTGGTTTAAAAGATGAAGATAGAAAAAATCCTCCAAAAATTGGTAGTATTGTGACTTATAAATTTAATGGATTGACCAAAAATTCCTTACCTCGCTTTCCGGTGTTTTTAAGACTAAGAGATGAAAATCCTTGACTTTAAAATTATTTTGTGATAAAATATTTCCTTTTATTTATTCGGGGTGTAGCGCAGTCTGGTTAGCGCACTTGGTTTGGGACCAAGGGGCCGAAGGTTCGAATCCTTTCACCCCGACCATTTTTTATAAATTTATACAAAATGGTGAGTGTAGCTCAGTCGGTTAGAGCATCAGATTGTGGTCCTGAGGGTCGTGGGTTCAATTCCCATCACTCACCCCACTAGCGCTCGTAGCTCAACTGGATAGAGCGACAGACTTCGGATCTGTAGGTTATGGGTTCGATTCCTATCGGGCGCACCACCAAGATTTTATATGCGTTCATAGCTCAGCTGGATAGAGCAACGGCCTTCTAAGCCGTAGGTCAGAGGTTCGAATCCTCTTGGGCGTACCACTTTGCGGATGTGGTGAAATTGGCAGACACGCCAGACTTAGGATCTGGTGCAGCAATGCGTGAAGGTTCAAGTCCTTTCATCCGCACCACTTACTTTTATCATTTTCAAACAAGAGTTGATTTCTCATAAATTTTTATTTCATTTTAAAATTTCTTATGATTGTTAGATAAAATGCAAATTTAATTTAGATAAATTTAAAAATTATCTTGCAAAAGATTTGAAAAATAATTAAAATATACAAAATTCAATTCAAGGAGATTAAAATGAAAAATTAGGTTTAGCTTTAGCAGTTTTAGTTGCTTTAAATGTGTCAGCATTTGCAGGTGTGATCATCACTATACATGATTCTAATTTAGTTAAAGTATCAGGGGGAGATGATGCCTATGCAAAAATGGCTTTAGAAGATGCTAAAGAAGAAATGAAAAGTCAATTTAACACTGATAACTTAGAGATTTACGCTATAGAAAGCATCAAGAAAGATGATCCAGAACACTATAATGTTATTCAAAGGGGTTCTTTTAAAGTAATGAAACAAAAGATAGCAAAAGGAAAGATTGTTTATTATAATGAATTCTTAGTTGTAGATAGAAAAACAAATTGGGCTGCTGAATGGAATATTGAATGTGTTAAAGGGGATAAATATACAAAATCAAGCGATAAGGTTTCTTGTGATGGTGGAGCTGCTGATAAGTTCTATAATTTCAAATAATACTTGAAAGCTCTATATTTTAGAGCTTTCACGCCATAAAGGTTTTAACTATAAAAAACATAGTATAAAATATATCTAAATTTTTAAGCTTTTTAAGTTAAAAATTTCTAGTTTTTTAAATCGTTTTATCTTTTATATCTTTGCTGCAAAGACAAAATCAACACTCATTAAAAGTCTTTTCTTGATTAAATTTTTGTAAATTCATTTTTAGTGTTAAAAATGTGATGATATTAACTTTATAAAAGTATTATTATATATTTTTTACTTAGGATAGCAATTATGAAAAAAACAATTTTAACCATTCTTTTTTTACTCACTCTTACGCAGGCTAAGGAAATGCAAATTTATGAAAGTCCTACTTGTGGCTGTTGTGATCTTTGGGCTGATTATATGAAAGCTAAGGGTTATGAGGTTAGTGTTCATAAAACCAATGATTTTCTTAAAATCAAAGAAAAAATGGGTATAAAAGATGAGTATCAAAGTTGCCATACAGGTGTGATTGAAGGCTATGCTATTGAAGGGCATGTTCCTGAAAGTGCTATAGCATGGTTGCTTGAAAACAAACCTAAAGATGTTATAGGAATTTCAGCTCCTGGCATGCCGCAAGGAAGTCCAGGAATGGAACAAGGTTATAGTGAAAAATATCCTGTAATTTTGATGAAAAAAGATGGAAGCTATGGGCTTTATGGATATTTTATAGGGGATAAAAAGCTTTAAAGTAAATTTTTAGCTTTTTACTTTTTTGATTTCTTTTTCAAGTATGCTATAAGGAGTTAAGCCTATGAATTTTTCATCCATTTTTCCTTCTTTGAAAAAACTAAGCACAGGTACTCCATATATTTCCCCAATGGCACTTGAAAGGTATTTAGCTGCTCTTTTTTCATAAAACATTGCTAAATTAGATAAACCTTTTTCATCAGCCCAAGCTTTTGCATCGTTTGCATCGTTTGCATCGCCTAAAACCACAAAGATATTAAAATCATAATTTTTAGCCAAATTCTGTAAAATAGGAATTTGTTCTTTGCAAACTCCGCAATCTTTTGTGAAAAATACTAAGGCAAAATTTTGTGCTTTATCATTTAGTTTTAGGCTTTTTTCAAAACCATTGTAGGCAAAATTATAGGTTTTATTGCTATTTAAAGCTTTAAAATTTTCTCCACTATCACAAGCTACAAAAAATAAAGCTATGATTAAAGCAAAGAAATAAGCTTGGATTCGAAAAATTCCCATGGTTTTTCTCCTAAAATTCTATCTTTTATCATCCCATCTTTAATGATGATGGTAGTAGGGGTTGCAAACACAGCGTAACGATCATTGGTGATTTTAAGATCGTCTTTTAAAACTTTTACATTTTTAAAGTCAAATTGTTCGGCTAAAACCTTAACCACATTGGCATTATCGATGGAATTTATAGCATAAACACTGATTTTATTGGGGTGATTTTGTATGAATTCATCTAAAGAAGGGAGTTCTTTTAAGCAAGAAGGGCAGCCATTTTGAAAAAAGACTAAGACTTTTAAACTTGTATTATCATCAGCAAGTTTTACAGCTTTTCCTAAAGTATCTTTAGCTGAAATTTCAGCGCTTTTTTCTCCAACTTTTCCAGTATCTTTTGAATTTTCAAAAGAACAAGCATTGAGTAAAAACAAAATGCTTAAGATTAAAAGGCTTTTTTTCATTTTAACACCCCATGTTGTAAGATAAGGGTTCGATCTGCGAATTTGGCTAAATCAGGATTGTGTGTGATTAAAACTATGGTTTTACCTTCATTTTTTAATTTTTGCAAGGTTTGAAGAACGATTTGTTCATTGGCTTCATCTAAATTTCCTGTGGGTTCATCTGCGAGTAAAAGCTCTGGGTTGTTGATTAAAGCTCTTGCTATACAAACTCTTTGTTGTTCTCCGCCACTTAATTGGCTAGGTAAATGAGTGAGTCTATGCGAAAGTCCTACTTTTTCAAGAACCATTTTGGCATCTTCTTCATCTACACTTGAGTGATAATACTGAGAGAGCATAACATTTTCTAGGGCATTAAGATAGGGGATAAGATGAAATTGTTGAAAGACAAGCCCTATTTTTTCACGACGCAAGGTGATTTTTTGCTCCTCATCCATTTGCTCTAGGTTTTCATTATCCAAGATATACTCTCCAGAGCTTGGAGTATCCATGAGTGATAGTATGTTTAAAAGCGTTGATTTTCCACTTCCTGATGGACCCATGATGGCAAGCCATTCTCCTTCATAGACGCTTAAGTTGATATTGTTTAAGGCTTTAACTTTGCCAAATTCTTTATTTAAATTGTTGATTTTAATAAGTTCTTTTTTCATCATTCACCTTTCAAATTTTCACACACATTGATTTTTAATGCTCTTTTTATAGGAAAAAATGCAGCCAAAAAGGCAAAAATCAAAGAAATGATTAAGGCTATAAAAACAGCTATAAATCTAAAATCAATACTAGAATTAAAAATCAAATAACCAAAGACATTGGCTAAAAATATCCCACAAAAAGCTCCGATTAAACTAGCAAAAAAACTTACTATAAAGCATTCACTAGCAAAAAGTTTAAAAATTTCACTTTTTTTCGCACCCAAGGCTAAACGCAGTGCGATTTCTTTTTTGCGAGAAAATACAATAGAACTTAAAGTTGTATTAACGCTAGTAGTAACTATGATCAATACTACAAGTATGATTAAAAACATTAAAGCTTTGATTTTTCCAAGCACTAAACCTTCACTTAAGGATACTGAAGATATAGGTTTTGCATCGATGAATTCATTGCTGATTGCTTGTGTTTTGGCTTTAACTTCATCAAAATTTCCATAAACTACAGCATTAGCATAGTTAATACCGGCTCTATCGCTTAAATTTTGCACCACGCTTAAAGGGGCTAAAACAATGCTATCAAATTCATCATTGCTTGAAAGTATGCCTTTTATGGTAAGTTTTATGCTTTTTCCATTGTTTGGATTGTAAATTTGAAGTTCATTACCTGTTTTTAGGCCTAGTTGCTTGGCTAAATTAACCCCTAAAAAGGCTGAATTTTCATCAAAATCATTTAGAGAAAAGCTTCCTTCTTTAACTTCTAAAAAAGGTTTAGTGATTTTTAAAGCCTTAAAATCAGTGCCTAAAACCACTCCGCTTGTACTGCCTAAATTTAAAAAATCATACAAAAAAGGAGTTAAAGCCCTAGCCTTTAAATTTTCTTTTATTTTTTCATACTCAGTATTGGAGATAAAATTTTCATCCTGTTTAGGGCTTATCATTACATTTGCTCCATAGGCTTTTAATTCTTTAGAAAGTTTGGTGTCAATATCAAAATAAATATTTAAAAAAGCTGAGCAAGTAAGTGCTCCTATAAAAACACTTAAAACTATAATAAAAAGTCTTTGATAAGAAAAGCTAATGCTTTTAAAAAGCTCATTGAGGAAAAACTTATCTACCATAAAGCACTCCTGCAGCTGAAAGTTGTGTGATATTTTTTATAGGAAGCAAGCAACCAAGTAAGGCAATAAGTCCTGCAAAAATAAAGCTTAAAGGTAAAGCTATAAAGGCTATATCAATAAAATATCCAAAAATACTAAGACTGATGATTTGAGAAAGTGCTGTGCCAAAAATAAAGCCAAATAAAGCAGCAAATAAAGCTACGATTAAATTTTCACTAGCAAAGATGAGATAAATTTGAAAAGTATTAGCACCAAGTACTTTTAAAAGTCCTATTTCTTTCTTTCTGCGATGAATTTCAGAACTCATTAGACTTGAAATCGCAATGCTTGCAACAATAAGACAAATAATGCAAGTAATGCCCATTAAGGATTGGATCTTTTTAACCACCAAGCTTTGAGCATCGCTTATAGCATTTAGAGCTTTTGCATCAGCACCTGGTAAGCCATCGCTAATTTGACTAGCGATTGAGCCTACATAAGCTGAGCAATACCATTTGTCATATTCTAACTGATCTAATTTTTCTTCTCCCATGCGACGTACTTTTTCAGAAAGGGCTGATTCAGGTATGGTAAAAGCTCTTACTTCTGCACTTGAGTAAAGCCCTTGTTTGTTGAGTAAATCTTGAGCTAAATTTAAAGGAGCGATGATTTTATTTGACATTTTAGGATTGCCATGAAGTAAAATGCCTACGATTTTTGCTTCTTTGCTTTGATTGTTTTCTCCTATGAGTTTGATAGTATCTCCTAATTTTAATTTATTGTTTTTAGCAAAGTCTTCGCCTAGCATGATTTCATTGCTATCATCTTTTGTCCATTCTCCTTGCACTGCTAAATAAGGATAAAGACTTTTTATACCTGTGATAAAATCATCATCATCTTTAATTTTTATGGCTTTTTGAAAATAAGTACCATAAATAAGTGCTTTTTGTTGGGAGTTTTCAATTGTGATTTTACCTTCCAAAAAAGGAGCAAGTGCGGTGATGTTGTTACGCCAATAAATGTCTTTAATCATATATAAATTTTTTTCTTCTAGGTAGTTTTTGTTTTTTAAGGGTTCATAAAGTTCATTACCTATTTCTATACTAAGGCTTGAGCCTTTGGGTAAAACAAGGATATTAGAGCCATAGCTTTTGAGTTGTTTAGTTACTTCATCACCTATACTTAGGGTAATATTTAGCATAGTAGAGAGCAAAAGCGTGGCTAAAAAACAAGTAAGAAAGGCTAAAAATTTTTGAATTTTGTTTTTAAATATAGAGTTAAAAATCATTTTAGCCAACATCATTTCTCCTTTGGATTAAAAATTGGGCTTCGTTTTCTTCTACATATTTTGTAGGATCTTTTTTAAATTCTTCATAGTTGTTTTGATTTGAAAAATAATAAGTAATCCCTTTATAGCTATAAGAAAAAGGAGCTTGGGTGTTTATAACCTTTGTTTTTGATACAGGATCTTGCACTTCAATTTCTTTGATTTGACTAAAATAATTAGATCCTGCTATTACATCTTTAACATCTATGGTGATTTTTTTACCATCGTATTCGTATTTGAGTGGGATAGGATTGCAACCCCCGCTTTTACCTACACTTGGCAAGAAAATACGCACATTGCAAGAAATGCAAATGAGTTGTCCATCTTTTTTGATATAGCCCATATCTCCACAAATCATACAAGCATCAAAAACAGCTACAGGAGAATCCTTATCTTCTCTTTTGTTGATAAGAAAAAACCTTATCACTTTGCCTTCAGCACTGATATAAGCAAAGCGGTGGAGTTTGTTATCCCTTAAAAGAGCTATATCAAAGATAAATTTGCCATTCTTATCGGGTAAAATTTCTTTAGGCTCATCTATGGTTAAAGGCTTAGAGCTTACCATAAAAAAGTATAAAACAATGCAAAAACTTATAACACAGGAGATAAAAACACTGGAAAAATAGCGATTAATAAGACTTGTTTTAGCTTCGTTTTTGCGATAATTTATATCTAAAATTTGTTTTTTGCTTATATTTTTTTTGCGAATTTTTAAGCTTAAGAATGCTAAAAAAGTGATGAAAATTAAATAAACATAAATTCCAAAAACACCAAAATAATTACTTTTTCCTACAAAACTCACCAAAAAAGCATGAGTTTCTATGATGGAATTTCGCATTAAAGTAAGCAAGATATTGGCTAGAGCTTTATCGCTTTCTATAAGGATAAGCAGTAAAAACAGCATAAAGCTTGTTTTTTGATTAAAATTTTTTTGCCATTTTAAAAAGAAGAAAATCAAAATACAAACAAGCAAGGCTAAAGCAATAAAACCTAAAGAACTTATACCTTCGCTATCGATTAAAGAGCTAGTAAAAATAGGGAAATCTTGACTTAAAAAATAATAATGCAAAGCGGTGCAAAAACTTAAAATTCCCAATAAAATAAAATTTAAAATTTCAATTTTTTTCCAAAAATAAAATATAAAGCTTACTAGCAATAAACCTATAAAAACAAAATCAAAATTAAAGATTAAATTTTCGGTTTTTAAAAATTGTGCTGCGATAAAAAAAGCAAAATATCCAAATAAAAAGCCCAAAAAAACTACTAAAAAACTTTTAAAAATATATTTTTTATCAGGAGTGATAAAGGCCATTAAAATACTTAGTGGTAAAACACTGATAAGAAAATGCACAAAATATATACTCATAATTTACTCTTTAAACATTGTTATTTTAATTTTTCAAATAAAAATAAAAATATTTAAACACTCGGAAAATCCGAGTGTAAAATCATTTTGGCGTGCCTGTGTATTTGAATTTATAATCTACTTTAAAAGGTTCAAACCACTTACCCACGCCTGTTTCTTCATCAACATGGCGTCCAAAACCTTGTTTTTCTGGATTTGAGATATAAAAAGTAAGTTCATAATTTCCTACGCCAAAGCCACCTTTTTTATCTTTTTCCATAGCAATATTTGCACCATAGTGAGGACCATCATCAGCCACCATAGGCATCAAAGTTCCGCGTTTAATTGCACCTGTGTCGGTATTTTTAAGTTCATAAGCTATAGTTAAATAAGGCATCCAAAAACCTTCTGGAAAACCATTTGGATTGTTTTTAAGTGCGTGAATGTCAGCTTCTAGATGAATATCTGCTAAAGACGCAGCTAGATCAATACCTCTTGGCTCCATTTCAATAGGTTGTAAATAAACAGCGGCTATTTCCATACCATTAAGTTCTTTTGGATCGCCGATCGGCACTTCGCCTGCAAATAAATTTGTACTAATAACCGCAGCTGCAGCAACTACTGATAAAACTTTTTTTATCATGATTTTACTCCTTTTTTTGAAATTTGTTTTGTTATCAAAATGCCAATAATTAGCATTGTCAAAACTATAAATTGGGGGATTAAAGTTTCATAGTAAGGATAAATTCCAAGCCATAAAATCGGTTCAAAATTCATAGGTATAAGACTAGGAATAATGACTTTTCCTTCTATGAGTTCAGCTATGCCTTTGCCTGTAAAAACAAAAACCATGTAAAAAATAATGTAAGAAGTGATATAGAAAAATTGTTTTACAGGTATGCGAATGGCTCCTGCTTTTAAAAGAAAATATAAAACAATAAGTATTAAAATTCCAAGTCCAAGCCCGCCAAAAACAGCACCAAAATCAGTGCTTGTTTTAGCATCAAAAAGCAAGGCTTGATAAAAAAGCACAGTTTCTGCACCTTCTCTATAAACAGCTAAAAATACGGTGATCCAAAGGGTTTTTGCACTATTGTTTGATATAGCATCTATAGCACCTTGTTTGATAAAGCTTGTCCATTTTTTATTTTGTGCGTTTGAAAGTAGCCAAAAGCCCACATAAAAGAGTAGTAATACGGCTATAAGCATGGCAATACCCTCTATAAGCTCTCTACTTTGTCCTGCATTTTCTTTGAATAGCCAAGAAACTCCAAAAGCGGTAACAAAACTTAAAATCACTCCTGTAAAAAGAGCACTATAGGCGATATTTAAACGATTTTTGTTGCCACTTTGTACAAGATAAGAAACAATGGCTACAACGATAATCAAAGCTTCCAAGCCTTCACGTAAAATAATACTTAAAGCCCATATAAACAGCGAATAAGGAGTAGAATCTTGAATTTTATCCACACTGCTTGCTATGAGTTGTTCTAAGTCATTAAAAGTAGCTTCAAGCTCTTTTTTATCTGCACTTGCTTTAATCAGTGCCACACCTTTGGAAAAGAAACTTTCTATTTTAAGTTTTAAGCCGCTATCTACAGCACCGATTTTATTTTCCATACCGCTTGCTTCAAAAATATCTAGATAAATTCCTTGTAAATCATCTACTATAGAGGCACTAAAGCCATCATAATTTTTTAAAATTCCATCTAAAGCAAGTTTGATATCATTAGAAACTTTGGCATAATCTTTGCCTTTTGTTTCATCATTAAAGCCTGAAATTTGCAAACTTGAAAGTTCTGAATTTGGAATTTGTAAGAAAACATCAAAAATTTGTTCTTCTATGTTATCTAAGTCATCTCTTAAGTCTTTTTCATCTATTTTTGCATCGTTGATTTGGCGTATAAGGGTGCGTATGGCTTGTTGAATTTTTTGATCGTTTCCTGCTTTGGTAAATTTATTTACTAAAATTTCTACTTTGGTATTGCGATAATCACTAAATAAGGCATCATTTAAAAAATCTTTACTAGCTTGGTAGTTTTTTTCTTTAAAAGCATTAGCAGCCTGTGAAAATTTGGTAGAGATATTATCTAGTATAAATTGCAATCTTGCGTCCATTGCAGCGGCAGCTTGTAAATCAGCGCTTGCATTATCATCTGTAAGTTTGCTTGTGTCGTCGTTTGCAGGTATAGGAGCTTGGGTGGTTAAAGAACTTTGTGCTAAATCTTTTTTATCCACGCCCATCATTTGTGCGATTAAAGCTTCTGCATCAGCTTCGCGTTTGGCATTGGCTTCTAGGCTTGATTTTTCAGCTTTAGCCTTATCATAGTTTGTATCGCTTGCTTCTGCTTTTAAACGATATCCATTTTGTAAGATTGGGGCTACTTCATCAAGATCATAATAAAGACTATCAATTAAAGCATTAATTTGTGTCAAAGGAGCTTCATCTTTATACATACGACGCAAATTTACAAATTTACGCTCCATGGTGATGGCTTTTCTTCCTATGTTTCTTCCTATAGGGCCTTCCATATTTTCAAAATGTTGAAAATACGCATCTTCGCTAAGCTTTTTAGCACCTAGATTATCACCCTTTTTGTAAGTTTCTATGCTTTGTTTTAGCATGTCTTTGATAAGATTTGCTTCATTAATATAATCATCTACTCTAGCAAAAGCTGAGCTTGATAAAGAAATACTTATAATTAAAAATATAATTTTAAAAATTTTCATTATCATTATCCTTGGTTTTTGATAAAAATAATATTTATTATCAAAATAAATAATGGCTAGTATAATATTAAAAATCTTAAATAGAACTAAAAGATAAGCTTTTGTATCGATAATATTTTTTATTAATTATATTTAAGATATATTTTAATAAATTTTTAAATATATCTTATTTTTGTGATTTAATATGGGTTGTTTTTAAGTATCGCAAGGCTTTCTTTTAAGCTATGCACTTTGGGATATTGTTTTTGTATTTTTAATTTTTCCTTTTTTGATGTTTTAAAAGCTTAATAAAAATCAAAAAATCATTTATTGTGTATTCTTCAAGGAGATGGTTATAGCATATTTTAGATTAAGCAGATATATCCAAAAGTTTATCTTTTTTATTGATATCTATGTTTGTAGAATCGCTATTGTCTTTATTTGCTTCTTTCTCAGCTTTAGCTTCTACTTTTTCTTTTTTTCTTGAAATTTTAAAGAAAAGTTTATAGTTTGCTTATTTACTTCACTTTTGCCAAAATTTGTGGTATCTATAACGCCACAAGGTGTCATCAGTATCATTTCATTAACCTCTTAGTTTGCAATGTTTACTAAACTTAAGATATTTTTTATTTTTTTCTTTAAGTTGTAATTTTTAGATTATATTATAAATCGTATAAATAAGATAAAACTTAAATTTATTGAAGTAAAATTTTATCTATTTCATTTGCTTCTAAAAGTATCAACCATTTATATTTTGCTTATTGTTTCATAGTGTAAAAATTTTTAAAATAGGATTTTATCTTAAAAATTTATGATTTTTAATTTCAGATATTGGCTTCCTTGAAAAATTTTAAAAAGTTTAGTAAAAAATATTAAGTTTTAAAAATATCATCCGATTTAAATAAAGTCTTAAGACTCAATCTAAAAGGAGGATGATATGGTTTCAGATGTTTCTATGGGTAATGCTAATTTAATGACTGCTGTTAATACTTCAGTTTTGAAAAAATCTATGGACACAAACGAGGCATTGATGAATGAACTCATCGAAGGTATGGAAGGTGTCTCTCAAGCCTCCGCTCCACAAGTTTCTAGCTCTAGTGGTTTGGATATTTACGCTTAAATATCTTAAGAACAAGCTTAAGAACTTTTTGGTATCTTGGGCTTGTTTTTTTAAATAATTATTTCTTTAGCATTTTTTCGTTATAATTTTGCCATTTTATTTATCGTATTAAATTTTTTATAATATTTATTTAGGAGCAAGGATGCAAATGATAAAGAAGATGGTTTTAAGTGAAACTTTCCCTGGTATTTTGCTTATATTTTTTACATTTTTAGCCTTATTATGTAAAAATTCTTCCTTAAGTGTTATTTATACAGATTTTTTTCATGCTAATTTTACAGTAGGATTTGATCATTTTCAAATTTCAAAATCGTTGGATTTATGGATAAATGATGGTTTGATAGCTATATTTTTTCTATGTATAGGGCTTGAGTTAAAATATGAAATTTTACGCGGACAGCTTAAAAATATAAGAGCTGTATCTTTACCTATATTTGGAGCTTTGGGGGGTATGATTACTCCTGCTTTAATTTTTGCTGCTATTAATTATTCCCATGATTTTGCTATGAAAGGTTGGGCAATACCTACAGCAACCGATATAGCTTTTGCAGTGGGTATTTTGATGCTTTTAGGAAATAAAATTCCTACAAGTTTAAAGCTTTTTTTACTTTCTTTAGCTATTTTTGATGATTTGGGTGCTATTGTTATTATTGCTTTATTTTATACAGATCAGCTTTCAGCTTTGGCGATTATTATTTGTTTGTTTTGTATATTTGCTCTGCTTTTGTTAAATTATTATCACATCACCCATCTTTCTTTGTATGTGTTAGTAGGTGTTGTATTGTGGATAGCTATGCTTAAAAGTGGAGTACATGCGACTTTGGCTGGTGTGATTATTTCTTTATTTATACCGCTTGATACAAAAAATAAAAAACCTTATTTGCATGAAGTTCTTAAGGATTTAAATCCTTGGGTGGTTTATTTTATCTTGCCTTTATTTGCTTTTGCTAATGCTGGGATTGATATCAGAGATATGCATCTTGGTTCGGTATTCTCGCCTGTAAGCCTTGGAATTATTCTAGGATTATTTTTAGGAAAGCAACTAGGTGTTTTTACTTTTTGTTTTATTGCTATCAAACTTAAGCTTGCAAAACTACCTGAAAATATTAAATATGGAAAATTTTATGGTATATGTATTTTAACAGGCATCGGTTTTACGATGAGCTTGTTTATTGATGGTTTGGCTTATAAAAATAGTGATATTTTTGAATATGCGGATAAACTTGCTATTTTAGTAGCTAGTTTTTTAAGTGCCATTGTTGGTTTTATTTATCTTAAGATTGTTAAATGAATAATATAGTACATAAATTAAAAACTTTAGTTTTAAATGAGGCTTTTGGCGGCGTTTTACTTATAGTTTGTACTTTGCTTGCTTTGCTTGTGCAAAATGGATCTTTTAGCGAACATTATCGAGAATTTCTAAATTTAAAAGTCGGATTTAGTGTAGGTGAATTTGAGCTTAATAAGCCTTTTTTACTTTGGATAAATGATGGGCTTATATCTATATTTTTCTTTGCTATAGGGCTTGAGCTTAAGAAGGAATTTTTGCACGGGGATTTTAAAAATCCTAAAAATATTGTTTTACCTTTTATGGCTGCTTTAGGGGGTATACTTATACCTGCGATGTTGTTTGCTTTGGTAAATATAGGAGATGCTTATACTTTAAAAGGTTGGGCTATACCTACAGCCACAGATACAGCGTTTGCCTTAGCGATTTTAATGATGTGTGGCAAGCACATTCCATCAAGTTTAAAAATTTTCTTACTTTCTTTGGCTATTTTTGATGATGTGGGTGCTATTTTAATTATAGCTATTTTTTATACGACAAAATTATCAATAGTTGCTTTTGTCGTTGCAGGACTTGCTATTTTGGTAATGCTTATTTTAAATCTTTTAGGGATAACAAGAAAGTCTTTTTATTTTATTTGCTCAGTTATTCTTTGGATTAGTGTTTTAAAAAGTGGAGTACATGCAACTTTAGCTGGAATCATAACAGCATTTTTTATACCGATGCAAACTAAAAATGGGGAAGCATTTTTAGAAGAAATTTATGAAAGCTTAAAATTTTGGATTGCTTTTATTATTTTACCTTTATTTGCTTTTGCTAACGCTGGAGTAAATTTATCCAATATCGATATAGGAGCAATTTTTTCAGGTGTAAGTGTAGGTATTTTCTTAGGGCTTTTTGTAGGTAAACAAGTGGGTGTATTTTTATTTTCTTATTTGGCAATCCGCTTTAAATTTGCAGCTTTGCCCCAAGGTTCAAATTTGAAACAACTTTATGGGGTTTGCATACTTACAGGAATTGGTTTTACAATGAGTTTGTTTATTGATGGATTGGCGTATGAAGTTAGTGATATTTTTAATTATGCAGATAACTTAGCTATTCTTATAGCCTCATTTTGTTCTGGGATTTGGGGTTTTATTTATCTTAAATTCTTTACTACTCGATCTTAAGGGGATTGATGAGGCATATTTTTTTTATTATTACGATTATATTTTTTATAAGTGGATGTAGTTTTTATCAGAATCTAAACTATCATCCTAGTTACAACACAAATAAAGAAGCAAGGCTCAAGGTTATTGCAAATGAATGGAAAAAAACCCCTTATGTTTTAGGTGGAACTAGTAAAAAAGGTGCTGATTGTTCAGGATTTACACAGAGCGCATTAGCTCAGCTTAATATACGCATACCTCGCACTACAAAAACTCAATTAGGTTCTGGAAGAAAAGTTTCTAAATCAAAATTGCAAACAGGAGATTTGGTATTTTTTAAGACAGGTAGAGGGCCAAATGGTATGCATGTTGGTATTTATATGAGCAAGGGAAAATTTATACATTTATCTACTAAAGGTGGAGTAAAAGAAGTCGAGCTAAATAGTTCTTATTGGAAGGCTCGTTATATAGGAGCAAGAAGGTATTAAAGTGAAAATAGGTGTATTTGATAGCGGAGTAGGAGGGCTTAGTGTTTTAAAATCTCTCTATGAAGCTAGGCTTTTTGATGAAATTATCTATTATGGAGATACCGCAAGAGTTCCTTATGGAGTGAAAGATAAAGATACTATTATAAAGTTCTGTCTTGAAGCATTGGATTTTTTTGAACAATTTCAAATTGATATGCTTATCATTGCATGTAATACCGCTAGTGCTTATGCTTTAGATGCTTTAAGAGCAAAAGCACATTTTCCAGTATATGGCGTAATTGATGCAGGGGTTGAAGCAACGATAAAAGCTTTGCATGATAAAAATAAAGAAATTTTAGTCATTGCGACAAAAGCAACCATTAAATCAGAAGAATATCAAAAGCGTTTGTTATCTCAAGGATATACAAATATAAATGCTTTAGCTACAGGGCTTTTTGTGCCTATGGTTGAAGAAGGTATTTTTGAAGGAGATTTTTTGCAAAGTGCTATGGAATATTATTTTAAAAATATCACAACTCCAGATGCTTTGATACTCGCTTGCACTCATTTCCCTTTACTAGGACGTTCTTTAAGTAAGTATTTTGGTGATAAAACAAAATTAATTCATTCAGGAGATGCTATAGTTGAATTTCTTAAAGAAAGAGAAAATATAGATTTGAAAAATCATAAAGCAAAATTACATTTTTATGCTTCAAGCGATGTTGAATCTTTAAAAAATACTGCTAAAATTTGGCTAAATTTATTAAGGAAATAAAATGATAGAATTGAAAAAACCAGATGAAATAGAAAAATTAAGAATAGCAAATCAAATTGTAGCAAAAACTTTAAATTTTTTAGAGAATGAAATTAAAATAGGAATGAGCTTAAAACAAATCGATAAAATGGCAGAAGATTATATTTTAAGCCTTGGCGCCAAGCCATCATTTAAGGGACTTTATGGTTTTCCAGGTGCCATTTGCACATCTTTAAATCAAGTTTGTATCCATGGAATTCCAGATGATAAAATTATCAAAGAGGGTGATATTTTAGGTCTTGATGTGGGAAGTTTGATTGATGGGTATTATGGGGATGCAGCAAGAACTATTGCTATAGGAGAAGTTTCACCCGCTGATAAAGCTTTAATCTCTTGTGCTAAAGACGCGTTATATCATGCTATAGATATTATTCGTGATGGAATGCGTTTTAAGGAACTTTCAGCTGCTTTAGGCGAATTTATCCATGTAAGAGGTTTTGTCCCGCTTCGTGGATATTGCGGGCATGGTATAGGACGAAAGCCCCATGGAGAGCCTGAAATTTTAAACTATTTAGAAAAAGGTGCGAGTGCAAAAAGTGGCCCTAAAATTAAAAATGGAATGGTGTTTTGCATAGAGCCTATGATATGCCAAAAAGATGGAACACCAAAGCATTATAATGGAAAATGGGATGCTGGAAGTATTGATGGGCTGAATGCGGCTCATTATGAACATTGTGTTGCCGTGATTAATGGGCGTGCTGAAATTCTTTCTATGATATGATATTAAATTATAAAAATAATATTTTTTTCTTAAAATCCTAAAAATTTAAAATTTTTTAATAATATTGTAGTAATATTCTTTAATAAGTTAAGTTACTAAATGATATTTTATAGCAGATTAAGTGTTTTTAGAATAAAATGTCACATCGTATTAAACTAAAACATAAATATGGTTTAGATAATTTAATAAAAATTGTTAAATTATCTAAATATTTATTTTAGTTTAAAGAGATCTTTTAAGATCTCGTTTGGGTTAGGCTATTTCCCTCCCCCTTTTTATTCGTAGCCTAACTCTCTTTTAGAGTTTGGAAAATCTCTTTAAGCTAAAATATATTATATTTGCTTAAAGAGAACAAACGATTGCTATTTCTTATTTAAATAAATTTTTAAAATCCATTGTAGAGTTATAAATTCCAGTATTATCTATAGTTTCGCCCATGGTGATTGCGGTTGCTAACTCTGATAGAATGATTTTTATTTCATCTCTTTTATCTTGTATATAGGCCAATACACCTTCGTAATTACTTGTTTGAAGAATTAAAAGTGGATTAGCAATTTCAAATTCAAAAAGTTTTTTACCAACATAAACATTGAAAATATTTCCAAAAAGAGCTGTTCCCATGAAAGAGCAGTTTTGTATAAGTTGTGATGCTGTGGCATCAAGAGTTCTTTTTTGCATATCATCTGAATTTTCATCTATTCTTTCTAGAATACTTTTTTCTATTTTTTTTAAAGACATATCAAGCACTTGAAGTGCTCCTATAAAATCATTTGCATCATTGATTTGAGAGCAAATTTGATTTGCTTTAAATTCATTCACGCCTTGAATTTCACCTAAGTGTTTTTTAAATATATCTAAATCACTTTTCATTGTTTACCTTTCAAAAATATTGCTAAATATTTAAAAAGCAAAAAGTGTTCCTAAATTAGGATAAGTTAGAATTTACCCAAAAAACAATCTCATTGCCAATTTTATTCAAGGCTTTTTGAAAAGCATTATAAGTAGAGTGGATGTCTTTTTTTTCTATTTTTTCTTTAGTATTGAAAATTTTATGAGCTATTATTTGATTGTTTTCAAGATTTATGAAATTTACGCTTATAGAAATTTGAGCGTAGTTTTCATTGTTATTAAGAATTTGCTCAAAAGAGTTAATCCTACTTTCAAGAGCATAATCCGCACTTAAAGAGCTTGTTGAAGAAAGTAGGGTTGTAAAAATATTGCTTTGTTCAAATTTTGACAAAATTAAAAAAGAATAAAGATTGCTTGGTAAATCTCCCCAGAAATAATGTGCGTATTTGTTGCTAAAACCATTATCTATATAAACAATAGCTCGCGAGTTTAAATACAAAGGTGCATTTGCATTGCGAATTTTAAGAATTTTACCAGTTTTTTTAAAAAAAATATTTGAGTCTATTCCTTCATCTTTTAATATGATATTTTCATTTTTGTTGATGGTTTCGTGTCTTAAAGAGCATCCGCATAATATAAAAATAAAAGTCAAAATATAGAATAATTGCTTTAGCATTATTTTTCTCCTGGTCCTAGTTTAGGTTTGGTTTCTTTAAAAATCAAATCAGCAGGGCTGTTTTGTAAATTTTCTATTAGAATATTGCTTTCAATTAAAACTCGTTTAAAAAGCTCTAAATTTTGAATCAAAGATGCTTTAATATCATCATAAGTGTTTAATTTTTCATCAGCTTTTTTTATGAAATTTTTTAAAATCATTGTGCTTTCTTTTATGTCTTTAAGACTGGAGTTGAAATTTTGCGCACTAAGGCTTATATTATCAGCCATTTTTCCTATTTTTAAACTTGCGTTTGAAAGATTAAGGCTTAAATTTTTAGAATTAGCGTTTAAATTTGCACTTAATTCTGCTAGATTTTGCAAAAGGATTTCTAGATTTTTAAGATTTTTTTCGCTTAAAAGTTCTTTTGATTTATCATCGGCCGTTTTAACCAAAGAAAAAATATGTTCGCTTTGTCTGTCTATGGTCGCTAAAAAACTTTCTTTAAAAGGAATGACTGGAAGTTTTCCCTGTATAGATACTAGATCTTTACTATTTTTACTTCCGCCTTGAAGTTGGACAAATTTAAGTCCTGTGATACCTTGAAGTTGCAAAGTAGCAAAAGTATCTTCTTTTATAGGTGTGTTATTTTTGACCTTGATGCGTATGTTAACGCCGAGTTCATCTTGATTGTAAATGCTGATTTCTTCTACGCTACCTACTTCCACGCCCAAAAGCCTTACGGGTGCTTTTATGCCAAGTCCTGCAACGGATTCTTGTGTGTGAATTTCATAATACTTAAAACTTTCTTCTTTAGAGTATCTACCAAGCCAAAGTATGAAACCAAGGCTTGCAAAAAATACTCCAAAAACAAAAAGTCCTACAAAAAAATAATTTGCTCTATTTTCCACTTTTACTCCATAAATCTTTTAAAAAGTCGTTCATTTTGCAGGCGTAATTCTTCATAAGTACCGCAAAATCCAACTTTTTTATTTTCTAAAATGATAAAACGATCGAGTAAATTTTTCATACTTTCTTTATCATGTGTAACCAAAATGATATTTAAATCAAAACTTTTTTTTAACTCTAAAACCAAATCGTCAAATTCACGACTACTATGAGGGTCAAGTCCTGAAGTAGGTTCATCTAAAAAAAGCAATTTACTATCAAGTGCTAAAGCTCTAGCAATTGCCACTCTTTTTTGCATACCGCCACTAAGTTCACTTGGAAATTGTTTTAAAACACTTTCGTTTAAGCCTACCATTTTTAGCTTCATTAAAACCAGTTCTTGTATGCTATTTTCATCTAAATGAGTGTATTCTTTTAAAGGAATGGCGATATTTTCATAAACATTAAAAAAGCTAAAAAGTGCAGCAAACTGAAAAACCACACCCCATTTTTTACGCAAAGCAAGTGCATCTTCTTCGTTGATATTTTTAAGTTTATAGCCTAAAATTTCATATTCTCCACCATCAAAATGTTCAAGCATAAGCATTTGTTTTAAAAGGACGGATTTTCCACTTCCACTACCTCCTAAAATACCAAAAATTTCATTTTTTTTGATTTCAAAACTTACGCCATCATGGACAATTTTTTCTCCAAATTTTGTAATGATATTTTGCGCTTTAACAACCATTTAAATTCCTGCAGAAGTTAAAACAACAGAGAATAAAGCATCAAAAGCTATCACCCAAAAAATAGCATTTACAACGCTTTTTGTTGTATAAATTCCTATGCTTTGTGTAGTGTTTTTTACCTCAAAACCACGAAAACAAGCAATAAGTCCTATTAAAAATCCAAAAATAGGTGCTTTTGCAAGTCCTATAAAGATATGTTTTATATCGACAGCTTCTCTAAAGCGTCTTAAAAATTCGACAAAAGAAATATCAAGATTTAATTTTGCAACCATCATTCCACCTATAATACTGATTGCATCGCTAATGGCAACGATTAAAGGCATGGCCACTACCAAAGCCATGACACGTGGAATAATAATAAATTCAAAAGAACGAAAACCCATAGTATTCATAGCTGCAATTTCATCAGTAATTTTCATCACTCCAATTTGTGCGGTATAAGAACTTGCACTTCTTCCTGCGATTACTATGGCAGCGATTAAAGGTGCAAGTTCTCTAGTGGCTGAAATTCCCATCAAATCCACTATGAAAATATTGGCTCCAAATTGTGCGAGTTGATAAGCAGCCTGATAGGCTAAAACCACTCCTACTAAAAGAGCGGTTAAAATAACTATAGGCAAAGCTTTAAAAGCAGAATTTTCTATATGATATAAAAAAGCAATAAAGCGAAAATTTTTAGGATTTTTAAGGCATAAAAAAAGACTTGTGAAAAAAGCTCCTGTGAAATTGATGAATTTTCTTAAAATTTTTAAAAGTTCTAAACTTAATTTTCCAAGATCGATAAAGTATTCACTGAAATTTTTATGTGATTTTTTTGTTTTGCTTAGTCTTTGGTAGTTTTTTTCACAAAGTTCAAAAAGGGTTTGAAAGCGTGAATTTAAGCCTTCTTTGGTGATTTTAATATTTTTATCTTTAAGATCATTTTCCAAAGCAAGGAAAAATCTCACTCCAGCGGTATCAATTGCTTTTAGATCTTTAAAATCAAAAATCACTTCCTTGCTTTGGATCAAAGCTAAAAAATCTTTTATTTTTAACTTATAAATGCTTGTTTTATCCCAAATTCCAAAGATAAAAAGAGTGTTATTTTGAAATTTGAAATTTGTATTCATTTTATTTGCTAAGGATAAAATTTACAAGCTTTGAAACGCTAAATCCAAAGTGTTCAAACACATCTTTGTCTTTGCCACTTTCTCCAAAACTTTCTATGCCATACACTTTATGGCAAAATTTATAAAGTTCATTAGAATGTGCTGCTTCAACACCTATAACTTCACCTTTTAACAATCTTTCTTGATAAGCTTTATCTTGTTTTTCAAAAAGTTCAAAACAAGGCATGGAAACAACATTACAAGCAAAACCTTGTTTTTCAAGTTCGTTTGCACTTTCTAAACAAAGCCAAACTTCACTTCCACTTGCTAAAAGTGTAAATTTAGCCTCTTTGCTTTCTTTGAGTAAATACGCTCCATTTTTTACATCTCCAAAAACAGGTTCATTTAGAGCTTTGAGTTTTTGGCGTGAAAGCAGAAAAGCACTCGGAATATCAGCATTTAGGGCTATTTGCCAAGCTTTGACATTTTCCACCCCATCAGCAGGTCTAAAGGTTAAAAAATTTGGCATAGCTCTAAAAGTGCTAAGTTGTTCTATAGGTTGGTGTGTTGGTCCATCTTCGCCCACGCCTATGCTATCGTGTGTGAAAATGAAAAAATGTTTGATTTTCATTAGAGCTGCTATTCTTGCGGCAGGTTTTAAGTACTCGCTAAAGATGAAAAAAGTTGCCGAAAATGGTAAGAAAATTCCATATCTTGCAAAAGCATTGTTAATCGCTGCCATAGCGTGTTCTCTGATACCAAAATGGATATTTTTACCTTCTACAAAGTCTCCCATACTGTGAAGTTCTGTTTTATTCGAAGGGCCTAAGTCTGCACTTCCACCTAAAAATCCTTCTAAATTTTTAGCTAAAACATTTAAAATTTCACCATTACTATCTCTTGTAGCAAGATCTTTTCCTTTAAAATCAGGATAAGCTATCTTGTTAAAATCAGGATTTAATAGCCTTTCTAAAAGTTCTTTTTTAGCACTTTTTTCAAGCTTATCTTTCCATTTTGCTTCTTCTAAATCCCCAAGTTCTACAGCACTTTCAAAGCGGATTTTGCTTGCTTGTGGGATATGAAAACTGATATTTGGATCAAAACCCGCTTGTTCTTTGGCTTTTTTAATCACTTCTTCACCCAAAGGTGCGCCATGACTTTTATGACTGCCTTCAAGCTCTCCTGCACCCTTTGCTATAGTTGTTTTTGCGATGATAAGACAAGGTTTTGTGGATTTTTTAGCTTGTTCTAAGGCTTTATTGATTTCTTCATAATCGTGTCCATTTATACTTAAAACTTCAAATCCTTGTGCTTCAAAACGCATTTTTACATTTTCGTTAAAGGCTAAACCTACATCGCCTTCTATGGAGATATTGTTGCTATCATAAATAAGTATGAAGTTATCAAGTTTGTGAAGTCCTGCTAAAGAACAAGCTTCATAAGAAATGCCTTCTTGTAAATCCCCATCTCCGCAAAGACAATAAATTTTATGATCGATTAAATCACTGCCTAGCAAATTTTGTGCTTTTTTTGCTGCCATAGCAAAGCCTACAGCATTGGCAACACCTTGTCCTAAAGGGCCTGTAGCGATTTCTACTCCAAGAGTTGAAATTTCAGGGTGTCCAGGGGTTTTAGAATGAAGTTGGCGGAAATTTTTAAGATCTTCTAAGCTTAAGTCATAGCCGCTTAAATGTAAAAAACTATAAAGCAAAGCACTTGCATGTCCGCCTGAAAATACAAGTCTATCGCGGTTTAGCCAAGTGGGATTTTTAGGATTGTGTTTTAAATGATAACTTAAAACACTTAAAATATCTGCTAAACCCAAAGGTGCACCTGGGTGTCCTGAGTTTGCTTTTTGCACCATATCAGCACTTAAAAATCTTAGAGTATTTGCCTGTTCTTGTAAAATTTGAATGTCCATTTTTTGCCTTTATAAGTATTGAATTATTAAATTTTGTATCATTTGTGCGAGTTTTTCATTAAGTTTTTCTAAGTCTTGTTCGCATTCACTAAGAAGATTTTCTTTTGTTTTTATGGCTTGTTCAAGTCCAAGTAAATTGACAAAAGAATTTTTATGAATATCGTTGTTAGTAGGCTTTCCGCTTTGTTCTTGACTTGTGGTTACATCGATAATATCATCATTGATTTGAAAAATCAGTCCTAGTTTTAAACCAAGTTTGTAAATTTGATTGCTTTCTTCGTTGTTAAGTTCGCAAATTTCACAACCCATTTTTAAAGCTGCAGCGATTAATCTTGCGGTTTTATGTGTGTGTAAAAACTCAAGTTCATTTAAACTCAGTCTTTTGTCTTCAAAAAAACAATCAATAGCTTGTCCTATGACCATTCCATTAAGTCCTGCATTAAAGGCAAGGGTTTTGATGAGTTTGATTTTGATTTCATCTTTTAAATGAGCATGACTTAGAACTAAAAAAGCTTCAGTATTTAAAGCATCACCCACTAAGATGGCTGTAGTTTCATCGTAGCTTTTGTGTAAGGTTGGAATTCCTCGTCTAAAGTCTGCATTATCCATAGCGGGTAAATCATCGTGTATGAGTGAATAAGTATGGATAAACTCTAAAGCTAAAGCCACATCTAAAGCTTGATTTAAAAGTTCAGGTTTATTGCTTTGTACTACGCTTAAAAGCAATTGTGCGCGAAAATGCTTTCCCCCCGCTTTTAACATAAGTGCTAAAGCTTCATTAAAAAAAGGATGAAAGCTTTCAACTTTAGGTAGATTTTTTTCTAAGTGATGGATAAAAAGTTCTTTTAAATTCACTTAGTAAGCCTTATGAAAAATTGAAATTTACCATCGCCACCTGAGTTGGCATTTCCGCCTAGTTCATTGTTGAAATTTGATAAAGGTAATTTAGTACTTTTGCGTTCAATTAAGATGCTAAAGTCATTACCAGCACTTAAAATATTTTGTAATTCTTTAAAATTATTTAAAATAATATTATTAACGCGTAAAATTTTATCTCCTACCATAAATCCTGCATTTGATGCTTTTGATTTTGGATCTATTTTGGTTACAACAAGACTAGTATTAACCGTTAAACCAAGATTGCTTGTGAAATTTGTAATTTTTGGTTTTGGTTTAGAATCAGGAAGGTTAAATTTGCTCAAATCTTTTGCAAAAACTTCAGTAGAAATATTTAAATCCATATTATCACGCAACACTTGAAAATAAAGAGTGCTTCCGCGATCTGCAAAAAGAATTTTTTCATTGAGTTTTCTTAAATCATTGGCGGGCAAGCCATCAACACTTATAACTTGATCGTTGATTAAAAATTGTGGATTTTTTCTTACATTGTTAACATAAATTTTATTTTCTCGAACAACAAAATCAACGCCGATATCCCCCCAATAAACATCGTTATATTTCATAAAATGTTTTAAATAGCGATTGCCTATAAAAGAGCTATTATTTAAAGCAATCCCCATCATTTCACAGCATGGAGTCCCTAAAAGTCCTATTTTAGAATTAAAATCAAGTTGATCTTTTTCATCAATATTTTGAGCTAAATACTTAATATGCCCTATATAAGGTTTATTAGGATCCCAAATTCCAACCCAATCATTACGAGTAAGTTTTTCTTCATCACCCATAGGAGTAGGGATTAGGCTAAAGTCAGTTCTTACAAGATATAAATTTAAAAATGGATCGTATTTTACATATTTGTTAAGCTTAGCATTAGGCTGTTTTAACACAGCAAGTAAATTTTCACTGAGTGCAAAAGCTGGCATTCCTTCATAGTTGAGCATGCTTGCCTTATTTCTTTCATAACCTGCTAAAAAATCTTCAAATTTAGGTCTTTCTATACCAAAAGACAAAGTAAAAAGCATGCAAATAATTAAAATTTTTTTCATAATTTCATACCTCCAAAACCGCCTAAAACATCATTCGCCATACTTGAACGATTTTGTGCAACCATAGCCAAAACATCATTAATTGCAGAAATAAGTAAAATTTGCAAGGATTCTTTATCTTCAAGTAAAGAATCATCAATGCTAACATCGATAATTTCACCCTTTCCATTGGCACTTATTTTAACAAGTCCTGCTCCACTTTTGGCACTAAATTCACGATTTGCAAGTTCTAGTTCTATATTTTTTGCTTTTTCTTGAACTTGATTTAAAAGTTCTCCCATTTTAGAAAAATCCATATTTTCAAACATTGATTATCCTTGATTTTTTAAAATTTCATTAACAACTACTTTATCACTAAAAGGATATTTTATCCCTTTAATTTCTTGAGTAGTTTCATCACCTTTGCCTAAAATAACGACTAAATCGTCATTTTCTTTTAGTTCTAAAGCTCTTTTTATAGCTTCTTTTCTATCTTCTATCATTAAAACTTTTTCTTTTTTAGTAAAGCCTGATAAAATTTCTTCCATGATGGTTTTTGGTTCTTCGCTGCGTGGATTGTCACTTGTAATGATAGCAATTTTTGCAAAATGTTCGACGATTTTTCCCATTAAAGGGCGTTTGGTTTTATCTCTATCTCCACCTGCTCCAAAAACAACGATGAGTTTTTTATTTTTAAGAGTGTCAAGCACTTTTTCAATGCCATCGGGCGTATGAGCAAAATCTACAATCACACCTTTTGCTACTTGTTCTACCCTGCCACAAACCCCGCCAAATCCACTGATAGCTTTTTCCAAGTCTTTTAAATTAGGCTTTACGAGTTCATTCACACAAGCACTAGCAACTAGAAGATTGTAAAGATTAAAAAGTCCTAGCAAGGGCGAGTCTATGTGAAAAGTTTGATTTTTATTTGTTACAATAGCACTAATGCCTTCTTCTAAAGAATAAGCTTTGATTTGATATAAAGCAGGATTTTCTATGCCATAAGTAAAAGCATTACGCACATTAAATTTAATAGCCAAAGCATCTTTGTTGATAAATTTTAAACTCTCATCGGTAAAAAAAAGTTCTTTTGCTTCTTTATAATTTTCAAAAGTACCGTGAAAATCTAAATGATCTTGAGTGATATTGGTAAAAATTTTAGCAACAAAATTTAAGCCTTCGATGCGGTTTTGAACGAGCGCGTGTGAGCTTACTTCCATGATGAAAAAATCACATTTTTTTTGAGTGGCTATTTGTAGGTATTCTAAGGTTTTAAGAATAGGGGAGGTGGTTAAGGATTTTTCATCGATTTGTTCATCGTTGATAAAAGCTCCTCTTGTCCCACAAAGCCCACACTTATAACCTAAATCCAATAAGATAGAATAAATCGCTGCTGCGGTTGTGGTTTTGCCATTGGTTCCTGTGATTCCTATGATTTGAATCTTTTCATCGATTTTTAAAAGTTTTTTACACTCATTTACATCAATGATTTTTGCACCTTTTTCTAAGGCTTGAGCGTGAAATTTAGCATTTTGTGTGGTTTGCAAAAAAAAGCATTCTTTTTCACACTCTAAGGTGTTATCTGTAATGAATGAATTTTCAAGTTTTAATTTCACTTTTAAATCCCATGAGTTTTTCTTGGAGTTTGATAAATCTATCATTTGCCCAAAAATGAGGCATAACATTTTCTATGTAATTTAAAGTCATATCTTTATAGCCATTATCAAGTAATTTTTCCAAAAAATCTAAAAAATCATCACGATTATCAATAACTAATTTAGTGCTGTTAATGATATTTTCAAAACTTTTTTGAAAGCCAAGTTCTTCTTCGCTTTTTAAAAAATCTTGATAATTTAACGCATACCCATCTTCAAATTCGTTTTCCTGTTTGTTTTCCTGTTTTTTAAATTCAATTGTACTTAAAATTTCTTCTAAGTCTTTATCAATGCTAGAGATTTTGTAATGTTCTATATAAAAATCAAAAAGTAAAGAAGCTTCTTTAGGAGATTTTAAAGCAAGATCACAAAGGCAGATAAAATTTAGCAAGCGTTTATTTTTGCGTTTTTCATAAGCCATAGAAAAATACATTTTTGCAGTTTTAAAATCTTTCTTGTAAAAATGTTCAATTCCAAGTTTTTTATAATTTTGCAAATTCGTCTACTCCGCCGTTTAAATTGATTATAGTGATTTCCGGATGAATATCAATCTTAAGTTGCCTTTCAAGACCGTATTTTAGCGTTGTTCCACTCGATGCACAGCCTTTACAAGCTCCTATTAAATGGACATAAACGATCCCATTTTTAATTCCTAAAAATTCAAGCCCTCCGCCATCACGTTCAAGCATAGGCAAGCTCTTTTCTAAACTTGCTTTAACAGGATTTATAAGCTCTTCATCACTAAAAGGCATCATAATTTATCCTTAAAAATTTTTATATACTTTAGCGTGATTGTGTTTAAAAAAAGGTAAATTAAGGCTTGAAATTTAAATAAATTAAAAAGGTTCGTCATTATTTTGTATGCTAAATCCTAAATCATAAGCTGTAAAGTTTTTGTTACCAAAAATTCCATTTAAGTTTCTAAATGATTGTTGCAGAATTTCTTCGTTTTTTTCATATTTTAAGAAGCTTAAATATTCTTTTAAAAAATTATTTAATTCTTCGGTATTTAAATTTTTAATTAAAAGATTTAAATTTTTATCAATAAGCGTAAAAAGTTGTTTTTTTAATGCGAGTGTAGAATTTTTAATTTTTACATTGTTTAAAAAAGCTAAATTAACCTTGCAAATACCTAACAAGAATTCGCTATAGTTTAAATTTTTTCGAATATTTTTACTTTCAAATTCTCTAATATCACTATCTTCATAACCTTTTTTTTCTAAAATTTTATCCAATAAAATCTTATGTTTAAAACAAACACTATCACTAATTTGCTTAAAATCGTTACATATATCTGGATGCTGTTTTAAAAAGGCTATAAGTTCTAATTCTGCAATGTGAATTTTTTCTTTAGGAAAATTGTATTTATTTTGAGAAATTAAAGGGGTTTGTATGGTTTTTTTTGAATTTTGTGATAAGACAATAAATTTTTCATCCACTTTTAATAAATTTGAAACTAGACTAGTGTAAGAATTTGCCACTAAAGGTTCAAGATTAAAGGTGAATTTTTGTATAGTTTCTAAAGCTTTTTGTTTATCAAGAGCAGAAATTATGGAATGAGTGGATATTAAGCGTCTGATATAAAATTCACCAAGCTCTATTCCTTCATCGAGTATATTATGGAGTTTTGTGCTTTCATTTTTTGCTACGAGCTCAGCAGGATCTTTTCCGCCTTGCAAAATTGCCACTTTACCGTCTATTTTGTTTGTGCTTAATAAAAATGCAGATCGTGTCGCAGCTTTTAATCCTGCTTCATCATTGTCAAAACATAAAATCACTTTTGCATCATAACGGCGGATTAAGGGTAGATGATGTTCGGTTAATGCTGTTCCAAGAACTGCTACAGCATTGTTAAACCCTGCTTTGTGAAAAGCTATTGCATCCATGTAGCCTTCACATACTATTATTTCTTTTTTTTTGGCTATATTTTCTTTAGCGATGTTAAAAGCATAAAAAATTCTACTTTTATCAAAAAGTATATTTTGGGGTGAATTTACATACTTTGCCGGTACATTGGGATTTAAAGTGCGCCCTCCAAACCCTACCAATAAGTCTTTATGATCGTAGATTGGAAAGGTGATACGCCATATAAAACTTGCGTAAAATTCATTATTTTCATCTTTTTTTAAAGCTCCAACACTCATAGCATCTTCTAAAGGAATTTTTTGATTTTGCAACAATCTTATACTATCTTCACTTGCTCCTGCAAAACCTAATTCGAATTTGGCTATATCTTTGTCATTTAAAGCTCTCTGGTAAAGATAGGTTAAAACTTCTTTGTGGTGTTTGAGATTATCTTTAAAATACGCATTTAAGCTTGGTAGTATAGACTTTAGCTCTTTTTTATTTTCTTGTTTTTCTTTTGTATAACTCAAAGTAAAATTACTAAGGCTTGCAACTTTTTCAACTGCATCAGCAAAACTTAATTTTTCATAATCCATTACAAATTTAAAAGCATCTCCACCAGCCTTGCAGGCAAAACAATGATAAAAACCTTTGATAGGATTGATATGCATAGACGGGTTTTTATCTGCATGAAAAGGACAGATACATACAAAACTAGAGCCTTGTTTTTTTACTTCAATATAATTTTCTATAATATCAACAATATTAAGTCTTTGGGATAAATTTTCTATACTTTCTTTAGTTATCATTTTACAAACCTTGTTAAAATTATACAAAGATTTGGCTATAATTTGGCATAAAATTTTTAGAGCGAGACTATGGATTTTTTCTTTGTAGAATACAGAGACCCTTTAGTAGGGCTTATAATTTTAACCATTTTAGTATTTGTTGTAGCTGTTGCAAATTATATTTGGAAAATATTTGCTAACAAAGATGAAGAACAAAAGCTTGAAAAATTTATAAAAAAATTTGAAATGGATAACGCTCATAAAGAGTTATTAAGAAATAGTAGCTTGAGTTTTGGAAATTTAAGTTTTTTGGCCGAAATTTTTACCAAAAGTGGGGAATTTGAAAAAGCAACTCAAATTTATTTGATTGCTCTTGAAAAATGTAAAGATAAACAAGAAAGAGAATTTATTTTCCTTTCTTTAGCAAAAGTTTATTTTAAAGCAGGATTTTTAGAGCGTGCAAAAGAAGTTTTATTACAAGCTTTAAAACTGCGTCCAAGAAATATACAAGCCTTAAAACTTTTAAAAATTGTTTATTTAAAACTTCGTTCTTATAAAGAAAATTTAGAACTTTTAGAATGTCTTTTTGAGCTTAATGAAGATGTGCAAAAAGAGCATGATTTTATCAAAGCTTTAGAACTTTGTACTTTTAATATCACTGATGAAGAAAAAAAGAAAAAACTTTTAGAATTTAAAATAGAAGATAATCCTATGTTGGGGCGTTTAGTTTTTGAAAAATATCATATGTTTTTAGGGCAAAATTTTTTTGATATTTGTGATTTGCTTTATAGAGAAAATGAAGCGTTTAATTTAGAAAATCAAGATTTTTTAGAATTCTTTTATGCTTTGGGTAAAATTTCAAAGCATGATGATACGCATCAGTTTGTTTTTAAAAATTCTAATTTTAAAATGTTAAAAATTTTAAAAGATAATTCTTTTAATGCGGGGTTAGAATTTTCATACCGTTGTTCTGAGTGTAAAAATGTTATGCCTTTGTTTTTTTATCACTGTCCTGTTTGTTATGAGTTTAATACTTGTAAAATTATTTATGAAGTGAAAAACAATGAAACACATTGAAATTTATACAGATGGCTCATGTCTTAATAATCCAGGTTTTGGCGGATGGGCTTATATTTTGCGTTATAAGGAGTATCAAAAGGAAGGTTTTGGAGCTGAGGCTAATACCACTAACAATAGAATGGAGTTAATGGCAATTATTGAATCTTTGAAGGCTTTAAAAGAGCCTTGTAAAATTTCGCTTTTTACAGATTCTAACCTAATGGTTCAAAGTATTAATGAATGGCTAGAAGGATGGATAAAAAAGGATTTTAAAGGTAAAAAAAATATAGATTTATGGAAGGAATATATTAAAGTGGCAAAATCTCATAAGATTAAGGCTTTTTGGGTAAAAGCACATAATGGACATTTGGAAAATGAAAGGTGTGATACATTGGCGCGTGAAGCTGCTTTGAAAATTGCAAGGGAAAATGATGAAAAACATTGAAAAGCTAGAGCAGAGTTTAACTTATGAATTTAAAGATAAAAATCTTCTTATACATGCTTTAACCCATAAAAGTTTTAAAAAATCTTACAACAACGAACGCTTGGAATTTTTAGGTGATGCCGTGCTTGATTTAGTTGTAGGTGAATACCTTTTTCATAAATTCGCCAAAGATGCCGAAGGAGATTTATCTAAGCTTAGAGCAGCTTTAGTGAATGAAAAGTCTTTTGCAAAAATTGCAAATAGTTTAAATTTGGGCGATTTTATTCTTATGAGTGTTGCTGAGGAAAACAATGGAGGAAAAGAAAAGCCTTCTATACTTTCAGATGCGTTAGAAGCCATTATAGGTGCTATACATTTAGAAGCCGGGTTCGAGTTTGCAAAAACTATTGCCTTAAGACTTATAGAAAAAAATTTCCCTCAAATTGATGCAAAAATTCTTATAAAAGATTATAAAACAAAATTACAAGAGATTACACAGGGAAAAATCGGACAAACTCCGCAGTATGAAACAGTGCGTGCTTTTGGCCCTGATCATTTAAAGCAATTTGAAATTGCTTTAATGCTTGATGGTAAAGAACTTGCAAGAGCTATTGCAGGAAGCAAAAAAGAAGCACAGCAAATGGCAGCAAAAATTGCACTTGAGAAATTAGGAGCTTTATAGTGAATACCTTTGGTACGAGATTGAAATTTACAAGTTTTGGTGAGTCTCATGGTGTGGCTGTTGGATGTATTATTGATGGAATACCTGCTGGAGTTAAATTTGATGAAGAATTTTTGCAAAATGAGCTTGATAAACGCAAAGGCGGAAGTAAATTTGCAACACCAAGAAAAGAAAGCGATAAAGCTCAGGTTTTAAGCGGGGTTTTTGAAGGATATACAACGGGTCATCCCATAGCTATAGTGGTTTTTAATGAAAATGCCCATTCTAAGGATTATGATAATTTAAAAGATCTATTTCGTCCCGCTCATGCGGATTTTACTTATTTTTATAAATATGGCATAAGAGATCATAGGGGTGGGGGTAGATCAAGTGCTAGGGAAAGTGTTGCTAGAGTGGCTGGTGGTGCAGTTGCAGCGATGCTTTTGCGTGAATTTGGCATTTGTGTTCAAAGTGGTGTTTTTGGAATAGGAACTTTTGTATCAAATTTGAAAGAAGAAGAATTTGATTTTGAATTTGCTAAGAAAAGTGAAATTTTTTGCCTTGATCCAAAACTAGAAAGTGACTTTAAAAATGAAATTTTAAATGCTAGAAATTCAAAAGATAGCGTAGGCGCTGCTGTTTTTACAAAAGTTAGTGGTATGCTTATAGGACTTGGAGAAGTTCTTTATGATAAGTTAGACTCTAAATTAGCTCATGCTTTAATGGGAATTAATGCTGTTAAAGCAGTTGAAATAGGCGAAGGTATTAATGCAAGCAAAATGCGCGGATCGTGTAATAATGATGCTTTAAAAGATGGCAAGTTTTTAAGCAATCATAGCGGAGGAATTTTAGGAGGAATTTCAAATGGAGAAAATCTTATTTTAAAAACTTATTTTAAACCTACTCCTTCTATTTTTTCCAAGCAAGAAAGTATAGATAAATTTGGCAATAATTT
This sequence comes from Campylobacter sp. CFSAN122748, assembly GCF_045277125.1. Classification (NCBI taxonomy): domain Bacteria; kingdom Pseudomonadati; phylum Campylobacterota; class Epsilonproteobacteria; order Campylobacterales; family Campylobacteraceae; genus Campylobacter; species Campylobacter sp. CFSAN122748. The sequence continues at coordinate 1,600,482 of NZ_CP116953.1, read as the reverse complement.
GGAATTTGAACTCAAAGGTAGGCATGATCCTTGTGTAGGTGTTAGAGGAAGTGTTGTAGCTAGTGCTATGGTGCGTTTAGTTTTGGCTGATTGTTTGCTTTTGAATGCGAGTGCGAATTTAAACAATTTAAAAAATACTTATGGATTAAAATAAAAAAAGCCCATTTTCATGGGCTTGATTGCAATATTTTGAAAAGATTCAAATACTATATCGCTTGTTTTGCTAAATACTTTATACTTTAACTAATAAAAAATTGATTAACATCAGCCTTATTTTCAAAAGCTATGCTTGTATAAGCTTGATTTTTAAATTTAAGTTCATAGCTTTTTCCTGCTTCGTGTTTAGTATAGGTAAGGGCTATTTTTAAGGCAAGTTCTAAGTCTTTTTCTGAAATTTTTTCATCTACCAAAGAGTAAGCTCCGATTAAATCCCCAATTTCTATTGCTTCATATTTAGGAGTTTTTAAACCTTTTAAAAGAGTATTTTCAAGTTCATTTCTACCTATGATCATTTTAGCTCCATTGGGTAATCTTAAATGACGACCATATTTTAAAAGTTGTGCGTCATTAACCTGCATATCTTTGTCAAATTCTATGAAATCTCGAATTTTTTTAGCAAAACTATCAAGAGTTAGCAAACAACCTCCACCTGGGCTTTCAAAGTCTTCTAAGCCAAATTTAGCTGCAAGTTCAAGTTGTCTTTTACGACTTCTTCCAATAATACCTTCGAGTTTTTCTCTATCTACCCAACCTTCTCTTTCAGGTTTGGTTAGAGGTAGGTTTTTTGCGCACATAGGACGCAAGATTAAATCTTCTTCATCAAGAGCAAGTTTTTTAACCTTTGCCATTGCATCACTTCTTTGACTCATAGGGCGTTGTCCTAAAACTTCTCCTGTGATGATAAAACTTGCATTTTCTTCTTTTAACATAGCAAGAGCAGTTTTAAACATAAAAGCATGACAATCTATACAAGGATTAAAATGTTTGCCATAGCCATATTGTGGATTAAAAAGCACTTCTTGAAGATAGGAATTTCTTACATCTATCATTTCAAAATCTGCACCTACCATCGCTGCACGCTTTTTCATGATTTCGCTTTTATCACTTGTACTTCCAAAACCTATGTTGATATTTAGAGCTTTAACTTCTATGCCTTGTGCAGTGATGAGTTTCATTGCAAGCATACTATCAAGCCCACCGCTAAAAAGAGCTAATGCTTTCATTGATTCCTTTCTAAGAATATAAAATTTTTTAAGATTTTGTCGATTATAAAAGATATAATTTTAACTAAAAAATCTTTAAAATAAGGATTGGAAAGTGTTAAAAATAATTTTGGTTTTAAGCATTTTGAGTTCTTTTGCTTTTGCAAATTCTTGTGTTAACTACGAGCAAGAACTTAAAAAGTGTAATTCTTTAAAAAATTCACATGAGAGAAAAATGTGTCGTTTAGGCTTATTTGCAAAATGTAAAAAAGGATAAATAATGAAAATCGATACTTCTGCTAGTTTAACCCATTCTTTAACTAATAATGTTGATAAAAAAGAGCTTAGCGTATTAAAAAAAGAAGATCAAGATAAAATTCCCGTGCAAGATCTTTCGAGTTTAAATAGCGATGGTGTTAAGGTTGTTTTTGAAAATAAGCAAGGTGAACTTATAGCTTTAAATTTAAGCGATGAAAATTATAGTAGTTTACAAAAAAATTTCGGTTCTTATACGAATTATGTTGCTAGAAATGATGGTAGTATAAGGCTTAATGGCGAAGCAAACCAATTTGTTTCAAATTGGTTTGAAAGTGTAAAAGATAATTTTGGTTCTTTAAATTCAAATTTAAATAATAAACAACAAAGTGTAAAATTAAATTTTAATACAAATACCCTTCAACAAAGTATGCAAAATTTAGGCTTTAAAACAAGCGATGAAAAAATATCTGATGATGCAAATATAGAAGAAAAATTAAATTTTTTTATTGATAAAGATGTAAATAAAGATGGTAAAGTTGATGATAGTGATGTTAAAGAACCTAGCATGAGAGAAATTTTAAGCGACATTAAAGAAGCATCAGGTAGTGGAGCTAGTGCTATGAAAACCATAGATCCGCAAAAAATCAATAAAAAAGATGATAAGGAAAATAATATCAAAGAAAAAGAAGACGAAGATTTGCTTCAAAAAGCCCAAGAAAAAGGTTTAAATGCTTTAAGTGCTGATGAGCAGGCAAAGCTTGAGGCTAGCAATCCTGAAGAATTTGAAAAACTGAAGCAAAAATCTTTGCAAGAATTAAGTCAGAATTTAAGTAAAGATTTTCAAAATAAAATTGAAAATCAAGAAGCACAAATTGTAGATAAGAGAGTGTAGCAAATTATAATTTTACCCTCTTAGGGTTTTAAAATCATATATAATAGGTAGTGTAATTCTTAAATCTCCATTATAGTGTGGAAAATTTAAAGAAGCTTTTCTTATGCTTTCTAAAGCACTTTTATCTAACAAATCATATCCCGAGCTTTCGATGATTTTTAAATCTGCTAAAGTTTTGTTTTCTTTCCATAAAAATTCTACTTTTACAGTTCCTTGCATACGCATTTTTTTGCTTGCCTTGGATAAAATTGTGCTTGTTGTATAGCTTTTTGGATTTCTTTTAATACAGGGTGATTATCTTTTCCTTGTGTTAATTGAGTGATCTTAGGTTTGACATTTGTATCAGTTGTTTTTGTAAAAGTTTTAACTTCTTGAGTTGGTGCTATTGGGGTTTTATTTGGTATTGGGTGTGGAGGTGTTTTTTTTATCTTTTTTTGCATTTTTTCAGGAGTTTTTTAATAACTTTTGGCTGAGGTTTTGGTTTGATAGGTTCTATAATGGACTCTGTTGGTTTAGTCTCATTTGTTGGATTAGTTTGGGTAAATTGTTTTATTGCCAAAGAAAAAGAATCTTCATTTTTAATTTCCATTTTAAAAAAGTCATTCGAGTGAAAAATGACAAAAAGTAAAGGTATAAAGACTATAAAAGTTATATAAGAAGCTTGGTATTTATGATTTAAAAATAAAGTTTTCATTTGTTTTTCTCAGTAAGAATCTGAAAATTTTCATGTTCTTTGGCTTTTAAAAAATCTATAATTTTTACAAAGCTTTCAAATTTAGCATTTTTATCGCTTTTTAGTTCTACTATGGTTTTTTTATCAAGTGAAAAAATAGCATTTTGAACTTCATTTAAATCAGCTAATTTATCATTTAAATAAAAAGTATTTTTTTCGTCTATGGTTATAAGAAGTTTTTTTTCATTATTGCTTATATTGGTAGCATTTTCACTTGAAGGAAGTGAGATTTGAATTTTTCCATGCGCAATAAAGGTTGAAATACTAAGCACTATAGCAAGCAAAACAAGCATAATGTCTATAAATGGGACTATATTTAAACCTTCATTTTTTGGTAGTTTAAGCATTTTTATTTGCCTTATAAGCATTGCTTAAGAGGGAAACTTTTCTAAGTAAGGCATTATAAGCCATTAAAGCAGGAATAGCAACCAAAAGTCCTAAGGCTGTAGCTTTAAGAGCTAAAGAAAGCCCCACGATTATAGATTTGACATCTATATTGCCCGCCAAGCCCATTTCGTAAAATGTAACCATGATGCCTATTACAGTGCCTAAAAGTCCTATATAAGGGGCATTGGAATAGATGATATATATAGTGGTTAAATTTTCACTAATCGCATCATCAAATTGCTCTTGATTCTCATAATTTTTAAAGTTAATTTTTCTAAAAAATAGCATTCTTTCTACAACACACCAAAAAGCTATAAATGCCATAATTCCTAGAATTAAAAAGATAATTAAATCGATGTAATCTTTTAAAAATTCCATATTTTTCTCCAAAAATATACTTATAAATTTTAAAAGATTATACTGTATAAAAAATAAATTTATAATTAATATCAATTATCATAATTTTTAAGAAATTCTTGTTTATAGTATTTATTTTTATTAGGTTATAATTTATAAAAATTTAATAGGGTTTAACATGACTATAGATTTAAATCACAATTTTACCTCTTTTGTTCTTCTTGATGAAGTTGATTTTAATTTTTCGGAGTTAAAAAGCATTTTAGAAGATAAATTTAATATAAAAATAGCTGATGAAAATTTTACCAAAGAGGGCGTGATTTTTTCATATGAAAATATGTTAGTTACTCTAAATTTGATTAAAAATCCTATACCTAATCACGAAGCAGAATACTATGCAAATTTTAATTTTATGTGGAAAGATGCCTTAGAGCAAACTAAAAAACATAAAGCTCATCTTCTTATAGCGGTGCTAAGTCAAGATCAAAGCAAATTAGAACAAGCTAAAATGTTTACGAAAATTGCAGCTTTATGTTTGGAAAATAAACATGCTTTAGGTTTTTATACAGGTGCAGTTGTTTTAGAGCCCAGTTTTTATATAGAAAATGCAAAAATGTTAGATGATAATCGCTTGCCGGTATATAATTGGATATATGTTAGTGTTTATCCTAGTGAAAATGGAGTTAATGCTTATACTTATGGGCTTAGAAATTTTGATAAATTAGAACTTGAAGTTTGTGATTTAAACATAGAAGAAAAAGAACTTTTCTTTTGTATTTATGATATTGTTTTGCATATTTTAACTTATGATATTAATCTAAAAGATAAAGATATTTTAAAATTTGAAGATGGAAAAGAAATAAAATTTATAAAAAGTCAAGGTATAAGTGTTGAGAATGAAAGTTTGAAAATTATTTTTTAAGTTTCACATTCACTTCACAGTTTTGAGTTAAACTTTCGCCAACCAAGACAAAAAAAGGAGAAATTATGAAAGCAAAACTAACTTTACTTGCTTTGTTGGGTACTACGGTGCTTTTAGCTAAAGATATGGTTGTTCCTGCTAGCGAACTTCCAAATAATGCCAAAGAATTTATTTCTAAAAATTTTAAAACCGCTCAAATTGGTTTGGTGAAAAAAGATATAGATTCTTATGATGTGATTTTAAATGATGGAACTGAAATTGATTTTATGATCAATGGAGAGTGGAAAGAAGTTGATGGAAAATATAAGGCTTTGCCACATACTATCTTACCTAATATTATGAAAAAAGTGAGTGCAACTCAATCAAATGCTCAAATTCTTGAAGTAGACAAAGAAATTAATGGTTATAAATTTAAGTTTAATAACAATATGGAAGTTTATACAGATATGCAAGGAAATATCCTAGGTCAAAAATTAGATTAATTTTTGAAAATTTAACTCCCTTAGAAAATTTGATGCAAAAATTTGGAAGCATAGTCTTCCAAATTTTTATTTTTTGATTGCAAAACCCAAAATATATTTAGTTTTAAAATAATACTTTATTGATACAAGTGATTGTTTTTTTATAAAATTAAATTTATAAAATGTTACATAAGATTTAAAATATTTTTTTTAAAAAATAATTATTTATAAATATTTTGCTAAAATAAAAGAGATGTAATCTTAAATTTAAGGAAGAATAATGAATACTCCTAAATGGACTAGTCACGATACAAGGTGGGTTTTATCTCTTTTTGGAACAGCTATTGGAGCCGGCGTACTTTTGTTACCTATTAGTGCTGGGCTTGGTGGATTGATACCTTTGTTAGTTATACTTGTTTTAGCTTTTCCTATGACTTACTTAGCTCATAGAAATTTATGTCGCTTTGTGCTTTCAAGTTCTAATCCAAAAGATGATATTACTTTTGTTGCAGAAAGTTATTTTGGCAAGGGCGGTGGATTTTTAATTACACTTTTGTATTTTTTTGCTATTTTGCCTATTTTATTGGTTTATAGTGCTAATCTTACAACAACTTTGCTTGAGTTCTTAATCAATCAGTTCAATTTCAATGCAGATCTTACTCATGCTGCTCGTTGGTGGGTGAGTTTTTTGATTGTTGGAGTTTTGGTTTTGATTTCTATTCTTGGTGAAAATGTTGTAACAAAAGCAATGAGTTTTCTTGTTTTTCCTTTTATTATATTTTTATTTATTTTTTCATTGCTTTTAATTCCACAATGGAATTTATCGTTATTTGCAAATGTTGATTTTTCCGTAATTTCAACAAGTAATTTTTGGGTTACTTTATGGCTTGTTATTCCTGTGATGGTATTTAGTTTTAATCACTCTCCTATCATTTCTTCACTTGCTTGTTATTGTAAAAAAGAATATGGTGGTTATGCTGAACCTCGCGCTAGAAAAATTATTTCTTTGGCAATTATTCTTATGGTTTTTGTTGTAATGTTTTTTGTTTTTTCTTGTGCTTTAACCTTTACACCAGAAGATTTTGCATCAGCAAAAGATCAAAATATCAATATTCTTACTTTTATAGCAAATAAATTTCCTGAAGTTTCTTTACTAGCTTATGTTGGACCTATTGTTGCACTTGTGGCTATTAGCAAAAGTTTCTTAGGGCATTATCTTGGTTCTCAAGAAGGCTTAAATGGTATTTTATATAAAGCAAGTAATGGTAGAATTCAAGGTAAATTCGCTCAAACTTTAACAGCGATCATTACCTTTGCTATCGCGTGGCTTGTTGCGTATAAAAATCCAAGTGTTATAGGAATTATCGAGGCTATTGGTGGCCCTGTTTTGGCTATTTTGCTTTTTTTAATGCCACTTTATTGTATTTATCGTTTTGATATTTTGGCAAGATTTCGTAATAAATTTTTAGATCTTTTTATTTTGGTAATGGGGATAGTTGCAATTTCTGCTGCAATTCATGATCTTTTATAAATTAAGGATAAAAAATGAGTAATTTAAGCATTTTTAAAATAGGTGTTGGTCCTTCTTCTTCTCATACTTTAGGGCCTATGCTTGCTGGAAATTTATTTTGTAAAAAAGTCGCTAAAAAGCTTGATGAAATTGATAGAGTTGAGGTTACTCTTTATGGTTCTTTGTCATTAACAGGTAAAGGACACTTGAGTGATAAGGCTGTAATTTGGGGGTTAAATGGCCTAGAAGCTAAAAATTTAAGCACAGCAATACAAGATGAAGTAAATAAAAATGCTATTGAAAATGCTCAAATTGATTTTTGTGGTGAGAAAAAACTTTGTTTTAATTATGAAAAAGATTTGATATTTTCCAAAGATTTTTTACCTTTACATGAGAATGGTATGAAGATTAAAGCTTATGATTGTAAAGGTGGGTTAGTTGATGAAGAAACTTATTATTCTGTAGGTGGAGGCTTTGTTTTAACAGCTGCACAATTAGAAAAAAAAGATAAAAATTCCAACCAAAATAAAAAGAAAAAACTAGATATAGAGCTTAACAATGCAAAAGAAGCTTTAGAGCTTTGCGATAAAAGAGATTGGGATTTAGCAGAGCTTTCTTATCGTTACGAATTGCAATTTCACACTAAAGAGGAAATTCGTGCTTATTGTCTTGAAATTTGGGAAGTAATGCAAGAAGTGTATTATAATGGCACTCATCCAAATGAAGATTATTTGCCTGGAAAACTTCATTTAAAGCGTAGAGCTAAAGGACTTAAAGAAAGAGTGGCGATGACAGCTGATCCTATGGGCATTATCGATTTTATTTCTTTATATGCTATTGCGATTGCTGAAGAAAATGCTAGCGGAGCAAAAGTTGTAACCGCACCAACAAATGGAGCATGTGCTGTTATCCCTGCTGTTATGCTTTATCTTAAAAACCATACTATAGGTTTTAGTGATGAAAAGGCTATAGAGTTTTTATTAACAGCAATGCTTATAGGTTCTTTTTATAAGAAAAATGCAAGCATTAGCGGAGCAGAAGCAGGCTGTCAAGCAGAAATTGGTAGTGCTAGCTCTATGGCAGCTGCAGCTATGGCAACAGTTTTAGGGGCTAATGCTTTTAAAGCATGCAACGCTGCTGAAATGGCAATGGAACATCATCTAGGTTTAACTTGCGATCCAGTTGCAGGGCTTGTGCAAATTCCTTGCATAGAAAGAAATGCCTTTGGAGCTATTAAGGCTATAAGTGCTGCTAGAATGGCAATGACACGCAAATCTACTCCTATGGTAAGCCTTGATGAGGTTATAGAAACCATGTATGAAACAGGAAAAGATATGAATTATAAATACAAAGAAACTTCTTTAGGTGGTCTTGCTACAAATTTAAAAACAGTATGCTAAAGTGTTTTTACACTTTAGTGTATTTTTTCATTCTTAGACTTAAAAATTCTTTCATTTCTTCTTTGGAAAAACTTTTAAGAATACGAATTTGCTTAAAAAGCAAGCCAAGATTGATTACTCCCATCACTAAAAGCAATAAGCAAATCATTAAAAAAACAAGATCTATGGCTCCAAATTCATTAATCATAGCCAAACTTGCAAAAAATACGCTCGCTAATAACAAAAAAAATAAAAGCAATATTTGTTTTAATTTTGCCTCATTAAAATTATCGCAATTTTGAGTGAAATTTCTAAAAAGTATGATCTTTTTACCCAAATTTGAAACTAAAATTTCATCATTTTCTTTAAATAAGCCTTCTTTTAAACTTTGATAAAAAAAGATTTCATTGTTTAAATTTAAATCATCTTTGTAGCTTGATAAGGTGTAGTCTTTGTAAAAAAAGGATTTTAATTCATTTTTCTTTTCTATTTTAAATAATCTTAAATCATTTCTTGCATAAAAAAATCCACTAAAGTTCATAAATGCCATAAGTATCACTCCCTAAAAAATTCCTATAAAGTGGCTTGAAATTTAAAGGTATTGTAACATTTTTTTCATCATTTAAACTTGAACTTTGAAAAATCAAAAACATATCTATTCCATCTTTAAAGATTTTGAGAAAATTTTCTCCACCCTCATACATTAAAAATTTAGCCTCACTTGGAATTTGGGTATAAATTTGGCGGTTTGGAACTTTAAATAAAGGGATATTTTTATCAAAATTATCTATATTTTGACGGCTTAAGATACAAAGATTAGGCGCTTTTGCTTTGCAAAGCCTAGTATCTAGTATAGGGCGATCTTTTCTTATGGTTTCTCCACCGACTACAAGCAAATCAATCACCGCTCTAATTTTATGTGCATAAGTGCGACTTAGCTTATTGCTTACGATTTTGCCAAAAGGTGAGCCATTCATAGAAAGGGCTAATTTAAAAAGTTTAAATTGCCCTTTTTGCCATTTTAAAAAAGGTTTTAAAAGTTTTTTTCCTTCTTCTTTAAGTATGTCAAATTCAACTTCTATGCCTTGTTTTTTTAAAAATTCAGCTCCACCACTTGCGATTTTATTTTCATCTTTAACGCTGATGAAAATTTTTTTAAAACCTAGCTCGCTAAAGAGTTTTGCGCAAGGAGGCGTTTTTCCTTGATGAGAGCAAGGCTCAAGTGTGACAAAAGCTATACTATCTTTAAATACACCTTGATGGTTTTTGCAAATAAACTCATGTAAGGCGTTTACTTCTTTAGGCAATGAAATTTCAGGTCTTAAGCTTTTAAAAGCATGAGCTATGGCATTAAGTTCTGCATGAGCCAATCCAGCTTTTTCATGAGCTTTTATGGCTAAAATTTTTTCATTTTTATCTAAGATTACACAGCCTACGGCTGGATTTGGATAGGTTAAAAACTGATATTTCCAAGCCTCATTTAAAGCTAAATTCATATAAAATTCTTTCATTTAGCTACCTTGTATTTTAAAATTTGACATATTTTTAAAATTTTATATTTTTGTTTTAAAATAATAAATTCTAAATTTTCCATTTGTATTTCTTATTTTTAATTATATTAGTCATAGTTTTTCTAAGTTTTTTAGGATATAACAAAAATAGTAAGACTGAAGTATTATTTTTCATTTGTAGTATCCTTTATAATTTCAGGAATGATATAAGCTTAATAAACTAGAAAGTCTTGGTGGCCGGGAGAAAGGGATTCGAACCCCTGGAGGTGTGACCCTCAACGGTTTTCAAGACCGCCGCTTTCGACCACTCAGCCATCTCCCGATAAAGTAAAGTTTTGCCTTTTGGAGGCGACATCCGGATTCGAACCGGAGATCAAGGCTTTGCAGGCCCATGCCTTACCGCTTGGCTATGTCGCCCTGATAATGTTGAAAAAGTGGTGCCCGAGGCCGGACTTGAACCGGCACGGAAGAAAAATTCCGAGGGATTTTAAGTCCCTTGTGTCTACCAATTCCACCACCCGGGCGGGTGATTATGGAGCGGGAAACGAGATTCGAACTCGCGACCCCAACCTTGGCAAGGTTGTGCTCTACCCCTGAGCTATTCCCGCATAAATTTCTGAAAGAATTGAAGATAAAAGTATAGCAAAATAAACTTAAAAGGAGTTTATTTTGCCTTAAGTTATTTGCAAATAAATAAAGCTTTCGCGTTTAAAATTTGTTCTTTTTCGCTGATAATTGGAGATGAAAGTTCTATATTATCAGATTTTGCATTTAGCATTCTAGGTGCGATATTGGTATTGGCATTTACTTGTAAATTTTTCAATACACAAGTTTTATTAAGATCTAAAGAGTAAGTTTTTTCATATTCGTATGATGTTTTTAAAAGCTCTTTGTAGAGATTTTCTTTGTTGTTGTTTAGTGTATCTTTTGAAAATTTTGTTTGTATGGCTGGTGTTGAAACGCTGATGAAATTATTTTTAGCTATGATAGAATTGATGTCATTTAAAAGATTGTTAAAATCTGCAAGTTGGTTTTCTTTAAATTCACATTCTAAATTCGCATCAAATCTTTGACCTTTTGGAGTTTGTATACCATCTTTATAGGAAAAATTAGGTTCTAAAGAAAAACTTCCTCCGCTACAAAAATTTTCTTTTTTTGAGCGTTCTAAAATTTGATTGAAAGTATTTGTGATTTCGGCTTTTTCACTATTGTCTAATGTGATTTTTGAGCTTAAATTTTCATTTGCCCAAAAATTAATATTTGCATATAAAATATCGGGTTTTAGTGTATTGCTTACTTCTATATTTCTTGAAAAATATAAATCATGATTAGAGTCTTTTTTGCCTAAAAATTCTACATTAAAAACTACTCCTGCAACAAAAAGTAATAAACATAAAAAACCTATACCTAAACCTTTAAAAAAAGCTAACATGGATATCCTTAATAATTTAATTTGAGCTAATTTTAGCAAAAAATTTTAAAATTTTTTGTTATACTCTCATTTATGCAAAAAAAAGAGCTTGAAAAACTACAAGAAAATTTACTTCTTTGGTATGAAAAAAATGGACGCAAAACTTTACCTTGGCGTAATTTACAAAGTCAAAATTGTGATGAAAGTTTAAAGCATATTGATAGAGCTTATGGAGTTTATATCAGCGAAATTATGCTTCAGCAAACTCAAGTTAAATCAGTTTTGGAAAGGTTTTATTTCCCTTTTTTGCAAAAATTTCCTACTTTAGAAAGTTTGGCTAATGCTAATGAAGATGAGCTTTTAAAGGCTTGGCAAGGACTTGGTTATTACACTCGTGCTAGAAATTTAAAAAAGGCAGCTTTAGAATGTGTGGATAAGTTTGAAGCTAAATTACCCAAAGAAGTTGAGGATCTAAAAAAATTAAGCGGTATAGGAGCTTATACAGCAGGTGCTATAGCTTGTTTTGGTTATGATCAAAAGGTTTCTTTTGTTGATGGTAATATACGCCGTGTGCTTTCTCGTCTTTTTGCTTTAGAAAATCCTAGCATGAAAGAACTTGAAAAAAGAGCTAAAGAGCTTTTAAATTTAAATCATGCTTTTGATCATAACCAAGCCTTGCTTGATATAGGGGCTTTGGTTTGTGTGAGTAAAAATGCAAAGTGTGGGATTTGTCCTTTGTATGATTTTTGTCAAGGCAAATTTCATACAGAGCTTTATCCAAGAGCTAAAAAAATACTTTATGAGAGTGTAAATTTAAATCTTTTTTTGTTTGAATTTAATAAAAAATTTGCCATAGGGCAAAGCCAAGATAAGCTTTATAAGGGTATGTATAATTTTCCTTTTTTTAAAGAAGGAGAGTATAAACTTTCTAAAGATATGGGTTTTGTAGGGGAGTTTAAGCACAGCTATACTAAGTATAAACTTAATATCAAGGTTTATCATCAAATTTTAAACAATGAAAATAAAAATTATGAATTTAAAACCTTAAAAGAGTTAGAAAGTACCGCACTTTCGGCACTTTCTTTAAAAGCGTTAAAATTAATTAAGCTCTGATTTTTTAGGCAAACATAAAGTAGCTATAAGCATGATGATTGTAAAAATAGCTATATATATAAAAAAGCCATTTTCTATACCTGCATTTTTAAATTGTAAAGCAACCCAAGGAGCAGATCCTCCAAAAACAGCATTTGAAATAGCATAACCCAAACCTGTCCCTAAAGCTCTTACATGTTCAGGAAAAAGTTTTGCTTTAAAAATCCCAGCAACTGAAGTATAAAAACTTAAAATAACAAACAATAATACTACTAACATAAATGTCAAAGAAGGATTATTTTGCGCGTTATTGGCTATAAGTGAAAAAATAGGATAAATTCCTACCAATGCCAAAATACAAAATACAATTAAAGATCGTTTGTGTCCTATTTTATCTCCTATGTATCCAAAAAGAGGTTGAATGATCATTAGTATAAATAAAGCACCTAAGAAAAGATTATTAACAAGCATTTTATCCATACCCGCGTTTTCCATGAAAGTTTTAGTATAAGTTGTAATAGTATAAAAAGCTAAAGAACCTCCAGAAGTAACCCCAAGCACCATTAAAAAAGGTTTCCAAGACTTGCATAATGCTTTTAAAGTACCACGATTTTCATGCTGGTGAAGTTTTGTAGCACTTTCATTCATCATTTTTCTTACAAAAAGCGAGCCTAGTGCTAAAATTCCACCTATTACAAAAGGTATTCTCCAAGCATAATCTTTCATATCATCAATGCTAAAAAATAAAAACATTATACTAATGCTTGCAACGGCCAAAAGTTGACCACCTATTAGGGTTACATACTGAAAAGATGAGTAAAAACCGCGTTTTCCTTCTGTAGCAAGTTCTGAAAGATAAGTGGCTGCTATACCATACTCCCCGCCTACACTAAGACCTTGAATGAGTCTTGCTATTAAAAGTAAGATAATAGCAAGATCGCCCACTGTATCTTTGCTTGGTAAGGCTGCTATCATAAAAGAGCCCAAAGCCATTAAAACCACTGATATAACCATAGATTTCTTACGACCTACTTTATCAGCCAAAGAACCAAAAAGCCAAGAACCTATAGGACGCATAAAAAATCCTGCTGCAAAAACTCCAAAGGCATTGATTTGCTGGATAACAGGATTATCTGAAGTTGAAAAAGTATGAGCAAAATAAGTTGCTGTAAAAGCATAGATATAAAAGTCAAACCACTCTACTAAATTTCCACTACTTGCAGCAATAATAGAGCGAATTTTTTTCGTGCGAGTAAGCTCTTGCATAAACCCTTCCTTAATTTTAGATTTTTATTTAAGTATAGTGTGATTTTTGTTTAATATATTTAAAAATAAAGAAGAGAAATAAAAAAGATAAAAATATTGATAAAAATGTTACATATTTTAATAAATTTCAGTAAAATGTTTACTCTAGGAAATACAATGAAATTTAAAAAAATATATATAGAATTAAGCGATATTTGTGGTTTAAAATGTGATTTTTGTCCTTCTCAAAAAGGAATTCGCGGGGTAATGAGTGAAGAAAAATTTCAAAACTTAGCTTATGAAATTTCTAATAAAGCTGAGCTTTTTACCTTTCATCTTTTGGGTGATCCTTTGCTTTTGCCTAATTTGGAAAATTATCTAAAAATCGCAAAAGATGAAGCTATGAAACTTGAAATCACTACAAGTGGCTTTTATCTAAATTCTAAAAATCAAGCTTTATTGTTAGGGTATGAGAATATCCATCAAATCAATATTTCTTTAATGTCTTTTTTAAGTCAAAGTAAAATTTCTTTAGAGCAGTATTTTAAGCCTATTTTAGAACTTTGCAAAAAGCATTTAGAGCAAAAAAGCCTTTCTTTTATCAATCTAAGACTTTGGAATTTAGACACTAATTTTAAAGTGCCTAAGTCAAATTTAAAAATTTATGAGTTTTTGGCCAAAGAATTTGAAGCTAAGATCGATACAGGATTAAGTAAAAATCGCTTACAAAGACATATTTTGCTTCATCAAAATAAACTTTTTAAATGGCCAAATTTAAAAGATGAACCCCTTTATAAAAAAGGAAAATGTCATGCTTTAAAAGAGCAAATTGGGATTTTAAGTGATGGAAGTTTGGTGCCTTGCTGTTTGGATACTAAAGCAGATATTAACTTGGGAAATGTTTTTGAAAATAACTTTGATAAGCTTTTTAAATCACCGCGTATCAAGATGATAAAAAAAGCTTTTGAAGAAGATAAACGCATAGAAAAACTTTGTCAAACTTGCGAATTTTTTAAAGTAAGATTGAGTGATTAAAAATTGTTATTTTCTAGCTTTGTTTTAAATTCTTGAATTCTATCTATTATCTTAGGACTAAGACGTAATAATATAGGTGTATCTTTGTTAAAATAAATACTTCCTGTTTTAACTGCTTTAGTATTTTTCAATAAAGCATTTGTATCTAAAAGATTATTCTTGGCACCGATTCCAAGAATGAGTATGTCCGGATTTTGTTTCAGTATGTATTCTGCTGATATAACAGGTCTTGAAATTTGACTTTGTGGGCTTAAATTTTTAATCCCTATAAGTCTTAAAATATCAGCTATTAAAGAATTATCATTAAAAGCCATTAAAGGGTTGCTAGAATAAAGATAAATCGCACTTTTATTTAAGGGTTTATCGCTTAATTTTTTTAAATTTTGAGCAAATTCTTGTTTTAAAAGCTCTGCTTCTTTTTCTTTTTTCGTGATTTGGCCTAAGGTTGTGATATTTTTTGTTATATCTTCTAAACGATCGGCTTTTAAATTGATACTTTTGATACCAAAATTTTTAAGTCCTTCTTCTAAATTTAAAGAATAAGAGCTTAAAATCACCAAACTTGGTTTTAATGCTACTATTTTTTCAAGCGAAGGATTTGAAAAAGTGCCTACACTTGTAAGTTTTGAGGTTTGATCTTTGGGATAGATATTTGAGTGTTGTAAAGTGGCAATGCCTACGATTTGATCTTCAGCCTTAAGCATAAAAAGGGTTTCTATGCTTGCAGGATCAAGCACTACAAGGCGTTCTTTTGCATTTAGTGTGATTAAAAACAAACTCATAATAATTAAAATTTTTTTCATTTTTTCTCCTTTAAAGCTAAAATATAAGGTTTAGAATTTTTATAAATAATCTCGCAGTTTAAATCATAAATTTCTTTTAAAATTTCTTGAGTAAAAAGCTCTTTACTCGTTCCAAAATACTTTATTTCCCCTTCTTTTAAAAAAAGGATTTTATCACAAAACATAGAAGCTAAATTTAAATCATGCAAGATAGCAACAACGGCTATATTTTTTTCTTTAACTCGTTTTTCGCAAAGGCTTAAAAGCTCTATAGCATAGTTTAAATCAAGGGCTGAAGTGGGTTCATCTAAAAAAAGAATTTTTGGCTTTTTAAGCAAAGCTCTTGCTAAAAGCATTCTTTGAAATTCACCTCCGCTTAAAGAAAGTATGCTTCTTTCTAGAAAATTTTCAAGTCTTAAATCCTTAGCAAATTCTTTAATTTCTAAAATATCTTCTTTAGAATAAGAACTAAAAGCGTGTTTTAAATTCGCATATTTACTCATTAAAAGCACATCGATGACTTTTAAAGGGGTGTTTAATTCTGATTTTTGAGGCACAAAGCCACAAATTTTGGCAAATTCTTTAAGAGAAAAATCTTTGATATTTGTATTAAAAAGACTTATTTCTCCTTTATTTGGACTTAAATTTTTAAGTATAAGTTTTAAAAGAGTGCTTTTGCCTGAGCCATTTGGCCCTAAAATTCCTATAAAAGCCTGATTTTTAAGTTCTAAATGAATGTTTTTTAGTAAATCTTTTTGGTGATAAGCAAAGTTTAAATCTTGTATTTTTAGCATTATAAAAATCTCCTAGTGCTTAAAGCCAAGTATAAAAAAATAGGAGCTCCAAAAAATGCAGTTAAAATTCCAATCGGAATTTGTACAGGGGTTAAAAGAGTTCTTGCTAAAGTATCACAAATAAGTAAAAATAATCCTCCAAATGCTGTACATAAAGGGATAACCAAGGCATTGTCATAATTTTTAAGCAAAAGTCTTATAGTATGAGGAATGATGAGTCCAACAAAGCCTATAAGTCCGCTAAAAGCAACCGCAAAAGATACAGCCAAGGATGAGACAATGAGTAAATTTATCTTTAATTTTTGAGCATTTACCCCTAGATTTCTAGCTTCATCATCTCCGCTTAAAAGTATGTTTAATTCGTTTTTATGAGCGTAAAAATAAAACAAACAAAAAATTAAAGGTAAGATTAAAATTCCCACACGAAACCAAGAAGCATTGCCTATATTTCCCATAAGCCAAGCGACTATTTTAAAGGAATCCTCGCCTATAAGATAAGTGAAAAAAGAAGTAAAAGCCCCTAAAAAAGATGAAGCTGCTATGCCGATAATGAGTAAAGTTGCTATAGAAGCTTTAGAAGAAATTTTAAAAACTCCTAGGGCAAAAAAGGCAGAGCAAACAAAACCTAAAATTCCATAATAATAATCATTCAATTTTAACAAATACGCCAAAACCGCTCCAAAGGTTGCCGCAGAAGCTATACCTATGATATAAGGATCAGCTATAGGATTTGAAAATACATTTTGAGTGATAGCCCCACTACTAGCTAAAAGCATACCGATTAAAATCGCCATTATAATGCGTGGTAAGCGTCCATCTATGATGATTTGTCTTAAAATTTCATCTTGGCTAAAGATATATGAAAAAAGTTCTTTTGGGTTTAAATTCTCATCTCCTAAGCAAAGTGCTATAAAAGAAGCGATTATATAAGCTACCAAAAGCCCTATAATCACTAAAATTTTAGAATGCGTATTTAAATTCAATATAGTAGTTTCTGCCATTCCCAGCTAGGTATTGATCATTTATACTGTCTTGATAGGTGTAGTATCTTTTATCGAAAAGATTGCGAATTCCTGCTAAAATTTGTAATTTTTTATAATTATATTTCATGCCAATATCTGTTAAAAAATAATCCCTTATCCAAGAATTTTTAGACATTTTTCCTGTATTTTCATTTATAGTTCCACCATCTTTTGCTCTAGAAAAATAGGTTAAATCAACAAAATTTGAGAAATTTTTATTCCAAGCGTATTCAAGCCCAGCTGTGGCTTTGATTTTTGAAACATAAGGAATTCTCATGCTGTCATTAACACCTTTAGAAATTTTAGCATCAAGATAAGTTAGACTTTCTCTAAAGATTAAATCATCATCTAAAAAATTTTGACTCAGACTTAATTCTACTCCTAAACGGCGAGTTTGATCTATATTATAATATTTCCACCAAGATCCACTAGTAGAATGAGGGTTTCCAAGATAAGAAATTTCATCTTTGCTTAGAGTGTAAAATAAAGTTAGATTAAAGCCGTAAAAATCCCACCAAAAATCATCAATTCCTAGTTCAAAGGTATCAAAGATCTCAGGATTTAAATTTGCAGAATAATACTTTTGAGTTTTTTGATCCTTATTGACAAATTGTGCTGGACTTGGAGAGACAAAACCTCTTTCGTATTTGATATAAAGCTTTCCTGTGTCAGAGTATTTAAAGTTAGGGGTGATTTCAAAAGCAAAATTATTGGTGTTTTTATCGGTATCAAAAAGGGTTGTTTGGTCTGTGATCATAGGATTTGATGATGGCGGTTTTCCGTTCATACTCATTTCATTTCTATAAGATCTATTGGTATTATAAGTGCTAAATTCATATCTTGCTCCACCTGAAATACTAAAAATATCATTAAATTCATGAGAATCAAGAGCGAAAATAGAATGGCTTTGTTTATCCATATCCATTAAAGTTGTCATCCTGTGATAATTTATGACACCTGGAACGCTATAATACACCAAACTCTTTCTTTTTGCATCATGGTTTGCAAATTCATAACCAAAAATAAAATAAGAATTATTTGCATAATTTAGCTTGTTTTTTAAACTTATCCCTGTAAGTGTGTCTTCAAAGCCACTTCCATTTTGATAAGCTGTAGTTCCCTTCATAGAAATTTCATCTTTTAGATAATTGATTTTTTGATTTTGCCAAAAAGCTTCTAGGTTAAATTCCCATATATCATCAAAATAGTAATGATAATCCAAAGAAATTTCAGGGCGATTGATTTGTGTGATATTATCACTCTTACCTTTTTGAGTTGGATTGCTTTGAGCTTGTGCTTTTGTTAGATAACCACTGCTAGTATTTTTGCTTTTAAAATAATTATAACCCAAAGTTAAATCGCTATTATCATTGATATCAATATAGGTTTTTGTGTTGATAAAATAGCCTTTTTCATTATAACCTTCTTGATATCCATCAAGGTTAAAACTTTGTATATCAAAGCTAAAAGCTAAATTTTCATTTATTTGTTTGGCGCCATTGATACCTAAATTCCCATCTAATCTACCATGATCATAAGCACTGCTTTTTAAATTTATAGCAAAAGCATCTGATTTTTGTTTTTTTGTAATGATATTAATCACACCCCCTCTAGTACCATTTCCATAAAGCACAGACCCACCCCCAGGTATGATTTCTATGCGTTCTACATTATCTAAATTGATACTATTTAGCGGGGTTACACCATGGGAATTATCAAGAACATTAATAGCACGCCCATCGATCATAACTTTTACAGCTATATTGGACTTATTTCCTTGTCCACGCATGTCTATATTGCGTCCAAGTCCAAAATTTACAAAACTAATGCCCGAAATTCTTTCTAAGGCTTGTTCTAAGGAAACATAACCTTTATTTTGCAGATCTTTGCCTTCAATGCTGATTACATTGCGTAAATTTGAGTCTGCATCTTGTTCAAAACCTGTTGCACTAACAACAACTTTTTGTAGATTGATAGCTTCATTTGATTCTTGTGCATTTAAATTAGTTATTAGTAATAATGCAAATAAAGATAACTTAAATAACTTATAAAACTTTTTATTTGGGTGCAAATTTTACTCCTTAAATAAAATAAATAATGATAATTTATATCATAATAATTTAGAAATAAATTTATCCTTTATTAACTTAATCTAGTATAAATTTTTGTTAAAATAGATAATTTATATATTTTAAGTGCTTTTTAATTTGATAATTGATACCATTTTTTTTAATATTTTATTTTAAAATCAAGAAAGGATAAAAATGAATTTTGAAAGCATTATTTCTCATATGAATGATCATCATAAATCAAATTTAGTCGATCTTTGTAAAAAATTTGGTGGTATTGAGCAAGTACAAGATGTTTTTCTAAAAAGTGTTGATTTTAATGGCTTAGATCTTGTTTACAATGATAAAGAAAATTTACGAGTGGAATTTCCTAAAAAAGCCGATGAAAACACGATTAAAGATGCTATAATATCCCTTTGCATGAGTGCAAAGAGCGAGCAAAATTTTAGTGGTGTAGAAAAAGAATTAAATGAATTTATGCTAAGTTTTAATTCTGTAGCTTTGGCAACTTTAAATGCAAATGGAGAAGTTGTTTGCTCGTATGCACCTTTTGTAAGCACACAATGGGGAAATTATATTTATATAAGTGAAGTAAGTGAACATTTTAACAACATCAAAGTAAATCCAAACAATATAGAAATAATGTTTTTAGAGGATGAGAGTAAAGCCGCTTCTGTTATACTTCGTAAAAGATTGCGCTATAGAGTAGATGCAAGTTTTTTAGAGAGAGATGAAAGATTTGATCAAATTTATGATGAGTTTGAAAAACAAACCGGAGGAGAAGGAGGCATTAAAACTATACGTAAGATGCTTGATTTTCATCTAGTAAAGCTTGAATTTAAAAAAGGACGCTTTGTAAAAGGTTTTGGTCAAGCTTATGATATAGAAAATGGAAATGTTGCACATGTAGGTGCTAGTGGAAATCCACATAAATTCCTACATAAGCATTAATTTATATAAAATCTTATAAATTTTGTTCTTGTAAAGCTTGGGCTTGATGATGAGTGATTAAAGGTTCTATGATTTCATCAAAAAGCCCATCTTGCATAATGGCATCTAAGCGATATAAAGTAAGATTTATTCTATGATCGCTGATACGATTTTGTGGAAAATTGTAAGTGCGAATGCGTTCGCTTCTATCTCCGCTTCCTACTTGTGATTTTCTTGCTTCACTTTCTTTTGCTAGTCTTTCACTCTCTTGCATTTCATAAAGCCTTGCTTTTAGGACTTTCATCGCACTTTCTTTATTTTTGTGTTGGCTTTTTCCATCTTGATTGACTACAACTATACCTGTAGGGATATGAGTGATACGAACAGCTGAATCAGTAGTATTTACACTTTGTCCACCATGTCCTGAAGATCGCATAACATCAACTTTAAGATCGTTTGGATTGATTTCGATTTCTATATCATCAACTTCTGGCATTACTGCCACGGTGATAGCAGAAGTATGCACGCGTCCTTGGGATTCTGTTTGAGGAACTCTTTGAACACGGTGCGTTCCACCTTCATATTTAAGTCTTGAATAAGCCCCTGTTCCTTTAACAAGCATGATGATTTCTTTAAATCCACCTACGCTTCCTTCACTAGAGCTTACAATCTCAAGTTTATAGCCGCGATTTTCAGCATATCTTGCATAAGCTTTTACAAGATCTCCCACAAATAAAGATGCCTCATCGCCACCTGTGCCTGCACGAATTTCAAGAAAAATATTTCTTTCATCATTGGGATCTTTAGGAAGAAGTAAAATTTTAATCTCTTCTTCAAGTTTCGGTTTTAATTCTTCTAAAGTTTTTAGTTCTTCTTTTGCAAGTTCCCCAAGTTCTGGATCGTTTAGCAAAGCTTTATTTTCTTCTATATTGTCTAAAGTTTTTAAATACTCTTTAGCTTTTAAAACGATAGGTTCTAAATTTTTTTGTTCTTTAGAGAGTGTAGTCATTTTACTGATATCGTTGAGTATATCAGAACTGCTAAGAAGAGAATTTAACTCTTCAAAGCGTTTAAAAAAAGGATCTAGTTTGCTAGCTAACATTAAAAACTATATAGAAAATTATGCGATTTTATTTACTAAAAGGGCTAAGCGGCTTACACGGCGAGAAGCAGTTTGTTTTTTAATGAAACCGCGACTTACCATAGCATGAATGCTTTTATTAGCTACTTTTAAAGCTTCATTAGCAGCATTTTTATTTCCATTTGCTGCAGCTTCTCTTACGGCTTTAGTTATATTTTTAAGTCTTGTTCTATAGAATCTATTTCTTTCTGTTTTTTTAATAGTTTGTCTTGCTCTTTTTTCAGCAGATTTATGGTTTGCCATTTATATTTTCCTTTTTTTGAAATTAAAGACTAAATTATATAAGAATAAAATTTAAAATTTAATTAATTTAAGCAAAATTTCAAAATAAATCTTTTAAATTTATATCCCAAAAAACTAAATTAAATTTAAGTAAAAATCCATAAATTACCGCACTTAAAAGTCCAGCAAACAATCCTGCTAACATATCATCAAGCATTACACCTAGTCCGCCTTTGACTTTTTTATCTATCTTACCAATAATAGAAGGTTTTGTAATGTCAAAGAGTCTGAATAAAACAAAAGCCAAAATAAAATTGACTATCGAGTTTTCAACACTTGCTGCAATAGCACAAGCAAGAAAAACTCCAGCAACCTCATCGATAACTATGTGTTTGTCATCGTGAATTCCTGTTTTTTTTTCATAATCATCTATAACACGAATACTTGCAACAAAAATTAAAATGCTTAGTAAAAACAAAGTATTAATCCCGAGATATTTAAGTATAAAAAAAGCAGGTATTAAAGCAGCGATAGTACCAAAAGTCCCACTTGCCTTTTTTACAGAACCTGAATAAAAAAAAGTTAAAAATAATTTTTGCATTTTATTACACCATATAAGACATTTGATGAATTTCTAAAAGTTTTTGATAAAATTCTTCATCATTTTTGTATTCTAAAATTCCATCAGTTGGAAAAAGCTCATTATAAATTTTTTGCATATTTTTTAATCTATTTGGAAAAAGAGAAGTTAAAATAACACTAGATACTTCCTTGCGTATGAAAATTGCTGGAGGAATGATACCCGCTCTTAGTAAATCTTTTAAAGACTGAGAATTATAGTGCAAATGGTGATGACAACCATGAGGGCAAGATCTTGTGCTAACAATCATGCGACATTGATCGCAAAATACAAATTCAGGCAAAACGATCACTTCTATGCCATAGTCCTTGGAAAAATCATCAAGTATGGTTTTTGGTTGGTTATCATCATAAAACATTCCAAGTCCTGTATGATTTTGTCCTACTACTAGTTTGGTACAACCTAGACTTTTTGCGATAATACTTTCTAAGCCAGGATTTAAATGAGCGTGAAAAATATTAATATTTTTTAATGGAAAAATGAAAATTCTATCCGGTGGAAGATAGTTTTGAATAAATTTTTTCAAATATGCTTCTTTAAGTTCGAATTCAAACCCATTTACATCAAAAGATTCTACAAGAAAAATTACAACTAAATCTGCTTTATCAATAGTCCAACGAAACATTCTTTCATGGGCACGATGCAAAGGATCAAAACTTGAAACTATAGCAGTAATTTTTTGTGCATTAAGATTGTTTTTGATTTGTTGAAAATTTTCTTTTATTTTTTCAATTTGAGAATTATAAATTTCTATTTTTCCACTTATGCAAGTTGTTCCCATGTCTTCTAAAGAGCAAGTGTTAGGACTGAAAATATCAGAAAAATTTTTATTATTTTTAAATTGGCTTTTAAAATCTATATGTCCTACTACTTTTTCATCTAGCATGAGATCGATTCTATCGCCAGATTTTATATCATTTAGTGCTTCTTCGGCATTTTTTGGTGCAAAGCTTAAGGGATAGGGAAAGCTTTCTCCTTTAAATTTTCCTGATTTAATGATTTCATTGACTTCTTTTTCATTCATTAAATGAGTGCAAGTGCCTAGCAAACCTTCTTTAATAAGTGATAAGATGCCAAATTCATTTTGATCTATGATAATGTTTTTATTTTTTCTTGCTGATTTCATATTTCTTCCTTTTTTCCCATAAAGATTTACGTGAAATGCCTAATTTTTTTGAAAGATCAGTATCAGGAAATATATTTTGGTAATTTATAATAACATATTTTACATACTCATCTATAGTTAAAATTTCATTGCTATTGATATTTTTTTCATTATCATTTAAATTAATGCAGTTTATTTTTAAATCATCTGTATTTGAATTGGTATGCAAAATAACATTTTTGTTTTGTATAAAATCTAGGAGTTTTTCCTTTTCTGCTGCTTTTAATGCTTGAAAATTACTCAAAAATAAAAGATTGTTTTCTGTGGGAAGTTTCATAACTTTTTCAACTGAATTTGTAGATGTTAAATCAATAAAAGAAAGAGTAATGTCACATTCATTTGCATAATTAAAAACAAAAGCATCAGCACTGCTTTGCTTGTTGGATTTTAATATCAATGGAAGTTTTAATTTTTTATAATTATACTCTGGAATTTTGATTGTTTCTAATCTTGATTTGATATAGCTTTGATAAGCTTTATTAAGGATTGAAAGTTTTCTAAAATCCTGATAATGCTTTATTTTTCTAATCAGCTCTTCTATCATAAAGGGTTTTTGAATATAATCACTAGCACCTAATTTCAAAGGATTTGAAACTGTATCTGTACTTATATAAGAAATAAGCAAAATAATAATACTATGTTTAAACTGACCTACGGCTTTTAGAAAATTATTAGTATTTGTAGAAAGCAGTATAATGTCATAGTATTTTTCACCATTGTATTCATCAAACGAGTTAATAATTTCACAGCTATATCCAGCATCACTTAGTTTAATGCTAATGCTTTGCGCTAGATAAATTTCATTTTCAATAATTAAAACTTTCATAATCTTGTCCAATCAAAATATTTTAAATTTACACTACTAAGCACCGCCATACCTTCTTTTCTTCCAATAAAACCCAATTTTTCCGTTGTTGTGGCTTTAACATTGATTCTAAATTCATCTAAATCTAAAGTATGAGCTATATTGCTTTGCATAGCTTGTTTAAAGTCTTTAAGTTTAGGGCTTTGTGCCATGACGCAAATGTCTATATTAATGAGTTCAAAACCTATTTCTCTGACTTTATCATAAGCTTGTTTTAAAAGCTCCATGGAGTTGGCATTTTTAAATTTCATATCAGTATCAGGATAAAGCTCTCCTATATCTCCAAGTCCTGCAGCACCTAAAATCGCATCGGTTAAAGAGTGAGCTAAAACATCTCCATCGCTGTGTGCTTTAAGCCCCATAGTAGGATGAATTTGCACTCCTGCTAAAAGCAAAGGGCGATTCTCTCCAAATTCATGCACATCAAAACCATTGCCAGTAAAAATTTCAAAGCTAGGTGTAGGCAAATCAAGTTTTTTAAGATCTTCTTTAAAGGTTAGTTTTCTTGCATTTTCTTCACCTTCAACAAACCAAATTTTTCCACCCATTGCAGCTATAGCTGTGCTATCATCTGTAAATTCTAGGTTTTGATCCAAGGCTTTTTTAAGCAATTTGGTTTTAGAAATTTGCGGGGTTTGAATGAGTTTGATTTTTTCTCTTTGCAAGGCTTCATTGTCAAAAAGTGTTGTATCTGCAACTTTTAAAGCAGGGGTAATACAATCTGCTTTATCTAAATTTTCAATCAAACGATCAAACAAATTTTTACTCACCAATACCCTTGCTACATCACTTACCATAACAAATTCGCTATCTATGAGCTCTAAGGCTTTTTTTAAGGATTCTGCTCTGGTATCACCACCTTCTATGAATTCATAGTTTTTGGTAAATTTTTTCATATAAGTGATATTACTAGAGGTAACAACTATTTTTTTAAAAGGATAAAAAGAGCTTAAATTTTTTGTTGCATAAAGCCAAAGAGGGTCATTTCCAAGTCGTAAAAATTGTTTTTTTACCTTTGTATTAAAACGAGTAGAATTTCCAGCTGCTAACATAATGAGGCTCATTTCACTCATTTTTTCATTCCTCTTTTTAATATTGTTGGTTTTTATAATGTTACCATATTATACACTTATAAAAAGCTAAATTTTATCATTTTATTAGTAAAATTGATTTTTTTAAAAGACAAGGAAAAAATATGAAAGAACAAATTTTAGAGAAATTAAAAACTGTAAAATATCCTGGTTTTGAAAAGGATATAGTGAGTTTTAACTTTGTAAAAGATATTAAAATTCAAGATGATGGTGTATTCATTGATATAGAAATCGTTTCAGCAAATCCTGAAGTAGCTAATGAAATTCGTAAAAATACTATTGAAGCTTTATCGAGTTTGGCTTTAAAAAATATTGAACTTAATATCATTACTCCAAAAATTCCTGAAGAAAAAAGTAATTCAAGAAGTGGAAAAAATATCGCTCCACAAGTAAAAAATTTCATCATGGTTTCAAGTGGAAAAGGTGGTGTGGGTAAATCTACAACTACAGTAAATTTAGCAATTTCCATGGCTAAAATGGGAAAAAGAGTAGGTATTTTAGACGCGGATATTTATGGGCCAAATATTCCAAGAATGCTAGGTGAAACCAAAACTCAGCCTGAAGTAGTAGGGCAGAGATTAAAGCCTATTTTAACTCATGGTGTTTATATGATGAGTATGGGGGTTTTGATCGAAGAGGGTCAAGGCCTTATGTGGCGTGGAGCTATGATTATGAAAGCAATCGAGCAACTTTTAGCTGATGTGATTTGGCCTGAACTTGATGTATTGTTTTTAGATATGCCTCCAGGAACAGGCGATGCACAAATTACTTCTGCGCAAAGTATTCCTATTACTGCAGGAGTTTGTGTAAGCACGCCTCAAACCGTATCTTTAGACGATAGCAAAAGAGCTTTAGATATGTTTAATAAACTTCATATTCCTATAGCGGGTGTGATTGAAAATATGAGTGGATTTTTATGTCCTGATAATGGTAAAGAGTATGATATTTTTGGTAAAGGAACAGCTGAAGATATGGCAAAAGCCTATAAAAGTGAAGTTTTAGCACAAATTCCTATAGAAATGATAGTAAGAGAAGGTGGAGATGAAGGCAAGCCTGTGAGTTTTTATCACCCTGAAAGTGTGAGTTCAAGGCGTTATTTAATGGCGGCTGAAAAAATTTGGAGTTTTATAGAAAAGATTAACAATGAAGGTGGTGCGGATAATTCTGCTATACAACCTGTGATGAATGGAAAAAGTGCGTGTTCGCATTAAAAATTAAGTGGATAAGGAAAAGAAAATGATTAATACTAAAGAAGATTTTTTACTTTTAATCAAACAAATCGAGCAAAAAAGTGGCTATAAAAAACCTAAAGCTTTTGGTATAGCAAGGCTTGATAGAGGACAGTTAAATAAAAATAAAATCTTACAAGCAAGTTTTGCTTTGATTAACTATGAGCAAAATTTTGGCTCAGCGGCAATCATGCTTGAAGCTTTTATGCAAAGGGGCGTGGAGATTGATTTTAATGCGAGTGAGTTTGTGCAAACTTTGAAATTAGAAGATATTGATTTTGCACTTTCTTGTTTTAAACCTTTTTTAGAAGAAGATGGGCATCAAAATATTGATTTATTAAAGATTATCAAAGATAAATTTAAAGACGATGAATTTTCTTTTGTTTGTCTTTTTGAAGATAAAGAACCTTTAAGTGTAGAAAGTATTTATCTAAAACTTTATTTGCTTTCTACTAAAAAAGTACCTTTAAGAAGTATCAATTTAAATGGAGCTTTTGGACTTTTAAGCAATGTAGCTTGGAGTGATGATAAGCCTATCGAGCTTGAGTATTTAAGAGCAAATGAAATGCGTTTAAAAATGAGCAATCAATATCCAAAAATCGATTTTGTTGATAAATTCCCAAGATTTTTAGCACATATTATCCCTGAGGATAATACAAGAATTTTAGAAAGTTCTAAAGTAAGAATGGGTGCGTCTTTAGCAGCAGGAACAACCATCATGCCAGGGGCAAGTTATGTGAATTTTAATGCAGGTACAACAGGAGCTTGTATGGTTGAAGGGCGTATTAGTTCAAGTGCTATAGTAGGAGAAGGTTCTGATGTAGGTGGCGGAGCTTCGATTTTAGGTGTTTTAAGTGGAACAAGTGGCAATGCTATAAGCGTAGGCAAGGCTTGTCTTTTAGGGGCTAATTCAGTGACAGGAATTCCTTTAGGGGATAATTGTATAGTTGATGCAGGTATTGCAGTGCTAGAAGGAACGAAATTTTTACTCAAAGATGCCGAAGAACTTGCTAAACTTAATCCTTATTTTAATTTTGATAAAGAAATTTACAAAGGCTTAGAGCTTAAAGGTTTAAATGGGCTACATTTCCGTCAAGATTCTATAAGTGGTGCTATGATAGTAGCTTTAAATAAAAAAGCAGTCAAACTTAATGAAGCCTTGCATTGATATAAATTTATTTTACATAAAGCTTTAAGCTTTATGTCTTTCTTTTAATTTTGAAATCACATCTGAGAAACTAAGATTTGCATCTGCAAGTAAAACACTTAAATGATACATTAAATCCGCTGCTTCACAAATAAGCTCTTCTTTATCTTTTACTGTCGCTGCTAAAGCTGTTTCTACGCCTTCTTCACCAACTTTTTGTGCGATGCGTTTTGTACCACTTTTGAAAAGTTTTGCTGTATAAGAAGTATTTTCATCGGCATTTTTGCGTGCATTAATAAGTTTTTCAAGTCTGTCTAGAAAAACAAAATCTGCATTTTTAGAAATTTTTTCAAAACAAGAAATATCGCCCGTATGACAAGTAGGCCCTACAGGATTTGCTAAAATTAAAAGCGTGTCATTATCACAATCTAAGCTTAAATCTATGATATTTAAGAAATTTCCACTTTCTTCACCCTTCATCCAAAGACGCTGTTTTGTGCGTGAAAAAAAGACTACTTTGCCACTTTCTAAGCTTTTTTCTAAGGCTTTATTATTCATAAAGCCTAGCATTAAAACTTCGCAAGTTTTTGCATCTTGGATGATGACAGGTAAAAGATTATCCACTTTTTGCCAAGCGATTTTTTCATTAAGTTCTTTGAAATTTTGCATATTATATCCTTATACTTAAGCCTTGATTTTTAAGATAAATTTTTAATTCTTTAATGTCTATAAGTTTTTGATGAAAAACAGAAGCAGCTAAAGCACCATCTATACCTAGTTTAAAAGCTTCTAAAAAATGTTCCATTTTTCCCGCTCCCCCACTTGCGATCAAAGGTACTTTACAAATTTTATATACAGCTTCTAATTGTTCTAAATCATAGCCATTTTTAACACCATCTTGATTCATCATATTTAAAACAATTTCGCCTGCACCTAGATCTTGCACTTTTTTAACCCATTCTAAAGTGCTTTTTCCACTATGTTTACTTGTTTTTTCATCCCCTGTGTATTGAAATACTTTTAAATTTCCATTTTCATCTTTAAAACTATCAATCCCTACTACTACGCATTGCACGCCAAAGCTTTTAGCAAGGCGTGTGATTAGGCTTGGATCATTTAAAGCAGGAGAATTGATAGAAATTTTATCTGCCCCATTAGCCAAAAGTTCAGCTGCATCTTCTTCGCTTTTAATACCCCCTGCAACACAAAAAGGAATATTGATATTTTTTGCTACTTCACTTACCCATTCTCTTGATATGCGTTCTTTTCTAGCACTTGCAGCAATATCATAAAAAACAAGCTCATCAATACCATTTTGAGAATAATACCTAGCAAGCTCTATGATATCTCCCATATCTTTATGGTTTTTAAATTGTGTTCCTTTTACTACTCTGCCATCTTTAACATCTAAACATGCAATTATGCGTTTTGTAAGCATTTATTTCTCCAAAATACATTTTTCTTTAAGATATTTTTCCATTTCTTCATCGCTTTTAATTTCATCAAAATTAGCTTGAATTTTTGCTTCTTTGCCCACTTTAATTTGTTTGTTTATATCATCAATAAATTCTTTAAAATTTGGATTTTTATTGATCAGCATATTTAGTGTTTGAATATCAAGTTCTTTTTCTTTTGCACTAATTAAAATTTGAGAATTTGAAATATCTTTTTCAAGTTTTATCACTCCTATGCCAAAACTTTGATTTAAGCGTCTTAACTCACTTAAAACTTCGCTATCAATTTCTTGTAAAACAACCAAATAGCCTTCATTTGCCCAGCTAGAATTGCTTACAGCTTGAAAATAGCATTCTTTTAAATTTGAAAAATTTAAAGCAATTTTAAGTTCAAAAGAAAAAAGCTTATAACTATTTTGTTTGATATTTTCTAAAAGTGTTATGGTCTCTTTTTCATAATCATCATAAGGAAAATAAACCCCTACAATATCAGGATAATTCCACTTATCTTCCCCACCTTTACCCTTTTTGCTTTGTTCATGGTAAATTGTTTTGCAATTTAAATTAAAATCTAAATTTTCATATAAAAATTTTACAAGCAAGGGGTGTAAATCTCTTTCATGAAATTTATTTTTTTCTTGTTTTTCGTTAGTAATTTCATTTTTATTATCAAGCTTTAAAAGTTCATTTTCTCTTTCTTTTAGCCAAAAAGTTGTAGGTTTTTGGGAAGCTTTGATAAACAAAGAATTGTGTTGCAATTCTTTTATATCAACATATATCCTAGCCCCTAAAGTAGCAATTGGAGTTTGTCCTATGCTAGAAAGCTTTTTATCTAAGCCTTGTTCAAGAGCTTTTTGCCAAATTTCATTAACACTTAAAGGTCTGTCACTTTGTTTTAAAATTTCTAAAGTAAGTTCTTTGTAGCTTAATTTGCTAGACATCTTATCCCTTCTTCTACGCTAAAAACTCCGTCTAATAAAGCTTTTCCTACGATAACCCCACTACAAATTCCTTTTAAGTTTTCAAGGTCTTTTAAGCTCGCTACTCCACCACTTGCCTGAATGCAAATATGAGGAAAAATTTCATGGATAAGTTTATAAAGTCTTGCATTTACTCCTTGCATGGTGCCATCTTTTGAAATATCTGTGCAAAGTATGTGTTTTAAGCCTTTATTGCTATAAAAATCTAAAACTTCCATAAGCTTTTTATCGCTTGCTTCTTGCCAAGCATTTACAGCCACAACATAATCTTCTTTTAAAATCGTATCTAAGGCTAAAACTATAGCTTCACTACCAAATTCTTTTAAAATTTCAAGACATAAAGTCGCATCTTTAATTGCCATAGATCCTATAACTACTCTTTTTACTCCACAATCAAGCAAAGCTCTAACTTCTGCTTTAGAGCGTATACCTCCACCTACTTGCAAATTGACACTGACTTCTTTGGCTAATTTTTCTATCAAAGCAAATTGTCTTTTGCTAGGATCTTTTGCACCTGTAAGATCTACAAGATGAAGTTCTTTCGCTCCTGCTTTTTCGTATTCTTTAAATTTCTTTAAGGGATTGTATTTATATACTTTTTTTTGTTCGTAATCCCCTTTTACAAGACGCACCACTTCGCCATCTATAAGATCGAGTGCGGGTATGATTTGAGTCATCCTATATCCTTAATAAAATTTGAAATTAAAATTTCCCCAGCCTCGCTACTTCTTTCAGGGTGAAATTGCACTCCGTAAAAATTATCTTTCATTACGCTTGCGCTAAATTTTTGCGAATACTCACAATCTGCTATAGTGTATTTCCCAAGTCCTACACAATAACTATGCACAAAATAAAAATAAGCCCCTTCTAAGCCTTTAAACAAAGCATGAGAGCTATAAACTTCATTCCATCCCATATGTGGAAAAGTAAAGCCTTCTTTAGCTTTAAATTTTTGAGTTGTAAAATCTATGAGTTTTAAGGTTTCTTGATTTAATTCTTCAGAAAAATTTCCTAAAATTTGCATACCTAAACAAATACCAAGCAAAGGTTTTTTGGTATTTTGAATAAAATCAATAAGATTAAATTGTTCTAAATTTTTCATTGCTTCTTTTGCGGTACCCACTCCAGGTAAAAAAAGCTTATCCGCACTTTCAAGTTCTTTTAAATCCCTACTGATAGTTGCATTAAAACCTAATCTATCTAGACAAAATTTCAAAGATGCTAAATTCGCACAGGCTGTATCGATGATGATGATTTTCATATCACTCCTTTAGAGCTGGCTAAATTTTCACTTTCTATTTTTACTGCCATTTTCAAAGCTTTTGCAAAGGCTTTAAAAAGCCCTTCGGCTTTATGATGATCGTTTTTGCCTTTAACTTTTAAATGCAAACTCACGCCCATAGCATAGCTTAAAGAATAAAAAAAGTGCTCGATCATTTCTGTGCTTAAAGCCCCTAAATGAGATTTTTTAAATTTGGCTTTATAGACTAAATGGGGACGATTGCAAAAATCCATCGCACAACTTGCCAAACACTCATCCATAGGTAAAGCAAAACCATATCTTGCAATGCCGATTTTATCCCCTAAAGCTTTTTTGATACAAGCTCCAAGTGCTAAGGCTACATCTTCAACGCTATGATGCTCATCGATTTCCAAATCTCCTTTACAAGAAATTTCAAGCCCTATACCTCCATGTACAGCGATTTGCTCTAACATGTGATCAAAAAAATCAATACCTGTTTTAATGCTAATCTTACCCCCATTTAAGCATACCTTTACTTTTATATCTGTTTCTTTAGTAGTTCTTTGATAACTCGCGCTTCTAAAAGAACTTAAAATTTCATTTTCTATTTCTTTCCAAGAAAGTTCGCCGTATTTTAAACCACGCACGCCTAAATTTGAAGCCAAGATCATATCACTTTCACGATCTCCTATAACAAAACTTTGCTCCTTATCATAAAGTTCGTGTTTGATATACTCTTCTAACATAGCGGTTTTAGGTTTTCTGCAAGCACAATTTTCATTTTCAAAATGCGGACAAATAAAAATATCTTGAAATTCTATACCGCAACTTTTTAAAATATCAAGCATTTTTTCATGAGCGATTTCAAAATTTTCCTTTGGAAAACTTGGTGTTCCAAGACCGTCTTGATTGCTTACCATAACAAATTTAAATCCAAATTTTTTTAGTTTTAAAAGAGTGGGAATAGCATCTTTTTCAAAACGCAATTTTTCAAGAGTATCGATTTGAAAATCGCTTTTTGGCTCCTCTATTAAAGTGCCATCTCTATCTATAAAAAGGATTTTTTGACTCATTTTAAGCTTTCTAAACGAAAAGTTACTGCATTTTTGTGCGCGTCTAAATGCTCATTTTGTGCTAAAATTTCAACACTTTTACCTAAAGCTAAAAAACCTTCTTTACTTAACTCTTGAACGGTCATTCTTTTACTAAAATCTGCCAAACCTAAACTAGAATGCGTTTTAGTAAGTCCATAAGTAGGTAAAACATGATTTGTCCCACTTGCATAATCACCCATAGACTCTGGGGAATAAGCTCCTAAAAATACTGATCCTGCGTGTTTTACACCTTTTAAAAGTTCTCGTGGATTTTGAGTTTGTATGATCAAATGTTCAGGGGCGTAAAGATTTGAAATTTCTAAGGCTTGATTTAAATCTTTAGCTATGATAATGCGTGAATTAGCAATGCTTTTGCTTGCAAGTTCTTTGCGAGGCAAAAGTTCTAATTGACTTTGGACTTCATCACTTGCTTTTTTAGTAAAATCTTGACTTAAACACACTAAAATCACTTGAGAATCTGCACCATGTTCAGCTTGTGAAAGCAAATCACTAGCTACAAATTTTTCATTAGCTAAATCATCAGCTATGACTAAAACTTCACTAGGTCCTGCTTGCATATCAATAGCTGCTCCGTTTATATCACTACTTACTTGGCGTTTTGCTTCGGTTACAAAGGCATTTCCTGGGCCAAAAATTTTATCCACCTTTAAAACACTTTGGGTACCGTAAGCCAAAGCTGCTATAGCTCCTGCACCGCCCATTTGATAAATTTCATCCACGCCACAAAGCTTAGCACAAAAAAGCACAGCATCATTGATTTTTGCAGGACTTGCTAAAACGATTTTTTCACAACCTGCAATTTTTGCAGGAATAGCTAGCATTAAAACCGTTGAAAACAAAGGTGCCAAACCCCCTGGTATGTAAAGTCCTACTTTTTCTATAGGGCGTGTTAAAACTTCACATTTAACGCCTTTTGTAGTTTCAAGAGCGATTTCATGTGGGATTTGGGCTTCGTGAAATTTTTTGATATTTTCATAAGCCACTAAAATAGCTTCTTGTAAATCTTTATCTAAACGATTGCTTGCTTGAGTGATTTCTTCTTGAGTGATTTTAATCTTTGAAATTTCAGCCTTATCAAATTTCAAAGCTTGTTCTATCAAAGCTTCATCGCCTTTTTCTTGCACTTCTTTAATGATAGAACTTACTATTTTTGAAATTTCATCTTTCGCACTTATAGCAGGGCGTTTTAACGCTTCTTCTTTTTGTTTTTCATCCAAATTATCATATACTAAAATTTGCATTTTTTACTCACTTTAACATTTTTTCTATAGGCAGAACTAAAATCGAACTCGCACCTTCTTCTTTTAAAGCCTCCATGGTTTCCCAAAAAAGATTTTCTTTACTTACCATATGTAAAGCTACATTTTTTTCATCGTGTGCTAAAGGTAAGATAGTCGGTCTTTCAACTCCTGGAAGTAGGGCTTGAATTTTATCAAGTTTTTCTTTTGGAGCATGAAGCATAATGTATTTAGATTCTCTTGCTTGCATTACTCCTGCTACACGCAACATAATTTTATCCACTAAGGCTTGTTTTTCTTTACTTAAAGCATTTTCTTTTTGAATCAAACAAGCACGAGATTCATAAATGACTTTAACTTCTTTAAGATTGTTTGCTTGTAAAGTTGCCCCGCTTGAAACAAGATCGCAAATCGCATCGGCTAAATTTGCCCTAGGGGCTACTTCAACAGAACCTGTAAGCGTACAATTTTTATAATTAATCCCATTTTCTTTCATAAAACGCTTTAAAAGTTGTGGATAAGAAGTAGCTATCCTTAAGCCTTCAAAATCTTTCAAATTTTGAAATTTATTTTCTTGAGGTAAGGCAAGAGAAAGACGGCAATATCCAAAATCTAGCTTTTTTAAAAGCTTATAGCTTGGATTTTCTCCTAAAGACTGGCGTTCAAGTTCATTTTCTTCTAAAACATTTTCCCCTATAATGCCTAAATCTACAACCCCATCAAAAATAAGCCCAGGGATATCATCATCTCTAACGCGTAAAATATCTATGGGTAAATTTGTAGAAAAAGCGATCAAGCTTTGTTCATGGATATGCATTTTAACACCACATTCTGAAAGAAGCTCTATGGATTCTTTTGAAAGTCTACCTGATTTTTGTATCGCAATGCGTAAACGAGTGTTTTCTTGCATAACATATCCTTGAAATTAAAAATTAAAAACTTATATTAGCATAAGTAGTTGAATTTTTAGCAAGGGTTTTAGAAAATAAATAAATTTAATTTTATTTAAAATAATTATTTAAAACTTTTTATTTTTAAGGTATTTAATTGAAGTATTAATCCTAGCAAAAGCTAGGATTTGATTAAGCTACAAATTCGATGAAAGCCATTTCAGCAGCATCACCACGGCGAATTCTTGTTTTGATGATTCTTGTATATCCACCATTGCGATCTTTGAATTTTGGAGCAATTTCAGTCACTAATTTATTAGTAGCGTTTTTATCTTGTAATGAAGCAAAAACTGCTCTATGAGCGTTAAAATCTCCAAGTCTTGCTCTAGTAATCAATCTTTCTACATAACCTCTTAATTCTTTAGCTTTTGGTAGAGTAGTTTCGATTTTTCCGCTATTTACTAAAGCTATAGTTAAATTTTTTAATAAGGCAGTACGATGAGATGAAGTTCTGCCAAGTTTTCTATATCCATGTTTATGTCTCATTCTTTATCCTTCGTTTTGTGCTTTTAATTCTGCGATTTTATTTTTAAGTATTTCTTTATTATCGCTAAGCTTAGAAGTTCCCACAGGAAAACCTATGCTTTCCATGATGTTTTTAATTTCATCAAGAGATTTTTTACCTAAATTTTTAAGCCCTGCAAGTTCACTTACACTCATCAAAGCAAGCTCGCCTATGTAAACTACTCCTGCTTTTTCAAGACAATTATAACTTCTAGCACTTAAATTTAAATCTGTAATGTTTTGCAATAATTTAGTATTTTCTAGTTCATTGCTTGTTGCTTGATTTTTAATTACGCTTCTAACATTGGTGATTTTATCAAATACTGATAATTGTTTATACATAGCTTCTAGAGCATTTTGAAAAGCTTCATTTGGAGTGATTTGTCCATCAGTTGTTACAGTTAAAACCACTTTTTCATAATCAGGATTATCTTCAAACAAAACTTTTTCAATATCATAGGTTGCTTCTCTTACAGGTGTAAAGAAAGCGTCTAAAGCTATAAATTTAGGATCATTTATAAGCTCTTTAATTTCTTCGCTTGGTACATAGCCAATACCTTTTTCAACGATCAATGTGAATTTGAGTTCAGCATCTTCGTTGATAGTTGCTAGATAGGCGTCTTTGTTTACTACCTCTACTTGATCATTATTTAGATCTTTGCCGTAAATTTCTTTTGAGCCTTTAAAGCTAAATTCTACTATTTCTTTATTTGATTCGCCTTTAATTTTAAAGCGTAGTTTTTTTAGATTAATGATAAAAAGTGCTACATCTTCAAGCATACCACGCATGCTATCAAATTCATGAGCTACGCCATCAATATGGATCGCAGTTGGAGCATATCCTATGGTGCTAGTGTAAAGCAAACGGCGTAAAGGATGGGCTAGGGTGATTCCATAGCCGATCTCAAAAGGCCAAGCACTGATTTTAGCCACAGTATCACTAATGTTTTCTATTGTAAATTCTGTTGGCGTATAAGCAGATGTTGTAATATTTCTCATATTTAGCCCCTATTACTTAGAGTAAAGCTCAACGATAAATCTTTCCTCAACCGGAATGACAACTTCTTCTCTTTCAGGTTTTCTTGTGAAAATTCCAAATCTCTTATCTTTTTCAACATCAACCCAAGCAACGATTCCAGTTTGTGCTGTAAGTTCGATAGCTCTTGTTATTTGAGGATTGTTTTTGCTTTTTTCGATGATTTCGATTTTAGCACCTGCTTCTACTCTAAAGCTAGGAATATCCACTCTTTTACCATTTACTAAAATATGTCCATGTGTTACAAGTTGTCTTGCAAAACGACGTGTTGTAGCAAAACCCATTCTATATACCACATTGTCTAATCTTTGTTCTAAAAGCTGGATAAGTAATACCCCTGTATTTCCTTCTCTTCTTGCTGCTTCAGCAAATAAACGACGGAATTGCTTTTCGCTTACTCCATACATAAATTTAGCTTTTTGTTTTTCTCTTAATTGAAGTCCATACTCACTAATTTTACCTTTTCTTGCTCCGTGTTGTCCTGGCGCATAAGGGCGTTTGTCTAGTGCACTTTTGCCAGCTAGTCTTCTTTCTCCTTTTAATGCTAAGCTAACACCAAAGCGTCTTTCTAATTTTTCTACTGGTCCTCTATATCTTGCCATAATATTCTCCTAAATTTTTCTTATATCTTAGACACGACGACGCTTAGGCGGTCTGCAACCATTGTGAGCTAATGGAGTGATATCTTTTAAGAAAGTTACTTTGATTCCTTCCATAGCACCTACACTCTTAACAGCAGTTTCTCTACCACTTCCTGGTCCTTGTACTTTAATGCCTACTTCTTTAATTCCGTGTTCTTTTGCTTTATTTAAAGCGTCTTCTACTGCTTGTTGTGCTGCATAAGGAGTTGATTTTTTAGAACCTTTAAATCCTAAACCACCTGCACTACTCCAAGCGATAGCATTTCCCATTTCATCAGTCACTGTAACCATAGTATTGTTAAAAGTCGCACTGATATAAACAATACCTTTTGCTATATTTTTTTTAACTACTTTTTTCTTTACGATTTTTCTTTTTGCCATGATTTATCCTTATGATTTTGCACCAACAGTTTTTCTCTTACCTTTTCTAGTTCTTGCGTTTGTTTTTGTTTTTTGTCCGCGAACTGGTAAGCCTTTTCTGTGTCTTAAGCCTCTAAAGCTTCCTAAATCCATAAGTGCTTTAATATCCATAGCAACTTGTTTTCTCAAATCCCCTTCAACCATATAGTTTTCTTGAATTTCTTTACGGATAGCTGCTGCTTCATCTTCACTTAACTCATGAACTCTTTTATCATAAGAAATTCCTACTTTATCTAGAATTTTTCTTGAAGTGAAAAGTCCTATACCATAAATATAGGTTAGTCCATACTCAATTCTTTTTTTCTTTGGTAAATCCACACCTGCAATACGAGCCATGTTTATCCTTGTCTTTGTTTATGTTTTGGATTTTCGCAAATAATGCGAACCACGCCTTTACGGCGAACTACTTTGCACTTGTCGCACATCTTTTTAACCGATGGTCTCACTTTCATGAGCGTCTCCTTGAATGAATTCCACTTGATTTACGACTACATCAGGTTTTATGAATAACCAACTATTTTCAAAATAAGTGGTGGATTTTAAAAATACTTCTTCATATAGTTCGATGTAATTTGCCGCAAAAACTCTAATTTTACCTAAAATTAGCTTTTAAATAACTTAGATTATTTATATCTAAAAGTTATACGCCCTTTATCAAGGCTATAAGGTGTAAGTTCTACTTTTACTTTATCACCTGGCATTATTCTTATATAATGCATACGCATTTTTCCTGCAATATGACATAAAATTACATGTTTGTTGTCAAGTTCAACCTTGAAATTTGCATTAGGCAATGCTTCAAGTACGGTGCCATCAATTTCAATTACATCATCTTTTGCCAAAATTTTCTCCTTTCATGAAATAAAAAGGCTATAATTTTAGCAAAAATTATTAAAATTTTTACTTAATTTTTAGTAATTTTTAAGTAATTAATCTAAAAATTCAGGTTCGATAAAAGATGCATGAGTCCCTATAACTTTGAGTTTTCTTTCTTTAAATTCTTTAAGTAGTTTTTCCCTTGTTTGTATAGCCTCATTTTGATCTATATCAAATTTTATAGCGATTTTAGGTTTTGGGATTTGTATATCATAAAGATGAAGTAAATCTCCCCAAAAGACTATTTTATCATCAATTATGATAGCATTTTGACCTGGGGTATGCCCGTAAGCAGGTATGGCTTTAATGCCTGAATTTTGAAAGATCAAATCTTTAGAGTGGTTAATAAATTCTATATTTTTAAGTTTAAGCAAGGTGTTTTTAATTTCTTGTCTATCACTTTTGATCCAAAAATCATATTCTTTTTTATCGATTAAAATTTGAGCTTTTGGAAAAAGATTTTCTTCGCTCATTAAAGCTCCTATATGATCAGGATGTGCATGTGTTAAGATAATATGAGTGATATCTTTAAAATCGGTTTTGTGGATATGTAATTTTTCTTTAATGTATCAATAGTATCTAAAAACCCTGTGTCTATTAAAGCATTAAAATTTGGATTTTTTATCAGAGCAATATTATGCTCATTTCTTTTGATTTTTGTGCGAGTTTTTTCTATAAAATTCTTATCTTCATCGTTTTGTGGCACTAAAAAAGAAAATAATAAATTTAAAAATTCATCATCAGATTGTTTAAGCGAGATTATATGGGTTTGATTTGAACTTTTGCTTGTGGTTTTTTCTTCTAAAAAATAAAGATTGGTTTTTAAAAGGGTGGTTATAAAATTAAACATATTTATCCTTAAATTTTTTAGATAATATTTTGGAAATGATTATAGTATAATAAAAACAATGTTTTTAAAATTTAAGGTAATTAATCAATGAGAAAATCAAAATTTGGAACAAAGGAAATTAAGATCTTAGGACTTTCTTCACTAGGAGGAACTTTAGAATTTTATGATTTTATTATTTTTGTCTTTTTTGCTGAATATATAGCCAATGTATTTTTTCCTAAAGGTATGAGTGAATTTTGGGCTTTATTAAATACTTATGGAGCATTTGCAGCTGGATATTTAGCACGTCCTTTAGGTGGTATAGTTATGGCACATTTTGGAGATAAATTTGGGCGTAAAAATATGTTTATGCTAAGTATTTTACTAATGGTTCTTCCCACCTTTGTCTTAGCTTTTATTCCAGGTTATGAAACTCTTGGGTTTTTAGCTCCTATTTTATTGATACTTATAAGAATTTTTCAAGGCATAGCTATAGGTGGAGAATTGCCTGGAGCTTGGGTTTTTGTAAGAGAACATTGTCAAGAAAAACAAAAAGCTTTCTTTTTAAGCTGTTTAAATTCAGCTATGGCTTTAGGAATTTTGTTAGGAAGTATAGTATTTTAATCATTAATGCTTTTTTTAGTATAGAAGAAATTGCTACTTATGCATGGCGTATTGCTTTTTTTGTAGGTGGAATTTTTGGGATTATTTCTATTTATTTGCGTAGATTTTTGCAAGAAACTCCTGTTTTTAAACAAATGAAAAAAGAATCATCGCTTAGTTCTTTTCCGCTTAAAGATTTATTTAAAGAAAAGGATATTGTAAAAAATTTATTTTCATCAATGATGATGACTTGGGTTTTAACAGGTTGTGTTATTGTGCTTGTTTTATTAATGCCTAAATTTATGCCTAGTATTTTAAATTTAAGTGGGGTTGAAGGAAGTTATTTACAGATATTAGGAATTTTGGGAATAGCTTTAGGCGGGGCTTTTATGGGTTATCTTGTAGATAAATTTGGTTTATTTAAAATTTGCATTTTCTTTTCTTTAACTTTTGTATTTTTTTCTTTTTTATATTTTTATGCTTTATATGAGCTTAAAAATTTGGTTTTGGTGTGTATTTTGTATTCGATTGTTTGTTTTTTAGGTGGGATTAATGTGTTCGCACCTATTTTAATGAGTGAAGTTTTTAGAGCTAAAATAAGATTTTCAGGAATTTCTTTTTCTTATAATATTGCTTATGCAATTTCAGGCGGTATTACTCCGCAACTCGTTTTTTGGCTTAATACACTTGCGAGTAAAAATGAAAATCCATTTTTATATGGTATGAGTATATATATGATTTTTTTAGCGTTATTGGCTATTTGTGCTGTTTTTATAGTAAAAGATAAAATAAAATTTTGATAATCACTCTTAAAATGTTATAATTAAAATTATATTTTGGAGTTTATAAATGCCTTTTATTATGGAATTACTTAAGCAAAATAAATTAAAGTTGATTTCTTTTTTGCTTTTTTCTTTTATTACAAGCGCTGTTGGAGTTTTAACTCTTGTTTTTATCAATGATTATTTGCTTAAAAATGCACAAAACATTCCTATTTTTTATTTTATTGTTTTGCTTTTGATATTTTTTATAAGTTCTACCATAGTTGAACTTGGACTTAGTATTTTTGGACAAAATTTTATTTTTAAAATGCAAAGGCGTGTAGTAAAGCAGATATTAGATACCCCTTTGTTAAGAGTGGCTAAAGTAGGTAAGGCTAGAATTTTAGCTTCTTTAGGAAGTGATGTGAGAAATATATCTTTTGGGCTTTTAAGATTGCCTGATTTTTTACAATCAAGTATATTGATTTTATGCACTAGTGTTTATTTATGTTATCTTTCACCACAAATTTTTGCTTTGTGTGTGGTATGGATTATGGTTATTTTTATTACTAATAATTTTTTGATGATGAAAGTATATCAGTATTTTAGAAAGGCAAGGGAAAATGATGATGCTTTGCAAAATAATTACCAAAATATACTAGATGGACATAAAGAACTTTTGATCAATCGTGATAGAGCCAAACTTTACTATGAAGATGAATTTGAAAATAATGCAAGATTGAAAAAGAAAAATAGTACTTTAGGCAATCTTTTTAACAATCTCTCAAACAACTGGACAAATGTAACTCTTTTGGCTTTAGTGGGTGTAGAGTTTTACTTAGCTTTAAAATTTGAATGGGCAAGTGTTGCAGATGCTACAACTATAGCTCTTTCTATTTTGTTTTTACGAACCCCTTTAGTATCTATGATAGGATCTTTTCCTACTTTGCTTTTGGCAAAAATCGCTTTGGATAAGATCGCAAAATTGGAATTAGATGATTATATAGAAGGTTTTAAAAAAACACATTATATTAGCGAATGGAAAAAAATTTCTTTTAGAAATACTCAATTTGCTTATGAAGAAAATTTTCACTTAAATCCTGTAAATATAGAACTTAAAAAAGGTGAATTGGTATTTTTAATAGGTAAAAATGGAAGTGGTAAATCCACTTTTTGTATGCTTTTGACAGGACTTTTTAAGCCAAGCAAAGGCGGAATTTATGTTGATGATACGCTTATAGATGATAAAAATTTAGATGAGTATAGATCTCTTATTTCTGCTGTTTTTAGCGATTTTCATCTTTTTACTAAAACCTTAAATAAAGAAAATTTTGCAAGCGAAGAAAAAATTGCTTTTTGGTTGGAGTTTTTAGAACTTAAAAATAAAACAAGTGTCAAAGATAATGAACTGACCTTAACCAAACTTTCTACAGGGCAAAAAAAGCGTTTAGCTATGCTTATAGCCTTGCTTGAAGAAAGGGATATTTTAGTGCTTGATGAATGGGCGGCTGATCAAGATCCTGTTTTTAGAAGATTTTTTTATAAAAAACTTTTACCTTTGCTAAAAGAGCAAGGTAAAACAATCTTTGCTATCACACATGATGATGCATATTTTGATAGTGCTGATAGAATTTTCTTGGCTCAAAATGGTGAAATCAGCGAATTAAAGGGTGAGAATATAAAGGAATTAGCTAAAAATTTAGTAGAAAAATTTGATTAAGGCCCAAAATGGGCTTATATTATTTATCATAGAGCTTTTTTTCTATATCGATATAAAATTTAGCAATTTTTCCATAAGCAACTTCCCAAGCTTTAAGAGTAGCTTCGTCAGGATTTAAAAGATTTTTAATAGCCTTTAAAAGGCAAGCTCCAACTATAGGATAATGCTCTTCTTTAACTCCTAAATTAACATGAGTTATGGCAACTTTATCAACAAAGTTTCTCATATTTTCTAAATTTTCTATATTTTTAGCCGCCATTAAAATCGCCATTGCTAAAGCTTTTGGTTGTTCTCCTGAAATTTGTTTTTCCATATTAAACATAGGTTTTACCTCAGGATAATCATTAAACATTATTTTATAAAACTCATTGGTTAAATCCTCTCCATTTTTTTGCAAAATAGGCACACAATCTTTGATGATTTGAATTTGTTCTTTTGTCATAGTTTCTCCTTTTTGTTGTAAAAGAGATATTTTATATCTTAAAAAGGAGAAAAAAATTGACTTGTGTTAAAATTATGCTCAAAAATATAAATTTAAAATTATCTTTAAATTATTAAATTATATAATTGATAATAAATTAAAAAGAGGGACTATGGCAAATTTTAAAGCTTTTTATAATGAGGCTAAGTATATTTTTAAGGATAGAATTTTTAATGATTATGCTAGATGCTATGCTTATGGCATTGATGCGTCGTGTTATTTTTATATTCCAAAAATAGTGATTATTGCTAAAAATGAAGATGAAATTAAGCAAATTATTCAATTAGCAAATACTTATAAAACTCCTATAACATTTAGAGCAGCAGGTACAAGTTTAAGTGGACAAAGCTCTTGTGATGGAGTACTTGTAGTGATTAAATTTGCTTTTAAAAAAATAAAAATTAACAAAGACGCTAGTGAAATTACTTTAGGATGTGGTGTAGTAGGCATTCATGCTAATGAAAGTCTTGCTTTTTTGAAGAAAAAAATAGGACCTGATCCAGCTACTATAAATTCAGCTTTAATTGGAGGGATTGTAAATAACAATTCAAGCGGAATGTGCTGCGGAACTAAGGATAATAGCTATAAAACCTTAAGAAGTATTAGGGTGATTTTGGCAAATGGTAGTATGCTTGATACCAGTGATGCTTTAAGCGTGGCTCGATTTAAAGATGAAAATAAAAAATTAATTAATGAACTTAGAGAGATCAAAGAAGAGATTAATGCCAATAAAGAATTAAAAGATTTAATAATCAAAAAATTTAAAATCAAAAACACCACAGGTTATAGCCTTAATGCCTTTGTTGATTATGATGATGAAATAGATATTTTAGCACACTTGCTTATTGGCTCTGAAGGGACTTTGGGATTTGTAAGCGAAGTTAAGCTTGCTGTTTTGGATGATTTGGAATTTAAGGCCTGTGCTTTATTGTTTTTTGATAATATCAATAATGCTGCAAACACTATAAAAGAATTTGCTAAAG
The DNA here is from genome assembly GCF_045277125.1 of Campylobacter sp. CFSAN122748. Classification (NCBI taxonomy): domain Bacteria; kingdom Pseudomonadati; phylum Campylobacterota; class Epsilonproteobacteria; order Campylobacterales; family Campylobacteraceae; genus Campylobacter; species Campylobacter sp. CFSAN122748. Next base: position 1,557,156 of record NZ_CP116953.1, on the reverse strand, counting down.
TTGATTTTGTAAGTTCTGCTGAAATAATGGACTATGCAAGTTTAAAAGCTGCATCAACTTATGATGAGTTAAGAGATATTTTAGCTGATATTAAAGAGGGTAATACTTGTGTATTGATCCAAAGTGAGCATAGTAATGAGCTTAAGCTTGATGAAAATATAAATAAAATAAAAGAAATTTCCAAACTGGCTTATAAGTCATATTTTAGCAAGAATAAGGCCGAATATGATTTATGGTGGAAGATTAGAAAAGCACTCTTGCCTATAGCAGCTAGTCTTAGAAAGGCAGGTTCAACGGTAATTACTGAAGATGTGTGTTTTAATATCGAGGATTTAGCCGATGGAATTAAAAGCATTCAAGAATTGTTTTATAAATATGGCTTTGGTGATAATGGAATCATTTTTGGCCATGCATTAGCAGGCAATATCCATTTTATTATCACACCGGATTTAAACAATAAGCTTGAATTTGATAATTTTTCAAATCTAGTTAAAGAAATGTCTAATATAGTAGCTTCTTATGGTGGAAGTATAAAAGCTGAACACGGCACAGGGCGTATGGTGGCACCTTTTGTGGAGGTAGAGTGGGGTAAGCAAGCTTATTTGATCAATAAAAAAATCAAAAGTATCTTTGATAAGGATAGTTTATTTAATCCCGATGTAATCATTAGCGATGATAAAGATATTTATAAGAAAAATATCAAACAAGTCAGTTGGATTGATGAGAAATTAAATACCTGTATGGAATGTGGATTTTGCGAAAGATTTTGTCCATCAAATGAATATACAATTACTCCAAGACAAAGAATTGCGATCTTACGAGAGATCAAACGCCTTGAAAGCTTAAATGATGATGAGTCAAAAGCAAAATTAAAGGATATTAAAAAATATTACAATCATTTAGTAGACAGCTCTTGTGCTGCTTGTGGGGTGTGCTCTTTTTCATGTCCTTTGGGGATTAATTTTGCTGATTTTTCATTAAAATATAGAAAAAATAATATAGGATTTATATCTAAAATTTTAGGAAATCTAGCATATAAAAATCATGAAAAAACTCTAAAAATTGCTAAATTTTCATTAAGTATCGCAAATAAATTTGATAATTTAAGTCTTGATAATAAGCTCGAAAAAGCAAGCAATTTTCTTAGCATTATACCAAGAACTAGGGCGTATTTGCCTAAGGTGAATGATTATGAGTTAAAAAGTCGTAAAAGAGCTTGCAATGTGGTTTATTTTACAAGCTGTCTTAATAAAAGCTTTAAACCAAATGAAAAAATGCATGATAAAAGAAGTTTGCAAGAAGTATTTGAGAGCTTGTGTAAAAAAGCAAATATAGGCATTATTTATACAACCAATGATTTATGTTGTGGTAAGGCTTATGAGAATTTTCAAGATATCCAAGATAAAAATATACAAAAAATCAATGATTTTTTAAGCAATATAGACTCGCCCATAGTGTTAGATCATAGTGCTTGTAGTGCTAAGTTAATTAGCGATCATTTAAAGTATGAAATTTATGATTTAAGCGAGTATTTATTAAAATTTATTGCTCCTAAGTTACGCATTGATAAAATCAATGAGAATGTAGGATTATATATCATGTGTGCTGCTAGAAAGCTTGGTTTAAATGAAAATATAATCAAGCTTGCAAAGCTATGCACGAATGGAAAAGTATTAATAGATAATGATACCTATTGTTGCGGGTTTGCTGGATACAAGGGCTTTTTCAAGCCTCAATTAAATATTAATGCTACAAAGGGCTTTAAAAAATTTTATGCCAAAACAAATATTAAGCGCGGGTTTAGTACATCAAGCACTTGCGAGATAGGATTAAGCGATGCTACGGGTATATCTTGGCAGCATATAGCGTATTTATTGGATGAATGCAGTGAAGCAATTTAATTGATAAATAAAACTCCATAATTTAAAGCAAATTATCCCCCTATAGGGCTTGTGGCTTCTTATTTTTTATTTTATAATTTTTTTAATTTTAAATTTGAGGAGTTACAAGTGCTTAGATGGTTTATTTTACTATTTTTATTGTTTTTCAATGTTGAGGCTAAAATTCCAAAAGATACTTTAATCGTAGCTGTGGAAAATGAAATTTCAAGGATAAATCCTGCATATAGCGAAGATCATGATGCGGTGATTAATCTTGTATTTTCAGGACTTACGCGTTTTGATGAGCATATGAGCTTAAAGCCTGATTTAGCTGCGTCGTGGAATGTTAGCAAGGATGGACTTAGCTATGATATCTTTTTGCGTGAAGATGTTTTGTGGCACGATGGAGTGAAATTTAGTGCCGATGATGTTAAATTCAGTCTTGAAGCTTTTAAAAATCCTAAAAATAATTCTTCTATTTATGTGAATTTTGAAGATATTAAAAGTATAGAAATTTTAAATCCTTATCATCTTAAAATCACGCTTTCTAAACCTTTTCCTGCATTTTTAGATGCTTTAAGTATAGGAATGCTTCCTAAACATTTACTTAGTGATAAAGACTTAAATACTGCTTCTTTTAATCGAAATCCCATAGGCACAGGTCCTTATAAATTTGTAAAATGGAAAAAGGGCGAATATGTAGAGTTTAAAGCTAATGAGAATTTTTATCTTACAAAAGTAAAAACCCCAAGACTTATCATCAAACATATTTTTGATCCTTCGGTTGCAAGCGTAGAGCTTAAAAATGGCAAAATTGATGCGGCTTTGATTGATGTTTCTTTATTGAATATTTTTAAAAAGGATGAAAATTTTAAAATTTTGCGTGAAAGATCTGCTGATTATAGAGCTTTAATGTTTAATTTTGATAATGAATTTTTAAAAGATTTAAAAGTAAGACAAGCCTTAAATTACGCAGTTGATAAAGAAAGTATAATAAAAAATCTTTTACATGATTATGCTTTTGTAGCCAATCACCCTTTAGAGCGTTCTTGGGCAAATTCTAAGAATTTTAAAATTTACAAATATGATCCTAAAAAAGCCGAGGACTTGCTTGTAAGTGCAGGTTTTAAGAAAAATAAAGATGGAAATTTTGAAAAAGATGGGAAAATTTTAGAATTTGAAATTTGGGCGATGAGTAATGATCCTTTAAGGGTAAGTTTAGCTGGAATTTTGCAAAGCGAATTTAGAAAAATAGGAGTTGTAAGCAAGGTGGTGGCTAAACCTGCTGGAAGTTTTGATTATTCTAAAGTAGATAGTTTTTTAATAGGCTGGGGAAGTCCTTTAGATCCTGATTTTCACACTTTTAGGGTATTTGAAAGTTCGCAAGATAGTGCTTTAAATGATGAGGGTTGGAATTTTGGACATTATCATGATAAAAAAGTGGATATAGCCTTGCAAAAAGCAAGAAACACTTCAAATTTGGAAGAGAGAAAAAAATATTATAAAGATTTTATAGATGCTTTGTATGAAAATCCTCCTTTTATTTTTTTAGCCTATCTTGATTTTGCTTTAGTTTATAATAAAGATTTAAAAGGTATCAAAGCAAGGACTTTAGGTCATCACGGAGTGGGTTTTACTTGGAATGTTTATGAGTGGAGTAAATAGTGCTAAAACGCTTAGTTTTTAGTATTGTCGTAGCATTTTTTAGCACTTTTTTATGTTTTGTTTTACTTCATTTTAGTAAAGGCAGTATAGCTTATGCTAATGGAGTTAATTCACAAAGTAAAGAATTTGTTCAAAGAATAGAACAAAATTTAGGGCTTGATAAGCCTTTGCTAGAGCAGTATAAAATTTGGCTTTTTAAGGCTTTAAAAGGAGATTTAGGAGTTTCTTTTTTAAGTGGAGAAAGTGTTTTAAAGCTTATAAAAGAAAGAATTTTTAATACTTTTATTTTGGGTTTTAGTGCCTTAATGCTTTTATTTTTACTCAGTGTTTTTTTGGCACTTTTGGGATATTCTTATAAAGAAAGTTTTATAGATAAAATCATCACTTTTTTAGCTTTTAATTTTTTTGCTTTACCTCCTTTTGTTTTGGCTTTATTGTTTGTTTTGATTTTTGGAATTTTTTGGAAAATTTTGCCTGTTATGGGAAGTAGTGATATAGGCTTTGAAGATGATTTTTTAAATCGTTTAGAGCATTTGATTTTGCCTGTTTTGGTGCTCGTTTTATCACATTTGGCGTTATTTTTAAGGATTGCTAGAAATTTTATCAATGAAAGTTTTTCTCAAATTTTTATTCAAAATTTATACGCTAGAGCTTTAAGGGAGAAAGATATTTATTTTTTAGTTCTGAAATATTCTTTAAGCCCTATTGTGGCTTATTTTGGGGGAAGTGCTTTAAGTTTTATGATGGGAACTTATGTGGTAGAAAGTGTCTTTGCTTACGAGGGACTTGGGTCTTTACTTTTTAAAAGTATTATTTTTAAAGATTATCCTGTTGTACTTGCACTTATATTTTTTAGCGTTTTGCTTGCAGCATTTTTTACATTTTTAAGTGATATTGTAGCTAGGATTTTAAATCCTAGATTAAGAAGGCTTGATTTTGTTTAAATTTCTTATCATTCTTGCGCCTTTAATTTTTTTATTTTTATGTGCCTTGTTTGCACCTTGTTTGACTCCTTTTGATATTTTAAGTACTCATTTAGAAAATTTGCATCAAGCTCCTAATTTTACTTATATTTTAGGGACTGATTTTTTAGGCAGGGATTTGTTTTCTCGTTTGCTTTTTGCTTTGAGAAATTCTTTGATTATAGGTGTTGGTGGATCTTTATTGTCTATTATCTTTGCTTTGTGTTATTTGTTTTTAGCGCGATGTTTTTTTTATGTTTTTTGGATGCGTATTTTAGAGTTTTTTTTAGCCTTGCCTGCTTTTTTACTTATGATGTTTTTTCAAAGTATGATAACTTCTGATGTGTTTTTGATGATTTTTTTAATCGCTTTAATTCATTGGTGTTTCATAGCAAGAATTATAGAAAGTGAATTAAAAAGACTTGAAAATTTAGATTTTTACAAAGCAAATATAGTGCTTGGAAGAACTAAATTTAGAGCTTTTTTTAAAGATTTAATACCTGCTTTAAAAACACTGATTTTTACACTTTTTATATTTAATATCGTTCATGCTATAGCCACAGAAGCTACTTTGAGTTTTTTTGGACTGGGTTTAGGATTTGAAATTCCAACTTTAGGTACTCTTTTGAGTGAGTCTTCAAACGCAGTTTTTATAGGCGCTTGGTGGATGATACTTTTTCCACTTTTAAGCTTGCTTTTGTTGTTTTTACCTCTTTTATGGTTGGGTAATTTTTTACAAAAAATTTGGGGTATAAGATCTTGAAGGTAAGAAATTTAAATATCAGTTTGAAGAATAATTTATTGCTTAAGGATATTAATTTAGATATAAAAACAGGCAAAACTTTAATGATACTAGGACAAAGTGGAGTGGGTAAAAGTTTGTTGGGAAAAGCTTTGGTAAGACTTTTAGATTCTAATTTCACAATAAGTTTTGATGAATTAAGTTTTCATAATTCTTGTATTTTTAATTTTAACAAAGAAGAGCTTAGAAATTTTCGTTCTAAGGTGGCACTTGTTTTGCAAGATGCAGAGCTTAGTCTTTATCCTTATTTGGATATTGGAAATTTATGTCATCTTGTTTTAAAAACTCATACAAAATTAAAACAAAAAGAAAGAAAAGATTACGCTTTTTCTTATTTTCAAAAATTAGGATTTGAAAATCTTGATCGTTTGTGGCATTCTTATGCTAATGAATTAAGTTTGGGTATGGCAAGAAGGGTGAGCCTAGCTTTGGCATTATTAAATCAACCCCAAATTTTAATTTGTGATGAAATCACAGCTTCTTTGGATAAAGAAAACGCTTCTAAGATTATATCGATTTTAAAAGAATTAAAAAATACTACAGCCTTAGTTTGCATCACTCATGATTTAAATTTGGTAAATTCTTTAGCAGATGAAATTCTTATGCTAGAAAAAAATAGTTCAAATTTATATAGCTTAAATGAGTTTTTAAGGTATTATAATGCTTAAAGTTTGTAATTTAAGTAAGTTTTATGAGCTTAAAAAGCATTGGTATTTAAAAAAAGAAAGACATATTATTTTTGATAATATCAATTTTTCTTTAAATGAAAATGACAATTTAATAATTTTAGGTAAAAGTGGTGCGGGTAAAAGCACATTAGCTAGAATTCTTTGTTTTTTAGAAGATCCAAGTGAGGGTGAGGTATGGTATGAAAATCTTAACTTACACAAGCTTGATAAAAACAAACAAAGACTTTTAAGAAAGCAAATTCAGTATTGCTTTCAAGATCAAAAAATGGCTTTAAACCCTTATAAAAAAATCAAAAATCTTATACAAGATGGTTTGGAAAATTTTAATTTACAAAAGAATGATGACTTGATTTTAGAATTTTTTGATTTTTTTAGTCTAAAAAAGCAAATTTTAAAACAAAAACCCTATGAGTTAAGTGGAGGAGAAGCCACGCGTGTAGGTCTTATCCGTGCTTTGGTTTTAAATCCTAAATTGTTGATTTTAGATGAAATTACTTCAGCACTTGATATTAAAACTTCTAAAGAAATTTTAACTTTTTTATATGACTATCAGCAAAAAAATAATATTTCTTATATATTTATAAGCCATCAAAGTGATCTTTTTTATAAATTTAATCATAAAAAATTAAAACTTTAAAAAATATTTTTTAATATAAGTTTCAATATAGAAAGTTTAGAGTAAAATAAAGAAAAGTGTAAATTTAATTTTTGTTGTGGAGTGATTAAAGTGCTTTAAAAAAGGAGAATAAATGTCTCATATAGATGCTTCGCATCCTTATTTTGGTATTTTTTTAATGCTAGTACTTGCTAGTGTTATTTTTTTCGGACTGGTTTTTTTAGCTTCAAAAATCGGTAATAATTTTGCCGCAAAAAATCGCAAAAAATTAGGACTTGGAATTTATGAATGTGGTCCTATTCCTGTTAAACAAGCTAACAAGATTAACTCTCAATTTTTCATCATCGCCTTAATCTTCATACTTTTGGATATAGAAGTTGTGTTTTTATTTCCTTGGGCTTTGATTTTTAAAGATTTAGGTTGGTTTGGGCTTTTAGAAGTTTTTATTTTTATCGTACTTTTAGGAGTTGGATTTTTATATGCTTATAAAAAAGGAGCGTTTGCATGGCAGAGCATCAAATAAATTATGCAAGTGGTTTGCCCGTAGTTTTAACTAGTGTTGATAAACTAGTTCAATGGGGCAGGAGTAATTCTTTATGGGCTTTATCTTATGGACTTGCCTGTTGTGCGATTGAGATGATGGCGGCTGGGGGTTCAAGATATGATTTTGATAGATTTGGAACGATTTTTAGAGCTTCACCACGCCATAGTGAAGTGATGATTATCGCAGGAACTTTATGTAAAAAGCATGCTGAATTTACAAGAAGACTTTACGATCAAATGCCTGATCCTAAATGGGTGATTTCTATGGGAAGTTGTGCCAATACAGGCGGTATGTTTAATACTTATTCTACGGTTCAAGGAGTGGATAGAATTATACCTGTAGATATTTATGTGCCAGGCTGTGCTCCACGCCCCGAAAGTTTTCAGTTTGCTTTGATGATTTTGCAAAAAAAGATCCGCAAAGAAAAAGCAAGTCGTAAAATCGCACCTAAAAGGTTGGTATAATGAGAAAGTATAGCGATAAAAAAAATGCTCAAACTCAAAATTATTACAAAGATAGATTTTATCACGCGCCACACACTGTAAAATCTGATGTTAATGAAAGTGTTTTTAAAGAGGATTTTGAAGTTTTAAAAACTCAAGTAGAAATTTTAAATTCCTTTGTAGAGCTTGATTTTTGGGTAATAGAAATTAAAAAAGAAGACAATGTTAAAACCTTGCAAATGCTTAAAACTTTAGGGTATTTAAGTTTTACAGAGGCAAGTGCTATTGATTTTGTAGCAGATAAAAATGGTTTTGAAGTGTTTTATCAGCTTTTAAATTTAGAAAAAAGATTAAGAGTGAGAATAAAAACTTTTGTAGGCGTAAAAGAGCGTTTGCAAAGCGTGGCTCATATTTTTAAAGGAGCAAATTGGAGTGAGAGAGAAATTTATGATATGTTTGGAATTTTCATCATAAATCATCCCAATTTAAAACGCATTTTAATGCCTGATGATTGGTTTGGACATCCGCTTTTAAAAACTTATCCTTTAAAGGGCGATGAGTTTGCAAGATGGTATGAGATTGATAAAATTTTTGGCAAAGAATATCGTGAAGTAGTGGGCGAAGAGCAAAGAGATTCTGGTTTTGCTGATGATAAAGATACGCTAAATTTTGCAAGACTTTATCATGAAGTGCCAAAAGGTAGTCAAAAGAAGGAAATTTCCTTTAAACAAGAATATCAAGAAGATGAAGGCGTGGCTTTTGTAAAAAAAGTAAAACGTGATGAAGCAAAAATTTTAGAGAAAAGGCGTTAAAATGCAAATTCCTAGCAAGTTAAAACCTTATTATGAAAATATAGCTTTTGAGCAAGAAGACTCAAAGATGATTATCAATTTAGGCCCTCAACATCCTTCAGCACATGGAAATTTACGCCTTATTTTAGAACTTGATGGAGAGCAAGTTGTAAAAGCGCGTCCTTGTATAGGTTATATGCATCGTGGTATGGAAAAAATGGCTGAAAATATGATTTATCAAGAGTTTATTCCTACTACTGATAGAATGGATTATATCGCTGCTTCAGCGAATAATTATGCTTATTGTGCAGCGGTTGAAAAGCTTTGTGGTTTAGAGATTCCACGCCGTGCCGCAGTGATACGCATGATACTTTTAGAATTAAACCGTATCACATCACATTTGCTTTGGCTTGCCACTCATGCGCTTGATATTGGTGCGATGAGTGTGTTTTTATACTGTTTTAGAGAACGTGAGTATGTTTTGGATTTGATAGAAAAGTATTGTGGTGCAAGGCTTACGCATTCTTCTATGAGAATAGGTGGGGTTATGCTTGATTTACCTGAGAATTATTTAGAAGAAATGCTTGCATTTTGCGATAAATTTCCAAATGATTTAAAAGATTATGAAGATCTTTTAGATGATAATAGAATTTGGCGTTTAAGAACTGAAAATGTAGGTGTAGTTACTAAAGAACAAGCTTTAAACTGGGGTTGTACGGGTGTGATGCTAAGAGGAAGTGGCATAAAATACGATATACGCAAAGAAGAGCCTTATTTGCTTTATAATGAAGTCAAATTTGGCGTGCCTTATGCTACGCAAGGGGATTCTTATGCAAGATATAAAGTTTATATGCAAGAATTTCGTGAAAGTTTGAAAATCCTTAGACAATGTGCCATGCTTTATAAAGATACTCCACCTGAAATTTTAGCTACGCATCCTGAGTATGTAAGTGCTTCAAAGGAACAAATTTTAACGCAGAATTATTCTTTAATGCAGCATTTTGTTTTAATCACTCAAGGTTTAAAACCCCCTAAAGGCGAAGTTTATGTGCCTACTGAAAGTCCAAAAGGTGAGCTTGGCTTTTTTATCCATAGTGATGGTACAGGAAGACCTTATCGTTTAAAGGCTAGAACGCCTAGTTATTGGCATTGTGCGTTTTTTGAAGAAATGCTTGTAGGTACTTATTTAGCTGATGTTGTAGCCATTATGGGTAATGTAAATATAGTTTTAGGTGAGATAGATCGATGAGAAGGGTAGATTTAAGAAAAAGCAAAGAGCTTTTTGAAGATTTAGCACAAATCATAAAAGAAGCAAAACAAGGTGAGGTTTTAGTGGTGCTTTTTGAAATCGGCGATTTTTCTCCTGTTGAAAAAAGTTTTTCTTTTGTAAAAGAACAAGGCTGTGAGCTTTTAAATTCTTTGAAATTTAATCAAGTGGATTGGACTATTGTTATAAAAAAGGAGAGAGTATGATTTATGATAATGCTCTTTGTTTTTTAGATATGCCAAGCCTTAAAAACAAAAATTTATGTGAAAAAATAGGTGTAAATAGTATTAATATTTCTTGTTTGGAAGATAAAAACTTAAAAGCTAAATTTTACAAATGCGAAATTGCAAGTTTGAGTTTTGTTTTGGCCTTGCTTTGTAAATTAAGCGATGAAGGACAATTTTGCGATTTAGATGAGGGATATTTAAGTGCTGAATCTTGTTTTGGAGAGGAAGAAGCAGGCGAAGTGCTTGCTTTTTTAAAAGAGACTAAGTATTTAATTATAGATAAAAATATCCATTCTTATAAAGATAGTGAAAATATCAAATATTTTTTAAATTTCCTAAGTGTAAAATATGGATTAAAGATTTTAGATAGCGATGAAGAAGAATGCGATTTTAAAAAGGCAAAATTAAACACCCTAAAAGAACTCGATAATTATGACGGGTTAGTGCTTTTTAGAGCAAATTTGCAAGATAAAAATTTACATTGTTCAAAGCAATTTTTACAAATTGCAAAATGCAAAGATCAAAGTGAAGTTGAAATTTTGGCTAAAGATTTTAGTCTTAAAACCAAGCTTTGTTTAGATGAAAATTTACAAGGCACTATAGCTTTTTTAAATTATGAAAACAATGGTTTTGATTTTACTCCAATTCGCATAAAGGAAGCAAAATGACAGTTAAGATTAATGGTATAGATTGCGCCTTTGAAGAAGGCGAATATATTTTAAATATAGCAAGAAGAAATGATATTTTTATCCCAGCGATTTGCTATCTTTCGGGCTGTAGTCCTACTTTGGCTTGTCGTATGTGTATGGTTGAAGCTGATGGTAAAAAGGTATATTCTTGCAATACTAAAGCAAAAGAGGGCATGGTTGTAGAAAGTGATTTACAAAATCTTTGGGATGAAAGAAATGAGATCATGCAAGCTTATTGTATCAATCATCCTTTAGAATGTGGAGTTTGTGATAAATCAGGCGAGTGTGAATTGCAAAATTTCACTCATAAAAGTCGTGTAAATGTTCAAAAATATTGGATTAAAGACACGCATAAACCGCATAAACATTGGGGAATGATTAATTACGATCCCGCACTTTGCATAGTGTGTGAGCGTTGTATTACAGTTTGTAAGGATAAAATCGGAGAAAGTGCTTTAAAGACTGTTCCTCGTGGCGGAGATAGTGTGGACAATAGCTTTAAAGAGAGCATGGGAAAAGATGCTTATGCGATTTGGACTAAATTTCAAAAAAGTTTGATAGGCCCTACAAATGGCGACACGCTTGATTGTTCATTTTGTGGAGAATGTACAAGCGTATGCCCAACAGGAGCTTTAATAGGTTCGAAATTTCAATACACTTCAAATATTTGGGAACTTAAAAGAATCCCTGCTTCAAATCCGCATTCAAGCGATTGTGAGTTGATGTATTATGATATTAAGCAAAGCGGCATTAGCAATCAAAAAGAAAAAATTTATCGTGTGAGTAATGATTTTGCCTTTGCAAGTTTAAATAAGGCTGCAAGATTTGCTTTTGATACGCAAAATGAGGCGGATAAAGATGAAAAAGCCTTTAAAGAACTTGTGGAACTTTTTGAGAAAAATGAAATTAAAAACATTAAATTTAATAGTTTTATTACCAATGAAGAAGCTTTGATTTTACAAAATTTAAAAAAGAAATTTAATCTTTCTTTGATCAATGAAGAAGCTTTGAAATTTAAAGAATTTTTACAAGAATTTATCGCTAATTCTGGTGAGTTTTATAGCGCTAATACTCAAGATATAACAAAAAGTGATTTTTTGGTTGTAGCTGGAATGCTTTTAAGATATGATGCTCCAACGCTTAGCTATAAAATCAATAATGCTTTAGTGATGAATAAAGGCTCAGGGCTTTATTTTCATCCTATGGAAGATATGGGTATAGCAAAATATTCTAAAAATTTTATCTCGCACATTCATAAAAGTGGCGATGAAGAGCAAATTTTATATTTTTTACTTCAAAAATTTAGCCAAGATGAAGGTATCAAAACTCATTTAGCAGAGTTTTTTGTTAGTGAAAATAAAGAAATAGAAGAAAGTATCAACGAAGAAGTTGTAGAACAAGTCATAGAAAAAGATGAAGAAGGCAATGAAATTCAAAAAGAAGTAAAAAAAGTCGTGCCTAAGAAAGTGAAAAACAACATAGAAGTACAACGCTCTGTTTTTGCTAAAAATTTAGGCATAGATGAAGATAAATTAGAAGATTTATTGCTTAAAAAAGCAAATTTTACTCTTGTTATAGGGAGTGATTTTTATTTTCATAAAAATGCGAAAAAACTTGCTAAATTACTTGCTTTGATCCAAAATACCACTCCTTTTAAAGTCTTTTTAAATCCTACGCATACTAATACCTTAGGTGTGGCTATGATTTGTGATTTGGATAACAATACACAAGAAGGCAAGACTTTAGGCTACAATGAAAAAGGTGATTTTAGTTTTTCTTATGAAGAGCATGCAAATTTAGCTAGTGCGAGTTTAAATCAGCAAGAAGGAACTTTTTTAAATTATGATAAAAGAGTGGTACCAACTAACGCTGCTTTAGAATTTAAGGGATATTTTTTAAATGATTTGGCTAACGCTTTAGGTTTTGATGAGGAATATACTATAAATTATACCAAGAGACTCCCTATAAATAAAGGTTTTTCTCCGATTGATTTTGATCATTTAGACAATTTTTATACCAATGCAGGCGATTGTAAAAGGGGATATGAGCTTAATTTAGAATGTTTTAAACAAGTTGCTAAAAAAGAATTCATCTCTCCAAATTTTGAAAATTTAAACCTAAAAGAAGATGAAATTTTGCTTTATAGTGCTAATCCTAGCTATCAATTTGGTAGATTTTCAAATCGTGCTAGTGCAATTAATGAGGTGATTTTTTTAGCTGTAAGTGAAAATTTAGCTAAAGAAAAAAATTTAAAAGATAAAGATCTTGTAAAACTTAAAATAAAAGATAAAGAATTAAGCCTTAGCGTGCGTGTGGATAAGGATATAAAAAATGGAGCTTTCTTGCCGTATTTTGATGAAAAACTTGATACGCTAAGCTTTTTTGATGAAAGATTTGTTGCGGCAAATTTAGAAAAATTAGGAGCAAGCCATGAGTGATTTTGCTTTTTTTGCTTTAGAGGCTTTAATTAAATGTATTATTATCATTGCAATATTTGCGAGTTTAGCAGGTCTTGCAACTTATGCTGAAAGAAAGGTTTTAGCTTATTTTCAAAGACGCATAGGGCCTGATATGGTAGGGCCTTTTGGGCTTATTCAACTTGTAGCTGATATGATAAAACTTTTTACTAAAGAAGATATAATCCCTTCAAATTCGCAAAAATTTATTTTTGCTATAGCACCTTTGATTTCTGCTATTTGTGCTTTTGTTTCTTTAGCAGCTATTCCTATGCTACCTGAATTTACTTTATTTGGAAAGGTAATTCAGCCTATAGTGGCAGATATCAATGTAGCTTTGCTTTTTGTCATCGGTACTTCAGGACTTTGCTTTTATGCGGTGTTTTTGGGTGGACTTGCAAGTAATAATAAATGGTCGATTTTAGGGGCTGCAAGAGGGCTTGTAGCGATTATTTCCTATGAAAGCGTAGGAGCTTTAGCTTTGATTGCTATTGTAATGCTTGTAGGTTCTTTTTCTTTGGTGGATATTAACAATTATCAAAGCGATGGATTTTTTTCTTGGCTTATTTTTAAACAGCCTTTGGCTTTTGTGCTTTTTATAATTGCTTTATTTATAGAGACTAATAGAACTCCGCTTTGTTTGACGGAAAATGATGCTGAAATTGTAGCGGGTTATGGAACGGAGTATTCGGGTTTAAGATGGGGTATGTTTTTTATAGGTGAATATGCTTCTATGATAGCTGGAGCTATTTTAGTAACTCTTTTGTTTTTAGGGGGTTTTAATAGCTTTTGGATTATTCCTGGTTGGATTATGATGATAGTAAAATCAAGTTTTATTTTCTTTTGGTATTTTTGGGCAAGAGCAGCTTTTCCGCAATTGCGTCCAGATCAAGTGATGAAAATGTGCTATTTGATCTTAATCCCTTTAGCGGTTTTAAACCTTTTAATCACTGCTTTAGCAGTTCTTTTATAGGAGTTTGATATGAAAAATTATTATTTAGTGGATGAGAAAAGAAAAACTCCTGTTAGCACTTGGGAGAAAATTTCACAAGCTTTGCGTAGAAGCGTTAAACTAGAGCTTTTTGTAGGGCTTTTTGTGATGATGAGAGAATTACTTAAGAGAAATAATAGCGCTACGATTAAATATCCTTTTGAAAAGGTAAAACTTGACAATCGTTACCGTGCTGTTCATCGTCTGATGCGTTTTATAGAAAGTGAAAACGAAAGATGTATAGGTTGTGGGCTTTGCGAAAAAATTTGCATTAGCAATTGTATTAGAATGGAAACTTCTTTAGATGAAAATGGGCGTAAAAAAGTAGGAAATTATAGTATTAATTTAGGGCGTTGTATTTATTGTGGTTTTTGTGCTGAGGTTTGCCCTGAACTTGCTATAGTGCATGGCACAGAGTATGAAAATGCGGCCGAGCAAAGATCTTATTTTGGTTATAAGCAAGATTTTTTAACTCCTATTGATAAGCTTAAAAATCAAGTTGAATTTGAAGGAGCAGGAAGTCTTAGAAAGGATGCAAATTTGTGGGTTAAAAAAACGCCAAATTATTACGATGCGATGCTTGAAAGTGCCTTAGAAAATCAAAACACACAAGAGCAAGGAGAAAACAAATGATAGAAAATTTGGCTTTTGTATTTTTTAGTGTAGTGGTTTTAGGTTTTTTTGGCATTGCGGTTTTAAGTAAAAATATGCTTTATTCTCTTTCGGCTTTAGCAGGTGGAATGGTGTTTTTATCGGGATTTTATTTTTTACTTGATGCAGAGTTTTTAGGCGTGATACAAATTATTGTTTATAGTGGAGCTGTACTTGGACTTTATAGTTTTGCGATGATGTTTTTTGATGCTTCTAAAGAATTTAAAGAACAACTTAAAGCTAAAAAAAGTTTTTTTACTTTGGTGGTTTTAAGTGCGATTTTACTTTTGACTATGCTTATAGGTTTTAAATACCAAAATATCAGTACGGATTTGCCTTTAAATGATCCTGCTTTGTTTGATTTTAATAAACAACTGGCTTTAGCGATTTTTTCAAAATATCTTTTGGCTTTTGAGTTTATAGCTATTTTACTTTTGATTGCTTTAGTGTGTGCTATAGTGCTTACTCATAAAGAGCTAACAAAGGAAAAACAATGATAGAAAAGTATTTTTTTATAGCTATTTTAATGTTTGTCATAGGGCTTGTAGGTATTTTAAAAAGACAAAATCTCATCATGCTTTTTATTTCGAGTGAAATTTTATTAAATAGTGCTAATTTAGCCTTAGTAGCGGCTTCTAAAATGCACAATGATTTAAATGGACAGGTTTTTGCACTTTTTATCATGGGTGTAGCGGCTTGTGAAGTAGCTGTTGGTGTAGCTTTGTGCGTGCTTTGGTATAGAAGAAAAGGCACTTTGGAATTAAAAAGCTTAAAAGAAGTGGAGGCTTAGTATGCAAAATTTGGCTTTGATTTCTCTTTTTAGTCCTTTTGTAGCTTTTTTGTTTGCAAGTTGTTTTGCTTTGAGTGAGAAAAAACAATTCGTAGGGATATTTTGTTCACTTCTAGTAGCTTTGAGTACTTTTTGTTCTTTGTATTTGCTTTTTTGCAATGAAGCTTTTAATGTGAGTTTGTTTGAATGGTTTGCTGGAGTAAATTTTGGTTTTGATATAGATGCTATTTCGCTTACTATGATGAGTATTGTAGGTATTGTAGCCACTTGTGTGCATTTTTATAGTATTTTTTATATGGCTCATGATGAAGGTTTTAATAAATTTTTTGCTTATTTGGGGCTTTTTGTCTTTTCTATGCTTTTTTTAGTCATGAGTGATAATTTTTTAGGACTTTTCGTAGGTTGGGAAGGCGTTGGGCTTTGCTCTTGGTTGCTCATAGGTTTTTGGTATAAAAACGATACTTATTCTTTTGCGGCTAATGAAGCTTTTATTATGAATCGTATTGCGGATTTGGGTATGCTTTTAGGAATTTTTTGGCTTTATTTGCAAGCAGGAACTTTAAAATATGATGAAGTTTTTTCCATGGCACAAAGCCTAGATCACAATGCTTTGATCTTAATCGCAACTTGTTTATTTATAGGGGCTATGGGAAAATCTGCACAATTTCCTTTTCACACTTGGCTTGCTGATGCTATGGCAGGGCCAACTCCTGTTTCTGCATTAATCCATGCAGCAACCATGGTAACAGCGGGGGTTTATTTGGTAATTCGTGCGAGTACGCTTTATGATTTAGTTCCTGAAGTTTCTTATATTATTGCCTTACTCGGAGCTTTTGTAGCGATTTTTGCAGCCTCTATGGCTTTGGTGGTTAGGGATTTAAAACGTATTATTGCTTACTCTACCTTATCGCAACTTGGATATATGTTTGTGGCTGCAGGACTTGGGGCTTATGGTATAGCTTTATTTCACTTAGCTACGCATGCTTTTTTTAAATCTTTACTTTTCTTAGGCGCTGGAAATGTAATGCATGCTATGAATGATAAATTAGACATTAAAAAAATGGGTGGACTTTTTAAACCTTTAAAAATTACAGCTATTTTAATGTGTATAGGATCTTTAGCTTTAGCAGGAATTTATCCTTTTGCAGGATTTTTCTCTAAAGATTTGATTTTGGGATATTCTTTCATTTCTTTTCACCATGGTATTTTTTTAGTGCTTTTAATCGCAGCTTTTTTAACAGCATTTTATAGCTTTAGACTTTTAATGTTGGTATTTTTTACCCCTGCAAGACATGATGAACATCCGAATGAAGCAAGTAAAATAGCACTCTTGGCTATGAGTCCTTTGATGGTTTTAGCTATTATTGCAGGATTTTTTGAACATAGTTTTTTTGAATATTTAAGCACAAAATTAGTTTTTATTGATGCACAAAATCAAATTGTAATGATTTGTGCGAGTGTAGCAGCTATTTTGGGTGTAATTTTGGCTATTTTTGCTTATAAAAATTCTTGGTTTAAGGAAAGTATTGAAGAAAATAAAATTCACAAACTTTTAAGTAATGATTATTTTATTCCTAGATTTTATCATCAATTTATCGTTTCAAAATATGAAAGTTTATGTGCGATTTTAAAGCATTGTGATCTTTATATTTTTGATAGAATAGTTGAAAAAATTGCTTTGTATTCTCAAATTATTTCACAAAAAATGATTATGCCAAACAGCTTAAACTTAATGCTTAGATTTTTGGTGGCAGCTTTTGTGATTTTGTTGATTTTGGTATGGATGGTGTAAAATGCTAAATTATTTGATATTTTTTCCTTTAATTTCTGCTTTTGTGGTTTTGCTTTTAAATCGTGGAGGCGTTAAGGTTTTTAGCGTTGTTGTAAGTTTTATGATTTTGGCTTTAAATTTGGATATTTTTGCAGATTTTTTACAAGGGGTAAGCTTTGATTATAATCTCTCTTTTAAAATTTTGAAATTTTTTAGCTTTCATGTAGGAGTAGACAGTATTGCACTTGTATTGATGCTTTTAAGTTCTTTGATGATATTTTTAAGCTTTTTATTTTTAAAGCTGGAACAAAAAGCACTTGTATCTTGTATATTCTTTTTAGAATTTGCTATTATGGGACTTTTTAGTGCAAAAGATGGTTTGTTGTTTTATGTTTTTTGGGAATTTTCTCTTTTGCCTTTACTTTATATTATGGGAGTTTATGGTAAAGATTTTAGAGCAGGGGTGAAATTTTTTATCTATGCTTTTGCGGGTTCAATTTTAATGCTTGTAGCATTGATTTATCAAGCTTATTTAAATTATCAGCTTTTAAATATCTTCACTTTTGACTTGGAAATTTGGAAAAATAATGCCTCAGCAGTAAATTTTACAGAGCAACTTTTACTTTTTGGAGCATTTTTTATCGCTTTTGCTATCAAAGCTCCTTTATTTCCACTTCATACTTGGGCACCTAAGGTTTATGCAAATTCGCCTATACTTGTTTCTGTAATGCTTGTAGTTTTTAAAATGGCTCCTTTTGGATTTTTACTTTTTTGTTTACCACTTTTTCCAGATGCGAGTGTGTATTTTATGCCTTTAATTGTAGCTTTATGTATAGTAAGTATCGTTTATAATGCTTTAATTGCTTATAGAGCAGAAAATATTAAAGAATTGATTGCTTATAGTTCTATTTCACATCTTGGTGTGATGATTTTGGGAATTTTTTCTTTAAATGCTTTGGGTATTAGTGGTGCGGTTTTTTATATGTTTGCACATGGTATTGTAACGGGAGCTTTATTTTTAATGGTTGAACTTTTATACCAAAGATATCATACTTATGATATTTCTTTTTACCATTCTTTAGCCAAAAAAGCACCTTTATTTTCAATTTTCTTTATGCTCATTTTACTTGCGAGTGTTTCTTTGCCTTTAACTGTTTCTTTTGTGGGAGAGTTTTTAATTCTTTTAGGTATAGCAAAGATTAATTTATTTTACGCTTTGTTGGCAGGTTTGGTGATTATTTTAGGAGCGATTTATATGTTCGCAGTATTTAGAAAAATATTTTTCATGCAAAAACAAAGCTTTATAGAGGGTTTTTCTTTACGTTTTAGAGAAATAGTAGCGCTTGTGTGCATTGTAGTAATGATTTTTGGACTAGGGCTTATGCCAAATATACTTTTAAAGCCGATACAAAAAGATGTGGATAATCTTATAAAAACAATGAATATTAGAGCTGTTGAGCAAAATACTTTAGATTTTTTATCTAAAATAGGAGAGGCAAATGTTAAATAATTTTTTAAATTTAGAACTTTTAAATATAAGCTTATCTTATCCATTTTTATTTTTAATTACAACTGCAATAGTTCTTTTGCTTTGCTCTGGTTTTTGGAAATTTCATCGATCGTTTTATATCGGCATAAGTTCTTTGTCTTTGATTGTAAGTGCTTTTTTGATTTTAAATAATGCAAATGCTCAAGGTTTAGAAGCAAAAGCTTTTTTGGCTACTTTAAATAATGATATTGTTTCATTTTATGCTTCTTTGGTGATTTTGTGTTTTTCATTTTTATATCTTTTAATGCAAAAAGAAGAAAATCAAGGTGAATTTTATGCTTTATTTTTATTTATGATTGCATCTTTGCTTTTGATGGTTTCAAGCTCAAATTTAGTACTTATTTTTATAGGACTTGAAAGTTCTTCTTTAGCGCTTTATACTTTAATAGCAATGCGTGGAAGTGATAATGCTATTTCAAGTGCGATAAAATACTTTAGTATAGCGGCTGTAGGAGCTGGATTTTTTGTTATGGCTGTAGCTTTTATTTATTTAAAAACAGGAACTTTAGATTTATCTGCTAATTTAGCGTTAAAAAATGAGTTTCAAAAAGATCCCATGCTTTTGGGTGCTGGAGTGATGATTTTTGTTCTTTGTGCAATCAAGCTTTCTTTGGCACCTTTTCATTTTTGGCTTAAAGATGTGTATTATGCAGCACATACAAATTTGGTTGCTTTTATTTCAGTTGTGCCAAAAGTTGCCATGTTGGTTGTGGTTATTCGTTTGTTTGATTTTTTAAATAATACAGGTTTTGAATATATCATAATAGTTCTAGCGATTTTTTCTATGCTTATAGGCGCTTTTGCGGCTTTAAGTCAAAACAATATCAAAAAAATGTTTGCTTATAGTTCTGTAGTGCATTCTTCTTTGGTTTTGATAGCTTGCATTCCTTTATTAAAAGAACAAAATTTTGATGGAATTTTGCTTGCTATTTTTGGATATTGGACTTTATTTGCTTTTGCAAATTATGCTGTATTTATGATTTTAAGTAATTATGAGAATAATTCTTATGAGAGTTTAAATGGGCTTTTGGTTAAAAAACCTTTAATTGCTTTTTGTTTAAGCATTAGTGTGCTTTCTTTAGCAGGTATTCCGCCTTTTGGAGTATTTTGGGGTAAATTTATGATTTTAAATACAGTAATTTTAAATGGATATTGGTATTTGGCGCTTTTTGTGGCTTTATCTTCTGTTATTATGCTTTATGCGTATTTAAAGATTTTAATTCATGTTTTATTTATGAAAAATGATAGGGTTTATAATATTAAGTTTAGTTTTATACAAAATTTTATTTTAGCTTTTTGTGTTTGTGTAAGCATTTTTGCTATATTGTTAATGTTATAAGAGTTTTGCTATAATTATTTTATGAGAATATTATTTTTAATTTTATTAAGTTTTTTAAATGCTTTTGCTTTTGAGCTTGTTTTAAACACGGGTCGCGAAAATAATCAAGCTTTTGCAGTTTTACATGCGAGTAATGATTTAGAATTTACATGTCAAAAATTTATTACCGAAGCAAAAGTTCATTTTGAATGTGATATTGCAGGTATGGTTGATAATAAATTAAAAGATCAGAGTTTTTCTGCTTTTGATTTAAAATTTATACAAGAAGCTCAAAAAATTAAAATGATCATTTTGCCAAAAATACAAGCAAGAATGTTTGACACTTCTCAAAATATTTATATAGATAAAGAACTCAGTTCATCAAGTTCGCATAAAAGTAAGGCTTTTACTTTTATTTTTACACCAGAACTAGCACCTATTAAAGACTATGATGGACTCGATTTTAATATCAATTTTCCACATGAGAGTTTGCCTTATGTTGGAGCTTTGGATTTAAATTCTGATCCTGTTGTTATTCCTCAAAGTGCAGATATCAATACTTATTTACGCATCAAAAAAGAATACGATAAGGCTAATTACAATCAAGTGGTGATTGATGCACAAAATGCTATCAATAGATATCGTGGCAGTATTTTTACTAGTGAATTTATACTTTATAAATTAAGAGCTCAAAATAAACTTTACACTCAAGATCCAAGCATGCGTGATCAACAAATTTTAGAAAAGATGATTGATGATGCTAAAAATTGGATGCGTACTTTTACAAGTGATAAAAATTTTTCAGAAGTTTTACATATAATGTTAAAAACTTATATCGCTTTAGCTCAGCGTGCTGATGTAGAGTATACAATGTCGATTTTGGATAATGAACAACCTAATAATTATTTTACTCAGTTATCAAAACTTGATTATGCAGATTATATTTATAATTTAAATGAAAAAGAAAAAGCTGTAAATATCTATGAAAATACTTATTTTAATACAAAAAATTTAGATTTAGCTGCAAGAGCAGCTATGAGTTTGGCAAAGAATTTGCTTTCAAATGAGCAAGTAAATAAAGCTATAGAATATATTAATACCATTTTAAAAGCCAATCCTGAATATTTTGGAAAAGATATTCCAAGATCTTTAGAACTTGCTAAATTATTTAATCAAAAGGGACAATTTGATATAAGTGCAAGTATTTATGAAGATACCTTTGCTAAAATGTCCAAACTTGATCCAAGTTATGAAGAAACTTTAAAAGATTTAGCCTTAGTTTTATCACATACTAACAGATCTAGTGATGCTAAAAAATACCTTGATTTGTATATGGATGATTATTTAGATGGTAAGTATTTAGATGAAATTAAAAAAGCAAGTGATGAGGTATTCTTTGCTTTAGGTGATAATAATGCAAGCTTTTTGCATCAGCGTTATACAGATTTAATGAAGCAATATGCAAATAAAGATGAGAATATTGCAAATAAAGCTTTAGATGAAGATGTTGCACTTTATTATAAAGAGGGAAATTTTAGTGCTATTTTAGCTTATAAAGATCTTATAGAAAGTAAAAAAATTCCAAATGCTACTCAATTTTTAGAGAAAGCAGCCATTAATGATTTAAAAAATGCCATAAAAGCTGATAATTGTATCAATGCTGCAAATATTTTTATGCGTTTTAGTGCTTATGATATAGGTCAGAAAATTGAGAATAAAAAACAAATGTTAGCTTGTCTTATCAGAACTTCTAATGTTGAACAAGCACTTGATTATATAGATAAAAATTATAATGAAGATTCTATATTTTATGGTCTTCAAAAAGCATCTATTCTTTTTGATAATAAACAATATCCTCAGGTGATCAAAATTTCTAAAGATATAGCTAATTCTAGAATTTTAAAAAGCGATGATGAGAATTTTAAGGCTTATTATTTGCAATTTTTGTCTTTATTGCGCTTAAATGACTACAATCAAGCCATTAAAATTTTGCAAATTTTAGAAAGTTTTCCAATGAATTTTAGTATGGTAGAAGCCTACGATGCTTTACTTTCTTATGCTAATGATCATAATATGCAAACAACGATTTTAACTTACGCACCTAAGGCCATTGACTATCAAAATTTTAAAGGTATAAATCTTTTTAGTCCTAATTTGGAATTTATGTATCTTGATACTTTGGCTAAAATCAATAAAAATGAAGAAAGTTTAGCTGTTTTAACAGATTTGCTTAAATTAAAACTTTCAGATGAAGATAGAGCAAGAGCTTTATATATCCAAGCCTTAACTTATGAAAGAATGCAAAATATACAAGCTGAAAAAGAAAGTTTAAAACAATGTCTTGAAATCAAAAGTGCTTCAAATTGGCAGAATTTATGTAAGAGTAAAAATCAAATTTTAAATCAATAAGTAAATTTAGAGATAACTAGCTTTTTGGCTAGTTATCTAAGGTTAAAACCTTTTCTTCTTAACATCTTCTAAGATATTATTAGCTATATCACTTACTGTACTAGAAATAATAGCTGATTCATTAGCAATTTCAACATTATCTTTAGTAGTTTGATCAATTTGAGCTACGCTATCATTGATTTGAGTGATACCTGCAGTTTGTTCTTTAATACTTTCTGCCATATCATTGATAGATTGAACAAGTAAATTAGTATTAGCTTCAATTTCTGATAAAGACTTTTGAGTTCTTTCAGCTAACTTTCTAACTTCATCAGCTACCACTGCAAAGCCTCTACCATGTTCTCCAGCACGAGCTGCTTCAATAGCTGCATTTAAAGCTAAAAGATTGATTTGATCTGCAATATCACCTATAATACCTGTAACATTTTTAATCTCTTCAGATTGAGTGATAACATCACTAGTTTTAACTGAAACATTTTGCATAGAAGAAGTGATCTCTTCTAAAGCTGCTGCAGTTTCTTCTAAAGATTGAGCTTGAGAATTTGAAGAAGTGGTTAAGCTTTGAACAGCAGTTTGTAATTTTCCACTTTCATTAGCTAAAGCATTAGCAAAGTCTGAACTTTGTTTTAGCATTTTAACTATTTCATCACCTAAAGCATTAGTAGTTAATTCTACACTACCGCTAGCATTTTCTAATTTATTTCTAAAGTCTAAGCTTTTGTATTCTTCAAAAATTTTATGAATAGCATTCATATCAGAACCTACTCTAGCTTGTAAAACATCAAGAAGTTTATTTAGAACATTTTTAAGTTCAATAAGTTGTGGGTTTCTTGGATTAGCAGTAATTCTTGCTGTTAAATTACCACCTTCTACAACTGATACGGTTTGAACTGATTCTTTAACGGCTTGATTGTCTTGTTCTAAGCCTCTTTTAGTAGCAAGAATGTTTTCATTGATAGCATTTGAGATTTGTCCAAATTCATCATTGCTTTTTACTTCTATAGTAGAAACATTTTTTGTTTTATAGTTGATAAAATCAAAGAATGAAGTTAAACCTGTTTGGATAGCTGCAAGTGGGGAGAGGTATTTTGATACGATGAAATAAAGGAGGATGACGCTAAATACTACTACAATAATGACAACAATGGCTTGAATAAATGCAGCTTTATAAATAGGTTTATTTATAATATCAGCGCTTTCGGTAATACAAGCTGTATAAGCAAAGACTTTAGTACAAGCTCCAAGTCTTTCTTCATTATTTAACTTATAAGAGAAGAAGTTGTTATCACCATTGAGTTTATATGCATTTAGAACAGGAGAATGGTCTACCGAAGGATCTAATAAAGCTTCGTTGGTTGCTGCAAATATTTTATTTTTTTGATCAAATAAAAAAGTATTTCCAGGGGTTTTTGCAACTAAATTTTGCAAATCTTCTGATGGTATATCGACACCCAGTACCCCTATGATTTTACCATCTTTATAAATAGCTTTAGAATACGTTATTACATATTGTTTTAAAACTGTATCTAAATATGCTGGTGTAACAAAAATATCATTTGTTTTTAAAGCTTCTTGATACCAATCTTTTGTCTTTATATCTAAATCATCACGTAATTCAGGCATTTTTGCATCATTAGATTTTTGACTAAGTAAAACTTTTCCATTGTTTAAACCTAAATAAACATTTAGTGCATTTATACTATGACGATAATATTTCAATATTGGACCAACATTGTTAATAATATTTTCTTCAGTGATTAAAGATTGATAAGGTAAGTTCGCGATATCTTTTTCTAAAGCTCTAGTAAAAGATTGATTTGTGGAACGGAAATCTTCAACGGTAGATTGTGTGACTTTAAGTAGGTCAGTTTGATTTTTAAGAGTGCTTTCATATAGTGAGGTTTTTGTAAAATAAAAACTTACAATACCTAGAACAATTAAGGCAAAAATTGCAATTGAATTTGCAATGAGGGAAAGTTTGATTTTAATACTATTCATTATTTTCCTTTTAATCTTTGTTATTTTTAGCATAAAACTAATAATTTGGCTATTATTTTATCACAAAAAAATAAAATAAATTTTTATTTTTATCTTAAATAAAGGAGAAAATATGGCTTATACTATAAAAAAAGTAGAAAAAGAAACAAAAATTAGTGCTCATACTTTAAGATTTTGGGCTAAAAAAGGTTTGTTTCCTTTTGTTCAAAAAGATAAAAATTTATGAAGAAATGCTTGCAAATGAAGTCGATGGGTTTAATCCAGAAAGCAAGGACTATCAACCTTGTGATAAATTGCATAAGTTTAAGGGTTGATTTTATATTAAGGGCAAATTTGGGTAATAATATTTTCATTTTTTTTAATAGCATTTTTAAGCTCTAAATTTTTGATATTTTCAAAAAGATCTAAATGCAGCTTTAAAAGCTCATTATTAATCCCATAATACGCCTAAGTTCCTTGACGCCTTACATACAAAAACCCGCATCTTTTAAAATTTTTAAATGTCTTGAAAGTCTTGATTGACCCATGTTTAAGAGCTCTTGTAGATCACAAACACAAAGTTCTTTGTATCTTAAAAGATGATGTAAAATCAAAACCCTACTTTCATCATTGATTGCTGAAATAATGGCTAAAAATTTTTGCATTTTATTTCCTTAAATTAAATTAATAAAAATTCCAAAAGATATAGCCACGCCTAAAATAATCATAACAAATAAAAATAAAAATTTTATTTTAAACATTTGTTTGAGTAAAATCAGCTACAGTGATTATGCTAGTGCTATGATAGACATAGTGCTTAATTCTTGCTATGAAAACACACTCATTGGGGTAATAAGCCTATAAATAAAAGATGCCTTATGCTTTTAAGGCATCTTTTATTTCTTTTAAATGCTTATTTTGAAGTTTCAAATTTTTCTAAAGATTTTATTTAATATAGATAAATATTTTTATTTTAGGTTATTGACTTAGACCTACTCTCATCTTTTATACTTTTAAAAATATTAATTGAAAGGATAAAATGAAAAATTTAAATAAAGCTTCAAATGCTCAAATTATTCTAGTATTTTGTTTAGGGGTATTTGGGATTTTGAGCACAGAACTAGGGATGATGGGTATAATTCCTATTGTTTCTCAAAATTTCAGTGTAAGTATTTCAGATGCGGGTTGGTGTGTGAGTATTTTTGCACTCGTGATAACTTTTTGCGCCCCTATTGTCCCGCTACTTTGTGCAAATTTCAATCCTAAAAAACTTATGCTTATTTGTTTAGCTGTGTTTATCTTAAGCTCGTTAACTTCCGCTTTTGTGGGTGAATTTTGGCAATTGCTTATTTTAAGAGCTATTCCTGCTTTTTTTTCATCCTATTTATATAGCTCTTGCTCTAAGTATGGTTACAAATTTGGTCGAAGATAAGAAAGAAATTCCAAAAGCTACAGCTAAGATTTTTGCAGCAGTTAGGTGTACCTATGACTAAGTTATTTTGGTGGAAATTTTAGTTTTAAAATGGCAATGTTATTTTTTGTATTTTTAAATACCTTATCTTTTATAGCAACTTTATTTTTTGTTCCTGATTTTAAAAAAGTAAATTCTGTAAAAATAAGCAAACAATTGCTTATTTTAAGATACCCGCTTTTATGGATTAGCATACTTTGTGTTATTTGTATAAACGCTGGAATTTGGGGTTTTTACTCTTATTTTTCTGATTTCTTACATAGTGTAGGAAAGATGAATTTTACTTTAATTTAGTATTGTATTGGCTATTTATGGTTTTTCAAATATTATAGGCAATTATATAGCCGGAAAGACCCTTGTTAAAAACGCAAATTTTACTTTGATTTTAACACCTTTAATTATGATAGGATTTTATATTTTACTTTTTAGTTTTTATAGTGAAATTATACTTATAATATTTGCCTTTATATTAGGAATTTTAGCAGGTGTGATGAATAACGGCACGCATTTTATGATAAGTTATCCCTTTCCAAAGGCTGCTAATTTTAGCAATGGACTTTTTATAAGCGTGGCCAATATAGGATTAAGCACCGGAACTGCTATTTGTGGACTTGTGATTTCTTTGAGTGATACGCGTTATATTATCGTAAATACTATTGTTTTGTTGATTTTAGGAATTATCATGATTTTTGTAAGAAGTAGGATAGAAAAAATGAAATTAAGATTTTAAATTTTTACTTGACTTAGAGTAGTTCTCATGTTTTATAATACTAAAAAAGGAGGTAAAATACAAGAATTAGAAAAAGCAGGAATTCATGGAAGTTTTAAAGGTGATAGTAAATTTTTTAGCAAAAATGTAAAAGTTTCTATGATGTTTAAATCAAATGAGTGGAGAAATTTTAGCGGGGCTTTGGTTGAATTTGAAGCCAGTGCTAGAAGTGCGTGGCATACTCATCCTCAAGGACAAACCTTAATCGTAACAGAGGGTGAAATCATCACAAAAGTTCCAGGGCAAAAAGCTTTTATAGCTAAAAAAGGCGATGTGATAAGCTGTCCTATAGGAGTAAAGCATTTTCATGGTGCAACTAATACAAGTAGTGGAGCACACATAGCACTTACAGGCGAAAAAGAAGGTAAAAATGTAGAATGGCTTGAGCTTGCAAGCGATGAAGAATATGAAAATGCCTTAAAAGAAGCAAGAGGATAAAGAAATTTGTAAATAAAACACAAAAATTTTATAAAAACTTTTATGTTTTTGGAGTATTTTAAATGCTCTTTTTTCACAAATTTTAAAAACCACAAAGGATAAAACCATGCAATTAAGACAAAAAGCAAGAGAAATTTTTGAAAAACTCTTAGGAGGAGCAAAAAAGGATCAACTTTTTGCAAGTGATAAGGAGTATTTTATCAATCACATAAATTTTACTTTTGGCGAGAGTTTTATAAAAGCAAATTTGGATACACAAAAATATTTTTTAATCGCCCTTGCTTCTACTTTAGCAGTAGGTGGAAAAATAGAGTTTAAAGCTTTACTTCAAGGTGCAATCAAGAACGATATAAGTCCTATTGTCATTAAAGAAGTGATTTATCAAGCTACGCCTTATGTGGGTTTTGCTAGAGTATGTGATTTTTTAAGTCTTTGTAATAAAGTATTTGAAAAACTAAATATCGCCTTAGTTTTAACTCCACAAGGCACTACTACGCAAGAAAATCGCAAAATAAAAGGCAGGGAAATACAAAATGCTATTTTTAGTGAAGCCAATATCACTAAAATGATAGAAACTACACCAGAAGATAAAGCTTTTATAAATGATTTTTTGAGTGCGAATTGTTTTGGAGACTACTATACACGCATGGGACTTGATCTAAAAACTAGAGAGCTTTTAACCCTTGTATATCTTATCTCACTTGGTGGGCTAGACAATCAAGTAAAAGCTCACATACAAGGCAATCTTAACATGGGGCAAAGTAGAAAAGATTTGCTAAATATCATTGCAGCTCTTATTCCATATATCGGTTATCCAAAAGCTTTAAATGCCCTAAATTTGCTTGATGATATTAAAAAGTAGAATGCAAGCAATAAATATTTATTGTAAATTGAGCTTAGAAGTTATTTGTAAATTAGTTTTTATCAAAAAACTTGCAATCATTTTAGTATGCTTTTAAGCTCATTTAGATATTCTTGTTGTGTTTTTAGATTTTCTTCTAAAGAATTTAAAATCTCTTCGCTAGTTCTTAGGATTTTTTCTTCTTTTACATTTGGATTTTTAGCACTTAGATCATAGTTTCTTTCTTCAAGCTCTTTTTTGCTAACAAGCCAAGAATTAGCAGTGATTTTTCTTTCTTTGTAGCATTTTAGAAATTCTTTAAAATGTGCGTATTCTAAAGGCTTGTTTTTAGTAAGCTTGTAAGGTGGTATAAGCTCGTAGTAATACACCTTATCATCATTTGCTTTTAAAATACTATTTAAGCCTTTTGAGAAAAAAGCACATTAGTTTATAAATTTTTTAATAAGCAACTTAGTAAAACTTTTTAAAAATACTAAACTTATGCTACACAAAAAATAGCAAAACTTAAACAAAGTTTTTAAGTAATATAAAAGAATAAAGATATTTAAGAAATCACCCAGCCTTAAATGTTAGATTTGTTTGGCAATAAGGCAATTTAATTTGGTGATTATATAAAAAATTATATTGTACTAATCATCATCTAAAATATCATAGTTATTGTTTTTTATATATGTTTTCAATTCTTCTTCTAATATATCTTCTAGCTCCGTTGGATTAGCCCATTTGTTTGTTTTATTTACTTTGATATCAAAACATCCTTGCTCTAAATTATTAGTTATTTTATTTATATATTCATTATTATGTTCGATGTTTTTTAATTCATCTATAGTTTTTTGTCTCCATTTTTCATTATATGTCAATATGATATGCTTATTTTTTAATCCTTTTGCAAAGCCATATTCATATAACACATTATTATTGTTAGTGCTACAATCAACTATAACAATATCTGCTTTCTCTATATTTTTAAATATTTTTTCTATTATATTATCATCTTGTTTTTCATTCATGATCTCCATTAACTTAAAGTTATGAAGTTTATTTGTGCCTTGAATTCTATGAATTGATTTTTCTATAGAATCTTTATATTGTTTAATATATGTTTTATTGTATTCCATGGCAACAAAAATATGTTTTTTTCTTTTTAACATTGCCATATATAAGTTAAAACTTTCATATAAATCGGCAAATTTTTTAAAATTATCTAAGTTGTAGTTAAATTTTTGTATCCATTGGTTGAACAATTTAAACTGTTCATTAAAGTTTTCTAAACTATAGTGTTTATATTTAAGATAACATGCAATACCTAATAAACCATATTTTACATTATATTTTTGTTTATGTTTATTATATGCATATATTCCATCTATTATGATCTTTGCAATATTTTGATTAAATTTTTGATTTAATATCTCGTTGATTACAGAAATTAAAACCTGTTTTTCTTCTTCATTTAAATCTTTCCATGCTTCTTGTGTGTTTTTTAAAGTATTTAATAATTGATCAGATTCTACAAATTCTTTTAATTCGTCAGTATCTGCTTTTGTAACTAAGTCAAAAATTTTATTAGATGTAACTGGCAATGCTTTTGAGTTTAATAAATAAAAATATAGATGCTCTTGAGAGTATTTTTCATTTTTAGGAACAAAT
Source organism: Campylobacter sp. CFSAN122748 (assembly GCF_045277125.1). Classification (NCBI taxonomy): domain Bacteria; kingdom Pseudomonadati; phylum Campylobacterota; class Epsilonproteobacteria; order Campylobacterales; family Campylobacteraceae; genus Campylobacter; species Campylobacter sp. CFSAN122748. The sequence goes on along the minus strand of NZ_CP116953.1, from coordinate 1,527,479 downwards.
AAAATACAAAAAGAAATCATTCGATTTTCACCGTTTTCGGCTACTGATAACAATGCTTCTATTCTATGATTTCCATCTAATCTATATAATCTTTTATCTTTTTTGATATCAAATTTAAAAACTGCAAAACCAAAAGTTCTCATAGTTGCAGCCGTTTCCATTGAATTTATTTGTTTCAAATCTTCTATAGCATATTTTAAACATTCCAGCTCATCTAAATTTTTATCTACATCATATGAATACAATAAAGTTACTTCAGGAAAATATATATCACTTTTAGAAGAATGATTTACATAATCTATAATTTTATTTTTATGATCTGTATCAATATCTCTTTGAAATTCTTTATTAGTCTCTGATATTTGAGCAATTGTTTTTACATCAGTAAAACCTCTAAAAACCTCTATACCATTTTTAGCTACAAGAGATTTTATTTTTTTATACTTGTCTATCTTATTATGGGTAAAATTTTTATTATCTGCAAATTTTTTTAAATCTTCAGGAACTTCTGTTACTTCTTCACAAACTCCAAGGGTTTCTCTAATCCCGTACAATTCAATCATGTTAATTCCTTTTTATTTTATTATAGTATTTTCTACCTCTAGATATAAGTCTTGTTCAAGCTTTTTAGCTTTTTGTTTATTCTCTTCTATTTTTTCATATTTTTGCTCTAATTCTTCAACTATTTTGTTTTGGATTTTAATTGGTGGAAGTGGTATTTTTAAATATTGATAAGAGCTTAAATAATAGCGTCTATGGGCTTTGCTTAAATCTATTTTGATAATTTTTAAGACTTCATATAAAAATTTTATATTTGTTTTAGTATTATCTTTAATCTTTAGTATTTTTAAAGCATCAGACTTTACTTTAAAATTAAAATCTACAAATTGAATTGCTGTTGTAAAATCATCAAATATAATCACAGGTGGATTGTTAAATATGCCAAAATCCTCATCCGTATATCCTAATATAAAAGTTTTACCAGCTGTAAGAACAGGGGTGGCAAAATTATTGCTATAATTTGTGTTTGATACTATGTATTTTTTAGGTTGTTCGTAATCTAGTATGTTTTTTAACTCAACTAACGGATAATTGCTCTTGCTTAGATCAATTTTATCACTACCTTGGTTGTGCGCGATGTCCCATCTGCTTAAATTTTTAAAAGATACGGTAGAGATTTTATCCTTTGCTATTTCTTTTGGTTTTTTAAGTCCAAGTGTTGTATATATATATGTCTCAATATCTTTTTTGATACTTTCTTCTTTAAGTTGTAATTCTTTAATTTTACTTTTAATAGTTTGAAGTTTTGTGACTATTTCTTTTTGAATTTTTAATGGTGGTAATGGAATTGTTAGCGTTTTGAGTTCGCTAAATGATAAAATTTGTCTTACAGACCCTTTTGTATTTGCCCTTAAATAACTATTAAACCATTCTGATTTTAAAACAAACACTAAATATTCTGATATTAATTTTGTTTCAACAGTTCTAAATACAATATATGCTGGACTTGTATATTTTAAATCAAATTCTTTTGGCACAATACCTATTGAGCCAACATTTACTCTATATGGATTATAAAAAATATCGCCACTATTTACTTGATAATAAGGTTGTTTTATTTTAGACCCTAATAGCGTTTCGTTAAAATACACGCCTTCTTTATTATTAACTCCTAGAATGTCAAATGTTTCGTTTGGATATAAAAATGGTTTAATTTTATTTTTATTTTCAATAATATAGTTTTTTAACTCTACTAATGGAAAATTAGATTTTAATGAATTTAGAAAATTTTTTACACTCCAAATATTCAAATCCTTAAAATTAACAATTTTTGTTTTATTCATTTTTTACCCCAAGCTATGCTGTTTTCTTTTAAAAATTCTTTAAAGTATGTATTTATACCTTTTTCTATTATTTTTTCTTCTCCCGTGTCTTTATCTTTTTCTATAATATCCATTAGCTCATTTTTGACACCCTCTCCGGTCTCACCCGTACTAGTAATTCCAACCGCTTTGGCTTCTGCCATGAAGATAGGATAATCAAAATCATTTTTTGTATTTTGATATGCTTCTTCTTCTATTTGTATTTCTAATTCTTTTAAATCTTTTCTAGCTTGTTTTTTGTCATCACTTGTATATAAAGGTGTTTTTTCATCTTTACTTTTGCGATATTTTATAATTTCATTAAGATTATCTATGGTTGCTTTATGTTTTGCTTTTAAATCTTTTGTGTGTTTAGCAATTAAGTCGTTCCATTTTTGCTGCGAAGCCTCATCAAATTTTTGAATAAATAAAATTGAACATTTAACGCTAGCTTTAGAACTTAAAAAAGTTTCTACGGGTAGCGATATAACAGCTCTTAAAAAAGCTCTACTTTCTACAAATTTTCTTACATATTCAGCATTTGGCGTATTAAACACCCCTTCGGGTAAAACAATCCCTAATCTTCCATTTGGTTTAAGTAGGTCTATACATCTATTTATAAATAAATGCTCCGTCTTATCACTTTTTAGATTTGGCTTAAGTTCAAACAATGAAGCTATCGGCTCTCCAATGTTATCTATAATTTTAAGCTGGGTGGTTTTATATCTTTCTTCCCCATATAAATCATAGTATTGTTTTATGTATTCTTCATAACCTTCTTTTTCTATCAATTCTCCTTGGTTTGTTCTGGTAAGCCAAGTATCGCTTTCTTGGATTACATCACTTTCTTCTACTTGTGAGCCAAAAGGTGGGTTTGTAAGGATGATGTCAAATTGATTTTCAAATACCCCATTTACATTTAAAAGTCCATTGTGATGGTGTATACCACCGTGACCATCGCCGTGCATTATCATGTTCATTTTAGATGTTCTAGCCATTCTATCATTTGCATCTACTCCATATATACAAAAATTTGAAAGCTCATATATGCGAGAATTTTTATTGCCTAAACTTAATTCTCTTTGTAACTCTTCTAATTTTTCTGTAAGTTTCTTTGCTTCTTCACTTGTTGGGTTTTCCAGGTCTTTAATATTGTCTTTTTTCCAAGTTTCGTATTGATTTTTTATATCTTTTTGTATGATTTCTCTAACCTTACTAAATATTCTAATTAAAAACCCGCCGCTACCACTAGCAGGGTCGCAAGAAATTTCGCCTTCTTTAGGGTCTATCATATCCACCATAAACTCAACTACACTTCTAGGTGTAAAAAACTGACCTATTTCTCCACGAAAAGTTCTGCCTAAAAATCTTTCAAATGCTATACCCTTAACATCTGCTGAGGTTAAAGATAGATTATAACTTTCCAACTCTTTTATGATTTTTAATATAGTGTGTTCTTTTAAATTAATCTTTTCATCTTTTTTAAAAATTTTATCTTTTGCAAATTCTTTTTTAGCGCCATCAAAATAACTTTCAATTGGATTTGCGTTATATTTTCTAGCTTCTTGAATGTATTCTTGATTAAATTTTTTATTTTGTCCTTTTAAAAGCATTCTTTCAACATAAACTTTCATAAATAAAATCTTAGCTATTTCATCAAATGCAGCTGCTGGATCTAGCTTTTCTATGTTTCTTATGATGTTATGGCATTTATGGAGCATATTTGCAAATTCATCTTCTTTGAAAACCAATAAATCCTTATAAAGTTGTTCTATTGTTTTTTCATCAGCCCCATTTGATGGTATGTTTGATATTTCTTGCCTATATCCTGGCACCTTATCTTTTAAAATTCGCCAAAATCTAGTTTCATAACTATTGTGGGTAATAAAAAATTTAGCATCTAATATTCTTGCATAACTCTCGCCTTGAGCGTAGTCTTTTTCGTTTATATGGATATAATCTGCCTTGCATTCAACGACAATTAGAGGGGTATTGTTATTTTGCTTATCTTCTATACTTTTCCATATAACTATATCAGCCCTTACACTTCCCTTACCTTCTTTTGTCTGTCGCTCTTCATCTAATTGCTCTAATTTATATCCATATTCGTTTACTAATCTACATACAAATTCTTGTCTAACTTTTTCTTCTGGAGTTGCAACTAGGTATTTTTTTCTAATATGGGAATATATTTTGCCTTCTTTATTATATCTAACTTCTAAAATATCCATATAAATCCTTTAAAAAAATTATTATTATATAAAATATATTTTTATAATTATATATTTTATATAAATATTTAAAATAAATTTCATTTAATTGAATTGCTTTTATATATTTTAATATTTAATACAAATCAAATTTGGATTTTAAATCTTTTAACATGTAAACGCTTTATCATTTTTTGCTAAAATATCTCAAACTAAAAAGGATAAAAATGACTCCACAGCTTAAAATAAATAAGCCAAGTTTGCAAGAAGTGCAAAATTATCTTAAATTAGACGAACATTATGCTCTACAAGAAAGTGCATTAAGAAAATTATTTACAAAAACCTATCCAAAAAATGATGATATAGATGATATTTTAATAAAAGCATCATCATTAAATGATTTTTATAGCACTAATATTTTTTCAATTTTTCCAGTTGCTAAACATATAAAAAATTTAAAAATTGATGAGAAATTAAAAAATAAAGACTTAAGCTTAGTTAGCAAAATAGCAAATATTAAAATAAATGGAGTAGATAAAAATTTTTATTCTTTTGCTAGCAAATACTGCTCACATCATCAGCCTTTATTTTTTCCTATATATGATTATTATGTAGATAAAGTATTGACACATTTTCAAAAAGAATATAATTTTTATAATTTTGAATTTAATTTGAAAAATTATGAAATATTTTGTGATGTTATAAATAAATTCATTGCTTATTATGAATTAAATAATTTTAATATAAAAGAAATTGATAAATATTTATGGCAGTTAGGTAAAGTTGCATTTCCAAGAAATTATAAAAAATAAAGCAATAAAAAACATAATTTATACAAATAAGTTATTGTATTATCTAAATAATAAAAATAAATATTAGCAAAGAAATTATCTAGTTTATTTCATGTATTTTAACACATCAAGCATTTATTCTAATTTTTAAAAAATTATTTTCTCTCTTGACTTATAGCTACTCTAATGTTTTATAATTATAAAAAACCAAAAAAGGAGCGAAAATGCAATACAAAATTTTAGAAAATAATCGCATCGCAAGTAAAGGCTATGCAATGCTTAGCAAGGATGTGAAATTCACAGCCTTTGAATTTAGCCGCCACGCTATTGGCGATAATGATATTTTGATTAAAATCCTATATGCAGGTATTTGTCATAGCGATATTCACACCGCAAGAAGCGAGTGGGGAGAAGCTACTTATCCTTGTGTGCCTGGGCATGAGATAGCAGGAGAAGTGATTGCTGTGGGTAAGAATGTAAGTAAATTTAAAGTAGGAGATTACGCAGGGGTTGGTTGTATGGTAAATTCATGCGGTGAGTGCGATGCTTGCAAACGCTCACAAGAGCAGTTTTGCGAAAATGGCAAAACCATCTTTACTTACAATAGTTGCGATGTATTTCACGGCAATGAAAACACTTATGGGGGCTACTCAAACAACATAGTTGTAAGTGAAAAATTTGCCATTTGTGTGCCAAAAAATGCACCAATGCATAAGGTTGCGCCTTTGCTTTGTGCGGGCATTACCACTTACTCGCCTTTAAAATTTTCTAAGATAAAAGAAGGTTCAAGCATTGCTATAGCAGGATTTGGCGGACTTGGTATGATGGCTGTAAAATACGCTGTTAAAATGGGTGCAAAGGTTAGCGTTTTTGCTAGAAATGAAAACAAAAAAGCCGATGCTTTGGCTATGGGTGTAAGCTCATTTTACACAAGCACTGATAAAAACGCCGTAAAAGAACGCTTTGATTTAATCATCTCAACCATTCCAACGCCTTATAATCCTGCAATTTATTTGGATTTACTTAAATTTGGTGGCGAAATGGCTATAGTTGGCTTACCACCTGTGGAAGATAAGGTAAATATAGGCATAAACGAGCTTGTACATAAGGCAGGTAAAAAGGTTTATGGCTCGCTAATTGGCGGTATTGCTGAAACTCAAGAAATGCTTGATTTTTCTTTAAAACACGAAATTTATCCAGAAACCGAGCTTATCACACCACAAGAAATCGATAAAGCTTATGAAAATCTAACCTCAGGTAAGGCTAAATTTCGCTATGTTATTGATATGACAAAAGAATAATTTAATACTTATCAAAAACTACATCGCTAACGCTAAATCCCCTTTGCTTAGCGATGTTTAAAAGCTCTTTTATACTTTTTTCGTCTATTATATTTCTTGCTAAAATCCAAAGGTATTTTTTATCAGGACTACCCACAATGGCAACTTTATACTCGCTATCAACAAAAATGATTTCATAATTTACTCTATTAAAAAGGTTCATAAAGATGTTAAATCTCACTGCTAATTGCCTATTTGAAACGATTTTTGCCTTACCTTTTATACTTGAAATTTCATTTTCTTTACTGCAAAAATTCTCAATTTCTACATAAGGAACGCCATTTTTATATTTAAGCTCGTATTTTGCCTTTGAATTTAGGCAAGATTTTTGAAAAAAGGCTGGTTTTCTAGCCATTTCAAGCCATTCTCCCATATAATTTTGTAAAGAAAGTTCGCCAATTAATTCAAGCATTTTTTTCCTTTTTGTCTTTCTCGCCCCATTTGCACATAGCTTGTAAAATGGGAATTAAACTTTGTCCGCGTTTGGATAAGCTATATTCTACCTTGGGCGGAATTTGAGCGTATTCTTTTCTGATAATTAAACCATCATTTTCTAGTTCTCTTAAGGTATTGGTTAAAGTTTTAAAAGATATGGAGCTTAAAAAGCGTTTGAGTTCATTATAACGCACGATTTCATAGCGAAATAAGCAGTATAAAATACTCATTTTATATTTTCCATTAATTAATGCTAGAGTATAGTTAAATCCACATTCTTCGAAATTGCACTGAGAATTCTCTTTAGTCATTTAACATTCCTTTAGTATAGTATCTTACTTTATTTTCTGTATTGAAAATGATATTATGCTAAGTTATAATTGTATCATAAAATTTAAAAAAGGATAAAAATGAAAAATATACTCTTGCTTAATGGCGCTAAAGAATTTGGAAATTCAAAAGGACAGCTTAATTTAACATTGCATAATCATGCTTTAGAAATTTTAAAAATATTAGGATACGAAGTAGATCAAACTCACATAGATCAAGGATATGATCCTAAAGAAGAGATACAAAAATTTATAAAAGCTGATGCTGTGATCTATCAAATGCCAGCTTGGTGGATGGGCGAGCCTTGGATAGTTAAAAAATATATCGATGAAGTGTTTGGTTTGGGTGCTGGAGTGCTTTTTAAAAATGATGGAAGAACTCATGAAAATCCTAGTAAAAACTACGGAAAAGGTGGTTTAGATCATGGTAAAAAATACATGTTTTCTCTCACTTGGAATGCACCTCTTGAAGCCTTTAATGATAAAAATGAATTTTTTGAAGGAAAGGGTGTAGATATGGTGTATTGGCATTTGCATAAGGCTCATGAATTTATAGGTATGAAAGCTTTACCAACTTTTATGTGTAATGATGTGGTAAAAAATCCTCAAGTGGAAAAATATCTAAACGAGTATGAACTACACTTGAAAAAAATTTTTTAAAAAATTTGACTTAAAAATTTCAAGGTGTAACATTGACTCGAACAAAGTATTTGTATATCTTGCTTGTTTTAGCTATGTTTTTATGGGGCTCATCTTGGCCTACTTCTAAGATTTTATCAGCTTATGCTGATACTTCTGTGATTACTTTTTGGCGTTTTTTCTTTGTTGTATTGGGTTCATTTTTTGTTTTAAACTTCTTAAAAATTCCTCTTAAAATCGAAAAAACTGCCTTAAAATGGGTATTGATAGCAGGAGTTTTAAATGGGCTTTATGCCTTTGTATTTTTTATCGCTATAAAGCACGGCTTGGCAGGCAAAGGAGGAGTTTTAGTAACCACTATGATTCCTATTTTTTCTTATTTGATATTTATGATAGCGATATTTTTTCAAAAAAACAAAAAATCAACTCACAAGATCACAAAGAGTGAAATTCTAGGCTTATTTTTAGGTTTATTATCTGGATTTTGTTTGCTAAATTTAGGGAGTTTAGAAGATTTATTTGGTAAATTTAATATTTTATTTTTAACTTGTTCTTTTATTTGGGCTTTGATGGCAGTGTTTAATCATAAAGCCAAAGGAGCTCACCCTTTGGCGATTAACTTTTATATTAATCTCATTTCTGTTTTAATGTTTTCTTGGGTATTGTTTGATGTAAAAAGTTATGAAATTTTTCATTTTGAATTTAAATTTTGGATCAGTATGTTTGTCGTGGCTTTTTTATCAACTATTATAGGAACTAGTATTTATTATTACGGGATTCACATTTTAGGAAGCGTTAAGGCAAATTCTTTTGTTTTAATCACTCCTGCTAGTGCTTTAATTTGCAGTTATTTTATACTAGACGAGGTGCCAAATGCACTTACCTTGTTAGGTTGTGCCTTGGCTATAGGTGCTATATATTTTATCAATATTTATGGTAAAAAAGCTTAGATTAAATTTTCAAAATCAAGATTGATTTTTTGATCCATAGCTTTAAATTTCATTTCTCTTTGTTTATAAAGTTCTAAGGCTTCTTGCATGCTAATGCTTTGAAATTTAAAGCTAGAACCTAACTTAGCTTGTGCGAGTAAGCTTAGATCATTTTCTATAACCGTGGCTATTTTTGTATAGCCTCCTGTGCTTTGTCTTCCTGCCATTAAAATGATAGGAATACCACTTTTTGGCACTTGTATACTTCCAAAAACCGCAGGATCTGAGATGATATCTGCTGAGTTTTTATGCTCTATACTTTCACTAGATTCTGCATAAATTGCCATTCTATCGCTTTTTAAACCTACTTTATAAGTAGTATTTAAAAAGGTTTCTATACCTTTTTGGGTAAAAGCATCTTCATTTGTTCCTAAAATAACGCGTATAATAGGCTCTTTAGGGCTTTTAAAAAGAGGATTTTCACATTCTCTAGCTTCTAAATTAAAAGGTATAAAAGTATTATGAGTATTTAAAATATCATCTTTTTGCAAAGCTCTTCCTTCAAAAACTCCAGCTCCCATTTTAGCATCACTGGATTTAGAGTTTAAAAAACTTTTTACTTCAAAGCCACCCGCTACGCATAAATACCCACGAAAACCTATTTTTGCTAAATCAAGTTCTAAAATATCGCCTTTATTTGCTTGATATACTTTGCAAGTTTTGATTTTTTGATTATCAAGCTTTGCCTCAAATTCAGCTCCACTTAAAACAAAATAATTCTCATCTAAAAATTCGTATTTTCCACCCTTTAAACAAAGCTCAATTCCTGCTTCATCTTGTTTGTTTCCAAGCAAGATATTTGCCATTCTTAAAGCATCTTCATCCATAGCTCCACTTCTTGCTATGCCAAATTTAGCAAATTTTTTTCTACCAAAGTCTTGCAAACTTGAATTTATAGATGCTTCAATGATTTTTATACTCATAAATTTCCTTTTGATAGACTTTTTTAGCAACTTGCTCTTGGATATCGAAAAATTCATCTTTTGAAATGGCTTTAAATTTTAAAAACATACCCGCTTTTAAAAGAGTGGGATTTTTTTCATCTTCTTTATCAAAAAATTCCAAAGGTGTTCTAGCAATGATTTGCCAACCCCCTGGACTTGATATGGGATAAACTCCTGTTTGTTTATCGGCTATACCTACACTTCCAGCTTCTATTTTTGCTCTAGGGCTTGAAAGGCGTGGGGTAAAAAGTCTTTCATCTAAACCTCCAAGATAAGGAAAACCTGCCATAAAACCTAGCATAAAAACAAGATAATAAGGTTTAGTGTGAAGAGATATAAGCTCTTCTTTTGAAATTTGATTGTGTTTGCACACAAATTCTAAATCCAGCCCAAATTCTTCATCATAACAAAGTGGAACTTCTATACAAAGACTTGAGTTTTGCTCCGTAAGTTTGATATCCTTTTTAATTTTTTCCAAAAAATCAAGCAAAGAATTTAAAGAAAGCACGCAAGGATTAAAGTATATCAACAAACTTGCATAAGTACTTACCAACTCATCAATACCATAAATTTCACCTTTTTTTAGGGCTTTTTGTATCCTTTGTTCTGTGCTTAAAACATAGGCATTGATTTGAGGTGAAATTTCTTGCTCAAAACGCAAAAGCAAAGCTTTACTTCCACTAAAATGCACACTAAACATTGCTAAAACTTATATAAAATTTTCCAAAGCACAAATTTGAATTTGCTCTTTTTTTAAATTTTCTTTGATTTTTTTAACAAATTCTAAAGCTTTTGCATTATCCCCATGAACACAAATACTATCGGCTTTTAAATCAATTTCTTTGCCATTTATGCTTGTAACTTTGCTTTCTTTTATCATTTTTATCACGCGTTTGATAGCTAAATTTTCATCGTGTATTAACGCCCCTTCTAATTTTCTTGAAACTAAAGTGCCATCATCATTATAGGCACGATCTGCAAAAACTTCATTAGCATATCTTAAACCCTTTTTCTTAGCTGCTTCATTCATAGCAGAATTACTAAGCCCTAGAAAAATAATATTTTCATCAAAACTCGCCACTGCCTCACAAAGTGCTAAGGCTAAATTTTCATCAATAGCTGCCATATTATAAAGCGCCCCATGGGCTTTAAAATGCTGTATTTTCATACCTTTTGCCTTAGCAAAGCCAAATAAAGCTCCTAGTTGATACAAGGCATAGTTTTTAGCCTCTTCAAAGCTTATTTGCATATTGCGTCTTCCAAAACCCAAAAGATCAGGATAAGATGGATGTGCTCCTATGCAAACACCATTTTGCTTGGCTAAATTTAAGGTTTCATCCATCACACAAGGATCACCCGCATGAAAGCCACAAGCGACATTTACTGAACTTACAAATTTTAAAATTTCTTCATCCATTCCCATTTTATAGGCGCCAAAACTTTCCCCTAAATCACTATTTAAATCCACTTTGAACATTATTTGACCTTGTATATTTAATTATTGATTTTATTATATCTAAAGAAGAATTTTAAATAAGCTAAAAGTTTTGAAAAATAAATAAAAAAGTTACAATAAGTAAAAAATGATATTTTAAGCAGGTTAAAACCTGCTTAATTTTTAGTCTTTTCTTGTTTTTGCATCAATTACAAATAAAGGTTTATTAAGAAGTTTAAAATCAGCAATGAAATTTAAAGTCTTATCACTTGTTACCCATTTGATAAATTTACTAGCTTCTGTATAATTTACATTTTTACAATGCTTAGGATTTGTCGCTATAACAGAATAAAAATTTTTAAGACTATCATCGCCTTCATTTACAATGACTAAGTTTGGTTTGCCTTTTTCATTGGCTTCATATTTGATATAAGTACCACGATCGGTTAAAATCACACCTTTTTTTTCTTCAGCAATTTTAATGCTTGCTAACATACCTTGTCCGCTTTGTTGATACCAGCTTTGCTTTTCAGGAACACCGCCAAGATTTTTCCAAAGGCTTTTTTCTTTATTGTCAGTGCCTGATTTATCGCCTCTTGAGATGAAAGTAAGCTTTTCATTTTTGATAAGTTCTAAGCTTTCTTTTAAATTTTTACCTTTAAATTTAGAAGCTAAAGATTTATCTGCGATGATGATAAAATCATTATACATCACAGGAGTTCTATCTACACCAAAGCCTTTTTTCATAAATTCTTTTTCAGCCTTTGGAGAATGCACAAAAAGCACATCAGCATTGCAATCTTCACCCATTTTTAAAGCCGCACCTGTTCCTACGGCAACCCATTTTAAGGTATTGCCACTTTCTTTTTCATAAAGAGGTTTTAGAGCATCTAAAAGTCCTGTATTGTCAGTGCTTGTTGTAGTTGCCATTTTAAGTTCTGCTGCACTTGCACTTAAAGCTAAAGCAAGGGCTAAAGAAATGATTTTTTTCATTTTTTTTCCTTATAAATTTACATAAAAAATATTTTAGCATAATTATGCTAAAATTACTTATTTTAAAAAGGATATTTTTGGATTATATTTTTGATGGTTTTAAACAGGCTTTATTTTTACTTTTCAATGCTGATGAAAGCGTAATTTCAGCTATAAAAACTACACTTTTAAGCTCAAGTATTTCTATAGTTTTAGCTTTGCTTATAGGTTTTCCTTTGGGATTTATCTTAGGTTTTTTTGATTTTAAATTCAAATGCTTTATAAAACTTATCATAGATACTAGCCTTTCTTTTCCAACAGTTGCAGTAGGACTTATACTTTATGCACTGATTTCAAGTCGAGGACCTTTGGGAGAATTTGGACTACTTTTTACTATAAAGGCTTTAATTTTAGGGCAGTTTATCTTAGCACTTCCTATAGTGATCGCACTTTTTTCAAATTTGATAGAAAATATGAATAAAAAACATTTTTTACTTATAAAATCTTTTCACCTAAGTCCTTTAAAACTTGTTTTAACGATGATTTATGAATTACGCTTTGCTTTGATTAGCGTCGTTGCACTAGCTTATGGACGCATTGTAGCAGAAGTAGGGGTAGCGATGATAGTAGGTGGAAATATCAAATACGACACTAGAACCATAACCACAGCTATTTCACTTGAAACTAACAAAGGCGAATTTGCTAGCGGTATAGCTTTGGCTTTGGTTTTAATTCTCATTGCCTTTTGTTTAAATTTCATCACACACAAACTCAAAAGAACATAAAATGATAGAAATTTCTAATCTTTTTTTCAACTATCAAAACAAAGAAGTTTTAAAAATCAAAAATTTAAAACTTGATACGAGTAAAATTAGCATCTTAATGGGAGCGAATGGAAGTGGAAAATCTACATTTTTAAGAATATTAAAATTTTTAGAAGGAGATTTTTCAAAAAATATTTCTTATTTTGGAAATTTTAAACTTAATAATAAACAAAAGCGTGAAATTTATTTGCTTTTTCCAGAGCCTATTTTGTTAAATCGTAGTGTAAGGGCAAATTTTTTATTTACCTTAAAAACTTATGGGATTAAAGAAGATATTGAAGAACGCATAAAAGAAAGTTTGATGTTTTTAAATTTAGATGAAAGTCTTTTAAGTAAACATCCTAATGAACTTTCATCAGGACAAAGTCAAAAAATAGCTTTTGCTATAGCTTTAAGCGTAAGAGCGAAGTATTATTTACTTGATGAACCAAGTGCTTTTTTGGATAAAAATACTACACTTTTATTTAAAAAAGCTATTCTTAAAATGCATGAAAATTTCAATACAGGTTTTTTAATCGCAAGTCATGATAAACATTTTTTAGATTCTTTGGCGCAAAAAAAACTTTATTTGCACAGTGGAGAAATTTTAGAATTTGAAAATACTAATGTTTTTGAACTAGAAAATCAAGGTGTGAAATTTTGTAATTTTATAGATTTTAGTAATTGTAAAAAATATAAAGATTTTAAAAAACCTCCAAGTAAAATTGCTATTGATCCTTATAAAATTTCTTTTTTTAATTCTAAAAATATTCCAAAAAATAATTATGATTTTATTTTAGAAAAATGTTATATTATAGCACTTAGAAGTAGGAAAAGTGATGTTTTTATAAGGGTAAGTTGTATGGATAAAATTTTAGAATTTGCCTTGGAAAAACAAGAATTTTTAAGATTCGATTTAAAATTATACGAAGAACTCAGTCTTTATTTTTATGAAGATGCAATATGTTTCTTAAATTAACATACATTATAAAATTTAAATAAAATATTACAAATATTCCCATTTTTTATAAAATTTATCTTAATTATTTTTTAAATTTGTATTTAATACAAATAAACTCTTATATAATGTTTAAAAATAACTATATAAGGAGTTTTTATGCTTAATCAAAATAATCAAGAGCTTTTTAAGCCAAGTAAAGAATTTTCTCGTAATGCTCGTATAAAAAATTTATGTGAATACTATGATTTATGCGATGAAGCCAAGGAAGATTTTGAAGGTTTTTGGAAAAGACAAGCATTTGAGAAGATTGAGTGGTTTTCGCCTTTTTCAAGAGTGCTAAATGAGGATAAAGCTCCATTTTATAAATGGTTTGAAGGTGGAACTTTAAATGTAAGTTATCAATGTCTTGATCGTCATATGAAAACAAGACGCAATAAAGCTGCTTTGATTTTTGAAGGTGAAATGGGGGATTATGAAGTTTATACTTATAGAAGATTATTGCATGAAACTTGCAAGGCGGCCAATTTGCTTAAAAAATTCGGAGTAAAAAAAGGCGATAGGGTTGTAATTTATATGCCTATGATTCCAGAAACAGCTATAGTAATGTTAGCTTGTGCAAGGATTGGGGCTATTCATAGTGTAGTATTTGGAGGGTTTTCTCCTGAAGCCTTAAGAGATAGAATTATAGATGCAGGAGCTAAACTTGTAGTAACGGCTGATGGTGCTTTTCGTCGTGGCAAACCTTATATGTTAAAACCTGCAGTAGATAAGGCTTTAAGTGAAGGGTGTGAAAGTGTAGAAAAAGTACTTATAGTTATACGCAATAATGAACCTATAGAATATATTAAAGGAAGGGACTATGTTTATAACGAACTTGTGAAAAATGAGTCTTATAAGTGTGAACCCGAAATTATGGATAGTGAGGATTTGTTGTTTTTGCTTTACACTTCAGGATCAACGGGCAAGCCAAAAGGAGTTATGCATGCAAGTGCAGGATATATACTTTGGGCACAAATGACTATGGAATGGGTTTTTGATATTAAAGATTATGATAATTATTGGTGTAGTGCTGATGTGGGTTGGATTACAGGACATACTTATGTAGTTTATGGGCCTTTAGCATGTGGAGCAACGACTATAATGCATGAAGGAACTCCTACTTATCCAAATTCTGGGCGTTGGTGGAGAATGATAGAAGAGTATCAAATAAGCAAATTCTACACTTCGCCAACTGCTATAAGAATGCTTCATGCTGATGCACCTGATGAGCCAAGAAAATATGATTTAAGTACGCTTGAAGTGCTTGGAACGGTTGGAGAGCCTATCAATCCTAGTGCTTGGAAGTGGTTTTATGATGAAATAGGGGGAACTAAAAGTCCTATAGTCGATACTTGGTGGCAAACAGAAACAGGTGGGCATATGATCACGCCTTTACCAGGCGCTACTCCTTTAAAACCAGGTTGTGCTACCTTGCCTTTGCCAGGAATTTTTGCAGAAGTTATTGATGAAGAAGGCAATAAAAAAGATGAAGGTGAAGATGGATTGCTTTGTATAACCAAACCTTGGCCTTCGATGATTCGTGGAATTTGGGGTAATGATGAACGCTATATAGAAAGTTATTTTTCTCAAGCTAGAAAAGATGGAAAAGCTGTATATTTTAGTGGCGATGGTGCTTTTTATGATAAAAATGGTTATATTACCATCACAGGAAGAACAGATGATGTGGTTAATGTTGCAGGACATCGTATAGGAACGGCTGAAATTGAAAGCGCTATTGCTAAACATCCAAGTGTAGCAGAATCAGCTGTAGTGAGTATTTTGGATGTGATTAAGGGTGAGTCATTGTTTGCTTTTGTGGTTTTAAGTCCTGCATCCAGTTGTGATCTTGGCGGAGCTATAGAAACTTTAAAAGAACTTAATGACATTTTAAGAGTAGAAATAGGACCTATAGCTAAAATAGAAAAAATTCTTTATACTCCAGGTTTGCCAAAAACTAGAAGTGGTAAAATAATGAGAAGAATTTTAAGAACTATAGCAAGAGGTGAAGAAATCAAACAGGATATTTCAACACTTGAAGATTCTAAAGTAGTAGAAACCATTGTTAAATTAGCTAAGGCAGAGTTTGAATAACAAGGCAAAAAGAACTTTGCCTTGTTGCATGAAAATTCATAAAAATAAGCTATAATGATAAAAAAATAAAAGGAAATTTTTATGCTTCAAACTTGTATTTTCCCTGCGGCAGGTTATGGGACGAGATTTTTACCTGCAACAAAAACTTTACCTAAAGAGATGTTACCTATCTTAACCAAGCCTTTGATCCATTATGGAGTTGATGAAGCTTTAGAAGCAGGAATGGAAAATATGGGATTTGTCACAGGGCGTGGAAAAAGAGCTTTGGAGGATTATTTTGATATTTCTTATGAACTTGAACATCAAATTTCAGGTACAAAAAAAGAATACTTACTTGATGAAATTCGCTCTTTGATCAATCGTTGTACCTTTACTTTTACAAGACAAAATCAAATGAAAGGCTTAGGTGATGCGGTTTTAAAAGGTAGACCTTTGGTTGGCGATGAAGCTTTTGGCATAATTTTGGCTGATGATTTGTGTGTTAATGAAGAAGGCTTAAATGTTATGGCTCAAATGGTAAAAATTTATGAAAAATATCGCTGCACCATCATAGCTGTGATGGAAGTACCAAAAGAGCAAGTTTCAAACTATGGAGTAATTTCTGGAAATTTTGTAGAAGAAAATCTTATCATGGTTAATTCTATGATAGAAAAACCAAGTCCTGATGAAGCTCCAAGTAATCTTGCTATCATAGGAAGATATATTTTAACTCCTGATATTTTTGGAATTTTAGAAAATACTAAAGCGGGAAAAAATGGTGAAGTCCAACTTACCGACGCGCTTTTAACTCAAGCAACCAATGGTATGGTTTTAGCTTATAAATTTCAAGGAAAACGCTTTGATTGTGGAAGTGTAGAAGGCTTTGTAGAAGCGACAAATTATTTTTACGAGAAAAGTAAATGTTAAACAATACACTTTTTTTTAAGCAAAGTGAAATTCACACTATAAGTTCTTATGCAAATCGTATTAATGATGAGGTAAAAAGTGGAGATATAGGGTATTATCATCTTATTGATACAAGTTTGAATTTAATCGATGAGAGTTTGGCTTTTATCAAAGACAAAGAACACATAAAAAATATCGTTTTAGTGGGAATGGGTGGTTCAAGTTGTGGTGTAAAAGCCTTGCGTGATATGCTTTTTAATGAAAAAAGCAACCAAAGAGAACTTTTTATACTCGATAACACAAGTTCACATTCTTTTAATAAGACTTTAGAAAAAATCAAGCTTGAGGAAAGTTTGTTTTTAATCATCAGCAAAACAGGTAGTACTATAGAAGTTGTATCGCTTTTTAAACTTCTTATTGAACATTTTAAACTTGATATGCAAGAATTAAAAAAATACTTTGTTTTTATTACCGATAAGGATTCAAAACTTCATCAAGAAGGTGAAAATTTAGGTATTAAATGCTTTTTTATCCCTGCAAATGTAGGAGGTCGTTTTAGCATACTTTCAGCCGTAGGTATAGTTCCGCTTTGTTTTTGTGGCTATAATGCCAAAGCTCTTTTAGAAGGAGCTAAAGCTTGTTTTGAAGATTTTTTTACTCATAAAAAAGATGAAATTTTACAAAAAGCCTATCATTATTGCACACACAAAAATGCCAATATCAATGTACTTTTTTCATATAGTGATGCTTTTAAAGGCTTTAATGAATGGTATATCCAGCTTATTGCTGAAAGTTTAGGTAAAAAGCAAGGCTATAAACGTATAGGTTTAACTCCTATTGCACTCATTGGAGCAAGAGATCAGCATAGTTTTTTACAACTCATTATGGATGGACCTAAAAATAAAACTGTAACTTTTTTAAAAATCAAAGACGCTCAAAAAGCACCTATTATCCCTGATATTCATTTTAAATTTTTAGATTCTTTAAGTAATAAAGTCAATCTTCACGAACTTTTAAACGCTCAATGTAATGCAACTATGCACGCTTTAATCGCTGAAAATTTGAGTGTTGATGTGATAGAACTTGAAAAACTTGATGCTTGGCATGCGGGATATTTGATGTATTATTATGAACTTTTTACTTCAACTTGCGGTGTTATGCTAGGGATTAACACCTATGATCAACCTGGTGTGGAAGTTGGAAAGTTGATCTTAAAAAATATATTAAATTCTTAATCAAAATTCATTAAAAAAGAGTATAATAATTTTAAGTTAAAATTATAATAAAAATTTTTAATTAATAATAATTATTATTTAAGAATTTTATGTTATAATTTTAAAAATTAAAAAAAGGAGTCAATCATGTCAGTTACAAAACAATTATTACAAATGCAAGCAGATGCTCATCATCTATGGGTTAAATTTCATAATTATCACTGGAATGTAAAAGGTTTGCAATTTTTTTCTATACACGAGTACACAGAAAAAGCTTATGAAGAAATGGCAGAACTTTTTGATAGTTGTGCTGAAAGAGTTTTACAACTTGGCGAAAAAGCTATCACTTGCCAAAAAGTTTTAATGGAAAATGCAAAAAGTCCAAAAGTTGCAAAAGATTGCTTTACTCCGCTTGAAGTCATAGAACTGATCAAACAAGATTATGAATATCTTTTAGCAGAATTTAAAAAACTCAATGAAGCAGCAGAAAAAGAAAGTGATACCACAACAGCTGCTTTTGCGCAAGAAAATATTGCAAAATATGAAAAAAGTCTTTGGATGATAGGTGCTACTTTACAGGGTGCTTGCAAAATGTAATTTAAGGGGCTTTATGCCCCAATTATACAAACTAGGTTATAATATCCTTTTTTAAAGGATAAAATTGAAAGTACTTAATTTTTTTTATGAAAATCACCCTAAATTTGAAGTAAGTTATGAAAGAAAAAATCAAATTTCAAAACTAAATATTATCATAAAAGGCCCACGATTTTGTGGTAAAAAAACACTTATTTTTAATTTTTTATCTCAATTTAAAGCAAGTGAAATTTTGTTTTTAGATTTATATGATACACGCTTTGAAAAACAAAGTTTAGAAAGACTTGCTGATTTTCTGAATGAAAATTTACAAATTAAAATTCTTTGCCTTTATAATTTGGATTTTATCCCTAATTTAGAAAAAATTAAAATTCCCATCATCTTAAGTACAAATATAAAAGATTTAAATATAAATGGGTTTGAAGAGCTTGAACTTGATTATTTTGATTTTGAAGAATTTATTAGTGTAAGTAAGAAAAATTTACCTATAAATAATTTAGTAGGTCTTTTTTTACAAAGTGGACGCAGTAAATTTGGAGAAAAAAACATACTTCTAAGACAAAGCTTTACTCTTTTAGAATTAGAAATTTTAAAGTATTTAGCTTTAAATTTGGGTCAGCAAATCAGTATTTCTAAGATATTTATAGAACTTAAAAAAAGATTAAAAACTTCAAAAGATAGTGTTTATCAAGCTATAAAAAAATTAGAAAATACTTATGTGATCTATACTTTAAAACATGATGAAAAAAAACTTCAAAAGATTTATTTTAAAGATTTTGGCCTAAGAAATAATCTTTGTATTTCAAAGGATTTTTCGCATTTATTTGAAAATTTAGTTTTAAGCGAGTTGTTTAAATTTAAAGAAGATTTTTTTTATAACAAATACTTTAACTTTTATAGCCAAATATCTAAAATTGCTTATATTTCAAGTCCAACTTTAGATATTGATTTGATTAAATTACGTGCTAAGAAAATTTTACCAAAGGCTTTAGAACTTGGAATTTTTCATGTGATTTTTATCACTCTTTCAAGCGAGGATAGTTTTTTTGAGCAAGGGGTTAAATTTGAAGTCATATCTTTTGATAAATTTTCACTTGGATTTTAGGTGTTGTTTGAGTTTGTATCGTATTTTTCAAGGTTGTATCGTTTGATGATTTTTGTAATAAGATTGATATAATATCCCTTGCGTTCAGAATAAGAATCTAAAGTTTTAATAGCCTCTAGTCCTGTTATCTCTTTGCCTTCGCTTGCAAATTTAGCTCTTGCATCGCGAAACTTTTCATAAGCAAAATGACGATTTAAATTTAAAACATAAGAGTAAACACTATCTTGCAGACTATCAAAAATCTTAATTTTATGTTTTTTATCTGGATGTCTTAAATCAGGAATTAAACCTTTCTCACCCCAAGTCCATTCTCCAAAAAGATTATTTGCTTCTCTTGCGAAGCGACTTGTACCTGTAGCACTTTCAACTAAAGCTTGGGCTATACCCATGGATTTTGGAATTTTTTGAATACGTTTTTTATATTCTGCAAAATCATAAAGATTTTCAATGCGATATTTGTTTTTTATCGTGATAAGTTTTTCAAGATTTGTTTGATTTGAAGTCCTAAAGCCTGTTTTGTAAGCATCTTTAAAAAAGGCTTCGATAAAAGCTCTTTCTTGTTCAATTTTTTTAAAGCTTTGATCAAACATTTCATTCATTTTTATAAAAAAAATTTGTCTTTTTTGATCTATATCAAGTTTGTAATATTCCTCTCCAAAGCCATTTTTTAGATCATCAGCAAAAAGTGGGATTAGAAAAAGACTAAGAAAAATTATAATTGGCTTCAAAACAATACTTTACCTTTCCTTCAAAAAACAATTCTTCATTTTTATATGTAAACCCAACCTCTTCACCACTTTTAGGAGTTATTTTAACTTTATTTTGTACTTTTTTATTTAAAAATGCCAGATAAAAACAAGCCCCCATTCCTGTGCCACAAGCTAAGGTTTCATCTTCAACTCCGCGTTCATAGGTACGAACTTTTAAATGATTTTCATCTAAAATTTTTACAAAATTAACATTGGCATTATATTTTTGTCTCATTTTTTGACAAAGTATTGTATCAAATTCATCTAAATTTTGACAAAAATGCACTAGATGTGGAACTCCAGTGTCGCAAAGTTGCCAAGTTTTTCCTAATTCTTCAAAAGTATTTTGCACGCTTTTTATTTTGCCTAAAGATACTTCAACTTTATCTTGATTTACCTTTGCTTTTATTATTCCTGCACCGGTTAAAAAACTCATGTTAGGATTTATTTTGTTAATATGATGTGCAAAATGTGCCGCAGCCCTTGAGCCATTGCCACACATAGCAGCCCTTGAGCCATCGTTATTATAAAATTCCCATTCAAAGTCGTATTTTTCATGAGGCAATATCACGATAAAGCCATCCCCACCTATGCCCTCATAACGATTGCAAAGTTCTTTAGCTAAAGCACTTCTATCTTCTTTTCTATCAGCATTTGTTATGACAAAATCATTCCCACTTGCACAATATTTATAAAATTTCACATTTTTCCTTTAGAAATTTCTTGTATTACTTTAACACATTCTTGCCTAAAATCGACATAAGAATTAGTATTTTTAATGATAAAATCTGCTTTTTTAAGTTTTTCTTCAATATCTATTTGAGAATCAAGTCTCACTTTTGCAGCTTCTAAGCTGAGCTTATCTCTTTGCATGATTCTTTTAAGGCTTAATTCTTTAGGTGTGTAAATTACAATGACTTTGCCTAAATTTTCATAAGCACCGCTTTCAAAAAAAAGAGGAATTTCTACAAAAAAAGCTTTATTTTCTTTATCTAGAATTTGCATTTGTTCTAAAATTTTAGCTCGAATTTTAGGATGAGTGAAATTTTCTAAGGTTTTTTTAGCTTCTTTGTTGTTAAAAACAATTTCTCCAAGGATTTTTCTATCGATTTTCTTTTCTTTTGTGAGTAAATTTTTTAAGTTAAAGGGAGAAAAAATCTTTTCAAGTTCTAAAGCATTTTCATCTAAAATTTTATGAGCAATTTTATCTGCACTAATGCTTTTAAAGCCTAAAGAATTCGCTATTTCTATAAAAGTGCTTTTACCACAAGCAATTGAAGCGGTTACAAAAAAAGCATTTTTCATCTTATGCCTTATTAAAACTTTTTTCGTTAAAATACCTTTTTAGTTCTTAAAGGAAAATAAATGAAAATTTCATATGAAGATGCAGGCGTAAGTATAGATAATGGAAATGCCTTTGTAGAGGCTATAAAACCTTTGGTTAAAGAAACTTTTAATGATAATGTTGTAGGCGGAATTGGTTCTTTTGCTGGTGCTTTTAGAATGCCAAGTGGTTTTAAAAAGCCTGTGATTTTAGGTGCAACAGATGGTGTTGGTACCAAGCTTCGCTTGGCAATTGATGCTAAAAAATATGATACTATAGGGCAAGATTTAGTAGCAATGTGTGTGAATGATTTGATTTGTAATTTTGCTACGCCTTTGTTTTTCCTAGATTATTATGCTACAGCGAAGCTCGAAGTAGAAGTAGCAAAGGCTGTTGTATCAGGCATTGCCAAGGGATGTAAGATGGCAAATTGTGCATTAATCGGCGGAGAAACTGCTGAAATGCCTGGAATGTATGCAAAAGATGATTTTGATCTTGCGGGTTTTGCAGTGGGTATGGCTGAAGAAGATGAGATCGATAGAAGTAAATTTGTTAAAAATGGTGATATTTTATTGGCACTTCCTAGTTCAGGACTTCATTCAAATGGTTATTCTTTAGCTAGAAAAGTACTTTTTGAAAGTTTAAAATTAAAATTTGATGACAAGATAGGGGATAAAAATTTAATTGATATTTTATTAGAGCCTACAAGGATTTATGTGCGTGATTTTCTTACATTAAAGCCTTATATTAGTGCTCTAGCTCATATTACAGGGGGTGGTTTAGTAGAAAATTTACCACGCGTTTTGCCTCGTGGTATGGGTGCAACTATACGCAAACATCATCTTAAAACTCCTGAAATTTTTTATACTATAGGACAGGCTGTAGAAGAAAGCGAAATGTATAGAAGCTTTAACATGGGAGTGGGTTTAGTAATGGTTGTAGATCCTTCTAATGTAAGTAAGGTTTTAGAAAATTCAGATGCCTTTATTATCGGCGAAATTTGCATTAATGAAGGTATTGTTTTAGAGTGAAAACAAATTATTATGATTATTTATGTGCTAAAATGTATGTAATTTTGCCCATAAAAGCCCATAAAGACAAACTAAAATTTTATCTTTCTTATTTAAATAAGAAAGATAAAATTTTTAGAGTTAATGTGTGGAAGTGGGCGGTTTTGATAAAAATTGCCAAAGATGATAAAACGAAATATTTTTGTTCGAATGTATTAAATAAAGGGTAAAATGCACAATTTAAATGAAGCTTTGTTTCAAAAAAAGATAAAAGAAATTCGCTTAAAAGCAATAGCGAGTATTATTTGTGGGTTTTTAGGTATCATTCCTTATCTTGGAGTTTTATTTGTTCTTGCGAGTTGGATTTTATTTTTTATTGTGCTTTATGATTTAAAAATCTATGGTGGTGCTAAAAATTTGTTTAAGAATTTCCTTATTAGTATAGGGATTGGATTTTTTGGTATTCTTGTTAATACAAGTATTTTATTTGCAATGCTAAAGCCTAGAACTGGCATTTTTGGTGGGCTTTATTTTAATCAAGATAATATTTTTATGGCTATTGCTATATTTTTAGTATTACATTTTGCTATTTTGGCTTTAATTTTTCCTTTTTTGAAAGCTTTTTACTATGAAATTGCTAGAACAACAAAGCAAAAGTATTTCACTTATGCTTTTAATACCTTTTATTTAGGGCTTCTTACTTTGATTATCGGCATAGGCTTGGTGTTTTTGCTAGCAAGTTTGGTTTTTTGGATTTTAGCGTGGGTCAAATTTAAAGAATTTGATGAGCAAGAACTTTCAAATTTAGAAGAAAGATTGGCAAAAGCACAAAAAAAGGTTTTTGATTTTGATTTAAAATGGATTAAAATCACAATCGCTTCATTTATAATTTTAAACTTGCTCGTTTTAACATTTTCGTTTATATTAGAAGTTATTAGCTTTGAAGATTTTAGGTTTTACTACACAAAAAAACTTTATTTTACACAGCCATAATCCTAGCTTTGCTTAGTGTGTTTTTGTTTTGTAAAAAGATAAAAAATTACAAACTTTTTATTTATTTTTTCATATGGCAAGGTTTAAGTGTTTTTGGTAGTCATCTTCTTTTTATTCCTGATTTTATGGTAGATCAACAAATTGTATATGGAAGTTTAAACATAATATTAAGTCTATGCTATATTATTTTTGCTTTTTTATTTTTTAAAATTTTGATTCAAATTACAAAGGAAAAACTTTTTTATCTTATTTTTGCATTTTATGTTTGCATAGAAATTTTGATAATATTAATTTTCTTTATTTTTATGATGGTTGATAACTATTATATATTTACAAAAAGTCCTATAAAGATGCTCATAGATAATTATAAATTACTTTTTCAAGTTGTTTATTTCGTTTCATTTTTAATTGTTTGGCTTATGCTTAAAGGACAAAAAAATGTAAAAATATGTTAGAATGATGAAAAAATACTATTTTACGTAGATGTTTATTAGGATATATTCGTATGTCTTAAAGCTCTTTATGGGGTGTTAAGTAATTATAATATTTAAAAATTAAAAAATATATAGTTTATCCACATTTTATAGTTTAACTTCTAAAAATTTGATCATCTCTTTTTTCATTTTTTAGAGCTAGAAAACATATGAGTGAAATTGCTTTAAAGTTAGTTAGAGCAGTTGATACTAAATATTTTGATAAGAAATTTAAATAGATTGATTTTACTTAAATTAAAGACTTTTTGCCTCGTGATACAAAATTAAGTGATGAATTTTTAGTTAAATTGATATTAAATATGAAAAAATTATAAATATTAATACTTTTTCAAATTAATAGTAAATATAGAGGGTTTGATTTTTTCACAAAAGATTTGGATAGAACTTGCAAAAAACTTTCTTCAATATTTATACTTTTAAATTTTGATGCAAATCCTATTCAATATAGCATTGGCAAAATAAACTAAAAAGCTTAAAATAGCTATACTCAAAAGAATTCCAAACCATGCAAAATTTCCTGTTCCAAGATTTGAAACCGCGTTAGCAAGGATATTAACTCCACCAAGTGCTTTAATGCCTTCAGCAAATACTCCAGCGGCGATGATTATGCTTACGACTGAGATAAAAATTTCAGCCATAGCCTTTTAAAATCACCATCATATCTTCGCCTAATTTTCTAGCATTTCTGTGTCTTGCAAATTCAACAAGAAAAACTAAAGAAATTCTTACAAAATTTGCTATCACAACATCGAGCTTGATAGTAAAAAAATACGCTATAAATAAAAATATAACAGGTAACCAAGGAAAGAGTATGTAAAAAGTAGGGTATTTAGGATCAATGATTTGCGGAATTTCAACTTCATCATTTAAAATACCTTTTTCTTTATCTCTTTTATCAATCCAAGCAAAATAAAAAGGAATCAAGATAGCAATAATTACAACATAGGTAATCACACTATAAATTTGGTAATTTAAAAAAAGCCCTACGACATTATCACTTTGTCCTACCATATCTGCCATATTGATTGAATTTCCATCTTTTGGATCATAATCAAGTGCAATTAAAGAAAGCGCATATACAGTTGTAATAGGACGGATTTTAAGTGAGATTAAAACAGGATAAATACATGCTAACAAAAGCAAAAGCAATTCAGCATAGCTAGAAATGACGATTTTTAAAGCCATTCCAACAACAAAAGTTCCACTTAAAATTAAGTATTTTTTTTGATTTTTCCTGAGGGTTTATTTGCTAAAAAAGCAAGTTTTGCCGAAGCATTGATATGTTTCATGTAAGCAGTAAAGCCTGCCACACTCATGATAATAAGCCCTGCTCCAGAAAGCTGACTTTTAAAAGTTGCTGTGATAAAAGATAACTATCAAGTAAAACATTTAAAAGCTTGTATGTTCTCTACTTGGAGCTTTTGGTATAGGTGTTCCTGTGATATAAAAAGCAAAAATAAGCAAGATAATACCTGAAAGAAAAAATACAAAAATGGGATTGTATTTTTTGAGTATATCATAAAAATTAGCATAGGGTCTCTTGAATTTACAATAAATTGGATTTTATCTAAATTTTTAAATAAAAAATATTTTTTATTTAAAAATTACTTGTTTTTTGTATTATAAAATTAACATATATAGTTTGGTTACTGAAAAGTTTATGTTTGTTTAAAAAAATGATTTTTGTATTATAATTATACACAAATCATAAATATTAAAAAGGATCTAGTGTGGCAAGAATTTTGGCATTTGATATAGGAATAAGCTCTATTGGCTGGGCATTTAGTGAAAATGATGAGTTAAAAGATTGTGGAGTTAGGATTTTTACAAAGGCTGAAAATCCCAAAACAGGAGAATCCTTAGCCTTGCCAAGACGCCTTGCAAGAAGTGCTAGAAAACGCCTTGCTAGACGCAAAGCAAGGCTAAATCACTTAAAACATTTAATCGCAAATGAATTTAAGTTAAATTACGAAGATTATCAAAGCTTTGATGAAAGTTTAGCCAAGGCTTATAAAGGATCTTTAATTAGCCCTTATGAGTTAAGATTTAGAGCTTTAAACGAGCTTTTAAGTAAGCAAGATTTTGCAAGAGTGATTTTACATATTGCAAAAAGGCGTGGCTATGATGATATTAAAAATAGTGATGATAAAGAAAAAGGTGCGATTTTAAAAGCTATCAAGCAAAATGAAGAAAAACTAGCAAATTATCAAAGTGTGGGCGAGTATCTTTATAAAGAGTATTTTCAAAAATTCAAAGAAAATTCCAAAGAATTTACAAATGTTAGAAATAAAAAAGAAAGTTATGAACGCTGCATAGCGCAAAGTTTTTTAAAAGATGAATTAAAGCTTATTTTTAAAAAACAAAGAGAATTTGGCTTTTCTTTTTCAAAAAAATTTGAAGAAGAGGTGCTTAGTGTAGCATTTTATAAAAGGGCTTTAAAAGATTTTTCTCATTTGGTGGGAAATTGTAGTTTTTTTACCGATGAAAAAAGAGCGCCAAAAAATTCTCCCTTAGCTTTTATGTTTGTAGCACTTACAAGAATTATCAATCTTTTAAACAATCTTAAAAATACTGAAGGAATTTTATATACAAAAGATGATTTAAACACGCTTTTGAATGAAGTTTTAAAAAACGGCACTCTAACTTATAAACAAACAAAAAAGCTTTTGGGCTTAAGCGATGATTATGAATTTAAAGGGGAAAAAGGAACTTATTTTATTGAGTTTAAAAAATATAAAGAATTTATAAAAGCCCTAGGTGATCATAGTTTAAGCCAAGATGATTTAAATGAAATAGCAAAAGATATTACCCTTATAAAAGATGAGATTAAGCTTAAAAAGGCTTTAGCAAAATATGATTTAAATCAAAATCAAATTGATAGTTTAAGCAAATTGGAATTTAAAGACCATTTAAATATAAGTTTTAAAGCCTTAAAACTTATCACTCCTTTAATGCTTGAAGGTAAAAAATACGATGAAGCTTGTAATGAGCTTAATTTAAAAGTAGCAATCAATGAAGATAAAAAAGATTTTTTACCCGCATTTAATGAAACTTATTATAAAGATGAGGTAACTAATCCTGTGGTTTTAAGAGCGATTAAAGAATACAGAAAGGTCTTAAATGCTTTACTTAAAAAATACGGCAAAGTGCATAAAATAAACATTGAATTAGCAAGAGAAGTAGGTAAAAATTACAGCCAAAGAGCTAAAATAGAAAAAGAGCAAAATGAAAACTACAAGGCCAAAAAAGACGCCGAACTTGAATGTGAAAAACTAGGCTTAAAAATAAATAGCAAAAATATTTTAAAATTAAGATTATTTAAAGAACAAAAAGAATTTTGTGCTTATAGTGGAGAAAAGATTAAAATTAGTGATTTGCAAGATGAAAAAATGCTTGAAATTGATCACATTTACCCTTATTCTAGAAGTTTTGATGATTCTTATATGAATAAAGTTTTAGTTTTTACCAAGCAAAATCAAGAAAAACTTAATCAAACCCCCTTTGAAGCCTTTGGCAATGATAGTGCAAAATGGCAGAAAATTGAAGTTTTAGCAAAAAATTTACCTACTAAAAAGCAAAAAAGAATTTTAGATAAAAATTACAAAGACAAAGAGCAAAAAGACTTTAAAGATAGAAATCTAAACGATACTCGCTACATCGCAAGGCTTGTTTTAAACTACACTAAAGATTATTTAGATTTTTTACCTTTAAGCGATGATGAAAATACAAAGTTAAACGACACACAAAAAGGCTCAAAAGTGCATGTAGAAGCAAAAAGCGGTATGCTTACATCGGCTTTAAGACACACTTGGGGCTTTAGCGCTAAGGATAGAAATAACCATCTTCATCACGCCATCGATGCAGTAATTATTGCTTATGCAAACAACTCTATCGTAAAGGCTTTTTCAGATTTTAAAAAAGAGCAAGAAAGCAACAGTGCAGAACTTTATGCAAAAAAAATTAGTGAATTAGATTATAAAAACAAAAGGAAGTTTTTTGAGCCTTTTAGTGGTTTTAGGCAAAAGGTTTTAGATAAAATTGATGAAATTTTTGTCTCAAAACCTGAGAGAAAAAAGCCAAGTGGAGCTTTACATGAAGAAACATTTAGAAAAGAAGAAGAATTCTATCAATCATACGGCGGAAAAGAAGGAGTTTTAAAAGCCCTAGAGCTTGGTAAAATCCGCAAAGTAAATGGTAAAATAGTTAAAAATGGCGATATGTTTAGAGTGGATATTTTTAAACACAAAAAGACAAATAAATTTTATGCTGTGCCAATTTATACTATGGATTTTGCTTTAAAAGTATTACCAAATAAAGCTGTAGCACGAAGTAAAAAAGGTGAGATAAAAGACTGGATTTTAATGGATGAAAATTATGAGTTTTGTTTTTCTTTATACAAAGATAGTTTGATTTTAATTCAAACTAAAGATATGCAAGAGCCAGAATTTGTTTATTATAATGCTTTTACAAGCTCTACTGTTAGTTTGATTGTTTCAAAACACGATAATAAATTTGAAACGCTAAGCAAAAATCAAAAAATATTGTTTAAAAATGCAAATGAAAAAGAAGTAATCGCAAAAAGCATAGGAATTCAAAATCTAAAAGTATTTGAAAAATACATAGTTTCAGCACTTGGGGAAGTTACAAAGGCTGAGTTTAGACAAAGAGAAGATTTTAAAAAATGAGTTACGATGAAGCTTTTAAAACACTGCTTATTAGCTCTAATGCCAAGCTAAATTTAGAGCTAAATCATCTTGTGATTAAGCAAGATGAAAATATAGCCAAATTGTTTTTAAAAGATATAAATATCATCGTTTTAGAAAGCTTACAAGTAAGCATTAGTTCCGCACTTTTTAACGCTTTTGCAAGGCATAAAATCATCTTGCTAACCTGCGATGAAACTCATAGTATAAATGGTGTTTTTACTCCTTTTTTAGGGCATTTTCAAAGTGCAAAAATCGCAAAAGAGCAAATGAATGTAAGTGCTCAAAAAAAGGCTATTTTATGGCAAAAAATCATTAAAAATAAAATCCTAAATCAAGCCTTTATCTTAAAAAAATACAATAAAATAGAGCAAAGCAATGAGCTTATAAATTTGGCTAAAAAAGTAAGCTTAAATGATAGTAAAAATATTGAAGCTGTTGCGGCGGCGCTTTATTTTAAAACTTTGTTTGGTACTTCTTTTTCAAGAGATGAGCTTTGCTTTGAAAATTCTGCTTTAAATTATGGCTATGCAATCATTAGGGCTTGTATTATTAGAGCAGTTTGCATAAGTGGGCTTTTGCCTTGGCTTGGCATAAAGCACGATAATATTTATAATTCTTTTGCGCTTTGTGATGATTTGATAGAAGTGTTTAGGGCTAGTGTTGATGATTGTGTTTTAAAGCTTAAGGGTGAAAGTGAGTTTTTAAGCAAAGATGACAAAAGAGCGTTGATTGGCAATTTACAAAGCAAAATCAATTTTGATGGGCAAAATTATCCTTTAAACAGAGCGATAAATCATTATGTGGCAAATTTTAAAAATGCTTTATTGTATGAAGATGAACTAAAGATAGTGAAATTTGATGATTGAAGATAAATTTATGCGTGTGCTTTTGATGTTTGATGTACCTACTAAAAGTAAAAAAGAGCAAAAACTAGCAAGTAAATTTAGAAATAA
Source organism: Campylobacter sp. CFSAN122748 (assembly GCF_045277125.1). NCBI lineage: Bacteria > Pseudomonadati > Campylobacterota > Epsilonproteobacteria > Campylobacterales > Campylobacteraceae > Campylobacter > Campylobacter sp. CFSAN122748. The sequence continues at coordinate 1,497,612 of NZ_CP116953.1, read as the reverse complement.
TCTTATAAAATTAGGTTATTTTATGCTGCAATTTAGTGTTTATATGCGTATTTGCAAGGGTTTAAGTTCTGCAAAAAGTTCTATTGAAAATGTAAAAAAGATTTTGCCACCTTATGGAAATGTAAGGGCTTTAATCATCACTGAAAAGCAATTTGATAAAATGGAGCTTTTGCTTGGTGGCATAGTTTTTAACGAAAAAGTTAATAACGAAACCAATTTAACGCTTTTTGATATAGATAGTCATGGAGAATTTAAATATAAAAATTCAAATAATGAAGAAATTCAAATAAACAAAAAACAAGAAAAATATCATCAGCAAAATTTATTTGAATTTTAAAAGCGGTTTTAGGGGATTGTAACCCCGCAGAGTCCCGCAAACTCTTTATTTTAGTCCCTTTTTAAATTTCTTATGAGATTATAGCATAATTTTTGCTATTTTTCATGAAAAAACCCCGAAATTTTCATTATCTGGTAAATATCTATTTTACCATAAAGAAATTTAAAAAGGGACTAAAACCAAAACAATAGTAAATTTTAAATATTATATATTTTACCATAAAGAAATTTAAAAAGGGACTAAAACTATGATACCATGTTTAATTTAAAAGGTGTGATTTTACCATAAAGAAATTTAAAAAGGGACTAAAACTGGGCGTGGTGATAGCTTTTATAAGTGGAAATTTTACCATAAAGAAATTTAAAAAGGGACTAAAACCCTGCTAAAGAACATACTGTTAAAGCATCTATTTTACCATAAAGAAATTTAAAAAGGGACTAAAACAGGTTATTTATACCTGCTAATATAGTTTCTATTTTACCATAAAGAAATTTAAAAAGGGACTAAAACTTTAAATCATTCTTAGTCTTTTCCAAAGTTATTTTACCATAAAGAAATTTAAAAAGGGACTAAAACTCCAAAGCGTTTTAAAGCATTTCCTAAAGCATTTTACCATAAAGAAATTTAAAAAGGGACTAAAATAAACCCTAGTGGATTGAAACTCCGCTAGGGCTAATTACTCCACTAAAAGGAGGTTGCGAATTTGAAACTTATTGAAATTTAGGGTTGATTAAAATCGAAATAAAATTATTTAAATAATTTTAAGGCATAAAGATAATATCCACTAAACTTTCATTTTCTAAAATTTCACATTCTTTTGGCACCACCATAAGGGCAGCTTTATTGTTAAGATTGTTTATAATCGCACTAGAGCCTTCTTTCTTACCTTCAAGATTGGCTAAAATGCGTCCATTTTTAAATTCCACATTACAAGCGACAAATTCCAAATAAGGTGTTTTTTTCTTGTAGCTTCCTTGTAAAAAGGCTTTGCAAATATAGTCTTTAGGCTGAAGTAACCAAGAGCTTAAAATCTCTCTTGCGTAAAGATTAAACATTACCATAGCCGAGTAAGGAAAACCTGGTAAGGCGATGATGAATTTTTCATTAGCCTTAGCTATTTTGATATGTCTGCCTGGTTTTATGTCGGCTTTATCGATGATGATTTCATATTCTTTGACGGCTTTTTTTAAAAAGTCAAAATCTCCCATAGAAACCCCGCCCGTTGTAACCAAAATATCACAACTTTGCAAAGCACTTTCAAGGGTGGAAAAAGTGGCTTTCTCATCATCTCTTAAAAGAGGAAAAACCCTTGTATCGCAATTTAAATTTTTAGCTAAATTAGCTATGGCGATATGATTTGAAGAGCGGATTTGAGCAGGATTTTCCAAGGCTTCTCCTAGATCTTTGATCTCACTTCCACTACTTAAAACCCCTACAATAGGCTTTATAAACACACTAATGTGAAAAAATCCAAGTTCAGCTAAAAGAGCTATCTCGCTATAATTTAACTTTGTGCCTTTTTTGAGTAAAATTTCATCTTTTTTATAGTTTTCTCCTACCGCACGCACGGCAAAAGCTTGGGGAACTTTTTTTTCTATAAAAAGAGTATCATTTTCTATGCGTATATTTTCAACAGGGACTAAAGTATCGCTTCCTTCGCTCATGAGTGAGCCTGTAAAGGTTTTTACACAAGTGCCATTTTGTACGCTAAATTGTGGCATAGTGCCCGCAGGTGTGAGGCCTAAAATTTTTAAAGGCTTGTCTTGATCTTCAAATTTGATCGCATAACCATCCATAGCCGAGGTTGGAAATTCAGGCTGATTTTTAGGGGCTTTTATGTCTTGAGCTAAAATGCGTCCTAAACACTCTGTAAGGGCTATTTTTTCAATCTTTTCATAAGTTTTAATATGAGAATGTAAAATTTTTAAACTTTCTTCATAAGACATTAACATTTTTTATCCTTTTAAAAGTCCTGCACCGCAAAGTTTGGTTGATCTTTCTTTGACATAAATTCTTTCTTTGTTTATCACATCATACTTCCAAATGGGTGCACTTGCTTTAAAATCTTCAACAAATTCATTAAGAAGTTTAAGTCCTAATTTTCTTTGTTTGCTTAAAATTCCTGCAAAATAAGAGCTTTCATGAACCGCCACATCGCCTATAGAGTGAGCAAAAAGCAAGGTAATACCATCAAAATCTACTCTTTTTTGCCACTCATCAAACCATTTTTTTAAAAGCGGTTCATAAATATCAAAACTAAGTGCCTCAATACCTCCTTCTTCACGCACAATACCACAAAAAGTCAGTAAAGCACCGCAGTTTTTATCCTTGGAAAATTCATACCATTGGCTATAAATTTTAGAAATATCTAAAGAGCCTTGATAAAGTGTAAAATGTTTCATTTAGCCTCCACAAACTGGCGGTAAAAGTGCTATTTTATCACCATCTTTTAACTTGGTGTTTTCATCAAAAATGATTTCATCATTTAAAGATACAGCACAAAGTTCTAGCCATTCTTTTAAACTCTCATCTTTTTGCAAAATTTCTTTTAATTCTTTTAAATTTTTTACTTCAAGTTCTAAATTTTCTTTATTTATGGGGCCTAAAAATTCCACTTTTACCATTTTATTCCTTTACTTCTAAATTTCCCATCATTCCTAAATCTTCATGTTCTAAAATATGGCAATGATACATTCTAAGTCCTTTAAAATCTTGTTTCATTCTAAGTCTTAATTCTTCATTAGGACGCACATTTATAGTATCTCTGAAGGCTCTAAATTCGGCTTTTTGAACTTTGCCATTGAGTTTTGATGAGATGAGTTCAAATTGCGTGCCGTGTATGTGGAAAGGATGATCCATGTGAGATTTATTTATCACTATCCAGTCTTCAACTACTCCAAGCTTGGAGCTTAAATCAATGCGTTTTAAATCATAGCTTTTGCCATTGATTAAAAACATAGACGCAAGAGCGATTTTTAATTCGCTTTCACTTTTTCCCATCATACCATGCATTTGCATATGATCTTCACTCATGATTATTTCTTTAAATTCCTTAGGTTCTTCTGAAGGTTTGAAAATTTTTAAATTTTTTGGAAGTTCTACATTTTCTTTTTTTAGACTAATATTAGCTAAAAATAGGGTATTAGGTTCTTCTTTTACCATCATTTTATCCCTATCATAATAAGCACTTTCTAGCTTAAAATTCCCATCTTTTGGAGCGTCGATTAAAACTTCTGCACGAGAAGCAGGACTTAAGAAAAGTTCTTCTTTATAAATAGTTTTTTCTATAAGTCCACCATCAGTACCAACAAGTATAAACTTAGCTCCTTGTATGCGTAAATTTAAATATCTTGCCGCAGTAGCATTATAAATGCGTATGCGTTCGTTTGTGGCGAGTTTGATTTTAGGTTTGAATTGTCCATTGATGAGTATAAATTCTCCTTCTCTACCATTTAGCCAATCATTTAGGTTGTTGTTCGGAATTTGAGCGTTTTCATCAAGACGCAAATCGCTAATCATCAAATCTCTTTCTTTTAAATGACTTAAAGCATCTTTTTTTGCTTTGATCACAAAAGCCCCTGCTAAACCCATAAAAACTTGTTTAGAAGCGGTATAATGAGGGTGTGGATGATACCAGTAAGTTCCTGCGCTATCTTGAGGAATTTTAAAACGATATATTCTTTCTTCTCCTGCTAAAATAGGATCATGTGGGCTTCCATCTTGATCAGGCGGCACAGGAACGCCATGCCAATGTATAGTTGTAGCTTCTTTGAGTTTGTTTTTGACTAAAATTTCAAGTTTATCTCCTTCAAAAACTTCTATTTTTGGAGCAGGCACGAGGCCATTGTAAGTATAAAATAAGGTTTTTTTACCTTTGATAAGCTCTATATGATTTTCTTTGATTTCTAGGGTAGCACGAAAAATATTTTTTTCTTTACTTTCATTTTTGAGTAAAGGCAAGGCTTTTAAAATTTCTCCTTGGGGGAATTGTTTTGGATCTAAAAGTTTTAAATTTTTTGGAGCAAAGTTGATAAAAGAAGTATCTAAGTCATGATTTATAGAATGATTTTTATGCATGGAGTGCATATCGTGCATAGGATTTGCATAGGCTACACCCATACTTGCTAGAGTGAGTGCATTAAATTTTAAAAAATTTCTTCTATTCATTAGTTTTTCCTTTTGCTTGATTTTTTGTATTATAGTCATTATTTTTTTAACTTTAGTAAATATTTATTTTGAAAATTTGGTTTAATTTTGTTATGATTTTAGCAATTTAATCAAGGAAAAATAATGTTTTATGAAAAAATTCAAACTCCAGCTTATATTTTAGAAGAAGATAAATTAAGAAAAAATTGTGAGCTTTTAGCAAGTGTTGGTGAAAAAAGTGGTGCTAAAGTGCTTTTAGCTTTAAAAGGTTTTGCTTTTTCAGGAGCGATGAAAATTGTTGGAGAATACCTAAAAGGTTGTACTTGTAGCGGACTTTGGGAAGCAAAATTTGCTAAAGAATACATGGATAAAGAAATTCATACTTATTCACCTGCTTTTAAAGAAGATGAAATAGGTGAAATAGCCAGTTTATCTCATCATATAGTGTTTAACTCTTTAGCCCAATTTCATAAATTTCAAGCTAAAACACAAAAAAATTCCTTAGGTCTTCGTTGTAATGTTGAATTTTCTCTAGCCCCAAAAGAACTTTACAATCCTTGTGGAAGATACTCAAGACTTGGAATTCGTGCTAAAGATTTTGAAAATGTGGATTTAAATGCTATAGAAGGACTTCATTTTCACGCACTTTGTGAAGAAAGTGCTGATGCTTTAGAAGCAGTTTTAAAGGCTTTTGAAGAGAAATTTGGCAAATGGATAGGGCAAATGAAATGGGTGAATTTTGGAGGAGGACATCACATCACTAAAAAAGGCTATGATGTTGAAAAACTTATTGCTTTGTGTAAAAATTTCAGTGATAAATATGGCGTGCAAGTTTATCTTGAACCAGGCGAAGCGGTGGGTTGGCAAACAGGAAATTTGGTGGCTAGTGTAGTAGATATCATAGAAAATGAAAAACAAATTGCTATTTTAGATACTTCAAGCGAAGCACATATGCCAGATACTATCATCATGCCTTATACAAGTGAAGTTTTAAATGCTAGAATTTTGGCCACAAGAGAAAATGAAAAAATTTCAGACTTAAAAGAAAGCGAATTTTCCTATTTGCTTACTGGAAATACTTGTTTAGCAGGTGATATAATGGGAGAATACGCCTTTGATAAAAAGCTTAAAATCGGCGATAAAATTGTTTTTTTAGATCAAATTCATTACACCATTGTGAAAAACACAACTTTTAATGGTATAAGACTTCCAAATCTCATGCTTTTAGACCGTAAAAATGAACTTCAAATGATAAGAGAATTTTCTTATAAGGATTATTCTTTAAGAAATTAGTATTATTTATAATTTGCATAAAATGTTAATTTTACTCGGAAGAGAATCAAAGATGTAAATTTTATGCAAAGTATTTTATTTTTTCAAATATAAAATCAACTCAAATATCTAATTTTCAATACTTTGGTATGATTTTTTAATATTTTAAATCCTTGTGGAATTTTATTGAAATTCAGTGATTTTTAAATCAAATAGTATTAAGATAAATCGATTTAAAAATCGGCTTTAAAATGAATATTAGGTATATTTTGCATAATATTCATTCAAGCAAAATTTAAAGCTATTTTTGAAAATTTTGAATGCATGGGAGCTTTAATGGATTTGGAAAAATTAAGATTAGCTAGAAGTCTTTATTATCAATGTCTAGGAGAGCTTTTTGTTTTTTCATTTTCTGAAGAAAGATTGTCAAAATTACAAGAGTATTTAAAGACAATGCAAGAATGTTTATTTGATGAAAATTTAAAATCAAATTTTGATATCTTGCTTAAGCATTTAGATGATGAAAATTCTATACAAGCATTTTTTAAAGAATATGATTTGCTTTTTTTAAGTCTTAAAAATAGCATTCCAACGACTTTTTCTTACATAGAAGAAGGTTTTGAAAATTCAAATCCTTTACTTTGCGTGCGTCAAATTTTAGTCAAAAGTAAAATAAGACGCAATGAAAAATTTTTTAAAGAAAGTGAAGATAGTGTTGGATTTTGTTTATTGTTGATGAGTGAATTTTTAAGGCAAAATGAAGATGATTTAGTCAAAGAGCTTTTTGAAAAAGTGATCAATAAAAGCATTGATGAGTTTTTAGGCGATGTTTTCATGAATAAAAATGCGAATTTATATAAGGAAATTGCAAGTATTGCATCGGCTTTTATGGAATTTGAAAGACTTTGCTTTGAAGTGGAAAAACCTGCAAAAATAAATTCTAAAAAAGTGCAAAACGATCTATCGCGTTCAGAATTTTTAAGAAGAGAAGCAAATAAACAAAGGAGGACTCGTGAAAAATCGCAGGGAATTTCTTAAAAAATCCGCTTTTGCCTTAGGGGCTGCTGGAGTGCTTGGTAGCACGACTTTAGCTCTAGCTAAAGATGAAGAAAGAAAAGATTTGGTTAAAGGTAAAAGTAAGAAAAAAGAAGTGCTTTTTCAAAGAAGTGCTAATTGGGAAAAATATTATATAAAGGCTGAGTAATGTCAAGTGTAGGTGAAAATATCAAGCTTACGCGTCGTTCTTTTCTTAAAATGGCAGCACTTTCAAGCCTAGCAACACCGTTGCTTGCTAGAAGTGAAACTTTAAGAGAAGCGAGTGCTGATGAGCTTAAAGAAGCGTATGAAGGTAGTAAAAAAGTAAAAACAGTTTGTACAGCCTGTTCTGTAGGCTGTGGGATTATTGCAGAAGTGCAAAATGGTGTTTGGGTGCGTCAAGAAATTGCTCAAGATCATCCTGTGAGTTCAGGTGGACATTGCTGCAAGGGATCTGATATGATCGATATGGTGCGTTCACATGTGCGTTTAAAATATCCCATGAAAAAAGAAAATGGAGAATGGAAACGCATAAGTTATGAGCAAGCTTTAAGTGAGATCGGAGAAAAACTAGCTGCTTATCGTAAAGAAAATCCTGAAAGTGTTATGTTTTTAGGTTCTGCAAAACTTAATAATGAACAAGCTTATTATATAAGAAAATTTGCAGCATTTTTTGGAACGAACAATGTAGATCATCAAGCTAGAATTTGACACAGCGCAACAGTCGCCGGTGTGGCGAATACATTTGGTTATGGCGCTATGACAAACCATCTTGGAGACATTCAAAGAAGTAAATGTATCATTATCATTGGAGCAAATCCAGCGGTAAATCACCCTGTGGGTTTTAGACATTTCTTAAAAGCAAAAGAAAAAGGTGCAAAGCTTATCGTTGTAGATCCTAGATTTACAAAAAGTGCAGCAAAAGCGGATATTTATGCAAGAATTCGTCCAGGAACTGACATTGCTTTCATGTATGGAATGTTAAAAATCATTTTTGATGAAGGCTTGGAAGATACAAAATATCTTGATGAAAGAGTTTTTGGAATTGATAAAATTCGTGAAGAAGCAGCAAAATGGACAGCTGAAGAAGTGGAAAATGTTACAGGGATCTCTAAAGAACTTTTGGTGCAAATCACTCACGAAGTAGCTAAAAACAAACCAACTACGCTTATTTGGGCTATGGGTTTAACTCAACATACTGTAGGAACTTCAAATACACGTTTAGCACCTATTGTGCAAATGGTACTTGGAAATATAGGTAAATTTGGTGGTGGAGTTAATATCTTACGCGGACACGATAATGTTCAAGGTGCTTCAGATATGGCTTGTTTGAGCGAAAATTTACCAGGTTATTATCCTTTAAATGAAGCGACTTGGAGATACTATGCCAAAATTTGGGGTGTGGATTATGAGTGGCTTTTAGGAAATTTTGTAAGCAAAGATTGGATGCATAAAACTGGGCTTTCACTTGCTAGATGGTGGGCAGCGGCTTTAAATGGAAAAGATGGAAATGATGCTATCGATAATGCAGGAACGCCTTTAAAAGCTTTAGTAGTTATGGGAAATGGTATTACTTCGACTGCACAACAAGTAAAAGTTAAAGAAGGTTTGGAAGCTTTAGAGCTTTTAGTTTTAGCCGATCCTTTTGTAAATGAAGCAGGGATTATTGCAGAAAGAAAAGATGGAATTTATCTTTTACCTGCAGCAACACAGTTTGAAACAAGCGGAAGTGTAACAGCAACAAATCGTAGCGGACAATGGAGATTTAAAGTTGTAGATCCACTTTATGAAAGCATGGAAGATCAAGAAATTTTATTTGAGCTTGCTAAAAAATTAGGTTTTTATGAAGACTTTACCAAGACTTTACGCGATGAAAAAGGTGAGATTGTTTGGCCTGAAAATGCAACAAGAGAAATTGCAAAAGCAGTTAGAAGTATAGGGCTTAATGGTTGGAGTCCTGAAAGGCTTAAAAAGCATACTTTATACTGGGATAAATTTGATGAGGTAACTTTAGAAGGAAAAGACGAAGTTGCGGGCGAGTATTACGGGCTTCCTTGGCCTTGTTGGAGTGATAAGCACCCAGGTTCTCCTGTACTTTATAATACCGACATTGAAGTAGCAAAAGGTGGTATGGGCTTTAGAAATAATTTTGGACTTGAGTATGAAGGAGAGAGTTTACTTGCTAAAAATGCGCCTTTAAATTCACCTATTGATACAGGTTATCCACAAATTACTAAAGATAATATAGAAAAAGTTTTAGGTATTACTTTAAGTGCCCAAGAAAAAGAAAAAATGGGATCAACTTGGTCTTATGATGATAGCAATATCATAGCAACTAAATGTATAGAAAAAGGCATAGTTCCTTATGGAAATGCTAAAGCTAGAGCTGTAGTTTGGACTTTTAAAGATAAAATTCCACTCCACCGTGAGCCTTTACATTCTCCAAGAAACGATTTGGTGCAAAAATATCCAAGTTTTGAAGATCAAAAAGCACTTTATCGCGTGGATACTAAATTTGTTTCTGTGCAACAAGCTAAGGATTATTCTAAAGAATTCCCGCTTAATCTTGTTACCGCAAGACTTGTGAATTTAAATGGTGCAGGTATGGAAAATAGAGCATCTATGTATCTAACGCGTTTAACACCTGAAATGTTTTGTGAGATCAATCCTGAATTAGCAAAAGAGCAAGACATTAAAGCAGGAGATATGATTTGGGTGCATTCTCCAGAAGGCACTAAAATTCATGTAAGAGTGAAGGTTAATCCAGGTGTAGCAAAAGATATGATTTTCTTGCCTTTCCATTTTACAGGAGTTATGCAAGGCGTGGATTTAACGCACAATTTCCCAGAAGGAACTAAGCCTTATGCAAGCGGAGAAAGTGCTAATACGGTAACAAATTATGGTTATGATATCATGTGTCAGATTCCAGAGACTAAAGGCGGGCTTTGTAGAATCAGTAAGGATGGAAAATGAGTAAGGTAAATTTTGCAAATTTAGAAAAAGAACGCTTGAAATTCTTTTGTGATAATGAGCGTTGTATTGATTGTAATGGTTGTGCGGTAGCTTGTGATGAAGCACATGAGCTTCCTATTCATATTCGCCGCCGCCGTGTGATTACTTTAAATGAAGGAATTCAAGGAAAAGAAGTTTCAACTTCTATTTCTTGTATGCATTGTGATGATGCTCCTTGTTCTATCGTTTGTCCTGTGGATTGTTTTTACATCCGTGCTGATGGTATTGTTTTACACGATAAAGAAATTTGCATAGGTTGTGGATATTGTCTTTATGCTTGTCCTTTTGGTGCACCACAATTTCCAAAAGATAGTGTTTTTGGAAATAAAGGCATTATGGATAAATGTACTATGTGTGCAGGTGGCCCTGAAGCAACGAATTCAGAAAAAGAAAGAGAACTTTATGGTCAAAATCGTATCGCAGAAGGAAAAGTCCCTGTATGTGCTGCGATGTGTTCAACAAAAGCACTTTTAGTAGGTGAAAGTTCTAAAATAGAAGAGATTTATCATAATAGACTTATGAATAGAAATTATGGCATTCCAAATCCTTCGGAAAGTTTGGAATGGAAGATTGCTTACACAGGAAAGGAACGCTTATGAGAAAAGTATTTGTAACGCTTTTATTAAGCGTAGTGAGTTTATTTGCTTATGGTAGCGAGAGAATGGGACAAGATACTCAAATTTGGGATTTTCATCGTATTACAAATATCCCAAATTATGATACTTTTGGCAAACTTTGGACAACTTTGCAAGGTGAATATATAGCTACTATAGCTTTAATCGCTGTTATTGCGGTATTATCTGCATTTGCTTTGCATTATATGGTTATAGGACCTAAGCAATTTTCACACGATGGAAAGAAAATTTATGCTTTTACATTATTTGAAAGACTTTTTCATTTTATCGCGGCAATTTCTTGGGTGATTTTAGTGCCAACTGGTTTTGTGATGATGTTTGGGGCGACTTTTGGAGGCGGACTTTTTGTAAGGGTTTGTAAAAATTTACATGCTTTTGCAACGGTTTTATTTATCATCTCTATAATCCCTATGTTTTTATGGTGGATTAAAAGAATGCTTCCTGCAAGTTATGATATCAGATGGATGATGATAGTAGGTGGTTATTTAAGCAAAGTAAAACGTCCTGTACCTGCAGGTAAGTTTAATTTTGGTCAAAAATCTTGGTATTATATAGCTGTATTTGGTGGATTTTTGATGATAATTACAGGTGGATTTATGTATTTTCTTGATTTTAATTCCACGGCAATTCAAGGTCTTTTTGGTTTAACTCAAATTGAACTTTTAAGAATTTCAGCTATAGTGCATAATTTCTTGGGTATAGTGTGTGCAGTGTTTTTTGGTGTGCATATTTATATGGCAGTATTTGCAATCAAAGGCAGTATCCATTCTATGATTAGTGGTTATAAAGAAGAAGAAGAGGTTTATATTTTACATTCTTATTGGTATAAAGAATTAAGCAATAAAAAGCAAATTGAACCTAGTTTTTCTTATGATCCTAATGTAAAAATTTAATCTTTAACCGCTATGTTATTGCATAGCGGTAGTTTTAAGCTTTTTTGAAATAAATAGAACGAATTTTATTTTATAAGTTGAATCTAAAATCTATTTTTCCATATGTGAATTTGTTATTTATGTTTTTTTGATATAATATTATTTAAAGATATTTAAAGGATAAGGTATGGATCCGTTATTTACAACTCAAATTTTAAAATATAAAGGCAATGAATCTTTTACATGTGATGATACTTTAGTGCGTGAAATTAAGCTTGAAATTTTTATTAATGATGAAAAAGTAGGTGCTTTAATGGCAACTCCTGTAGATGAACAGGCATTAGCAATAGGATATTTAATGAGTGAAAATATCATTGCGAAAGTAAGTGATATTGAGAGTATAGAAACAAAAGATGATGGTATGAGTGTGCATATTAAAGCAAAGATTGATAAAGAAAATTTAGCAAAGCTTAATGCTGAAGGTGTAGTTATAAGTGGTTGTGGTAGAGCACATACTGCAAATATCGATCCAGAAGCCATTGAAGCGAGTAAAATTAGTTCTGATGCAAAATTTAGCAAAGGTGAAATTTTAAAACAAATGAGTACTTTTTATACTCAATGCGAGCTTTACGAGAAAACAGGCTGTGTGCATACGGCTAAGCTTTTTGTAGATGAGAAAACTTTTTTTATAGGTGAAGATATAGCTCAACATAATACCATAGATAAAGCTTTAGGAAAAGCACATTTAGCTGGGGTTGATTTAAGTCAATGTTTTTTAATGGTTAGTGGAAGGCTAAGTTCTGAAATGGTAGCTAAAGCAGTTATGCATAAAATTCCAGTGCTTGTTTCACGCACGGCTCCTACTTGTTTAGGGGTTATGATAGCAAGAAAATTTGATTTAACGCTTTGTGGTTTTGCTAGAGAAAATAAGATCAATATTTATAGTGGAGAATTTAGAATTCATGGATAAAAATCAAGAAAAAGAAATCATCTCATATATGAGAGAATTGTTAAATAGCAATGAAAAATTAGATTGTGGTACGGCTTTTAAAATTGCAAAGAAATTTAATATAAATATAGAAAAAATCGGACAATTAGCCGATGAAAATCACATGAGAATTGATAATTGCGAGTTGGGGCAATTTGGACATTTAGATTTTGAAAAAGCAAAGATTGAAGTGCTTAAAAAAATAGAACCTAGTTTAGATGAAAAGCGTAGAATTTTTTGTAAAGATGCAAGAGATATTGCTAAAGAAGGTTGTGGACTTAAAAGTATGCGTTCAGCTTTAAAAACTTATAAGGTTGATGTAAAGTATTGTCAACTTGGTTGTTTTAAAGAAAAAAAAGGTAAGCAATTTATAGTAAGAACAAAAACTTGGATTGAAAATGCGGATGGAGATTTGCTTTTTGGTCGAGGAAAAACAGAACTTTTAGAACTTATCGGACAAACAGGTAGTTTATTACATGCTTCTAAACTTATGGGGATTAATTATAAAAAAGCTTGGATGCATTTACAAACCTTACAAAAAAATTCTCAAGAAATTTTAGTTAGCACAAGACAAGGACGCTCTAAAGAATCAGGAACAAAACTTACTCCTAGAGCTATGGAATTGATGGAAAATTACTCTATTTTGCAAAAAGACATAGAAGAATACGCTAATAAACGCTTTAAAGAATTGTTTTTAAAAGGAAAAAAATAAATCTTCTATCAAAAAATACTAATACATAATTTTTTTATAATTAATTAATATTATTTTTTTAAAAATATGTTAAAATTAGAATCTAAATTTTTTATTTTTTAGGAGTTATAAGATGTTTAAATCTTTAAATATAGGTTTAAAACTTATTTTTTCTGTGGCAGCTGTTGTTGTTATTGGACTTGTTATTTTAATTTCATTAATCACAAAACAAGTAAGTCAAAATATTACCAAAAATACAGAAGATATTCTTGCTTCTATCACGAAAGAATATGCTACTCAAACTCAAGGAATTTTTGGGGAAATGATCGCTTTAAATAAAAGTATTTCAGGTACTTTAACAGAAATGTTTAGATCAACCTCTAAAGAAGATTTAGATATAGACAATATAACAAATATTATAACCAATACTTTTGATAATAGTGCTTATTCTAATTTTACTTATTTGTATCTTATTGATCCGCCAGAATACTTTAAAGAAGAGAGTAAATTTTTTAATACTCAAAGTGGAAAATTTGTTATGCTTTACGCTGATGAAGAAAAGGATAATAAAGGCGGAATAAAAGCAATACAAGCTAGTGATGAAATAGCTAATCTGCAAGTTGTGCAAGATATATTAAAAAAAGCAAAATATGGGGAAAATAAAGTATATATAGGCCGTCCTATTAAGATGAATTTAGAAGGTCAAGATTTTGATGCTGTAAATGTTGCTATGCCTATTTTTGATCGAAAAAATCAAGTTGTAGGTGTCATAGGCATGACTTTAGATTTTTCAGATATTGCTACTTATCTTTTAGACCCTAAAGGTCAAAAATATGATGGTGAATTAAGAGTTCTTTTAAATTCAGATGGTTTTATGGCGATACATCCAAATAAAAATCTAGTTTTAAAAAATTTAAAAGATATCAATCCTAATAAAGGTGCACAAGAAACTTATAAGGCCATAAGTGAAGGAAAAAATGGAGTTTTTAACTATATAGCTTCTGATGGTGATGATTCTTATGCTGCGATTAATAGTTTTAAAGTGCAAGATAGTTCTTGGGCAGTTTTGGTAACTGCTCCTAAATATTCAGTATTTAAACCCTTAAAAAAATTACAATTAATTATTCTTGGTGCATCTTTTATTTTTATTTTTGTTGTTTTAGGAGTGGTTTATTATTGCGTAAGAAAAATTGTCGCATCTAGATTGCCTGTGATTCTTAGTTCTTTAGAATCATTTTTCCGTTTTTTAAATCATGAAAAAATTGAACCTAAGGCTATTGAAATTCGTGCTAATGATGAGCTAGGAGCAATGGGAAGAATCATAAATGAAAATATTGAAAAGATTCAAATATCTTTAGAACAAGATCAAAATGCTGTAGATGAATCGGTGCAAACTGCTAGAGAAATCGAAAAGGGTAATTTAACTGCAAGAATTACTAAAAATCCTATAAATCCTCAATTAGTAGAACTTAAAAATGTTCTTAATAGGATGCTTGATGTTTTACAAAGTAAAATTGGTTCTAATATGAATGAAATTAATAGAGTTTTTGATAGTTACAAGGCTCTTGATTTTAGTACAGAAGTATTTAATGCTAAAGGTGAAGTTGAGATTACAACTAATATTTTAGGCAAAGAAATTAAAAAGATGCTTGTAGCTTCTTCAAATTTTGCTAAAGATTTAGCCAATCAGTCAGAAGAGTTAAAAAATTCTATGCAAAAACTTGCTGATGGCTCTAATGCACAAGCGAGTTCTTTAGAACAATCGGCTGCAGCTGTAGAGGAGATTAATTCTTCTATGCAAAATGTAAGTGGAAAAACAGTTGAGGTTGCTTCACAAGCTGATGATATAAAAAATATTGTCAATGTGATTAAAGATATCGCTGAGCAAACGAATCTTCTTGCTTTAAATGCAGCTATTGAAGCTGCACGTGCTGGAGAACATGGGCGTGGTTTTGCAGTTGTTGCAGATGAGGTAAGACAGCTTGCGGAAAGAACAGGAAAATCCTTATCTGAAATCGAGGCAAATATTAATATACTTGTTCAAAGCGTAAATGAAGTAGCAGAATCTGTAAAAGAACAAACAGCAGGAATCACACAGATTAACGATGCTATAGCACAACTTGAAACTGTAACTAAGGAAAATGTCGAAGTTGCAAATGTCACCAATAATATAACAAATGAAGTCAATCAAATTGCTGCGGCAATTCTTGAAGATGTGAATAAAAAAAGATTTTAAAAAAGCTCATTTTTGAGCTTTTAAATTTTTTCTATATTATTTAAAATTTTTAAACACAAAACAAGTAATAAAATAATATTATTTTTCAAAGCTAATATCAAGGAAAAATAATGAAAATTGATTGTCGCAATCTATCTTGTCCTCAGCCTATAGTTGAAACAAAAAACGCTCTTGAAAAACTTCAAGAAAATGAAATTTTAGAAATTGTTTTAAATTCTATTATTTCAAAAAATAATGTTGTAAAATTTCTTAACTCTTTAAATTTAAACCCTATTGTAGATGAAAATGCACAAGAGTTTTGCATCAAAGTACAAAAAAAGAATTTTGATTCTAGTGAAGTAAATATTCACGATTATAATGTTTTATTTTTAAAAACCGACAAAGTGGGTGAGGGTGAATTGGGACAAAATTTACTTGTAGGATTTTTAAGTACCTTAAAAAATTTAGATCATGCTCCAAGTAAAATTCTTTGCGTAAATGAAAGTGTTTTAATCAATGTTGATGAAAATCATAAAGCACATTTAGCTATGAAAGAACTTGAAAATTTAGGTATTGAGATCATAAGTTGTGGAGCTTGTCTAGAATTTTTTAATAAAAGCAAAGAACTTAAAATAGGAAATATAGGCAATGCTTATGAAATTTTAAACGAGCTTTTTGGTAAAGCAAAAATCATTACTCTATAAGGAAAAACACTGCAATATAAAAATCAAAATTTAACGCATTTTGTTAAAGCAGCAGGTTGAGCAGCGAAATTAAGCCCGGGTGGTCTTAAAACAATTTTAAATTTCATGCAAAAAACTCCTGCTTTACTTAGTGATATCGGAAATAATGAAGATGCAAGCGTATATCAAATCAGCCGCGATTTAGCTTTGGTGCAAACGCTTGATTTTATCACTCCTATAGTAGATAGTGCTTATCATTTTGGTGCTATTGCTGCAGCAAATGCTTTAAGTGATGTTTTTGCTATGGGTGCAGAGGTAATTAATGCCTTAAATATAGTAGGTTTTGATACTTGTAATCATGATGTAAATATCTTAAAAGAGCTTTTAGAAGGTGCAAATGATAAGGTTCAAGAATGCAATGCTTTAGTTGTGGGTGGCCATACTATAGAAAGCACTGAGCTTTTTTTTGGACTTAGTGTTACAGGAAAAGTACATCCTAGTAAATTTATTGCTAATAATACTTCTAAAATCGGAGATTGTATCATTTTAACCAAGCCTTTAGGAACAGGAATTTTAAGTACAGCTTTAAAGGCGCAAATGTTAAATCAAAAACATTTAGATATAATGCTTAAAAACATGATGGAGTTAAATTATAAAGCCAGTCAAATTGCTCTTAAATTTCATCCAAGTGCCATGAGTGATGTCACAGGTTTTGGACTTTTAGGACATTTAAAAGAAATGCTAAATAAAAATATTTCTTTTGAAATTTTCCAAAATGAAATTCTTTTTCTAGAGGGAGCAAAAGAATATTTTAATATGGGTTTAATTCCTGCTGGAGCTTATAAAAATTTAGAATTTATAAAAGAACTTATCCCTGATTTAAATGAAGAAAAATTATTACTTTGTGATCCGCAAACTTCAGGAGGACTTTTAATTTCTATAAGTGAAAAAGAATCCTTAGAATGTTTAAAAAAACTAGAAGATGAAAATATTCAAGCTAAAATTATTGCTAAGGTTGTAAATAAGCAAGAAAATGATATTATCATTTCTTAATTTTTGTTACTTATATACCCATTAAAATTTTTTTTATCATTTTTTATACATTTTCTATGATTTAAAATATTATTTTTATCTTATTTATATATTATTTATTAAAATTTAATTTTATCTTAGGAGATGCGAAATGATACAAAAAGCTTTAGCCTTAGCTGAAGAATTGCAAGGACAAATAGAAGCCAATATTTCAAATTCTGAAAAAGAATTTCATGCTAAAATGCAAAAACTTCTTAACAATCCCAAAAATAAAGTTATGCTTATAGAACTTTTAGATCGTTCTTTTAGATGTAAAGATAAAAATGCAAGTTTTGAGCTTATAGAATATACTTTGAGTAAATATGGCATAGCGGATTTTTTTAGCACTTTTGAAAAATTCCTACTTTTTAGCTTTTTAAATTTTGGCAAATTTGCTCCTAATTTAAGTGTGCCTTTTTTTGTCAAACATTTAAGAGAAGATACTAAAGCTATGGTTCTAGATGCAAACCCTAGTGTTTTAGAGCCGCATATTAATAAAAGAAAAGAGCAAGATAAAATTATCTTAAATGTGAATTTAATCGGCGAAGAGGTTTTAGGTGAAGCTGAGAGCAAATATCGTATGCAAAAATATGAAGAAGCTTTAAAATCAAGTTATATCACTTATATTTCCATAAAAATTACTACTATTTTTTCACAAATTAATATTATAGATTTTGATTATTCCAAAGAAGAGGTAGTAAAAAGACTAGATTATCTTTATGCTTTAGCCTTAGAAGAAGAGAAAAAACAAGGTGTATCTAAATTTATCAATCTGGATATGGAAGAATTTAGGGATTTAGAGCTCACCGTTGCAGCTTTTATGGAAAGTGTGGCTAAATTTGATATTAAAGCAGGGATTGTTTTGCAAGCTTATATTCCTGATTCTTATAAGTATCTTAAAAAACTTTTTGCTTTTTCAAAAGAGAGGGTTTTAAAAGGTATGAAGCCTATTAAGATCCGTTTTGTTAAGGGTGCTAATATGGAAAGTGAAGAAACTATTGCATCTCAAAAAGGCTGGGAGCTTCCTACTTTTTACAAAAAAATAGATACTGATAGCAATTATAATAAAATGCTTGATTTTATTCTTGAAGGAGATAATTATAAATACATCAACATAGGAATTGCAAGTCATAATATCTTTGAGATTACTTATGCTTATACACGCATAAGTGAAGCGGGTGCTTTAGATTCTTTTACTTTTGAAATGCTTGAAGGTATGAGTTTACAATGTTCTTATCAATTATCCAAAATGCATGATTTAATCCTTTATGCCCCAGTTTGTGATGAAGCACATTTTAACAATGCTATTGCTTATCTTGTAAGACGCCTTGATGAAAATACAAGTGAAGATAATTTTATGCGTTATTTTTTCAATCTTAAAGTAGGAGATAAAAACTGGAATATCCAAAAAGAACTTTTTTTAAAATCTTTAGAAGGTATAAAAACTCTTGATAATACTACACATCGTAAGCAAGATAGAAATAAAGAGCAAAATATCACAAGTTCTTACGAGAGTAAAAAATTTAGCAATGAAAGTGATACAGATTTTATTTTAGCGCAAAATAGAGTTTGGGCTAAAGAAATTAAAGCTAAATATGAAAATTTAAAAGATTATGATGTTTATCCTGTTATAGGTGAGCTTGATTTTAAAGCAGAAAATTTAAATGTTTTAGAAGTTAAAGATAAGATTGAAGATAGAGTGATAGGAAAGGCTTATTTAGCAGGAGAAAAAGAAATCAAACAAGCTTTAGAAGTAGCTAAAAATTCCAAATTTACACAAAAAAGTCATGATGAAATTTATCAAATTTTAGCCAAAAGCGCAAAACTTATGAGAGAAAGAAGGGGAGATTTAATAGGTTTGGCAGCTTTAGAAGTGGGCAAAACCTTTTTAGAGATCGATCCTGAAGTAAGTGAGGCTATTGATTTTATAGAGTTTTATCCGCACTCTTTAGAAGAGCTTAAAAAACAAAATCCAAAAGTTAAATTCGCACCTAAGGGCATAGGGGTTACCATAGCTCCTTGGAATTTTCCTGTAGGGATTTCAGTGGGCACCATAGCTGCACCACTAGCTGCAGGTAATGTGGTGATTTACAAACCTTCTTCACTTTCAACTCTAACAGGTTATATGCTTTGTAAGTGTTTTTGGGATGCAGGTATTCCAAAAGACGCTTTGATTTTCTTACCTTCAAAAGGAAGTGATATTTCTAAATATTTACTTGTTGATGAAGCGATTAAATTTTCAATTCTTACAGGAGGAGAGGATACTGCTTATGCTATGTTAAAAGCTAATCCAACCTTGCTTTTAAGTGCTGAAACGGGCGGAAAGAATGCGACTATAGTTTCTAAATTTGCTGATCGTGATAGTGCGATTAAAAATATCATTCATTCTGCTTTTAGCAATAGCGGTCAAAAATGTTCAGCTACTTCTTTGCTAGTCTTAGAAGAAGAAGTTTATCATGATGAAGAATTTAAAAAGACTTTAGTAGATGCTGCAAGTTCTATGGCAGTAGGCAATCCTTTTGAATTTAAAAATAAATTGGGTTCTTTAGCTGATAAGCCAAGTTCTAAAGTTCAAAAGGCCTTAGATGAATTACAACCTTATGAAGAATGGGCATTAAAACCTAAGTTTTTAGAGGATAATCCTTATTTGATGACTCCAGGCATAAAATATGGCACTAAAAAGGGTGATTTTACTCATATGAATGAACTTTTTGTACCGATTTTAAGTGTAATGAAGGCTAAAGACTTAAAAGAAGCTATTGATATAGTAAATTCCACAGGTTATGGTTTAACTGCAGGTTTTGAAAGCTTAGATGAAAGAGAATGGGAGTATTTTCACACTCACATAGAAGCAGGAAATATTTATATTAACAAACCAACCACAGGGGCTATAGTGCTGCGTCAACCTTTTGGTGGGATTAAAAAATCTGCCATAGGTTTGGGTAGAAAAGTGGGAATTTATAATTATATCACTCAATTTTTAGAGATTAAGCAAGAAGATTTTGATGATCATTTAATTGAAGATAAATTTTCAAAAAAATTAGCACAAATAGATTTAAAAGAAGCACAAGATTTTATGAACGATTTAATTAAAATGTCTCAATCTTATGCTTATCATTATAAAAATGAGTTTAGTGTTTCAAAAGATTATGTCAATATTCGTGGAGAAGATAATCTTTTTTCTTATACTAAAATAAAGAATATGGTTTTAAGACTTTGTGGAAATGAAAGCTTAAAAGATGTTTTAGGTGTGGTTTTAGGTGCAAATATTGCAAATATTGATCTAAGTATCAGTTATGATGAACAAGATGTTAGTATGATAGAACGAATTGTTCAAAGCATAGGAGCAAAAGTATTGTTTTTAAAAGAAAATAAAGAAAATTTTATCAAGAGTATTAAAGAATATGAAAGAGTGCGTTATTTAGCAAAGCCAGATGTAAATGATGAGATTTATAAAGAGGCTGCAAAGCTTGCTAAAATCATTATAAGAGAAAAGCCATTATTAAATGGTCGTTTTGAACTTTTAAATTATTTTAATGAAAAAGCTTTAAGTATATCTTTTCATCGTTATGGAAATTTAGGCATTAGAGCAATATCTTAATGATCAAGGAGAGATTGATGGAAGTGGTTCAAATTAATACCCCAATAGCAGTGATGTTTGTAGTGTATGCCTTATTAATGCTTTATATAGGTTTTTATTTTTATAAGCAAAATAAAAATTCAGAGGATTATTTTCTAGGTGGGCGTACTATGGGGCCTGTGATATCTGCACTTAGCGCAGGGGCTTCTGATATGAGTGGTTGGCTTTTAATGGGTTTACCGGGAGCTTTATATGTAAGTGGTTTTATAGATTCTTATATTGCAATTGGGCTTACTATAGGAGCTAGTTTAAATTGGATTTTTGTGGCAAAAAGACTTAGAATTTATACCAGTGTGATTGCAAATTCTTTGACTATTCCTGATTATTTTGAAACTCGTTTTGATGATGATAAACATATACTGCGCATCGTATGTGCGGTGGTAATTTTGATATTTTTTACCTTTTATGTTTCATCAGGGCTTGTAAGCGGAGCAAAACTTTTTGAAAGTACTTTTGGTATCAGATACGATTATGCTTTAACTACTGGAACGATTATTATTGTTGCTTATACTTTTTTAGGTGGATATAAGGCGGTTTGTTGGACGGATATGATACAAGGACTTTTAATGATGATAGCTTTAATTATTGTACCTTTGGTTATGCTTTATCATTTAGGTGGCTTTGGTGAAGCGATGAATATAGTAAAAGAAATAAAACCACAAGCTTTATCTATGGGCGAAGGAGTAGGAGTTATAAGTATTATATCTGCACTTGCTTGGGGTTTGGGTTATTTTGGTCAACCACATATTTTAGTGCGTTTTATGTCGATTCGTTCTACTAAAGATATTCCTATGGCCACTTTTATAGGTATTGCTTGGATGGCGGTTTGTCTTTTAAGTGCTTGTATGATAGGTATTTTGGGCATAGCTTATGTGCATAAATTTGAATTAAGTTTGCAAGATCCTGAAAAGATTTTCATCGTGATGTCGCAGCTTTTATTTAATCCTTGGATAGCAGGTATTTTACTCAGTGCTATTTTAGCGGCTATTATGAGTACGGCAAGTTCACAATTGCTGGTTTCAAGTTCTACTATAGCGGAAGATTTTTATAAAAAGATTTTTAGAGAAGATGCACCAAGTCATATTGTATTAAATTTAGGTAAATTAGGTGTTTTATTGGTAGCTGTAATAGCGTTTTTGATTTCTACTGATAAAAACTCAAGTGTTTTGAGTATAGTTTCTTATGCATGGGCTGGATTTGGAGCTTCTTTTGGTTCTGTAATGCTTTTTTCTTTATTTTGGAGTAGGATGACAAGAGTAGGAGCGATCTTAGGTATGATAACAGGAGCTGCTACTGTGGTGCTTTGGAAGAATTTTGCAAATTCAGGTCTTTATGAAATAGTTCCAGGGTTTTTAGCAGCTTCGGCGGTGATTATTATTGCAAGTTTGTTTACAAATGTAAGATCTGGAACTAAAGCAGCTTATGAAAAGATGTTAAAAGAGCTTTGAGAACAAAAGCCTTTTTTAAGGCTTTTGTATTAAAAATCTTAGCGTGGGTCCACTTTGATCGATTTCAAGCACTTTAAAACCACGGTTTTTTACATCTTGAGGTATGGAATTGATACTTTGTGGGCAATCGCAAAGCACTTCCAAAATTTCTCCACTTTTAAGCTTAGGTAAGACATCAAGTGTTGCTATAGCAGGATAAGGACAAGCTTCACCTTGTAAATTTAAACTATAAGTAATTTTCACTGTTTATCCTTTAAGTTGATTTTTAAAAAAGTGTTTTTTGTAAAATACTACAAAAACAAACATTAAGATGAATAAAATAAGGTTGATAAAAAATCCATTTAAATTGCCAAATTCAGTTAAAAGATTGATTTTTATACCTTCTTTAAAAGCTTTTGGTAAAAAGTCATAACTTAAAGCTAAAATCATAGTTCCTATTATATTTGCAATTCCTACTATTATAAAATGACTTTGTCCTTCAAAGGCACGATAAGTCCAACCACACTCGCAACCTCCGGCAAAAACTATACCAAAACCAAACAAAAATGCTCCCACAGCTACAGCAGGAGAAAGTTCTATGAGTTTGCTAGTATGACCTTGCAAGATAAAAGCAAAAGCGATTAAAGAGGCGATAATCATACCGATTAATGCGCCTTTTATAGCATTATCTCTACCAAATAAAAATAAATCTCTAAAGCAAGAAGTAAAACAAATTTGCCCTCTAGAAATAACAAAGCCAAAAACAAAACCAAAAATCAGTGCTAAAGCTAGAAGACTTTGTTTGTTTTGTGTGCTGATATTGCCATTTGTAAAAACAAGATAAAACACCCAAACTAAAAAGGCTATGAAAAGCAATATGCCTAAGTTAAAATATAATTTTGTACGCAAACTTTGCTTGTTTAACGGCAAGTTTTCTTTATTTACATGTTCTAATTTAGCTTTAGGTTTAAAAAAGGAAGTGTTGCAAATTTTCACTCCTAGATAAATTCCTAAAACCATAAAAACAGTAAAAAGCCAAGTGTGTAAAGAAAAATAAGGTAAACCTGTAAAAAAATTAGCTAAATTGCATCCAAATGCAAGTCTTGCTCCATATCCTGAAAGAATTCCACCTACTATTGCTTGAAAAATTCTTATATTGCTAGCAGGTAGACGAAATTTGACTTTGTTAGCTAAAAGTGCGGCTACTAAACAACCTATAAACATACCTATGAGCATAATACCATCAGTTCTTGTTAAAGGGGTTCCATTTAAATTTTGCTTTTGGTAATAAGAATATCCATCTAAATTCATACCTAAAAGCTCTAAAAACTCGCCACCCCAACGTGTCATTTCTCCAGTAACAGCCCAAACGCCACCAAAAATCCCAAAATACACTGCACTTAAAATTCCAAGTGCAATCATAGAACGGGAATTGTCCCAAAAATTGATTAAATATTTTTGTTTAAAAGAATTCAAAGAAAGATCCTAAAAATGTAATCATCAAAACTTGATGCTAAAAAAGAGTAAGATTATAGCTTAAATTTAATATGAAGTCAAAAAGAATATTGATAAATTTATTTTGTTTTTCATTAAAAATCGCTATAATTATCACTTTGGAAGATTAGCGTATCTGGTGATCGCCACTGACTTCAAATCAGATGAAAGGATAGTTGACTATTCTTTGGGGAGTTCGATTCTCTCATCTTCTCGCCAATATTAAGTAAAATCAAGGAAATTTTTATGAGCAAAGCAGATATTATTGTCGGCATTCAATGGGGCGATGAAGGAAAAGGTAAGGTAGTTGATAAATTATGTGAAAATTATGATTTTGTTTGCAGAAGTGCAGGTGGACACAATGCAGGACATACGATTTGGGTAAATGGTGTAAGATATGCGCTTCATCTTATGCCAAGTGGAGTTTTGCATCCAAGATGTATTAATATTATCGGAAATGGAGTTGTGGTTTCTCCTGAAGTATTGATCGCTGAAATGGCTCAATTTGAAAATTTAAAAGGTAGATTATATATCAGCGATAGAGCTCATTTAAATTTAAAACATCATTCTTTAATAGACATTGCAAAAGAAAAACTCAAAGGCAAAAATGCCATAGGAACAACAGGTAAGGGTATAGGACCTTCTTATGCAGATAAGATTAATCGTACAGGACATAGAGTTGGAGAGCTTTTAGAACCACAAAGACTTTGCGAGGCTTTGATAAAAGATTTTGAAGCTAATAAAACTTTTTTTGAAATGCTTGAAATTGAAATTCCAAGTGCTGAAGAATTGCTTGCTGATTTAAAACGTTTTAATGAAATTTTAACTCCTTATATTACAGATACTACAAGAATGCTTTGGAAGGCTTTAGATGAAGATAAAAGAGTACTTTTAGAAGGAGCTCAGGGCTCTATGCTTGATATTGATCATGGAACTTATCCTTATGTTACAAGCTCAAGTACTATTTCAGCAGGCGCTTTAACAGGACTTGGGTTAAATCCTAAAGAAGCGGGAAATATTATAGGTATTGTAAAAGCTTATGCAACGCGTGTGGGAAATGGAGCTTTTCCTACTGAGGATAAAGGTGAAGATGGAGAAAAAATTGCGCAAATTGGAAAAGAAATTGGCGTAAGCACGGGACGTAAAAGACGCTGTGGATGGTTTGATGCAGTTGCTGTAAGATATACAGCAAGACTTAATGGTCTTGATGCTTTATCTTTGATGAAGCTTGATGTTTTAGATGGTTTTGAAAAGATAAAAATTTGTCGTGCTTATGAATATAAGGGCATGGAAATCGACTATATACCAAGCGATTTAGAAAATGTTCAACCTATTTATGAAGAAATGGATGGTTGGGATAAAGTTTTTGGTATAAAAGATTATGATTTATTGCCAGAAAATGCTAAAAAATATATAGCAAGACTTGAAGAGCTTGCAGGGGTTAAGGTAAAGTATATTTCTACTAGCCCTGAAAGAGATGATACTATCATCTTATGAAAAGTAAATATAATTCTGTTGTAAAGGTAAGAAAACAACAACTTGATAAAGCAGAATCAAATCTTAATCAAGCCAAACAAAGACAGCTTGAACATGAAAAAGCTTATGAACTTTCACGCCAAGAGTATGGAAGTTTAGGCGTATTGCCAAAATCAGGATCTATAGCAGAGTTAAGATCGAATTTAAGTATGGCACAAGTAGGACGCGAGGCTTTGGCAAGAGCTAAGGAGAAAGTAGAACTTTCTAAAAAAGAAATGAATCATTATCAGTTTTTATATCAAAAAGCACATTTAGATTATGAAAAAATGAAGGTTTTAGAAGCCGAGGAAATTAAACAAAAGCAAAAAGAACTTGCCAAGGCTGAAGAAAAATTTTTAGATGAAATTGCAATCAGTCGTTTTTTCAAAGGAGAAAAAGATGATTAAAAAATTTATATTGTTAGTTTTTATTTCAAGTGTAGTTTTTGGAGCTGAACAAGATTGTGAGCAGTATTTTGAAGCTAGAAAAGCTCAAATTGAATTGCAAACTAGAGAATTTGATGAAGCAAGACAATCTTTAGAAGCTTATAAAGCCTCTTTTGAAGCTTTGCAAAAAGAAAGGCTTGAAAATTTAGAAAAAAAAGAGGCTGAGGTTAATGCAACTTTGGCAAAAATTGAAGAATTAAAGCTTGAAAACGCAAGGC
The DNA here is from genome assembly GCF_045277125.1 of Campylobacter sp. CFSAN122748. Classification (NCBI taxonomy): domain Bacteria; kingdom Pseudomonadati; phylum Campylobacterota; class Epsilonproteobacteria; order Campylobacterales; family Campylobacteraceae; genus Campylobacter; species Campylobacter sp. CFSAN122748. The sequence continues at coordinate 1,471,915 of NZ_CP116953.1, read as the reverse complement.
TTGTAGAAGAACAACAAAAGATTTTAAATTCAATCAATGATAAAACTCAAGGTAGGGTTAAAGAAATTTATTCCCAAATGAAAGATGCAGCCATTGCAGATGTTTTAAGTCAAATGGATGCAGAGGATGCAAGCAAAATAATGCTTTCTTTGGAATCGCGTAAAATTTCAGGTGTTTTATCTAAAATGGATCCAAAAAAAGCTAGCGAGCTTACTTTGCTTTTGAAAAATTTAGATAATAATGCTAGTAATTAGGTGATTAAAATAATGAAAATTTTTCATTTTTAACATTCTTTTACCAAAAATAAGCTATTATTTCAAACATTATCAAATAAAAGGTTTTTAAGATGCGTATAAAATTACCACATATTCCTTATATCGCAAATAAAATGATGTTAGATATAGCTAATTCTTCTTTTGTAGAAATTAAAGATCAATTAGAAAAGCTTAAGGTATGTATAATAGAAGTTTTAGAGAAAGATATTCTAAATGAAAGAAAATTAGATGAAAGAGTAAAAGAGCTTTTAGAGCAACAAGAAGATGAAATGGAGCTTATGCAAGTAGATCGTAAAAATATGTTTTGGCTTGTGAAGAAAAAGTTAGCTCCTGAATTTAATGTGATTTTAGATTCTGAAGATAGACATAATCATCTAGCGCATCAAATTTTAGAAGAACTTGTAGAGAATGATTATATTAATTTTATAGTGAGTGAAAATAGAGTTAAAAATTTAATCTTTTCAAGCATAGAGTCTTATCTTAAAATTTATGAAAAACTTGAAGATGAGGTTTATGAGAAAATTAGCAATTATAAAACAAAACCTATTCCAGGTAGCGAAGAATACGATCTTATCTTTGAAAAACTCTATCAAGAAGAGCTCAGAAAAAAAGGTATGTTTTAATGAAGGCTTATATTTATTTAGAAAATGATATTTTTTTAAGTGCTAAGGCTTTTGGAAAGAGCGGTACTTTTTTTGGAGAGCTTGTATTTAACACTTCTTTAACAGGGTATCAAGAAATTATTTCAGATCCTTCTTATGCAGGGCAATTTATCGTATTTTCCATGCCAGAAATTGGTATAGTGGGAACCAATGAAAATGATAATGAAAGCAAGGAAATTTTTGCAAGTGGTGTTTTAATGCGTGAATTAAGTTCCAGTTTTTCAAATTTTCGCGCTAAAGAAAGTCTGCAAGATTATCTTGAAAAACATGGAAAAATAGGAATTTATGAACTTGATACGAGATATCTAGTAAAAATGATAAGAAATAATGGCAATTTAAGAGCTGTAATTTCAACTGAAATTTCAAATAAAGAAGATTTAAAAATCGCCTTAGAAAAATCAGCAAAAATTGATGAAGTAAATTTTGTAAAAGAAGTTAGCACTAAGAAAAATTATTCTCATAAACAAGGCGTTTGGAACGCTAGTTTTCAAAAATTTAATGATGCTAAAAGAAGTGAGAAAAAAGTTGCTGTTATAGATTATGGTGTTAAAACAAATATCTTAAATGAACTTGTAGAAGTAGGTTTTGAAGTAGAAGTTTATCCATATAATGTTAAAGCAGATGAGTTGATTACTCTGTATAAAAAAGGTGAAATTCAAGGCGTGTTTCTTTCTAATGGTCCAGGTGAGCCAAGGATTTTAAAACAAGAGATTGCAGAGATTAAAAAACTTGCAGAAGCTAAAATTCCTATGCTTGGAATTTGCTTAGGTCACCAGCTTTTAAGTAATGCTTTTGGATATGAAACTTATAAAATGAAATTTGGACAACATGGAGCAAATCATCCTGTGATCAATCTTGATACAAAAACGGTAGAAATTACCGCACAAAATCATAATTATAATGTTCCAGAAGAATTAGCTCAAGTGGCTCATATCACTCATAGAAATTTATTTGGCGATAATGTTGAAGGAGTAAGATATAAAGACTATCCTATTATTTCAGTGCAACATCATCCAGAAAGTTCTTCAGGTCCTCATGAAAGTAAGTATATTTTTAAAGAATTTATGAATTTGATGTGAGTATAGATTTTTTAGCTATTATCAGCGTTGCTTTTTTATCTAGTTTTGGACACTGCTATTCTATGTGTGGTGGTTTTAATTTACTTTTTATAAATTTGAATTCAAAAAGCAATAATTTATTTTTATTAACTTTTATTTATAATTTGTTTAGAATTTTTGCTTATATTGTTTTAGGGATAATTTTTGGGACTTTTGGGAATATCTTGGCAATCAATGCTAAGGTTCAAAGTTTGTCATTTTTTATTCTTGGTATATTTATGATGATTTTGGGTTTTGCTCTTATTTTTAGAGGCAATATGTTATCTTTTATTGAAAATAATGTTTTTTTTGATAGTTTTGTAAAGAAAATTATTAAAAAATCTAAAAATTTTAAAGGATTAAAATCAGCCATATTTTTAGGATTTTCAAATGGTTTTGTTCCTTGTGGATTGGTGTATTTTTTTATAGCCAATGCAATGAGTAAGCAAAATATTTTTGAAGGTATTTTGATAATGATGATTTTTGGAATATCAACTTTACCTGCGATGTTATTTTTTTCTAAAATTTCACAGTTTTTTAGTGATTTTTTGAAAAATTTATTTAATTATTTATCGTATGGCGTTATTGTTTGTTACGGTATAAATCTTGCCTATATAGGTTTTAAGGCTTTTCAATGAAAGATTTTTTTAAAGATCAGTTTTTTAAAGCTCTTGAAAAAAATACAATTTTTTCAAGAGCTGATGTTCAAGGAAATTTAATTTTTGTCAGTGATAAGCTTTGTCAAATAAGTGGATATAGTAAAAAAGAGCTTATAGGAAAAAAACATTCAATATTTAAACATCCAGATGTTGAGGAATGTTATATTGAAGAACTTTTAAAAAAACTTTCATATAAAAAACCTTATCAAGTTATTTTTAAAAATATTGATAAATTAGGCAAAACTTTCTATCTTGAAACTTTATTAATCCCCATATTGGATAAAAATAATGAATTAATAGAAATAGTAGCATTCTCTCATGATGTTAGTAATTCTTTTAAGCTTAATGAAGAGCTTGCTCTAAATCACGCTAAATTAAGAGAATTAAGTATTAATCTTGAAAATACAGTTAAAAATCACCAACAAGAATTTATACAGTTAGGTAAAAAATTTGAGAAAAAAATGCAAATTGCCTTGGAAAAAAATGAAAAAGATATTAAAATAGCATATGAAGAGATTTTGAAATCTTCATTAGAACAAATGATTAGTGATATAGCACATCAATGGAGACAACCGTTAAATGAGCTCGGTATTGCCATGTTTCAAATGAAGCAAAATCTTAAAGATGAAAAAGGATTTGCTGAAATTTACTCACAATCAAAAGATATGATTAAAAATATGTCAGAAACAATTGATGTGTTTAGAACTTTGTTTAACAAAGGAGTAGAGCAGTGTGTATTTATAAAAGAGACTTTAAATAAAGCCTTGGAAATTGCTTTTGAAACTATAGAAAAAAATCATGTAAATATTAATATTGTTTCGAAAAGTGATTATGAAGTTTTGGCATATGAGAATGGTTTAATAAGAGTTTTTCTTAATTTGATTTTAAATTCAATAGAAGCATTTAAAAACAAAAAAAGGAAAATCATAACAATAAATTTTTCAAAATTTGGAAAAAATTATCTGAAAATTATAATAAAAGATAATGCTGGTGGGATTGATAAAGAAAATTTAGATAAAATTTTTCAACCTTATTTTACAACAAAACATCCTAGTCAAGGTATAGGAGTAGGACTTTATATAAGTAGACAAATTATCGAAAGTTTCCAAGGAAAAATAAAAGTTAAAAATGGAAAAGACGGGGCTTGTTTTGAGATATTTTTAAAACTAAAAGAGAGGGTAGAGTAGAAATGTCACAAGAATGTAAAGAATTGATAATATTAGTAGTTGAAGATGAGGTTAAGGCTAGAGAATCAATGATTAATATATTAAGCGAACGCTTTAGTAAAGTAATCGGAGCTCAAAATGGAGATGAGGGGCTTAAAAAATTTAAAAAATTTAAGCCAGATTTAGTTATCACAGATATTGCTATGCCTATTATGGATGGACTGGATATGGCAAGAGAGATTAAAGAAATTTCAGATGATGTCCCAATTGTTGTTCTTAGTGCGTATTCAGAGAAAGAGAGACTTTTGCGTTCTATTGATATTGGTATAGATAAATATTTGATTAAACCTGTTGATATAGAAGAGTTGTTTAAAGTTTTAGATTATCTGATAGGTGAAAAAATTGAAGCAAATATGCTTGTAAAAATTTCTGAAGAATATCAATTTAACAAAACTAAACGAACTTTGATTCATAATGGTAAAGAGATTGTTTTAACTAAAAAAGAATTGGCTTTTATTTCTTTGCTTTTAAAACAACCTGGGGTTTTGGTTTTGCATGAAGATATTAAGAAAAATGTTTGGATAGGTGAGCATGTGAGCGATACTGCTGTTCGAACATTTATAAAAAGAGTAAGAGATAAAGTGGGTGAAGATTTTATAAAAAATGTGCCAAGTTTAGGTTATAAGATAAATATCAATAAATAAGACTGATTTAGCCTTAAAATATAAAGCATAACAAATGATTAACAAAATTATCATTTTTAAGAAAAAATGTATAATTAATATTCTATAATATTCTCTTTTTATCAAAAATTTTAAGGAGAAAGTCGATGCATCCAGGTAATGTATTAAATTACGACTATACGGTTGCAAGATATTTTATGTTTGCGACCATATTGTTCGGCATTGTTGGTATGGCTATAGGAACTCTTATAGCTTTTCAAATGGCATATCCTAATTTAAATTATTTAGCAGGAGAATATGCCACTTTTTCAAGACTTAGACCACTTCATACTTCAGGTGTGATTTTTGGTTTTATGCTTTCAGGGATTTGGGCAACTTGGTATTATATAGGTCAGCGTGTTCTTAAAGTGAGTATGGCTGAGTCAAGATTTTTAATGGCTGTTGGTAAGCTTCATTTTTGGCTTTATATGCTTACTATGGTTTTAGCTGTTATATCTTTGTTTATGGGTGTGACTACATCTAAAGAATATGCAGAGCTTGAGTGGCCTTTAGATATTCTTGTTGTTCTTGTTTGGGTTTTATGGGGTGTAAGTATTTTTGGACTTATTGGAATTCGCCGTGAAAAAACCCTTTATATTTCTCTATGGTATTATATAGCTACATTTTTAGGTATAGCTATGCTTTATCTTTTTAACAACATGGAAGTACCAACTTATTTTGTTACTGGAATGGGTAAATGGTGGCATAGTGTATCAATGTATGCAGGAACAAATGATGCTTTAGTACAATGGTGGTATGGACATAATGCTGTGGCATTTGTATTTACTGTGGGTATTATTGCTCAAATTTATTACTTCTTGCCAAAAGAAAGTGGTCAGCCGATTTTCTCTTATAAACTCTCTTTATTTGCATTTTGGGGCTTAATGTTTGTTTATCTTTGGGCAGGTGGTCACCATTTGATTTATTCAACTGTACCTGATTGGATGCAAACTATGGGTTCGGTTTTCTCTGTAGTATTGATTTTGCCTTCTTGGGGTTCAGCGATTAATATCTTGCTTACTATGAAAGGTGAGTGGAGTCAGCTTCGCGAGAGTCCATTGATTAAATTTATGATTTTGGCATCAACTTTCTATATGTTCTCAACACTTGAAGGGCCAATTCTTTCAATTAAATCTGTTAATGCTTTAGCACACTTTACAGATTGGATTCCAGGACATGTTCATGATGGAACATTAGGTTGGGTAGGATTTATGACTATGGCTGCGCTTTATCATATGACTCCTAGAGTTTTCAAAAGAGAGCTTTATAGCAAATCTTTAATGGAAGCTCAATTTTGGATCCAAACCACAGGTATAGTTCTTTATTTTGCTTCAATGTGGATTGCGGGTATTACTCAAGGTATGATGTGGAGAGCGACAGATGAGTATGGTAACTTGCTTTATAGCTTTATTGATACTGTTGTGGCTATTGTTCCTTATTATTGGATTAGAGCGATTGGTGGATTGTTGTATCTTATCGGTTTCTTTATGTTTACTTATAATATTTACAAAACAATTGCTTGTGGAAGAGTGCTTGATAAAGAACCAAAAAGCGCTTCGCCTATGGCAGCATAAAAAGGAGAAAATATGTTTAGTTGGTTAGAAAAAAATCCATTCTTTTTTGCTGTAGCTGTTTTTGTAGTGATTGCTTATGCAGGCATAGTTGAAGTTTTACCAAATTTTGCAGAAAATGCAAGACCAATTGAAGGTAAAAAACCTTATACGGTTTTACAACTTGCAGGGCGTGCAGTATATATTAAAGATAGTTGTAATGCTTGTCATTCACAGCTTATTCGTCCATTTAAATCAGAAACAGATCGTTATGGTATGTATTCTGTAAGTGGTGAATTTGCTTATGATAGACCTTTTCTTTGGGGCTCAAAAAGAACAGGACCTGATCTTGCTCGTGTAGGAAATTATAGAACGGCTGATTGGCATGAAAATCATATGTGGGATCCTACTTCTGTTGTTCCAGATTCTATTATGCCTTCATATAAGCATATGTTTAAAAATAATGCAGATATTGAAACTGCTTATGCTGAGGCTTTAACTGTGAAAAAAGTTTTCAATGTTCCTTATGATGCAGAAAATGGAACAAAACTTGGTTCTTGGGAGGATGCACAAGCTGAAGTAAAAGCTGAAGCTCAGGCTATAGTTGATCAAATGAAAAATCAAGAAGTAAAAGATGCTTTTACTAAAGGTGAAATCAAAGAAATAGTTGCTTTGATCGCTTATTTAAATAGTTTAAAGTAAGATGATGGAACATTTATCAATAGTTTTTGATGTGATTAAAAATTTAATCACATTTGATTTAGCAACAGTTCAAAAACATGAGTGGGAGATTTTCCAAGGTTATGGTTTTTTTGCACTCGTGATGTTTTTGTCAATAGTATTATATGCGTATTGGTATCATTTATATAGAACAGAAAAAAAAGGCGAGAGAAATTATGAAAATTATGCAAACCTTGCCTTAGAAGATGATATTGATGATAGTGTATTAGAAAGTAAAAGGAGTGCTTAATGCAATGGTTAAATTTAGAAGATAATGTTAATCTCTTATCTTTAATTGGAGCTATTCTTATCATTTTAATCACACTGGTTATTGTGGGTAGAATGTTTAAGCAAATGAAAGAAAAGAAAGGCGAGTCAGAGCTTAGTGAACATAGTTGGGATGGAATAGGAGAGTATAAAAATGCTGTTCCTACTGGTTGGGCTGTGGTATTTTTCCTGACTATTGTTTGGGCTATTTGGTATTTTCTATGGGGATATCCTTTAAATTCTTTTTCAAGTATAGGTCAATACAATGAAGAAGTAGCAACTCATAATACAAAATTCGAAGAAAAATTTAAAAATTTATCTCCTGAAGATAAAATAGCAATGGGTCAAAATATCTTTTTAGTTCAGTGTTCAGCTTGTCATGGAATTACAGGCGATGGTATCAATGGTAAAGCTCAAAATTTAAATATTTGGGGTAGTGAAGAAGGTATAATCAATGTAATTAAACATGGTTCAAAAGGTATGAATTTTCCAGGTGGAGAAATGCTTGGTGCTGCTGATTTAGGTGTAGCAGAAGAAGATATCCCTGCTATTGCTGCTTATGTAGCAAAAGATCTTTCAGCTATTAAGAAAACTGCAAATGAAAATTTAGTAGCAAAAGGTAAAGAAGCTTATGCAACTTGTGCAGCATGCCATGGAGAAGATGGAAAAGGTCAAGATGGAATGTTCCCAGATCTTACAAAATACGGTTCTGCAGCTTTTGTAGTAGATGTTTTACATAGTGGTAAGGCTGGTTTTATAGGAACAATGCCGAGTTTTCCAACACTTAATGATATTCAAAAAGAAGCTGTTGGCGAGTATGTAATTTCTCTTTCAAGGGGTGAATGATGGAAAATAATAATAGATGCGTGTTTTCTCTTTCAGGTGTTACAGGTATGTTAATTGCTACGGTTTTGTTGCTTGCTATCTTAGCAGTTTTAACTATTTGGGGTCTTAAAGCTCAGCAAGAAGTGATGCAAAAGCCATATAGTCTTAAAGATGTACAAAGTGTAAAGATGTTTGGTTCAAAAGAACAAGATCATAGAAGTATAAAGGAAGCACAATGAGTAAGGCTTTGGAATATTTAATTGTTATTGGTTTAGTTGTTGCTGCTGCAATCACCGCTTGGTCGGTTTTGACCGTAAATCATCTTCATATAGGATGAAAAAAATATTACAAGATGGCTTTTTTTTAGCTATCTTCTTCTTTGTTTTATTGCCTTCTAGGGTTTTTGCTCTTAATGCTGTACTTTTTAATGAAAATATTTTAAGTCAAAAAGTAAGCAACGAGATTAATCTTATAGGAAAAGAGCTTTACCAAAAAAGTAATATTTTTATCGGCGTTATGGTTGGTGATAAAACTGAAATTGAAACTTTATTAAATAAACAAAAAGAACTTCCTCAATCTTATATATTGCTTCTTTTGTCAAAAAATTCTCACAAAGTTGATATAGTAGGCTCAAAAGGTGCTTTAGCTTTGATTGATAAAGAAGCTGTGCTTAGTCCTTATCCTGGAACAGGATCTATTTTGCCGATATTAGCTACAAATAAAGGTGATATTTATAATGCTGCTATACTTAATGGTTATGCAGATATTGTAGATCGTGTGGCAAAATCCTTGGGATTACAATTAGAACATTCTATAGGTAATGCAAATCGTGATACTATCAATATTTTAAGAATACTTATCTATGGATTTATTTGCTTTGCATTGTTATACTATGCACAAAGAAGAATAAAGAGGAAAAAAAATGTTAGAAACTAAAAAAAGTTTTTGGCCTTATGGTATTTTGCTTTCACTTTTGGCTATAATTATTGCTTGTATTGTAACGATTTTTATAGCAAGTCACCATCCTGTGTATGAGGATGATTTTTATTTTGACTCTTATCAAAATGTTGAAAATAATTACAATCAAATACAAAAACAACAAGTAAATTTTGATAAATTTTTTAAAGTAAATTTTCAAAATGATAAAATCACTTTTATAGGTAAAAGAAAAATTCCTAGTTATGAAGTGGATCAAAATTCCTATGTTGCAAATTTTAAAATTTCTGCATTACAAAATATAAATTCTGATGATTTAAAAGTTCAAGTTCTTCTTACAAGACCATTCACTAAAAATTTTGATCAAAAGTTAGAAGGACAAGTTAAAAATGGAATTTTAAGTATCGCTTTACCTAAATTAGATAAAGGTAGATGGGAGCTTAAGCTAAAGTTTTATGCAAATCAAGAAACAGTGGGTTTTTTTAGCTACGAATTAAATGCTCAATGAAATTAAGAATTTTTAGCTCTTCAAGGCAAATTAGAGAATATTATAATCAAAAAAAACAGCAAAATGCTTTATTAGATAGTGCTATTCATATAGGTGAATTTTTAGATAAAGTTTGTTTGAGCAATTTTCACAAAGCAAGTTCTTATGAAAGTTTGCTTTTAATGCAAGAAGCTTGTCTAAAAAGTAAGGATTTAGAAAAAAAACTAGGAATTTCGGTAGAATTTTTTGCTTTTTTGAAAAATAACGAATATCTTTTTTCTTTTTTTAAAGAACTGAGTTTGGAAAAAAAAAGCATAGAAGATCTTAAAAACAATGATTATTATGCCACCTATAATGAACATTTGGAAATTTTAGATGAGGTATATAAGAATTATCTTGCTTTGCTTGAAAAGAATTCTTTTTATGATGATCTTTCTTTACCTAAAAATTACACTCTTAATAAAGATTTTTTAGATGAGTATGAAGCTATAGTTTATGATTTGCAAGGTTTTTTAAGTAAATTTGAAGAAAATTTATTAAGTGAAATTTCTCAGATTAAAGAAGTGGTTTTAAGTTTTAAAACGAGTAAATTTAATCTTGAATATCTTTTAAAACTTGATTTTTTAAAAATATTTGATTTAAAAATAAACACTCATTATGAAATCAATCTTTCAAAACAAGAGATCTTAAAAGAAGAAATTTTTAAAACAAAAAATTCAAAAATTAAACTCAAATCTTTTGAATTAAGGGCTTTGCAATGTGCTTTTGTTATGGATGAAATTTCACATTTTGTACGCAAAGGTTTAAAGCCTGAAAATATTGCAGTTATAACTCCAGATGAAAGTTTTTGTGAGTTTTTAAGACTTTTTGATAAAGACAATATGCTTAACTTTGCAAGTGGAATTAGTATTAAAGAGAGTTTGTTTTATCAAAAATTTCAAGCACTTTATGAAAGTGCTAGTAGTGCTTCTTTTATTTATAAAAATCAAGAGGATTATTTTGAAGACACGCAGATGATTTTTGATTATCACAATACGCTTTTACATTCTTTAAAACTTGATTTTATAGAGTTTAAAAAGTATTTTGATGAGAAATGTGATTTTGAATATTTTGAAAAATTACTTGCTTTGTTTTTAGAAAATGAAAAGCAAGAGCTTATTTATTTGATACGAAAAGAACTTTATTTTATTAAAGATTTATTGAAAAATCAGTCTTTAACTCTTAAAGAGTTGATCCATCTTTTTTTCATGCAAATTTCACAACTTTCCCTTAGTGATGTAGGTGGAGGTAAGGTTACGGTAATGGGACTTTTAGAAAGTCGTGGGCTTTGTTTTGATGGAGTGATTTTGGTTGATTTTAATGAAGAATTTATTCCTAAAAGAAGTGTTAATGAGCTTTTTTTAAACAATGAAGTGCGTAAAAAAGCAGGGTTGATTAGCTATGATAGAAGAGAAAATTTACAAAGATTTTATTATGAAAGCTTGATGAAGAATGCTTTAGAAGTAAGTATTTGCTTTGTGGAAAATGAAGAAAAAAGCAAATCACGTTTTTTAGATGAACTTGATTTTGACTTTTTTTATGAAACTCATATCCACCAAAAAGCTTATCTTAATGCTTTAAAATTAGACTATGAAGGCATAAAACCTAATCTAACTCCTATAAAAGCTCCTATTTTAAAGCATAATCCTTTCGAGTTTCCGCTTTCTTTTAGTCGTTTTAATTTATTGGAAAATCAAAAAAGAACTTATTATTATCGTTATATTTTAAATTTAGCAGAACCTAGGGTTTTAAGCGAGGAAAGCAAAGCGAAAAATCAAGGAAATTTTATCCATAAAATGCTTGAAATTTATTATAAAAATTATGCAAATAATGATTTTGATATAAAAGTTTTTGCAAATTTATTGGATAAAGAATATCAAAAATACAATATCAGTGAACTTGATCTTGAAGTATTTAAATTAAAATTTATACAATTTGCTAAAAATGAAAAAGAGCATTTTTCAAAAGGCTTTTATGTCGCACATACAGAGCTTGAGTTAAACAATATTTTAAAGCTCGGAACAGATAGTATAAAACTTAAGGGTACTATAGATCGTATCGATAGTTCAAAAGAAGGTAATTTGATTATTGATTATAAAAGTGGAAAAGTGCCAAGTAATTCTTATCAACTTGCTTTTTACCAAGCTTTATATGATGAAAATGCAAGCGTGGGTTTTTATGATTTAAATAGTATGCAAATATTGCATCAAAAAGCCAAAAGTTTAGATGAGCTAAGAGAAAGACTTAAAGATTTAGTTCTTATGAGTAAGGAAGAAATAGAGTTTGAAAATGAACAAAATGAGTATTGTCCTTATAAACTCATTTATAAAAAGGAATTAAAATGAGTCAATTTGAGCCTTTTTTGGCATTAGAAGCGAGTGCAGGAAGCGGAAAAACCTTTGCCTTGAGTGTGCGTTTTGTAGCACTTATTTTAAAAGGAGCTAGGATTAATGAAATTTTAGCTTTAACTTTTACCAAAAAAGCTGCTAATGAAATGCAAAAAAGAATTATTGAGACTTTTTTAAATTTAGAAAAAGAAAATAAAACCAGTGAATGCAATGAACTTTGCAAGCTTTTAGGTAAAGATAAAGAAGAGCTTATTTCTTTAAGAGATGCTAAAAAAGAAGAATTTTTAAGAACAGAGTTAAAAATTAGTACTTTTGATGCTTTTTTCGGAAAAATTTTGCGTGTTTTTGCTTTAAATTTGGGCTTAAGTAGTGATTTTACAATGAGTGAAGAAAGGCTTGATGTAAGAGAGATTTTTTTAAAACTTCTTAAAAAAGATGAATTAAAAGATTTGGCTTATTACATTAATTTAGTTGATGAGAAAGAAAATTTTTTTAACGAACTTGAAAAATTTTATGAGAATGCTTATTTTCAAAATCGTCCTAAAATTCCAAATCCATCTAAAGCTTATATCAATAAAGCTTATAGTGAGTTAAGAAGTTATTGTTTGGGTCTTACTCATGTAAAAAATTATAAAAATTTGTGTGACAATTTTAAAAGTGAAGTTTTAGATTTATCTGTATTTATGCAATCAAGTTTTATGACAAAATTTGAAAGTACAAAATATTTGCAAGATTTAGAAAGCACTAACTTGCATTTTAGTGCAAAAAGAATGGAGCTTATAAATGCTTTAAATACTTATGCCATAGAGCTTGAAAATTATAAAATTGCTAATTTAATGAATCTTTTAAATCATTATAGTGAAGCTAAAAATATATTTCATAAAGATAAAAATACCTTAAATTTCCAAGATGTGAGTAAAAAAGTTTATGAGCTAATAACTAGTGAATTTAAGGATATGATTTATTTTCGTTTAGATGGTTTTATTTCGCATTTGCTTATTGATGAATTTCAAGATACAAGCGTGATCCAATATCAAATTTTACGCCCTTTGATTACTGAGCTTGTTTCAGGAGAAGGAGTTAAAAGAAATCGCACTTTTTTTTATGTAGGAGATAAAAAACAAAGTATTTATCGCTTTCGTAAAGGAAAAAAAGAATTATTTGATTTGTTAAAACAAGAATTTAGTCAAATTAAAAGTGATAGTTTAAATACTAATTATCGTTCTAAAGAGCTTTTGGTTGATTTTGTTAATGAAACTTTTAAAGAAAAAATCAAAGATTATAAAGAGCAATTTGCCTTAGAAAGCAAAAAAGGCGGTTTTGTGCGTATTGTGGAATCTAAAGAACAAAAGGTTAAAAACCAAGCCCAAGAAATCAAGGAAAAAACTTTAGAAACCTTATTTGAGCAAATTAATTTTTTAAGATCTAAAAATATTTCTTATGATGATATTTGTATTTTGTGTTGGAAAAATAGTGATGCAGATATGGTTTTGGATTTTTTAAGAGAGCAAAATATTCCTGCATTTACTCAAAGCAATGTTTTACTTGAAAATAAAGCAAGCGTAAGACTTGTTTTAGAATATGCTAAATATTGTATTTTTGGCGATGAATTTTACTTGGTATTTTTAAAAGAACTTTTAGGTTTTGAGCCCAGAAAAATTACCCTTGATTTTTCAAAAAATACTATGGAAAATGTACTTTTTTTAATAAAGGAATTAAAACTTGATTTAAATGATATAGCTTTAATACAATTTATCGAATATGCTAAAACTAAGGAGAATTTTTTAAAGCTTTTATTTGAGCCTTGTACTTTGAAAATAGTAAGCGAACAAAATATGGGTATTAGTATTATGAGTGTGCATAAATCTAAGGGTTTGGAATTTGATCATGTGATTTTGCTTGATAGTTTATCTAAAAACAATTCAAACAATGAAGATATCATGCTTGAATATGATATCAATCAAGGTTGGCAACTCCATATTAAAGATAAAATTCGAGAGCTTACTAAAGAGCCTATTTATACCTTTTTTAAAGAAAATATTACAAGAGCAAATTATGAAGATGATATCAATAAACTTTATGTGGCTTTTACAAGAGCTAAGGAAAGTTTGATTATTATAAAAAGAAATGAAGAAAGTGTAAATGGAAATTATCCAAGTTATTTTAAGGGAGGATTTTTAAATATACACTCACAAGAGAGAGGTTTTTTAGAAAGCAAAGAGCAAATTTTAAGAGTTAAAAAAGAAAGCATTCAAGCTTTACAAAAATTTGAAAAAATTAGCCCACAAGAAGTTCAAAGTGAAGAAAAGCTTGATAGTAAAGAGCTATATTTTGGAAATGCTTTTCACTTTTTTATGCAAAATTTAAAACTCCCTAAGGGTGAAAATTTTCAAATACTTACTCAAAGATGCAAGAGCAAATTTAGACATTTTTTGGATGAGAGTGATTTTGAAAAGCTTTTTAAAAGAATTGAAATTTTACTTAAAAATACTCAATTTCAAAATTTGATTGGTGATGGAAAGCTTTTAAAAGAACAAGCTTTGAGTTTTAATGGAGAAATTAAACAATTAGACTTGCTTGCCTTAAAAGATGAAGAAGCTTTCATAATTGATTATAAAACAGGTCTTGCTATGCAAGATAAACATAAAGAGCAGGTAAGAACTTATAAGATCGCCATTAGTGAAATTTTGAAAAAAGATAAAGTGCGTGCTTTTATAGTTTATTGTTTGGAAAACGAAATTCAAATTTTGGAAATATAAACTTTATTTTTACTTAAATTAAGTAAAAATTAATATTATTTTTTATACAATCACATTTTAAATTTTTGGCAAAGGTAAAAATTATGACAAAGATAACAAAGCCAAACGAAGTAAAACGAGAATGGATTGTTTTAGACGCAGAAGGCAAACGCTTTGGTCGTCTTTTAACTGAAGTAGCAACAATTTTGAGAGGTAAAAACAAGCCTTGCTTTACTCCAAATGTTGATTGTGGTGATTATGTAATTATCATCAATGCTTCAAAAGCTGTATTTACAGGTGCTAATAAAGCAGAAGATAAGCTTTATCATAGACATTCAGGATATTTTGGAAGTGTAAAAAGCGAAAAATTTGGTGATTTACTTGAAAAAAATCCTGCAAAATTATATAAATTAGCAGTTAGAGGTATGCTTCCTAAAACAAATTTGGGCAGAGCTATGCTTAAAAAATTAAAAGTCTATGCGGGTAGTGAGCACCCACACACTGCGCAAATTGCTAAAGAAGGAAAATAATCATGGCAACAACATACGCAACAGGTAAGAGAAAAACTGCTATCGCAAAGGTATGGGTAAAACCAGGTAGTGGTAAAATTAGTGTTAATGGTGTTGATTTAAACACTTGGCTTGGTGGACACGAGGCGATTAAGCTTAAAGTGGTTCAACCTTTACTTGTGACTAAACAAGAAACTTCAATGGATATTAAAGCAACCACTTTAGGCGGGGGCTATAGCGCTCAAGCTGAAGCTTTAAGACATGGAATTTCAAGAGCTTTAGCAGCTATGGATGCTGATTTTAGAGCATTATTAAAACCTAAAGGACTTCTTACTAGAGATAGTAGAACTGTTGAGCGTAAAAAATATGGACGCCGCAAAGCAAGAAGAAGCCCACAATTCTCTAAACGTTAATATTTTTTGGTGGGATTTTCCCACCTTTCTACAATTTTTTATAAAACTCATCCTTTTTTCTATCATTTATGATATAATTGCAAAAATTTAAATTTTTATTTTATAACACAATGAAAGGTTTTTTCTATGAAAAAAATATTCTTATGTTTAGGTTTGGCAAGTGTTTTATTCGGTGCTGATAACAATGTAAAATTTGAAATCACTCCAACTTTAAACTATAATTACTTTGAAGGTAATTTAGATATGGATAATCGCTATGCACCAGGTGTTAGACTTGGTTATCATTTTGACGATTTTTGGCTTGATCAATTAGAATTTGGGTTAGAGCATTATTCTGATGTTAAATATACAAATACAAATAAAACTACAGATATTACAAGAACTTATTTGAGTGCTATTAAAGGTATTGATGTAGGTGAGAAATTTTATTTTTATGGTTTAGCAGGTGGAGGATATGAGGATTTTTCAAATGCTGCTTATGATAATAAAAGCGGTGGATTTGGACATTATGGCGCGGGTGTAAAATTCCGTCTTAGTGATTCTTTGGCTTTAAGACTTGAAACTAGAGATCAAATTAATTTTAATCATGCAAACCGTAATTGGGTTTCAACTTTAGGTATTAGTTTTGGTTTTGGTGGCAAAAAGGAAAAAGCTGTAGAAGAAGTTGCTGATACTCGTCCAGCTCCACAAGCAAAATGTCCTGTTGAACCAAGAGAAGGTGCTTTGTTAGATGAAAATGGTTGCGAAAAAACTATTTCTTTGGAAGGTCATTTTGGTTTTGATAAAACTACTATAAATCCAACTTTTCAAGAAAAAATCAAAGAAATTGCAAAAGTTTTAGATGAAAATGAAAGATATGATACTATTCTTGAAGGACATACAGATAATATCGGTTCAAGAGCTTATAATCAAAAGCTTTCTGAAAGACGTACTAAAAGTGTTGCTAATGAACTTGAAAAATATGGTGTAGAAAAAAGTCGCATCAAAACAGTAGGTTATGGTCAAGATAATCCTCGCTCAAGCAATGACACTAAAGAAGGTAGAGCGGATAATAGAAGAGTGGATGCTAAATTTATTTTAAGATAATGAATAAAACTATTTTATTTGATTTAGATGGCACTTTAATTGATTCTACTGATGCTATTTTAAATTCTTTCCAAGGAGCTTTTAAAGCCCTTGGATTAACTTCTAAAAATAATGAAGAAATCAAAAATCTCATAGGTTATCCTTTAGAGCAAATGTTTAGAATGCTTTATCCAGATAAAGTAAATTTAAGTAAAGAATTTGTATTAGCTTATCGTGAAATTTATGCACAAATTTATTTAGAACAAACCACTCTTTTGCCTAAAGCAAAAGAAGCATTAGAACTTGGAAGCGAAATTGCAGATCTTGGTATAGTTACAACAAAAGGAGGTAAATTTACTCCGATTCTACTTGATTATTTGGGAGTTAAAAAATTCTTTAAAACTTTAATTACTCTTGAAGATGTCACAAATCCAAAGCCAAGTTCCGAACCTATAATTTTAGCTTTAAAAAGACTCAATAAAACTCAAGAAAATGCCTATATGATAGGCGATACAATATTAGATATTCAAGCTGCAATTTCTGCTAATATCACTCCTTTGGCCTTAACTTGTGGTTATGGCAATGAAAATGAATTAAAAACCCATTCTATGGTATTTTTAAACGCATATGAGGCTGTTAATTATATAGCTAGATTAAACTAATTTCAAGTTTTCGTTAAACGCCTTTTAAGAGAATTTATAGTAAATTGATAGCTAAAAAATTATAAAAATTATCAATATAAAGGAAGGTCTCAATGGGTAAAATTATGAAAACTATGGACGGAAATGAGGCTGCTGCATACGCTGCGTATGCTTTTACTGAAGTTGCTGGAATTTATCCTATTACACCTAGTTCTCCTATGGCTGATTACACCGATATGTGGGCAGCTGCAGGCAAAAAAAATCTTTTTGGAGTTCCTGTAAAAATCGTAGAAATGCAAAGTGAAGCAGGTGCTGCAGGTAGTGTGCATGGATCTTTACAAGCTGGGGCTTTGACTACAACTTATACGGCTTCTCAAGGATTACTCCTTAAAATTCCAAATATGTATAAAATAGCAGGTCAATTACTCCCCTGTGTAATCCACGTAGCAGCGCGTTCTTTGGCTGCTCAAGCTTTGTCTATCTTTGGTGATCATCAAGATATTTATGCGGCAAGACAAATTGGTTTTGCTATGCTTTGTTCGCATTCTGTGCAAGAAACCATGGACTTAGCTGGTGTAGCACATTTAGCTGCAATTAAGGGAAGAGTGCCATTTTTGCATTTTTTTGATGGTTTTAGAACAAGCCATGAAATTCAAAAAGTTGAAGTGATGGATTATGCGCATTTTGATAGATTATTAGATAGAGAAGCTTTGCTTGAATTTAGAAATAATGCTTTAAATCCAGAAAATCCAAAAACACGTGGAACAGCACAAAATGATGATATTTATTTTCAAACTAGAGAAGTAAGCAATCGTTTTTATGATGCTTTGCCTGATGTTGTTAATGAATATATGCAAGAAATTTCAAAAATTACAGGTAGAGAATACAAACCATTTACTTATTATGGACACAAAGAGCCAGAACATATGATTGTTGCTATGGGTTCTGTAACTCAAGCACTTGAAGAGGTAGTGGACTATCTTAATGCTAAGGGTGAAAAGGTAGGGATTTTAAAAGTTTATCTTTATCGTCCATTCAGTTTAAAATATTTCTTTGATGTTATGCCAAAATCAGTGAAAAAAATCGCGGTTTTAGATAGAACCAAAGAACCAGGAAGTCTTGGGGAGCCGCTTTATATTGATGTAAAATCAGCTTTCTATGGAAGAGAAAATGCTCCTGTTATAGTGGGTGGAAGATACGGACTTTCTTCAAAGGATGTTGATCCTGCTCAAATGATAGCAGTATTTGAAAATCTTAAACTTGATAATCCAAAAGATGGCTTTACTGTAGGTATAGTTGATGATGTAACTCACACTTCACTGAGTACTGGAGAAAAAATTTCACTTGGAGATGAAAGTACGATCGAATGTTTATTTTACGGACTTGGTGCTGATGGAACTGTGGGTGCAAATAAAAACTCGATTAAAATTATCGGGGATAAAACGGATTTTTACGCTCAAGCTTATTTTGCTTATGATTCTAAAAAATCAGGGGGTTATACAAGAAGCCATTTAAGATTTTCTAAAAAACCTATCCGTTCAACTTATCTTGTCTCAACTCCGCATTTTATCGCTTGTTCGGTAGCGGCTTATTTGGAAATTTATGATGTTTTAGCAGGAATTCGTAAAGGCGGAACTTTCCTTTTAAACAGTATTTGGAATGCTGAAGAAACCATAAGACAACTTCCAGATGCAGTAAAGAAAACTTTAGCTGAAAAAGAAGTAAATTTTTATATCATCAATGCAACCAAACTAGCTCGTGATATAGGTTTGGGAAATCGTACAAATACCATTATGCAATCAGCCTTTTTCAAACTTGCAAAAATCATTCCTTATGAAGATGCACAAAAATACATGAAAGAGCTTGCGTATAAATCTTATAGTAAAAAAGGCGATGCTATTGTAGAAATGAATTACAAAGCTATTGATGTGGGTGCTGATGGGCTTGTAAAAGTTGAAGTGGATCCAAATTGGAAAAATTTAGAGCTTAAAGAAAAAGAACAAACTAATGCCTATAAAGGCACTGAATTTGTTGAAAAAATCGTAAAACCTATGAACGCAGCTAAGGGTGATGATTTACCTGTTTCAGCCTTTTTAGGTTATGAAGATGGAAGTTTTGAACACGGCACAACCGAATACGAAAAACGCGGTGTTGGGGTTATGGTACCAAGATGGATAGAGGCAAATTGTATTCAATGTAATCAATGTGCTTCAGTTTGTCCGCATGCTGTTATCAGGCCATTTTTGATCAATGATGAAGAAATGGCAAATGCACCTCGTGGTGTAAAAGATCATGCTTTAGAAGCTAAAGGAACCAAAGGAGAAAAATTAAGCTTTAAAATCCAAGTTTCTCCACTTGATTGTACAGGCTGTGAGCTTTGTGTTCATGAGTGTCCTACTAAGGAAAAATCTTTGGTTATGGTACCACTTCAAGAAGAGATGGATTTTGGTGAGCAAGAAAATGCGGATTATTTATTTAAAGAAATTACTTATAAAGATGATATTTTAAATAAAGAAACCACAAAAGGAGCGCAATTTGCCCAACCTTTATTTGAATTCCATGGGGCATGTCCTGGATGTGGGGAAACTCCTTATATTACTTTAATTACAAGATTGTTCGGTGAAAGAATGATTGTGGCTAATGCTACAGGTTGTAGTTCTATTTATGGGGGCTCAGCTCCATCAACTCCTTATAGAAAAAGTGTGAAAAATGGACATGGTCCTGCTTGGGGAAATTCACTTTTTGAAGACAATGCTGAGTTTGGTTTGGGTATGAAAATTGCAACTGAAAACACAAGACACCGCATTGAACATATCATGAATGAGAGTATGCAAGAAGTTCCAAATGCTTTATCAGCCCTTTTTAAAGATTGGATTGCAAATAAAGACAATGGTGCTATGTCTGTGGAAATTAAAGATAAAATGATCCCTATTTTAGAGCAAAATAAAAATATTAAAGCGGTGCAAGATATATTAGAACTTAAACAGTATTTAAGTAAAAAATCTCACTGGATTTTTGGTGGTGATGGTTGGGCTTATGATATAGGCTATGGCGGACTTGATCATGTTTTAGCAAGTGGAGAAAATGTAAATATTTTAGTACTTGATACAGAAGTTTATTCTAATACTGGCGGTCAAAGTTCAAAATCTTCTAGAACAGGAGCTGTGGCACAGTTTGCAGCAGCAGGCAAACCTATACAGAAAAAAGATCTAGGTCAAATTGCTATGACTTATGGTTATATTTTTGTAGCACAAGTAAATTCAACGGCAAATTATACTCATCTTATCAAAGCTATCACTGCAGCTGAGGCCTATGATGGACCATCTTTGGTGATTTGTTATTCTCCTTGTATAGCTCATGGTATTAAAGGTGGGCTTGGTTACTCAGGAGAGCAAGGTGAGCTTGCTACAAAATGTGGTTATTGGCCACTTTATACATTTGATCCTCGTTTAGAAGAGCAAGGAAAAAATCCTTTAACTCTAACAGGAAAAGAGCCTGATTGGGATTTATATGAGCAATTTTTAATGAATGAAGTGCGTTATAATTCACTTAAAAAAGCAAATCCTGAACACGCTGCTGAGCTTTTTGAACGCAATAAAAAAGACGCTCAACGTCGCTATAGACAGCTTAAGCGTATCGCTATGGCTGATTATAGCAATGAGGTTGAAAGCTGATAAAATATATTTTTAGTGCAACATTGTGTTTTAGCACTTTGTTTGCACAAGATAATTTTGAAGAGTATTTTAAACTTATAGATAAAGAAAATCGCATAAATTTTAATACTCTTCAAAACCCATTTGTGAATCCTACTTTTGAAAAATTAAGACATATTAAAATTACTGCAATTATGCTTGATAAAGTAAAAATTTATGATCGATGGTATAAAAAAGGTGATATGATTGATGATGCTATAATACATGAAATAAATACTAAAGAGATTAAATTCCAATATGATAATTTAGAAATTGCAATCCAAATAAATAAAAATGATAAGATTAATATTAATTAACATTCTTTTTTGCCATTATCTTTATGCTTTAGATTGTCAAAAGCGTCTTTTTGATATCAGTATTAATGAAAAATTAAGCATACAAGAAAGTCTTGATGAGCTTGCAAAATATTGTTCTTTTAGTATTATTGTTAAAGATAAAATTGCCAAAGAAAAATTAGAAACATTGCAAAACTCTGTCAATATTCATCAAATGAGTTTAGACGAAATTTTTAATTTTTTTATCAAAGAGCATGATCTTAGCTATGATTTTGATGGTAAAATTTTAAGAATTTCAGGCATTAATACGAAGATTTTTAAGATAAGTTATATCACTTCTATCAGAGAAGGACAAAGCATAACTAAAGCGTCTGTAGACGCTAAACCAAGGCAAAGTGAATATAGCGGTAGTTTTGATGACGCAGAAGATAATATGATTAAAAGTATGGAAAAATTTGATTTTTGGCAAAATATAGAAAAAGAGATTATTGTATTATTAAAAAATTCTCATGAAGATTATGAGGCTAAAACTCCCATTATAAATCCCAATGCAGGTCTTATTATAGTAACTGGAACAAATTCTCAGTTAAAAAGTGTGAAAAATTATTTGCAAAAACTAGAAAATCGTCTTAAAAAACAAGTTATTATCGATGTTAGCATACTTGCTGTGAGTTTAAATGAAAGCCATTCTAGTGGGATTAATTGGCAAAATTTTAATATAGGTTTAAATTCACAAGTAAATAATGAAAATTCTTTTATTCAGTTTCAAAATGGGCAAGGTTTTGTTAAGAATTTGGGTTTAAGGGCGAATTTAAATTTTGATTCTATTATTAACTTTCTTTCTCAAAATGGAAAAACTAGCGTGCTTTCTAATCCAAAGCTTATGGCTTTAAATAACCAACAAGCCATTATTTCTGTAGGCGATACTATAAATTATCAAGTTAAAGAAAGTTCTAAAGGCACTGAAAATGGGACTACTGTTAGTGAAAGTTATAATAATTATTCTATTTTTGTAGGCATTTTACTCAATATCTTGCCTGAAATTTCTGATGATGGAAAAATAATGCTTAGGATTAATCCAAGCTTAAGTGATTTTAAGTATCCAGAAGATAATAAACGACAAAAAGAACCAAGAACTATTGCTCCTGATACCATACAAAAAAAGCTTTCTAGTGTTGTGCAAGTAGAGAATAATCAAACTTTAATTTTAGGTGGATTGATTTCTCACGATAAATCTAATGAGAAAAATTCTATCAATTTTCTATCAAAAATTCCAATCCTAGGTTCTTTGTTTAAAGGAGAAGTTTTAAATTCTAAAGCAACCGAAATCGTTTTTATTATCACTCCAAGTATAGTAGATAGCGTAAATGCTCCAAGTCTTAAAGATCTAGGATTTAAGCATTATGAGTAAAATTATTCCATTTAGAGAAGAAATTTTTCATCAAATCAATCAAATTTTAGAAAGCCAAAAAGCTTTTATTTTTTTATGGGGAAAAAGTGGTAGTGGCAAAAGTGTATTGTTGCAAAGATTGGCAAAAAAATATAATGTTGATTTTATTAATGAAAATTTTAAAGATCAGAGTTTCTTAAAAGAAAAAATTGAGTTTTTGATTTCACAAGGTCAGAGTTTAATCATTCTTGATGAAGTGGGAATGTATGATTATGCAATGCTAGAAAGCATCAGGATTTATAGTGATTCTATAAGTTTTGTTTTAAGTTCTCATAAAAAGTTAAATATACTTAAAAAAGAGCATTTTAAAAGTCGTTTAAGTGCTTGTTTTAAATTGAAAAATATTAGTCTTTTAGAACTTGATGATTATATTAAATTGAAATTTGGAATGAATTTTTCAAATAAATGTCTTAAGTTTTTACAAAAAATTTCTCAAGGAAATTTAAGATATATTGATAAAACTTTAAAAAGTTTTTATGAGATAAATAGTTTTTTTGATAAAAACAAAAGTCAAGAGTATATTTTAAAGCTTAGTGCTTTAGAGAATGGCTTATTAAGGTAAGATATGCAAGAAAGAATTAAAGAGCTTGAGCTTAGGTATAAATATTTTTTACTTAAAAGATATTTAAAATATTTATTTTTAATTGTTTTAATCTTAGTAATAGCATTTTGTTTTTTTGTGATAATGCAAAAATATAATAAGCAAAAAAATATTTATTTGCAAGCTATTGAGCATAAAAAGCATTTAGAGCAAAAGATTCTTCAAGCGCAAATTTTACAAGAAAAAAATAAGATTTCTAGGGAAAAGTTATATAAAGAACTAGAAGAAGTTAAAGCGGTGCAGGAAAATACACATATTAGCAAGATAGAAATTGATTCTAAAATTTTAAATATTTCTGATTTAAAAAAATCTTTTTATCAAAATCCAAGCTATGAAAAGGCATTAAATTTAGCTAAGAAGTATTTTGATATTAAAGCTTATCAAAAGACAATATTTTGGGCTTTAAAAGCCAATGAACTTGACAAGCAAAAACAAGATTCTTGGCTGATTTTTGCTCAGGCTAAAAGAGCTTTAGGCGAAGAAAAAGAAGCTCAAAGTGCTTTAGATGCTTATATAAATTATTATGGTTTAATGGAATTAGATGGAAAGTAGAATGGATAAAATTTTTCAAGCTTATATTGATAATGAAATAAGTCTTGATGAAATTTGCACTAAATTTAATATCACTTCTTGGGATTTTTTTAAAAAATTAGCAAATTTTTGTAATTTACATTTTGTTGATTTAGATGAAGATAATGATTTTATTTATGAAGGTATACCTTTTTCTTTACTTTTAAAATTTAAATTTCTGCTTATTAAAAACAATGACGGCTTTATGATTATTAGATCCAAACCTTGTTCTTTAGAGCTTTTAGAGCAAGTTAAGACTTTTATGATTTGTGAAAAAATCGACACTGCAATTGCCGATGAATTAAAGATAGCTAAAATTTTAAATCAAATTCGCATTCAAGAGGAGATTAAAAGATTAAGCATTAAGCTTAGACTTGAATGGCAAGAAAATCAAAAAAGAGATGATCAAAGTTGCATCAGTCAAATTTTTGATTTTTTATTACATGAAATTTTATCTTTTCATGCGAGTGATATTCATATAGAAGCAAGGAATGATGACGCTTTGATTAGGTTTAGGGTTGATGGAATTTTGCGTGAATTTGCTATTTTTGAGAAGGATATTTATGAAGCTTTGGTTTTTCATGTCAAATTTTTAGCTTGTTTGAATTTAGCTGAATCAAGAAAAACACAAGATGGAAGTTTTGAATTAGATTTTGAAAATGAAAGATATGATTTTCGTGTTTCATGTTTGCCTTTGATTTATGGCGAAAGTGTTGTTATAAGAATTTTAAAACATGATAAAGAAATTTTGGATTTGTATAAACTAAATCTTGGAAATAAAAATTTAGAAATTTTAAAAAAGATTTTACATCGTCCCAATGGAATGATTTTATTAACCGGCCCTACAGGTAGTGGTAAAAGCACAACTTTATACGCGTGTTTAAACGAGTTGAAAAGTATTGAAAAAAAGATTGTTTCCGCAGAAGATCCTATAGAGTATAAAATTCCTTTAGTGCAGCAAATTTTGCTTAATTCAAAAGTTGGAGTCGAGTTTAATAGTGTTTTAAGAGCAATTTTAAGGCAAGATCCTGATATTATCATGATAGGAGAAATTCGCGATGAAGAAAGTTTAGATATTGCACTTAAAGCTTCTTTAACAGGTCATTTGCTTTTAAGCACCTTGCATACTAATGATGCTCTTAGTACCATTGATAGGCTTTTGGATATGCAAGCAAAAAGTTACTTGATAGCATCGGCTTTGAGTCTTGTTATAGCACAGCGTTTGGTTAGAAAACTTTGTCCTTGGTGTAAGCAAAAAAGCAAAAAACATTATATTGAATTTGAAGGTGAATTTTTTGAACCAAAAGGATGTGAGCGTTGTCATCATAGTGGATTTTTTGGCAGAGAATTAATCGCTGAGTGCTTAGAGATCAATGAAGATTTAGCTTGTGCAATTAGGGAAAATCAAGATAAAACGATTTTAATGGAGCTTGCAAAAAAATATGGCTTTCAAACTATGTTTGAACAAGGTTTAAAAAAAGCCAAAGAAGGTCTTACAAGTATAGATGAGCTTTTAAGGGTTGTAAGATGAAATTTTATGAAGTAGAATTTCTTAAAAACAATCAAAATTATACAAAAACTATAAAAGCTGAAAATTTAAATACAGCACAAGCAAAAGCCTTGTCAAAGAATTGGAAAATCATTGATATAAAAGAAATTCAAAAATCTAATTTTCAGAGATTAAAGGATGAAAATTTTATACTCTTTTTTAAAGAGCTAGCTTTGTTGTGTGAAGTTGGATTAAGTGTTCAAGAAGCGATTAGAGAATTATATCTTATGCACTCTTGCAAGATTATGAAAAAAATATTAGACAATTTAATTTTAGCCCAAAATCTAAATCAAGCTTTTGAAAATGCTAATTTTGGATTAAATCGTGCGGAGTTAGCTTTGATTAAAACGGCTGAAAAGACAGGAAAAATCAGTGAAGTGTTTAGTCAAATTTCTAAACTTCGAGAAAAAAGCTTAGAGAGTCAAAAACAATTAAAAAAGGCTTTTAGATATCCTACTTTGGTTTTTTTAAGTATTATCGGAGCATTTTTGTTTTTAATGCTTTTTGTAGTGCCTAATTTTAAAGATTTATTTGAAAATTTAGGCGCGAGTTTGCCTTTTATCACGCATGTAATGTTAGAAATTTATAATTTTTTAGATGACTATGGAATTTTTTGCATATTTTTGTTTGTTATTTTTATTGTTATGCTTATTTTAGCTTATAAAAATTTTCATTCTTTTGCTTTTTCTTGCGATTTTTTATTTTTAAAAATACCTTTGATTTCTCGTTTGATTATTTATAATCAAAATTATTATTTTTTTATGGTTTTTTCTTTGCTTTTAAAAAATGGAATTTCAATATCCAAAGCTTTTGATTTAGCTATTATAGGGCTTGAAAATAAATTTTTAATTTTTCAGTATAAAAAACTTTTTAGTTTTATAGATTCTGGTCTTGAGTTAAGTCAGGCTTTTAAAAAGATTGATATTTTTGATTCTTTGGTATTTTCTATGCTTAGCGTTGCGATGAAAAGTGGAAGACTTGAAGTGTTAAGTGAAGAAATTGCCAAATATTATCAACAAAAAAGTGAAAATTTAATGGATAGATTTTTGATTTTTTTAGAGCCTATGATGACTTTATTTGTGGCGCTTTTAGTTTTGTTTTTGGCTTTAGGTATATTTTTACCTATGTGGGAACTTAGCTCAGGGGTTAATTTTAACTAAAATAATCCCAAGCTACTTTAATGATAGTAGCTCCTACAACGATTAAAAATAAAGTTTTTATAAACTTTCCATTAGTTTTTAACACAAGTTTTGAACCCAAATAAGCTCCTAAAATTTGCCCTACACCCATAAGCAAACCTACAGCCCATAAAAGTTCGTATTGCCATAAAAATATAGCAAGAGCAATGATATTACTAGTGAAATTTAAAATTTTAGTATTAATGCTTGCTTTTCTCATATTAAAACCTAGTAGCATCACACAAGCAAAAATCCAAAATGAACCCGTTCCAGGTCCTAAAAATCCATCATAAAATCCTAAAGTTAAGCCACAAATTAAATGAAAAATTTTGATATTTTTTATTTTAGGTTCGCTTTCGTGTTTGCCTAAGTTAGGACGTAAGGCTGTATATAAGAAAGTAAGAGTTAAAAAGATCAAGATAATAAGTTTTAATTGCTCATCTTTTACAAAAAGAACGCTATAACTTCCTATAGCTGCTCCTAAGGCTGTGAAAAAAACACCCCAAGCAAGATGAGGTAGAGTGGTGGATTTAAAATAAGTTAAAGTAGCCGTAAAAGAACCAAAGACGCTTTGGAGTTTGTTTGTTGCTAAGGATAAATGCGCAGGAATTCCACAGGCTATGAGTGCTGGTAGAGTAATAAGCCCTCCTCCACCTACAATAGAATCTATAAAACCAGCAAAAAGAGCTACAAAAAAAAGTATGAAATAATAAATTGTATCTAAGTGCTCAAAGCCCATTTTTCACTCCTTAAATTTGTCAATTTCCTTACTTTGCCCTAAACGATAGAGTGCAAAGTCATATTTTATGGGATCATTTGCATCTAATTTTTTTAAATTTTGCGTGAGTTCTAAAACACTTTTATAATCATATATTTTACGCTTTAGAAGTCCTAAAGTCAAGGAAATTTTATGTGTATGTGTATCAAGTGGAATTAAAAGATCTTTGGTGTGAATTTTGGTAAAAAGTCCAAGATCAAGTTCATCTTTTCTAACCATCCATCTTAGATACATATTATAGCGTTTAAGAGGTGAAGTAGGAGTGTTTTGCCAAATTTTTCCAAAGAAAAAATCATATCCATAACTTGAATATGAATTTAAGGTTTTGATTTTTTGCATAAAAGCTAAGATGGCATCTGTGGTATTTTCTCTTTCTTGATAGGCTTGATAAAAAAGTTCGTAGAGTGAAATTTCATTTTTCAGCCTTGAAAGAGTGATAAAAATTTCTTGTATATCTTTTTCATTTTGGAAGCGGTATTTTAAATTTTTAAGTTCTTTTTTTATTTGTTTTTCTTGAAGGTTTAATAAAGAAAAATCAAGTTTCTTTAGAAAATTTACTATATTTTTAGCATTTCCATAGGCAAATAAAGCACAAATTAAGGCAATAAATTCATCATTGTGAATTTTAGCAATTTGCAAAGGATCTGGAGTTTCAAAAAGGGAATGATTGGTATTTTTTTGATTGGCTAAAAAATCGAGCTTAGCTTTAAGATGGATAAAATTTTTCATTTGATATTACTAGAGCTTAAGATTTAAGCCCTAGTAAGGTATCAAGCATTTGATCTACGGTTGAGACGATTTTTGCTGCTGCACCGTAACTTGATTGATATTGTATAAGGGCGGCTAATTCTTCATTTGTATTTACCCCACTTTTAGATTGGTACTCGCTATAAACAGAATTATAAAGAGTTTCATTGCTTGAATTGACGACATTGTTATTTTCACCATCTGAGGCTATTTTACCTGTAAGTTTGCGGTAATATTCTTCCATGGTAAGATTATCGATAGTGCCATCTTCATTATAAAAATTAACTTTTTTATATTGAAGTTGGATGATTTTATTTGCCATGTCATTTCCACTATCAACCCCACTTAAACTTGCTCTTACTGTGCTTGGATCATTTAAGATGGAATCTTTTACTTTCATGTCACTTGCATCAGTTCCGCTGAAAAAACCGCCTATACTAAACGCACCTGCGAAATTTGTGCCTTTATCTTCAATGGCTACCTTAAAACCTGATTTTGCATTGATTTGAAATAAACCATCTCCAGTTTTTGCATCGTAGCTAAAACTTGCATTGATATGATCATCAACATCATCGTTTGAATTTTTATTGTTATTATCATCTGTATTAGCATTGATTTGACGCATGATATCATTCATGGTTGTATTTACATCTATGGCGATGGTTTTGGTGAGTTTTTTATCGCCTTTATCATCATAAATGACTATATCAAAACTTCCTGGTTGTATGGTTCTGTCGTAATTAACTAAAGGAATATCTCCCTTAAGCCCAGATAGATAATCAGAAGTAACAGAACTTTTCGCAGAACTTGCATAAAGATTGTTAGTTTCATTGATCATGGTCTTAGCAAAAGTATCTAAAGAATCCATATAACCTTGGATAATTCCATCTTCATATTTTCCTTCGCTTTTGCTATAGTTTCTACCGCGTAAGTCAAGTTGAGCACCAAGCTGTCCACCGCTAATTTTTGCAGTAAGATCGCGAACTTTTTCATCAGGAGTTTCATAATAAATGCTATAAGATTTATTTTTATCATCATAATCAAGCTTTAAAGGATGAAAATTTATTCCATCTACTATACTAAAACCTTCTATACTTAGATTGTATTGATGTCCTGGATCAGTGATGGTTGTATCAAGGCGATTGTCTTGATTGATTTCATTTTTGCTTGCAACTGCACTAACTAGCTTTGAAAGAGTAAGCTCAAGTTCATCTCTTCTATCCCTAAGTTCATTTGCGTGTTCTGTTGGTAAGGCTTCTTGTCCATAAATTTGTTTATTTATAGTAGCAATTTCTTCGCCAATTCTATTAATCTCATCAACTGTATTTTTAATATCATCATTTACTTTTTTTTGGATTTTATCTAAGGTTGCAAAAGTGTTATTAACGCTTTCTGTTAAGGTCTGAGAAGCTTTTACAAGGGCTATTTTTGTGGCATTTTCGTTGGGGTTAGATGCAAAATCATTCCAAGCTTTGTTATAATTTTCTAAATCTTGCAAAATTCCAGTATTTTGTAAGTCGGGAAAACGCTGCGCAATTTCTTGTAAAGTGGAAGCTATATATTTAGTATATTCTAGTTGAGTAGATGCACCTTTTAATTTATAGTAAGAATACTCATCATGCAAACGCACTATACTTTCTACAGCAGTTCCTGTGCCTACTTGAACTCCACCTGTTGTAATATATCCATTTGTAGTTTGCACCACTCTTTGGCGTGTATAAAAAGTTGCATTAGCATTTGAGATATTATTTCCAGTTGTTGCGATTTGAACTTCGCTTGCCTTTAAGCCTGTAACACCTGTGTATAATGTTCCAAAAATACCCATTATAAATCCTTATACATTGATCTTGAAAATTGACTCTGGATTTGTCTTTTTATCTCCATAAGCATTATTTGTTCCATCATTGATATCAAACATTTTATTTACTAAGCCATCAAGAAAATCTTTGACAATAAGAACAAATTTAGCATACTCTTTGTTTTTACTATGAAGGTTTTGAAGATTTTTTTTAAGTAGATCTAGTTTTTGTTTATCTTCATCATCTAAGAGTTCACTAAGCCCTTTTGTAGAGCTATTATTTAGCTCAACCAAGGCAACATCAAGTTGTTTTTTAGCTGTAATAAATTCCGCGATAAGTTTGTTTTTTTCTTCTACACTTGGCG
Source organism: Campylobacter sp. CFSAN122748 (assembly GCF_045277125.1). Classification (NCBI taxonomy): domain Bacteria; kingdom Pseudomonadati; phylum Campylobacterota; class Epsilonproteobacteria; order Campylobacterales; family Campylobacteraceae; genus Campylobacter; species Campylobacter sp. CFSAN122748. Next base: position 1,441,772 of record NZ_CP116953.1, on the reverse strand, counting down.
TTACACTCTCATGTTTAGCCACTTTGATATTTTCTATATCTTCTTCGGTTAAAGCAATAAGTTTTGCTAAGATAGCATTTACTTCATCAAGTCTTTGTTTAAGCATATTTTCTCCTTTTCTCTCTCAAAAAAAGGAGAATGAAAGTTTTTAGATTAAAGAGTCAGCAATCGCAGCAGCCGTAGCTTTTGTATCGATTTTATAAGTACCATTTTTAATCTGCTCTGCGATTTTACTCGCTTTATCATTTTCCGTTTTTTGAGTATCGTTTGTTTTAGTTTCTTTATCTATTCTATTTGTATTTAATGCGGTATTTGCCACATAACTTTGTTGTATAGGATTGATCATTTCTGCCTCCTTAGTTATAATCCTCTACAAACCATATCGACCTAAATTTAAAAAACTTAACCCCTTTCTTTTAAAAAATCGTATAATAATTTTGAAAAACCCATACCTCCACTTAAAGCTTTACTCATGGTATCATTATACATGGAAGAGTATATTTCATCGCTGGCATCTTTTCCAAAGAGTGAATTTTGACTTTTTAAAGATACATCTAAAACTTGCTTTAAAAAAAATGCCTCAAAAGCATCCGTTTGTTCTTTTAAGGCTTCATCTTCTTTGCTCTTTGTAACTATATCATTGTCATTTATTTTGATGCTTGATTCTAAACTTCTTGCTTTGGCTGCACGATCAAGTAAAGCGCTATTCATACTATAAGTATTTAAAAAATTATCCACTTTCATTAGATGATCTCCAAATCCGCGTTAATTGCACCTGCGCGCTTTAAATTTTCCATAATAGCGATAATGTCATTTGGGGTTGCTCCAAGTTTGTTAAGCATTCTAGCTATATTTGCAACTGTGCTTTTTGCATTGTTGATTCTTAAGGTATTTGAACTTGGATCTACAAAACCACCATCTTTCATATCGATTTCATTTTGATTAGCTACTGCGTTATTGTTTGGATCTATTTTTATAGTGATATCTTTATGAGTGATTAAAACAGGTTCTACCTCTACATCAACTCCAGCAATCACTGTTCCTGTTCTTTCATCGATGATAACTTTGCTTTGTGGTTTATAAGCTATATCTTGTTCTAAAACTCTTGCCATAAAATCAACATTTGAAAGATCTTCAGGTTTTTTGAGTTTTACTGTGCGAGAGTCGATGGCTTTAGCCACTTCTTCGCCAAAAACGGTATTTAAAACTCTTTCTATATCATTTGCGGTTTTAAAATCTGCTACTTTTAAGCTTAAGGTTAGATCATTATTTTGGCTAAAATTTTGTGGAATTTCTCTTTCTACATTAGCTCCGCCCATTACGGTTGCAGCAGTTGAGTGAGAACCTGCTCCTCCTGGTCTAGGTGTTAAACCTCCTGTTGAGATAGAGCCTTGTGCTATAGCATAAATTTCACCATCAATCCCACGAAGTGCAGTCAGTAAAAGTGTTCCGCCTTGTAAAGATTTTGCATCACCCATAGATGAAACGGTAATATCAAGTTTATCTCCGCTTTTTGCAAAGGCTGGAAGTTTGGCTGTAACCATAACAGCTGCGGTATTTTTTGATTTGATATCATTAGGATCTACTTTGATATTCATACCTTGCAAAAGGTTTGAGATGGATTGTAGTGTAAATTTAGAGCTTGTTCCATCGCCACTTCCATTAAGTCCTACAACAAGTCCATAACCTATGAGTTGGTTATCTCTTACACCTACAGTGTTTGCTACATCCTTGATTTGCACTGCAAAAATGCTTGTCATAAAGAGTAAAAATATCGTTAAAACTCTCATGGATTCTTCCTTTAATCTATTGTTGATGATAGATCAAGCAAGAAGTGTTCCAAGTAAGTTAAGAAGTGTAAAAGCTTAAGCTAGTTGATCCAAATTTCTTTTCTTTAATTTTTTGAAAATTTTGGATTTTTTCGGGAGTTTTTATGGTTGAGTGGTGTTCAAAAATGATTAAATTTAAAGTCTTTAAATCTAAATTTTCTAAAAAATGATAAATTTTTTCATAAATATCACTAAAACCTTCTCTGATATCAAAAGGTGGGTCAAGATATAAGATGATTTCATTTTTTGAATTTTCTATGAGTTTAGGTAAAATTTCAAAAGTATTTGCGTGGATAACTTCTAAATTTGGATCTATATTTTTAGCATTTTCTAAAGCAATTTTATAGGCTTTTGCATCAAGTTCTATAGCATAAGCTTTTAAAGCATAATTACTTAGTGCTTCAGCCGCCATCAAAGCACTTCCGCCAAAGGCTTCAATGAAAATTTTATCTCTTAAATCTTCCCTTATTACATTAAAAACACAACTTTTTACTATGCTTTTAGTACTTCTTGTTGTTGTAAGACTAGGTAAAAGTAGTTTTTTTCCTTTGTATTTACCACTTTCTATATTTGTATAAAGCTTTGTTTCTTTGACTTTTTTTATTTTTTCTTTAGGGGAACTAATTTCTTGTTTTTGAAGAAATTTTTTTCTTTTTTCATTGTGATTAAAAAAGTCTTTAACGCTTATAAATTCATCATTCATCATTAAGTGCTTTTACGAGTTTGTTTTTAAGATCTTTTATGGCAAGATCGATTTTATTTTCATAATCTTTTTTAAATTCCAAAGCAATAGCGTCAATTTTTTCTTCAAGCAGTCTTTTTTGTTCAAGTGCAAGTTGCAAAGCTGCTGCTTTTAAGGCATTATCAAATTCATTTAAAGACTCAAACAAGACTTCTTTGCTAAATGGTATGCTTAAAAATGGAGAGTTTTTAGAGATGATAAATAAGGGTTTTGCGGTATGAATTTTTTCATCGCTAATGATGAAATCACAATCTTTTTTCATTACTAAATGATCTTTTAAAAAAAGTTCTAAAGTTTTTTCTATGATGAGATCTTTGCATTCTAAAGAGATTTTCATATCAAACTAACCTTTAAAGTGTGATTTTTTAATGATGGAGCTTGTATGCCTTCGATAAGGGCTAAAAACTCAAAATGGCTCAAAATATAAAAGTCTTCAAATTCCCTTCCGCTTGTTTGCATAAGTTTTTTAGCACAAGTATCAAAAAGATAAAAATCTTTTTCTTCTCTTACTACCATAAAATCAGCCCCGCTATCATAAGCGTCCAAAACAATATCTGCAGCCATTTTATAGCTTAGCGTAGGATTTAGATTAAGCAAGCTAAAGCCATTATTTTTTGTACTGTTTTCATAGGAAATAAATTTAGCCTTAAGTTTGGATTTTAAAGTATCGCAAGCATTAAAACCATAAAAAGCTATATTGAAATCTTTAAAATTATGTTTAATTTCTTTAAGTTCTTTGATCTCATTATCAAAAGCATTGGTTTTAGGTAAATCAAAGTGTAAAATATTTTTATCAAAAAGCCCTAAATTTAAAATTTCATTTTGTAGGTTTTTGATCGTTGTTTCTAAAATTTCATTTTTGCTTTCAAGATGATAAAAAATACCCTTTTCTTTATCTGCTAAAGTTTTTAAAATTTCTATCTTTTTTTCAGGATATTTTTCTATCATTTTTGAAGCCAAATAAAACACTCCATCGCCCATATATTCAGGAAGATAGTCTAAAATTTCACTTGCATAATATAAATAATCATATTTTGCATAAAGCTTTTTATCTTCTTCATCGCCAAATTTTTCAAGATATTTGTATTTGTCTAAAAAATCATTTTTATCCATGATAAGATCTTTAATAGCTCTTTTTGTGCTTAAAGGTTCGATACAAAGACTAAAATCAAATTCTTTTGCTATTTTTTCCAAAGGTGTAAAAAGTGGTATGATTTGCTTATTTACAACTATGTAAGTATCTTCATCTTTATCAAAATCAAAATAAATATCATCATCTTGAACTTGCAAAAGCAGATCATAAAAGCTTGCAAAATTTTCATAATTATCATAAATATAAGGTTTATAATAAGCCTCATAATCCTTGGTTTTATCAAATCTAAAAATTCTTAATTCTAATTTTTTCATGGTTTTTCCTTAAATATTTCTATATTATATAAAATTTTTCTAAAATTCACTAGAATTTAAAAGGAAATTTTATAAAATCACGCATTATGAACAAAGAAGATTTTATTATCAAAGCTTTTTTAAATGAAAAAAATGGCGATGATGGAGCTGTTATTGATGATTGGTGTTTTAGTAAGGATTTGTTTTTTGAAAATGTGCATTTTAAAAGAGAGTGGCTTAGCTTAGAGCAAATTGCTACAAAAGCAATGCTTGTCAATATCTCAGATGCTATTTCAATGAATGCTGTACCAAAATACGCACTTTTAGGACTTGCTTTACCAAAAAATTTAAGCGAAAATGAGATCAAAGCCTTGCAAAAAGGTTTTTTAAAAACAGCTAGGAAATTTAATATAAAAATCATAGGCGGTGATACTATAAGCAATGATAAAATAGACATTAGTCTTACTATCATTTCAAAGATTAACGATAAAGCTGTTTTTAGAAAAGGTTTAAAAAAGGGGCATTTACTTGCTTATACGGGAAAATTAGGACGAAGTTTAAAAGGGCTTGAAATTTTACAAAATGGGGGCACTTTAAAACCAAACCATGTATTTATAAAGCCAAAATTAAGAGCTAGTTTTTTTTATGAAATCGCACCTTTAATTTCTTGTGCTATGGATATTTCAGATGGTTTAAGCAAGGATTTATCAAGGCTTTTAGCTTTAAATAAATGCGGTATTTCTTGGTTTAAAAAGCTTGATGATTATACGCTTTATAGCGGAGAAGAATATGAAATTTTGTTTGCTTTTGATGAAAAAGAGCGTCAAAATATAAAAACAATAGCCAAAAAACACGGCGTGAAATTAAATATCTTTGGAAAAGCAGTGAAAGGAAAATATGAATTTAGAGGAAGAGAACACCATTTTTAAGCCTTTGTATAGTTTAAAACACAGTCCTATTAATGCGTATTTTAGTAAAAATAGCGATGATTTTGTAGTGCGTGAAAGGCCTTTGTATGAATTTAGCGGTAAGGGTGAACATCTTATTTTGCATATCAATAAAAAAGATTTAACCACAAATGAAGCTTTAAAAATTTTAAGCGAAACAAGCGGGGTTAAAATAAGAGATTTTGGTTATGCAGGGCTTAAAGATAAGCAAGGATCAACCTTTCAATACCTTTCTATGCCTAAAAAATTTGAGAGTTTTTTGTCAAATTTTTCTCATCCTAAACTTAAAATTTTAGAAACTTTTATCCATGAAAACAAGCTAAGAATAGGGCATTTAAAAGGAAATACTTTTTTCATACGCTTAAAAAAAGTTTTACCAAGCGATGCTTTAAAACTAGAACAAGCTTTGATGAATTTGGATAAACAAGGTTTTACGAATTATTTTGGTTATCAGCGTTTTGGAAAATTTGGGGATAATTATAAAGAAGGGCTTGAAATTTTGCGTGGCAAAAAAATGAAAAATGTAAAAATGAAAGAGTTTTTAATTTCAGCTTTTCAAAGTGAGCTTTTTAATCGCTATTTGAGTAAAAGAGTGGAGTTATCACATTTTGCAAATGATTTTAGCGAAAAAGAATTGATCCAAATTTATAAAATTTCTAAAGAAGAAGCTAAGGAACTTAAAAAACAAGAACAATTTTTTAAGCTTTTAAAAGGTGAGGTTTTAGGGCATTATCCTTTTGGAAAGTGTTTTTTATGCGAGGATTTAAGTGCTGAGCTTGGGCGTTTTAAGGCAAGAGATATAAGCGCCATGGGGCTTTTAATCGGTGCTAAGGCTTATGAAACAGGAGAAGGTTTGGCCTTAAATTTAGAAAATGAAATTTTTAAAGATGCTTTGGAGTTTAAGACTAAAATGCAAGGTTCAAGACGCTTTATGTGGGGATATTTAGAAGAGTTAAAATGGCGTTATGATGAAGAAAAAGCTCATTTTTGTATAGAGTTTTTCTTGCAAAAAGGCTCTTATGCTACTGTGGTTTTAGAAGAAATTTTGCATAAAAATTTATTTGAGTGAGCGTAAATATATCTAATATATATTTTATCTTTTCCTCTTATACTCTCTCTTCAACCTAGGCACATCTTTGAAGTAAAACTTGATATACCCCCCCCCCATACCAATTCTTACTAGCCTTAATAAATTCTTCTCCTAGTTTATAAGTAAAACATTCTTTTTCTTTTAAAGCTTCATTATAATCAGGATAAGTTTCTAAAGGTGGTAAAGCTAAATTTGGATTTTTCTTTACTTTAAATTTATAAGCCTTTTGTTCTTGTTTATGTGAAATAACAATGCTTAATATTATAAAAGGTAAAGATAGAAAACCCAATACACTTTTAGAATTTATAATCAAAGCCTGTCCTAGTTTATAAGAAAGTTGGTTTTGAATTCTTATTTTAGCTTTTCCATAATTATTTTGGAAATTTAGTGTTTTATTTAAATTATGAATTTGATTAGTTTGGTTTATAATTATAGTTTTTTTATTTTCTAATATTTTATTTAGATTTTTTATTACTTTTTTCAATGAAAAAACTTTTTTTATATAAAGTTTTTTAGGAATTTTATTTAAAATATCTAAAGGATCTTTATTGCAATCTAAAATTTGCCAAAGAGCTGATATTCTATCATTTAAAAGATTTTCTAAAACTGTATTTTGGTATTTATTGGCAATTTTATTTTCGATAAAACTTAATAACTCAATACAAGTTAAAGCTTCGCTACTGATCCTATGATAAAATTTAGTTTGTTCTATATTGTTAAATTTATTATAAATATTTTTCATATATGGACTAATCCAAGTATTCTTATTTTGATTACTATAATCACATAAACTATTATCCCTAATTCTATAATTATAAAGTTTACAAGGGAGGTATGAAATAAATTTGCATGAAAGAAATAAACTTATTCCAAAAAATACATCTTCATGTATAGTTTGTTTAATAAAATGAAGGTTATAAGTTATAAGATGTTTAAAATCAATCATTCCATTCCAAGCAAAAGAAAACCAAGTAATTCCAGTATTTTTATATTGATTAATCCAATCTAAGGGGGTTATAATATTTTCTTTAAATTTATATCTGTCATGATAGGTTATATTTTCAAAATTTATATTATTTGTTTCATAGTAAAATTTCCAATCAAACCAGACCACTTCAACCCCATCCATTCTAGGAACACATTCTTCTATGCAGTTTAACTCCCAATAATCATCAGAATCTAAAAAGATAATATAATCAATATCAGGAGCTTTAAAATTTAAAAGTTCATCTTTATTTTTAAAGAAATTTGAACTTTTATATATTTTATAAATATTATAAGGATTATCTTCATTGTCTAGTTTAAATTCTACTAAGGAGTTTTCTTTTGATTCTTGGGTAATGTTTTTAAAATCATACTCTTTACTAAAGAATTCTATGCCTACATTACGAGATGAAGAAAGTCCTCCATTCTCCTTATCAAAAAGTATAAATCTTTCATCTTTTAAGGTATATTCTTTTGCAATATTGAGTGAATTTTCATCTGTGCTACCATCATTTACAAGTACAACTTGTAAATTTTTATAAGTTTGATTGACAACACTATCTAAACATTCTCTTAAATATTTTTCTACATTATAGATTGGGATAACTACACCTACGGTTTTCATTGTTTTTTCCTAAGTTTCTTATGAAGTTTAAAAACTCTATAAGGCAATAAGAATAATCCCCCCCCCCCATACCAATTCTTACTAGCCTTAATAAATTCTTCTCCTAGTTTATAAGTAAAACATTCTTTTTCTTTTAAAGCTTCATTATAATCAGGATAAGTTTCTAAAGGTGGTAAAGCTAAATTTGGATTTTTCTTTACTTTAAATTTATAAGCCTTTTGTTCTTGTTTATGTGAAATAACAATGCTTAATATTATAAAAGGTAAAGATAGAAAACCCAATACACTTTTAGAATTTATAATCAAAGCCTGTCCTAGTTTATAAGAAAGTTGGTTTTGAATTCTTATTTTAGCTTTTCCATAATTATTTTGGAAATTTAGTGTTTTATTTAAATTATGAATTTGATTAGTTTGATTTCTGAGTTCTTGATTTTTAATTTCTAAAGTTTGATTAAGACCGAGAATATTTTCATTGTTTGTTTTGATAATATCTGCTATAAATTCAGCTATTTTATCCCAGTATTCTGGTTTCATTTCTTTAAGTTCATAATTTTCTTTATAGGTATTCATATCTTTTTTAGGAAATAATCTTTCTTTATGTGGAAAAAATTCCTTTCTAACCCATTCGTTTGACTCTTCAAAATAATCTATATAAGATTGGTATATTTCTTTTGGTGGTTGAAATTTAAGTTTGGGATCTTTTGAGGTAAAATGTTTATCGAAAAAATTAACAATAAAATCAACATATCTATTTGTAAGCATTGGAATGCTGTAATTATTAAAATGATTCAAAATTTCCATTCCCAATAAATCTAAAGTTTCGTTTTGTTTATCAGGTATGATAAAATTATTATCCCATTCTAGACCTATAGTATTTATAAAATCTTTTAACAAATCTCCTTGATAAAATTCATTTTTGCTGAACAATTTTACGATGAGATTTTCTTTTTTAAAAATATTTCCCCAATTTTTTAAAGTTTGTTCATGATGACATAAAATTTTAAATTTATTATTTTCACTAGGTAAGGATAAAATTTTTTTTGGAGTACCATCTTTTAGTGCTTGAGAACACATAGAAATAAATAAATCACTAGGATTTCTTAAATAAATTATAATATATATCTTAGTAAATCCTAGATTTTTTAAAATAATTTGCAATTCTTGTATATATTTTTCATTGTAAAGTAAAAATTGAATGTTTTCGGTTGAAACTATTACTTTGTTTGAATGAGAATTATTGATTTCTTGTTTTAATGGTTTTAAATATGAGTCTAAGCTTGAAAAATTAGCTTGTTCTAAAAAATATTCAATTGCATGAGCAAAAGGATTATGATCGTTTAAATGCCAAGAATTTTTAATAGAATTTGGATATAAGGTTTTTTGAATTTTAAGTAAATTTTGATTTTTATATAAAAAATCTTGAATAGAACTAGTCCCAGTTTTCATAGTTCCTATATGTAAGTAACAGGTCATTTTAACTCCATCAAATAAGAATTTTTTAAAATTTTATTATGTAAAAAACTTTTTTACTCAAATATTTTTATTTTCTACATAAATTTTTTCAAGTATCAATATATCCATTTTCTTTAAGATAGTTTAAGATTATATCTACATTTTCATTAAGTTTGGCTTTGGAATTTTGCAAATGAATTTCAGGATTTTGAGGTTTTTCATAAGGACTGTCTATACCTGTGAAATTTTTTATTTCTCCATTTCTTGCCTTTTTGTAAAGTCCTTTAGGATCTCTTTTTTCACAGAGTTCTAAAGGTGTATCTACAAAAATTTCTATAAATTCATCTTTTTTTACTAAAGATCTTGCTAAAGCTCTATCGCTTTTAAAGGGTGAGATAAAAGCACTTAGTATAATCAAACCACTATCAACAAAAAGTTTGCAAAGTTCTGCTATGCGTCTTATGTTTTCCACTCTTGAGTTTTCATCAAAGCCTAAGTCTTTATTTAAACCTATGCGAATATTATCCCCATCAAGCAAATACGTATGAAAACCAAGCTCGTGTAATTTCTGTTCTAAAGCATTGGCAATGGTTGATTTTCCACTTGCACTAAGTCCTGTTAGCCAAAGTACACAAGGTTTTTGATTTTTAAGTTTTGATCTTTGTTCTTTGGTGATATTTGTGTTATGCCAAGTAAGATTTTTATCCATAAATATCCTAAAAATTAAAGATTAAAGGTATGCCTATGAGAACTATAGCACTATATACGATAGAAACAATGGCACCTATTTTTATAAAATCTGTCATTTTGTAATCACAAAGCGAGCTAACCATTAAATGAGTTTGGTATCCATGTGGTATCATAAACCCAGCACTAGCACCATAAGCTACAGCAAAGATGAAGGGCAAAGGATTTACTCCCAAGGCTTGAGCTGTGGCAAAACCTATAGGGAAAGCTAAGGCCGCAGCAGCGTTATTGGTAATAAATTCGGTTAAAAGTAGGGTTAAAAGATAAACTCCTATAAAACTTCCATAAACTCCATAATGTCCAAAAAAACCTGTGATAAGTTGAGCTAAATCTTTGGCAAGTCCGCTATCTACAAGTACTTTAGTAATTGCTAAAGAAGAGCCTACTATGATAAAAATATCAAAAGGAAAACGCCTTTTTACTTCATCAAGCTTGATAAATTTGCAAAGTAGTAAAAAGCCTAAACAAATAAGCAAAGCTTTGGTAAAAGAGATAAAATTTAAAGCCGAAAAAACAATAACACTTAAAAAAGCCATTATGGTCATTAAGCTTTTTTTAGCATCAAGTTTTTCGTTTTGTTTGATATTTGAAAGTAAATAAAAATTTTTAGCTAAATTATCTCTTAAGATAAAATCTTTACCCACAGCTAAAATCATTCTATCTCCAGCTTGCAAAACACTTTTGCCAATTTTTTTGATATATACATCTCCTCTTTGTAAAGAAATAATAGCTGCATCAAATTTAGATCTAAAATTAGCTTCTTTTACGCTTTTTCCAATTAAATTAGAAGTTGGAGAAATAATTGCATCGATGAATTTACTTTCTTTTAACTCATAACCATCCGCAAGTTTTAAGCCATCAAATTTATTTAAAGTTTCAAGTTGTGAAATATTTCCGCTAAATATAAGTGTATCTTTTGCATTTATAATTTCATTATGTGAAACGGGAGTGATGCTTTGGTTGTTTCTTTGAATTTCTACCAAAAATAAAAACTCTAAATTTCTAAGTTTGTTCTCTTCTATGCTTTTGCCTATTAAAGAGCTATTTTCTAAGACTTTTAAGGCGATTAAATGTTCTTTTATATTTTTATCTTTATTTTCATAATTGGGTAATAATTTACTAAAAATCATCAAAACCAAAATCATTCCTATGCTTAAAGCTATACCTATATAAAAAAAATCAAACATTTTAAGACTTGGCAGTCCATTTTGTACCACAAAGGAATTGATGATTAAATTTGTAGAAGTTCCCACAAGAGTGATAACACCGCCTACTATGGCAAAATAAGAAAGAGGGATTAAAAGCTTTGAAGGAGCTTGAAATTTATTGTTTTTTACTATACCCATAAAGCTTGCTACTACTGCGGTATTGTTTAAAAAGGCTGAAACCGCACAAGTAATTACACCTAATCTCAAAAGAGAAAGATTATAGTTTTTTCCTATGATAAATTTACTTGCCCATTCTATAATGATAGTTTTTTCAACAGCGATAGAAACTAAAAGTAGCAACATGAGTGAAATTAAAGAATCATTTGTATAAGAACTTATCCAAGTTTTAAAATCAAGATAACCTAAAGCGTAGTAAAATCCTGCCAAACTTCCAAATAAAACAGCAGGCTTTATTTTGTTGCGTATGAGCAATATAAGTAGAATTAAAAGCGTGATACCTACTATGATTTTCATATTTTTCTACACTCCCATTCTGGATAGTTTTTTCTTATAAAAGTGTTAAGTTCTATTTCAGCTTGAGTGTAAATTCTTTGGCTTTGCTGTGAATTTAAAATTTTTATTATCATACCTGCGGCCAAGGTTTCATTGCTATATTTATCGATGATAATAAATGATCCTAAGGTTTTATTATCTTTATACTCTTTAAGTGCTAAATTTTTATCTAGTTTTAAAGTACAATTTGCAATATCATTAAGTATTAAATTTGAGGTATTTTCTTCTTTAAAAGTATTGATATCTTTTTTATAGTTAATATTTTCAAATTTAACATTGCAAAGATTATGAGCTCTTTTTATAAGATAATTTTCATTAAGATCTAATTGTTTTTGACTCATCCATATAATCATAGCTTCAAAAGCATTGCTCATTTTAAGATCATGGTTGATAGATGTCAAAATATCGCCTCTAGAAATATCGATTTCATCTTCTAAACATAAACTTACGGCCATATTAACACAAGCTTCATTTTGACTTGGAATGATTTCATTTTCATCTAAAGCTCTTAAATCTTTAATATCACTTGTAATGATACTTTTAATTTTAGATTTTTGCATAGAAGGCAAGACTATAACTTCATCTTGTAATTTTATATAACCACTTGCTATATTTCCGCAAAAACTACGAAAATTTAAATGCGGACGATTAACATACTGCACAGGCATGATAAAATCATTTTGAATGATTTTATTTATTTTAATTTCATCTAAAAGTGCAAGTAGAGTTTCACCTTTATACCAAGATAAATTTCTACTTTTTTGAGTGATATTTTCACCATTTAAAGCACAAATGGGAATAAAGTGTGTTTGGATATCTTCTTGCAAATAAGGGATGATTTTTTCATAATCTTTACAAATATTATTAAAGATTTTTTCTTCGTAAGAAACTAGATCCATTTTGTTAATGGCAATGATAAAATTTTTAATACCAAGTAAGCTCACTATATAAGAATGCCTTTTAGTCTGCTTTAAAACCCCTTTTCTTGCATCAATTAAAATAATAGCAATATCTGCTGTACTTGCTCCTGTTGCCATGTTTCTAGTGTATTGTTCATGGCCTGGGGTATCAGCTATAATAAATTTGCGTTTATTACTGGTAAAAAATCTATAAGCCACATCTATGGTAATGCCTTGTTCTCTTTCGCTTGCAAGCCCATCTACTAAAAGTGCAAAATCAAGTTTATCTCCGGCATTCCCCATTTTTTTACTATCTTTTTCTAAGGTGCTTAATTGATCACTAAAAAGAGCTTTAGTATCATAAAGTAATCTTCCTATAAGAGTGGATTTTCCATCATCAACGCTACCACAAGTGATAAAACGACAAAGTTCTTTATTTTCATGTTCTTTTAGATAATTTTCTACACTTTGCATTAAAAATACCCTTGTTGTTTTTTCTTTTCCATGCTAGCTTCTTCATCACTATCTATAAGTCTTCCCTGTCTTTCACTGGTTGTAGCTAGAAGTAGTTCTTCTATGATATCTAAAACACTTGTGGCATTTGAATTTATGGCTCCAGTTAGAGGATAGCAACCCAAAGTTCTAAATCTTACCATTTCTTCTTTAGCATTTTTTGCTAAATCTTTTGGCATTCTATCATCATCAACTAAAATTTTTGTTCCCATGTATTCAACTATAGGTCTTTTTTTGGCAAGATAAAGACTTGGTATAGGAATATTTTCAAGGTATATATACTGCCAAATATCAAGTTCAGTCCAATTGCTCAGCGGAAAAACTCTTATGGATTCTTTTTTGTTATGGCGTCCATTATATAAATTCCAGAGTTCTGGGCGCTGATTTTTAGGATCCCAAGTATGATTTTCATCACGGAAGGAATAAATTCTCTCTTTTGCTCGAGATTTTTCCTCATCACGTCTAGCTCCTCCAAAAACAGCATCAAATTGGTATAAATCAAGCATTTGCTTTAAAGCTTGAGTTTTCATGATATCTGTATGCATATTTGAGCCATGTATGAAAGGGGATATATTTATTTCTTTGCCTTTTGGATTAGTATAAACGATAAGTTCCATACCGAGTTCTTTAGCTCTTTTATCACGAAATTCTATCATTTCTTTAAATTTCCAAGTCGTATCTACATGGACTAAAGGCAAAGGAGGAGTGGCTGGATAAAAAGCTTTTTGTAAAAGATGAAGCATCACTGAACTATCTTTACCTATGCTATAAAGCATAGCTGGCTTTTCAAATTCAGATATTACTTCACGCATGATGAAAATAGACTCACTTTCAAGTTGTCTTAGATGGGTAAGATTGAAAGTCATTTATTCCCCTTTCTCAAACTCTCTCTTCAACCTAGGCACATCTTTGAATATAAATTTGATATACCCCCCCCCCATACCAATTTTTATTAGCCTGCATTAAAGCTTTGCCTAGTTTATAAGTAAAACATTCTTTTTCTTTTAAAGCTTCATTATAATCAGGATAAGTTTCTAAAGGAGGTAAAGCTAAATTTGGATTTTCTTTTATTTTTTCTTCATAGGCTTTTTGTTCAAATTTATGTTTGTCTTTTATATAAGATAATACATAAGGTATTCTTATATATCCTAATATACTTTTTGAATTAGCGATTAAAGCTTGTCCTAGTTTATAGGACAGATGGTTTTGAATACGAGCTTTAGCTGAATTAGCTTGAATAAAAGTAATTTTAGGATTTATTATGCTCATTTTTAGACCTAAAGATTTAGCAAGTTTTTTACTTTCTAATTTTTTAATAATTAAATCCTGTTCTAGATTGGCTAATTCTAAGATTTGTTTTTTCAAAGGGAAAGAATTTGCAATATTTTGAAATTCTTTATTTTTCTGTATTTGTTGATTTTGAAAAGTTAAAATTAATGTAATTATTTCTTTAAAAAATAAAATGATTTGTTTAAAGTCATCATGCTTTATTTCATTAATATACCAATTTTCTTTATATTTATTAATATTAATAGGAGGGAATAATGCTTGACCGTTAAGGTATCTGTTTTCTAGTTCTTTTATTTCTTTATTATAAAATAAATTGTAATTATTGTAAATTGTTTTTTTTGGTAAAAATTTATCTCTTGTAGAAAAAAATTTTTCCATTATTTTAACAAAAGATGGAATGAGATTTTTTTCAATGATTAAATCGGAAAAATTTTTATCTTCATATAAAATATTGCATATATTAATACCCAATATATCTAAAGATTCATTCATGGTTTCCATTGTTTTAAATGAACTATCTCGATTAATTTTGAAAATTGATAAAAAGTCATCTATAAGATTATTGTTCAAAAATTTATCTTTATTAAAACTTTTTATAATTATATTTTTGTGCTTGAAGACATTTTCGTAAATTTTTATAACTTTAGAATATTGTAATTGGTGTGCTATCATGAAATGAATATCTTCATTTGGATTTTTTTGAAAAATATTTGCATAACTTGAAGCTCCACTTTTAATTGCTTGAGTGTAATAGGAAATAAAATAATCAGCAGGTCTTCTAAAATAAACTATAATTTTAATATCTGAAATACCAATAAAATATAATATTTCTTTAAAAATACTTAAAAACTCAAAGGAGCTACATAGTTGGTAAATTCCCTTACAAGATAACAAGATAATTTGATTTGAATTTAGTTTTTTTATTTCTTCCTTTATAGTTTGAATTTCTTGTTCTTGGTTTAAAAATATTGATTTATTTTGATAAAATAAATCAATATTTTTATTTGATTTTTCCCAAAGTATATTAAGTAATTTAGGAATAAACCAATGATCTAATGCTCCCTTATAATTTAAATAACATACATTTCTTTTCATTAATTCATTTCTATATGTTGGCTAAAAAATGTTGAATCGTGGTAGTTCCAGTTTTTGGTGTTCCTATGTGTATATAAGCTGTCATTTTTACTCCTTAAGATTAAATATTTTTTGCTTTTAAGGCAATTAAAACGCCTTCTATCATTTTCTTAATATCCCCATCAAGGATATTATCCACTTGAGAAAAAGCTTCTCCACTGCGATTGTCTTTGACTTGCTGATAAGGGAAAAGCACATAAGATCGGATTTGATGCCCCCAGCCTATCTCGCTTTTTTCTCCAGCATTAGCACTATCTTGTTGTTTCATGAGTTCAAGTTCATAAAGGCGAGATTTTAGCATTTTAAAAGCGGTAGCTTTGTTTTTGTGCTGACTTCTGTCATTTTGGCATTGTACAACTATACCAGTTGGAAAATGTGTGATTCTCACAGCTGATTCTGTTTTATTAACATGTTGTCCGCCTGCACCACTTGCTCTGTAATAATCTATTCTTATGTCTTTTTCTTCGATTTCAATTTCTATATCATCATCAAGTTCAGGGCTTACCATAACACTTGAAAAGCTTGTATGGCGGCGTCCTGCACTATCAAAAGGAGAAGTTCTTACCAAACGATGGATACCATTTTCAGCCTTTAAATAACCATAAGCATTTTCGCCTTTAACTAAAAAGCTCACATCTTTAAGCCCTGCTTCTTCGCCTTCTTGAAAGTCTAGAGTTTCGACTTTAAAACCTTCTCTTTCACAAAATCTTAAATACATTCTATAAAGTATGCTTGCCCAGTCATTACTTTCTGTTCCGCCCGCACCTGGATGAATGGAAACAATGGCATTTTTACCATCATTTTCCCCACTTAAAAGCATGGAAATTTCAAGACTTGTGATAGTATCTTCAAGTTTTGGTGCATCATTAAATAAAGCTTCAAGTGTTTCTGTATCGTTTTCGCTATTGGCCAGATCGAAAAGTTCGCTTGCGTCATTTAGAGCATTAAAAGCATTTTCATAGTTTTTAAGTAGATTGGTGATTTTAGTTTTTTCTTTACCTATGATTCCTGCTTGTTTAACATCACTCCAAAAAGAAGGAGAATTTTCAAGCTCTTCGATTTCTTTAAGCCTTGTTTGGATATTTTCAGGCTTGATGATGGAGGCTATGTTGCCGACTTTGTTTTTTAAAGTTTTTAAAAGTTCGCTAAATTCGTAATTATCCATAAAATTTCTTTGCTATAATTATATTTTTAAAGTCAAAAATTATATCAAAAGAAAACTTTAATATAGGAAAAAAATGTCAAAACTTTATCTTATGTCTTTAGGTTGTAATAAAAATTTAGTCGATAGTGAGATCATGCTAGGGCGCCTTAGTGCTTATGAACTTTGCGATGAACCAAGCAAAGCTGATGTTTTAATCGTAAATACTTGTGGTTTTATCGATAGTGCAAAAAAAGAAAGCATTAATGCGATTTTGGATTTGCACGAACAAAGAAAAAAAGATTCTCTTTTGGTGGTTACGGGTTGTTTAATGCAGCGTTACCGCGAAGAACTTATGAAAGAACTTCCTGAGGTTGATCTTTTCACAGGTGTGGGTGATTATGAAAGAATCGATGAAATGATACTTAAAAAAACAAATTTATTTTCAAATTCGACTTATTTGCAAAGTGAAAATTCTAAACGTATTATCACAGGTTCAAATTCCCATGCTTTTATAAAAATCGCCGAAGGTTGTAATCAAAAATGCTCTTTTTGTGCTATCCCAAGTTTTAAAGGCAAGTTAAAATCTCGCGAGATAAGTAGCATTATAGCTGAGCTTAAAGATTTGGTAGCTAGAGGTTATAAGGACTTTTCTTTTATTGCACAAGATACGAGTTCTTATTTGTTTGATAAGGGTGAAAAAGATGGGCTTATACGCTTAATCGATGTGGTGGAAAAAATCAAAGGCATAAGAGCGGCTAGAATTTTATATCTTTATCCTACGAGCGCGAGTGAAGCTTTGATCAAACGCATTATAGCTTCTGAAATTTTTGTAAATTATTTTGATATGCCTTTGCAGCACATAAGTGATAATATGCTTAAAATCATGAAGCGTGGGGCAAATAGCACAAGACTTAAAGAAATGCTAAATTTAATGAAAAGTGCGCCAAATAGCTTTTTACGCACGGGCTTTATCGTAGGGCATCCAGGTGAAAGTGAGGCAGATTTTGAGGAGCTTTGTGAGTTTGTTAAAGACTTTGGTTTTGATAGGGTGAGTGTTTTTGCGTATTCTAAGGAAGAAGATACAGCCGCTTTTGATATGGAGCAAGTGCCTTTTAAAGTGATCAATAAAAGGCTTAAAATCATAGAAAAAATTGTTGATGAAGTGATAGAAAAAAGTTTTGAAAAAGAAGTAGGGCAAAAGCGTTTAGTAGTTTGCACAGGAGAAAGTAGCGAGGGAGAGTTTTTTATCGCAGCTAAAGATTTAAGATGGGATAGAGAGATTGATGGGGAAATTCTTATTAATGAAAGCGAATGTGGAAATTTGGAAATGGGGCAAATTTATGAATGTGAAATTTTACAAAACCTTGATAAAAAACTCCTTGCTAAGGCTTTAAGAAAAGTAGATGCAAATTAAAGATGAAATTTTAGCCCTTTTAAAAAGGGGTAAAAATTTACTCGCTTTTTCTTATGGAAGTGATTCTAGTGTGCTTTTTTATCTTTTAATGCAAGAAAAGATCGACTTTGATCTTGTGATAATAAATTACAAAACTAGAAAAAATAGTGATTTAGAAGAGTTAAAAGCCAAAGAACTTGCTTTAAAATTTCATAAAAAAATTTTCATAAAACACGCTCCTAAATTTCAAAGTAACTTTGAAAAAAAAGCCAGAGATTTTCGCTATGATTTTTTTGAAAAAATTTGTCTTGAGCAAGGTTATGACCATCTTATCTTAGCCCATCATTTAAACGATCAATTTGAATGGTTTTTGATGCAACTTTCACGAGGCGCAGGTTTGGCTGAAATTTTAGGTATGCAAGAGTGTGAAAAACGCTCAAATTATACACTTTTACGCCCTTTACTCTTTATAAGCAAAGATGAAATTTCATCTTTTTTAAAAGAAAAAGATATTTTTTATTTCCATGATGAAAGTAATGAAAATGAAAAATATTTTAGAAATTATATAAGAAAAAATTTCTCTAATGCCTTTGTGAGTGAATTTCATCAGGGTTTAAAAAGAAGTTTTTCTTATCTTGATGAAGACAGGAAAAAACTTTATGATTTTGAAAATATCAAAGAAATTCAAGGACTTCTTATTTGCCCTAAAAATGAAAGCTTGATTGCTAGAGCGGTGAAAATGAAAGGTTTGCTTTTAAGCACAGCACAAAGAAAAGAGCTTTTAAAGGGTGATTGTGTTTTAGGTGGTAAAATAGCACTTGCATATAAAAACGAACAAGCTATTGTTTTTGAGTATGAAACTTGTCAAAAATTACCTAAAAATTTCAAAGAAGAGTGTAGAATAGCTAAAATTCCAAGACTTTTAAGAGCTTATTTATATAATCATAAAATCGATATTTCAAGCCTTAGCTTTTAGTTTTAAAATTCTTTGATAGCTTAAATGTGTGAGAAAAATCACAAAAAATACTTGCAAAAAAAGTCCTAAAAGTGGTACTGATGAGAGTAGATAAAAACAAAGAGTGCTAAATTTAAACTCTAAAGGCGAAAAATCAGAATGAAAATTTTTAAAACTTTCTTTGTCTAAAATCGTGCTTGTAACATCAATCATTAAAAGTTTGTGAAAGAGATAATAAAAAGCAAGATAATATACAAAAATATTGATAAAAGGTAAAAATAAAGCCAAGGTGCAAAGCAATAAAATCCCTATAAATTTTATAAATATTTTAAAAATTTCAAAGATAGTTTTTAGGGTTGAAACTTCGTTTGTATTATCATAATGGTAATATTTTTGGTTGATTTCTTTAGCGATAAAAGGAGTAAGAAAAGAAGTGATAAAAAGGGCTAAAAAAACCGAAGCAAAAACAACAATAAAACCTGAAAATAAAAAACTTATGATGGTGATTAAAATTTGTACAAAATGAAGAGCATAAAACCACGCCCAAAACGAATCTTCTCCAACGCTAAATAAAGAATTAAAATAATTAAGCAAGGCCGAAAAGCCAAGTACTCCTAAAAAAAGCATCAGTACAAGGCTAAAAATCAAAGGAATTAAGGCAAATTTTAAAAATTTAAGACTTAAAAAATCTTTGATTGCAAGTTTTAAAATATCCAAATTATGCCTTTTTGTAGTATTCTTCTAGTTTTTTATAAATAGTATCAAAATCAAGATTTTGTTCTAAAATTTGAGCTAAAACTTCATTGTCTTCTTTGCCATTCCAAGTTTTTTTATAGTTACCATCTTTGTAACCATTGTTTTGTCTAAAAATATTTAAAACATTTTTACCTATGTAGGTCTTATAAAGAATTTCAAGATTTAGCCCACATTTAATAGCTAGGGTAAAATAGGTTGAAAGCAATTCTCCAAGATTAAATCCAAAACCACTGCATTTATGGATAATAAGCTCTATATCATTTAAAATGCCATAAATATCACCCTCATTAGGGTATTCTTCTTCTTTGCAAAAATCTTGAAACACGCTTACAGCATTAACTTCTGTGGCTATAGCTTTGAAATCTTTATTGTTTTTATCGCGATACTCTTCAAGTAAAAGACTTAAAATAAAATGCCAAATATCGACAATCTCTATACGCACATTTTCCCAATTTGTTGGACTTGAAATATTTTTCCAATGTTTCCATGTAAAAGAGTCTATAAGTTCTGCACATTCCATATAAATACAGCGTCTCCAACTGATCAGTTTTCCTTCTTTGGTGTAGCCATTTTCCCAATTTAAGCCGTTTGTTTCATCGTTGAGTTTTTGTTGGAGTTTGAGCATATTTTCTAAAATTTCGATATTTGTCATTTAAAAACTCCTTGATAATTTTTAATATTATATGATTTAAGCGTAAAGATTTAAACTATCATCTGTCTTATCTTGATTTTCCTTGGCTTTTTCTTGCTGTTTTTCAAGTTGTTTTTTCATTTGTTCTAAAACTTCATCAAGAAGTTTTTTGCTATCTTCAAGCATAGAAGTATTGATATCTTTATCATTTGTTTGATTTTGTTTTAGTAAATCACTGAGTTTATTTGTAAAATTATTCATAATAGCATTTTGATGGTTTTCATCATTTGGTGTTGGTAGAACATTTGCCATTTGCATAGCTGATTCTATAATTTCTTTTGGCTTTAACTCTCCGACTTTAGAATTTGCTAAAAAGTCTTTGATCATAGGTTCAACTTCTTTCATAGCATTTTTAATCTCATCAAGATCATTTTGTGTGAGCTTAGAGCCTTCAAAAGTAAAGCTAAAGCCATACTGACGTTTAAGATTAAGAGTTTTACCTTCTTCATTATTTGCATAACTTACGCTTTGATTGTCATACATAGATAAGGCTAAATGTTTGCCACTTTTTGTTGTATAATCCATCGAAAAACTTTGGTTTTTGCTAGCATCAATTTGCATTTCTTCCCCTTATATTTATAGTTTATAAAATTATAATCGGTTATTTTTAAAAATATTTTAGTATAATTTTTACAATATGGATGAAAGAATTTTAGAATTTATAAAAAATGAGCAGCTTTTATCTTGGGCTATGATTGATGAAAAAGGTGTTTATACAGCTAGTGCTTTTTATGTTTTTGATGAGAAGAATTTAGCTTTTATTATCGCTTCTCATGAAGATACTAAGCATATAAGATTGGCCAGTGAAAATTCAAGTATAGCACTTAATATAGTCAAAGAAAGTAAAATAGCCTTTTTAAAAGGTGTGCAAGCTAAGGCCGAGTTTAAAATGGCAAGTAAGGAGCAAAAGAAAATTTATTTTTCTAAATTTCCCTTTGCTATACTTGATAAAAGTGCAAAAATTTATGCTTTAGAGCTTTTTTGGCTTAAATTTACTAACAATGCTTTAGGACTTAGTAAAAAGCTTGAGTTTTGTAAAAAATAAATTTTTATGATTTTGTTTAAAAAAATGAGTTATGATTATGGTTTATGTAAATTGTTAGGTATAGAAAATAAATGTTAAATGTAATTCACGCTTTATTTTTTAGAGAGTTAAAAACTAGATTTGGAAAAAATAGGTATCTTGGATATATATGGGTAGTTGGAGAGCCTATGAGTGTTGTACTTTTGGTGACTATTATAGGAACTGTTATTAGGGAATATCATCATCAAGTTATGCCTGAAGGAATTTCTATTTTTATGTTTTTGATTTCAGGCATTATGCCTTTTTTTATGTTTAGAAGTATAGTAACTCAGCTTATGAATGGAATAGGGGCAAATTTATCTTTGTTTGCCTATAAACCTGTAAAACCTATACATGTATTTATTGCTAGAACTTTACTCGAGTTTTGTATTTATTTTGTGATTTTTATCACTGTGCTTTTTTTTGCAGGGTGGTTCTTTAGACTCGATGTATTTCCTGTTCATTTACTTGGAGTTTTATTTTGTATTTTTTTACTCATATGCTCAGCTTTTGCTTTAGGGATTTGTTTCGCTATTGTTTGGCACTTTGTAGAACCTTTAAGAACTTTATTAGCTTATTTTAGCATAGTGTTTTATTGGAGTTCTGGGATTATATTTCCCACCTGGTTAACTCCTCGTCCTTTACTTGATATATTTTATTATAATCCTTTGCTTCACATAATGGAGCTTTTAAGATTTAATTTTTTTGAAAATTATCCTTTGCAAGATGAATATAGTTATTTTTATGCTATATTTTGGATTTTACTTGTTTTATTTATAGGGCTTTTTATTTACTACTATAATAGACAAGCTCTAACGGCGGCAAAAAAAGAATGATAAAGCTAATTAATCTAACTAAATCTTATCCTTTATTTAGTGGTGGAAGGCATTATGTTTTTAAAAATTTTACTTTTGAATTTCCTGAAAATTGTAGTATAGGTTTAATGGGATATAATGGCGCAGGCAAGTCCACTCTCATGAGACTTTTAAGCGGAGCAGAGCTTCCTGATAGTGGCAAGATAATTACTAATAAAAAATTATCTTGGCCTTTGGGTTTAAATGGAGCTTTTCAAGGTTCTTTAACTGCTAGAGATAATGCTAAATTTGTAGCTAGAGTATATGGTTATAAAGGACAAGAACTTCAAGAAAAAGTAAAATTTGTGGAAGATTTTGCTGAAATAGGAAAATTTTTTGATGAGCCTATGAAGACTTATTCTTCAGGAATGAGTGCTAGGATAGCTTTTGGACTTAGTATGGCTTTTGATTTTGATTATTATTTGATCGATGAGGCTGGAGCTGTTGGAGATCCTGCTTTTAGGGAAAAAAGCGTGAAATTATATAGAGAAAGATTAAGCAAATCAAAGGTGATTATGGTATCTCATAATGTAGCTGAAATTAAAGAATGGTGTGATAAAATAATTTATATGAAAAATGGACAAATTACGGTTTATGATGATGTAGATGAAGGAATAGCTGTATATCAAGGAAAAGCTTAATGGAAGAAAATAAAACTTTATTAGAAAAAATCAAAGATTTAAGTATATTTGATTCTTTTAAAATTATTTGGTTTATAATGATTTTTGTTGTGATTTATTATACATTGATTGCAGCGCCAAGATATGTAAGCACGATGATTTTAGATGTTAGATCAACAAGTGGAGAAAGTGCTCAAACAAGTGGAATTTTGTCTTTGCTTGGTAGTACTTCTACAGCAAGCGAAGATTTAAATTATCTAAAAGGTTATATAGAATCAAGTGATATGTTAAAAATTTTAGATGGGAAAATTAAACTTAAAAGTCTTTATCAAGAACAACATATAGATTTGCCTTTTAAAATTTGGGATTCAAGTTCGATAGAATCTTATCTCAAATATTACCAAGCAAGAGTTAAGGTGCATACGGATGAAACTACTAAGCTTTTGCAGGTAGAAGTAGAAGGTTTTACACCTAAATCAGCTCATTTGATTGCTCAAACTATTATGCAAGAAAGCGAAAAGTTTATCAACGAAATCTCTCATAAAGCAGCTAGAGAACAAATGGCTTTTGCTGAAAATGAAGTACAAAAATACAAAGAACGATATCAAAAAGCACAAAATGATTTGATTGCTTTTCAAAATAAATATGGGGTTTTTGATCCCTTGAAACAAGCTGAAGCTAAAGCAAGTTTGGTTGCGCAAATTGAGACTAATTTAGCTCAAAAAGAAGCTAAACTTTTAACTTTACAAAGCTATATGAATGATGCAGCACCTGAAGTAGTAGCACTTAAAGCAGAAATTGAAGCGATTAAAAAACAGCTTTTAAGGGAAAAATCTAAAATTTCAGCTAACAATTCTTCTCAAAAGCTTAATGATTTGGCTGCTAAATTTCAAGATCTAACTATAGAAGCTACTTTTGCGCAAAAAGCTTATGAAGCAGCTTTAAAAGCTTATGAAAGTGCTAGAATAGAAGCATTAAGAAAAATAAAACAACTTGTCATCATTCAAAGTCCAGATATTCCAGAAAGCGCAAAATATCCTGAAAGAATTTATGATATTTTAACAGCATTTATTGTATTATCTTTGATTTTTGGGATTGTTAAATTTATTAAAATGATAATAGAGGAGCATAAGTATTAAAATGAAAAAAATATTAATTTTACTTTTTAGTTGTATTTTATGTTTTGGAGCTGTGGATGTTTCACAAATCATTTCAGCAGAGGATCAAGGTTCTACTACAACTAGCATAGATCAAAATTTAAGCTCAAATTATGATATAGCAAATAAAGAAAATAATCTTACAAAAATTCATCAAATTTTAGTATTTGGCGCTCATCTTTTTAATGGAAATTTTAAAAATTACAATCAAAGAGTTTATAACCCAGATTATAAGATCGCAGTTGGTGATCAAATCAGTCTTAAAATTTGGGGAGCTGTTGAGTTTTCGCAAGTTTTAGTGGTGGATTCTCAAGGAAATATTTTTATCCCTAAAGTAGGAGCTGTAAATTTACTAGGTGTGAAAAATAGCGCCCTTGTAAGTGTTATAAAAGCACGTGTTAATAAAATCTATAAAAGCAATGTTTTTGTTTATGCAGATATGAATGCTTATCAAAATGTCAGTGTTTTTGTAACAGGAAGCGTTAATGCTCCAGGACTTTATCAAGGACTTAGTTCGGATTCAGTGGTCCAGTATCTTGATAAAGCAGGGGGTATAAATTTAGAATATGGAAGTTTTAGAGATATTCAAATTTTGCGTAATAACAGCGTGATAAAAAATATTGATTTATATGATTTTTTACTAAAGGGGCAAATGGATCTTTTTCCTTTTAGAAGTGGAGATGTTATTTTAGTAGGAAATGTTCAAAATTACGCTTTTGTTAACGGTGATGTGCAAAGACCTTTTCGTTTTGAACTTTCAAATGATATTAAAACTTTAGCTGACTTAGCTAGAGTATCAGGTGCTAAACCTATCGTGACTAATGCTATCGTAAAAAGTTATGGTGAAGATCATAAACTTGATGTCAGTGCTTATAATAAAATGCAATTTTCAAAAGTTTTACTTAGAACGGGAGATGAGGTAGAATTTCACCCTGAGTATGTTTCTGAAAATATAACTATAAGTGTAAATGGCGAGCATAATGGTTTAAAAACTTTAGTTGTGGGTAAAGGAACGACTTTAGAAGATATTTCTAAATTAATTAAAGCTAATCCACAATCAAACATGCAAGCTTTACAAGTGTTTAGAAAAAGTGTAGCTAGAACTCAAAAAGAACTTATCAATGCTCAGCTTAAAGAGCTTGAAACTCTAGCTTTAACTAGTGGTTCTGTTACAGCTCAAGGTGCAGCTATAAGAGCTCAACAAGCAAAAACGATTTTAGAATTTATCCAAAGAGCTAAGCAAGTAGAGCCTAAGGGTCAAATTGTCATTGATAATCCAAAGTCCTATAATTCGGTTATTTTAGAAGATGGTGATACTATTAATGTACCAAGTAAGAATAATCTCATCATAGTTCAAGGTGAGGTTTCTTTACCTGGAGCTTTTGTGTATGATAAGGGCAAAGATTTAAGATATTATATCAATCTTGCAGGAGGTTATGGAGAAAGAGCGGATACTTCAAAAGTTTTGGTGATACGAAGCAATGGAAAAGCTGAAAAATATCATAGTGGTATAGATATGAAACCAGACGATTCTGTGTTGGTATTGCCAAAAGTAGATAGTGAGAATTTGCAAATTTTTTCAATGTTAACTCAAATTCTTTATCAAATTGCTATTGCAACCAATGTTGTGCTTAATCTTTAAGGTTTAAAAATGAATACTCTTGAAATAGCCAAAGAAGTCTTTGAAAAAGAAGCACAAGCTATTTTGGATTTGGCTAAAAATTTAGATGAAAATTTTAATCAAGCTGTGAATTTGATGCTAAATACCAAAGGGCGTTGCATAGTCAGTGGAATGGGTAAATCAGGTCATATAGGTGCTAAGATAGCAGCTACTTTAGCAAGTACAGGAACGCCAAGCTTTTTCATCCATCCAGGAGAGGCTTTGCATGGAGATCTTGGAATGCTAACTCCTGAAGATGTTTTAATTGCTATTTCAAATTCAGGAGAAACTGAAGAAATTTTAAAAATCATTCCAGCTATAAAAAAGCGTAAAATTCCACTTATAGTAATGTGCGGTAAAAAAAATTCCACCCTTGTAAAGCAAAGCGATATATTTTTAAATATAGCTGTGGAAAAGGAAGCTTGTCCTTTGCAGCTTGCTCCTATGTCTTCGACAACCGCAACTTTGGTTATGGGGGATGCTTTAGCTGCTGCTTTGATGAAGGTAAGAAATTTCAAGCCTGATGATTTTGCCCTTTTTCATCCAGGGGGGAGTTTGGGGCGTAAGCTTTTAACCAAGGTAAAAGATCTTATGGTTTCAAGTAACCTTCCTATAGTGCATCCTGATACTGAATTTAACGATCTTGTTGATGTGATGACTAGTGGAAAGCTAGGGCTTTGTGTGGTACTTGAGAATGAAAAATTAGTGGGTATCATCACCGATGGGGATTTGCGTCGTGCTTTAAAGACAAGCGATAAACCAAGATTTGATTTTAGAGCTAAAGAAATCATGAGTACAAATCCTAAAGTAGTCGATGCTGATGCTATGGCAAGTGAAGCAGAGGAGATCATGCTAAAACATAAAATCAAAGAAATTATAGTAGGGAAAGAAGAAAGGGTTATAGGGATTATCCAGCTTTATGCTATAGGAAATGTTTAATGGCTCTTTTATCTGTTATTATTCCTTTTGGCTTAAGTAAGGAGCGTCCTTATATAGAAGAAAGGGTTATTGAGAAAGCAAAATATTTTAAAAGTGATGAGAATATAGAATTTATTTTTGTTGAAGGATATTCATCTAAAAATCACGAGCTTAAAAATTTTATCCAAGCAAACCATCATATTTATCTTAAAGATATGGAGCAAAAAGCTTTTTCTCAAGGAAAATGCAGAAATTTAGGAGCAAGTTGTGCGCATTCAAATGTTCTTTTGTTTTTGGATGTGGATTGTTATATTTCCTTGGATAATTTTGGAAAAATTTTAAAACTAATTCAAATTAAAAATATTTCTCAAAATATCAATGCTTTGATAGTTTTACCTGTAGTGTATCTTAATAAAGAAGCTAATGAAAAATTAAAACAATACAATGATAAATTTTGGGATATTTTGATACAAGAGGATTTATTTACAGCAAGAAATACTTGGGTAAAATTTTTTGCCCCAAGTTCTACTTCAAGTATTGTGATAAATAAACATCAGTTTTTAAGATTAGGCGGAAATGATGAAAATTTTATTGGACATGGTTATGAAGATTTTGATCTTTTTGCTAGAATTTTAAAAGCTTGTGTGAGTTTTGAAAAAATGCCTACTAATTTAAGTTATGATGCTAGAAATTGGAATTTTTTTAACTTTAAAGGTTTTAGATCTTGGTTTTCATTACTTGGTTATGAGGCTTGTTTTTATGGAATTTATATGTATCATTTTTATCATATAGAACCCAATCAAAATGCTTATATGCAAAATAAAGATAAGAATCATCGGCTTTTTTATAAACATTTAAAAAACATCAAAAAACACGATTTAAAACCTTTGCAAGTTTTTAAAGCCAAAGGTGAAAAAGTTTTAATGCTTTTTAAAGATCAAAATTATGATTTTAAGGATATTAGTGTTTATGTGGGAGAAATCATTTATAAAAATATAAGTGATTTTTTCATAGATAAAGAGTTAAAATATGAACTTTTGTTGAATTTTTTACAACAAGAAAAAATCACTAAAATATTTTTAGATGCAAGTATAAAACTACAATTTGATGATATAGATTATTGTGATATTTTTTATTTTCAAAAAGGCATTTTACCTCATTCTTGGTTTTTTACAAAAAATTTAGATTTAGATTATAAACAAGATTTGAATTTAAGTGAGCAAAAACTTTATCAAGTTAAAAAATATTTTTTAACTTTAAAAGAGGATGAAAAAAAAGTCATTTTGGATCTTTTAGGCCAAAATAATGATGATAAGTGTGATTTGTATGAAATGCTTTATTATTTGATTAACGAGCTTTATAGTTTTGAGCATGAGGGAATTTTTTATCAAATCATCATTGATAAAGAAAAAATACTGATGGCACAAAAACATGATAAAAGCTTTTATCCTTTAAGATCTTTTGTTTATAAACCTTATTTACATGAGCTTAAGAGCATAAGGCCTTTTTCATTTTTGATGAAAATTTTAGGTTTAGAGTATCTTGGTGCTATGATTTCACATACTAAATTTTATCGCTTGGCAAGAAAATTGTTTTTTAATCCTAAGGGATTTTTTGAGGATTTAAGAATTAAAAAGGCTAGAAATTGATATGTTGTTAAAAGCAAAGTATAAAAAAAATATATCTTTCTTCTTTAAAAGTTTGTTAATTTCCCTACAAAATTTTTTAAAACAATTTAAACCTAAAAAATACAAAGCCTATAATAAATATGTCATAGTTTCAGCGGTTTATAATGTGGAAAAATATTTAGATGATTTTTTTAAATCTATAATTAATCAAAGATTGGATTTTAAAAATAATATTCATCTAATTTGCGTTGATGATGGTTCTACTGATAATTCAGCTAATATCATTAAAAAATATCAAAAAAAATACCCAAAAAATATTATCTATCTATACAAAGAAAATGGTGGTCAAGCAAGTGCGAGGAATTTGGGTTTAAAATATTTAAAGGAAAATGATTTAAATATTCCTTGGGTAACCTTTACTGATCCTGATGATTTTTTAGATAGGGATTATTTTTATGAGGTAGATAGTTTTTTAA
Source organism: Campylobacter sp. CFSAN122748 (assembly GCF_045277125.1). Taxonomy (NCBI): domain Bacteria; kingdom Pseudomonadati; phylum Campylobacterota; class Epsilonproteobacteria; order Campylobacterales; family Campylobacteraceae; genus Campylobacter; species Campylobacter sp. CFSAN122748. The sequence goes on along the minus strand of NZ_CP116953.1, from coordinate 1,413,099 downwards.
AAAATCAAAATAATATAGCTATGGTGGCTACAAATATTATTTTTTATAGGGAAAAAAGAAAGATTTTATATAAAGATACTCATGCTTTAAATTTTAAATTCAAAAAACACAAAAGTGTTTATGATAATATAAAATTAAATGAAAATATTCAACTTTCGGTTGCATCATGTTTTCTAAAATGTGATTATCTTAAAGATACTTTTTTTGATGAAAATTTGACTTTAAATTTTGAAGATGGAAAATTTATTAATATTTATTTATTTAAAAATTTAAATCTAAAATCTATATTTTTAAAAAATGCAAGATATTTTTATAGAAAAAGATTTGATAAAAGTTCCACTTTAGATAAAAAAAATAAAAATAAATTTTACTATTTGGAAATTTTAGAAAAAGGATATTTAGAGCTTTTAAATTTTGTAGCAAAGCAAGATAAAATTCCTATTTTCATACAAAATGTTATTTTATATGAACTATTTTGGCAGGTGCAAGAACTGGTTAATCATCCTGAAAAATTGTCTTTTATAGATCAAGCTAAAATTCATAAATATCTTGATTTACTCGATCAAATTTGTTATTTTATTGATAGTGAAAATATAATAAAATTTAATTTTAATTCTTTTTTGTTTTTACACAAAATGGGATTTTTGCATTGTTTTAAAAAAGAAAAAGTGCTTATAGACAAAGTTTTTATCGAGCAAATAGATGATAAAAATGATGAAATTTTAATTAAATTTTATACGGCAGATGTTAACGATGAAATTAAAATGCTTTTTGACGATAGATTAGCCAAAATCATTTGTTCAAAAATCAGACAGTATGATTTTTTAAACCGAGTTTTTATCTATGAAAGAAGAATTTGGCTTAAATTTTTTATAGATGCTAAAAATATGATTTGTTTTATTAACGATAAAAAGGTTGATATAATCTATCAAGAAAAAAGATGTACTTCTTATAATATTTCTTATGAGATTAAAAAATTAAAAAAAAGAAGGGCTAAGAATAAATCATTATGGCTTTTTGCTGATATGCCTTTTAGAGCCGATGATAATGCTGAACATTTATATCGCTATGTTATGAAAAATTATCCTGAGAAAAATATCGCCTTTGTCCTTAGAAAAAATTCTCATGATTATAAAAGACTAAAAAAAGAAGGTTTTAAACTGGTTGATCCAAAAAGTTTTAAATTTAAATATTTGGTTTTTAAGGCTGATAAACTCATTTCATCGCATATTGAGAGGTATTTTTTTGAAGCCTTGGGGGAAAATACTTTAAAAACTAAAGATTTTGTATTTTTGCAACATGGAATTACTCAGAATGATTTATCTTCTTGGTTGAATCAAAGAAAAATTGATTTATTTATTACTGGAATGCAAGATGAATATGATTCTATAGCAGGAGATTTTAATCGTTATAAATTTACTCCTAAAGAGGTAAAATTAACGGGATTTCCTAGATGGGATGCTTTGCTTAAAAATAATCAAATAAACACTAAACAAATTATTATTATGCCTACTTGGAGAGAATATATAGTAGGTTCTTATAGTAAAAAATTAATGAAAAGAAGATTTAATCCAAAATTTTATGAAAGTGAGTATTTTTATAGATGGGATTCTTTTTTACATAGTAAAAAATTACAAGAATTACATGAAAAATATGATTATAAAATAGTTTTTAGTCCTCATCCACAAATTAGACCTTATTTGGAAGGTTTTAATTTACCAAATTATATTATAATACCTTCTGTTGAAATGAGTATGCAAAAGCTTTTTTGTGAATCATCTTTAATGATAACGGATTATTCAAGTGTGGCTTTTGAGATGGCTGTTTTAAAAAAGCCCGTGATTTATTATCAATTTGATAAAGATGAGTTATTTGCAAAACATACTTATACTCAAGGTTATTTTGACTATAACAAAGATGGATTTGGAATTGTAGTTTTAGATATAGATAATCTCTTATATGAATTAAAAATGAAGCTACAAAACCATAGTTTTAAAAATAATTTTTTAACCCCTAAGGCAAATTCTTTAGAAAAAGTTACACAAGCAATTTTATTCATCTAACTCCTTACACATTTTTTCAAATTCTTGATAGTATTTCCAAGAAGCTACTATATCCGGACGATGTTGTTTTAATGTTGTTAAATTATAATTAATAATTTTTAAATAAATATCTCTATATTTTTTATCTAAGCTTAAATAATGTAAAATATCTTTTTCACACAATGGTTGATTGAGATTTATATATTTTTTAATTATATAAATTAATTGTAAGATTATCTTTTTTATCTTTATATAAAGTTTTTTGTCGAAATCTAAATTTTTATTGATGTAAAAATGAATTTGATGGTTATCAATATATATTTTTTTCTTAAAAAATAAATCACTTATGTCGTCTTTTTTACTATAATTTAATTCCTTAGCATTAATTTCTATCTCAAACTCATCAAAATCAAGAATCAAAGGAAAGTAATGAAGCAAAAATGTAGTTGCTAGTGATTTTTTTTCTTGATAAAATTGTTTATCAAGAATTGATGGTTTGGTAAAATTAAAATATGTAGCAAGTTTTTCTAATGTTATGAAAGCATTTTCTGGCTGGATGTCATTCATATCTAAAAAGTATTTTTTTGAATTTTTAAAGTATTTTAAGAGAAATTCTTGTATTAGTATTTGATGTTGAAGTAAATACGGATCAAAATCTTTGATATTATATTTATTATATTTTCTTTTATATCTTTGAAGAATATCTATTGTATTTTTAGTTATATTGGAAGCATTTAATTTTTTATCCTGTATATAATATTCAGATTTTACGATATTAGCATTTAAGATTGTTTTAATCATAGTAAAAGGATCTTTATAGCTTATTAAAATTTTCTTTTTACTTGAGAAGCTAGAAAAAAATTTCTCTTCCTCAAATTTATTTGTAAATGTTCTATATTCAAAAATTTGTAAAGCGTTATAAGAGCTCGAATTTGAAACTAGCAGATGATAATTAAAAACAAACCTATCAAAACCATTTAAATATCCGCACCATTTGACATTTACGTTACATCTTTGAAAAAATAAATTTAGTGCGGCGCATCCCATGGCATGTCCACCAAGCCACACAAACTCATAGTTATCTGGTAAAGGCAAATTCATCTCCCAAGCAAGTTCAGCTGGTATATTATGATAATTGATTTTTTCATTCTTATCATTTAATTTCTTAGGATCAAGTAATGAAGGATAAGGATGGTTTTCTTTTTTGTATCTTTCTTTGAAATCATCTGATAATAACCATTCTTCTATAAGATCGAAATTTTGTATAAAATAATTAAAATTGTGAAAGATATTATCTAATATTGCTTTATAATCTTGATGAATTTTTAATATATTTTTTATTCTTGAAAATTCTTTTAAAAATAATTGTTTATTATCTATCAAACCTTCAAGGATACTAGAGTTAATCTGATCAAATTCTTTAAAAATTTCTCTAAAAATTTGAAATTCTTTATTTGCTTTTTTAATATTATTTTTTAATTTAAATCCACCTCCTGTATACCAAGTTTGATAAGCTTTGATTAAAACTTCACCTAGCATATAAGACAAATGAAATTTATATCTTAAAGCTTGCTCATAATCACTACATGCTTCTAAACTTGGATATTTGAGTTGAGGAAAAACTTGTATGGTTTGTTGATAAATTTTTTGTTGTTTTTTGTGTTGTTTTTTAATTTTATAAAGTTTTTTAAATAATGCTATATACCCCCCCCCCGCTACTACTGTTTGTAAAATCAATCACAGTTTGACCTAGTTTGTAAGCAAGATGATTTTTTACTCTTTCTATGGCTGAATTTGGGTTAAGCATGGGTTTTTCCTTTAAAATAAATTAATTAAAAAACAAGGAATAATTATATATAATTATTGGTTAAAAAATGATAAAGATGGGTTTTGAAATCAAGATTAAATGTAGATAAATATAGATAAAAAGGATGTTTTTTGAAAACCGTAGGTGTAGTTATCCCAATCTATAATGTAGAAAAATATTTAAGAGAATGTTTAGATAGTGTTGTCAATCAAACTTATAAAAATTTACAAGTTGTACTTGTAAATGATGGTAGCACAGATGAAAATTCACTCAATATTGCAAAAGAATATACCTTAAAAGATGAAAGATTTATACTTTTTGATAAGGAGAATGGAGGACAAAGTACCGCAAGAAATGTAGGTGTAGAATATTTTTCTGGTGATTTTTGTTTTAATATCATTAACGAAGAACTGCAAGTTGACAAACATCAGTTGGTAGAATTTTCTATAAAAAATAATAATTCTCGTGCTATTCGCAAAATTTACAAAAGTTCTAATTATTTTGCAAATAAGAAAGAAGCAATCAATTTTAAAAATCCAAACATTGATTTTATTGTATTTTTAGATCCTGATGATTATTGGACATTAGATTGCATTGAAGAATGTGTTAAAAGATCAGATAATGTGGATATAGTTTGGTTTGATTATCAGATGTTTTATGATAATATTGAAGAAAAACATTATAAACATAAAACAAATTTAACAAAATCTCAAATGCAAATTTATGAGTACTATAAACCAGAGAAAATTACATCCATGCAATGGCTTGAGAGATGTTTAAAAATTCAAGCCGACCTTCCTTTTTGGTGTGTGTGGGGGGGTATATATTCTTTTGCTTATTTGCAGAAAATAAAATTAAAATTTTTAGATGGCTTAATTCATGAGGATGTACATTTTGGGATGTTGCTTTTTGCTCAAGCTAAGCATATATATGTATTTCCAAAAGTTTTATATTATTATCGTATACGTTCAGCTTCTACTGCTTCTTATGATAAAATAACTACTAAGGCTAATATTACCCCCTATATTGAACATTTGTGTGATGTTTTTGATGGTGATGTTAAAGCAGCTAAAGAATATCATGCAAAAAGCAGTATTTTTTTAAATGCTTGGCATATTAGAGAATTTATTGCCAAGGAGTATGATAAAGAAAAAGGGAAATTACTAGAAGAAGCTTTTTTCATGTTTTTATATTTTTGGTATTTTGATTTTGTGGAGTTAAAACATGATCCTAGAAGAATCAAAGAGCTTTTTAGAGAGCATAAGCCCATTTACGAATGCAATCATAAACGCTATCCCGAATTTGACTTTTTTTGTAAATATGGTTTAGTAAGATATAGAATCCAAAAACAACTTTCTTATAGAATAGGTTATGTTCTTACTCGTGCTAAAATTTATAATTTTTATTTAATTCCTTTTAGATTGATTTTAGAATTTATTAAATTTAAAATGGAAAAAAATAAAAAAAAGCTACCTAAATTAGATGAATATCCTGATTTTAATGATGTAAATCGGGTTAAAAATCATCTTTCTTATCTTATTGGTGAAGCTTTAATTAAGTCTATAAAACAATGGTATTTAGGCAAACCTTTGATTTTACCTTTTGCTTGGTATGCGATATATAAAAAAAAGAAAATAAAGAAGTCCGACTATAAAAAACAAGTTGCTCATAAACCTTATTTTATCCTTCCTGATCATACTTTGCTCAATATTTCTAAATATAAAAAAGCTATGCAAAGTTCTTTAAGTATTTATTCCAAATTTAATGATGCTTCTAGAGCTATAAACACTGATATAATTTGTGATTATGCTTTTTGCACTTCTAAAGATCGATGGTCTTGGTGGATGGTTGATTTACTTGATACTTATTTTTTGGAGAAAATTAGAATTTTAAATGTTAAGAATACTTTTTTAAGATCTAGTATGCGTGATATCAAAATTTATGTTTCAATCGATAATACACAATGGACACTTATTCCTCAAAATTTTTATATATGGAAATATAATAATTTTGAATGCGATGTTGTTATATCTAATAGAGTTGAAGCAAGATATATAAAAATACTTTTAGAAAGAAAGGTTCTTAGTTTGAGTAAAGTTGAAGTATTTAAAAAAAGAAAAAAGGGTTATATTATATCTTCTAAACCAGATGGATTAGGTATGAGAATAGCTAGCATTTTAGTAGGTATGTATTTAGCTAAAAAAATGAATTTCGAATTCGGATTTTTGTGGCATAACTCTATAGATTTGGCTTTCATGGGGATTACACAATCTTGCAAAGATGAAAAATTGAATTACTTAGGCAATTGTATGGATGAGGTTGATATTGTATTTGGTGAAAGTTTTATTGAGCAATATTTTTTACCATCAGAAGGATTAGAATATAGCCATGGTAATGCTATAAGAAAAGATAGAAGAACTTTTGAATATCTGGTAGATCAAGAAAATTTTGAAAAGGAATGGGGGTGGTATTCTACAGATATTTTGCCAAACTTATGGATCGAAGATTGTGAAGAGAGCGAGTGCTTACATGAAATACAACAGATTTATACTACAATTAATTTTTCAAAACAATATCAAGATATTTTAATTAAGGTTCAAGATGATATTGCAAAATTACAAGCTAAATTTATTGCTTTGCATATTAGAGGCGGGGATATTATTTTTTCAAATATAAGAAAAGCTCCTAGTTTTACTCCTGTTATAGAAAGGCTTTTTCCTTATGAGATTGCTTTAGAGATTGCTATAAAAGAATTGGATAAAAATAATAATATTGTAGTCTTTGGGCAAGATTTAAATGCTAATAAAGAATTGGTTGATTATCTAAAGTCTTTTAAACAATATAATCATTTAAAAATTCTTGATATCAGTTCATTTATAGATCCTAATTATACTGAAATGCAAAGAGCCTTTTTTGAAATTAATTTTATGTCCAAAGCCGAAAAAATTTATTCAGCCAAAGAATCAGTTTTCTCAAAATTAGCAATGATGATTTCTGGAAGCAATAAGTTAGTATCTTTTCATGATATTTTTTCAAAAGATGAGCAATTGAAATTGATAATTCAAAATATGAATAAATTGTCTTTACATTTTTTGCAAAAAGCTATGTCTTCATTTCGATTATTTCAACTTTCAAGAGAATTAAATTTGCCATTAGAAAATCAAATTAAATATCTTGATGAGGCTTTAAAATTAGACAATGATAATGATGGATATAGAATTTATAAAATGCAATGTTTATTTATGCAACAAGATTATAATCAGATTAATGAAAATATTAAAATAATTTTGGAAAACCGTTATGAGTCTTTTTTTCAAACCTTATTATCACATTCTTTAGGAGCTTTTAATGACTGTTATCAAGATTATATTAATTTCAATGATGAAAAATATCCATATATTTTTATCGTAGGATTTAAAATTTCTAGTTTTTTAGGCGACCTCAAAAGGGCTCAATATTTAAAATTGATCTTGTTAAAAAATAAAAACAATACTGAAAAAGACTTATTATTGAGATATTTAACTAATGATTGTTTTAGTGCTGTAGGCTATGTTAAATCAGATATCAGATATCAATTAGGGAATGCTTTGATTAAAATGGAAATTATAAAAACATTTCAGATTTTATATAGAGAAAAAAAACAAAATAAACTTCTTAGAGAACATCCTATTGGAAATTTAGACTTAAAATCTTGCTCAGATTATTATGAATCTCTAGAATGTAAAAAACATCTTTCTTATCAATTAGGAGATTTGATACTTAAAGCTCATCAAAACAGATATAAAGGAGCTTATTTTATTTTGCCTTATAAAATATACATGCTTTATAAGAATTTTAAATACAAAAAAGGAAAATAATGGCAATAGAATTTGATATACAAGAATCAAAAATTTTAAAAGGAGTATATATCATAACTCCTAACAAATTTAGAGATTTAAGAGGTGAAATTTGGACAGCTTTTACAAGCGAGGCTGTAGATAAACTCTTGCCAAATGGATTAAAATTTATACACGATAAATTCATACATTCTAAACATAATGTTATCCGCGGTATCCATGGTGATGTAAAAACTTATAAGTTAGCCACTTGTGTCTATGGAGAAGTGCATCAAGTTGTGGTTGATTGCAGAAAAGATTCCCCAACTTATTTAAAGCATGAAAGATTCATCATAAATCAAGATAATCAAAAAATTATCTTAGTTCCAGCGGGTTTTGGAAATGCTCATTATGTTAGTAGTGAAACTGCAGTTTATTATTATAAATGTGCTTATTTAGGAGAGTATATGGATGCTCCTGATCAATTTACTTATGCATGGAATGATGAAAGAATAGGCATAGATTGGCCAACAAATTCTCCTATCCTTTCAGAGCGTGATATTTTAGCAATGAGTAGGGATAAATGATGCAAAAAGATTCTAAAATTTATATAACAGGGCATGGTGGCACTTTAGGAAAAACTCTTTATAATACACTCATAGATGGGGGTTTTAATAATATTATCGTAAAAACAAGAAAAGAATTAGATTTAGTAGATCAAAAAGCTGTGGCTGATTTTTTTGCAAAAGAAAAACCAGAATATGTTTTTTTATGTGCTGCCAAGCTTGATACTTTAGGGCTTTTTACTCCAGCTGATGTAATCTATGAAAATAGCGTACTTCAAGCAAATATTATTCATTCATCTTACCAGAATGATGTCAAAAAGCTTATTTTTTATGGCTCTGCTTGGGCTTACCCTCAAAAAGCTATAAATCCCATTAAAGAAGAGAATTTATTAGATGGAAAGCTAGATTTAAAAGCCGTTGCATATGGTTTACCAAAAATTATAGGAACAAAAATGTGTGAAAGTTATAATTTGCAATATAGAACAAATTTTATCACTTTGTATCTTGCAAATTTGTATGGAGAGACAACCGAGTTTGATTTGCAAAAAGCAAAAGTTTTACCAGCTTTGCTTCGCAAATTTCATTTAGCAAAACTTTTAGATGAAAATAAAATTGATGAGGTTTTAAAGGATTTGCAAATGAATTCCTTAGAGCAAGCAATGGAATATTTACAAAAATTTGGTGTAAGTAAAGATAGCGTAGAAATTTGGGGTGGCGGTAGTGTAATTAGGGAATTTATTCATGCAAAAGATTTAGCCGATGCTTCTATTTATGTGATGAAAAATATAGATTTTAAAGATATTGTTTCATCTAATGAACCGCATCTTAATGTAGGAAGTGGGGAATTTTTAAGCATAAAAGAACTTGCTTGTTTGATTAAAAATATTGTTGGATTTAAGGGTGGAATTGTGTTTAACGATTCAAAGCCAGATTCTACAATGGATAGAATATTAGATAGTTCAAGATTGCAAAATTTAGGCTGGAAGGCAAAAATCAAGCTTGAAGACGGCATTAAGATGATGTATGAATGGTATTTAAAAGAGCAAAATATAAGACAATGGGAAAAATCATGAAAAAAACAGCGTTAATTACAGGATTTACAGGGCAAGTTGGCTCACAAATGGCAGATTTTTTGCTAGAAAATACGGATTATGATGTTATAGGTATGATGCGTTGGCAAGAACCTATGGACAATATCTATCATTTAAGTGATAGGATCAATAAAAAAGATAGAATCAGTATTTTTTATGCAGATTTAAATGATTACTCTAGTCTTCAAAAACTTTTTGAGAGTCAAAGACCGGATGTGATCTTTCATTTGGCCGCACAGTCTTACCCAAAAACTTCTTTTGACATACCTATAGAAACATTACAAACAAATATCATAGGCACAGCAAATATTTTGGAAAACATTAGAATTTTAAAGGCAAAAGATGGATATGACCCTGTAGTGCATATCTGCTCTTCAAGTGAAGTTTATGGTAAAGCAAAAGTAGGGATTAAACTTAATGAAGAAACAGCTTTTCACGGTGCAAGTCCTTATAGCATAAGCAAAATTGGCACTGATTATTTGGGAAGATTTTATGGCGAAGCTTATAACATTCGCACTTTTGTTACAAGAATGGGAACGCATAGTGGCCCAAGAAGAAGCGATGTGTTTTTTGAAAGCACAGTTGCAAAACAAATTGCTTTAATTGAAGCGGGTTATCAAGAGCCTGTTATCAAGGTTGGAAATCTTTCGAGTGTAAGAACCTTTCAAGATTGTCGTGATGCTATAAGGGCTTATTATCTACTTTCTCTTGAGAGTCAAAAGGGTAATATTCCTTGCGGAGAAGCTTTTAATATAGCAGGAGAAGAGGCTTTTAAACTTCCTGAAGTTATAGATATATTGCTAAATTTTAGTGATATGGGGGGGGGGGTATTGAGGTAAGACAAGTTGAAGATAGGATGCGTCCTATTGATGCTGACTATCAAATGTTTGATAATAGTAAAATAAAGAGTTTTATCGATTGGAAAGCTGAAATTCCTGTTAGACAAATGCTTAAAGATTTGCTAAATCATTGGAGAAATGAAATTAAGAGAGGCAGAATTCCTTTAAATCGATAAAACCATCGATTTAAAGGAAAAATATGTCAAAAAAAGTTTTAATTACAGGTGGTGCAGGTTATATAGGTTCGGTTTTAACACCGATTTTACTTGAAAAAGGTTATGAAGTTTGTGTGATTGATAATTTGATGTTTGATCAAATCTCTCTTTTATCTTGTTCTCATAATAAAAATTTTACTTTTATAAATGGTGACGCTATGGATGAAAATCTCATTAAGCAAGAGGTAGCAAAAGCTGATATTATTATTCCCCTAGCTGCTTTGGTTGGAGCTCCACTTTGTAAAAGAAATCCAAAATTAGCTAAAATGATCAATTATGAAGCTGTAAAAATGATAAGTGATTTTGCAAGTCCTTCTCAAATATTTATTTATCCCAATACAAATAGCGGTTATGGTATAGGAGAAAAAGATGCAATGTGCACTGAAGAATCTCCCTTGCGTCCTATCTCAGAATATGGGATCGATAAAGTGCACGCGGAGCAATATTTGCTTGATAAAGGAAATTGTGTAACTTTTCGTTTGGCTACTGTTTTTGGAATTTCACCTAGAATGAGACTTGATTTACTTGTTAATGATTTTACCTATCGTGCATATAAAGATAAATTTATAGTGCTTTTTGAAGAGCATTTTAGACGCAATTATATTCATGTTCGCGATGTGGTTAAAGGATTTATTCATGGAATTGAGAATTATGATAAGATGAAGGGTCAGGCTTATAACATGGGATTAAGTTCTGCAAATTTGACTAAAAGACAGCTTGCTGAAACGATTAAAAAGTATATTCCTGATTTTTATATCCATTCAGCCAGTATAGGTGAAGATCCGGATAAAAGAGATTATTTGGTTTCAAATGCTAAATTAGAGGCTACAGGTTGGAAACCAGATAATACTTTAGAAGATGGTATTGAAGAACTTTTAAGGGCGTTTAAAATGATGAAAGTTAATCGCTTTGCAAATGTTTAAATAATATTATATAGAAGTTAAGTATATTTTGCTATAATTTTTATAATAAATTATAGCAAAATAAGTAGTAATTCAATGAAAACTATACGCACACAAACTCCTCTTCGTCTCGGTCTAGCAGGCGGTGGAACTGATATAAATTTATATTGTGATAAATATACAGGTTATGTTTTAAATGCAACTATATCTTTATATATACATTGCACTTTGATCGAAAGAGAAGATGGAAAAATCATCTTTGATTCTCCTGATACAAATTCTTACTCTGAGTATGAAAGTAAAGAGCATTTAGAAAATGATGGAAAATTAGATATTTTTAAGAGCATTTATAATCGTATTGTAAAAGATTTTACAAAAAAACCTTTGAGTTTTTCTTTGCATACATACTCAGATGTACCAAGTGGTAGTGGGCTAGGTGGAAGCTCAACCTTAGTTGTAGGGGTTATAAAGGCTTTTTCAGAATGGCTTAATTTACCTTTAGGGGAATATGAAATCGCTAAACTTGCTTATGAGATAGAAAGAGAAGATTTAGGCATAGTAGGTGGAGCACAAGATCAATACGCCGCAACTTTTGGTGGCTTTAATTTTATGGAATTTTATGAGAATAAAAGAGTCATTGTTAATCCTTTGCGTATTAAAAACTGGATAGCTAGTGAGCTTGAAGCTAGAACTGTGCTTTATTTTACAAATATCACAAGAGAAGCAAAAGATATAGAAGAACATAAAAAAGGAAAGCTTGGAGATGAAAAGTCTTTAGAGGCAATGCATGCTATAAAGCAAGATGCTATAAAGATGAAAGAAGCTTTATTTAAGGCGGATTTTGATACTTTGGCGCAAATTTTAGGTAAGTCTTGGCAGTCAAAAAAAATCATCTCAGAAATCGTTAGTAATGATGAGCTTGAAAGAATTTATAAACTTGCTATAGATAACGGAGCCTATAGTGGCAAAACCAGTGGAGCAGGAGCAGGTGGATTTATGTTTTTCTTCGTAGATCCTACTAAAAAATATAATTTAATCAAAGCTTTAAACAAAGAACAAGGTTATGTACAAGATTTTTCATTTACAAAAGAGGGAGTTAAATCATGGAGAATTTAAATTCTTATATAAAAGAACATTTTCAAGAATCGATTTTGGTAAAAGAGCAAATTTTAAAAGATGAGAATTTAATAACTCTTATTAAAAATGCTTCATTAGAAGTCATAAAAGCTTATCGAAATGGCAATAAAACCTTACTAGCAGGAAACGGTGGTAGTGCAGCTGATGCACAGCATATTGCAGGGGAATTTGTAAGTAGGTTTTATTTTGATAGACCCGGTATCGCAAGTATTGCACTTACTACAGATACTAGCATATTAACAGCTATTGGTAATGACTATGGTTATGAAAATTTGTTTGCTAGACAAGTGCAAGCTCAAGGTGTTAAGGGAGATGTTTTTATAGGCATTTCAACAAGTGGAAATAGTAAAAATATCTTAAAAGCTCTAGATCTTTGCAGGCAAAAAGGAATCACAAGTATAGGCTTAAGTGGAGCTAGTGGCGGGGCTATGAATGAACTTTGTGATTATTGTATAAAAGTGCCTTCAACTTGCACGCCAAGAATTCAAGAAGCGCATATTTTAATAGGACATATTATTTGTGCTATTGTCGAAGAAGAGCTTTTCGGTAAAGGTTTTTCTTGCAAGCAATAATACTTTGTGGCGGCTTAGGAACAAGACTTAAAAGTATTATAAAAGACATTCCAAAACCTATGGCACCGATAAATGATAAGCCTTTTTTAGAATTTATTTTTGAATATCTTAAAAAGCAAGGCATAAAAGAAGTTATCTTAGCAGTATCATACAAATATGAAGTGATGCAAGAATATTTTAAAGATGAGTTTTTAGGCATAAAAATAAAATACAGTATAGAAAAAGAGCCTCTAGGAACGGGTGGAGCTATAAAAGAGGCTTTGAAATTTATAAAAAACGAGGCTTATGTTTTAAATGGCGATACTTTTTTTGACATAGATTTAAGTAAATTAAAGCTAAATAGAAGTAAAATTTGCCTTGCTTTAAAACAAATGAATGATTTTGATAGATATGGCACAGTAAATGTTAATGAGCAAGGTTTTGTGATTTCTTTTGAGGAAAAAATATTTAAAAATCAGGGTTTAATCAATGGTGGAATTTATCTTTTAGATAAAGATATTTTTAAAGATTTTGCTTTGCAGGAAAAATTTTCTTTTGAAGAATTTTTGCAAGAAAATTATGAAAAACTAAAAGCTAAAGCTCATATTTTTGATGATTATTTTATAGATATAGGCGTGCCTGAGGATTATAGGTTTTTTTATAATTCTCAGATATGATTCTACATTATTTTTTTAACTCTTTTTCTGTAGTGATAATATCCTCTTTATATCCTTTTTCTCTTAAAGAACTTATAATTTCTTTTTCATATAAAGGCGCTGCTATGATAATAGCTTCAAGGTCTTTAAAATTTTTTATATTTGGTTCTTGAATGATAATTGAAGAATTTTGTAAATACATTCCTTGTTTTCTTACGTCAAGATCGAAGCATTTTTTGATTTTTTCTGGGTTATCAATAAAAGTTATAATAGTATTTCCATGGGCTCCAGATCCATAAATTGCGATATTTTTATAATCATGCAAAAGATTATTTAATTTTCTTATATTTTCTTGAAATAAGGTATAAATGTTTTTATCAAAAAGTTTAAAATTCAACTTATTTATGTCGCATATATTTGTATTTTTTCTAAAAAATAATCCCATATGTTGTTCTCTATAAAGAAAAATTTCATCTATAAATTCACAACCTAAAGATTGCAAAGTGTTAATTAAAACATTTTTTTGATAATATCCGCAGTGATCATTAAAAATTTCATAAAATCTTCTATATTCAATAAATTCTTCAATATTCGGAACTTCTATATATACAATACCATTGTTTTCAAGTAGTTTAGCTACATCTTTTAAAAAGTCTAGAGGTGTATTAATATGTTCTAGTAGATGTCTAAATATAATGAAATCAATTTTATGTTCTAGCCTATCTTTTAAAATATTAAAATTAAAAAATCCGTGTATATGTTTAAGATTATTTATATTTTCCATTTCTAAAGAAACTAAAGATGGATCAACGGTATACATAAATTTTACATTACGTATAAGAGCATTTACCATATCTCCACTTCCTGGAGCAACTTCTAAGCAAGTACTATTTTTGTTGATATATTTTAGACATTTATCTTTAATTGTTTTTACATTATTGCTCATGGCTTTTGAGACTATTTTGCGGGAAAAATAGCCTTCACTTTGGTATTCTTTAGAGATTTTATTTAAATCAAATGTCGAGTTATAGATATATCCACAATCTTGGCACTGTGTAAAAGTTATAGTATTGTTTCCTTTACAATACCCCCCCCCCGCCATCATTAGTTGTTATAGTTGTTTTTATTTGAGTTGGGTTTTTATCAAGTTTTCCTGAAGAAGTAAAAGCATTTACGGTTTTAAAAAGTTCTTTTTGGTTATTTTCACTTTGACATAATGGACAATGCATAATTTTCCTTTCTTAATAAATTTTTTAAATATTTTATTATACTAAATTATGTTAATATATTGTTTTGGAAAATTTATTTTTAAAGTGAGATTAAGCTAATGAAAATACTTTCACATCGTGGTTATTGGAAAAACAAGCAGGAAAAAAATTCTATTGCTGCTTTTGATCGAAGTTTTCTTAATTTATACGGTCTTGAAACAGATTTAAGAGATGTGGGGGGGGGGCATAGTCGTATCACATGATATGGCAAGTGAAAATTGTTTAAAATTAGAAGATTTTTTTAAGCTTTATAAAAAGTATAATACAAATTTACCTTTAGCCTTAAATATAAAGGCTGATGGTCTTCAAAATCTACTTAAGAAACTTATTGAAAAATATGAAATTACAAATTATTTTATATTTGATATGTCAGTTCCTGATGCTTTGCTTTATATTGATTTAAATTTTAATGTCTTTACTAGACAAAGTGAATATGAAAAAGAGCCTAGTTTTTATGATAAGGCTTGTGGTGTTTGGATGGATGAATTTTATTCACATTGGATAGATAAAAATATTATAAAAAAACACATTAATAATGGTAAATTAATTTGTATAGTTTCTCCAGAGCTTCATAAAAGAGAATTTAAAAAAGAATGGAAAGAATATAAGCAAATAGAAAAAGATTTGCAAATACAAGAACAATTAATGATTTGCACCGATTATCCTGATGAGGCAAGGAGATTCTTTAATGACTAAGATAAAAGCTATTATTTTTGATATGGATGGGGTTTAATTGAGGCTAAAGATTGGCATTATGAAGCTTTAAATAGAGCTTTAAAACTTTTTGGCATGGAAATTACTAGATATGAGCACTTAACAACTTTTGATGGCTTGCCAACTAAGGATAAATTAAAAATGCTTTCATTGGAAAGAGGGTTGCCTAAATCGCTACATTCTTTTATAAATGAATTAAAACAGCAATACACCATGGAAATAGTTTATAGTTTATGCAAACCTAGGTTCCATCATGAATATGCTTTATCAAAGCTAAAATTTGAAGGTTATAAAATGGCAGTTTGTTCTAATTCTATACGCAATAGCATTAAAGTAATGATGAAAAAATCAGCTCTTGAAAATTATTTAGATTTTTATATTTCCAATGAAGATGTAAAAAAAGGAAAACCTGACCCTGAAATGTATATCAAAGCTATAGAAAAATTAAAGCTAAATCCTAAAGAATGCATGATAGTAGAAGATAATGAAAATGGTATAAAAGCAGCTAGGGCAAGTGGGGCTAATGTGATGATTGTAGATGAAGTTAGTGAAGCAAATTATGAAAATATTAAAAATCATATTTGTAAATTTGAAGAGGAATTGAAATGTTAAATATAGTGGCTCCTATTGCGGGTAAAAGTTATTTTTTTGATAATGAAAAAGACGGTTTTCCAAAGCCATTTATCGAAATTTGTGGAAAAACTATGTTAGAACATTTTGTTAAAAATTATGAAAATGTCAAGAATAAACGTTTTATTTTTATACTTAAAGAAGAAGATGTAAAGCGTTATCATTTAGATGATGCAATTAATGTTTTAACTAATAATCAAAGCAAAATTATCATTCTTAAAAATGAAACACAAGGTATGGTTTGTTCTGTTTTGATGGCTATTGATGAGATTAATTTAAATGATTCTTTGCTTATTGTTAATATGGATCAAATTTTTGAGTATGATTTAAATGAAGTTATTTCAGAATTATCTTTAAATGATGCGGGTGTTTTGAGTTTTGAGAGTGTTCATCCAAGATGGGCTTATGTAAAATGCGATGAAAATCATTTTGTTTTAGAAGCTTTTGAAAAAAACCTGTAAGTAAAAATGCAATAGCGGGATTTTATTATTTTAATAAAGCTGATTTTTTTGTAAAATCAGCTTTTGATATGATTAAAAAAGATGTTAATTCGAAGGAAAATATTTTATTGCTTCAACATTAAATGAATTAATTTTACAAGATAAGAAAATTATAAATATTTCAATTGATAAAAATCGTTATTTTACTTTTTATTCTCATGCGAAAATTAATGAATATGAAAGGATTAAAAATGCTTAAAAAATTAACTGAAAAATATATCAGTGCTTTTAATAAAAAAGATATCAATGAAGTAACAAATTTGTTAAATGAGAATTTTGTTTTAGAAGATCCAGTTGTAAAAAGAATAGAAGGCAAAGAAGAATGCTTAAAAGCTATTGAAAATATTTTTAAAAATTGTAATAAACTAAGCTTTAGTGCTAAAAATATTTTTCAAGATAAAATACAACTTTTATAGAATTTATTTTAATACTTGATGATATCAGACTTGAAGGTGTGGATATTATAGAATGGCATGATGAAAAAATAGTTGAGTTACGTGCTTATTTGGATATTCCGAAAGGTTGATTGTGAAAAATTATAAATTAGATGAAATGATTCGTGGTTGGTTTGTAGGAAATTTCGATCCAAGTGTTTTTAAAACTAATGATGTGGAAGTTGGCGTGAAAGAATATAAAAAAGGTGATACTGAAGAAAAGCATCATCATAAAATCGCAACCGAAATTACTGTTATTATTAGCGGTAAAGTAAGAATGAATGATAAGATATATTCTAAAGGGGACATAGTGATGATTTATCCAGGGGAAGCTACAGATTTTGAAGCTTTGGAAGACACAACGAATGTTGTCGTAAAACTTCCAGGAGTTAATAATGATAAATATTTAGGAGAATGTCAATGAATATAGTGATTCCTATGACTGGGCTTGGAAGTCGTTTTGCAAAGGCTGGTTTTGATAAACCAAAGCCTTTTATCGATGTTTTGGATAAGCCAATGATAGTTAGAGTGCTTGAAAATTTAAAATATAAAGATGCAAGATATATTTTAATAGCAAGAAAAGAACATTTGACTAAAGAAAAAAAGCTAGTTGATGAAATTAAAAATAATTTTAATGTCGAATTTATTCCTATCGATAAACTTACAGAAGGAACAGCTTGTACTGTGCTTTATGCAAGAAAATATATTAATAATGATATGCCATTGATGATAGCAAATTCTGATCAGATTGTTGATATTAATATAGCTGATTTTATTAATGATAGTTTCAAACGAGGTTTAGATGGTTCAATATTGACTTTTATAGACAAGGAAAAAAATCCTAAGTGGTCATTTGCAAAATTAAATAATGATTTGGTAGTAGAAGTAAAAGAAAAAGAAGCTATTACTGAATTTGCTACAGTTGGGATTTATTTTTTTAATAAAGGAAAAATATTTGTTGAAAGTGCTATAGATATGATTATAGAAAATGATAGAGTTAATAATGAATTTTATACTTGTCCTGTTTATAATTATGCCATAAAAAGCGGTGCTAAAATAGGTATTTATAATATTGATTTTTCCAAAATGCATGGCATTGGAACACCTGAGGATTTGGAAATTTTTAAAGCAATAAATAAATTGTAAGGTTTATTGCATATAATCATAAAAATATTTTAAAATTTTTATGATTATGGGAATATGAAAACTCTACTTATTGATTTAGATGGAACTTTGACAATTGATGAAGAGAATGTAGATTATATTGATAAAAAACCAAATCTTGATTTAATTCAAACTTTAAAAGAGTATAAAAAACAAGGCTTTAAAATCAATATTTTCACAAGTCGTAACATGCGTACATTTGATGGCGATCTTGAAAAAATTAAATTTCATACCTTGCCTACAATTATCACTTGGCTTCAAAAATATGATGTACCGTATGATGAGATAATCATAGGTAAACCTTGGTGTGGGTATGATGGATTTTATGTTGATGATAAAGCTATTCGTCCGTCTGAATTTACAAGTTTAAATTATGAGCAAATTAAAGAACTTTTAAAAAAAGAAAATCCTCATAAAGATGGTGGCAATAAATGATACTCATAACTTCTGCAAAATATTCATTTTCTGATTTTACTTTAGAATTTGGCAAAATTCCTCCATCTTTTCTACCGCTTGGTAATAAAAGGTTGTATGAATATCAAATAGAGCTTTTTAAAAATTTTAATCAAAATTTTTTTTTATCTTTACCCAGTGATTTTAAGTTAAGCAAATTCGATGAGAAAAAATTAAAAGAACTTAATATTGAAATTTTATTTGTGCCAAATAATTTATCTTTAGGCGAATCTGTGGTTTACTGTTTAAATGTTTGTTGTGCTTTTGATGAAAAACTTTATATTTTACACGGGGATACTTTTTTTAAAGAACTTGTATTCAAAGAAAACTCTTTACAGGTTGCAAAAGTTAAGGAAAATTACGATTGGGCTTATTTAGATAATGAATTTAATATACTGTCAAAAACATTAGAAGATGATTTGATTTTAGCAGGAGCTTATAGTTTTTCTCATCCCCAATTTTTGATAAAATGTATAGTTGAAAGTAGTTATTCTTTCGTGGACGGTATGAAATCTTATTCTAAAGCTTATCCTTTTGATATTATAAAAAATGATACTTGGCTTGATTTTGGTCTTATAACAAGTTATTTTCACTCCAAAAAAGCTGTAAGCACGCAAAGAAATTTTAACAATATAGATATTTCAAATGGCTATATAAAAAAGTCTTCTTCTTGGCAAGAAAAGATAAAAGCAGAGATTAATTGGTTTGATAATTTACCTAAAAAACTATTTATCTATACCCCTAAAGTTATAGCTTATGAAGATAGTTATGAAATAGAATATCTTTGCAATAATACTTTAGCAGAATTATATGTTTTTGGAAAATTACCTAGTTATGTTTGGAAAAGAATATTTAAATCTTTAAAAGAATTTTTAGATAAGTTGCATTCTTTTAAAAGCAATGATAAAGATATAAATTTTAATTACAAAGAAAAAACTTTAAAAAGATTGCAAGAATTTAATAAGCAAAGCGGAATTGATTTGCATAAAAATATTGTTATCAATTCAAAATCTTATCTAAGTATTTTGACTTTAGTAGATAAGCTAGATTTTTATATGAACGATATGAATGAATTTTCATTAATACATGGAGATTTTTGTTTTTCAAATATTATGTATGATTTTAGAGCTGGCGCTATAAAAACCTTTGATCCAAGAGGGTTTGATTTTAATGGAAAAATTACTCCTTATGGAGATAAAAAATATGATTTTGCAAAATTGGTTCATTCTGTTTTTGGGCTTTATGATTTTATTATTGCAGGATTTTTTGAGTGTAAAGTTAATAACGATAATATAGAGTTTTTTATAGAAGAAGATAAAAATATTTTGGATATTCAAAAAGAATTTTTAAATATATTTAATATAGATGATAATATTAAAGCTTTGACTTTGCATTTGTTTTTATCTATGTTACCTTTGCATAATGATTTTAAAGAAAAACAAATGGCTTTTTTGGCAAATGCTTTTATACTTTATGATAAATTTTTTAAGGAGAGTAAATGATTATAATCTTTCCTATGGCGGGACTAAGTAGTCGTTTTGCAAAGGCGGGCTATGATAAACCTAAATATATGCTTGATTTAAAAGGAAATAGCGTATTTTTTCATGCTGTAAATAGTTTTAAAAAATATTTTAAAGATTTTAAATTTATTTTTATATATAGAGATATTGAGAATACTAGCAATTTTATAAAAGAAGAATGTGAAAAATTAGGAATAAAATCTTACGAAAGTGTAAGATTAAAACAAGAAACTTTAGGTCAAGCTCACACAGTAAGACTTGGATTAGATAGGGCAAATATTAAAGATGATGAGAGTATTTTAATTTTTAACATTGATACCTTTAGGCCAAATTTTTCTTTACCTACTACCTTGGATTTTTGTAAAATTGATGGCTATTTAGAGGTATTTGAGGCAGATGGAGAGCAATGGAGTTTTGTTTTAGCTGATGAAAATGACAATGTGATTAAAACCGCTGAGAAAGAAAGAATTTCAAGTCTTTGTAGTAGTGGACTTTATTATTTTAAAAAAACAAAAGATTTTAAAGAAATTTTTGATAGAATGAAAACTGAAAATGATTTTAGCAAGGGAGAATTGTATATAGCTCCTATGTATAATTATCTTATAAAAAAAGGTTTGCTTATAAAATATCATAAAATTTCATTAGATGAAATTGTATTTTGCGGAACGCCTGATGAGTATGAAAGGGTAAAAATTAATGAGAAAGGTTAATTTAATCAAACGTCAAAAATGCGTCATAGATAATACAGAATTAGAGCTTTTATCTAGAGATGAATTTCCTTTGTTTTGTGGTTGTGTTGAAAGTGATTTAAAAGATGATTTGATTTGTGAGCAAGTATGGGTTATTTCTAAAGAAGGTGTGATTCAGCTTAAAAATCTTATTCCTTTAGAAATTTTATATGCAAATGGACATGATGCTGGGGTTGTTGGAGCTCTTTGGGAAGAGCATCATAGAGAATTTGCAGATTTTATCATAAAAAGTAATCCTAAGAGTATTTTAGAGATAGGTGGAGGACACGGAAAACTTTCGCAAAATTGCTTAAGTTTAGCCGATATAAAATGGACTATAGTTGAGCCTAATTCAGAAAATAAACATAAAAATGTTGACTATATAGATGGATTTTTTCATAAAGAAATTTTCAACAATAAAAGCTTTGATACTATTACTCATAGTCATACTTTTGAGCATATTTATAACCCTCATGAATTTTTAGAAGAAATTTCCTCTGCTTTGATGGGGGGGGGTAAGATGATATTTTCACTACCAAATATGGAAAAATGGCTTGAAAATAAATTTACAAATTGTCTTAATTTTGAACATACCATATTTTTAAGTGAAAATATTTTAGAGTTTTTATTACAAAAACATAAGTTTAAGATAATTCAAAAACAGTATTTTAAAGAACACAGTATTTTTTATCATGTTTGTAAAGATGAAAGCATCAATACTCAAAATATAGTTTTGAAAAATGAATATGAGAAAAATAAAAAGTTATTTTTAGATATGAAAAAATATTATCAAGAGAAAATTTTATATTTAAATGAAATTTTAGAAAATACTACTAAAAAAGTTTATCTTTTTGGAGCACATTTATTTGGACAATATTTGATCTTTCAAGGTTTAAATATTAAAAAAATTATAAATATTTTAGATAATAATCCAAGTAAACAAGAAAAAAGACTTTATGGAACAAAATTCATAGTCAAATCACCAAAAATCTTAAAAGATCAAGATAACTCCTTGGTGATTTTAAATGCTGGTGTTTATAATGATGAAATAGAAAAAGATATTTTGGAGAATATTAATAATAAAGTTCAAATTATAAGATTTTAATGGAGTGGCAAATGATAGACAATCTTTTTAGTATTAAACAACAAATTAAAAAAGCGATACAATATTGGAAGTTTGATTTAGCTGAGTATATATATGAAACTAACTATTTAAACTATAAGGAACTTAAGGTTGAATATGTTTATTTTTTAATACAAACGGGACAATTGAACAAGATAATATTTTTATTTCAAGATGAGCAAGATAATTTTTTGATTGAAAAGTGTTATTTTTTAAAACAAGATATAAATTTAAAGCAATTGATTTTTTACTTAAAAAATATCGATAATTTAATTATTGGGAATATTGATTTTAGTAATTTATTTACGGACTATTTTTTTGTGAAATTATATGAATTTAATTGTAAATTGAAATATGGTAACATTACAGCAAAAAATATTGAGGAAAATTTTAATTTTATTTTATATCAATCTGCATATGAAATAAGCAAAGCTTATTATATTGCAAAAATAATTGATTATTTTTTAGTTTCAAATAAGAAAGAAGATGAAAAATTCTTTGTTCCATTAGAGTATAATAAACTACCTTATAGTATTTTATCATCTTTGCAAAGAGACTTTCCCTCTCATTATGGTTCGATAATGTATTATGACCTTTTTACTAAAAAAACCAAAGATATTATTAATAAATCTATAACAATAACCCCTATTCCTAAAATTGCCATATGCTTATATGGTTTATTTAGAGGTGATTGGAAAAAAACTTTAGAAAGAACTCTTGAGCAATTTGCCAAACCATTAAATGCAGATGTTTTTATTTTTACTTGGGAGCACTATGCTCAATGGTCCGGTTTTGCGGGAGGTCCTACATGGGCTTGGAGGGTATTAAATGAGGATATTAGAAAAATTATGCCAGATGAATTGAAGAATAATAATGATATGTGGAAATTGTTTCCAAGAGTAACTTCAAAATTATGTGCAGAGTATATGGCTCCTTTGAAATTAGATGATTTAGAGAATATTAAATTAGAATACCCTTGTATAAAAACTATTTATACAGAAAATCAAAAAGAATTTGAACAAAGTCGTACCCCAGATAACCCGTTTAGTGTAAATGGAACTTCATATTTGCAATATGGAGTTTGGAAATCATTTCAATTGGCTCAAGAGTATGAATATAAAAATAACATAAAGTATGATTTTGTTGCTATCATTCGAAATGATAGCGAGCCATGCGGAAGCGCCCCTAGTATTGATGATCTTTTAAAACTTAATTTTAATGATGTTTGTGACGATCATATTCCTGCTGGAATGTTTAGCATCGGAAATATCATTGGTAGAAGATTTGCCATTGAAACATTTGCAAATTGGTATCATTATAGACCTTATTTAGAGACATCACCATTGTTTTATTATTCTCCTTTTGCTGCTCATGAATCAGCAATGAAACATTCCTTGGTGCACAATCTTAGAATTTGTAAAGGCTTATTACCTATGATTTATGCGGAAACTTTATGTCTCAAAGGGATGAGATTGCCTAATATCTCATTAGAATTAAAGCAAGATTTGGAATATTTAAAAAATGATAAAAATCATAGCAAGATAAAGATTCAGGAATTCGAAGATTTTTTTGTTTTTCTTAAAAACTATTTTAAGCCACTTTCAGATAATGCGTATAAATATTCTAGAAATAGTAATGGCGATAATGGTCATTATCATATTCTTGATAACGGTATTATAAAGATCGAAAATTCTTTATCATTTCAATTAGGAAAGGTAATGATAAGTAATTCAAAAACATTTAGCGGTTATATATTAATGCCATTTAAGCTAATTCGTACTATTCAAATATGGAAAAAAGAAAAAAAACATTTTCCTAGCTTACCTTTACATTTTTACTCTGATTATGATGAGGCTTTGAAATTAAAAAATAGTTTTACTTATAAAATAGGAGAATTGTTGATTCATGCCCATAGAAAATGGTATCTAGGTGGATATTTAGAATTTTATTGGAAACTGCTGCAATTAAAACAAAAGTTAAAAAATAAAAAATCTCGGGATAAAATTAAATGACTAATGTTGTATTACTAGGAGAAAGTCATTTTGCTATGAAAAATGGGATACAAAAAGGTTTAAAAGATTCTGGTTGTCATGTTTTGAATTTATCTCTTGGAGCAACTCCTGGAATTCAAAATCTTTATGAAATAATAAGGAATAGACAAATTATTCAAAAAGCAGATTTAATAATTACAGGATCTAATACTCATGATGTTGCTCAATACAACAATTTAAATTTAATAAAACTTTGTTATAGGAATTTAAATTGGCTTTATAAAGAATTATATTTTTTAAATAAAAAAATTATATCTTTTATTTCCCCAATGCCGCAAAATTTTCTTAATCCTGATTGTTTAAATATTGTAGTAAATATTCATAGATTTTTATCTAACTATTATGGTTTTAATTGTATTGATATGCATGAATATTATGTAAAGTCTAATTTGTATAGTTTTCAAATACTGAGAGATGGTGCCCATGATTTTGATTTTATTATGCAAGAACTTGGAAAAAACATAGCAAAAAATTATACTTTTCTTAAAAAACCTAAATCTTTAAATATATTAAATGATAATCCAAAATTTATAATTTTTACACCAGAGGGTAATAAATACTATATTAAAAATAGTTTTTACAATGAACAGATATATGAAATGAACTGTAATACCAAAATAAAATTAAAAGCTGACTATACAGGTTATTTTCCAATTGCTATTCATACTTGGAATTACAATACATTTGATTATGGAGATATAATTATTTCAAATAATAAGAATTTTATATCGAGCAATACTAATGTTTCCCCATATATGTTTGTTAAAGATTTATACAATACGAACTTTCAAATTCAAAACAATACTTTTATTACTGTTTCAAATCTCAAAAAAAATGGTAAAGTTAATTTTATATCTATGTTGTTGGCTTCTTATAAAGGTAATTATTATAGAAAGTTACCAGATTCTGAGATTATAAAGTTAAAAAATAAAAATATAACTTTGGAAAAAAAATATTGTTGCGACCGTCTTATTCCACCTATACATTTTTATAAAGAAATTATTGATGAATATTGTTTTTATAATAGGCAATTTGTCTTATCGGAAAATCTGTTAAATTTCCAAAATAATTATGGAAAAGCTAAAATAAGAATTCAAAACCAACTTTCTTATAAACTAGGACAGGCTTTGATTATAAATTCTAAAAGTGTATTGGGTTTTCTATCTTTACCTTTTATAATATTAAGCATTGTTATTTCACATAAACAAGAACAAAAGGCTTATAAATTTAAAGTAAAGAAAAATCCAAATTTAGCTTTACCACCTTTAGAAACTTATCCTGATTATAATGAAGCTTTAAAAGAAAAAGAATGTTTTACTTATAAACTAGGAGAAGAATTTATTAAGGCTAGTAAGAATTGGTATGGGGGGGGGTATATCAAGTTTTACTTCAAAGATGTGCCTAGGTTGAAGAGAGAGTATAACAAAAACTAAATTTCATTTCTTTTAGTTTTTATTATATAATTATAATGTATAATAATAACTTATTTTTGTATTAAAAATAAAATTTTTATAAGGAATCTTTTATGCTTAACCCAAATTCAGCCATAGAAAGAGTAAAAAATCATCTTGCTTACAAACTAGGTCAAACTGTGATTGATTTTACAAACAGTAGTAGCGGGGGGGGGTATATAGCATTATTTAAAAAACTTTATAAAATTAAAAAACAACACAAAAAACAACAAAAAATTTATCAACAAACCATACAAGTTTTTCCTCAACTCAAATATCCAAGTTTAGAAGCATGTAGTGATTATGAGCAAGCTTTAAGATATAAATTTCATTTGTCTTATATGCTAGGTGAAGTTTTAATCAAAGCTTATCAAACTTGGTATACAGGAGGTGGATTTAAATTAAAAAATAATATTAAAAAAGCAAATAAAGAATTTCAAATTTTTAGAGAAATTTTTAAAGAATTTGATCAGATTAACTCTAGTATCCTTGAAGGTTTGATAGATAATAAACAATTATTTTTAAAAGAATTTTCAAGAATAAAAAATATATTAAAAATTCATCAAGATTATAAAGCAATATTAGATAATATCTTTCACAATTTTAATTATTTTATACAAAATTTCGATCTTATAGAAGAATGGTTATTATCAGATGATTTCAAAGAAAGATACAAAAAAGAAAACCATCCTTATCCTTCATTACTTGATCCTAAGAAATTAAATGATAAGAATGAAAAAATCAATTATCATAATATACCAGCTGAACTTGCTTGGGAGATGAATTTGCCTTTACCAGATAACTATGAGTTTGTGTGGCTTTCTTCTGCTTTATCGGGTCATGCAGCAATGACAATGTATTTGGAACTTTGCGAAGTAAATATTTGCAAATATATTCATCATAATCCATTTATTATATATTCTAACATTTTCATGCAGTTGCTAAATAACCCTTTAAAATATAATGTCATAGCATATACTGATTACACTCATGTTTATGTTTCCAGGGGAGATCTTAAAAGATTTTTAAATCTTTTAAATAAAAATAAACCTGTATTATATTTGGTTAGGGATCCAATTTCGAGATTAAAAACGGGTTTAAATCATATTAATTTAAAGGCGAATAGACTTGATCGTTTTGATTTGGATACACCTATAGAAAGAGTTTTAGATAGAGAGACATATTATTTCGAATCTCCTTTGCCAACCTGTGATCATATAAAAACTTATTGGATTTATGCGGAAAGCTTTTTTAGATTAAATTTTTTAACACAATTTTTTAAAATAGAAAAAATTACTTACTTAGACATGGCTAGTATTAAACCTGAATATGCTTATCATACTTTCAGTCAATTAAATGCTTTATACCATTTTAGACAAATATCAAAAAATTTATTCCATAATACCGTAGTGTATGATATGTTAGGAGCTTTTTTATCAATTCCACTTATTTTATGCGTAGATTTGGAGAATTTTGGGGTAAATTATGCCGATGGTAAAATTATTGAAATTTTAATTACTACAAGACAGTTTTTTAAGCTTCACAAAATAAATAATTATAAGAAAATTAATCCTGTATTATTTAAAGATAATCTACCTTTCGAAAATTTAATTTTTTGTATTCCTAAGGAACAATTTGTTTATCTAGAGAATAATTTGACTTTGATAAAATGTATTCAGTCTTATTTAGAAGAATTTATATCCAAGATGAAGGTTAAATTTGATTTAAAAGCAAAATGTTTAATATGTGAAAATCAAATATTAGCTTATTTGAAAAATAATCAAACTCTTATGAGGCAATGGAAAAAAATTTTTGATCAAGAGTTGATTTGTATTAAACAACATCATCCAAATATAGTAGCTTCTTGGAAATACTATCAAGAATTTGAAAAAATGTGCAAGGAGTTGGATTAGTAATATTCAGGAGAAAGATTTTGTAGATTAATAAAAAAAAGATATAATTATGTTTTAATTTAGAGAAAGGAATCAATATGAAACAAGGGGATTTTACAGAGGTTGCGAAGCATTATCACAATAGACCTGCTTATAGTCCGTTTTTACTTGAAAAACTTGTAGCTTGTATCAATGATAAAAATAAAAATTTAAAAGATTTAAATATTGTTGAAGTAGGAGCTGGAACTGGAAAACTTACTAAGATGTTGGGAGAAATGTTTGGATGCCAAATTAGTGCTGTGGAACCAAACGATAATATGCGTGAAGAAGGGCAAAAATTTACACAAAATTTATCAAATATTTCTTGGCACAAAGGAAGTGGTGAAGAAACCTGCATGAGCAATAATCAAGCTGATTGGGTCATCATGGCTAGTTCTTTTCATTGGACAGATCCTAAAAAATCTCTCCCAGAATTTAATCGTATATTGACAGGGGGGGGGTATTTTACTGCGATTTGGAATCCTCGCCACATTGTAGAGGGTTCGGTTTTTGATGAAATTGAAAAGGAGATTAAACATATTGTTCCAGATCTTGCTCGTGTAAGCAGTGGCACTCAAAATGTTAAAAAATGGGAAGAAATTCTTGTTTCAACAGGAGATTTCACAGACTGCTTTTTTATGGAGTGTGACTATAAAGAGTTTTGGGATAAAGAGCGTTATCTTGGAGCTTGGCATTCTGTAAATGATATACAAGCACAAGCAGGTGAAAAAAGATGGAAGGAAATTTTAGAGATGATAGAAGCTAAAATTTCTCATATGCAAAGTATAGAGATTCCTTATAAAATAAGAGCATGGACAGCTAGAAAAGCGTAAAATACCTCCTTTTTTTCATCAAGCTTGTCAAAGATGAAAAAAAGGAAATAAAATGCAAAAACTAGTAGAACAAGTGTGGGATTATACCAAGCATGCTAAATTTTATAGCTATAGACCAAATTATGCTCCAAAAACTATAGATATGCTTATTAGTTTAGTTGGAAAAAAAGATATTAAAGTCGCTGATATCGGTGCAGGAACTGGAAATCTAAGCATTATGCTTTTAGAAAGAGGATGTAAGGTAGTATCTGTAGAACCAAATGATGCGATGCGTGAGATCGGGATAGAAAGAACTAAAGGTGAGAAGATTGATTGGGTTAGGGCAACAGGCTTAAACTCAACACTTCAAAATAGTGAATTTGATTGGGTGACTTTTGGTAGCAGTTTTAATGTAATGGATAGAAATGAAGCCTTAGAAGAGGCACATCGCTTATTAAAATCAGAGGGATATTTTTCTTGTATGTGGAATCACAGGGATTTAAACGATCCTGTACAAAAAATAGCTGAAGATACTATTGTAGAATTTGTACCAAATTATACAAGGGGAACAAGAAGAGAAGATCAAAGACCAATTATAGAGAGTCGAAAGGATCTTTTTGATAATATTGTTTATATTGAAGAGGATTTTTATTTTCATCAAAGCATTGAAAATTATATTAATGCATGGAAGAGTGTTAAAAATCCTTACTGGGATTTGGAGACTGATGAAGGAAATGAACTTTTTAATAAAATTAGTCATAAAATTTCACAAAGACTTCCTAAGGAATTTAGTATAAAATATACCACTCGTTGTTGGAGTGCTAAAAAAATATAAAACTAAGGAAAAACATGGCGGAGTTAAAATTTAAAACCAAAGCACAAAATTTAAAAAATTTACAAACAAAATTAAAAAAAGCAAAAGTTCTACCTTTGGTTTTAACTTCGCTCGAAGAATTAATATCAAATGAAGATAAAGTTTTACAGGATATTCAAACCTTAAAGGCTAATAGACTCATTATAAGAAGTTCTTCTTTAAGTGAAGATAGCATGAAAAACTCCAATGCAGGTGCTTTTCTTTCTTTGGCAAATATTAAAGCTGATTCTAAAGATGAGTTATTAAAAGCTTTATATGAAGTTGCTAATTCTATGCCATCAAAAAGTGATGAAATTTTAGTTCAACCTATGCTTGAAAACATTACTCTTTGTGGAGTTGGTTTTAGTGTTGATAAGGATAATTTTTCCCCTTATTTTTGTCTTCAATATGATGAAAATGGTTCAAATAGCTCTATTACAGATGGAAGCAGTAAGAGTGCAAAAACTTACTATCATTACAGAAATTATTTAGAATTTAAAGATATTAGACTTCAAAAAATTATAGAACTTATAAAAGAATTAGAAGTTTTATATGATTGTCATTTTTTAGATGTTGAATTTGCATTTGCTATTCAAGATGATAAGGAAGAACTTTTTTGCTTACAAGTGCGTCCTTTGGTTATGCATGAAAAAAATAATTTATTTCATTCTTTACCAAAAGAAGCTTTATATAGATTTTATAAACGTTTTGAGTCTTTAAAAGAATCAAGATCTAGAGTTTTGGGAGATAAAGCCATTTTTGGGGTAATGCCTGATTGGAATCCAGCTGAAATCATAGGGTTAAGACCTAAGCGTTTAGCTTTTAGTTTATATAAAGAAATCATTACGGATAATATCTGGGCGTATCAAAGAGATAATTATGGTTATAGAGATCTAAGATCCCATCCTTTAATCCATTCTTTTTTAGGCATTCCTTATGTGGATGTAAGATTATCTTTTAATTCTTTTATACCAAAAAAATTAGATGAAAATATCGCACAAAAACTTGTCAATTTTTACTTAGATAAGCTTAATAAAAATCATGAATTGCACGATAAGATTGAATTTAATATTGTTTATTCTTGTTATGACTTTAATAGTTCTAAAAAATTAGAAGAACTTTTAAATCATGGTTTTAATGAAAATGAAATCAAAAGATTAGAATTTTCATTATTAGAACTTACAAATAAGATTATTAATCCTAGATCAGGGTTTTATTTAAAAGACATACAAAAAGCTTATAAGCTAAAAGAAAGATATGATGGCATTATTAATTCTAATTTTTCTTTAATTGATAAAATTTATTGGCTTATTGAAGAATGCAAGCGTTATGGAACCTTGCCTTTTGCGGGGGTGGCTAGGGCTGCATTTGTAGCAATGCAACTTTTAAATTCTTTAGTTGAGATTGATTTTATAACCAAAGAGGAAAAAGATGATTTTTTAAATTCACTCAATACAGTGAGCAAAAATTTAAGCAAACAAACAAACCATCTTAATTTTCACAACAAAGATCAATTTTTGAAAGATTTTGGACATTTAAGAGCAGGAACTTATAATATTTTATCTCCAAGATATGATGAAGATTTTGAACTTTATTTTGATGTGGATCAAAAAGATAGTAAAGTTTATTTACAAGATAAAGCTTTTGTTTTTTCAAAAGAAAAGACAAAAGCTTTAAATGCTTTACTTAGAGAGCATGGATTAGAGATTAATGCTTGTGAATTTTTTGATTTTTTAAAACAGGCTATCGAGGGTAGAGAGCTCGTTAAATTTGAATTCACTAGATTGCTTTCTAAAGCTATAGTTTATATAGAAGAATTAGGCAAATATTATGGCATTGAAAAAGAAGATTTGGCTCATCTTGATATAAAAAGCATTTTAAATCTTTATTCTAGTCTTTATTCTATAAATCCAAAAGAGCAGTTTGTAGAAGAAATTAATCGCAATAAAAAAGAATATGAACTTACACAAGCTATAAAACTTCCTTCTTTGCTTTGCAATGCCGATGAAATTTTTTCTTTTTATAATCATAGCATTATTCCAAATTTCATTACACAAAAGAGTATTACTGCATTTACGGCAAAGGAAAATGATAAAGATTTAGAAGGAAAGATTGTTTTAATTTATGCGGCAGATCCCGGATATGATTATTTATTTACGAAAAATATAGCAGGACTTATTACATGTTATGGGGGTGCTAATTCGCATATGGCCATTCGTGCCTCAGAACTTGGAATGCCTGCTGTTATAGGAGTTGGAGAAGAAAATTTTGAAAAATATTTAAAAGCTAAAAAAATAAATATAGAATGTGAAAGTGAGCAAATATTTTGTTTATAGGTATTACTCAAAGGCTTATTTGCAACGATAGTTATCATGAAGAAAGAGAATGTTTGGCTTTGGATTGGGGAAAATTATTTAATAAAGATTTATTTAAAAATTTTACTCCTCTTCCTCTTAGCTATGAAATAGATTTTTCTTATTATAAACATCTAATAAAAGCTGTGATATTAAGTGGTGGCAATGATTTAAGTTTTTATAGTCCTAATGTTTTATCCAAAAAGAGAGATTTATATGAAAAGCAAGTTATAGAAATTTGTTTAGAAGAAAAAATACCACTTTTAGGAATTTGCAGAGGGGCTCAGATGATAGCTCATTATTTTAACAGCCATATAAGTCCTTGTGAAAATCATATAGGCAAACATGAAATATTTTTCTCAAAAGAAAAATTTATAAGTAATTCTTTTCATAATTTTGCTATTGAAAAATTAGGTGAAGATCTTGTAGAACTTTGCTTAGCAAAAGATAATACCATAGAAGCTTTTAAACATAAGTATGAAAATATTTTTGGTATAATGTGGCATATTGAAAGAGAAAATGGGCTTAATAATATTCAAATTTTAAAAGAGTGGTTTAGTTTAATCAAGGAATAATATGAATGCAATTATCTTAGCAGCAGGTTTTGGATCAAGGCTGATGCCTTTAACAAAAGATCAACCAAAGTGTATGGTTGAGTATAAGAATAAAAAAATAATAGATTATGAAATCGAAGCTTTAAAATCAGCAGGTATAAATGAAATAGCTGTTGTGGGTGGATATTTAAACGATGTGCTAAAAAATTATCTTAATAAATATGATATTGAGCATTTTTTTATTAATTCAAAATATGATAAAACCAATATGGTTCATACTTTTTTTTGCGCTAAAGATTTTATGTTAAAATGCATCGAAGAAAAACAAGATTTGATTATTTCTTATGCGGATATTGTTTATTTTCAAGATTGTGTGCAAAAGCTTATAAATGCCAAAGAAGAACTTGCTATAGTAGTTGATAAGTCTTGGCGTAAGCTTTGGAGCAAACGCTTTGCAAATCCTTTAGAAGATGCTGAAACATTAAAGATGATAAATGGTTATATTATAGAACTTGGAAAAAAAGCTAATGCCTATGATGAGATAGAAGCTCAATATATAGGACTTTTTAAATTTTCTTATCAATTTCTTTCTGAAGTTATTGCTTTTTATGAAATGCTCGACCGAGATATTTTATATGATAATAAAAATTTTGAAAATATGTATATGACAAGTTTTTTGCAGGCTTTAATTGAAAAATACAACAACGCAAAAGCAGTGGAAATTGATGGCAATTGGTGTGAAATTGATTTTATGAGTGATTTAGAGGTGCAAATTGATAAATAGTCCTTATATTATTTGGCTTACTGGTTTAGCTGGAAGCGGAAAAACAACTATAGGTCAAGCTTTGTATGAAAAATTAAAGCTAAAATATAAAAATCTTATTTATCTCGATGGAGATGAGTTAAGAGAAATATTAGGACATTATGCATACGATAAACAAGGTCGCATAGATATGGCTTTGAAAAGAGCTAAATTTGCAAAATTTTTAAACGATCAAGGTATGATAGTTATTGTCACTACGATTTCAATGTTTAATGAGATTTATGATTATAATAGAAAGCAATTAAAAAATTATTATGAAATTTATATAGAATGCGATATGCATGAATTAATGCAAAGAGATCAAAAAAGGCTTTATACTAAGGCTTTAAATAAAGAAATTGATAATGTAGTTGGTGTTGATATAGAATTTGATAAACCAGAGGCTGATTTAGTGATTGATAATTCTTGTCGAAATAATTTAGAAGAAAAAGTTGAACTTATAATAAAGAAATTGGCATTGTGAAGTATTACTCAGCATCAAAAAAACTTATTGCTAATGCTAGAAATTTTTATACTATTTCTTTGTATAAGAAAAATTTAAAAATCAAAAAAGATGATCTTTTCTTTGGTTGGGGACGCAAAAAATCAGGTTTAAAAGCTATGAATTTAGCTAAAAAATATAAGGCTAAATTCATACTTTTAGAAGATGGATTTATCCGCTCATTAAACTTAGGGGTTGAAAATAGCCCAAGTTTTTCTATGGTTAAAGATGATATAGGCATTTATTATGATGCAACAATGCCTTCAAAGCTTGAAAATCTTTTAAATACTTATGAATTTAAAGATGAAGAAATCAAGCAAGCTAAAAAAGCTATAGAGCTTATCAAAAAATATAAAATTAGCAAGTATAATAACAATCTCGATATTCCAGATGATTATTTTCAAAAAGATGAAAAAAGGATTTTAATCATCACTCAAACGGCAAATGATGCCTCGCTTGAATTTGGGCTTGCTAAAGATTTTAAAACAGTCGATATGATAAAAGATGCTATAAAAGAAAATCCTGATTCTAAAATTTATATAAAAATCCATCCTGACGTTTTAAGCGGTAAAAAACAAAGTGATTTAGACATAAAATCCTTACCTAAAGAATGTATTTTAATCACTGAAAATTTTAATCCCATAGCCTTGCTTAAGTTTTTTGATAAGGTTTATACCAAAACTTCTGGTATGGGTTTTGAAGCTTTGATGCAAGGATGTGAGTGTGTTTGTTATAGTATGCCTTTTTATGCAGGTTGGGGTCTAACAAAAGATAAATTAGAGTGTAAAAGAAGGATGCAAAAAAGAAGTTTAGAAGAAGTTTTCTATGTTGTTTATATACTTTATGCTGAGTATTTTAATCCTTATTTAAATCAAAAAAGTAATATTTTTGATACTATTCAAACTTTAGCAAAATATAAAGATATAGAAAAGGTAAATTCTAACAGGCTTTTTATGCTAGGCTTTACCTTATGGAAAAGGCATTTTATCAAGCCTTTTTTTAACGCTAAAGATAATGAAATTATTTTTTTAAATTCTTTAAAATCTTTAGCTGGATATAAACTTAAAGAAAATGATAAATTTTTCATTTGGGGTAAAAGGATAGATTATAACGCTCTTAAAACTACTCTTATAAAAAAAGCGCAAGATGAGGATTTGCTCCATTTTACTCCCAAAATTTCTTTAGTTGAAGATGGATTTATTCGCTCAATCTCTTTAGGTTCTGATCTTACGCGTCCTTTTTCTTTAATCATTGATGATAAAGGACTTTACATAGATCCAAATAAAGCAAGCAAATTAGAAGAGCTTTTGCAAAATGAAATTTTTGATGAAAATATGCTAAATAGGGCAAAAAATATTATAAAAATCTTACTTGAGAACCGCTTTTCAAAATATAATGGCTTAAAGCATGAAAATTTAAAGATCAATGCCAAAATAGGACAAAAGATTATTTTAATCCCCGCCCAAGTTGAAGATGATGCTTCGATGATTTTAGGGGGTTTTGGTTTATCTACTCTTGATTTGCTTAAGGAGGTGCGTTCTAAAAATCAAGATGCTTATATCATCTTTAAGCCTCATCCTGATGTGTTAAGTGGCAACCGTGTAGGTTTAAAAGATGAAACACTCATCTTGGAATTTTGTGATGAGATTGTAAAAGATTGCAGTATCGATAGTGCTATAAAAATTGCTGATGAAATTCACACTATTACTTCTACAAGTGGTTTTGATGCTCTTTTAAGAGCTAAAAAAGTTTTTACTTATGGTATGCCTTTTTATGCGGGCTGGGGTTTAACAAAAGATAAATATAGATGCGAAAGAAGAACAAGAAAACTAAGCCTAGAAGAGCTTGTAGCAGGTGCTTTGATAGCATATCCAAGATATATAAATCCTAAAACAAAAACTTTATGTGAAATTGAAGTTTGTTTAGATATAATGCTAAATTTACAAAAAGCTTATTTTTCAAAAAAATATATAAAATTGGCAATAGATTTTAAAACTTTTATGCTTAGAAAAATAAGAAGATTTTATGAATTTTTAGCAAAGAAATGAGATTTAGCACTAAAATTAAAAAAGAATTTAGCGGTAAAAATGTTTTACTCTTGCAAGGGCCTGTGGGAAATTTTTTTCATCATCTTGCAATAAAAATGAAAAAAAAACAAACCAAAGTTTTTAAACTCAATTTTAACGGTGGAGATTTTTTTTTCTATCCTAGTGGAACGAGGTGTAAGTGCGATGAAAAAGATCTTGAAAATTTCTATAGAGATTTTTTTCAAAGCAAAAAAATCGATGCTATTTTAATGTATAATGATTGTCGTATTATCCATGCTAAGGCTATTAAAGTGGCTAAAGAATTAGGAATTGAAATATGGATTTTTGAAGAAGGATATTTAAGGCCTTATTGTATTACTTTGGAAAAAGATGGGGTGAATGCAAATTCTTCTTTACCGCGTGATAAAAATTTTTATCTTTCTCAAAATATTTTTACCAAAGAAAGCATAAAAGAAATTCCAGGTGGATTTAAATTTATGGCTTTTGATGCTTTTTTGTATTGGTTGTTTGCTTTTATTTTGGCTCCATTTTTTAACAACAAACTTCATCATCGCACTTTATATCCTTTTGAATTTTTATTTTGGTTTAGATCATTGTATAGAAAGTATCTTTATAAGATTACAGAAAAAAAACTAAATGAAAAGATTTATAATTTAGAAAAAAAGTACTTTTTGGCGATTTTACAAGTTTATAGCGATACGCAAATTAAATATCATTACAAAAAAAGCATAGAGCACTTTATAGAGGAAACCATACTTTCTTTTGCAAACCATGCAAGAGCTAAATCTTATCTAGTTTTTAAACACCATCCCATGGATAGGGGCTATAAGAATTATTCTAAACTCATAAATGATTTAAGTCAAAAATATCATGTAGAAGGAAGGGTTTTATATGTTCATGATACCCACTTGCCAGTTCTTTTAAGAAAGGCTTTGGGTTGTATTACTATAAATTCAACAGTAGGCCTTAGTGCTATTTTAGAAGGCTGTCCGACTAAGGTTTGTGGCAATGCTTTTTATGATTTTGAAGGCTTATCTTATCCAAAAAAACTTCAATTTTTTTGGCGTGAAGCTCATGCTTATAAACCCAATCCTGTTTTGGTATGTAATTTTAAAAAATATCTTTTACAAACTAATCAATTCAACGGCAATTTTTATAAAAATTTCTTTTTAGACAAATAAGACTAAAAAGCTTTGATTAAGAGAGCTTTTAAAGCAAAGTTGTTATAATTAAAAGCAAAAAGAAATTATTGTATGGATAGGGAAGTATTTTATATAGCAGGATATGATCCTAAAAGTTATAGATTTTATTATGATTTATTTAAAAAAAACCTAAAAGATTATTCTCATGTTTTTAACATTAAAGTTGATTTAAGTAAAATTGAAAAAAATGAGCAATTTCCTTTTTTTCAAATTTCTTGCGAAGGAGTACAAACTAAATATCATTTTTTAACATGGAATGATATTGTTAAGAAAAATTGGTCAGAAAATTATAAAGATGCTTTGGCAGATTGTTATAGTTTTTTTAGAATTTATACTATCACAGGGCTTTTTATCAAATTTGGCAAAGAGTCGATTTATCAACTTATCACAGGTTATTATCCTTTTTTTTATGTGTTATTTTCTTTACTATTTTCTTTGGTTTTGGCTTTTGGAAGTTTTGCTTTTTTGCAAAATTATATGCATTTTTCTTTAGCTATTATCATAGGATGTTTTTTAGGATTTTTACTAAATCATTTTTTATTTAAATTAGGTAAGAAATTAGCTGTATTTTGGATAGCAAGAATTTGTGCTTTTTGTGCTACTTGGCAAGACAAAAAAACAGGCACTATGCAAGAAAGAATCAAGCTTTTTGCGAATACCATAGTAGATAAGCTAAAACAAAATGAAAATAAACAAGATTATGAACTTGTTTTAGTAGCACATAGTGTTGGAACTATAGTTTGTATAGAAGTTTTGGAGTGTATTTTAAGACAAAATTTAGATTTATCTTTACTTCGTAAATTAAAAATTCTTACTTTAGGAGAATGCATTCCTTTAGTGAGTTATCAAAAAAAAGCGGATGAATTTAGAAAGAAGCTTGAATTTGTTTCAAGGTTTGATTTAAAATGGTATGATTACACATCGATTATTGATGGAGCATGTTTTCCTCAAGTGGATTTTTTCCGCACGAGTGGCGTAAATGCTAAATTTACACCCCCATTTTTAAGTGCTAAATTTCACACTTTATATGAAAAACATGAGTATAAAAAAATAAAAAGAGATAAAAACAAAGCGCACTTTTTATATCTTTATAGTATTAGTGTTAAAGGTGATTATGATTTTTTTTCTTTCATCATAATGCCTAAATTTTTAGAAGAAAAGGTAAAAATATGAGTGAATGCCCCTTTTTTCCAAAACCTTATAAAAATAAAGCTTCTACGCTTTTAACTTTTTTGTTAAAGCGTAGATCTTGGCTTGACGGGCTTTATGAGCGTAGTTATAAAATGCAAACAGGCTATGTGAAGATGCCAAATTTTGATCTTTATGTCATAAATGACACTAAAGAAGTTAAAAGAATGATGGTTGATGAGGTTAGAGAATTTCCTAAAAGTGCATTTTTACATGAGCTTTTAAGTCCGCTTTTAGGGGAGAGTATTTTTACTACAAATGGTGAAGTTTGGAAAAAACAAAGAGAGCTTTTGCGTCCAAGTTTTGAAATGACTCGTATCAATAAAGTGTTTAATCTTATGAGTGAAGCTGTGGCAGATATGATGGATCGTTTTAGCAAGTATCCAAATCATGCTGTTATCGAAGTAGATGAAGCTATGACTTTTATTACCGCTGATGTGATTTTTCGCACCATTATGTCTTCAAAACTCGATGAGGAAAAAGGTAAAAAAATCTTAAACGCATTTGTGACTTTTCAAGAGCAAAGCGTGCATACAGCCATGCGTCGTATGTTTCGTTTTCCAAAATGGCTTTCTTATGTGTTAGGAGATTGTAAGCGTGCTAAGGCCGGAGATGTGATCAGACAGGTTTTAAGTGATATCATAAAACCAAGATATGATATGGCAGATAATGCAGAATTTGAAGATATTTTAGGATCTTTGCTTTTAGTAGTGGATGCTGATACAAATAAGCGTTTTTCTTTTGAGGAAATTTTAGATCAAGTGGCTATGCTTTTTTTAGCAGGACATGAAACCACAGCAAGTTCTTTGACATGGACGCTTTATTTGCTTAGTCTTTATCCTAAGGAGCAAGAAAAAGCTTACGAGGAGATTACTCAGGTTTTACAGGGTGGAGTCATTGAAATTTCGCATCTAAGACAGTTTAAATACTTAACAAATATTTTTAAAGAATCTTTAAGACTTTATCCTCCTGTTGGGTTTTTTGCAAGAGAGGCAAAAAAAGATACTCAAGTTAGAGATAAGCTTATTAAAAAAGGTTCTGGGGTGGTGATTGCTCCTTGGCTGATACACAGACATGAAGAATTTTGGACAAATCCGCATGGATTTAATCCTTCTCGTTTTGAAGGAGAGTACAAAAAAGATGCTTATTTGCCTTTTGGGGTAGGGGAAAGAATTTGTATAGGACAAGGTTTTGCTATGCAAGAAGCGATTTTGATTTTGGCTAATATTTTAAAAACTTACAAACTAGAACTTGAAGAAGGTTTTGTACCTGATGTAGTAGGGCGTTTAACAGTGCGTTCGGCTAATGGTATGAGGATAAAATTTAGCAAAAGAAAGCTATGAAAAGAGTTAGAACTAAAATTCGCGCCAATTTTCGTCGTCGTGTAAAACGCACTTTAAAAGGAAGCTTAAAAGAAAAATTAGCAGGGACTATTCTGCTTTGTGCAATAGTACCTTTAGCAGTTTTAGGATATCTTTTTATCGTGATTATAGGAATTTTTTTTAATACCGCACGAGCAAGACAGGGTGTTAGAGCCTTAGATCATTTTGTAAATGCAAGCTTGTTTAATGGCTATGCTTGGGAGAGCGTTTCTTCTCATGCGTGGCGTGAAAGAAATCGCAAAAAATGGGCAAGGATTGTTATAAAAATCACAGATTTTTTTCAAAAAGATCATTGTAAAAGAGCAAACAAAAGAGAACAACCTGTGGTGGATTTCATACTTTCAAGAAATTTAGACAAGCAAACTATAGGAAAATAATCAAACTACAGCCACTATGGCTATAGCAAAACCATTATCATGAGAAATACTTAGGGAAGTTTGAGTGATATTAAAATCTTTTGTAATTTTTTGAGAATATTTTAATTTAGGCGCGTTTTTTTCATCTTTTGATATTTCAATATCAAAAAAACTGCATAATTCACAAATTCCAACACCCAAAGCCTTGCTAGCGGCTTCTTTAGCAGCCCAAAGACCTGCTAGAGTTGCTGGATTTTTAATGAGTATTTGTTCTTTTGGGCTTAGAAATTTATCCAAAAAATTTTTGCCATGTCTAGAATGAATTTTTTCTATTCTAGAAATGGCGATGATATCACAGCCTACACGCATTAAGAAACTACAAAATCCGTAAAATAAACATTTTTAATAAAGCCATCGGTTAAAATTTCATTGATTTTTCCAACTAGCTCATCTTTTAAACGTTCTTTGCCTTTTTGTGTACTTACTTCTTCAAAAGTTTTAGCTGTTAATGTACGAATAATAATATCACGAATGACTGGGACTTTTTTATCAAGTTCAGGTTTTAAAAGTTCGCTATTTTGTTCTAGTTCTATAGTGCATTTTACATATCTTGAGCCGCTATCGCTAAGCAAATTTAGGGTAAAAGGATCAAGTGGATACATAGGACCTATATTAGCAAAATCACTACCTCGCTGAGCAGGAGCTGAAACTTTAGGTTTATCGGCTTTTGCCTCTTCTTTTGGAGCTTCTTTGACTTCACTTTCATCACTTGAACTGCTTGAAATAAGCCAAGCAATTACTCCCATAATACTAAGAAGTAAAACAAAAAGTAAAATAACAATAATAATTACAAGTGAACCACCTTTTTTCTTTTTTGTTTCTTCGTTTTCTAATTCTTCATCCATAAATTTTCCTTCATTTAGTGAAATTAATGTAAAATTGTAGCAAAAATTTCTTTTCTATCCAAATTTGCTTTAGAAAAACGATAAATTTAGGTCAAAGAAGAGATGAATTTGAAGGAAAAAATGTTAGATGTGATTTTTAGAGAATATGATATAAGAGGACTTTACGACAAAGAATTGAATGAAAAAAGCGTTAAAGCTATAGGTTTTTGTTTGGGACAAACTATGTTAAATAGGGGTTGTAAAAATGTAAGCGTGGGCTATGATGCAAGATATAGTGCAAATGAACTTTTTAATTATCTAGTGAGTGGACTTAACAAAGCGGGAATAAAAATCTATGATATAGGGCTTGTACCAACTCCATTGGGATATTTTAGTCTTTATGAGGGCTTAAAATTTGATGCAAATGTTATGATAACAGGCTCTCATAACCCAAAAGATTATAATGGTTTTAAAATTACTATTAATAAAGAAAGTTTTTTTGGTGTAGAATTAAAAGAGTTTTCAAAAGAAGTTTATAAGCATTTAGATGATGATATTGAAGAAAATTTAGAAGTAGAAAAATACGATATTTTAAACCTTTATGTGAAATTTATGTGCGAGCAATTTAGCTTTTTAAAGGATTTTAATTATAAATTTGGTGTTGATTGCACAAATGGTGCGGCTGGAGTGGTGATAAAGCCTTTAATCAAGGCTTTAAATTTAAAAGCTCATGTAATGTTTGCAGAGCCCGATGGACAGTTTCCAAACCATGCTCCAGATCCTACAGAAGAAGAAAACTTAAGTGCGATTAGAGAATTTTTAAATCAAAATCAAGATTATTCTTTGGCTTTTGCTTTTGATGGGGATGCTGATAGAATGGTTGCTTTAAGTAAAACTCATGTATTTTGTGGGGATGAGCTTTGTTATTTGTTTGCTAAAGATATCCCTAATCCACGCATTTTAGGTGAGGTAAAATGTTCTAAAAATCTTTTTGATGAAGTGGCTAAATTTGGAACTATTTTTATGGGAAAAACAGGACATTCTAATATCAAAAAAATGATGAAAGAAAAAGATATTGATTTAGCTGCTGAAGTGAGTGGGCATATTTTCTTTAAACATAGATATTTTGGTTATGATGATGGAATTTATGCATTTTTAAGAGCCTTGGAGCTTGTTTAT
The DNA here is from genome assembly GCF_045277125.1 of Campylobacter sp. CFSAN122748. Classification (NCBI taxonomy): domain Bacteria; kingdom Pseudomonadati; phylum Campylobacterota; class Epsilonproteobacteria; order Campylobacterales; family Campylobacteraceae; genus Campylobacter; species Campylobacter sp. CFSAN122748. The sequence continues at coordinate 1,371,395 of NZ_CP116953.1, read as the reverse complement.
AAAGGTTTTGATCTAGAAAGTATGATTAAAGCTTTACCAAAACTTTATACTACACCTGAAATTAAAATTCCTGTAAATGAAGAAGAAAAATTCAAACTTGTGGAAGAATTTCAAAAAGAGATTGAAAAAGGAGCTTTAAAAGGTGTTAAAAGTCTTTGTGAAATTGATGGAGCTAGGATAGATTTTGGCGATGGATGGGCTTTACTTCGTGCATCTAATACCAGCCCTTATCTTATCACACGCTTTGAGGCAACATCTTTAGAAAGAGCAAAAGAGCTTGAAAGTATGGTATTTACTTTGTTTAATGATATAAAAGCTAGATTTAAGAATTGATGAGATAATATTCCGCGATTTAATTTATTTTAAAAAGGAATTAAAAATGAAAAAAATACTTATTTTACTTACACTATGTGCTTTTGCTTTTGGTGCAAGTGAATGTGATAGAAAAATCGATCGTATCAATAAAGAAATCAGTTTTTCTAAAGCGCATAATGATACAGCTAGAACTTTAAGCTTAGAGCTTGCTTTAAAACAAGTACAAAATGATTGTGCTAAAGATCCTATGTTTTATGATAAAAAGTTAGAAGCTAAAAAACTTAAAGAACAAGAAGTGGAAAAAATCGAAAAAGAACTTGATGCTTTAAAAGAACAAAAAGATTATATGAGTAAGGCTGAGTATAAAGCTAAAAAAGAAGCTTTAAAAGAACAAAAAGAGAAAATCAAAAAAGAAATTAAAGAATATATCGATAATCTCTAAAAATTAAAAAGACTAATAAATTTTAGCCTTTTTAAACCCTACCTTTTTTAAGATTTTCTAATAATTCTTCTATATTATAAATTCCTCTGTGTTCTGGTGTTAAAAGATGGATTAAAATATCACCAAGATCAATCACGCTCCATTCTTCACTACTATCTATGTTTAAAAATTCCTCACCTTTGGCTTTAAGTCGTGTTTTAAGCTCATCGATCAAAGATAGAGCGTGTCTTTCTCCTAAAGTAGCTGCAATAATGACATATTTTACAAAGTATTCTTGCTCGCTCATGTCAATGGTTTTGATATTTTCAGCTTTTTTTTCATCTAAAATTTTAACGATTAAATCTATTCTTTCTTGCATTATTGTCCTTTAATTTTTGAAATTGTATCAATTTTTTTGTAATTTTTCATAATATTTTTTTACTTCATCTTTAATTTCTTCACAAACCTCATTTGTATTTAAAGTGTCGCGTATGAAAGAAGAAGCGATTTTTTTATTGGTTTTTAAATCTTTGAAATTCTTAGGAATTCCTATATCATTGCGATTAGCAATAACAAATTCTACTAAAGAATTGAGTTTTTCAAAATCATGCCAAAGATGAAGTTTTTCTAAATGATCTGCGCCAATTAAAAGATAAAATTTACTAGGATTATAAAGCTTATAAAGATACTTAACACTTTCTATGCTAGGAACAGGGCGTTTTTGCCTGATTTCAAAATCGCAAATTTCAACTTTTGGCAAATGTCCCCAAAGTTTTTTAACCCATAAGAATCTTTGCTTTTCATCAGCACTAAAACTTTGTTTAAAAGGATTGATATAAGTAGGCATAATAATAAGTTTATCAATATCTAATTTTCCCAAAGCCTCTAAAACAACGCTATTATGACCATTATGCGGTGGATCAAAACTGCCACCAAAAAGTGCTATCTTCATTAAAATTTTAACCTTTTTTTTGTAGAATATTAGCATTATATTTTGCAAAAGGAAATTAAATGGCTGTAAAAGTTGCTATAAATGGTTTTGGACGCATAGGCAGATGTGTTGCAAGAATCATCTTAGAAAGAAATGATATTGAGCTTGTGGCGATAAATGATACTACGGATATTGAACTTACAAAATACCTTTTTAAATACGATACAGTACATGGTGAATTTAAAGGCAGTGTTGATAGTGAAGGCGATGATTTGGTGGTAAATGGTAAAAAAATCAAAGTATTTAAAAGTCGCAATGTAAAAGATCTTGACTTTGCAAAACACGGCGCACAAATTGTTTTAGAGTGCACAGGAGCGCATTTAACTATGGCAAAATGTCAAGAATTTATAGATATGGGAGTACAAAAAGTGATCATGAGTGCTCCTGCAAAAGATGATACTCCTACTTATGTTTTAGGAGTAAATTCAGAACTTTACAAGGGTGAAAGCATTATTTCTAATGCAAGTTGTACAACAAATTGTTTAGGTCCTGTTTGTCGTGTTTTACAAGATAATTTTGGCATAGAAAAAGGACTTATGACAACAATACATGCTTATACAAATGGACAAAGTATTATTGATGCTAAAGCTAAAGATAAACGCCGTTCTCGTGCTGCAGCGCAAAATATCATTCCAACTTCTACAGGCGCAGCAAAAGCTATGAAACTTGTTATGCCTGAACTTAATGGCAAGCTTCATGGACAAAGTATGCGTGTGCCAGTGATTGATGTATCAAGCGTGGATTTAACTGCACAACTAAGCCGTAAAGTCAGCAAAGATGAAATCAATGAAGCTTTTAGAAAAGCTGCAACTACAAATTTAAAAGGCATTTTAATGGTAGATGATGATGAAAGAGTTTCAAGCGATTTTATCACTTGTTCTTATGGAGCTATTGTAGCAAGTGATTTAACTCAAGTGATTGCGGATGATTTTATCAAGGTAATTGCTTGGTATGATAATGAATGGGGCTATTCAAGTCGTCTAGTAGATATGGCAGTATATATTGCAAATAAGGCTTAATCATGAGTGATATTATTTCTATAAAAGATATTGATTTAGCTAAGAAAAAAGTTTTTATAAGATGTGATTTTAATGTTCCTCAAGATGATTTTTTAAATATCACTGATGATAGACGCATAAGATCAGCTATTCCTACGATAAGATATTGTTTGGATAATGGTTGTAGTGTGATTTTAGCCTCTCATTTAGGGCGTCCAAAAGAAATTAGCTCTAAATATTCTTTAGAACCTGTGGCTAAGCGTCTTGCTAGACTTTTAGATAAAGAAATTATTATGGCAAAAGATGTTATCGGCGAAGATGCAAAAACCAAAGCTATGAATTTAAAAGCGGGCGAAATTTTACTTCTTGAAAATTTGCGTTTTGAAAAAGGCGAAACTAAAAATGATGAAAATTTAGCCAAAGAACTTGCTTCTATGGTTCAAGTTTATATCAATGATGCTTTTGGAGTATGCCATAGAGCACATTCTAGTGTAGAGGCGATTACTAAATTTTTTGATGAAAAACACAAAGGCGCAGGATTTTTACTCCAAAAAGAAATTGATTTTGCAAGCAATCTTATCAAACATCCAGCACGTCCTTTTGTCGCTGTTGTTGGAGGTTCAAAGGTAAGTGGAAAACTTCAAGCATTGACAAATTTATTACCAAAGGTAGATAAATTAATCATAGGCGGAGGTATGGCATTTACTTTTTTAAAAGCTTTAGGTTATGATATAGGAAATTCACTTTTAGAAGAAGAACTTTTAGAAGAAGCTAATAAAATTCTTACCAAGGGTAAAAATTTAGGAGTGAAAATTTATCTTCCAGTAGACGTTGTAGCCGCTCCTGCGTGCTCACAAGATGCGCCGATGAAATTTGTTCCAGCGCAAGAAATTCCAAATGGTTGGATGGGTTTAGATATAGGACCTGCGAGTGTGAGACTTTTTAAAGAGGTGATTTCTGATGCGCAAACGATTTGGTGGAATGGACCTATGGGTGTTTTTGAAATTGATAAATTTTCAAAAGGTAGCATTAAAATGAGTCATTATATCAGCGAAGGACATGCAACTTCTGTTGTTGGAGGCGGTGATACGGCTGATGTGGTTGCGCGCGCAGGTGATGCAGATGAAATGACTTTTATTTCCACTGGAGGTGGTGCTTCTCTTGAACTTATAGAAGGTAAAGAACTTCCAGGCGTAAAAGCTTTAAGATCTAAGGAAAATGAATGATCTTTGCTGCAAATTTAAAATGCAATCACACAAGAGCAAGTTTTAAAATTTATGCTGAAATTTTAAATAAAACTATGGGAGCAAAATGTGATGATATTATCGTTTTCCCACCTAGTGTAGCATTTTTAGAAAATGAAAATAACTTCATACAAGGAGCGCAAAATTTTTATCCTTGTGTTAATGGTGCTTTTACAGGCGAGCTTGGAAAAGAGCATTTGGACGAATTTGGGATCAAATGTGTTTTAATCGGGCATTCTGAAAGAAGAGCTTTAGGAGATGAAGAATTTATTAAGGCTAAATTTGATTTTGCTAAAGAGCATGGTTATAAAATTGTTTTTTGTATAGGTGAAAATTTAGATACAAAAAATTCAGGCAAGACTTTAGAGTTTTTAAAAAAACAACTTGAAATTATTGATTTAAATTATGAAAAACTCATCATCGCTTATGAGCCTATTTATTCTATAGGAACGGGAGTGAGCGCACAAAGTACAGATATCGCTAAAGTGCTTGAATTTTTAGCGAGTTTAACCAAGGTACCTTTGCTTTATGGTGGAAGTGTGAATGAAAATAATATCAAAGAAATTTTAAGTGTAAATCATTGTGGTGGAGTTTTGATAGGCTCTGCAGCTTTAAAAGTAGAAAATTTTATAAAATTAATCAAAGGATAAAAGATGATTATGAAGGGTAAAAAAGGCCTTATTGTAGGGGTTGCGAATAATAAATCTATCGCTTATGGCATAGCAAAAGCATGTTTTGATCAAGGAGCCGAGCTTGCTTTTACTTTTTTAAATGATGCTTTAAAAAAACGCGTAGAACCTATAGCACAAGAGTTTAATTCTAATTTTGTTTATGAGCTTGATGTAAATAATAACGAGCATTTAGATTCTATCGCTGAAAAAATCAAAAAAGATTTAGGCGAGATTGATTTTGTAGTGCATGCGGTTGCTTTTGCTCCAAAAGAAGCTTTAGAAAATTCTTTTTTAGAAACTTCAAAAGAAGCTTTTGATATAGCTATGCAAACTTCTGTGTATTCTTTACTTTCTTTAACACGTTCGCTTTTACCTATTTTAAAAGATAAGGGTTCGATTTTGACTTTAAGTTATCTTGGTGGGGTTAAATATGTACCTCATTATAATGTTATGGGTGTAGCAAAAGCCGCACTTGAAAGTTCTGTGCGTTATTTGGCAAGAGATTTAGGGGTAAAAGGAATTCGTGTTAATGCTATTTCAGCAGGTCCTATTAAAACTTTGGCAGCAAGTGGAATAGGGGATTTTAGAATGATTTTAAAATACAATGAAATCAATTCTCCTTTAAAACGCAATGTTAGTATAGAAGATGTAGGAAATTCGGCTATGTATTTACTTAGCGATTTAGCAAATGGTGTTACAGGTGAAATACATTATGTTGATGCAGGATATAACATCATGGGTATGGGTGATGTTGAGAAAAATGAAGAAGGGCAAACTGTTCTTTGTTGGGATAATCAAAAAGGATAAAAAATGGCAAAGCTTAGCAATGAAGAATTAAAAAATATACTTGAAAATCGCATTAAAAAACTTGAGAATTCTACTTTAAAAGAGGATAAGGTTATCAATGAAGAAAGTGTAAAAATTCTTGCTAGGCATTTATCTTTAGGCAATGAAATTCCAGCTCTTGCTCAAAGATTTTTTCAAATCGCACCTAAAACAAAGTTAGTATGGCTTCATCTTTGTGAATGTACAGGGTGTAGTGAGAGTTTGTTGCGTTCTGAGTTGCCAAGTTTTGATGAGCTTATTTTTGATTTTTTTTCTTTAGAATATCATGAAACTTTAATGGCAGCAAATGGCACTAAGGCTGAAGAGCTTTTAGAGCATGTTTTAGAAGAAGATTTTATTTTAGCGGTTGAAGGTGGTGTTGCAGCCATTGATACCTTTTTTCTTACTATAGGAGCGCAAGGAGAGAGTGGCTATGAAATTTTAGAAAAACTAGCCGCTAAAGCCAAGGCTATCTTTGCAGTGGGTACTTGTTCAAGTTATGGTGGTATTCAGGCTGTTTATCCAAATCCTAGTAAAACTTGTGGTATTAGCGAAGTTTTAAGTCAGAAAGTAGTAAATATTCCGGGTTGTCCTCCAAGTGATATAAATATCATTGCGACTTTAAGTTTTTTTGCTTTATTTGGAGTTTTGCCTGAACTTGATGAGCAAAATCGTCCTGTGTGGGCTTATGGTAAATGTTTGCATGATATGTGTGAAAGAAAGGCGAAATTTGAAAGTGGGATTTTTGCTGAACATTTTGACGATGAAGCTGCAAAGAATGGAGCTTGTTTATTTAAGATAGGTTGTAAAGGACCTTATACTTACAACAACTGTCCTAAAGTGAAATTTAATGCTAAAACTTCTTGGCCAGTGGCTGCAGGACATGGTTGTATAGCCTGTAGTGAGAAAAATTTTTGGGATGAGTTTGGGAATTATGAAAAACCTATGGCAAATATTTTTTCTTACGCTAAACTTTGCAATGAAGAGTTAAAACAAGAATTTTTTCTAGAAGAGCAAATTAAAATTTTAGAACAAATAGATTTTGAATTTGAAAGCAATATAAAACTTATTTTACAAAATATAGCTAAAAATAAATTAGGTGCTTCGCTTGTAGAAAATTATAAAAAATCCTTTGAGAAAAACTATGCTTTTATAGAACAAAATTTTGATGAAAATCCTATGCCTTCAAAAGATTTTTGGAAATATCTTGAGATGAGTTTTATTTTGGTTAAAGGCGCATTTTTAAAAGATAAGAATGATTTTTTAATTGCGGCAAAAAATTATGCTTTTAAACATGCAAGTCCTTATGATTTTAAGTTAAATATGAATGCTGAAAAACCAAAGCTTGATGTGAGTAAATCTTTTCGTACGACTTTAATCTATCTTTGCGGTGGGCTTGATTTTGAAGGTATTGCTTATAGTATTTTAAAAGCTTTTGAAGATAATATTACTAAAATTTCATCATTAAAAGCAAGTTAATTTAATAAAATTTTAGCAATATGAAGCCCTATAAAAGCTACTATATAAGCACTTGTGCAGGTAAAAAGAAAAAGAAAGAGAGTGTATTTTAGCTTTCCACTTTCTTTTGAAAAAACTATAGTTGCTGCAAAGCAGGGATTATAAATCATTACAAATAAAATAAAAGCCACTGCACTTGGTATAGGTATATTTTTGGCAATAATTCCTTTTAAATCATTATTTGTTTCATCTACATCTTTTCCTAGTGAATAAAGTACTCCCATAGTTGAAATCATCACTTCTTTAGCGGCCAAACCACTGATTAAAGATACGCTTAATTTCCAATCTAACTCAAGGGGTTTAAAAATAGGTTCTATGCCTTTGCCAAATTGTCCTAAATAACTTTGTTCTATAGCTCTTTCTTGAGCGTTAAAATCATTTAAATTTTCTTCATTTTTTGGAAAATTGCTAGCAAACCATATGAGCAAAGAGGCTAAAAGTATGAAAGTTCCTGCTTTTTTAAGATACATTTTGGCTTTATTATAAACCATAAACCAAACTAAATGCCAATTTGGCATACGATATTTTGGCATTTCCATAACAAAAGGTTCATCAAGTCCACGAAATGCTGTCATTCTTAAAAATTTTGCAGCACAAAGTCCCAAAATCGCACCTAAAATATAAATTCCAAAAAGATAATTTCCTGCTTTTTCACTTGGAAAAAAAGCACCGATAAAAAGCACATATACAGGAAGTCTTGCCCCGCAACTCATAAAATTGATCACAAAAAGAGTTAAAAGTCTATCTCTTTTGTTCTTAAGAGTGCGTGTAGCCATAAAAGCAGGTACCGAACAACCAAAACCAGTGATTAGCGGAATAAAGCTTTTACCATGCAAACCAAATTTATGTAAAATCCCATCAAGTAAAAAAGCTACTCTTGACATATAGCCTGTGGTTTCTAAAAGAGCTATGCCTAAAAATAAAATCATTATATTAGGCAAAAAAAGTATCACAGCACCAACACCTGCGATAATCCCATCAGCCAAAGCTGAAGCGATAAAGGTATTAGAAATATTGTTTTTAACAAATTCACCTAAGGTATTAAAGCCCGATTCTATATAATCCATAGGAATTTGCCCTAAGCTAAAGGTGAGTTGAAATAAAAGCCACATTAAAAATAAAAATATAGGTAAGCCAAAGAATTTATGGATAAGTAAGGCATCGATTTTTTTGGTTAAATTTCTTTCTTCTTTTTTGTGTGTAATAATTTTTTTTGAAAGTTCATTAATAAAATATAATAAATCTTCTTTTTCCGGACTTTTTTCGCAAAGCGGAGTGTAAAATTGAGATCTTGGAATAAATTTACTTTCAAATAAAATAATAATTTTTTGCAGCAAAAGTTCTAAATTTTCTTTTGTTTTTGCTGAAATTTCAACAACTTGACTTTGAAATTCTTGGTTTAAAATAGAAGTGTCAAGCTCTATACCTTCTTTTTTGGCTTCATCGCACATATTTAAAGCTAAAAGCATTTTTTTATTAAGGCTTAAAAGTTCTGCACTAAGGATAAGATTGCGTTCTAAATTGGTAGCATCTAAAACATTAACAATAACATCATAGTCATTTTGATTTAAAAAATGACGTGTGATTTTTTCTTCTTCGCTATATCCATCTAAAGAATAAGTTCCTGGCAAATCAATGACTTCAAATTCATAGTTTTTATAAAAAGTTTTTGCGCTTGCTTTTTCTATAGTAACTCCGCTAAAATTTCCTACTTTCATATTGGCTTTGCAAAGTGCATTAATAAGAAGACTTTTGCCTACATTAGGCTGACCTACAAGAGCTATTTTGATTTTTTTCATATAAGATTCACTTCTATGGTTTTAGCTTCATCAGATCTTAGGATAACACAACTTGTATCAAGTTCTACCATTATGGTGGCATTTTTTAAAGAGGAATGAATTTTTTTCAAGTTTTTATTTTTAATAAATCCAAAGCTTAAAAGTCTATTTTTGAGTTCTTTGTGAGCGTTTAAATTGACAATAATAGCTTTTTGTCCATCTTTTAACTCGTTTAAAGTCATTGTAATTCCTAAATTAATAATAAATATTATAATAAAAAAGTGTAATGAAATTATCCTTCTTGTAAAAAGAAGGAATAATATTTAAAAAGAAAAGTGGTTTAAATTTTCTAGATTGATGATTTGATCTAGAATTTTGTTAGCTTTAGCATTATCAAGGTAAATTTGTGCATTGGCTAAAAATTTAGCTTTTAATTCTTCAAAACTTAATGGATTATCAAAATTACCTTTATTTATAAAAACATCTTTTTGGATTGTGCGTCCATCTTGCAAACTGGCTTCTAAATGCCCTGGAAAATATTTTGGAAAGCCTTGAGATTTTCTTTTTTCGTAACTAATTTTTTTAGCAAATTCTAGTACTTCTTCACGCTTTAAATTTTCATAAGATTCAAGAGTGATTTTACCATCAAAGAATCCTAGAGCCATTAAAAAAGGCATAGAAAATTTGGCCTCATAAGCACTATTTGGAGTGTATTTTGCTTCCAAAGGATCGCAGATAAAAGAAATAGGAACTTCATCTAAAAAACAATGAATACTTTTAATTTCATCAGCTTTTAAACCATCATTTTTTAAAGCAATAGCACAATCAATAAGCCCATGAGCAAAATGACAACTTGGATAAGGCTTGATTGAAACTTGCATAGTTTGCCAAATTTCTCCTAAGGCTTTGCCAAGTTCTGTTTTATCGCATTCTTCTTCTATGCCAAAACATTTAAAGATATTATTCCTACCTTCAAAAATACTCAAAGGTCCACTCATATGGTTTTTAGCAAAATGAGCTACTATAATACCGTTTTTAATAGCATTGGCAATATGCAAAACTTTTGAATTAGATCCATTGGATAAAAACTCATTAATCCCACTTGCAAAACTTCCTGCAAGTCCTAAAGCATTGATGATTTGTTCTTTGTTAAGATCTAGCAAGATTGCACTTGCACTTACGCTTCCAAAAATTCCTGCAATAGCAGTGGTATGAAAACCACGCTTGTGGAAAGTTCCTTTGCTTGCAATGCCTACTCTAGCAGCAACTTCCCAGCCAACAATAAAAGCTTTTATAATTTTTTTAGCATCTTTACTGATATGAAAACCATAACTTAAACAAAGAGGAGTTAAAATCGCACTGGCATGCAAAATCGCTTCTGTATGTGTATCATCAAAATCAAGTGCATGGGAAGCAATACCATTTAGCATGGCTGCGTATATAGGATCTAGTTTTTTATCATTTACCCATACAGGGGTATTTTTTTCTGTGCTTAAATTTTCAAAAGCTTTAAAGGCGTTAAAACGCATTCTTCCTTGCTTGCTGCTATAGCCGTTCCAAGGCTATCAAGCATAAGCTCTTTAGCTCTTTGAACGACTGCATCAGGGATATTTTCATACTGAAGATTGAAAATAAAATCCGCCAAAATTTCGCTATACAACATCGTTTTTCCTATTGTAAAATAGCATGATTTTGAATTTTTTCTAAAAATTCATCTACTAGTTTAGGTGCATATCCTACATAGGTTGTTGCATCAAGCAAAGCATCGATTTCTTTTTCTTTTAATACCTTAGATACTCTTTTATCTGCAAGTAAAACTTCTTTAAAGGTTTTTTGTTTTTCGATACCTAGCATAGCATTTTCATAAACAATCTCATGGGCGTGTTGTTTTCCATAATGATCGCTTAATGCAAACATAACACGCTCTGCTAAAACAAAACCATTAAGAGTATTTAAATTTTTAAGCATTTTATCTTTTTTAACTTCTAGGTCACTAAGAGCAAATTTCATATTTGCTAAAACCACAGAAAGCATTAAAAACATTTCAGGTAAAAGTTTCCATTCCATTTTCCAAACTTGTCCATCTCTTTCATGCTCATGTCTTTCTATGTCGCTTAAGATTGCTAAATTTGCTTTAAAGGCATTGCTTACTGTAACTGCATTTTCGCTTACTGCAGGATTTCTTTTGTGTGGCATAGTGCTTGATCCTACTTGTCCTTTGCCAAAAGGTTCAGCAACTTCATCAATTTCATTATGTGAAAGGATTAAAATTTCATGAGCGATTTTGTTAAAGGTTGCGTTGATATTGCCTAGTACAAAACCAAGTTCTATAAAGCGATCACGTGCGCTCTGCCAAGAGATATTAGGTACTTCAAGTCCTAAATTTTCTAAAGTCAGTTTTTCTACTTCATTACATTCATCACTTAAGCTAGCCTTGGTTCCAACAGCTCCTACTATGCTGCCTACATAAAGTCTTTTTTCAAGTTCAAGTATTCTTTCAAAATGACGATCAAGCTCGCTAAGCCAGATGGCTACCTTATGCCCAAAGGTAATCGGTAAAGCTTGTAAAGCAAGAGTTCTTCCCATCATAGCAGTATTTTTGTGTGTTTTAGCAAGTTTTGCTAAAGCTTTTGCAATGGCTTTTAATTCGCTTTTTACAAGAGTCATAGCTTCTTTAAATTGCAAAACAAGTCCTGTGTCAATGATATCTTGAGTGGTTACCCCAAAATGTACATATTCGCCTAGATTATTATCGCAAGCTTTTTCTAATCCCCTAACAGTAGGAACTAAAGGATGTTTGGTTTTTTTAAATTCATTAAAAATAAAATCCATATCCATAAATTTATAATAAGCTTTTTTTGCAATTTCATCTGCTGCTTCTTGGGGGATGATATTAAGTTTTGCTTGTGCTTTTGCTAATGCTGCTTCAACATCAAGCCATTTTTGTACGCGATTTTCTTCACAAAAAACAGCACGCATATCTTGCGTGCTCCATGAATCTGCTAATAATTTATGATCAAATACGCTAATTCCAGTCATTTTATTTCCTTATTTTTTAATACTATCAAAAGCCTTAGCTAAATCAGCAATCAAGTCTTTAGTATCTTCAAGTCCTATATGAAATCTTACAAATGGACCTCTTTTGCTCCAGTCTGTTGCAGTTCTTGGTGGAGTAGTTACAGTTGCTAAACTTTCATAGCCACCCCAGCTAGCACCTATAGAAAAATATTCTAACTCATCTACAAATTTAATAGCATCTTCTTTACTATAACCCTCTGCAAATTCGATAGTAACCATACCGTTAGCACCTTTATGATCGCGCATAAAAATTTCATGGTTTGGATGGGTTTTGAGTTTTGGATAGAAAATAGTTTTAATTTCTTTTCTTGTTTGTAAAAACTCTACGATTTCATCTGCACTTTTTTCATGAGCTTTCATTCTTACATCTAAAGTTCTCATACCACGAAGAACTAAATAAGCATCATCAGGGCTTGTTGTAAAGCCTAAAGCTTCAGGGAGTTTGTCAAAATTTTTCCATTCTTTTTCATTGATAACCACTACACCCATGGTAACATCAGAGTGACCGCTAAGATATTTTGTCGCAGCTATAACCGAAATATCTACGCCTAGCTCAAGTGGATTTAGGAAGTATCCGCTTGAATAAGTATTATCAATAGCTACAGGAATATTATGAGAGTGTGCAATTTTGCAAAGCTTTGGCAAATCTATGATTTCATAAAGTATAGAACCAGGGCTTTCGCATAGGATGAGTTTGGTATTAGGCTTGATTTTTTCTTCTACATCACTTGCATCGGCTTTTAAAAAATCAATCTCAACACCCATTTTTTCTAAAAATAATTCACAAATTGTTCTTACAGGCCCATAGATTGCATCAGTGATTAAAAAATGCGCGTCTTTACTAGCATAGTTTAAAAGTACCCAAGTGCTGCAAGTCCTGTTGGGAAAAGTTGAGCTCTGTAGCCGCCTTCTAAGCTGCAGATAAGTTTTTCAAGTTCGAAGTTAGTTGTCGTTCCTCTAGCACCATAGCTTAATACACGATCAGTTTTTCTTAATTCTCTATATTTTTGCCAAGTGGCATGATTTTTAAAAAGTATCGTTGATGCACGCATAAGCGTAGGATTGACTGATCTTACTTCAACATTTTGATCGCCTCTGCCACAATGAATAAGTTTAGTTTTTGAGTTCATTTTTTTCTCCTTTTAAAGATAAATATAAGTCATAATGATATTTACAATAGCCGCTACAAGCATAGGAATAGCCGTTCTTTTATACGGCAAAAGGACTGACTTTTGCAATAGCTGAAATGGCTAAAATAGCAGGTGCTATAGGGCTCACACATCTTCCAAAACCCGTCATGATTTGAATTGGTGCTATCATGGTGATAGTTTCAACTCCAAAGTGTTTTGCTATATTTGGGATAAGTGGAGCAAAGCTAAAAAATGCCGCATTTCCTGAACCCATTAAGAAAGCACAAACTGTAAGCAAGATTGAAACTGCGATGATGATAGCAAGTACTCCAAATCCTGCATTTTTGCAAAATTCTATTAAAGTATCTACAAAACCTACAGATAAAAGACCGCTTGCAAATACTTGACCACAAACGATGAGTGAAACTGTGATAACAAATAAATGTCCCATTCCTTTAAAGAAAATCATAATAGAATTAAGAGTTTCTACTATACTTTTATAGCGTATCATTTCAAAAATAATAGCCACAAAAGTTGAAATCACCATTGCTACTGGAACATTCATTTTAATGGCAGTACTAGCAGCTGCTTTAACTTCTTGGGCACTACTTATTCCCATTAAAACCAAGATGCTATCAAGCACGGAACTAAATCCTAGGATTAAAACCAAAGGAATTATAGGTAAAATCGCATAAATTCTAGGAGGCTTTTTAAGTTCTTTTTCTTTACCTTCATTTTCATTTAGTTCTTTTTCAATTTCTTGTGCATTGAAGACAAAATTATCTTTTTTGTCAAAAAATTTATTGCAAAGATATATCGCAATACCTACAGCTATAATGATAGGCAAGGTTGTAGGGAGTTGATAATGAACAAAATAAATTGCAGGATCAACTTCAGCTACTTTTGACGCCATGATCACATTTCCACTTCCAGGTCCATGATCGATATATTGACAAATCGCAATCACACTTAAGGCAGAAAGTTTTGAAACACCAGAGCGTACAAGTATAGGATACATAGTAACCATAAGTAAAAGTGCTAAGCCTGCGTGAGAAGGGATGAAAAGAACTAAAAATTGCACGATAAAATAAGCAACTATGAGTAAAACATAAGGAGATTTTACGGCTTTTAAAGGTTTTTCAAAAACTTTAAAAAGTGCATAAGAAGCCCCTACATGATCCATATAAGCAGAAAAACCTGCTATAGTCATAAGTGTAAGTCCAAGCCCTGCTAATGTATTTGACATGGTTTGATTGAAAACTTGAAAAATATCAAAAAAACCTAAATTTAAAGAACCTTTAGCGACAATGTGTGGAGAAAGTCCAAAAATAGCAGCTAAGGAAAGTAAAAGTAAACCACTTAAAAGCAAAGCCATATGAGCATTGATTTTTTTATAAAGCATAAAAACAAGTAAAAAAATACTAAATAAAGAAAAAACAATACCTAGCATGTTTTATCCTTTTTGAGCGATGATCTCTATCTCTACTTTAGCTTTTTTTGGCAGATCTTTTACTGCAAAAGCACTTCTTGCTGGATAAGGAGCTTTAAAAAATTCAGCATAAATTTCATTAAATGCTACAAAATCATTAATATCAGCTAAAAAGCAAGTGGTTTTAATCACTTTATCATAACTGATACCATTTTCTTCTAAGATAGCGCCGATATTTTTTAAAGATTGTTTGGTTTGTTCTTTGATATCAGAGCTTTCTATTTCTCCTGAAGCAGGGTTGATAGGAAGTTGTCCCGAGATAAAAAGCAAGCCGTTTGCTTCTCTATAAGCTGAGTAAGGGCCGATAGCCTTTGGATAATTTGACATTTTCTCTCCTTTTTTATTAATGTAAATTAAATAAACGTATTTTATCACTATAATAATAATTTGTCAATATTTTATTATCACGATAATAAAATATTATCTTTAAGAATATTTTTAAAAAATTAAAGTTAAAATTTAAGCTTTGGATTCTAAATTTTATTATTTTAGGAATATTTTCATGGATGAAAAACAAAAAGAGCAATTTATAAAGCTCACGAATTTTTTAGGACAAGTTTTAGGTAAGCAGTATGAAGTGGTTTTTCATGTTCTTTCTAAAGAGGGTGCTTATATAGCAGCTATTGCAAATAGTCATGTCAGCGGTAGAACTCTTGAATCTCCCTTGAGTGCTTTTGCAAGTGAGCTTATACAAAATAAAAAATATTTAGAAAAAGATTTTTTATGTGATTATAAGGCTCTTGCTGGAAAATCAAAATTAATTAGAGGATCTACTTTTTTTATTAAAAATCATGATAAATTAGTAGGTATTTTGTGTATCAATCATGATACTAGCATTATGAGAGATTTAATATGCAAGATGATTGATTTAGAAAAAATTGGAGATATGGGTGAAATTTTAGGAAACATTAGTTTTTCTCAAAATGATTCAAGCATAGAAACATTAAGTCACTCAATAGAGGATATTTTAGTTCAGAGTGTAGATTCTAGTTATTTAAATTCTGATTATCAATTAAGCATTACTCAAAAAGAAGAAATTGCTGAAAAGCTATATGAAAAAGGTATTTTTAATATAAAAGGAGCGGTTCCTATCGTAGCAAAATTTTTAAAAATTTCAGAACCTAGTGTTTATAGGTATCTGAAGAAATTTAAAAAATAACTAAAATTTTTTGATAAATTTTAGTATTTTTAAGCTTATTTTCTTTAAAAAATTATTTTTAGATTTTTTGAGTAAAAATTCTGCCACATCTTTGCGTCCAAACATAATAGCAAAAGTATAAGGTGTCATTCCTAAACCATTGTTTTCATCAATATTTGCCCCATATTTAACTAAAAGTTCACACATAGGTAAGTATCCTTTAAAACAAACTCCTGCTAATGGGGTTTGTCCACGATCGTTTTTTTCATCTACTTTTGCACCTTTTTCTAAAAGCATTTTAGCGCTTTCATAAGAATTATTGTAAGCTGCAAGCATAAGCAAGCTATCGCCTTTATGAGTTTTTAAATTTACATTTAAACCTGCTTCTATCATGATTTTAAGATTTTCACATTCATTATTTCTTGCAAAATTAAAAGCCATTTTACAAAGTTCTTCAAATCTTTTTTCTTCTTCTAAACTAAGAGTTGTCATTCTTTTTCCTTAATTATTATAATCTTTAGTTTGCCATCAAAAGTGGCAAGTAAAAATTATTTTTCTAAAGCTTTTTTAACTCCTTTTGCATAATCAGGTGAAATTTTTTCAAAATGTTCTAAAGCTCTAGTGATAATTTTTTCATCAACTCCTTCCATAGAAGCAGCGATATTATGAAAAAGTTGAGTTTTTTGATCATCATTCATAAGATTAAATAAAGCTCTTGGTTGAGTATAAAAGTCATTATCTAGTGGAGCATATCTTTGTGCCACGCCTTCTAAGACTAAATCAGGTTCAAGATAGCTTTTATCTTCTTTTGGGCTGTTATCATAGCTGTTTGGTTCATAATAAGCTGCATCATTTTTATAACTATCAAAATTCATAGCACCAGCGACATTGTAAGTATTCACTTCGCTTTTTGCACGATTTACTGGTAAAAGATGATAATTAGTTCCTATTCTATATCTTTGTGCATCAGGATATGAAAAAATTCTAGCTTGCAACATTTTATCAGGGCTAAAGCCAATTCCAGGAACGATATTGCTTGGACTAAAGGCAGCTTGTTCAACTTCATTAAAATAATTTTGAGGATTTTTGTTTAGAATCATTTCGCCTATATCCATCAAAGGCACAAGACTATGAGGCCAAATTTTTGTTAAATCAAAAGGATTAAATCCAAGTTTTTCTATATCTTTTTCAGCAAGAATTTGAACTCGAACTTTCCATTTTGGAAAATCTTTATTTTCTATAGCATTATAGAGATCTCTTTGATGACTTTCTCTATCTTTTGCTATAAGCTCGGCAGCTTCTTGGTTGGTAAGATTTTTAATCCCTTGTTGGGTTTTAAAATGGAATTTCACCCAAAATCTTTCATTTTTATCATTAATAAAACTATAAGTATGGCTTCCAAATCCATGCATATGACGATAACTTGCAGGAATTCCTCTATCGCTCATAAGAATGGTTACTTGATGTAAACTTTCAGGACATAAACTCCAAAAATCCCAAGCAGCATTATTACTTCTTAGATGAGTTCTTGGATCTCTTTTTTGAGTATGAATGAAATCAGGAAATTTATACGCATCACGGATAAAAAAAGTTGGAGTATTATTTCCTACTAAATCCCAGTTTCCTTCTTTGGTGTAAAATTTAATGGCAAATCCACGTACATCACGCTCAGCATCTGCTGCACCTGCTTCACCTGCAACAGTAGAAAAGCGTAGGAAAAGAGGAGTTATTTCTCCTTTTTGAAATATTTTTGCCTTAGTATAAGCAGATAAATCAGCGGTGATTTTTATTTCTCCATAAGCCCCACTTCCCTTGGCATGAACGGTTCTTTCTGGAATTCTTTCTCTATTTTGATGAGCAAGTTTTTCAAGCAAAAGATAATCTTGCATAAGCAAAGGTCCTTTTGCGCCTGCACTTAATGAATTTTGGTTATCGGCTATAATGTTTCCAAAATCGTTAGTTAATTTTTTCATTGTTTTCTCCTAAATAATAAATTTTATTAATTGGTAAATTATATCTATTAAAAATTAAAATTAACTGAATAATTGCATTTTATTGATAATAAATTTCAAAATAAATTTAGTTTTTTTATATTATAATAATAATTATCAAAATATATTTTAAAAATCACAAAGGAGAATTTATGTCAGTTTTGGTTATTGGTGCAGATGAAATCACTCCTATTAGAGCTGTTTTACATGATTTAGGTGCTAAAAAAATAGAACACTGGGATGCGCGTAATGAAAATAGAGTTAATCGCAAGCCGATTCCTTGTGATACAGAATGTATAGTAATGTTAACAAGCTTTTTAAATCATAATACTATGAAAAAAATCAAAAATGAAGCTAAAAAGCGTAAAATTCCATTAGTTTGTGCAAAAAGAAGTGTAAGTTGTGTGTATTGTGAATATTGTAAAATTTTTAATCTTAATAAAGAATTTTCTTGCTATAAAGGTTAAAGATGTTATTTGGATTTGATGATAAGCAAGAATTTATACCGCAAATTTATCGCTATTTAAACAATCAAGAGCTTATGTTGACTTTTTTAACTCAATATAATGCGAGCGTTGATAGCGCTCTAAAAATTCCTCTTTCATATGCAAAAAATACCAAGAGTTTAAAAATGATATTTGGAAATTTTTTACATGATATAATGCATGTTTCATTTGGTAAGATTCAAAATATAAATATCAAGCTTAATGCATACGCTTTTTACTTTCAAAAAAGAAAAAGCTTAATTTTTAATACTAAAATATCTAAGAATGTCGATCTTTTAAGACTTTTAAGAATTTATCTTTATGGCATTTGTTTTGATGCGCAAATTTTATTTAGCTCTTATGTTTATGATAAGGTTTCTTTTCAAAATAATGGAAAAAATATAGATCAAGATGGTGATATTATTATAATAGATAAGAAATTTGCAATTTTACCACTTTGCAAAGAGATTAATACACATAATTTAAAAATTGAAAATGAAATTCATGGATTATTGAATTTAATAAAAGAAAACAATTTTGAAAAATTTTATATTGTTTGTCCGCGTAACAAAAATTTCACACATTTTATTGAAATAAAACATTTTTTGTGTGATTTAAACAAAACTATGTTAAAATTAGTTCCGTATAAAATATCAAATCAAATTATAAGGAGAAAATAATGTCAGTAGCAGTAATCTATGGTAGTGCTATGGGAAATACAGAAGGAGTGGCTAATACAATTGCTTCAAAACTTGGAATTAGCGATGTTTTTAATATCTCAAATATTGATGCGGCTAAAATGAATTCTTACGATAAATTAATTTGTGGAACTTCAACTTGGGGAAGTGGTGATTTACAAGATGATTGGGATGGTTTTGATTTTTCAGGGCTTAGTCTTGGTGGAAAAACTGTAGCTGTATTTGGTATGGGTGATAGTGAAAGTTATTCTGACACTTTTTGTGGTGGCATGGGTAAATTAGCTCAAAATTTAAAAGATGCAGGTGCAAATTTGGTAGGAGAAGTTTCAACTGATGGTTATACATTTGAAGCAAGCGATGCGGTTGTAGATGGTAAATTTGTTGGACTTGCTCTTGACAATGATAATCAAGAAGATCAAACTGAATCAAGAATTGATGCTTGGGTAGAACAAATCAAACCTTATTTTGCTTAATAATTCTTAAAATCAAGAGTTTTTATACTCTTGATTGTCTTTTCTTAAAAATAAAAAAAACTCACTATTTGATTTATAATTTTATTTTCTAAAGATAATTGACAGCGTTCTTTATTTCTAAGATAAGCTGTTCTTGCAAGAAGACTTGTTTTTTGAGAATTGTGATTTTTAGAGTTGATTTGTAAATTAACTTGCATAGTATAGTAGTTTTCTACCATCCATTCTCCATCACTTTCCAAAGGATCAAAATCATAAAAAAATCTTGCTGAAGTTGTGATTTTTTGAGCATAAGAATGCTTTTTCATATCTACAAGATTGATTAAAATTTCATAATCTGTATTCTCTTTTACTTCTTTTAAGCCTAAATTTTTAAGTTTTAAAGCCAAATCTCTATCCAAAGTAGTTCGAAGTTGGCTAGGATTTTGAAAGGAAATTTTAAAACTTTGTTGTTTTTGTGATCTGATAAAAATGCCTTCATTGCTTGTTTGAATAAAGCTTTGTATGAAAGTTGCATTGGTGCAAGCACTCATAAAGAGTGCTATAAAAAAGCTTAAAATTAAAGTAATTTTAGACATTAGGTTTATTTAATAATAGTTGGAGTAGCGCTAAGACCTAATGAGCGATATTTTTCATATAAGGAAAAAACTTCTTTTAATTCTGCATCACTTACTTTTGGATAATTTTTGATATTTGCATCATAGTATTTGTTTAAAATTGCGATTTTTTCTTTATCATTTTTTGCTTTTTTTGCTTCCTTGTAGATTAGAGCGGATTTTTCAAAAGCAGATTTTCCATGTACTGGAGTTAAAATATAATTAACTTGATAGTTTTTAAGTTCATCATCAATTTGAGCTAAATGTTCTCTACAATAAGGGCATTCAGGATCTGAAAAAACATAAATTGCAGGTTTATTTTTATCTCCCAAAGCTATTACCATGGTTTCTTTTTGTGCTACAGCTTTAGCATTTTTTGTAAAATTTTCTCTTGCTTCTTGAAATTTTTTCATTTCATATTCTTGAGCATAAGAAATTCCCGTTTTCAAGTCGATAAGATCAGGGGTAATAAGACTATCTTTTGTAAAAAGAATGTTTTCTTGTTTTTGTCCATTTAATTCAACGCTTACAATAACACTTTCAAAACCCGTATTACCAACCTTTTGACGATTTGATACACTAACGGTAGCATTTGGAAATTGTGCTTTAATGCTTTTTGAATAAAAATCACTAATTTCTGAATTACTTGCAGCAAACAAAGATGCTGAACAGGCAAGAATTAAACTTAATTTTTTCATAGTTTATAAATCCTTTAAATAAATTATGTTTAATTCTATAATGATTTTCTAAATGTTTGTTAAAAATCTTTTTTCAGCTTCTTTGCTTACTTGAGGAAATTTGTCTAAGTATTCTAAATAAGCAATAGCATATTTTCTTGAAAGATTAAAATATTCTTTCATACTTTGCACATCAAGATTTTGATTTTTTAATAAATTTAAACATTCTTGCATAAGTTTTTCAAGAGCTTGTTTTTCTATAAAAAGATTGTGTGAAAGTCTTACAACTAAGCCTTTTTGGGTAAGTTTTTTGAGTATATTATCTCCGCTTTTTCTATCAAGTTCTAAAAAATCATAAAGATTATAAGGAGCTTCGGGTTTAATACCTTGTTTTTTTAAAATTTCATATAATTGATTATTGTTTTTTTCTTGAAGTTTCTCAAAATCTATACCTTTTTTAAAATAAATTCCATTGTGAAAATCCAATAAATTTGACATTTCTTTAAGCCCAAGTTCGCAAAAATTTTCACTTGCCCAAGTAATCCTTAAAGCTAAAGAATGTGCTGAAAGCATGGCATAAGGATTTTTTTCAAGTATGAATTTGATGAAATTTTTAATTTCTTCTAGACTTTGTAAATGATATACATTGAGATTTTTTTCATCAACAAATACTTGATTTAATTCTTTTGCTAATTTCAATGCTTTTTGATGAGAAAGTTTAAATCTCTGATAACTTGAAAGCAAGCCAAAGCCGTATTTGTGTGCGTCTTTTAAGAAAGAAAAAGCCGCTTTAAAATCTTTATTTTTCAAAAACATTAAAAATTTATTTTTTTGTTCTTTTTTTAAAGGTTCGCTTAAAGGATTTAAAACCTTACCACCGCCTATAACACGATTGTTTTGTAATAAAATAAAAGCCTCATCAAAACTTAAAAATACATTTTTATCAAAACTAAAATGCACAAAAAATTCATCATTTTCTAGTTTTTTTAATATATTTATTTTGCATTCTATTTGTCTTGAACCCACGCAAAAAATCATTTTGTTATTTTGTAAATTTTTTGCTTTAACTAAAGCATCGCATTCTTTAAAGGCTTTAAAATAACCTTTTTTACTTAGCAAATAACCTTTTTTTAACTCTTTATAATCACAATTTAAACTCAAAGCCACACGGTTACAAGCTTTGATTTGCTCTAAATTAGTATCGTGATTTTGTATATTTTTAACAATGAGTTCTTTTTGAGTGTCTAAACAGATGATTTTTTCATTTAAAGTGATACTTCCTTCATTTAGACTGCCTGTGACGACAGTTCCTATGCCTTTTAGAGAAAAAACTCTATCGATATAATAATGAAAAATCAGTTCTTCATCATTTTCTTTGTTTTCTATGGTATAAAGATAATTTTTTAATTCTTCTATGCCTTGATTATTTTTTATACTGGTATGAAATACTTTTAAAATGGGATAATCTAAATTTTTTAACTCTTCTAAAATTTCTACACTTTTTTGCTCTATGTTTTCACAAAGATCGCATTTGCTAAGTACTAAAATGATATTTTTAATATCAAGAATTTTTAAAATTTCTAAATGTTCTAAACTTTGTTCTTTTAAACCCTCGTTAATATCTACGACAAATAAACAAACACTAAAGCCAAAAGCTCCACTTACCATAGTTTTAACCAAATCTTTATGTCCTGGAACATCGATAAAAGAAATGTTTTTATCTTTTAATTTAAGATTTGAAAAACTTAAATTAATGGTGATTTGTCTTTCTTGTTCTTCTTTTAAACTATCGCCTTCAAAACCATTTAAAGCTTTAATGAGTGAAGTTTTTCCATGATCAATATGTCCTGCGGTTCCTATAATAACAGATTTCATAAGTTTTCCATTTGATTGATTGTAAGAATAAGTTTTTGAAGTTCATTTTCTCGTATAGTTCTAAAATCAAGAACAAATTCATCATTTTCAATGCGTCCTATGATATTTTCTTTTCTAAATCGAGTTTGTAGTTTTAAAGCATCTCCTTGAAAAGTTAGTATATAAGTATCTAAACTTTTATCAGGCATAGAACCTCCTCCTACTAAACTTTTGCTTTTTTTAAGCTGGGTTTGAAAATTTAATTCTTTTTGCACTCTTAAAGCTTTTTTTTCTATAAAGGATAAGTCATCATTTAAAAGTTTTAAGGTAATAATTTTTTTATAATCTTTTTGCAAATAAGCTTTTAAGCTTTCGTTTAAAAAAGATAGAGTTAATTTATCCACTCTTAGCATTCTTAAAAGTTGATTTTGTTTAAGTTTTTCTATGAGTTCTTTTTTTCCAAGTATAATGCCTGCTTGCGCACTACCAAAAAGTTTATCTCCACTAAAACTTAAAATATCACATTCTTGTACGAGTTTTTTGATTTTAGGTTCATTTTTAATCAGCTTTTCATTTAAATTTTCACACCAGCCAGAACCTAGATCATAATAACTCAAAAGCCCTTTTTCTTTTGCTAGTTCATGTAGATCTTTTATATTTACTTCACTGTGAAAACCCATAAGAGCGAAATTAGACTTGTGGGTTTTTAAAATTAGAGCGGTATTTTCACCGATAGCTTGTTCATAGTCTTTTAAGTGTGTTTTGTTACTAGTTCCAACTTCGCAAAGCTTTACACCTGCAGCTTTTATCACTTCAGGCACACGAAAACTTCCGCCAATTTCTACAAGTTCTCCTCTTGAGCTTATGACTTCTTTATCATAACAAAGAGAATTAAGCACTAAAAAAACTGCCGCAGCGTTGTTATTGACTACTAAAGCATCTTCGCATTCAAAAAGCATTTTAAGTTTTTCCAACACCAAAGCATAGCGAGAGCCTCTTTTTCCATTTTCTAAATCAAACTCTACATTAGAATAATTACAAATGATATCTTTACACGCTTCATAAAGTTCTTCATGGATTACACTTCTACCAAGGTTTGTGTGTATAACCACTCCGCTTGCATTAATCACACTTTGTAAATCTTTGCGGTAAAAAGTTTTGATTTCTTTTTTGATTTCTAAAAGTAGTTTATCTTTAGAAATTTCATCTTGGGAAAAATTTTCTTTTAGTTTTGCGACAACTTTTTTACAAAAAAATGCTTTGATATAAAAAGGATAGGATTTTAAACTCTCATCTTCAATAAGAGTGTTAATCTGTGGAAAAGTTCTAAATTTGTTCATCTTAAGCCTTAAGAAAATATTTGGTTATTTTAACATAGAATTTATAAAATGATGTTTTAAAGAGATTAAGGAAGATAATGCAAGATTTTGTTTATATAAAAAATGATGTTTTAATCCCTTTGCCTGATGCTATTGAAATTTTAGATCAGGCAAATGATAAAGAAGCATTAATTTGCAATGATAAAAATCAAAAAGCACAAATTTATGCCCCTGAGATTAATTTTTATCTTAAAAATTCTCAAGATGAAATTTTAGAGCAAAGTAAAAATGTTTTAACGCTTTATGAAGCAAGAGCTAGTGTTTATGATTTAGGGCTTGATTTAGAACAAAGCAAAGAAGTGCAAAATCGTTTGATTTTAGCAGATAGCGATACTCAAACTGTAGATTTTTTAAAAGAACATGGATTTAAGGTTATTGCTTTAAGTAGTGCAGAAATTTTAGCTGTTTTTGGAAGTGTAGGGGAGCTTTGTGCTGTGGTTAAAAATCAAGGCGAAGAAGTTGAAATAGATTTTGATTTTTTACTTTTTAAAGCTGAGGATTTAAGCGTTATGCGTAAAGATTTTACAAGACAAAGTGGATGTTATAATCTTTTAAATTTTGAAAATCTTGAAGTATTGTTGGAGTTTTTACAAAGCAAAAGTCCAAAATATCACTATAAAACTTATATTAGCTATAATGCTAGCGTGTGTCAATACCACGAAAGACGCAGTGAGCATTGTGCAAAATGTGCTGAAATTTGTCCTACTGTGGCGATTTTAAAAGATGATGAAAAAAAGCATTTAGAATTTTCTCAAGTGGATTGTTTGGGTTGTGGAGGATGTATTAGTGTGTGTCCTAGCGGATCGCTTGATTATGCTCCTATGCCAAGAGAAAGTTTTTTTACCCTTTGTGAGTTTTATAAAGATAAAAAAATTTTAATCATTCCTAAAAAAATGTCTTTAGAAAATTTAAATCTTGCTTTATCAAAAGATGTTTTACCCTTTATGATAGAGGGTGAAAAATGGCTTTCTTCTATGCATTTTTTAACACTTTTGCAAAATAGTGGTGCAAATTTGGTTTTTTATACGGACTTTGTATCTCGTGGTAGCAATGAAGCCATTACGCTTTTAAATACTTTTTTTGAGAGAAAATTTCAAAAAAAAGCTATTTTTGTTGCTAAAGATGAAAAAGAATTGCAAAATGTTTTAAAAGAGCAAGAATTCATACAAGATTTAAAATATGATTTTCATAATAACACCTTAACTACAAGAGAAAATTTTGCCAAAAGAATGCAAGAAATGATAAAAAATGAAGATTTTGGCAGTATAGAAAGTGGCGAATGGTTGCGTTATGGCAAGGTAGAAATCAATCCTAACACCTGTACGCTTTGTCTTTCTTGTGTGGGTGCCTGTAATGTAGGAGCTTTAATCGCTGATGCTAAAGAAAATGCTTTGAAATTCAATGCTTCTCTTTGTACGACTTGTGGGTATTGTGAGTTAAGTTGTGCCGAAAAAGATACTTTAAAATTATTTCGTAGTGGAATGGAGTTTAGAGCTTCTTATTTTGAATATCAAACCATGGCAAAAGATGAGCTTTTTGCCTGTATAGAATGTGGTAAAGAATTTGCCACCAAAAAAGCTGTAGAAAAAATAGCCAATTTAATGAAGCCTAAATTTGGTAATGATGAGAATAAAATCAAAACACTTTATTGTTGTGCAGATTGCAAGGCAAAAGTGATGATAAAAGCAATGGGTTTTGCGGGGCAAAATTAGATCTTAATTTTGCCTTCTAATTCTTCTTTATTTGTAAGTTTGCTATCAAATTTAACAACAAGATTTTTAGAGTTTTTATAAATATCTACAACCCCTAAATTTTCACTAAAAGTACTGAAATTTAAAGGTGTTTCTAAAGGTAGATAAAGGTTTTTAAAATCAGCTGGATTTTTTAAGAAAAATAATGCCACAAGCCAAATTAGAGCTAAAATTACTAAAATAATAGCTAAAAGATTTAAGGCATCTAGATGTAAAAATGTCCCTCCGATAATACCACCTATAAAACTTCCACCATATCCAAAAGCATTAAACAACCCTAATGCCGCACCTTTTTCATGAACTTTACAAAATTTTGATGCACAACTTTGCATAATAGGCTCGTGTAAATTAAAACCTATAAAAAAAATCACAACTGCTATGATAAAAAAATCTATAGAATTACTAAAAGTAAAAAAAAGATAAGCAAGTATGAAAAAAACAATTCCTAAGAGTAAAATTTGTTTAGCTAAACCTCTTTTTTCGCCTAAACTTCCAGCAAAGCCCATAGCGATAAAACCTGCTACCATAGAAGCGCTATAAACAATCCAAAGTTTATCAGAAGCAAAGCCTAAATGTTTTACTAGAATGATAGGAATGCTTAAAAATGCTATACTCATAAGCATTTTTTGCATGAAATTAGTAAGATTCATAAGGGCTAAATTTTTTTGTTTAATAAGATGAAAAAAAGGAGTTTTTTCATTTTCATGAGTGATTTTGTTTTCTTTAGGTACAATAGTATAAAGCAAAATTATACATAAAAGAGACAAAGCTGCACTAAGATCAAAAAGGCTAGATAAACCCCATTTTGCACTCATTAAAGGAGAGATCACCATAGAAGCTGCAAAACTAAGTCCTATAAAAGAACCCATTACCGCCATGGCTTTACCACGATTTTCTTCTGTGATAAAATCACTTATCATTGCTGTAGCCACAGCTCCAATAGCTCCTGCACCTTGGAGCATTCTTCCTAAAAGCATGGTGTAAATATTTTCCGCAAAAGAGCAGATTAAAGAGCCTATTATAAAAATAATCAGTCCAATGAGCATGGTTTTTTTACGACCAATTTTATCACTTAAAATCCCAAAAGGCACTTGTAAAATCATTTGAGTTAAGGCATAAACACCAACTAAAAGTCCCACTAAAAATTCATTAGCACCTTCAAGTTTTAAAGCATAAAGACTTAAAACTGGCAAAACTATAAACAGCCCAAAAAATCTTGTTCCAACTATGAAAGATAAGGGTAAGACATAATTTAGCATTATCAATTTCCTATTAAATTTGAAATTTAAATTAGGATAATTTTACTATGAAATGGATTAAGCATTGATTAACATCGTTTTATCATTTGATATTTAAAAGCTACGCACAAGGATAAATTTTATAAAATCATATTTTTGTTTTGATATTATTTTGGAGCTTTTGTTATGAAGATTATCCTAGCTACGAGCAATAAACATAAAGTTTTAGAACTTAAAGAAATTTTAAAAGATTTTGAAATTTATGCTTTTGATGAAGTTTTAATGCCTTTTGAGATTGAAGAAAATGGAAAAACTTTTAAAGAAAACGCCTTGATTAAAGCAAGAGCGGTTTTTAATGCTTTGGATGAAAAGCAAAAAAAAGATTTTATCGCTTTAAGTGATGATAGTGGCATTTGTGTAGATGTTTTAGAAGGAAATCCAGGAATTTATTCTGCTCGATTTAGCGGTAAGGGCGATGATAAAAGTAACCGTGATAAACTTGTCAATGAAATGATAAAAAAAGGTTTTAAACAAAGTAAGGCGCATTATGTTGCTGCTATTGCTATGGTAGGTTTGATGGGGGAATTTAGTACGCATGGAACCATGCATGGAAAAGTAATAGATACAGAAAAAGGTGAAAATGGTTTTGGTTATGATAGCCTTTTTATTCCAAAGGGTTTTGATAAAACCTTAGCCCAACTTAGCGTGGATGAGAAGAATAATATCTCTCATCGTTTTAAAGCTTTAGAGCTTGCAAAAATCATTTTAAAGATTTTAAATAAAGGATAAAAATGAAAAATTTTTTAAAATATATAGCTATTATTGTTTTAATATATGCTCTTTATGTTGGTTTGGAAACTTGGTTTTCTTAGAATAAATAGTGATTAAAAAGCTTGGTAATAAGAACAAACTTCCACTTAAAAGCAAAATCATTACAAAAACGGTTAAAATTCCAAAATAAATCGTTGGAATGAAATTACTACTCATCATAACACTAAAACCTAAAACTATGCTAATGGTAGTATAATAAAGTGCCGAACCTATACTAAGGTGAGAAATTATAATGGCTTCTTCTAGGCTTTTGTTTTTAATTTCTTCCCTAAAACGATAAATATAATGTATAGCATCATCAACGCCTATACCTATAGCAATAGCAGCTATAGTAATACTCATCATATCCAAAGGAATACCTAAAAGCCCCATAAGAGCAAAAACCACACTTAAAGGAATAACATTTACCAATATAGCCGCAACTGAAAATTTTAAATCTCTAAAAACAATGATAAAAAGTATAAAAATAGCTAAAATTACAAATATAAGAGTATCAAATTGCGATGAAAAAAGACTTTGGAGCATATTATTATAAAGTACCATTATACCTGTGATTTGAACTTCTACTCCATCATTTTTTACAAGCTCGTTGAGCTGTTTTTTAAGATCTATTAAAAATTCATTACGTCTTAAATTCGGATCAGAATCAACAATACGCATACTAAATCTTAACTCGTTATTCTCTATACTTACAAAAGGTGAAAGCAAGTCTTGTTTAAATTTAGCAGGTAAATTCTCATTTAAAAACGCAAGGGCAAAATCATCTAACTCTTTTCCATTGTTGATATTTTTCCCTAGGGTTAAAAGACTATTAAGGCTTAAAACCGAGCCTACAAATTCTTTGTTTTCTAAAAATTCATGAACTTTTTTTGCAATACGTGTTTTTTTAGAGTCAAACCAATAAGTTTCTTGTGTGGCTAAATTTTCAAATTCACTTTCAAAACTATCAAGAGTATCGCTTGTATTTTGATCGTTTTTATTATTTGGAAAACGAATGATCACTTCTAAAGGCAAGGTTCCACCTAGATTTTTATCAATAACCAAAAGTCCTTTTTTGATTTCACTACCATCTTTGAAATAATTGACAAAAGAATTTTCAACCCTGAGTTTTGAAATACCTATTAAAGCTAAGATTATAGCAAGAACTGAAATTCCATAAATCATGCGACGTTTTTTAGGATCAAGAGCGGTTTTAGCGCAAAAGGCTAAAAGATTAAATTTAAACTCTTTTTTATGATAATTTTTTGGTTTTAAAAGAACCAAGATACTTGCTAAAAATAAATAACTAAAGATAAGAGCTAAACCTATACCCATACTCATCATAATACCAAGTTTTATGATAGGTTCGATATTTGAAAAGATTAAAGAAAAAAATCCTATCATCGTTGTAACAATGGCATAAAGGCTAGGATTTGCTTTGGCTAGTAAGGTTTCAAGCACTATGCGCTCAACTTTAGCTTTGGGATGATTTTGAGTGCTTTCGATAAAATGCGTGATTAAATGAACAACTACACTTAAGGTGATAATTAAAACCAAAGCAACGTAATTTGATGAAATAACCGTGATTTGAAAATTTAAAAGTGCAAAAACTCCACTAGCTGCACTTAAGCTTATAAAACAAATAAAAAGAGGTAAAAAAACAAAGCACCATGAACGGAAAAAATAATAAAGTGCAAGTCCTAGTAAAAATACAAGAGAAACACCATAAAGTACAAGATCAGATTTTATATAAGCTATCATATCATCAGCGATCATGCTTACGCCACCAAGGTAGAGCGTATCTTTATTTTTTTCATAATTTCGAACTATGCTTTTAATAGTATCTAGACTTTGTTTCGTGATAACTTTTTGCTTGTCTTGATGTTTTTTTATAGCAAGACGAATTTGATCTTTTTCTTTTTCATCGGTAGCAAGATCGCGTTTTTCTACAAGATCATTATAAACTGTATCAGGCTTTAAGTAAATAATAAGCCCTGTTACTTTTCCATCTTTTGAGATGATATTATTTTTATAAAAGGGACTATTTAAAATTTCGTTTCGGGCTTTTGTGCGGTTTATATCTTGGCTTTCTATGTTTGGGATATTTTTTAACAGTTCTTTTAAATCCGTATTTTGTGAACTTTGAAGCAAAGGGGCATTGATGATGCTAAAAACGCGCTCTACTAAAGGGGCCTTTTCTAATTCTTCATGAAGTTTTTTTAATTTGGCTAAATTTTCATTTGAAAAAGGTTTTTCATCATAGGGTTTGAAGGCTAAAAGTAAAAAATTATCACTTTTATAATGTTTTGAAATTTCTCTAAAAGTTTTTAAATCTGTATCATCTTCTAAAAGTAAACTTTCAGCACTTGCATCTACGCTAAGCTTAAAAGCAAAAAAGCTTAAAAACAGGCATATAAACAAGGTTCCAAAAAAAGTACTTTTTGGACGAGAAATAAAAAACTTTAAAAGCTTTGCAAACATTATTCTATGACAATACTCTCAAGTTTTTGAAGTAGGGCATCAAAGCCTTGGTTGGCTAAAATATCTCCAAATTGTGATCTATAAGTTTGTACTATACTCACACCTAAAACATCTATATCATAAATAAGCCAGTTATTATTATCATTGTAAAATTTAAAAATGATATTTTTTTCTTCCC
This sequence comes from Campylobacter sp. CFSAN122748, assembly GCF_045277125.1. Lineage (NCBI taxonomy): Bacteria > Pseudomonadati > Campylobacterota > Epsilonproteobacteria > Campylobacterales > Campylobacteraceae > Campylobacter > Campylobacter sp. CFSAN122748. The sequence goes on along the minus strand of NZ_CP116953.1, from coordinate 1,341,191 downwards.
CATCTACTACCATAGAAGTAGTTAAAAAATAGCGTTTTTCATTTTTTAACTCACCATTTTTGACCTTTAAAACTTGATCTTTATAAAGACTGAGTTTATCGGTAAAACTTTTTTTAAGACTTGCTTCAAAGGCTGTGGTAAATTTTTCTTGTTCTTTTGGATTTAATTTAGAATAATTTTTCGAAAGACTGAGTTTTGCCATGAGTTTATAATCTATTATGCTATCAAAAAGTTTAAAAATTCCATCAGCAGCTTGTTTTTTGCCTTCTTTGCTATCTTGTAAAAGTTTTAAGCTTGCATCAATGTTTTTTTGCATAGTACTAGAAATTTCATCTAGCTGCAAGGCAAAAGCATTAAAAAATAAAACCAAGATTAAAAATATTTTTTTCATTATTTTCCTTTATTTGCTAAGTTCATTGCGTCTTTGCTCGTAAGCATCACGCAAGAATGGATATAAATTAGGCGTGTTGTGATAAATTTCATCAATTTCATCAAGTCTAAAACTAAGTTCATTACCAAATCCATAAGCACTTATAGCTATACTTGCCCAAGTAGGATCAATGTAAGCAGTAAAACTTGCATACCAAGTTGCAGGTAAAGCAAGAGTATCTCTAAGATTACTAGGGCCGAGTATAGGTAAGACAATATGAAAACCGCTTCCTACACCCCAGTGAGCCAAAACGGTTCCTAAGTCCGCGGGATGTTTTTTAAGACCCATTTTTGATGCCACATCCATAAGTCCACCAAAGCCCATAATGGTATTGGCGGTAAATCTTTTAAATTCTTCTCCCGCTTCTTCAAATTTAAACTGCAAAATATTGCCTACAAAACGCAAAGGAGCAAGTAAATTATCAAAGAAATTTCTTACCCCTAATCTTATAAATTCAGGAGTGATAGTGTTATAGCCCTTAAGAACGGGACGCAAACCATAATCATACAAAGCCACATTAAAACTTGTCATAGCTTTGTTATATCCTGAAAGTGGATCGTTTACTTGATAGTTTTGGTATTCTTGTTCGAAATCATCTAAATTTTGTTCTTTAGCAAAAGCAAAAATAGCAAAAAAAATTAAAATAAAAGATATAAATTTTATTCTCAAGCAAAAACTCCTAAAAATTTTAAAAGTAAAATTATAGCAAATTTTTAATCAAGGTTTATATCCCAGTAAAAATCCACCCATTCAGTAGCTTCTTTTACTTTAAAATCAGGCTCTAAAAGAGCGGTTTTTTTGTAAAAAATGGTTGTAATTTTAAGTTCTATATGAGGAAATTTTTCAAGCAAAACTTTTTTTATTTCTGCTAAACTTTCTCCACTATCTACTATATCATCAATGAGTAGAATTTTTTTGTGCTTGCTTAAATCAGGAATGTTAAAAATTTCAATAGTATCAAGTTTTTTCGTATTATCGTAATGAATTGAGTTTAAAGCAAAAAGTTGACGCGTTTTTAAAGCCACTGCTAAAGAGTGTCCTAAACTCATCCCCCCTCTTGCTATAGCTAAAAGTGCATCAGGGTTAAAATCTTCTTTAATTTCTTTAGCAAGAATTTTTACATCTTCTTTAAATTCTTCATAGGAGTAAAATATCATTATATATCCTTATTTATTGTAGTGCCATAAGTAAAAAATTACCCAAAGATAATAAACTTAAAACTATAATGCCAAGATTGATTTTATCCCATTCGCGTTTAAAAATTCTTACAAGTAAATAAGAAAGAAAACCAAAAGCAAAACCTGTGGTGATGGAGTAAGTAAAAGGCATCATGATGATAGTAAAAAAGCTTGCTGCAGCTATAGCACTATCTTTAAAATCTATATTTTTAACTTCCATAAACATTAAAATTCCAACCATTACAAGTACGGGGTATATTGCGTTTGCAGGAATGGCTTTAAAAAGTGGCAGTAAAAAAAGTGTAAAAGCAAAACAAATAGCTACAACTAAAGCTGTAAGCCCAGTTCTTCCTCCGCTTTCAACCCCTGTAGTGCTTTCAACAAAGGCTGTAACTGTAGAAGTGCCTGTCATAGCTCCTAAGGCTGATCCTGTTGCATCTGCCATTAAGGTTTTGCTTAGTTTTTTTTCTCCATTTTTGGGATCATCAAAAATCTTTCCTCTTTCACCCACACCTGTGATAGTTCCTATGCTATCAAAAAGTTGAGTGATAAAAAAAGTAAGAATTATAGGTATCATAGTAATATTTAAGGCGCTTTTGATATCAAGTTGTAAAAAGATGGCTCCTAAACCATTTTCCATGCTAAAATTTGGCCAAGAAAAGATTTGCACAGGAAAACTTGCATTGTCTAAATGGAAAATCCAAGCAATAATAGAGCTTGCTAATACCCCCAAAATAAAAGCTCCGCGAAGTTTTATAGCCCAAAAAAAGATGATTAAAGCTAGAGTAAAAATTCCAAAAAGCACATGAGGGCTTTTGAAATTTCCTATGCTGACTAAGGTATCTTTATTATGCATTATCACACCCATTTGACTTAAGCCTAAAAATGCAATAAAACAACCTATGCCCGCACAAATTGCAAGGCGTAAATCTTTTGGGATATTGCGGATTACCCAAAGGCGAAAATGCGTAAAAGAAAGTATGAGAAAAATAATACTTGAAATAAAAACAGCTCCTAAGGCACTTTGCCAAGCTATGTTTTGACCTAAACAAACCGCAAAGGTAAAATAAGCATTTAAACCCATTCCTACACTCATAGCTACAGGAGTATTGGCAAAAAAAGCATTAAAAGCACTTGCAACTATGGTAATTAAAGCTGTTGCGGTGATTAAAGCTTCTATAGGCATTCCTGTATTTCCTACTATGCTAGAATTTACGGGGATAATGTAAACCATAGCTAAAAAAGTAGTAAGTCCTGCTATAACTTCGGTTTTAAAACTCGTATTGTTTTCTTTGAGTTTAAAAAAGCTCATTTTTTCTCCTTAGTAGGTTTTTAGCTCATTGTATAAACTATCGCGTTCTACAGGAATAAGATTTGAAGTTTTTATCATATCGATAAAAGTTTTTAAACTTGTGCCTTTGGCGGACTTTGCACCACCTGCACTTTGTATACTTTCTTTTTCTATAGTGCCGTCTAAATCATTAGCTCCAAATTCTTGTGCTACCATGGCTAAATTTAAAGTCATTGTTGCCCAGTAAGCTTTGATATTTTTGATATTATCAAGCACTAAACGAGAAATGGCAATGGTTTTTAAAATTTCTTCACTATCCATGATTTTATCAGTTTGTATAAAGCTATTATCCCTTTGCCAAACTAGAGGGATAAAAGCATTGAATCCACCGGTTTGATCTTGAAGATCACGCAGTCTTAACATATGATCGATCCTGTGATGTCTTTCTTCTATATGTCCAAAAAGCATGGTAGCATTACTTTGCTTGCTTTTTTCATGCCAAAGTTTATGAATTTTAAACCAATTTTCACTGCTAACTTTTCCATGACAAATTTTCTTACGCACTTCTTCATCAAAAATTTCAGCTCCACCGCCTGGCATGGAATCAACGCCGTATTCAAGCATTTTTTCTATCACTTCTTCATAACTCATTTTAAAACGACGATGTAAAAAATCAATTTCAGCAGCAGTCATAGCTTTTACATGAAGATTAGGATATTTTTCTTTTATCATTTTAAAAATTTCTAAATACCATTGCCAAGTTGTATCTTTGTTGTGAGCTGAAACGATATGCACTTCTTTGGTTTCTCGTTTTACAGTTTCATCGACGATTTTCATGATTTCTTCATGAGTCATCAAATAAGGATTAGGATTTTTTCGGTGCGCTGAAAAGGCGCAAAATTTACAGGTGTCTGCACAGATATTAGTTGGGTTGATATGGCGATTGATATTAAAATAGACTTTTTTTCCATGAAGTTTAGTGCGTTTTTTGTGAGCGTATTTGCCTAAGGTAAAAAGATCTAGATCCCAAAGTGCATTGGCTTCTTCTTGGTTTAATCTTTCTTCATTTTCTAGTTTGGTGATTAAATTTTTCATTTTAATTTTACTCTTTTGCTGTTTTTAAATAAAGCATTATAATTTTTGCTTACTGAAAAAGAGTTTATAGAAAAAGCCAAAATAAAAGATATTTTTGTTAAGATTATTATTAAAATATTAAAATTTTAAAGAGAGTAGAAATTTTGTTAAATAAAGAATTAGAAATTTTTAAAAAAAATCTTAGTTCCTATACCCAAAGTTGTAGAAAATTTTTTCTTAAGCAAGGGGCGTTTAGCTTATATCATTCTAAAAATATGGATAATTTCATAAAAAAAGCTTATGATATAGTTCTTAAAGATTATTTTGATGATTTTTCACCTCCAAGTGATAATATCCCTTTTTGTGTTTTAGCAAGCAAAGCATATGCAAATAATAGTCTTTGTTTTAATGAAAGTATTTCTTTGATTTTTGTTTATAAAGATATTAAGGCTTTTCATTTAAAACCTATGATTAAGGCTTTTATCGAAATTTTAAATGATGCGCATTTGCAAATTGATTCGGTTATCTTAGAATTTAATGGACTTTATAATGCTAGCAATGAGCTTAAGACTTCTATAATACAAACTCGTTTCATATGTGGTTCTAGGATTTTATTTAAAGGGATTAAGACAAAATTTGAGAGTATTTTAAAAGAAAATAAAAATGATTTTGCCAAGCTTTTGCTAGAAAATTTTAAAGAATTTGACATTCCATTTATAAAGCAAGAATTTAATATCTTAAAAGATTTTGGCGGATTAAATCATTTAAGATCCTTAGAGAGTTTGCTTGTTCTTTTTAAGACTTCTCCAAAAAATTATGCTTTAAATTTTATAGATGAAAAAAATTTAAGCGAGTTGCGTTTAGCTGGAGATTTTTTACTTTCTTTAAAATCAGCGATGAATTTATTAAGTGCTAAAGATGAGGATGAATTTTTACTTATTAATGTTCATGATTTGAGTGAATTAATGTATAAAAAAGCTAAAAAACATTTTGGAGCAAATGAGTTGTTGGTTCAAAAGGCTTTGCAAAGTATGCATACTATAGGTTTTTATACACACTTTTTAGCAAAGCAAATTCAAGATGGATTAAATCATACTCTTAAACAAGAATATAAATTTAAAACTCTTGTGGAAGTTTTAGAATACTTATTAAAACTTGAAGATAAACATGTTATTTTCGATCTTAACTTGGTTTTTGCCCTAAGAAGATTGAAATACGGTAAAAAAGATATAGAAAAAGCTTTAATACTTTTTGAGAAAATTTTTTATAAAAGGCATAGTTTTTGTGTTTTAAAACTTTTGCTTGATAGTGGAATTTTAAAAGATTTATGTAAGCCTTTTTGGACAGTTCGTTTTTTAAGCGATGAAGAAGGAAATTATAGTTTTGATGAGCAAGTTTTTCTTATGTTAAGTGAATTTGAAAAATACGAAGATGAGCTTGAGATACTCCAAAAACTTAAAACCGATGAAAAAATGATTTTAAAGCTTGTGATACTTTTAAGCGCTATAGAAAGTGAAAATGAAATTTCTTTAGCAGGCATATATAGAGCGTATTGCTCTAAATTTGATTTAAAGAATGAAATTTTAGAATGGGGTCTTAAGATATTTAAAAACAATAATGCCTTAAAAGATCTTGTAGAAAAAGAAGATATATACAATCCTATTGTTGTAAGTAGCTTGGTTTCTAAGCTAGAAAATTTAGAAAATTTAGAGCTTTTATATACTTTAACTTGGCTAAAGGCTAAGGCTTTAAATTATAATGCTTTTTATTTTAGAGTTCTTGATAAACTTTTAGAAAATGCAAAACAAGGTTTTGAAGATGAAAATCTACTTGAAGAAAGCGCAAGAAGAGTAAAAAAAGAATTAACACTTAAAAGAAGTAAGATTTTTTTAGAGCAAGATGAAATTTTGCAAGATAAAATCATACATATCAAATCAAATCTTTTTATTATAAAAAATACTTTTGAAGATATTGTTATGATTTCTAAATTAGCCAAAGAAAATGATTTTAAATTTTGGTTTAATAATGAAACAAATCTTAGTTTGCAAATTGTTGCACCACTTCATTTTAATATTGCCATTATTTTAAGTTCTTTAACAAATTTAAATCTTATTTTCATGAATTTTTTTGAACTTTTTGATAATAAAATTTATTTAAGATTTGAATATGATAATATTATCAGTGATGAGCAAAAACTAAAACTTTGCGAGCTTTTAAATTCAAATCTTTCTGGTTTTAATTTGAAAAAAATTAAAAAGCCAATCATTAAAAAAGATGAGTTAAAATTAGACTTAAACTATTCTAAAATGTATGCCAAATTAGGTCTTAATACGAAAGATCAGCAGGGTTTAATGGCGTATTTGATGAATGTTTTTAATGAACTTGAACTTGTTTTATGTGCAGCAAAAATTCAAACCATAAGACAAAGGACGCGTAATATTTTTATTTTTCAAAAGAATGAAAAATTAGAACATAGCGAGCAAAAGTTAGTTAATTTATTAATAAGTGAGTAAAAAAATGTGTGGAATCGTAGGTTATATAGGAAATAATGAAAAAAAACAAATTATACTAAATGGACTTAAAGAATTGGAATATCGTGGCTATGATAGTGCGGGTATGGCAGTGATGCAAGAAGGAGAGCTCAGTTTTTTTAAAGCTGTAGGAAAGCTTGAAAATTTGGCGAATAAATGCACGGATTTTGAAAGTCAAGGTTATGGTTTTGCTATAGGTCATACAAGATGGGCAACTCATGGTAAGCCTACTGAAATCAACGCACATCCTCATTTAGGACAGTATTCTTGTGTGATTCACAATGGTATTATAGAAAATTATAAAGAAATCAAAGATAAACTTGAAAAAGAAGGCGTGAGTTTTTTAAGTCAAACCGATACAGAAGTTATTGTCCAGCTTTTTGAATTATATGCAAGAAATTTGGGAGTTTTTGAAGCTTGGCAAAAAACCATCAAAGAACTTCGCGGTGCTTTTGCTACTTTGTTAGTAACAAAAAAAGATCCCAATCATGTGTATTTTGCAAAAAATGCTGCTCCTTTGATTATCGGTAAAAATGCAAATAAAGAATGGTATTTTTCTTCAGGTGATGCGCCTTTGATAGGAAGTTGTGATGAGGTAATGTATCTTGAAGATTTAAGCTTGGGATACGCGAGTAAAGATGAGCTTGTCGTTTATGAAAATGATATTTTAAAGTCACTTTGTTTTTCTAAGCTTTCAGGCGATAAGGCTTATGCAAAAAAAGACGGCTTTCGTTTTTTTATGGAAAAAGAAATTTATGAACAAAGTCGCGTGATGAGTGAAGTTTTAATGGGGCGTATTCAAGGCGATGAAGTCGTTTTTGATGAGCTAAACAATGAAGATTTAAGTCAAGTAGATGAAATCACGCTTTGTGCTTGTGGAACAAGCTATCATGCTGCAATGGCAAGTGCTTATTTGTTTGAAAGAATTGCTAAAGTTAAAGCTAAAGTAGAAATTGCAAGTGAATTTCGATACCGTGAAGCAATTATAAAAAAAGATTCTTTATTTATCGTTATTTCTCAAAGTGGAGAAACAGCAGACACTTTAGAGGCTTTAAAGATTGCAAAAGAGCAGGGTGCTAAGACTTTTGCAATTTGCAATGTGGATAATTCTAATATAGTGCGTTTAGCACATCTAAGTCTTTTAACTCGTGCGGGCATAGAAAAAGGAGTTGCTTCAACTAAAGCTTTTGCTACTCAGGTTTTAACACTTTGGATGCTTGCTATTTTTATGGCACAAAAAAGAAATTTAAATGTTTCTGCTGAAATTAAAGCACTTTTGCATACTCCAAATTGCGTGAGTGTAAAACAGGCTTTACATGAAAAAATTCATCGTTTATCCAAGCGTTATTTAGATGGACATGGCTTTTTCTTTATAGGCAGAGATGTGTTTTATCCTTTGGCTTTAGAAGGAGCTTTGAAACTTAAAGAATTATCTTATCTTCACGCTGAGGGTTATCCTGCAGGAGAGATGAAACATGGCCCTATTGCTTTGGCTGATTCTAAGCTTTATACTATAGCTTTAATGCCAAAGCACATGCTTTATGAAAAAACAAAATCAAATGTTGAAGAGCTTATTGCTAGGGATTCTACAGTGCTTAGCATTTCACCTTTAGAATTTGATTTAAGTGATGATTTTATAAAAACCAATGAGCAAGATCATTATATGTGTGAATTTTTTGAAATGATGGTCATTACTCAACTTTTGGCGATGGAAATTTCCATAAGACTTGGCAATGATGTGGATATGCCAAGAAATTTGGCTAAAAGCGTAACGGTAGAATAGAAATGAAAAAATTTTTTTGTTTAACTTTAGTTTGTAAACTTTTTGCTTTAAGCGAATTTGAACTTCATCATATTGATAAAGTACATAAGCTAGGGTATAGTGGAGATACTATTATAATAGGTGTAGCCGATGATGCTTTTAATCAAGATCATATTAGTTTAAAGGATAAGATTTTAAAGTCTACTTATCCTACTGATACAGCTGGGAAACAGCTTATACCTGATTTGAAAAAATCAACACACGGAAGTCATGTAGCAGGTATAGCTGTTGGAGCAAAGATAGGCGATAGCAAACCTTATGGAGTGGCTTATGGGGCAAAATTTTATGGAGCTGGGGTGTTTCCAAATGGCTCTTACACTCAAATTCCTGATATTTATAATTTTTTCAAAGATGTGAGTATTATTAATAATAGCTGGGGTATTAATTTTTATCCTTATTTTAATCTTAAGGCTTCAAATTCTGGATTAGTAGATTGTACTCAAACTAATCAAGGGACAAGCTATAATATCTGTAATACTCCTTTGGAATATGTTATGAAAGCAGATAAGGTTGCTAATGATATGATGAGGCTTAGCAAGGACAAGGGAGTATTAAATGTATTTGCTGCTGGTAATGAAGGAATTCTTAGCCCTGCTTTGCATGCGATTTTACCAAGTTATGATGAATCTTTAAGAGCTTGGTTGGCTGTTGGAGCTTTGGATGCAAATGAGATTACTTTAGAATCAGATGGGACTTTAATAATTAAAAGTCAAGGTTTGGCTGATTTTAGTAATGGTTTTAAGGGAGCTACGAATTTTTCTTTAGTTGCTGCTGGAGTAAATATTAATAATGTTGATTCAAGCACTAATGATAAGTTTACAAAAAAAAGTGGAACTTCTATGGCAGCACCTATGGTAAGTGGAACAGCGGCACTGGTCAAGCAAAATTTCCCCTTTTTGGATGGTAAGCAAATTGCTGATATACTGTTAAGTACAGCAAATAAAAATTATAAGGCTCCAAAATTTACTGTTAAACAAGTAACCGATGGAACAAATCAACCTAAATTTCTTATTGTGTATATTTCGCAAGATCCACCTAGGATAGAAGATGAAATAAAACGGGATTTAAAACAGCTTTACAATGGAATACAAGTTCAAGTTAATGGACAATGGATTGATTATAGTGATTATATTTGGGATAATAGAGATAGTGCGCAGTCACAAAAACTTAATACTTCTACTATTAGTTCTATTAATGGAGTAGTTAGAGTTGAGAAAGAAGAATTATTTGGACAAGGAATTTTAGATGCACAAAAGGCGTTAAAAGGACTGAGTATTTTAGATGCAAACAGACTCAGTGATCAGGATGTATTAAAATATGAGCAAGAACCTAATACAGCTTATTATACTATAAACACTGCAGGTTATGATGCTGAATTTTCTAATGATATTAGTCAAAGAAAATGGGATGAAAGTACTCATTTATCAAGTGCTATTAATAAACCTACACATTTAGCTAATCTTAACATAGGATTATCTAAAGAAGGTGAAGGTATTTTGATTATCAGTGGTCAAAATACTTATGAGGGTGCAACTTTAATCAAACAAGGAGAATTAAAGCTTAAAGGAAAAGTTAAAAATAATGCTTATGTAGAACAAAAAGCAATACTAAGCGGTAATGGTATTGTAGGGCAAAATTTAAACAATAAAGGCATAGTTAGACCTGGAAATGAAGATTTGAATGATTTAACCGTGCAAGGAACTTATACTCAAGAAGGAGTTGACTCTAAATTACAACTTGATTTTGGTAATTATAAAAATTCTAAACTGATTGCAAAAACTTATGATATTAGGAGCGGGAATTTAGAATATATTCCTTTACCTAAATACTATATCTTAAATAAGCCAGTGAAAATTAATTTAGGAGATTTGGAAAAAAGTTTATCATCTTTTAATCATGTTTTGATACAAAATACCTATGCTTTAAATTTTGATTTTGTTTTAAGTGATGATTTAGTGAGTATTAATAAAACCTTAATAAAACCTAATTTAAAGCCAAATGCTTACGAAATTCCTAATACAAGCTTGGGAAATGCTTTAAGACAATTGCGATCTAGGGCAGACTTGAGTCAGACTTATCAGGAATTTTTTGCTTCTTTAGATAATGGAATAGATGTAAAGACTAAATTAAATAGAATAGAAGGTTCAGGGTATTTAAGCACTTTTAGTAATCATAATCAATCTAATTTAATGCAAAATAATATGTTATTTACCCTTCATCCTCTTAATATTAATAATTTTGCACAAAACAATAATATCTTACTTGCTAGTACTTATTTACCTAGAATTTTTAGCAATGAAGAATATTTTTGGCATCTTACTCCAAGTTATAAATACTATAAAGATAAAGATTTTTCAGGTCAAAAAACAGGTGCTAATATCTCTTTAGGAGAAAATTTCTCATCAGGCTTTTTAGCTTATGCTTTATCTCTTTCTAGCGCTAAATTTAATTTTAATAATGGTAGTGATTTGAAGAGTTATAACATGGATTTATTGCTTAATTATAACCATGATTTAGATTTTATAAAAATATTAAGTGGATTAGGTATAGGTGTAGGATTTAATACTCTTAATCGTTTTGTAGTAGAGCGGCCAATTGAAGGCAAATATAAAACATTGCAAACTTCAGCCCAGCTTGGTGTAACTAAAGATATTATTTTAGGTCAAGATTTTATTTTTAATCCTTTAATGTATTTTACACATAGTTTTTTTTATCAAGAAGATTTTAAAGAAAATAAAAGTCCTTTTGCTAAAAATTATGAAAGTTTAAAACATCATAGCATAAATGTAAATTTAGGTTTTAATCTTGCTAAAAATATAGAGCAAGATGATTATCAAGCTTCTTTTTCTACTTTTGTAATTTTTGAAAAAAGAATTTATGGAAGAACTTTAGAAAATAAGGCTAGTTTTGTTGATTTTCCTATTACTTTTATTCAAAAATATAAATTAAAAGATAATATTTTAAGTCAAGGTTTTAATTCAGAATTTTTATATAAAAACAATGTATTTTGGCAGTTTATGTTAATGAATAGATTTTCTCATAATGCCTATGAATTGCATTTAATGAGTTCAGTAGGAAAACGTTTTTGAAAGTATTTATTTTTTTAGCTTATAATAAATAAAATTTTAATCAAAGGAAAAAATTATGGAATACAGAGTTGAACATGATACCATGGGTGAAGTTAAGGTCCCAAATGACAAATATTGGGGAGCTCAAACTGAAAGAAGTTTTGAAAATTTCAAAATCGGTTGCGAGAAAATGCCAAAGGTTTTAATCTATGCTTTTGCAAATCTTAAAAAATCTTTAGCTTTGGTCAATAACAAACTTGGCAAACTTGATGATGCTAAGAAAAATGCTATAGTTCAAGCTTGCGATGAGATTATCGCAGGTAAATTTGATGATAATTTTCCACTTGCGATTTGGCAAACAGGTTCAGGCACACAAAGCAATATGAATATGAATGAAGTTATTGCAAATCGTGCCACTGAAATCATGGGCGGGGATTTTCGCAAAGAAAAGCTTGTACATCCAAATGATCATGTTAATATGAGTCAAAGTTCAAATGATACTTTTCCAACAGCTATGAGTATCGTTGCGGTTGAGCAAGTAGAGAAAAAGCTTATCCCTGCGCTTGATGAGCTTATTGCAACTTTTGAAAAAAAAGTAAAAGAATTTGATAGTATTATCAAGATAGGACGCACGCATTTACAAGATGCTACTCCACTTACTCTAGCACAAGAATTTAGTGGATATCTTTCTATGCTTTTGCATTCAAAAGAGCAAATCATCGCTTCTTTACCAACTTTAAGAGAACTTGCCATAGGAGGAACCGCAGTAGGAACAGGGCTTAATGCGCATCCAGAATTAAGCCAAAAAGTAAGTGAAGAGCTAACTCAACTTATAGGTACGAAATTTGTTTCAAGTCCAAATAAATTTCATGCTTTAACAAGTCATGATGCGATCAATTTTACTCATGGAGCTATGAAGGGTTTGGCTGCAAATTTAATGAAAATTGCAAATGATATAAGATGGTTAGCTTCAGGCCCAAGATGCGGTCTTGGTGAGCTTATCATCCCTGAAAATGAGCCAGGAAGTTCGATTATGCCAGGTAAGGTAAATCCTACCCAGTGTGAAGCTGTTACTATGGTTGCTGTACAAGTGATGGGAAATGATGCAGCTATCGGATTTGCAGCAAGTCAAGGAAATTTTGAACTTAATGTGTTTAAGCCTGTGATTATTTATAATTTCTTGCAAAGTCTTGATTTGTTAGCTGATTCTATGCATTCATTCAATATCCATTGTGCTGTAGGCATAGAACCAAATCGTGCAAAAATCGATCATAATCTTCATAATTCTTTAATGCTAGTTACCGCTCTAAACCCATACATAGGTTATGAAAACGCTGCTAAAGTAGCCAAAAATGCCCATAAAAAAGGTATTTCTTTAAAAGAAAGCGCAATGGAGCTTGGTTTGGTTAGCGAAGAAGATTTCAATAAATTTGTTGATCCTACTAAAATGATAGGCCCAAAAGCCTAGAACATAAAACTTGCCTTTTTTAAGGCAAGTTAAATTAAATTCTTATCTTTTAAAATCACATACATTCTTAAAGTTGATACAAAAAAAGTTAAAATCGCAGGACCTAGTATAATACCCCAAAAACCAAAGGTTGAAATTCCTGCTATCATGGCCAAGAAAATTAAAAGTTCGTTGATTTTAGTGGGAGTTTTTACAAGTTTTTTGTTGATCCATTTGATGATTAAAGGTTTGATTAAAGTATCTGCTATAAAAGAAATTACAATTACAGAATAAATAAAAATAACAAGAGCTGAGTTAAGATTGTTTGAGGCAAATTCATAAAGACTTACAGGCACATAAATTAAAGCTCCTCCTATAGCAGGTATGAGAGAACTTACAGCAAAAATTACTCCCATTAAAATTCCATCATAACCATAAAATATTGTGATTAAACCAAAAAGTGCACCTTGAAATATTGCTACAATTACCATAGAGTAAAGCACAACAGCCATAACATTACCCACTTCGCTTAAAACATCATCGAGTTCTTTTTTATCAATAGGAATGATGGATTTAAGATAGATAACAAGTTCTGTTCCATATAGATTTGCAAAGAAATAAAACACACAAATTAAAACCATATCTATAAGAAATTTAGCTCCTGATTTTGTAAAACTTGAAGCATAACTTAGAATTTGTTTAGAAATACTATTTAAATCTATAGAAGCTAAAAATTCTTTAATTTTAGGTTCTAAAAAATTAAAGCTTTCAGGCAAGGTGAATTGATAGTTTTTGACATAATCAAGTGTTTGTGTAACTAAATTAATATCAAAATTCTTTAAAGCTTTGGCAAGTTCTATCATAGCATAAACAAAAGGTGCAAAGAAAAGCAAAACCATACAAGCTGTTGTAAGAATGGAAGCTAAAAATTTATGTCCTTTAGTAAGATTTAAAAATTTTGCATTGATGTTTGAGGTAGCTACCGCCATTAAACTAGCTATGATAATTACAAGTAAAAAACCTTTAAAAAGGTAAAGTAAAAGAAATAAAATAACTAAAATAAAGCTTATAAGAAAGAATTTTCCATTTTGCAAAATTTACTCCTCAAATAAAGTTTTTTCATAGTTTAGTTTTAAAGCACTATAACTTTTTGCACTTGCTATACGCCCTTTTGCAGTGCGTTCTATATAGCCATTAGCTAGTAAATAAGGCTCGATTACATCTTCTATGGTATTTTCATCTTCACTTAAAGCCGCAGCAATGCTTGCAAGTCCGATAGGTTTTTGTTTGGCAGCGGTTAAAAGTTCAAGATATCTTAAATCCATCGCATCAAAACCAAGCTCATTCACTCCTAAAGAATTTAAGGCCTCATTAGCCCTTTTTTCTGTGATAATCTCTTCATCATTAACATCAGCAAAATCTCTTACCCTTTTTAAAAGCCTTAGAGCTATTCTAGGGGTTGAACGACTTCTTTTAGCGATCTCAAGTGCGGCTTTTTCTTCGCAAGTTTTATTAAGTTTTAAAGCTGCTTTTTGCAAGATGAGAGCAAGTTCGCTATCTTTGTAAAATTCTAATCTAAATTGCATACCAAAACGATCTCGCAAAGGATTACTAAGCATACCTGCACGCGTTGTAGCTCCTATAAGAGTAAATTTTGGTAAATCGATTTTTATGGTTTGAGCAGCTGGACCACTACCTATGATAATATCAAGGCGGTAATCCTCCATTGCAGGGTAAAGCACTTCTTCGATAGCAGGGCTTAAGCGATGAATTTCATCAATAAAAAGTATATCCCCTTCGCTAAGATTGGTTAAAATAGCGGCTAAATCCCCGCTTTTTTCTATCATAGGAGCGGCGGTTGTTTTGATATTTGCACCCATTTCATAGGAGATGATATTAGCTAGTGTTGTTTTTCCAAGTCCTGCAGGACCACTAAAAAGTATATGATCTAAACATTCATTGCGTTTTTTGGCTGCAGCTATAAAGATATTTAAATTTTTTTTAATGCTTTCTTGACCTATATAACCATCAAAATTTGAAGGACGCAATGAAGTTTCATAAGTTTCATCAAAGGAGTATTTTTCTATTTCTACTATTCTATCCATATCTTTGCTTATATTTTGGAAAAATTAAAATAAGATTTTAGCTAAAATTTGCTAGAATTTATATTAAACTTTAATGATTATGGTTTAAAAATGGGAATTTTAACAAAATTAGAATTAGATTATGAAATTGACGATATAGAAAAATTTTTACAATTTTTTAGAACCATGTGCGATAGGTTTGAACCTTTAATCATCAAGCTTGGAAGCGATAGCGTGCGTTATAAAGAAGCCATAAAAGAGCTTGAAACTTTAGCACACAATACCGCTTGGGCAGCAAGACGCTTAAATCTTGAAGAAGTGACTGATTTTTGTGTATTTTGTGAAGAGATGATGGCGCAAGCAAATCGCTTTAATGGGCCTGCTAGTGATGAATTTACGGATTGGATGCTTTTGATGAGTGATCAGTTTGAAAAATATTGTCGTTCATATGAAAATGATGATTCTGTTTTAGCGGTTTTTAATCCTTTAATTGTTAATGTTCCAAATATTATTTCTAAATAAGGGAGCGACTTGGCTTCGACAGGAGTAAGTCTGCTTAGATGGCATGTCGCTTTGGGCAAAGCGTAAAAAGCCCAAATAAAATTAAACGCAAACAACGTTAAATTCGCTCCTGCTTACGCTAAAGCTGCGTAAGTTCAGTTGAGCCTGAAATTTAAGTCATACTATCTAGCTTAATTTTCGGTCATCTTTGATAGTGTAGCCTTGCGTTTGACAAGCGTTGAGGTGAAATAAAGTCTTAGCCTTGCTTTTGAGTTTTGGAAGATGAGCGAAGTAGGGTGAAGTAGTCATCTTTGCTAAGCATGTAGAGGTCTTTGTGGGATTATTTTTGGACAGGGGTTCGATTCCCCTCGCTTCCACCATCACGCTAATTTTAAGTAAATCATAAGTTTATTTCAAATTTTTAGAATTTTTTATATGAAGTTAAGATCGATTTATTACCCTTAAAACTTTGATATATTAAGTTTTATAATTTTTCATTAAAAATTTATAGTTTTATTTTTAAGCTTATTTTTAGGGGGGGGGGTATAATTTTCCTTCAGTTTAAATTTATTGAAGGAGAAACTTATGAAGAAAAATGCTTCGAGCAAGATATTGCTAAGCTTAGGTGTAGCAACTTTGCTTTATTCAGGTGCTTTTGCGCAAGAAATCAATCTTACAGAGTCTTCAGATATAGGAAATTATTTTGAAGAAAATGGTAAGGATATCAATCTCAAAAATCCTGATAATTACAAAGGGCAAGATTTAAGTATCAAAATGAGTGTTTGGGATTTACCAAACGATGATTATGATAGCGCTGATTATCGATTTAACATTGGTATCGGCAAAAACAATACTTTAAGCTTTAAACACAATAATAGCGAACATCCTGCTTATGTAACAAATCTAAACGCTACTGCTAAAGAGGTTAAAACAACAGATATAGTTTTACAAGCTTTTGCACCTTCGGTGATTAATGGAGATTTAACTATGACTAGTTCATTAGATGAAGCCATTACCGAGGATGAAAAAAGGCTCGGGTATAATTCTTTATAATGGAACAGTTGAAGGAAAAAGTGCTAATGGTAGTTTAACTATAAATGGAAATTTTACTGCCGATAAAACTCTTTTTGCTACTTATGGAAATTTTGTTAAGGTAAATGGAGCTGCAAATCTTACAAATTCAAATTTTGGACTTATGAAACGCTCTTATACAGACTTAGAAGCAAATAATGTAGTAATAGTTCAAGCTAAAGATTTTAACAAAGATATCTTAGAAGAAAAATCAAATAATAACGCGGGTGCATTACTTTTAAAATTCGCAAGTGATTATATCTCAACCGATGTTCAAGGCAAAGATCCTTTGGAAGCAGGAACTATAATAGATATTAGCGATGAAGATAAATACGGCGATGGAGAAAAAGGCTTAGTAGATTATAAACTTAGCGTTCAAAACTGCGGTGGCAATAAATGCTTAGTGATCAATGGAGGTGCTACTGCAGCGGCTAAAGATAAGCTAGTTCAACTTCAAGTAGATATAGATACTATCGATAAATTGCTTGAAAATGAATTTGATTCCGATCAAGATGAAGAATGGGCAAAAGCCAAAGAAGCTCTTGAAAAACAAAAAACTGAACTTCAAACAATGTTAGAAGAAGCTGAGAAAAACGGCGGTAAAATCGATGATGAAAAATACATTGATTTAGTAAATAAAAATTCAAATTGAAATCTTAACTCTAATGATAAAGCTTCTATCCTAGCACTTCGTTCTATCACAGAACAATTAGGAAGTATAGGAGCAGATTTAGCAAGTAGAGAAGGTGTAAAACTAGCTTTAGATATCAAAAAAGATACAGACAATACAGGTAAATCTGTATCTAATCTAAATTCAGCTTCTAGTGCAGTAAATACCACTATGAATATTTCTAATGATGTTTCTATAGGTTCTCGTGTAGCAATGTTAAACAATCCTTTTGGAACTTATGCTTCTAAAATGAATGGCCTTAAATTTGCTGCTTTAGATAGCGATATGAGACCAAGCTATGTAAATGAATATACCAATAGTGTTTGGGCTAATGCTTTTGGTGGTGCTAACATTATCGATGGAGATAGTGGTGCAATGTATGGTGCTACTATAGGTGTAGATAAACAAGCTAATGATGATGTTTTATGGAGTGTTTATTTTACTTATGCAAATGCTAAAATCAAAGACAATAATCTAGAACAAAAAAGTGATAACTTCCAATTAGGTATGTATTCTACTATCAATATAGCTCCACAATGGGAACTTAATCTTAAAGCTTATGCTCAAGTTTCTCCAACTAAACAAGACAATGTTCAAATAGATGGTGCATATAACTCAGATTATACAAGTAAATTCTTAGGACTTAGTGCTAATGCAGGTCGTGTGTTTGACTTTAGTGATAATACTTTATTTATTAAACCTTTTGCGGGAGTAAATTATTATTTTAGTTATACTCCATCTCATACAGAAAATGGTGCTATTGCTAAAGATATTGATTCTATGAAAAACAATTCTGTAAGTATTGAAGTGGGTGCTGAATTTAGAAAATATATGAATGAAAACTCTTATATTTTTGTAACTCCAAAAATAGAACAATTTGTTATCAATAGTGGTGATGATTACACAGCTAACCTAGCTGTAAATAATGCTTTCTTTACTAGTGTAGAAGCTAACAACAAGAAAAAAACATACGGACAAATTATCGTAGGGGGTAATGTAGATTTTACAAATCAACTCAGTATGAATCTTGGCTTTGGTGCTAAACAAATACTAGCAGGTAAAGTAGATAATAAAAATGAAACTTACTTAAGTGGTCAAGTAGGACTTAAGTATAAATTTTAATCTTAAAAATCATTTCTAAATCTTTTTATAGTTTAGAAATAATTGTTTATTTCTATGGGAAATCTCCTAGGGCTTTATCTTAAAGCCCTTTTTTATAACAAACAAGTAAATAAGTCTTTAGAGTAAAAAACCCTAAAAACTTTTAGTTTTCTTTGAAAAGTTTGGAAGCTAAGTGCGTTGCACGACTTTGATCTGTATCTTTTTTAAGTGTTTTATAAATTTTACTTACATATTCTTCTAAGGTTTGTTGAGAATCTATGATTTTTTCAGAAGAAGGAATTTTTTCATATTCTCCATTATTTTTAAGCTTATAAGCTAAAACATTATCACTAAGTTGCAAGCGTAAAAATTGAGCTAATTTAGCTTTGCTTCTTTCATCATATATAGGAGTCATAAGTTCTAAACGGCGTTCTAAATTTCTTGGCATCCAATCTGCACTCGATATAAAATAATTTGGCTCACTATGTTTAAAATAAAATACTCTAGCATGTTCTAAGTATTTTCCTATGATGCTTCTAACGCGTATGTTTTTGCTGTATTCTTCATCAGGTTTTAAGCAACAAATTCCGCGTATGATAAGATCGATTTGCACTCCTTCCATACTTGCTTCATAAAGCGCTTGTATGATATCACTATCCACAAGAGAATTCATTTTAGCTACAATGACACCTTCATTTTTCTTGCTTGTTTCAATGCGTATCATTTCTAAAACTTTTTCTTTGATTTGATTTGGGCTCATTGAAAGAGTTTGAAGGCGACGATTTTTACTAAAGCCCGATAAGATGTGAAAAAAGCTTGTCGTATCTCTTGCAAATTCTGCTTTGCTTGTAAAATAACTCACATCAGTATAGATTTTAGCACTGCTTGCATTATAATTTCCCGTACTTAAATGCATATAAAATTTAAGTTTATCTCCTTGTTTGCGTATGACTTGAGAAACCTTAGCGTGGACTTTAAAACCTGTAATGCCATAAACAACATGAGCTCCGGCATTTTCTAAAGCTTTCGCCCAATGAAGATTGTTTTCTTCATCAAAGCGTGCTTTTAATTCTACCATCACAGTTACTTGTTTTCCATCGCTTGCAGCATCAATTAAAGCTTGAACTATATTGGAATTTTTTTCAACTCTATAAAGTGTCATTCTTATGGAAATTACTTCAGGATCTTTGCTTGCTTCTTTAATAAATTTATAAACTGGATCAAAACTTTCAAAAGGTTGTATGATGAGTATATCTTCTTTTTCTACAGCATCAAAAATAGATAAATTCTCATCAAAAGGTGGTAAAGTTTTAGGCGTGTAAAGTGGGCTTAAAAGATGTGTAAAGGTTTTATTTCCTGCGATTTGCCAAAGGCTAGGGAGATTGAGTAAAATAGAATATTCATAAACATCTTTATGAAAAATTTTCATATGAGTATTAAGAAATTCTACGATTTGCTCATCTGCATCTTTTTGAATTTGCAATCTTACAAAAGCTCCTTTTCTGCGAAGTTTTAAGCCTTGTTCTAAAATCATCATAAAATCATCAGCTTCTTCCTCTTCTATTACCATATCTGCATTTCTAGTCACTCTAAATGCTGCTGAAGCTAAGAGTTTATAGCCTGGAAAAATTTCTTCTGCGTGTTGATGGACTATACTTTCTATAGGAACATAAATATTTGCACTTACTTCATAAAAACGAGGTAAAACTCTTGGAATTCTAATCATTCCAAATTTTACAAGTTCAGGATGTGCTTTATCACAAATTTTAACCGCTAGTGAAAAAGATAAGTTGTTTAAATGCGGAAAAGGGTGAGTAGCATCAACAGCTATTGGAACAATAACAGGAAAAATATTGGAGAAAAAATACTCATCACATTTTTGTTTTAAATTTTCATCTAAATTCTCATAATGTTTTATGAAAAGATTTTCTTTTTCTAATTCACTTGTGATTTCATTAAAATAACGCTCCAAAAGCTCTTTTTCTTGGTGTAAGTATTTGCGTATAGCTTTTAATTGTTGTAACGGGGTCATTTCATCGCTACTGCTTGCATTAACTCCAGCTGAAAAAAGTTGTTTTAAGCCTGCGACGCGTATCATATAAAATTCATCTAAATTAGTGCAATATATAGCTATAAATTTTAATTTTTCTAACAAAGGTAAATTTTTAGAACATTGGTCTAAAACACGAGAATTAAAGCGAAGCCAAGAAAGTTCGCGATTGATAAACATATCAGGACTTGTTTGCATTAATTTTTCCTTTTTTAGTTGTATTTTATCATTTATTTTGAAATTATTGAATAAAAGTTTTAAATTTTTTAGGTTAATTAAGAGTAAATATATCTTTAAAATTATATTAAATTCATCTATGTTAGAATCACAAAATTTATTTCTGGGAAATTCTGTGACATTGTTGTTTCATTGAAGATTTTAAGAAATGATAATTTTAAGGAGGAAAATTTTGAAGAAAACTTCGAATCTTTTTACTATTTTTCTTGTTTTGCTTTTTGTTTTCTTTGCGGTTGGGTTTTATACCTTTTATAACGCTAAGGGCACATCTTATTTAAGCAATGCAAGTGAATCTTGTAATAACTGCCATATTATGAATGAAGTTTATAACGAATACATGGCAGGACCACACTCTCAAAAAGTCAAAGGCGAACCAAGAGCAACTTGCGTGGATTGCCATTTGCCACATAATTTTGTAGCTAAGTGGATAGCTAAGGCTCAAAGTGGTTTAGGGCATGCTTATGCTTTTACTTTTAAACTTGATGAGTTGCCTACAAATTTGAGTGCGACTGAAAAAAGCAGAAAAATGGTGCAAGAAAACTGCATACGCTGTCATGCAGATTTTGCTCAAACGGCTATCAATGCTACAACAAATCCACATGCAGACAAGTCATTAAATTGTGCTTCTTGTCATAAAGATGTTGGACATAAACACGGAATTTAATAAGGAGAAGATGAATGAAAAAAAATATTTTACGCTTAGGTATTGTCGTTTTGGTTTTACTTATAGCGGGAGTTTTATGGCTAAATAATGATATCAATCAAAAAAAAGAAGATGAAGCAAATAAAAATGCCATTGCAGCAAATGCTGATTTTTCTTTGCTTAGTGATGATGATCCAAATTTTGACAAATGGGGTAAGGTTTTTCCAGAGCAACTAAAAATGTATTTAACGGTTGAAAAAGAAGAGCCTAAGGCTACTGAATTTGGTGGTAATTTAGCTTATTCAAAATTGATTCGCTTTCCCCAATTAACCATACTTTGGGCAGGATATCCTTTTAGCCTTGATTTCAATGAAGAAAGAGGGCATTTTTGGGTTCAAGTAGATCAAATGAAAACAGCAAGAAACAACAAAGATTTTCTTAATGCTCACGGCCTTGCTGCTTTTAAAGGCCAGCCCGCAGCTTGTATGAATTGTCATAGTGGATGGACTCCATGGCTTATAAAAAATGTTGCTAAAGGAGATTTTACTGCTTTTAACTCTACAAATTATTGGACTATGATTAAAAATATCCCAGCCGTTGATGGTATAGTGGAAAATTCACCTGAACATGCAGGTCCACATGGTGGTAAAAGAATGGGTGTAACTTGTGCAGATTGTCACAATCCAAATGATATGAGTTTAAGACTTACTCGTCCAGCAGCTATTAATGCTTTAGTTTCTAGAGGATATGAAAAAGATCCAGTGCAAGGCGTAAAAGCTACAAGAGAAGAAATGAGAACTTTAGTTTGCTCTCAATGCCATGTTGAATACTATTTTAAACCAACAGGGAAAAAAGTAAAAGTAATGGGTGAAACTATTGTAGATGATAGTTCTAAAAAATGGTGGAATGGAACTCAGAAAAATTATGATGAGTATGAATTTTGGAGAGATGGTAATAAAGCTAAAGAGATTGAAACCGATGGTATAGTTTTAACTTTTCCTTGGAGTGAGTGGAAAAAAGGGCAACCATTTAGAATTGAAATGTTAGATGATTATTATGATAAAGTTCGTGGAGTATTTGGAGCTGATTTTATTCATAAATTAACAGGGGCACAAATTATTAAAATTCAACACCCAGAAAGTGAACTTTATAGTGGCGGTGTGCATGCTGCAAATGGAGTAAGTTGCGTGGATTGTCATATGCCTTATGTTAGAGAAGGGGCTAAAAAGGTTACTCAACACAATATCACCTCTCCTTTAAGAGATATTAACTCTGCTTGCAAGTCTTGTCATAAACAAAGCGAAGATTATTTAAAAGCTCAAGTGCTTGACATACAAAATAGCGTTGCGCATGATCAAAGAACGGCAGAGTATGCAATTGTTAGTTTGATTATGGATACTAAAAAACTACGTGATGAACTAGGCAATATGGAAAAATTCCAAAGCGATGGAAAAGCTGATGCGAAAAAAATTAGCGAAGAGCTAAAAGAAGTTTTAGAACTTCATCGTAAAGCTCAAATGAGAGCAGATTTTGTTAATGCTGAAAACTCAACTGGTTTTCATAATCCTCGCGAAGCTTCAAGAATGTTATTGCAAGCTGTTGATATGGCAAGAATGGGACAAACTAAACTTGTAGAAATTGCAGCGGCAAATGGAATTAAAGATTTTAAAACTTCAAATTTAGGTTTTGAAGATATTCAAAAATTTAATCCAGGAGAGCTTTATTATAAAGTAGATGTTAATAATCATAAAGCTGGAGAGCGTTACTATGCAGATGAAAAAGATGTTAATGGCAATCCTCCAAAAGAACTTTTAGAGCATGATAAAGAGCTTGCTCCTTATAATTATCAAGTGATTGATAAAAAATAATTCTTAAGCCCTATAATCATAGGGCTTTTTCTTTTCTTTGTTTTAAAAAATATAAACTTTTTATTTAAAATTCACTTTTGCTTCACTTTGTTTTGTCAAAATATCACAAATTTTGATAATCAAAAAGGAGTTAAAATGATCAATAAAAATAAATTGTTTAGACAGGTTCATATCTATCTTAGTTTGTTCTTTTTGCCTTGTGCTTTGCTTTTTGCTTTAACGGGTATAGCGTATATTTTTGGTATTAATCAAGATGTGGGCTTAAAAGTTGAGCAGTATCAATTGTCAAAAGTTATAGAAAGTGGTAAAGAAAGAGAAGCTTTAATAGAGTATTTAAAAACAAATGGTTTAAAAGTACCATCTAATACAAATATAATTAAAAGTAAAGATAAAGGTATAACAATAGGTGGAACTCATTATAGTGCTAATATAACTCAAAATTCTACTAATGAATACAATATTACCTTAAAAACAAGATCTTTACTTGGAGATATGATTATGCTTCATAAAGATAAGGGTGCTTGGTATTTTTCTGTGCTTAGCGTAGGTTTTGGTATTACTTTATTTATGCTTTATATTTCAGGGCTTATGATTACTTTGTTTGCAAATAAAAAAGATAGAAGTAAACAATTTGCAGTTCTTGGAGTAGGGGTTGTTGTAACTTTGCTTTTGGCTTATCTTAGCCTTTGATTTTTCCTAGCTTTTTAAGCTAGGTATTATTTATTTTTTTGTATAATCATACTTTACTTTATTGGACAGATGGGTGAGTGGCTGAAACCACACCCCTGCTAAGGGTGCAGATCTTAACGGGTCTCGAGGGTTCAAATCCCTCTCTGTCCGCCACTAAAACTTTCTTGAAAATCCCAAGTATTTTATTAAGTATCGAAGCAAGAGACTAGCCCTTGCGAAGTTATATTATTTTACAGCGTTTTTGATTTCTAAAATCATAGTTTTTAAAGACTCTAGTCCATTTCCACTTGCTAAATACCAGTATTCTGGATCAAGATAGATGATTTTTTTGTTTTGCGCTGCTTTGGTTTTAGCGACAAGTGCATTATCGAGTATGCCTTGAGCACGTTCTTTGTTGCCTAAGATGACATTTCTATCAACAACAAAAATATAATCAGGATTTTTTTCTAATATAAATTCAGAATTGATACTTTTTCCGTGTGTGCCTACTTTTATATTCTCATCTACCGCGTTAATCCCTAAAACATCGTGAATAATCCCAAAGCGAGATTGAGGACCAAAGGCTGAAATTTTGTTAGAATTTGTAAGAATGATAAGAGCTTTTTTATCTTCATCAACTATACTTTTGGCTTTTTCAATTTCATTTTTAATATCTGAAATTTTTTCTAAAGCTTCTTTTTCTAAACCATAAAGTTTTGCAACGCTTAAGACATTGTTTTCAAAAGAGCTTAAAAAATTTGCATTATCAAGACCTACAAATAAAGTTGGAGCTATTTCTTTTAATTTGTCATAAAATTTACTTTGGCGTCCAGAAATGATGATAAGATCAGGTTTTAAAGCATTAATGGCTTCAAAATCAACTTGTTGTACTCCACCTACACTAGGTTTGTTTTTAAATTGTTGTAGGTATTTTGGTAAATTTTTAGCAGGAACGCCAACGACTTTATCATTTAATTTTAAAGCATCAAAAGTATCTAAAATTCCAAGATCTAAGATCACTACCTTAGAAGGATTTTTAGGGATTTTATTTTCTCCTAGACTATCCTTCACTAAAAAACTATCACCCTCATTGCTCATACTAATAGGCAAAACTTTCACCGTAGCAGTGTTGGTTTTTGTTGTAGAACTTGCGTTGTTTTCATTTGAGTTTGAATTACAAGCTGTTAAGATTAGACTTAAAAAAAATGCAAAAAATGCAAAAACTAAAGATTTTTTCATATTTTCTCCTTTTTAAAAATAAATACAAATTTTCTTACCATTAATTTGACTTACAGGTATATCCATATCATAAATTTGTTTTAAATTTTCTTGATTGATGATTTCATCTTTTGAGCCTTGTTTTAAAAGCTTCCCATCTTTTAAGGCTATGATTTCATCAGAATAAATCGAAGCAAAATTAATATCATGTAATACAACAGCTATACTTTTGTTAAAGTCTTTGACTAAATTTTTCATTAGTTGCATGATTTGTACGCTATGCTTCATATCAAGATTGTTCAAAGGTTCATCAAACATTATAAATTCAGTATCCTGAGCGATGATCATGGCTATAAAAACTCTTTGCTTTTGTCCCCCGCTTAATGTATCTAAAAATTCATTTCTTAAGTTGCTAAGTTCCATGTATTCTAAAGCTTCATTGATTTTGATTTTATCGTTTGTATTAAGTCTTCCTTGAGAATGCGGAAAACGCCCAAAAGCGACTAATTCTTCAACTTTTAATCTTAAATTGATATTGTTTTGTTGTTTGAGAATGGAAATTTTTTGTGCTAAGATTTGCTCTTTATAATTTTTTAAATTCATTCCATCGATATAAATTTCTCCACTACTAGGTTTTATCAAACGACTTGCTAGAGCTAAAAGAGTGGATTTTCCAGCGCCATTGGCTCCTATTATAGAAGTGATTTTGCCTTTATGAAAATCAAGGCTAAGATCTGAAATAATGACTTTATTATCATAAAATTTGGTGATATTTTTTAGTTTAATCATAATTTATTACCCTTTAATACAAGATAGATAAAATATATCCCACCTAAGAAATTAATAACCACGCTTATAGTGGCATTATAATCAAAAACTCTAGAGACAAAAAACACCCCTCCAAGTAAAGCCAAAATACTAATAAGTATACAAGCGCTTAGCAAAATACTATGCTTTGCAGTTTTAAATAGTTCATAAGTGATATTTACCACCAAAAGCCCTAAAAAGGTTATAGGACCTACAAGTGCGGTGCTAATAGAAGTTAAAATAGCTATGATAATCATTAATTGTTTTGAAATTTTTTGATAATTTATCCCTAAATTTATCGCTAAATCTTTGCCTAAATTTAAAGGATCTAAAAATTTCATATAGCGAAAAATCCATATAAAACTTAAAAAGCTAATAATATAAGCAAGAATTAAAACATCAAAAGCAATATTATCAAAACTAGCAAACATTCTTCCTTGTATTACCATGAATTCATCAGGGTCGATTAGCACTTCAAAAAAAGAGCTTAAAGTGCTAAAAAGTGTTCCAAAAACTAAACCTAAAAGCATGATAAGATAAATACTTCTATCACTACTAAATAAAATCTTATAAAGTCCTAGTGAAAAAACCACCATACAAACTAGAGTGATTAAAAAATTGATATCGTTTTTATAAACACTTAAATTAGCTGCACCAAAAGAAAAGATAAGAGCACTTTGAAGTAACATATATAAAGAATCTAATCCTATGATGGCAGGGGTTAGAATTTTGTTATTGCATAAAGTTTGAAAAATCACTGTTGAAACAGCGATACAAATAGCTACTATGATAATAGCCGCAATTTGTAAAAAACGACTTTTTAAAGCATACTCATCAAAGCCATTTAAACCCACAAGTATAAAAATCCCTATCATACCAAGTGTTAAAAAGCTTAAAATTAGCATTTTTTTACGCATAAACTTTCCTTTTTAGCAAAAGAAAGATAAAGATTAAAGATCCTAAAACACCTGTAGTGATACTTAAAGGCATTTCAAAAGGAAAGATGACAAGTCTTGAAATGATATCGCAAACAAGTAAAAACAAAGCTCCACAAAGTGCTATATAGATAAGATTTTTTCTAAGATTATCACCTAGATAAAGAGCTACTAAATTTGGGATAATTAGCCCTAAAAAAGGGATAATTCCAACGCTTACAATCACTAAGCTAGTGATAATGCTTACAATCATCAAGCCTAAAAATAATATCCCATTATAAGAAATTCCAAGATTTAAAGCTATATCTTCGCCCATGCCAACTATGGTGATTTTGTGAGCTAAAAAATAAGCAAGTATAAAAAGTGGCAAAGAAATGTAGAGCAATTCATAATTTCCTTGCATAACATTTGCCATACTGCCTTGTAACCAGCCTTGGATATTTTGTATATAATTTAAAGCATAGGCAAAAAAAGTAGTTATAGCACTAATAATGCCTCCAAACATCAAGCCTATCAAAGGTACAAAAATCACATCTTTGAGTTTGATTTTTCTTAAAATTTGGATAAATATAAAAGAACCCAAAAGTGCAAATACAGAAGCAATGATAGTTTGAGTAAAAAAAGACGCTCCAGCAAAAAATATTAAAGAAATAAGTATGCCAAATTTAGCACAATCCATAGTTCCTGCTGTAGTTGGAGAAACGAATTTATTTTGCGTGAGTTGTTGCATGATAAGCCCGCATATACTAAGACTCATTCCTGTGAGTAAAATCGCTATAAGTCTAGGAATTCTTGTGAGAGTTATGATTTCTAGTTGAGTGGAGTTAAGATTAAGAATATCTTTTACATTGATACTGATAACTCCTATAAATAAACTTATCATTCCAAAGAATAATAGTAAAGCTATAAGCACTTTTAAACTCAATATATGCTTAAAAAACAAATCTTTCCTTATAGTAATAATAATTATCAAAAATGAAATTGTAATGAAATTTGTTTTAAGAAATGATAAAACTACAAAGGATATTTTAGTAAGAAATCAAAAATCCAGTGGAAAGTCTTTGCAAGTGTTTGTTATAATCTATAAGGCTTTCTCCATAGCCATTAAAGTATTGTACATACCAATAAATTCCGTTATTAAAATATCATATCCTAGATCAACTTGTATAGCGCCTTTGTTATTGTGGAATTTAAGATTGTTTCTTAGCATAAGATTGATAAAATAATCATCGCTTAAATACGCTAAATTCACATCAAAATTTCCCATATAATGCAAGATGGCAGGATTATCATCATCTTTTTTGTTTTCAGGAATTCTATACCAAAGGCGTGGAACAAATAAAAATTTATTATATAAAATAGCAGTAGATACATAAATTCTATTCCATGAGCGAGATTGTAAATTCTCATCTCCCTTGCCATTGCTTTCATGCAATATACCTACGCGTAGATTGTTAAAAAATTCATAATCTTTAAGATATAAAGGAAGATCTATAAAAAATTCTGGTTGATAGTTGGTTTCTCTAAAAGGAGAAGAATGCTCATAAATTTGCCACCAAGAAGTTTGAGTATAGGCTATATAATATTTTTCATCTAGTCCTAGTAAATTTTCAAAAAGTCTTTTTTTAACACTAAGTTGAAATTTCGCCTCACTCTTATTATTATTTACTCCTAAAGAATTAAAACTATAAGCAAAAGGTAAAAAATAATTCATCTTATAAGAGCTAATGCCAAGGGGATTAAAACTTTCATTTTCACCAAGATAATTAGCCAAAGCTAAGCGAGAAAAGTCTTGTTTTTCTTCTTTTTTTATAGTGATAGAATTTTGCATTTGTGTTGCTTCGCTTGAGTTATTTTGTTCTTGAGAAATCAAAACAGATGAATTTTTTAAAGCGAGTTTTTTGTAAATTTCCATAGCTTTTTTATAATCGCCTTGTTTTTCATACTCTAAAGCTTGTTGTAAATCACTAGCCCATATAAAAACGCATAAGCTTAAAAATAAAGCAATTTTTCTCATTTTAACTTGCTTTTAAATTTTTCATATTCTTCATAAAAATTAAGATTTAAAAAAGCATCTTCATCTTCAAATTCTACAAATTTGGTTTTAATCTCAGAAAATAAAAGTCCTATTTTTTGTTCATTTTTTTCTAAGAAATTTTTACAAGTTTGAGCTAAAGAGCTGTGATAAAAGCCACATAGGGGATGTTTATGCAAAGGGGTTTTTGCTATGATTATTTTATAGTTTTGTTCTAAAAAAGGAAGCATTTTTAAAAGTTCATTTTCACCTACTTTAGGACTATCTACACTTAAAACAAAAACAAATTCATTTTTAAAATTTGAAAGTATAGAGTAAAGCGCAAGCATAGGAGAGTAAACTTCAAATTCTAAAGAATCTTTTATCAAGCTAAAATGGTTTTCAAATTTGTCTTCTTTCGCACTCACATAGACATTTTTAAAAATTTTAGAAAATTTATCTACTTGAAATTGAGTTAAATTTTGATTTTTAAGAATCAATTTGCTTTTATCTTGTCCCATACGGCTAGATTTACCACCACATAAAATCACGCAATTTAGCTCATTAAGCTGCACAAATTTCCTTTTTAATGTAATTCTACCACAAAATTCGCCAAAATATTTTATAATTTCTTTTATGAAATACACAGAACTTTTACAATTACAAACTTTTTTTTCTCAGTTTAAAAAAATCGATTTTATCAAGCGTATCAATGACAATATTTTGGAATTAAGCTTTGATAGAGAAAGATTTATTTTTGATCTTACTCGTGCAATGAGTGCGATTTATACAGCTAAATTTAATGCAAAAAATTATAATGCACCTTTTGATTTTATGCTTAAAAAGTATTTTAGCAATGCTTTTATAAAGGAAGTTAAAGTCCTTGAAGGCAATCGTATTTTATGTTTTAGTGTAAAAGCTAATAAGGCTTATAAAAGCTATGAGAGCAAAATTTATTTTGAATTTACGGGTAAAAATACCAATGTTATTCTTACAGATGAAAAAGATTTGATCATAGAGGCTTTAAGACACATTGATAAAAGTTATCGTGTTGTAAAACCTAATGTGATTTTAGAGTCTTTAAAGCCTTATAAAATGGATGAAAATTTTGAGGAAATTAAAGACTTTGCAGATTATTTTTCTCGCAAATTTACAAGCATTTATGAGAGTAAAATCAAACAAATAAAAAATTTAAAACTTGCACAAGTGGATAAAAAAATACAAAATTTACAAGAACTTTTTTCTAGTTTAGATGAAGAAAATTCTTTACTCTTAAAAGCTTTAGAATACAGAAAAAGGGCTGATGTATTGTTTGCAAATTTGAGTGTTTTAAAAGATTATGAAAGGGAGTTTAAGCTTGATGATTTTGAAGGCAAAGAGCTTGAATTTAAGCTTGAATTTAATCCTAAGCAAAGCGCTAATTTATATTATAAAAATGCTAAAAAATTAGAACAAAAAGCTAAAAATTTAAACATACAAAGACAAAATTTAAAAGAAAAGTTAGATTTTACCTTGAGTTTGAAAGAATTATTGCTTCAAGCTAAGAGTGAGATAGAGCTTGAAATTTTACTACCTAAAAAAAATAGCAAAAAAAATCAAGATCATAAACAAGAAGATCTTGTGGCAAATTTTTATTTTAACGAGTTTAAAATTTGCGTGGGTAAAAATGAAAAAGGCAATGAATTTTTACTTAAAAATGCTAAAAAAGATGATTTGTGGCTTCATGTAAGGGATATTCCTAGCGCACATGCTTTGATTGTATCAAACAAGCAAAAAATCAGCCTCGATGTGATAGAATTTGCTGCAAGGTTTTGTGTAAGCTTTTCTAAGTTAAAGAAAGGTTCGTATTGGGTCGATTATACCTTAAAAAATTTTGTCAAGGTTCAGCAAAAGGCGTTTGTAAATTATACAAATTTTAAAAGTATTAATATCACAAAGGATTAAAATGCCAGTTAGCCCTTTAGGAAATATCAATTATATAAATCAGAATATGGCTTATCCAGCTACACAAGCAAGCAATGAGCTTGCAAAAGAAGGTTTTGCAGCTACGCTAAATATGGCTGAATTTAATGAAAAAGAAAAAACTTTAAACAAGCTTGAAAAAGTCAATGAGACTCATGAAATCAAAGAAGAGATCAAAGAAAAAGCCGAACAAGAAGAAAAAAAGAAAAAACACAATCAAGAAGCTAAAACTAGTGATGATGAGAAAAATGAAGAAGATGAGTCTAAAGATCCAAATTTTAAAGACGCACAAAGCATTCATCGCTTAGATATTAGTATATAAGGAAAAATATGTTTAATACAACTAGAATTATTTCAGCTCTTGTGATGATAGGGGCTATTATTATTATCGCGTTGATTGATCAATTTTTTATCAATTTTATCGTTTTTGCGGTTTTATTGTATTTATCTTTTAGTGAAGCAAAAAAACTTTTTGCTTTAGAAAATATCTCTATTATCCCTTTGGCTATAGCTTTTATTTTGGGAAGTTTATCGCATAAAGCTTTGCTTTTTGGGATTTTAGCTTTGTTATTAGTCGTTGGATATTTGGTTTATAAAAAGGCTTCCTTAAAACCAGCTCTTATTTATATTTATCCTGGTTTGCCTATTTTAGCACTTTGGCAAGTGTATTTAGATCAGGGTATGTTTGCACTTTTTTGGCTTATCATTATCGTTGCAGCTTGTGATAGTGGGGCGTATTTTATCGGAAAACTTATGGGTAAAACTCCTTTTTCTCCAACAAGTCCAAACAAAACCTTAGAAGGTGTTATAGGTGGCTTGATTTGTGCGAGTGTTATTGGAACTATTTTGGGAGTTTTTGTTTATAGTTTTTGGCTTTCTTTGCTTTGTTCGTTTTTTGTAGCGATTTTTGCAGTGATTGGAGATTTGCTTGAGAGTTATTTTAAAAGAGAAGCAGGTGTAAAAGATAGTGGAGATCTTATCCCTGGTCATGGGGGCGTGCTCGATAGGATCGATGCGGTGATCATTGCTGCTTTTGTGATGGTTGCTCTTTTATGATACTTTTTGGAAGTACGGGCAGTATAGGAGTAAATGCTCTTAAACTTGCTGCTTTAAAAAACATTCCCATTTCTGCTTTAGCTTGTGGGGATAACATCGCTCTTTTAAATGAGCAAATCGCAAGGTTTAAACCCAAATTTGTTGCCATAAAAGATTCAAAAAATAAGCATTTAGTTAAACACGATAGAGTTTTTATAGGGCAAGAAGGTTTAGAGCAAATTTTAACAGAATGTCAAGATAAGCTTTTACTCAATGCCATTGTAGGTTTTGCAGGACTTAAAAGCACTTTAAAGGCTAAAGAGCTTGGCAAAAACATAGCTTTAGCTAACAAAGAAAGTCTTGTAGTAGCTGGGAGTTTTTTGAAAGGGGCTAAATTTTTACCCGTTGATAGTGAGCATGCAGCTTTAAAATTTTTACTCGAAGGTAAAAAAAATATAGCAAAACTTTATATCACAGCAAGTGGTGGAGCTTTTTATAGGTATAAAATCAAAGATTTAAATCAAGTCAGTGTCAAAGATGCTTTAAAACATCCTAATTGGAACATGGGAGCAAAGATCACTATAGATAGTGCGACTATGGCAAATAAGCTTTTTGAGATTATAGAGGCTTATCATTTATATGATTTTAAAGAAATTGATGCTTTAATAGAACCAAGATCTTTAGTGCATGCAATGTGTGAATTTAAAAATGGAGCTAGCACGGCGTATTTTTCAAAAGCAGATATGAAACTAGCTATTTCAGATGCTATATTTGAAAAACAAGATACGCCTATTTTAGAGGCTGTTGATTTTAGCAAAATGCCTGCTTTAAAATTTCATCCAATCAGCACAAAAAAATATCCTATTTTTAAGCTTAAAAATACATTTTTAAAAGAGCCAAATTTAGGTGTTATCATCAATGCTGCTAATGAAGTTGGTGTTTATAATTTTTTAGAAAATAAAAGTGGATTTTTAGATATCACTAAATGCATTTTTAAAGCCCTTGATCATTTTGGAGTGCCTAAAATTTCAAGTATAGAAGAGGTTTTTGAGTATGATTTTAAAACAAGAGAGTATTTAAGGAGTTAAAATGAAAATTTTTTTAACAATTTTATTTTTTATAACAAGCATTTTTGCTTTAGAGCTAGACTTTAGCGTAGGAGAAAATGGAAAAAGTCTAGATGATAATAATACAGTTTTAATTTTTGGTGGAATTCAAGGTGATGAGCCTGGTGGATTTCATGCGGCAAGTTTGCTTTTGAGTGATTATAATATCACCAAGGGTAAGATTATAGTGGCTCCAAATTTAGCTTTTGATAGCATTATCAAGCGTTCGCGTGGGAATAATGGGGATTTAAACCGTAAATTTGCAAGCATTAGCCCAAAGGATCCTGATTATAAAACCGTGCAACGCATTAAAGAGCTTATTTTACTTCCTGAAGTTAGTATGGTGATCAATCTTCACGATGGTTGGGGTTTTTATAAACCTACTTATATCGATGCGATGCAAAATCCTAAGCGTTGGGGAAATTCAAGCGTGATTGACACAAGTGAAATCAATGCAAGCAAATACCCTGATCTTGAAAATATCGCCACTCAAACCGTAAATAGTGTCAATTCTTCACTTGCTGATCCAAAGCATGCTTATCATCTTAAAAACACCAAAACCCAAGAGCTTGGCGATACGGAAATGCTTAAAGCTTTAACTTATTTTGTGATTTCAAATCACAAAGCCGCTTTTGCAAATGAAGCAAGTAAAAATCTGCCTGTAAATTTAAGAGCTTATTATCATCTTTTGGCAATTGAAAATTATTTAAAAACCGCAGGAATTGAATTTAGCAGAGATTTTGAACTCACTCCACAAGGGGTTGATAAAGCCATAAACCGAGAGCTTGAAGTGAAGCTTTTTAATGATAGAATTTTACTTTCTTTAAAAAATCCAAGAAAGATTATCAACTATGTGCCTTTTCCGGTAAATAAAGAGTTAAATTATAACACAAGCAATGAACTTACGGCTGTTATCGCAGAAGGAAATTCTTTTTATATCCAATATGGCAATCGTTTTCAAACAAGATTATATCCTGAGTATTTAGAATTTAGCGATGCTTTTAATGAAGTAACTTTTCAAGTTGATGGCAATGAAACCACCGTTCCTTTTGGAACCAAGGTAAAAGTAAAAGAGAATTTTCTTATCCCAAAGATAACTAATGTGCGCGTAAATATCATAGGTTTTGATCATGGAAAAGATGAAAGTGGTATTTTAGTTCATAAAAAAAATATGCAAACACAATACTCTTTAGACATGGCAGGTAAAATTTATAGAGTGGAATTTTATGAGTTAAGAGGGGCGAATTTGCAACAACTTTTAGAGGCAAATACCAATAGCAAGTTGATCAAAAATGCTAAAAATTTGGATTTAAACACTCTTAAAATGGCAAGATCAAAAGATAAATTCTTAGGTTCTATTTTAGTGGAATTTGAATGAAAAATCTTATCCTAGCTATAGAAAGTTCTTGTGATGATAGTTCTATAGCTATCATTGATAAAAATACATTAGAATGTAAATTTCATAAAAAAATTTCCCAAGAATTAGAGCATAGCATCTATGGGGGAGTGGTGCCTGAACTTGCTGCAAGACTTCATAGCGAGGCTTTGCCAAAGATACTTAAGCAATGCAAAGAGCATTTTAAAAATCTTTGTGCCATAGCTGTGACAAATGAACCTGGGCTTAGCGTTTCTTTGCTCAGTGGAATTTCTATGGCAAAAACCTTAGCAAGTGCTCTAAATTTACCCTTAATCCCTATAAATCATCTTAAAGGTCATATTTATAGTCTTTTTTTAGAAGAAAAAATTTCTTTAGATATGGGAGTTTTACTTGTTAGTGGTGGGCATACTATGGTGCTTTATCTTAAAGATGATGCAAACTTAGAGCTTTTAGCAAGTACAAATGATGATAGCTTTGGAGAAAGTTTTGATAAAGTGGCTAAAATGATGAATTTAGGTTATCCTGGTGGGGTCATCATAGAAAATTTAGCAAAAAACGCCAAACTTAAAAATATCTCTTTTAACATACCTTTAAAGCATTCTAAAGAACTCGCTTATAGTTTTTCAGGACTTAAAAATGCAGTGCGTTTGGAAATTTTAAAGCATGAAAATTTAAACGATGATATAAAAGCAGAAATAGCTTATGCCTTTGAAAATACAGCTTGTGATCATATCATGGATAAATTAGAAAAAATTTTTAATCTTTATAAATTTAAAAATTTTGGCGTTGTAGGAGGAGCTAGTGCAAATCTTAACTTGCGTTCGCGTTTGCAAAATTTATGTCAAAAATATAATGCAAATTTAAAACTAGCTCCTTTAAAATTCTGCTCTGATAATGCTTTGATGATAGCAAGAGCTGCGGTTGATGCTTATGAAAAAAAGGAATTTGTAAGCATAGAAGAAGATATTTTAAGCCCTAAAAATAAAAATTTTTCAAGGATATAGATGAAAAAAGCTTTTACCATATTAGAACTTGTTTTTGTGATTGTTATTTTAGGAATTTTAGCCGCTATTGCTTTACCAAAAATGAGTTCAAGCAAGGATGAAGCTGAAGTTAGTAAGTCTTTAAATAACCTTAAAACTTTGATTAATGATATAAGCATTTATACTTTAAAAAATGATCATTTAAGCTCTATAAAAACGATGAGTAATGTAAGTGGGGTTGAAAATGTCGATCTTGGCAATTTTAATGGCACAAAAGAAGTAAATTTTCGCGTAGGCGATGATAAAGAATGCTTAAAACTTCTTTTTATAAATAAAGCTGATTTTATACTCATGGGAATTTCAAGCAATGAAGCAAGTAAAAATGCTATCATTAACGCAGCCAATCAAAGTCATGAAGATTTAGAAAATATAGACTTTACAAGCTCTTCTAGTAATAAAGCTTGTGTGATCTTAAGTAAGAATGAAAATTTTAAAAACCTAGCGAGTAAAACTTATCTTTTAATAGGGGGAATGTAATGATAGTGAGTAAAACTTATGAGATTGACTCTTGTGATGATGTAGAACTTGATATAAAAAGAGAATCAAAGCTTGAATTTAAGCTTTGGTATGATGATGAAAAAACACCTGAAGCCTTGGTGTTTGTGGTACAAGGTATGGGCGATGATATATCATCGATCCAATATGTTGGTGATTATATGGTAAGGCAATTTAATACTGCTGTAGTTGGAGTAAATTATCATTGTATTGGTAATCGTCCTCAAACTGGATCAACTTTTTATTTAGATGATATAGACAAGTTTATTTTAAAAGTAAGTTGTGAAGCTGCGGATATCAAGCTTCCTTATGATGTTGATAAAATTCAAGACTATAAACAAATGAGTGAGATTTTTCATTTTGTAAATAATCAAATAATTGAAGGCAAGCAAAAAGGTAATTTTACACCAAATTATTTTTTAAATTTACATGTGAGTTTACAACCTGCAAAAAACGAATATCAAAATTTTGGGATTATGCAAGCTCAAGATCTTTTAAATGTCACACTTTACCTTAAAAAACATGCTCCTTTTGATACTATGGGGGGGGGTATACCAGTTATTATGATAGGTAGTTCTCACGGGGGATATTTAGCACATTTGGCGGCTAAGATTGCACCTTGGTTAATAGATGGAGTGTTGGATAATTCTGCATACGCTAAGTTTTTATGGAGAGTTGTAGGTTTTGGAAAGGAAATAGATTTTATACAGTATAGCGAATTTGCTACTTTTGATTTTTTTCATCATATTAAAACACATTGTTCGACAAAAACTTTTTGGACAAGTAATTCTTCATCGCCTTGTTTTTTTTCTCCCGCAAGAAGAAAAATTCGAAATCTTTTAGAGGAAGATCATCTTTTAGAACAATCAAAATATTTAAAAACTTGCTTTATAAGTTATCATTCGTTATATGATGAGTATGTTTCTTTAAAAGAAAAAACTATGCTTTATGAAGAGCTTGAGAAACTTGGCTTTGATGCAACTTTGTGTTCTATTACTAAAGAATCTCAAGTTGATGGAAAATTTATTAAAAACTTAAATCATGGCATGGGAATTCCAGTAAAACTTTTGATTAAAAAAGAACTTCCTTTAATGTTAGAAAAAATAAAACAAAATCTAAAAAAAGATTATAAAGAAAAATGTATCTCTTATCCTTGTGAGGATTTGTTGTATCAATTTAGCGAAAAAGATGACAAAATATCACTAAAAATAGATAAATTTTAAGGAAACCTAATGAGCCTACTAGAAAAAAACATACAAGCTTTATTAAGTGGGGTAAATGAACCCTTAGGAAATAAACTTTTAAATTTTATACAAAATAAAACTTGCTCTCGTTTTAATATAGATGAAAATTTAAATATCTATGATAAAACTCATAATGTTTTTATGTATGAAAATTTAGAAGAAGAAATAAATTTTTTCTATCAAAGTATTTTAGAAAAAACTCCTAGATATCCTTTTATATGTATTTATGGTATAGGCAATGCTTTACTTATTAAAAATTTATCCAAACACTATAAACATCTTTTTGTATTTGAAAGTGAAATCGAACTTTTTATCTTAGCTTTAAGCACGATAGATTTGAGTGAAGAGCTTTGTAGTGGAAAAATTTATCTTGTGGATATCGAAGAAGAAAGAGTAGATATTCAACTGCTTATACTTTTTGATATGAAAGATATGTTTGAGTACTTAAGTTTATATGAAATGTTTGTAAATAATGTTTATTACAAAAAGTTTTATGAAGATATTTGGCATAAAGCAGATGAACTTTGTGAGAAAAATATAGAAGTAATAGTAAGAAATTTAAATTCTAGCCTACATATCGCTTTTGAGTGTTATTCTCATCTTTTGCAAAACATCCCCTCTATGCTTGAAAGCATTCCTTTTCAAAGAATCTTAAACGAAAGAAAAAACAAATTTGAAAATGCCATA
The DNA here is from genome assembly GCF_045277125.1 of Campylobacter sp. CFSAN122748. Lineage (NCBI taxonomy): Bacteria > Pseudomonadati > Campylobacterota > Epsilonproteobacteria > Campylobacterales > Campylobacteraceae > Campylobacter > Campylobacter sp. CFSAN122748. The sequence goes on along the minus strand of NZ_CP116953.1, from coordinate 1,303,532 downwards.
GTGGTTTCTGCAGGACCAAGCTTAGCCAAACAACTTCCTTTACTTAAGGCTTATCAAGAAAAAGCGGTGATCTTTTGTGCGGATGGGGCTTTAAGCATGCTTGAAAAAGAAGGCATAGCGCCTGATTATGTGACGAATTTAGATTTTACTGATCTAGCAATGAAATTTTTTCAAAATAAAGAAAATAAACTTTCCTTAAATATACTTTCATGCACCACGCATCCTAGTTTGGTTCATTTAGTGGGTAATAAAAGTGTGATTTTAAGAGATGATCCTTTATACCAACGCTTCAACCTCAATGACTTTGGCTATATCGATACAGGCACTCATGTGAGTCATTTTTCTTATACTTTAGCTTTGGCTTTAGGATTTAAAAATATCATCCTGATAGGACAAGATTTAGCCTTTGATGAAAAAGGAAATTCACACTCAAAAGGTTTTAGTTATGGCGAGCAATTTAATGGAGAAAAAACTGTGCCTACCTTAAAAACCCAAGCTTATGCAGGTAAAGGCGAAGTTTTAACCCATATAACCTGGAATGATTATCGCATAAAACTTGAATACCTTTTTGCTTGCAACAGTAAAGAAGCTAAATTTTACAATGCTACTGAAGGTGGAGCAAGGATTAATTTCACTGAAGAACTTTCCTTTAAAGAATGTTGTGAAAAACTCCTTACAAAAGAAAAACCCAAGTTTGATATTCCAAAAAGTTTAACCCCAAACAGAAGCGATAAACTCCTAGTTAAATTCAAAGAAAAAATACAAAAAGATCAAGAAAATGCTAAAAGATTTTTAGACGATGCTTTAGCTTTAAAACAAATTTTAGAAAATATACTCAGTAAAGATTTTATCTTGCCTTTGGAATTTTTAGAAAAAGTCTATCAAAACATAGAAAATTTTAATCACTCTTTAGATACAGATGAGTTTATACAGGATGGTATTTTAAAAGCAGTGATTCATGAGCGAGGACTTAAGATAAGCTTAGTTTATAAAGAAAATATTTTAGATCATGCTAGTTTTATCAGTGCTTACATCAAAGTTTATGATGAATGGTTGCTTTATTTTATGGAAAAATTAGAGCAAAGAATAAATATTATTATAAATTCTCTTAAGGAACTTCCATGAATCTACTAGAAAAAAACATACAAGCTTTATTAAGTGGGGTAAATGAACCCTTAGGAAATAAACTTTTAAATTTTATACAAAATAAAACTTGCTCTCGTTTTAATATAGATGAAAATTTAAATATCTATGATAAAACTCATAATGTTTTTATGTATGAAAATTTAGAAGAAGAAATAAATTTTTTCTATCAAAGTATTTTAGAAAAAACTCCTAGATATCCTTTTATATGTATTTATGGTATAGGCAATGCTTTACTTATTAAAAATTTATCCAAACACTATAAACATCTTTTTGTATTTGAAAGTGAAATCGAACTTTTTATCTTAGCTTTAAGCACGCTGGATTTGAGTGAAGAGCTAAAAACTTATCAAGTGATATTGTTTGATGCAACAGCCAAGGATTTAGAAATTCATATTGCTATGATTTTTGATCAACAAAGTATTTTAGAGTATTTAAGCTTGTATGAAATATTGATCAATGCTTCTTATTATCTTCGTTTTTATGAAAAACAGATTTTGTTTTTAAATGAAATGTGTTTAAAAACCATAGGAGTAGCAGTAAGAAATGCTAATATTTCTTGTTCTTTGCCTTTGTTGACTTATGGCCAGTTTTTGCAAAACATCCCCTCTATGCTTGAAAGCATTCCTTTTCAAAGAATCTTAAACGAAAGAAAAAACAAATTTGAAAATGCTATAGTAGTTTCTGCAGGACCTTCTCTTACTAAACAACTTTCTTTGCTTAAAGCTTATCAAGATAAAGCAGTGATATTTTGTGCTGATGGAGCTTTAAGTATGCTTGAAAAAGAAGGTATAATACCTGATTATATTTTAAATATTGACTTTGAAGATTTACCTCTGGTTTTTTTCAAAAATAAAAATTTACAAGACAGTATTTTAGCTTTTGGATGTAGTACTAATCCAAAATTAATTCATTTTTTGAAAAATTTTCATTGCGTTATAGTTTTAAGAAATAAGCTTTTATATCAACGCTTTAACCTTAATGACTTTGGCTATATTGATACAGGTACTCATGTAAGTCATTTTTCTTATACTTTAGCTTTGGCTTTAGGATTTAAAAATATTATTATGATAGGGCAAGATTTAGCTTTTGATGAAGAAGGAAATTCACACTCAAAAGGATTTGTTTTAGGAGAAAAAATTGATCATACCTTAAATATGCCTACCTTAAAAACCCAAGCTTATGGAGGCAAAGGAGAAGTTTTAACTCATATTGCATGGAATGATTATCGTATAAAATTAGAATACCTTTTTGCTTGCAACGAACAAAAAGCAAAGTTTTACAATGCTACTGAAGGTGGAGCAAGGATTAATTTCACTGAAGAACTTTCTTTTAAAGAATGTTGTGAAAAACTCCTTACAAAAGAAAAACCTAAATTTGAACTTCCAAAAAGTTTAACTAAAAATAGAAGTGATAAACTACTAGCTAAATTCAAAGAAAAAATACAAAAAGATCAAGAAAATGCTAAAAGATTTTTAGACGATGCTTTAGCTTTAAAACAAATTTTAGAAAATATACTCAGTAAAGATTTTATCTTGCCTTTGGAATTTTTAGAAAAAGTCTATCAAAACATAGAAAATTTTAATCACTCTTTAGATACAGATGAGTTTATACAGGATGAAGTTTTAAGAGGAGCTTTTGCTTATCGTGGAAAATTAATTTCCGATGTATTAAAACTTCATATACAAGATAAAACGCATTTTATTACAGCTTATATTAAAGCTTACCATGAATGGTTGCTTTATTTTATGGAAAAATTAGAGCAAAAATACAAGTCTTTGTCAAAAGTATGAAATTTTATTGCTAAAGTATAAAATATTTTTTTGATTGCACGATATAGCATTTAACAAGTTCATGGATGAGCTTGAATTTTTTTAAAAGGATTTAAAATGGGATTTCGTATTAACACCAATGTTGCAGCTTTAAATGCTAAAGCAAACGCTGATTTAAATAGTAAAAGTTTAGATGCTTCTTTAAGCAGACTTAGTTCAGGTCTTAGAATTAACTCCGCAGCAGATGATGCTTCAGGGATGGCGATAGCAGATAGTTTAAGATCTCAAGCTAATACTTTAGGTCAAGCTATATCTAATGGTAACGATGCTTTAGGTATTTTACAAACTGCTGATAAGGCTATGGATGAGCAACTTAAAATCTTAGATACAATCAAAACTAAGGCAACTCAAGCGGCTCAAGATGGACAAAGTTTAAAAACAAGAACCATGCTTCAAGCAGATATCAACCGTTTAATGGAAGAACTTGACAATATCGCAAATACTACTTCATTTAACGGTAAGCAACTTTTAAGTGGAAATTTTATCAATCAAGAATTTCAAATCGGCGCAAGTTCAAATCAAACTGTAAAAGCTACCATAGGAGCAACTCAATCTTCTAAGATAGGTTTAACACGCTTTGAAACAGGAGGAAGAATTTCATCTAGTGGCGAAGTGCAATTTACTCTTAAAAACTACAACGGTATAGATGATTTTCAGTTTCAAAAAGTTGTGATTTCAACTTCAGTTGGAACAGGACTTGGAGCCTTAGCTGAAGAGATCAATAAGAGTGCTGATCAAACCGGTGTTAGAGCTACTTTTACAGTAGAAACTAGAGGTATGGCTGCAGTTAGGGCTGGAACTACTTCAGATACTTTTGCTATCAATGGAGTAAAAATTGGTCAAGTAGCCTATGAAGATGGTGATGCTAATGGAGCTTTAGTTTCTGCAATCAATTCAGTTAAAGATACTACAGGAGTTGAAGCTTCGATCGATGCTAATGGACAGCTTTTACTTACCTCAAGAGAAGGAAGAGGAATTAAAATCGAAGGAAGCATCGGTGGTGGAGCTTTTATCAATAAAGACATGATGGAAAATTATGGTCGTTTATCTTTGGTTAAAAACGATGGTAAGGATATTTCAATCAGCGGAACAGGCCTTTCTTTTACAGGTTTTGGAGCAAGTAATTTTATTTCTCAAGTTTCTGTTTCTTTAAGAGAATCAAAAGGACAGCTTGATGCTAATACTGCCGATGCTATGGGATTTGGTTCTGTTAACAAAGGATTGGTTTTAGCTGCTTCTTCTATTGCTGATTATATGAGTGCTGAGGGCAGTGGGTTTTCTGCAGGTTCGGGTTATTCTGTAGGTAGTGGTAAGGGTTATTCTGCTACACTTACTGCTAATGCAATAGCGATTTCTTCTGCTTCAGCTATTTCTAAAATATATAATGTTTCACAAGGTTCTGGTTTTTCTAGTGGTTCAACGCTTTCTCAGTTTGCAACTATGAAAACTTCAGCAGGTAACTCTCTTGGAGCTAAAGATGAAACAGCAGGTGTAACTACACTTAAAGGTGCTATGGCTGTGATGGATATAGCTGAAACAGCTATAACAAATCTTGATCAAATCAGAGCCGACATTGGTTCAGTGCAAAATCAAGTTACATCAACTATAAACAACATTACTGTTACTCAAGTAAACGTTAAAGCAGCAGAATCACAAATTCGTGATGTGGACTTTGCAGCTGAGAGTGCAAACTACTCTAAAGCAAATATCTTGGCTCAAAGTGGCTCTTATGCCATGGCACAGGCTAATTCTGTTCAACAAAATGTTTTAAGATTACTACAGTAGTTTACAAAAGCTGCAATATATACAAATCCAAGCCTAGTTTAAACTAGGCTTTTTTATTTTAAACTCTAAAATTTTTTAATCAAACTAAACTTGGAACACTTTTTGCTTTAATCTTTTCGATGTAATATTTTGAAAGGATTTAAAATGGGTTTTAGGATAAACACCAACATCGGTGCATTAAACGCACATGCAAATTCAGTTGTTAATGCTAGAGAGCTGGATAAGTCTTTAAGCAGACTTAGTTCAGGTCTTAGAATTAACTCCGCAGCAGATGATGCTTCAGGGATGGCGATAGCAGATAGTTTGCGTTCACAAGCAGCCACTTTAGGTCAAGCTATCAACAATGGTAACGATGCTATAGGTATTTTACAAACTGCTGATAAGGCTATGGATGAGCAACTTAAAATCTTAGATACAATCAAAACTAAGGCAACTCAAGCGGCTCAAGATGGACAAAGTTTAAAAACAAGAACCATGCTTCAAGCAGATATCAACCGTTTAATGGAAGAACTTGACAATATCGCAAATACTACTTCATTTAACGGTAAGCAACTTTTAAGTGGAAATTTTATCAATCAAGAATTTCAAATCGGCGCAAGTTCAAATCAAACTGTAAAAGCTACCATAGGAGCAACTCAATCTTCTAAGATAGGTTTAACACGCTTTGAAACAGGAGGAAGAATTTCATCTAGTGGCGAAGTGCAATTTACTCTTAAAAACTACAACGGTATAGATGATTTTCAGTTTCAAAAAGTTGTGATTTCAACTTCAGTTGGAACAGGACTTGGAGCCTTAGCTGAAGAGATCAATAAGAGTGCTGATCAAACCGGTGTTAGAGCTACTTTTACAGTAGAAACTAGAGGTATGGCTGCAGTTAGGGCTGGAACTACTTCAGATACTTTTGCTATCAATGGAGTAAAAATTGGTCAAGTAGCCTATGAAGATGGTGATGCTAATGGAGCTTTAGTTTCTGCAATCAATTCAGTTAAAGATACTACAGGAGTTGAAGCTTCGATCGATGCTAATGGACAGCTTTTACTTACCTCAAGAGAAGGAAGAGGAATTAAAATCGAAGGAAGCATCGGTGGTGGAGCTTTTATCAATAAAGACATGATGGAAAATTATGGTCGTTTATCTTTGGTTAAAAACGATGGTAAGGATATTTCAATCAGCGGAACAGGCCTTTCTTTTACAGGTTTTGGAGCAAGTAATTTTATTTCTCAAGTTTCTGTTTCTTTAAGAGAATCAAAAGGACAGCTTGATGCTAATACTGCCGATGCTATGGGATTTGGTTCTGTTAACAAAGGATTGGTTTTAGCTGCTTCTTCTATTGCTGATTATATGAGTGCTGAGGGCAGTGGGTTTTCTGCAGGTTCGGGTTATTCTGTAGGTAGTGGTAAGGGTTATTCTGCTACACTTACTGCTAATGCAATAGCGATTTCTTCTGCTTCAGCTATTTCTAAAATATATAATGTTTCACAAGGTTCTGGTTTTTCTAGTGGTTCAACGCTTTCTCAGTTTGCAACTATGAAAACTTCAGCAGGTAACTCTCTTGGAGCTAAAGATGAAACAGCAGGTGTAACTACACTTAAAGGTGCTATGGCTGTGATGGATATAGCTGAAACAGCCACAACAAATCTTGATCAAATCAGAGCCGACATTGGTTCAGTGCAAAATCAGCTTCAAGTTACTATAAACAACATTACTGTTACTCAAGTAAACGTTAAAGCAGCTGAATCAACCATAAGAGATGTGGACTTTGCAGCTGAGAGTGCAAATTTTTCTAAATATAACATCCTTGCGCAATCAGGTTCTTATGCTATGAGTCAGGCTAATGCAGTGCAGCAAAATGTTTTAAAACTTCTTCAATAATTTCTTAGATGCTTTTATGCATCTAAGCTTTTAAAGTGCTTTTTTCTTTTCTAAAAAGTCTTGCAAAGGTAAAATAGCGATTTTAAGTCTTTTGTCTTGAGCTTCTAAAAGTTCTATGATATTTTCCATCAAAGCTTCGTGTGCATAAACCCAAGCAAAAAGTTTATTTTGTTTATCGGAGTCATCTTTGATATCTTTAAGATATAAAGGCGTTAATATACTTTGTTCGTGATGTAAAGTAGGGCCTAAAATTTCTTGCAAAAAGAGATATTTTTTATTTGAAAGTTTTTCTTTGATTTTGTCTATATTTTGATTTATTTGTTCAAGAGAGAGTTTGTTCTTTCCATGGGTAAGATTGTGAATTTGTTTTTGAACTTTTTTACACTCTTTTTTAAAATTCAAGGATAAATTCATATTTTTTTTGATTTTTTGATAGATTTTTAATCCGAGTTTTACTTGTTCTTTAGTATTTAAAACTTGTAATTTTTTAAATTTTTTATCTTTTTTATTTTTGAGTAAATCTTCGCAAAGTTCTTTAAAAGGTTTTTCTATAGCGCTTTCTATCCTAGCACCTCCTTCGGTGCAATTATAAGTTTTACTTTTGCTAAAAGCAATGAAATTTTCAAAAATTTGTCTAAAAAGTGTCCAAATTTCAGAACTTTGAACTTTTCCATTTCCTCCATAAGCTGTAGTGCTAAATTTATCTAAGTCCCTTTTATAGTCTCCATTGTGTAAATTAGCATGGATAAAACCTTGAGAGTGTGTTTGCCCATCTTTGGCATAAGCCAAATCCTGACCTATGAGAATGATGTTTTTATGTCCTAAATTTTCAGCCAGTTCATAAGCCATATGAGATACACTCATACCCGCGTTAATATATCCATAATCGTCTAGCTCCAAGTATCTAGCAAAAGGCTGGCCTTTTATGATTAAAATGTATTTTCTTTGATTTTTTTCAAGATAAGAAATGGTTTTTTTATGCACCAAAGAAGCTACTAGAAAAATGATGTCTTTATCAAAATCTTTAAAATCATTATTAAAACATTCAGCTACTATTTCATCGCGTTCCAACATACAAACATAATCAGGCTTTATACCATGCTTAGCTAAAATAGGATAAGAAGAATCTGCACAAAAAATCGTAGCTTTATTAGCATATTTTTTTAATAAAGGCAATTGTTTAGTAAGAGATGGTCCTGTAGAAACAATGATAGCTGTATCACTTATACCCTTTCTTTTAGAAAGTAATTCTTTATAACTAGGATGAGTAATCATTTGAGGAAGATTATAAACAAATTGTTCTATGCCTTGCATGGCATCTTTAGGATCATTACCATGCATAAGATTGTGATTTTTGATGGTTTGCATATTGAGTTTATTAAGTTTTAAAATATCTTCTTTATAGTGTTCATAAAAATCATTAGCAATGTGTAGATTATAAGAACGATAAAACAAATCCCCTATCAAACGAAAAACTTTATCCATTTTAGGAAGATTAATATCATCATGATGTAAAATAATGAGTCGCCCTAAGCTTAAATCTTTGCTAAAATCTATGAAATTTAAAGCTAAAAAGATAAGTTCTAATTCTTTTTCAAAGATGATTATTCTTTTAAGTGCTTGATTTTGAAGTAGAATTTTATATAAAATTCCATTTCCAAAACCATAAAAAAAAAGCACAGGATAGCGTGCAAAATCTTTAAAATATTCTAAATTTTTTTCAAGTTCTTTGATGGGATCTTGATACATTTTTTTTAAATTTCTTTTTTTTATGATATTGATATCAAGATTATCTTTTCCCTGAGTGAAAGTAAATTCTCTAAGCTCTTTTAGATCCTCAAGTTTTTTGCGTAAGTTATTATACTCAAAACCGCTTAAAGCTTTTAAATTTTTGTTAAAATTATTTTCTTCTCTCACCTTCTCACCCTTTCCATCCATTTATCTAATTTTCTTTCTTTAAGTTTTTCTTCTAAAGGAAGTATATTTTTAATCAAAGCATTTTCTTGTGCTTTAATATGTCCATAAACTAATTCCATAAATTCTAAATGTTCTTTTATCCAAAGAATGCTTTTATTAAAAGCATCTTCTTTGGTTTTAGGATTTAAAACATAAATTCTAGCAAGATTAAGTTCAAATTGAGTACGTAGAGGTTGTAAAATTTCATATAAATCTTGCATTTGTTTTATATCTTCAAGTTTATTTTTAAATTCATCTATTTTTCTAATAGCCAAGTTTAAATCATTTTCTTTTTTGTTTAAATTTAAATATATACTTTGTATATTTTCAAAATCATTGCTGAGTATTTTACTAAAATCTCTACAATGTTTAATACTTTGATAAACTTTATAATAAGCCTTAAGTAAAAATTCATTTTGTTTATTTAAACTTAAAGGTTCTAATTTTTCAAAAGGTTTATTTAAATCTTTATCAAGTAAATTCTCACAAGCCCATAAAAAAGGTTTTTCTATAGTTCCTTCTATCCTTGCTCCACCTTCGGTACAGTTGTAGGTGGTGATGTGATACTTAATAATCATTGCTTCTAGGATTTGTTTAAAAAATATCCAAACTTCATGAGTTTTAATTTCTTTTTTCCCACCATAAGCCTCGGTTAAAATATGTTTATACATTTGACTTTCATAATTAGCTGAGTTTTGGTAATCATCAGGATGAGAATTGCCATTTTCAGCATAAGCTAAATCCTGTCCTATAAAAATGATGTTTTTATGATTGAGTAGAACCGAAAGAAAATATGACATATGTGCAACGCTAGGTGTATTGTATAAAAAATCAAAATATTTAAGCTTTATATAGATTGGAAAATATAAATATCTTGGCGTGATAAGATATTTTCTATTTCTACCCTTTAAATATTCAATCGCTTTTGGATGAACAACCCCTGCGCAAACAAACAAAATATCCTTATCAAATTCCCCAAAATCATGATTAAAAAACTCAGCAGTAATTTCAGTTCTTTCCAACATACAAACATAATCAGGCTTTATACCATGCTTAGCTAAAATAGGATAAGAAGAATCTGCACAAAAAATCGTAGCTTTATTAGCATATTTTTTTAATAAAGGCAATTGTTTAGTAAGAGATGGTCCTGTAGAAACAATGATAGCTGTATCACTTATACCCTTTCTTTTAGAAAGTAATTCTTTATAACTAGGATGAGTAATCATTTGAGGAAGATTATAAACAAATTGTTCTATGCCTTGAAGAGCATCAAGAGGATCATTACCATAAGAAACAATAGAATTTTTAAAATTTTCTGCTAATTTTTTATTCAATCCTAAAATATCTTCATGAAATCTTTCATAATAATGACTCATCAGTTCTAAAAAATAAATTCTAGAAAATTGAAAGAAAGGTTTGCTAGAGCAAAAATTAGAAAAAAATTCTATATCCAAAGAACTTGTTTGCAAAACCATCAATCTTGCACTTTGCAATTCATTTGAAAAATCTAAGATATGAAACATTATCCAAATGATTTCTATATCTTTTTCAAAAACAACAATATGTTGATGATTTTTATTTTGCAATAAAGCTTTAAATAAAATTCCATTTCCAAAACCATAAAAATACAATACAGGATAAAGTAGGTATTTGTCATTATAGGTGTTTAGCATAGTTTGCAATTCTTTAATGGGATCTTGATAAAGTAAATTTTCATTATACCCCCCCCCTGAATTATCTTTTAAATTGATATCTAGATTATCTTTACCTAAGATAAGTTCAAATTTACTAGACTTGATTTCTTTTAAACTTTCTTTTAAAAGAATATTGCTTAAAGCTTTAATGTTTTTATTAAAGAGTTCTTTTTGAGTAGGGGTGAAGGTCATTGGAAATCCTAATTATTTTTTGATTATATCGTCAAAATTCCAATTTTCTAAACTTTTTTCTATGGTTTTGTTTTGAGTATCAAGATATCCTAAACCTTGGATAAACCAATTGTGTTGTATTTTTAAAAAGTCTATTAAATTTTCTTTTTGCTTATTTGTGTTTAAAACTTCAAATTTTAAAATTTCGCATTCGTTATGAAAATAAATAGCTTGACAAAGTTCATTAAAAAGCTTGAGTTTTTTAAATTCTTTAAAAAGATTTAAAAGATCATTTTTGATTTTTTCAAGAGTTTGAAAATTCTTGTCATTTTTTTCTAAAGTGTATCTAAGCTTTTGAAGCTGAGTTTGAGTTTTTTTTATAAATTCTTTGGATTCTAAAATGCTTTTTTGGAGATATTTTTTTGTTTTTTCTAATTTTTCTTTGGCTAGTTTTTTATCTAGAAATTTTGGAAAATCAAAAGGTTTATTTAAATCTTTATCAAGTAAATTCTCACAAGCCCATAAAAAAGGTTTTTCTATGGTTCCTTCTATCCTTGCTCCACCTTCGGTGCAGTTGTAGGTGGTGATATTGAGTTTTTCTTTTGCCCAAAATATATCTTTTTCAAAAGCTTGACGAAACAAATTCCAAGTAAGTTGTGTTCTTACTTTGCCTTTTCCTCCATAAGCTAGTGTATATTTTTCTCCTCTGATTTCTTCACCTTGACTTCCATGTATATGCTCTTTAGGATGTGAACTTCCATCCTCGCCATAAGCTAAATCCTGTCCTATAAAAATGATATTTTCAAATCTTAAGGCTCCTGCTAGTTCATAGATCATATTTGAAACACTGTGTCCTACTCCAAGATATCCATATTCATCAAGTTTTAAACTAGCTGCAAAATTTAAAGGGCGATGTACAAGCATATAAGTTCTTTGATCTTTTTCTAAAAAATCTAATACTTCTTTGTGAACCACAGAAGCAAGTATGAAAAGTATGCCTTTGTTAAAATCGCCAAAATCATTATTAAAACATTTAGAAACTATATCATCACGTTCTAGCATGCAAACATAATCAGGCTTTATACCGTATTTTCCAAGGATAACATAAGCACTATCTGCACAAAAAATCGTAGCTTTATTAGCATACTTTTTTAATAAAGGAAGTTGTTTTATAAGACTTGGTCCTGTAGAAACAATGATAGCATTTTCAACCTTAGCTCTTCTTTCTTTGAGAAATTCTTGAAAAATTCCATGATTTAACATTTTAGGGAGATTATCTAGGGTATGTTTGATTCCAACTAAAGAATCATGTGGATCATTACCTTTGTTTAAAACGATAAATCGTATCATTTCTATCAGTTGAGTATTTATATTTTGTATTTGAGTGCTATAAAATTGTTGATAAAAATCATTATGGATAAAAAGATTAAAAATTTTTACACTTTTTTGAATGATTTCATAAGTAAAAAGTGTGGTGAGTTGTGCTGTATTAATATTTGGAGTATAAAAAAGTATTAGTTGTTCTTTTTTTAATTCTTCGCTAAAATCAAATAAATGAAAAGCTAAAGTTAAAATTTCAAGATTGTCTTCAAAAATGATAATGTGTTTATGTTGTTTGTTTTTACATAAAGTTTTATAAAACATTCCATTTCCAAAGCCATAAAAAAACAAAACAGGATATTTGTTATATTCGGTTTTAAACAGAGTAAGGTTTTCTAAAAGCTCTTTATTGGGATTTTCATAAAGAAAAATATCATCTTTTTTAAAATTTATTCCATTTTCATCTTGGATAAGTGCAAAAGTTAAGTATTTAAGTGATCTCAGTGTACAAGCTAAAAACTCATCGACCTCAAACAAAGCTTGAGTATTTTTTAAAAAAAGCTCTTCTCTCACTTTCTCACCCTTTCCATCCATTTATCTAATTTTCTTTCTTTAAGTTTTTCTTCTAAAGGAAGTATATTTTTAATCAAAGCATTTTCTTGTGCTTTAATATGCTCATAAACTAATTCCATAAATTCTAAATGTTCTTTTATCCAAAGAATGCTTTTATTAAAAGCATCTTCTTTGGTTTTAGGATTTAAAACATAAATTCTAGCAAGATTAAGTTCAAATTGAGTTAGTAGGGGACCTAAAATTTGCATCAAATCTTTTTGAGTATTATAAAGCTCATCGATTTGAGTTTTGATTTTATCTATATCTTTAATGATCTCTTTGATAAGGGTTTTATTTTCTTGAGAATTTTGTAAACTCATAAAAGAATTTTTTATTTTATCATAGCTTTTAATAAATTTATTACTAAAATCTCTACAATGTTTAATACTTTGATAAACTTTATAATAAGCCTTAAGTAAAAATTCATTTTGTTTATTTAAACTTAAAGGTTCTAATTTTTCAAAAGGTTTATTTAAATCTTTATCAAGTAAATTCTCACAAGCCCATAGAAAAGGTTTTTCTATAGCTCCTTCTATCCTTGCTCCACCTTCGGTACAGTTGTAGGTGGTAATATAATAATTTTTTTTTGCATTGGCCACATCTTGTTCAAAATTATGTCTAAAAAGAGTCCAAACAAAAGAACTTTCAACTTTTCCATTGTCTCCGTAAGCTTGAGTGGTATATTTGTTTTTATCTCTTTGAAAATGTCCTTCATGTTTATCAAGATTGCTATAATCTTTAGTGTGAGAAAGTCCATCTTTAGCATAAGCTAAATCTTGTCCTATTAAAACGATATTTTTATGCTTTAAATGTATAGCAAGTAAAAAATTCATATTAGCTACACTAAATCCCATATTAAAATACCCAAAATCATCAAGTTTTAAATAATTTATAAAACTTGCATATGTAGATACAAGCATAAAATTTCTATTATTTTTTTGAAGATATTTTGTAGTATGAGGGTGGACATAGGATTTTAGAACAAACAAAATATCCTTATCAAATTCCCCAAAATCATTGTTAAAAAATTCAGAAGTTAAAGGAATTCTTTCTAAGGAAAGCACATAATCAGGCTTTATACCATGCTTAGCTAAAATAGGATAAGAAGAATCTGCACAAAAAATCGTAGCTTTATTAGCATATTTTTTTAATAAAGGCAATTGTTTAGTAAGAGATGGTCCTGTAGAAACAATGATAGCTGTATCACTTATACCCTTTCTTTTAGAAAGTAATTCTTTATAACTAGGATGAGTAATCATTTGAGGAAGATTATAAACAAATTGTTCTATGCCTTGAAGAGCATCAAGAGGATCATTACCATAAGAAACAATAGAATTTTTAAAATTTTCTGCTAATTTTTTATTCAATCCTAAAATATCTTCATGAAATCTTTCATAATAATGACTCATCAGTTCTAAAAAATAAATTCTAGAAAATTGAAAGAAAGGTTTGCTAGAGCAAAAATTAGAAAAAAATTCTATATCCAAAGAACTTGTTTGCAAAACCATCAATCTTGCACTTTGCAATTCATTTGAAAAATCTAAGATATGAAACATTATCCAAATGATTTCTATATCTTTTTCAAAAACAACAATATGTTGATGATTTTTATTTTGCAATAAAGCTTTAAATAAAATTCCATTTCCAAAACCATAAAAATACAATACAGGATAAAGTAGGTATTTGTCATTATAGGTGTTTAGCATAGTGTTTAATTCATCAATAACATTTTCATAAAGAAAAGTATTATCACTTGTATCTTTTAAATTGATATCTAGATTATCTTTACCTAAGATAAGTTCAAATTTACTAGACTTGATTTCTTTTAAACTTTCTTTTAAAAGAATATTGCTTAAAGCTTTAATGTTTTTATTAAAGAGTTCTTTTTGAGTAGGGGTGAAGGTCATCATAAGCCCCATCCATCATCTACTACTAAGGTTTGCCCTGTGATAAATTTACTCTCATCGCTAAGTAAAAACACCAAAGTTCCACATATATCATCTGCATCTAACATGCCTTTACTCGCACAACATTTTCTATAAGCTTTTAAAAAAAGTTCGTTTTGATTGTCTAAAATTCCCCCGCTTGCTAGAGTATTAACGCGTATGTTTTGATTAAAAAGCTCTTTAGCTAGCCAAGAGCTCATGTGATTAATCCCTGCTTTTATCACACTGTATTCTAAAGAGCTTTGCATGGAAGTGCCTTCATAGTTTTCAAATTTTGGCGCATAAACTCCCATGATGGAGCTAAGATTGATGATATTACCATAGCCTTGTTGTTTAAAAAATTTCACAAATTCTTGAGCGGCTAGCATAAAGCCTGCTAAATGTAAATTTAAACTTTCGCAAATTTGTTCGTATTTGAGTTCATAATAAGGCGTTTTACCCCAATCTTTGCCAAAAGGATAGCTTGAGTTAACAAAAGCATCGATTTTGCCGTATCTTTCTTGACTTTTTTGAAGGGCGGTTTGTAAGCTTTCTTGTTTAGTGATATCAAGTTCTAAGCTTAAAAGTTTTGTTTTAAAATTTGTTTCTAAATTTTCTTGCAATTTATTTAAGCGTTCTTTGTTGATATCTGCGAGTATAGGGATACCTTTGCTAAGAAGTATTTTTTGACAAAGCGCTTTACCTATACGCCCACAAGCTCCTGCTATAAAGATGATTTTATTTTCAAGCATTAAAAATCCTTTGGCGATAAATTTTTTAAAGAGATTAAAAACTCTACGATTTTAAAATCAAGCTCGCTATCAATATCAAAAGCTGTGCTTTCATCCATTACAAAAAGCCCTGTGTTTTTACCAAAAACACTATCATTTTCTAAAAGATAATCCCTTTTAAAGATATAAATACTAGCGTTCATATCATAGCATTTTGGGGCACTTTGGCGAGTGGTAAAATTTCCTTCTTTGGATTTTACTACCTTGTTATTTTGTATTTCTACGAGGTTAAAATAAGGATTGCGTCTAGCGGGAACTGCGGTGATGAGATTGGAATTATCATTTTCAACAAAACTTTCATAAGCTTTTTTTATATCAAGGCTTGAGCGAAGCGGGGCTGAAGCATCTAAGTCTATGAGAGTTTCAAAACGCATTTTAAAATGCTCTTCACTTCTTAGCAAGGCATCACGCATGACAGGAAGTTTTGCAGCCCGATCATTAGCAAGATGAGCTTCTCTTTTGAAAAAAACTTCAGCGCCATATTTTTGGGCTACACTTGCGATTTCATCGCTATCGGTGCTTATGACTATGTGTTTAAA
Source organism: Campylobacter sp. CFSAN122748 (assembly GCF_045277125.1). Lineage (NCBI taxonomy): Bacteria > Pseudomonadati > Campylobacterota > Epsilonproteobacteria > Campylobacterales > Campylobacteraceae > Campylobacter > Campylobacter sp. CFSAN122748. Next base: position 1,287,892 of record NZ_CP116953.1, on the reverse strand, counting down.
AAGCTTTGAATTTTGAGCTTGTATAATGCTATAAGCTATCATTTCAAGTTCGTTAATCTTTCTAATATTTTTGTTTTTAACGCCTTTGCTACCACCCCTAGCACAAATGGTGCATAAAATTTCAGCCATTTTTTTTCCTTACTTCATCACAAAGTTCAAGCACTTTTAAAGCTTGCTCAAGATCGCAAAGTTCTTTGTCTTTTTCAAAGACTGCTTGATGTAAATTTTGAAGGGTTTTTATCGTATCATTTTCAAAATTTAAGATTTTTTGACTTTGATTTTTGTGATAAATTTCGATTTTATTGTTTATCAAATCGGCTTTAAAGCTTTTTTCTAAAGTATGGATGATAATTTCTCTTTTGTTAAATTTAGAAAAATAGTCTAGTTCTATATGAATTTTAACTTCTTGTGAATTTTTTAAAGCTAAAAAGGCAAAATCATCGCTTGTTATGTCAAGCTCTGAAATTTTAGCATTTTGGGAGTATATAAGCTCTAAGTCTTTAAAAAGAAAAAAGGCTAGATCGATTTCATGAGAGAGATCGAGTAAAACCCCGCCACCTAGCTCTTTTTTAGCGCTGTAATTTTGCCTGTAGTCTAAAGCTCTCCAATGGGGCAAATAAGAATTACAAATCAAACTAGCAAAATAAATTTTTTCACCTTTTAAAAGCCTTTTTAAAGCGACAATCACAGGATGAAAACGCAGTAAATATGCTACATAAATGTGATTTTTTGAACTTGTGAAATTTTGGCTTTTTTTAAATAAAGGTTTTTCTACGAGTATGGTTTTATCTTTTACAAGCTCATCTAAAGTTTTTAAGGTGTTAAAATGCTCTGTGGTGATATTTGCGATGATAAAAAGATCAAATTCGTTTAAATCACATTCTTTCAAAGAGCGATAAATTGGAGTGTTTTTAAATTCTTCTTTTTTAGCACTTAAAGAAAGCAAACTTACTTCATGATTTAAATTTTTTAAGGCTAAAAAATGCTTTTTTCCTATGCTTCCAAAGCCTATGATTAAGACTTTCATTTAAAATTCTCATTGGCTTTTAAAAACTCATCTGGTCTTCCAATGTCAATCCAATAATCGTTGATGATATAGGTATTTACCTTGCCTTTTTGTAGAACAAGTTTGATGAGTTCGGGCATGTCTAGGTATTTATTTTTAGCAATTAAATTTAAAATTTCATTTTCAAGTACATAAATCCCTGCACTTACTAGGAATTTTTGGGTAGGTTTTTCTTCTATATTTTCTATAAAACCTTGTTTTTGGGTGATTACTCCATAAGGAATTTGTTGCTCAAACTCACGCACGCAAACGCTCATTAAAGTTTTTGATTTTTTATGGGCTTTTAAAAGATCATTAAAATCAAGCTCGGTTAAAATGTCTGCATTCATAACGATAAAACTTTCTTTAAATTCTTGTTTTATAAGGCTTAAAGCCCCTGCTGTACCTAGTTTTTTACGCTCTTTAATATAAGAAATTTTAACCCCAAATTTTTGCCCTTTTTGAAAATAATCTTCTATGATTTGTTTTTTATAATTCACACAAAAGATAAAATTTTCAAAATTTTGATTTTTAAGTCTTTGGACTATGCTTTCTAAAATGGGTTTTTTGCCTACTTTTAACATAGGTTTTGGAGTATCTTTAGTCAGCTCTTTTAAGCGAGAGCCTAAGCCTCCAGCCATGATGATAATGGAGTTTGGATTGGCTTTTAAAAGTGATGAGATAGATTTTATAGAAAGAATTTGCCCTTTTTCATCTAAAACAGGAAAGTCGTAAATATCGGTTTTAGCAGAAATTTTTAAAAGCTGTTCTTTGCTTGTGTTTTCTTTTATGGTGATGGGATTTTTAGTGTAAATATCTTTGATACTATCTTTTAAAGTTTTGCCACTAATTAAAGCTTTTCTGATGTTTGAATCGCTAATGACTCCTAAAAATTTATCCTTTTTATCAACTATAATGCCTAATCTAACGCGTTCTTGCCCGACTATTTTTAAAGCTTCTTTTATGCTAGAATCAGGGGTGAGTTTGAGTTTGTTTATATCCACACTAAGCCTTATAAATCGATGAAATTTTTATGTAAAATTGTATCTAAATTTACATTTTTTAGGCAAGTTTTTATGATTTTATTGGGATTTTTATCATTATCATAAGGGTTTTTAAAATTTTTTAAATTTTGTTTAAATTCTTTGCTTTCTAATTTTTCAAAAGCTTGATCAAGATCGTTGATTTCGCAATCAATGATATTTTGAGTTCTTAAACGCCCTTTTTGTCTATCGCCTATATTAATGCAAGGAGTTTTAAAAAAAGGACTTTCACTAATACCACTTGAAGAATTGCCTATCATGGCCTTGGCTATTTTCATAAGACTTAGGTATTTTTGTGAGCCAAGATTATCAAAAAGTTTAGCCTTGTGTGAGTTTTTTTGGCAGTAATTTTGCAAAATTTCATTGATTAAAAGTCCATTTTCATCGGCATTTGCTTTGGTAAAAATCAAACTTGCGTTTTTAAGGGTATCAAGTTTTTTAAGTAAGGTTTTAATTTCTTTTTGAGTATTTTTTACATTTAAGGTTAAAGGATGATAAGTGATTAAGTAAAGTTCTTTATCTAGTTTCATTTCTAAGGCTTTTTCTAAATCTTTTTTGTTTAAAAAATTCATATTTTTTATGATAGTAGAAGCTAAAGAACCTATATTAAAAACCCTTTTTTCTTCTTCTCCAAGTTGCAAAAGCCTTTTTTTATAAATTTCATGACTTACAAAATGTAAATGTGACATTTTTGAAATGCTGTGTCTTATACTATCATCGATAGCCCCTAAAGTAAGCTCCCCGCCACATAAATGCACTAAAGGTATGTGCATCAATAGACATACACTTGCTACGCTAAGCATTTCATAACGATCGCCTAAAATGACCACCATATCAGGCTTTAAGTCTTTAAAAGCATCGCTAAAAGTACTAAAAGCTAAACTCATACTTTTACAAAGGCTTATTTTATCATCGTTTGCAAGCAGGATAGGGATTTTTTTAGTTATTTTAAATTCTTTTTCTATTTCTTTATAAGTCAGTCCAAACTCAGGACTTAAATGCGCTCCTGTAGCGATGATTTGAAGGCTTAGATCTTTATCGTTTTGAATTTCATGACATAAATTTCTTAAAAGATACCATTCAGCCCTTGTTGCACTGACTATACAAATTTTTCTTTTACTCACAGATAAGCTCATCTTCTTTGTAGTTTTTTGTAGCAATTTTACCTAAAAACTCTTCATATCTCATAGCACTTATACCATTTGCTGGGCGTTTGGTAGTAAGATTTTCTTCGTTAAAAATTTCTCCTTTTTGTATATCTTTTTTAGCGACTAAACTTTTTCTTACTATGTTGATATTTTTTCTTTCGCTTTTGCTTGCTTTTTTTATGCCATCACCCATAGCCTTTTGTATTTGTCTTATTTGAGTACAAAGCGTTTTTAGTTCATGAGGTTCTAGGCTTGCTTTATGATCAGGCCCTGACATATTTTTGTCTAGAGTAAAATGCTTTTCTATTACACAAGCTCCCAAGGCAACTGCAGCTAGAGAAATGTGTATGCCTTGAGTGTGATCAGAATAACCCACATCAAGCTTAAAAGCGTCTTTTAAGCTTTGCATGGCTTTAAGATTGGCTTCATTAAAAGGGGCAGGGTATTCTGTAGTGCAGTGTAAAAGAGTGATATTTTGGCGTTTAGCGCCATTTTTACAAAGCATATTTAAAGCTTCTTCTATCTCGCCTAAATTTGCCATACCTGTTGAAAGTATGATTTTTTTATTAAGCTTTGCAATTTTTTTAAGATAGGGTAGATTGGTGATTTCTCCGCTTGGAATTTTAAAGATTTTTAAGCCTAACTCATTTAAAAGATCTACACTTTCAAGATCAAAAGGAGTAGAAAGAAAGGCAATATTGCATTTTTTTGCGTGTAAGATAAGCTCTTTATGAGCTTTAATATCGAGTTCGAGTTTTTGTACCATTTGAAGCTGACTCTCATCACTAGCTGTGGTTTTAAGCTGATAGGGTGCTTTTTTAGCCTTTGTGCTGATACAGTTTTTGGCTTTAAAACTTTGAAATTTAACAAAATCAGCGCCTGAATCTGCTGCGATTTCTATTAACTTTTTAGCTAAATTTAAATCACCATTGTGATTAACTCCTGCTTCTGCGATGATGAGGGTTTTTTTCATAGTTTTGCCTTTATTTTGCCTTAAAATAAAGGCAAAATTTTATTTTTTAATACCTATATAAACATAATGGTGTGCTGATCCTTCAAAATTATAAAAATTAATAGGATCATAATCTCCTAGAAATAAAGTTTCAAAAGGTTGAAAAAGATTTTCTAGATCTTCGACTTTATCGATGAAATGTATAAAACTCGTTTCGTTTAGTCTACCTTTGATTTCAACTTTACTCAAGCCATTTTTTTCTTCTTTTTGGCTGTGGGAGAAATAATAATTTTTCTTGCTCATCATTGTAGCAAAAAGTATTCCACCTGTGTTTAAAAGTTCGTAAAATTCTAAAATATTTTGTTTAAGTTCTTTTAGAGGTATGTAGTAAAGACTTTGATTTGCAAAGATAATATCCATATTTTCATCAAAAAGTCCTTTGATGCTAGAATTTGGTTCTATAATTTTACAATATCCCCCCCCCCTCTAATATTTTTCTCCCAAATTTCTTTTAAACTTGGAACTATATCTATTCCGAAGGTTTTAAACCCTTTGCTTTGAAAATACGCTGAATGTACACCATTGCCACAACCAAAATCAAGTAAATTTCCATTTATTTTATTTAGTTTGTATTTTAAAATTCTTTCATAAAAACGTACTACATGAGCATCTGGAAAAAGTAATCCGTATCCATTTTCATTATATTTCATTGTATAAGCTTCTAATGAGTTTTGCATTTTTTTCCTTTATATTTTTATTGTAATTTGTTTTTTAATTTAAATTCTCCAAAATCATTTTTATAAAATAAATCCATATTGTAATGTTTTTCTACTATTTTCCAAAATGTAGTTTTACTAATACCTATGAAATTACAAAAATCTTCAACGCATCTATTGTCAAGCTTATGATCTCTTTTTTGCACAAGTTCAATAGCTTCTTTTCTGCTTAAAAGTCCATAACGCACGAAACGAGCTGCGTAATCACTCGCACAAGCATGACCAAATTTAGGGTATTTCATCCAAGCATGTAGGATATAGCCTATACTATCAACCTGATCAAAATTTTCTGCACACATTGTTCTATACCATTCGCCTTCTAGATCAGTAAAACCACGACTTTTAGCAAAAATATAATTGCTATAAGAATTCCATTTTATAAAATAACTTAGATAAATAGGATTAAGTTTGTTGATATCATTTGCATTGGGATTAAAAAAGAGTTGTAGATTTTCTTCTTTGATTTCATCATCTATAAATTCATTTATATTTAAATCACTAGCTACGCCATTTAAAAATATTTCTTTGGCGCTAGGAGTTTCTTTGGCATCACTACCTCCATATTCATAACTAACATTTTCTCCATAAACCAATAAAGGTGTATTAAATTTTAAAGCCATAGCAAAAGGATAGCTGTAAATCAGTCTATCAATAAACCAAGTGGGTTTTCCATATTTTTCAAAGGTTTTTAGCATAACTTTTTTTTGAGTTTTGATATCAGGCTTTAAGCTAATAATATGACAACCAAAAGTTTCACTTAAATTTTTAAGATTTTTCTTACCTGCTTCAGTCATGGTGAAATTATCTTCAACGCTAAAAAGAATAGGATTCATTCCAAGTTTTTCTTTCATGATATGCACTTGAAAATGCGAATCTTTACCTCCACTTACGGCAATAGCGCAATCATATTCAAATTTTCCATTCATTCTGCGGTATTTATCGCATAAGGCTTCAAGCTCTTTAAATCTTGCTTTATAATCAATATTTTCTTTATTTTTATGATTGATGCAAGCTGAACAGATATTTTTACCTTCTTTATCTTTTGTAAAATTAATACCAGGTCTAGTATTTGGCATCACGCAGTGATCACAATAAATCATTCCCCATCCCTTCAATATTAATAAAAATATTAGATTGTATAAAATATTAAATTAATATTTGCTTATTTTATAAAATATCACTTATGTTTGTTTTATTTTTCTACCTAAAATTCCTTTTTATAAGGCCTTTTTAAAGATTTTTGGATGGTAAAAATTTTCATCATCTTCTTTTAAATTCTTACAAATTTTATCACAAAGTTCTATGCCTATAGTGTCGATAATATTTAACAAATTTCTTTTTTCATAAAGCAAATCATAAACTGTTTGACATTCTTTGAAATTATAATCGTATTTTTCTATAATTTTAAAAAATGATGAAATTTCATTGAACAAAAGTAAATTTGCTAAAGCTCCTCGATTGCCTTTACTGCAAATGATATGAAATCCTAATTTTTTAAGATCTTTCAATGGGGTAAATCGTTCTAAATTAGAATCACAAAGTTCTATTAATTTGATATAAATAGTATTGAAAAAATGTATAAAATCGCAGTTTAAATCATCCATACTCAAAGAACTTGAATTCGAAAAAACTATATTATTATTGTCTCTAAGAATTTGCATGATTTCTTTTTTTAAATTTAAATCTTCATTTAAGCTTTCTATAGTCAAGCTATTTTTAAGATCTTCTATATGTTGGTAAATGTTTATTTTTCCGGCGTTAAAATTAGAAAAATCTATTTTTCTTTGTAGAAGTTTTATTTGTTTTTCAAATTCGTATATATTGAGCTTGCTTTTATTATAAACACCTATTTCATGGCCTAACAAATAAAATAAAGCACTTATTTGCTTACCCATTAAACCAAAGTCTATGATATTAGTTTTTTTCCTTGTTTTTTCCTTGTTTTAATTATATTTTTATGAAAAATAAGTTGATTGGATGTGTAGTTTTGCTAATAATACTACCTGCGCTTACTATGCAGTTATCTTCTAAGTTTACGCAAGGCAACAGGCTAACTCTAGTAGCTAAAAAACAATTTTTTCCTATGCTTGAATTTCCATTAAGTGTAGCATAAGGGCTTAAAATACTTCCTTCTCCTACCTTACAACCATGAGCTATGCTTGAATAAATATTACAAAGCACAAAATCTCCTATATTTGAATTAGCATTAATGGTTACAAAAGGACACACTATAACCCCTTGTCCTATTTTAGCTTCTTTTGAAACAAAAGATTGAGGATGTATAAAAGTGATAAAATTACATGATTTTTTTGAAAGTTTTACAAGGATTTTTTTCTTAAATTGATTTGTCCTACACCTAAAGCAAAAGATGCTTTTTGAATCAACTTTTTATCGAAGTTATCTTCATTGCCTAGATATTTTAAGTCAAAAAAATTATTTTCTTGTATATCAATATAGCCTATAATTTCGTAATTTGCATCTTTTAAATAAGAATAAAGCTCTCTAGCAAAGCCACCCGCTCCTATGATGATGACATTTTTCACGCACTTCTCCTAAAAGAAGAAGTAAAAAAATCAAATCCCCCCCCCCCCGCTACTCTCATATTTTTTCTTATTAAAATTTTTTTAATGCTTTGAATTAAATTTTGCAACGCATCATTCCTTTTTATTTGCTATTCTAACGCTACTAGGTAAATTAACCAAACGTTTTTCTAAATTTTTAGTGTTTATAAGCTCATTGCTTTGACAGTTTTGAAAAGCTTTTAAACTCGGTAAGCTTTTCCATATAGGACGGACGAAAATATTATTTTTCAAGCATTCTTCTAAAAAGATATTTCTTAAATTTTCATCTTTAAAAAGCAAGGTATTGAGCCAAAAATTGCTTTTTTCATTGCTTTTTTCATCGATAAATTTACATTTATCGTGATTTTTAAAAAAATCCTTGTAAATTTTAGCAAGTTCTCTTTTGTTTTCTAAAAAAAGTTCTAAATTTTCAAGTCCTGCAAGCAAGATTGCTGCGTTTATATTGCAAAGACGGTAATTATAAGCTATCCTATCATGATCGTATTCGTAAGGATGGGGGATTTTAGCTGTGGTGCTAAGGTGTCTTGCAAGTTTGGCTAAATTTTCATCATCGCTTAATATCGCCCCACCGCATCCACCTGTGATGATTTTATTGCCATTAAAGCTTAAAATTCCACACTTTCCAAAAGTGCCTAAGGCCTTGTTTTCATAGGTGCTTCCTAAGGCTTCTGCGGCATCTTCAATTAAAAGGATGTGGTATTTTTCACAAAGTTCTTTGATGGCTTTTATATGAGCGCTTAAACCAAAGGTGTGCATAATAACACAAGCTTTGATGAGTTTGTGTGTGGTTTTGTTATAGCTAAGATTATCTTTTTGATAAGTTTGATTTTCTAAAAAATGCTCTAAAGCCTTAGGACTTAAACTTAGAGTGTTTTCATCTATATCTAAAAAAACGGGTTTTGCACCTGTATAAGCGATAGCATTGGCCGTAGCGACAAAGCTTATGCTTTGAGTGATGACTTCGCAGTTTTCATCGATACCATTAGCTAGTAAAGCGATATGAAGGGCTGCTGTGCCTGTATTTGTAGCGATGACAAAGCGTGTTTTGGTTTTTTCTTTTAAAGCTTCTTCAAAACGCGTTACAAATTCTCCCACGCTTGAAACAAAACCGCTATCAATGCACTCTAAAAGATATTTTTTCTCATTGCCTATAAAACAAGGCTCATGTAGGGCGATACTTTCTTTATTAAAAAGACTTTTTATAAAAGAAATTTCTTTTTTAAACATTATAAAGCTCACTTTTATAATTTTCTAAATTTTCTTTAAAATACTCTATGCTTTGTCTCAAGCCTTCTTCTAGACTTGTTTTGCTTTGCCAATTTGTAGCTTTTTTAAGCTTGTTTGCATCGCAACAAAGTCTAAAAACTTCGCTATTTTTAGGACGCAATCTTTGTTCATCTTGGATGATTTTTACTTTAGAATCTAAAATTTTTTGTATGAGATCAAGTACTTCTTGCATGGAGTATTCCACTCCTGAGCCTATATTATAAACTTCTCCAAAATGTTTTGAATTTAAAAGAGAGATAAAACCCTCGCAAGTATCTAGCACAAAATTTAAATCCCTTTTAGGGCTTAAATCTCCTAGTTTGATTTCCTTTGCTCCACTTAAAATTTGTGTGATGATGGTAGGTATGATAGCCCTTGCGCTTTGTCTTGGTCCATAGGTGTTAAAAGGGCGTGCAATATTGACATTTAAATTAAAAGAATTATAATAACTCAGCGCCATCATATCTGCAGCGATTTTGCTTGCAGAATAAGGACTTTGAGGTTGTAAAGGGTGTTTTTCATCGATAGGTACATAAAAGGCTGTGCCATAAACTTCGCTTGTTGAGGTGTGGATAAAATGTGAAATCTCGTTTTTTTTAGCTGCTTCGAGCATATTTAAAGTGCCATTGACATTGGTATCCACATAGCTTTGTGGGGCTGTGTAGGAGTAGGGGATAGCGATTAAAGCGCCAAGATGAAAGATCGCATCTATATTTTTGGTGATTTTTTCGCAAAAAAAACTATCTCTTAAATCTCCACTTATAACTTCCATGTCTTTTAAAAAAGGACTTTTTTCTAAATGTCCCCAAAAATTAAAAGAATTATACTGACTTAAAGCTCTAACTTTAAAACCTTTTTTGACCAAACTTTCACAAAGATGAGAACCTATAAAACCATCAGCACCTGTAACTAAAATATTTCTCACCTTCTCACCCTTTCCATCCATTTATCTAATTTTCTTTCTTTAAGTTTTTCTTCTAAAGGAAGTATATTTTTAATCAAAGCATTTTCTTGTGCTTTAATATGTCCATAAACTAATTCCATAAATTCTAAATGTTCTTTTATCCAAAGAATGCTTTTATTAAAAGCATCTTCTTTGGTTTTAGGATTTAAAACATAAATTCTAGCAAGATTAAGTTCAAATTGGATTAGTAAAGTGCTTAAAATTTCATATAAATCTTGCATTTGTTTTATATCTTCAAGTTTATTTTTAAATTCATCTATTTTTCTAATAGCCAAGTTTAAATCATTTTCTTTTTTGTTTAAATTTAAATATATACTTTGTATATTTTCAAAATCATTGCTGAGTATTTTACTAAAATCTCTACAATGTTTAATACTTTGATAAACTTTATAATAAGCCTTAAGTAAAAATTCATTTTGTTTATTTAAACTTAAAGGTTCTAATTTTTCAAAAGGTTTATTTAAATCTTTATCAAGTAAATTCTCACAAGCCCATAAAAAAGGTTTTTCTATAGTTCCTTCTATCCTTGCTCCACCTTCGGTACAGTTGTAGGTGGTTGAAATAATATTTCTTGAAATGGTATCTTGCAAAAAAAATCTAAACATAGTCCAAACTTCGGAACTTTCAGCTTTGCCATCTCCTCCATAAGCTAAACATTGAAATTTACCCTTATCTCTTTGAAAATGTCCTTCATGTTTATCAAGATTGCTATAATCTTTAGTGTGAGAAAATCCATCTTCAGCATAAGCTAAATCCTGTCCTATAAAAATGATGTTTTTATGACTTAGATGAGTTGCAAATTCATAAGCCATATGTGCAACACTAAATCCTACAGCAGCATAGCAAAAATTTTTAAGATTTATATAATATGGAAAGGCAAGAATTTTTTGAGTTATGATAAAAGTTTTATTTTTTAAATATTCAATTGTTTTTGGATGAACAACCCCTGCGCAAACAAACAAAATATCCTTATCAAATTCCCCAAAATCATTGTTAAAAAATTCAGAAGTTAAAGGAATTCTTTCTAAGGAAAGCACATAATCAGGCTTTATACCATGCTTAGCTAAAATAGGATAAGAAGAATCTGCACAAAAAATCGTAGCTTTATTAGCATATTTTTTTAATAAAGGCAATTGTTTAGTAAGAGATGGTCCTGTAGAAACAATGATAGCTGTATCACTTATACCCTTTCTTTTAGAAAGTAATTCTTTATAACTAGGATGAGTAATCATTTGAGGAAGATTATAAACAAATTGTTCTATGCCTTGAAGAGCATCAAGAGGATCATTACCATAAGAAACAATAGAATTTTTAAAATTTTCTGCTAATTTTTTATTCAATCCTAAAATATCTTCATGAAATCTTTCATAATAATGACTCATCAGTTCTAAAAAATAAATTCTAGAAAATTGAAAGAAAGGTTTGCTAGAGCAAAAATTAGAAAAAAATTCTATATCCAAAGAACTTGTTTGCAAAACCATCAATCTTGCACTTTGCAATTCATTTGAAAAATCTAAGATATGAAACATTATCCAAATGATTTCTATATCTTTTTCAAAAACAACAATATGTTGATGATTTTTATTTTGCAATAAAGCTTTAAATAAAATTCCATTTCCAAAACCATAAAAATACAATACAGGATAAAGTAGGTATTTGTCATTATAGGTGTTTAGCATAGTTTGCAATTCTTTAATGGGATCTTGATAAAGTAAATTTTCATTATACCCCCCCCCTGAATTATCTTTTAAATTGATATCTAGATTATCTTTACCTAAGATAAGTTCAAATTTACTAGACTTGATTTCTTTTAAACTTTCTTTTAAAAGAATATTGCTTAAAGCTTTAATGTTTTTATTAAAGAGTTCTTTTTGAGTAGGGGTGAAGGTCATTGGAAATCTCCTTGTTTTAAAGCATCACCAAATTCTATATCTTTAGTAGCTTTTTTTCCTAAAAGTTCTTGATAAAATTTAGGATGTAGTCCAAAAGAAGGACGCACGGATTTTACATTTTCTTCGCTGAACATTTCACCTTTTTTGATATCCTTACTTGCATATAAGCTTCTTGCAAAAACACGGTTTTTAAGCGCCTTTTCATCTAGATCTAACTTACCATCGCCTAAAGCACTTTCAGCTTGTCTTGCTGCATCTACCATAGCTTTAAATTCATCAAAATCAAGACTAAATTTACTGTCTTCACTTTCTATGCTTTTATCTAACATAAAATGCTTTTCTATCACTCTAGCTCCAAGTGCTACTGCCATAACAGGGGCTAAAAAACCAAAGCTATGATCACTTAGTCCCACTTCAACATTAAATTTTTCTTTTAAACTTGCTATGCCTTTTAAATTCATATCTTCTATGGCAGTAGGATAAGCCGAAGTGCATTTTAAAAAGATTAAATCAGGATTTTTTTCTTCTTTAAAAATTTCACAGATTTTAAAAAGTTCTTCTTCTGTAGCAATGCCCGTTGAAACGATAGTAGGTTTTTTTTCTTTGGCGATTAAACGCACGAAATTTTCATCATTAGCTTCAAAAGAAGCGATTTTATAGGCTATAGGATCAAAGCGTTTTAGAAATTCTAAATCTTCTTTGGCAAAAGGACTTGAAAAACAAAGTATGCCTTCATTTTGTGCGGTTTTAAAGATTTGAGAATGCCATTCATAAGGGGTTTTTGCACTTTGATAAAGCTCATAAAGTTTTCTTTTATCCCAAAGCCCACCCTTAATAATAAAATCTTCTTTGTTGCTATTTAGAGTCATGCTATCTGGAGTGTAAGTTTGAATTTTTATCGCATCAGCACCTGCTTCTTTGGCAGCTTTTATACTTTGAAGTGCCATCTCAAGACTTCCTGCGTGATTTGCACTAAGTTCTGCTATGATAAAAACCTTTTTATCGGTGTTAAAATTTCCTATTTGCATACTTTTCTTTCTTTGGTAAATTTCCTGACTAAAATGATATATAATTATATTATATAAATATTACAACTTTGTTATGATTTTGCTTGGTTTCATTCAAAAAATGCCATATGGATTTAAATTATAGAATTCATGCATTTTTTAATTTTTATATAATATAAATATATAAAATCATAAAATAAAATTTAATTATAACGATATATATATTTAAGACTAATTAAAGGAAATTTATGAAATTTTGTAAAAAATGTGTGATGCCAGATACTAAGCCTGATTTACATTTTGATGAAGAAGGTGTTTGTGATGCTTGTCGTTCTCAAGAAGCTAAAAATCAAAATATTAATTGGCAAGAAAGAGAAAAAGAATTTTTTGAGCTTATAAAAAAATACAAAAAACATCCTGTTTATGATTGTGTTATCGGAGTAAGTGGCGGAAAAGATTCTACTTTTCAAGTGGTTAAAATGCTTGAACTTGGACTTAATCCTTTGTGTGTGTGTTTTGAGCCTAGCGTACCTACGAAAATAGGGCACAAAAATTTAGACAATTTAAATCATCTTGGCGTGGATTTGATCCATATCAAGCGTGATCCAAAAGTTTATCAAAAACTTGCCCGTGAAGCTTTTATAAGAACAGGGGATAATGAGTGGCAAAACCATTTGGGAATTTTTACTTCTGTTCCACGCATAGCGGTAAATTTTGGAGTGCCTTTGATCATCTGGGGAGAAAGTCCGCAGATAGAGTATGGCGGTCCTGCGAGTAGTAAAAATAAAAATATTTTAGGCAGAGAGTGGCTTGAAGAATTTGGCGGGCTTTTAGGAAATCGTGCTTCTGATATGCTTGGGGTAAATGGTATCACTGAAAAAGATTTGTTTTTATATACTTATCCAAGTGATGAAGAACTTCAAAGAGTAGGGGTTACTGGGCTATTTTTAGGGTATTATTTTAAATGGGATTATAAAAAAATTCTTGAAATTTCTAAAAAATATGGTTTTTTAACTCTAGATCATCCTGTTGAGACTACTTATGAAAATTTTGAAAATTTAGATTGTTATTCTAATCATGTGCATGATTATTTAAAATACTGCAAATACGGCTTTGGTAGAGCAACGGATAATGCTTGTTTGGATATTCGTTTAGGTTATATCAGCCGTGAAGAAGGGGTGCGTTTGGTACAAAAATACGATGGCAAGCCCCCTAAAAAGGCTATTAAAAAATACCTTGAATTCAGTGGTTTTAGCGAGGAAGAATTTCAAAAAATAGTAGATTCTTTTACCAATAAAAAAATTTTTAAACGTGATGAAAATGGTAAATTTATAAGAGATTATGATGGTTCTTTGGTAAGAAAAGACGAGTGTGTTTTAAAATGATAGCACTCATTGATTATAAGGCGGGAAATTTAAACTCCGTTGCTAAGGCTTTTGAAAAAATAGGAGCTACAAATTTCATAGCTAAAAATCCAAAAGATTTGCAAAAAGCAGATAAATTGCTTTTACCTGGAGTGGGATCTTTTAAAGAAGCGATGAAAAATTTAAAAGAACTTGGTTTTATAGAAGCTTTAAAAGAGCAAGTTTTGGTGCAAAAAAAACCTATTTTAGGCATTTGTTTGGGAATGCAGCTTTTTTTAGAAAGGGGCTATGAAGGTGGAGTTTGCGAAGGACTTGGTTTTATAGAAGGTGAAGTAGTCAAATTTGAAGAGGATTTAAATTTAAAAATCCCACACATGGGTTGGAATGAGCTTGAAATTTTAAAACAAGTTCCTTTGTATCAAGGCATAGATAATAAGAGTGATTTTTATTTTGTGCATTCTTTTTATGTGAAATGTAAAGATGAGTTTGTAAGTGCTAAAGCACAATACGGACATAAATTTGTTGCATCTTTACAAAAAGATCATATTTTTGCTACACAATTTCACCCCGAAAAAAGTCAAAATTTAGGCTTAAAACTTTTAGAAAATTTTGCAAGGCTTTAAATGTTAAAAACTAGAATTATCCCTTGTGTTTTGTTAAAAAACGGACAACTTGTTAAAAGTATAGAATTTAAAGATTTTCGCACTATAGGGCATTTAACTTCAACAATGAGAATTTATAATGCACGCAATGTTGATGAGCTTATTATCTTAGATATAGATGCTTCAAAAAGTGGAGAAATAGATTTTGAAAGTATAGAAGATCTTGCTAAAGAATGTTTTATGCCTTTAACTATAGGTGGCGGGATAAAAACCCTTGAAGATATACAAAAGATTTTAAATTTAGGTGCGGATAAAATTTCTATCAATTCTAAGGCCTTAGAAGATATGGATTTTATAAGTAAAGCGGCTAATCGTTTTGGTTCTCAATGTATAGTTTGTTCTATAGATGTTAAAAGAAAAGGAGGGCAATTTTGTGTTTATGACAGGGGAAATTTACTTGAAAAAAGTCCTTTAGAACTTGCTTTAGAATATGAAAAAAAAGGAGCTGGAGAGCTTCTTTTAACCTCTGTGGATTTTGAAGGAAAAGCAAAGGGTTATGATTTAGAACTTTTAAAGATCTTTCAAAATAAACTTAAAATTCCTCTTATTATCAATGGAGGACTTAGCAATCCAAGTGATGGAGTTAAGGCTTTAAATTTGGGTGCTGATGCTTTAGCGGGTGCTTATATTTTTCATTTTTCTAAGTATACCCCTAAAGATGTAAAAGAAGAATTAGCTAGGCAAGGCTTTGCAGTCAGATTGCTTTAGGCAAATATGGTAAAAATCTTTATCTTCATCATAAATAGTAAAATGATTTTGTTGATATAATTTTAAAGCTTTGCGATTGTCTTTGAAAACATAAGCTTTAAGAGTATGTACTTTTAAGTTTTCAAAAGCGTATTTTATAATTTCATTCATTAAAATTTGTCCTACGCCTTTTAAATTAGGTTTTGCGTAAAGTCCAAATTCACAAGATTTAGTTGTGATATTGACAAAATCAATTACGCCGATAATCTGTTCATCTTGAAAAACTAAAAAATATTTTTTGCTAGAATCTTGATGTAATTTTTTTAAAAATCTTAAATGTTCTTCAAAATCAATATATTTTGTTTTCATAAATTGATTGATATCGGGGTGATTGCGCCATTTAAAAATCAGCTCTATTTCTTGAGAATTAAGTTCTGTGAAATTTTTAAGTTTTATCAATACCTATACTCCACTTCATACCCTTTTTTAGCAAGCCAAGTTGCTGTAGATTCTTGATTTTTAACATAACAAATAGCTTTGAAATTTGCCTTTAAAAGCAAGGCTTCATTGACTAAAGAACTTGCACTAATGATGAGTTTATTGCTTTCATTCATCAATTTTGCAATATTTTCATGATCGATAAATAATCTAATATTGTTATGTAATTTTGCAAATTTTTGCAATTTTTTAAGATTGGGATTAGAAGAGCTGGTTGCAATGCTGATGATTTTTGTTTTAGGTAATTCGCTAGCAATTTGTAAAGAAAGGTTTTTTATATCAGTTCCACCCATGCAAATGAAAAAATCATATTTTTTTTCTCTATTTTCTTTGGCCTCTTGATAAAATTCTTCCCTGATTAAAGCATAAGAAAAACCACATCTTACTTCGCATTTAAAAGGCACTAAACCTTCATAATCACTTGCTTTTGCATAGGCATTGACATTGAGTAAAATATCACAATGATGAGGCTTTATTTCATCATCAAAGCTTAGAATTTTCACCCCTGTTTCAAGCTTGATCAGTTTTTCATCATCTACGCTGATGCCATAGTGATCAATGATAAGAAGTTCAAATTTTTCTTCTTTGATGAGATTGATAAGCTCGTAGATACTTTCGCTACTAAGCTCATAAACAGGATAAGGAATTTCATCGATCAAGGAGCCTTCTAAAGGCAAGCAAGCAAAACTTACATCGCTATATTGTTTAGCTAAGACTAAATCGCGTTTAATGTGTCCAAAGCCTATTTGACTGGAGCTATCGCTTCTAAAAAGCACTTTCATGATTTACCTTATAAAGTATTTTTGCAAATTTCAAATCTTGTATGGTGTCTATATCGCAAACTAAATTTTTTGGCAATACAAACACGCTAGAATGAGGTTTAAATATAAAATCTTCCTCAAGCCAAGCTTTGCTTGTACCAAAATAAAAAGCTCCTGCATCATGATAAGCTTTTGTTAGATCTTGTGAACGACTTTTATAATGTTTTTCATCAAACATATAAACTTGATTGTTTTCATTTAGATAAAATGCCCTTTGTATAGGATACTCAAACTCAGTAGCAGCAAATAAAAACTTGCTTTGATTTTGTATAAATTTTTCATAGGCTTGTTTTAAAATGTCTTTATTTAACAAAGGAGCAGTAGCATAAAGACAACAGACATGATCATAAATTTGATTTTGGCTTTGTAAAATTTCTATGGCATTTTGCACTGCAGCAGTGCTTGAAGCATAATCATCGCTTAAATTTTTATCACGCACAAATGGAGCTTTTGCACCGTATTTTAAGGCTACTTCTATGATTTCTTCATCGTCGCTTGAAAGTACTACTTCATCAAAAATACCTGAATTTAAAGCATTTTCTATGCTATAAGCGATTAAAGGTTTACCTAGAAAATCAATGATATTTTTTCTAGGAATTCTTTTTGATCCACCACGAGCAGGGATGATACAAAGATTTTTCATAGTTAAGCCTTGTTTTTTGTGTTTTATTTTACTAAAATTTAAGTATAATTGTCTTTAAAATACAATAAAATAATGCAAACGGGGTGGAATAATGCTCATAAATCAAACCTTTGAAATTGATTCTTGTGATGATGTAGAATTAAATATAAAAAGAACTAGCAAACTTGAATACCGCATTAGCTATGATGATGAAAAAGATCTCAAAGCCATAGTTTTTATAGCGGGTGGTTTTGGAGCTAATGCAAATATTTCTTTTTTAGATTTTGATAGGGAATATATTGCTAAAAATTTTGATGTTGTAGTGGTACATGTTTTTTATCATTGTTTTTGTGCAAGACAAAGTATTGATCAAAAGTATAATCCAAAGCTTATTCCCAATCAAGATGATTTAGAGCGTGTAAATGGCATTTTAAAAAATATTAATTTAGGACATTTATCGGTTAATAAAGATAATTTTGAACAAATTATTCCTCTTATAGAGCAAAAAGTTAATGAAATGAAACAAGCAGGTTTGGTTGATGAAAGCCAAAAAATAGAACTTTCTTGTGATTTTATCCCACCCAATGGAGATTATCAAAACTATGGCGTTATGGCAGCTATTGATCATATCAATGCTTTAAAAGATTTAGTTAAACGTTTTCCAGAATTTGCAGATTTACCAAAAATTTATGGGGGGGGGGGTCTTATGGAGGATACCTATCTTTACTCATAGCAAAAATAGCTCCTTGGTATGTGGATGGTGTGATTGATAATTCAGGTGTTTGCTTGCCATTTTTGGCGTGCATTTTAGGAAGAGAAATGAATCAAGGGGAATTTTATTTCGAAGGAAGTGGTTATAGACTTTATTGTTTTGTATATAAATACTGGAATAGAAATATGAATTCTTCTTATTATTTTGGTGATGAAAATTATTTAATCAGAGCAGTTTTAAATTCAAACCATCTTCAAATTCAATCAAATTTAAATAAAAATACCATTTTTGTAAGCTATCATAGTATACAAGATATGGGTGCGCCAGTGCAAAATAAAATAGAACTTTATAAGTGTTATCAGGAATTAGGATATGATGCAACTTTACATTTAATAAAGGATGAAAATGATATAGATGGTAGATTTGTAAAAAGTTTAGAGCATGGACTTAGAATGACTGATAGGGCTTTATTTAGAAAAGAACTTCCTTTAATGCTTGAAAAACTACAAGGAAGAAAATCTTTTATGCAAGAAAATTCTATCTCTTATCCTTGTGGGAATAAAGTATTTGTGTTTAAGGATTTAGAAGATAAATTTGAGTTAGAGATGATAAATTAAAATAAAGATAAAGGATATAAAATGACAGCATATTTACATATAGGAACTACTAATACAGGAAATCAAGAAAAACAAGGCTTCTTGATGCAAAACGAAGAAAAGCTTTTGCAAAAAGCTTATATTTACCCAAAAAGTCTTAGAGTGGCAAATAGGCATTGGGCTTTGGTGGATATGGTTTTAGAATTGGTTCAAAAAGAAGATATTTTAAAAAAAGAGAGTGTTTTAAGTCATATCACAAATGAAAGACTTCTTAGAGCTATAGAAAATTTTAAAAGTGAAAGTGCTTTACATAAAGATAAAAAATTTATTTTTTCAGCTGAGGGTATAGTTTGGGATTTTTCTACCAAAAAACATGTAGAAATTTTAGAAAAGATTATGAGAGAGTTAGGTTTTACTCAAATTTATATTATTGTGTATTTTAGAGATACTTTGGGTTATTTAAACTCACATTGTTCTCAAGATCATAAAAACAATATGGGGTATTATTCTGCTGATTTTGCTCCGCAAGATCATCCTAGAAAATATATTTTTGACTATGAATGGATTTGCAAAACTCATGCTGAGGTATTTGGAGAAGAAAATTTGATAGTAAGACTTCTAAGGGAGGATTATGTAGGAGGGACTTTACTTAAGGATTTTGTTTATCATTTAGGACTTGAATGGGATGAGAGTTTTGTTTTAAAACAAACCAAAAATGAAAGTTTTAATCTTTTAGGAATGGAGCTTATGTCAAGATTAAATCAAAAAGATTTAAAGCAGGATAATCTTAATTCTTTGCTTTTTATGGCAAGAAGAAAATTTGAAGGTAGCAAAGAAAAAAGATTAAAATTTGCAGTGCAAAAAGATATTGCTAAAGCTTATGTGGATTATTTTGCTTCTTCACTTGAATGGGTAAAAAACAAATATTTCCCGCATAAAAATTCTCTTTTTGCTCCTGTAAATTGGGAAGAATACGAACAAAACTATACTTTAACTCATACACTAAGCAAAGATTGGGATGATGTGGCGGATTTTATAGCACAAATTATTGTTTCTAAAAATGAAATCATCAGTTCTTTAAAAGAACAGCTTGAACTTGCAAGGAAAGATTAGTCTTTCATTGCAGTTTCAAGCATTTTTTTGATATTTTCAAAGCTTTCAAAATTTTCAGGTGTGATAAATTCTGCTTTTAAGGGTTTTTTATAAAATTTTTCTATTTCGGCAACCAAAGCCATGATATCGATACTATCGATAAAATCTTCACTTACTAGATTTTCCATACTCTCATTAATATCTGTTCTTTCTATATTGATAAAAAATTGTTTGATTTCTTGCATTTTTTCTCCTTTAGTTTTTTGAAATTATAAAATATTTATTTAAACAAGTTCTTTTAAAACCTTTCTATCAATTTTACCATTTTGATTAAGCTTAAATTTGTCGAGTTTAATAAAATTTTTTGGGATCATATAAGAAGGTAATTTATCTTTCAAAAAAGCTTTAAAATTAATTTCTTCTTCACTTTCATAAAAACAAATAATATCTTCTTTAAAAATACAAGCACTGTTTTTAATATTCACATGAGAATTTATCACGCTTTCTATTTCTCCAAGTTCTATTCTATGTCCCATATATTTTATCTGATTATCTGCTCTTCCGTAGCATAAAAGCTCTCCAAATTCATTATAAGAAACGATATCTCCTGTTTTATAGAGTAAATCTAAATAATTATCATGTAAAGGATTTTGAATAAAAGCTTGTTTGGTTTTTTCTTTGTCATTATAATACCCTAAAGACAAAGAAGTTCCACGCACAAAAAGCTCCCCTTTAACACTTATTTGTTTAGGACTTATGAAATTCATATTTTCATCAAAAACTAAAAGTTCTGTGTTTTTACATGCTTTGCCTATAGGTAAAAGTTCTTCATCTTTAAAAGTACGATTGATGATATAAAAAGAACATACATCAGTGATTTCTGTTGGACCATAAAGGTTGGCAAATAAAGCATTGGGTAAGTGTTTACGCCAAATATTTAGCTGTTTATTGGGCATGATTTCACCACAAAAAAGTATCTTTTTTAAGGCGTTTAAACTAAAATTATTCAAAGCTTCAGTATTTGCAAAATAAATCAGCACCGAAGGTACCCAAAATATAGTGCTTACTTTTTCTTTTTCAAGACATTCTAAAATTTTATTTGGAAAGGCGAAAAGATGATTAGGTAAAAGGTGTAAAGTTGCTCCTGATTTTACACTTGAAAAAATATCTAAAATGCTATTGTCAAAATAAAATGGTGCTTGATTGGCTAAAATTTCATTCTCATCAAATTTAAAAGTCTCACACACCCAAAAAGTATAATCAATCACACTCTTATGTGCTATGCTTACTCCTTTAGGAATACCTGTGCTTCCGCTAGTAAAGAAAACATAAAGTAAATTAGTATCTATGTGTTTTTCTTTAGCATTTTTTAGCAAACTCTCATCTATATTAAAACTTTCAAAGTCTTGTGTATAAAGCGTAGGTAAATCTAAGTTAAAATTTAAGTCCTTTGAAGTGATAAAAAGTTTAGGCTTTAAAACTTCTATGACTTTTTCTACTCTTTCTTTAGGACTTTTTTCATCTAAAAGTGTATAAAAATTTCCACTGAGTGCCACTCCAAAAAATGAAATCAAACAATCAATCCCTTTAGGCAAGATGATTAAAACAGGAGCTTGAGTAGGATTATCATTTCCTAAAGTTTTTAAAATTTCACTGGCTAGTTTTTTAGAAAAGAGATCAAAGTCTTTGTAAGTGATTTCCTTTCTTTCTTTGGCAAAGGGTTCTACAAAAGCAGTTTTTTCGCTAAATTTGATTAAACTTTTTTCTAAAAAATCATAGATATGAGTTGTCATGATTTACCTTTTTAATTTTTTGTAATATAATATCGATAAATTAATAAAAAAGGCCTTTATATGCTCATAAACCAAAGCTTTGAAATCGATTCTTGTGATGATGTAGAATTAAATATGAAAAGAACTAGCAAACTTGAATACCGTATAAGTTATGATGATGAAAAAGAGATTAAAGCTATAGTTTTTATGATAGGAGGCTATGGAGCTAATGCAAATATATATTTTTTAGACTCTTATAGAAATTATATTGCTAAAAATTTTGATGTTGTAGCAGTACATGTTTTTTATCATTGTTTTTGTCAAAGGCGTTCGGATGTTGAAAAGTATTCAACATTAGCAGATTTTACAAAAGATGATTTAAAATTAATAGAAAAAGTGCTTCGTAAATACAATATTCCATGTGATCAATTAGCCAATAATACTGTAGTTAGTCATTGTGAATATTTGAGCGAGATTATGACAGAATTAAAAATGTTAAATCGATTGCCTTATGATTTTGAAGAAAGACTAAGTGCAACTTTTATTCCTTCGCGTGGAGAATATCAAAATTTTGGCATTATGGCAGCTATTGATCATATCAATGCTTTAAAAGATTTAGTTAAACGCTTTCCAAAATTTGCAGATTTACCAAAAATTTATGGCGGGGGGTCTTATGGAGGATACTTAGCCTTGCTTATAGCAAAAATAGCTCCTTGGTATGTGGATGGTGTGATTGATAATTCAGGTTCGGCTGTTCCACCGCTTAATTATATTGTTGGTAGAGAGTTGGAATTTAAAAGCAAAGATACTAATGGGGATATGTATATGCAGGGCGATCATTTTTTTGTGAGTTGTTTTCTAAAAACCCACTGGACGCGTAAAGAAAATTCACCTTATTTTTTTAATAATGAAAATTATTTTATTAGAACATTGTTAAATAAAGATCATTTAATTTTACAAAGTCAAAAAAATAAAAATATTATTTATGTGAGTTATCATAGTAAAGAAGATCCTTTAACTCCAGCAAATTTTAAAGAACAAACCATGCAAATATTAAAAATTTTAGGTTACGATGTAAGCTTAAATTTGATAGATGAAAATAAAATTGATGGAAAATTTATTAAAAATTTAGATCATGGTTGTGGTATACCTGATAAAGCCTTATTTAGAAAAGAACTTCCTTTAATGCTTGAAAAATTGCAAAAAAGAAAATCTTTCATGCAAGAGAATTCCATCTCTTATCCTTGTGGAAATAAAGTGTTTATATTTAAAGATGTGGGAGATAAATTTGAATTAACGATAAAAGATTAAAACCTTAAAGGTTTTAATCAAGCTTTGCTAAATTGATTAAATCGCTCACTTTTTGACAATTTTTCAAATCCTCGGCTGTGATTTTTAAAGCAAAAAGATTTTTATAAAGCACCATCACAGATACAAAAGCCAAACTATCCCACTCGTCTATATCATCAAGTAGCATATCTTCATTTAAGTCTTCATCTCTATGCATAGCTTCTTTAAGCTCTTCTAAAAATTCAGTTTTTGTCATTATTTCTCCTTTGTGTAAATTAAAATATCTTTTGTGTATAAATCCTTGAAATTTAGCACGGCACTTCCCCAGCTAAGCCCTGCACCAAAAGCACTCAAACTCGCTTTAAATTCTTTTGGAGTATCTAGTTCACAAAGTAGGGCAGGTAGTGAACAAGCGCTTAAATTAGCGTATTTTTCCATGATGAAATTAGGAACTTTATCATCATTAAGTTTTAACTCTTCTTTAATACAATCAACCAAATACGCATTAGATTGATGAAAAAGATGAAAAGCAATGTCTTTTTCATCTACTTTAGAAAATTCTAAAATTTCTTTAAAGCTTTTAGGTTCGCATTCTAAAGCCATATTAAAAATATTTGCTCCGTCCATGTAAAGATTTTCTAATTGTCTAAACTCCTCAGTTTGCATGAGCGAATCATCGTTAAAAATATCTGCTTTAGGTATTCTCATCGCACCTTTTGGAATGATGAGTTTATCAAAATGTCTTCCATCGCTTCCAAGTTCAAAAAAGGTTTCATTAAAATCCGTTTTTTCAATCAAAGTTGCACTTACTCCATCGCCAAAAATTGGAGCTAAATTCATATTTTTAGGATGGATGAATTTGCTTAAAGTATCCCCACAAACGAGCAAAATTTTACCTAAGCCACTTTGTATTAAAGAATGAGCGACAAATAAGCCGTATAAATACCCTGCACAAGCTTGTCCTAGATCAAAAGCTATGGTTTTAGAGCTTAAATTTAAAAGTTGGTGTAAATAACAAGCCGTAGAAGGCATGAAAAAATCAGGACTTTGAGTTACTACGATGAGTGCATCAAGGCTATTTTTATCTATATTTAAACCTTGTAAAAGTGTATTGGCTGCGTGTTTTCCAAGATCGCTTACGCAAGTGTTTTCATCGCAAATATAACGCGTGTTTAAACCTATGACTTTTTTCATTCTTTTAAGGGTTTTGATATCGTTTGAAAAAACGCTTTCTAACTCATCATCAATGCAAATTTTATGTTCAGGTACGCTTACGCAAATGCCTGAAATTTTAGCTTTATCAAATCTAGTTTTCATGGATTATAAGTCCTTTGAAGTTTAAATTTTGAAATGGAATAAGGGCTGAGTTTTTTTCAAATTCTTTGGAAATTTGTTCTAAAAAGCTCAAAAATGGCATATTTCTTTCGCCTTTTTGATAGTAAAGCCTTGCATTATTGTTTTTAAGATCAAAGAAATATAAAGCTAGTTCAAAGGCTTTAAAAAACATTCTAGTTTCAAGTTTTCTACCTAAAGCCCTACAAGAAATGCAAAGATCATCGATAAATAAATTTCCTTCTTTACAAGAAAAAACAAAAATAGCGATAATCCCACTATCGCTTAATTTATCACTCATACTCACACTTACAATGAGTTCTTTTTGCATGTGTTGTGCGACTTTTTCTTGATTTAAGCGTGTGTAATTAGCGATAAATTGATTGGTTTTGCCTAAAAGTTCGCTAATGCGAGGGATATTTTGCAGATCATTTTTGCTAAAATTTAAGCTGATTTCAAGATTTTGAAAATATTCTTCATCGCTTAAGCTTTTAAGCTCTTCTCTTAAAGCATTGGCTGCTATATCTTTGGCACGAATTTGATCTTCTTTGGTATTTGAAAGTTTTAAAAGATTAGGAAAAAGTTTGATTTTATAAAGTATATTTTCATCGCATAAAAGTGTTTTAACGCCTGTAATTTTGGTATTTTCAAGCTCGGCGATATTATCATCTATAAAAAGCATAGCGTTAGTATTTATATTAAATTTTTTAGCAATTTTTAAGATATTTTCACCTTTTGGCTCCCAATTGATCATTCTAACATCAAAATCATCCCATTGTAAGATGAAATCTTTCCTTATTTCAAAAAGTTTTTTTGCGTCTTTTTCTTCATTTTTTGAAGCTAGGGCAAGTAAAAACCCTTGTTTTTTAAAAGTTTTAATTTTTTCTTGTAAGGTTTTGTGTAAAGGACTTAAATTAAGATTATCTATACCCTCTTCACCTAAAATTCCTTGATACAAGGTATTATCAAGATCAAGTACAAGAGCTTTAAGAGCGGGTTTTACAAGTGCAGGGATGAGACTAAGTCCTAAAATTTGTGCCAAGAAAATCAAGGCTTTATTATTAAGCTTAGAGCCTGTAAGTTCTTCTTTAGCTAAGTCTAAAATATCTTCTTCATCAAAATACTCTTTTATGAGTTTTTCTATGTTAAAAATTTCACAATTTAAAATTTTTTTATCTGTTTTAAATTCTCCTAAACTAAGGACTAAAATAGGGCTTTGTGAAATTTTTCTTAGTTCTAAAAGTCTTTCTTCTATAAAATTTTGCACATTATTTTTATAGCGGGTTAAATCTAGCCATAAAAGTTCTAAACTAGCTTCTTTAAAGTTATCAAAACTCAAGCTATCATCATAAGAGCTGAAATTAAACTCAGCTCTTAAATTAGCAAAATGTAAAAAAGGAGCAATGATACTTTGCACTCCTTCAAAAGCATGATTTCTATGGACATTAATAAGAAGATCTTGACTTTTACTAAAGTCTAATTCTTTGGCAAATTTTATAAGCTTATTGCGTTTTAAATGAGGTGAAAAAAGATTCATTTTAGCTCCACAAGTTCGATTAAAAGCCTATTTGGCATCATGATAAAACAAAGTTTAGCAAAATAGCTTGCTTGCATAATAGGAACAATACAAATGCCTCCTTGTTGTTCCAAAAGAATTAAATCTTGGGCGATATTTTTACTTTCATAGGCTAAATGATACATTTTGGTATTATTTTTCAAATAGCTATCTAGTGGTCCTTTATCGTTTAAATTTTGCAAAAGTTCGAATCTATACTGTGGAAATGCTTCATTACAAGGAATGATAAATTCGCCTCTTACCCCTTGTTTTTCATCTATAAATTCTGATTCTTTATAAAAACCTAGTTTAAAAAAACATTCCCTTTCTTTTTCTAAATTTTTACAAGCCACGCCTATATGATGAAGGGGTAAATTGAGTGTTTTATTAAGCATTTAAAACTACTGCCATAGTGATAGCATTTTTAAATTTCAATGCTTTTTCTAAACTATAATCATTTGCCATAAAACATTCATAAGCTTTAAATTTTAAGCCTGATTTTTCTATCAAATCTTTAACTTCATCAGGATGGGAAAATAAATAAATATGATCAATAGCAGGAGCATTGATAGGAATAGTTGCAAAAATTTCCCCTCCATCGCTAAGAAGCTCTTTAGATCTTTTAAGGAATTCAAGAGGTTTTTCTACGTGTTCTAGCACTTCTCCAATCACTATCAAATCAGCTTTTTTATCAAAATCATAAGTAAAAAAATCTTGACATAAAAAATCACATTTTGTAATCAATCCCCCTACTTGTTGTTTTACCATTTTTTGAGTAAGTTCGCAACTTGTTGGAGAGATATCAAGTCCATAAAAGGCGGAAAATTTACCACTTTTAACCGCTCTTGCAAAATATTCTCCATGGCCAGGGCCTATTTCAAAATAAGTTGTTTTTGGAGTAAAATTTTTTAAATATTGTGAAAAATACTTTCTCACTTTAATATGAGCTATCCAAACAAAAGAAGAAAGAGCTAAGCCTATCATGTATTGTTTCATATAGCTTTCATTAAAATAAACTTTATCCTTAACTTCATCAAAGCTAGAATAACGATAAGCCCCATTTTCTATGAAAAATTTTGTTTCTTCTAAAGTATCGTTAAGGATCAATAAATAACAATCGCATTGTTCTTTTATACTGATACCATCTTGAATATAATAAGAAATTAATTTATCAAATTCTTCTTCGTCTTCTTGTGAAAATTCAATTTTTTTAAGATATTTAGAATGGATAGGATTTTTTTGAGCGATGGCTTGAAATAATTTTTCAATATTTTCTTTCATTTTTCTGCCTTTAGGGTTTGAATTTTTTCTAGTAAAGCGCTTTGAGATTTTAAGAGACTTAAATCTTCTTTGTTAAATTTGATTTCAAATTCTTCTTCTAAACTCATGATGATATCAATATGAGCTAAAGAAGTCCAGTTCTTGCAGTTTTCCATGCTTAAATTTGTATTTTCATCTACTTTGGTTTCAAGTATATTTTCTAAAATTTCATAAAATTGTTTTTCCATTGTATACCACTTTCTTGAGAATGTTGAAAATTAATATATTGTATCATAATTTTCTATTAGAATTGTTTGGTTTATATCTAATTTTTTCCATAAAATTTCTATATATTCTTTAGCGTTGTAAATATTTATATGATCTCCTGCAAAATTGTTTTTTTTAAAATTTTTAGTATTATTAACAATATTGATAATGTTAATTAAATTGGGTTCAGAAGATATGTCAAGTTTTCTAACATAATAACTAATGGTTTTATTGTATGATATATTGTTTTCATCAATTAAAATTCCAGAGAAAATTTTATGATATCTGTAAAATACATTAAATTGTTCTTCTGCATAATGTGTTAGTGTGTGTCCTTGGCCTCCAAATGTCATATATTTTCCATTCTCTTTGGTTAAAACCTCATAAACACAATTTTCCCCAAAACAACTTGTTGTATCTTTTAAAAATAATTCTTCTTTTGCTCCTTTTATAGCAAAAGAAAATATAGGATCGTTTGTGCGTTTTACTCCTGTTTGTTTGCGAAAATATTCATTTAATGCTCCCATTTTTGTTTTGGAATTTATTTTGTCATAAACTTCATTTTTGCAAAAACTATAAGTAAAGGTTGGCATGATCAAAGTGCCTTCTTTGCCTATAACTTCAAAAAAACAATCTAATATAGTCTGTAAAAATTCATTTCTAGAAAGCAAGGGAAAACCGAAATTAAAAAGTTCAGTATGCACACACAAGGTATCGCCTTTTTGTAGTCCTAGTTTGTAAAAAGTTTCTATGAAGTCGTAAGTGGAGTATTTTTTATTTTCAAATTCAAGTAAATATTTCATAAACTACCTTTAAATATTTTTCATAAAAGAAGCTTTTCATATATGGCAAATTTATCCTGCTTAAGGGCGTTGCCTATGGCTTTGACATATTCTTTAGCATCATAGCTTTCTAGAAAATCTCCTGCAAATTTTATGCTTTTGTAATACCTTGTTTGCCGCACGATTTCATTTATCTTATCAAGGCTGCATACATAGGCTTTTTCCAAGTCTCTTACATAATAATTTATCCTTTTTTCTCTTTTTTGTCCTAGCTCGTCAATCACCAAGCCCTTAAATTCCTTAAAATACCTGCAAAAGCTGGTATTTCTCTCTTCAGCATAATGCGTTAGGGCGTGTCCATAATTCAAGCCTAAAAGCATAAATTTCCCACCTTCCCTAGTTAAAATTTCATATACACTATCCTTTCCAAAACAGCTTGAGTTTTCTTTTAAAAAAATATCCGCTTTAGCACCCTTCACAGCAAAGGAAAAAATAGGGTCGCTAGTTCGCCTAACCCCCCCCCGCTAGTTCTAAAAAATTCATTCAGCACTCCCACTTTGCCTTTAGAATGCACTTTATCATAAGTTTCATTTTTGCAAAAACTATAAGTAAAGGTTGGCATTAGAAGAGTGCCTTCCTTGCCTAGCACTTTAAAAAAGCATTCAAGTAAGGTTTTTAAAAAATCATTTTTAGTAAGCAAAGCTTTGCCAAATTTCATAAGTTCTGTATGTACGCATAAAATATCACCCCTTTTTATACCTAGTTGATAAAAAGCATCTATTAAATCCTTATCGGAGTATTTTTTGCCATTGTGTTCTAAAAAATATTTCATTTTACCAGTCCATAAAATTTTATTTTTTCCAAAAGTTCTTTAAATTCATAAGCTTGCATATTTAAGATATTGGCTATATCGATGATATCATTTTCCCCATCACAGTAAGCCAAAAAATTACAAGCCAAAGGAATGTCATTAGCAGTGCTAAGGGTGTGATATAGTCCTCTTTTACCAAGATTGGGTTCGCATACTATGGTGTTTTCATATACAGCGTTGATTTCTAGATTTAAAATCATTTCTTGTATGCTTGAAAGTCCACCCATTAAGCCTTTTTCAGAGATAAAATTGAGATCATCTTTTGAGTTATGATATCCATCATAGTCACCGTATCTTGTGCGACATACTCCTACAATGCCAAGATTTACAAGCGGAGCATTGTATTGTCTTTCATCGCTTCCGCGATCCAAAAAACTAAAAGCTTTGAAATTTTCTTTATTTTTAAGCGTATGCAAGGCAACTTTATCGCTTAGAGTGTTTTCTTTAGGTGTATGTATGAGTGAGTAAGCATGATCATCGCCTAAGCAAGAAAGCACAAAGCCTGCTTTAACATATTTTTTTAAATGC
Organism: Campylobacter sp. CFSAN122748; assembly: GCF_045277125.1. Taxonomy (NCBI): domain Bacteria; kingdom Pseudomonadati; phylum Campylobacterota; class Epsilonproteobacteria; order Campylobacterales; family Campylobacteraceae; genus Campylobacter; species Campylobacter sp. CFSAN122748. The sequence goes on along the minus strand of NZ_CP116953.1, from coordinate 1,258,506 downwards.
TCTAAATGTTTGCTAAGATAGACTATAGACCCTATGGTTTCAGGGATGATGACAAAGCGGTAATTATATTTTCTTTCTTTTAAACTCAAAAGCCATTTTGCTAGGAAAATAGCCACCACAGGGCCACTAAGCTCGTTATTTGCCATGGAAGGATGACAAAGATAGGTTGAAATTAAAATTTCATCTTTTGAATTTTGCGTACTAGGTAGGATAAAATCAGCATAGTCCAAAACCCCATTTTCATCATGTTTTGCATCGATATAAACTTTGTATTTGCCTTTTTTAAGTTTTTTTCTTTCATTATGCGTGAGACAAAATCCCCAACGCCTTTTGTAATAACTCGTTACATAAGGAATAGCATCGGGCATTTCTTCTATGGAGTAAAGATGATCTTGAAGTTCTTCTAGTTCGATTTCTTTATCGATAGCTTCGCTATAGTTTAGAAGGTGTAGATTATGCTTTTTAAAATCACAAATTTTTTCTCCTTCTGGAGTGATGATATAGGCTTCTTTGGCGTTCCATTCATCAGGGACTATCCAGTCAAAAACCTTTGTACCACTTTTTATAGAGTGAAATTTGAGTATCCCCCCCCCCGCCCAGAGTTTTATTTAAAATTTCTAAGCTATCTCTAAAACCTTGCCCTGTGATACTTCTAGGGATAGGAAAAAGTTCACAAGCTAGTTCATACATAGCCTTTCCAGTTTGGCTAAAATCTTGACTTCTAAAGTCTAGCTTATCCACAATATCCCTTTTTAACTTTTTCAAGAATGCTAAATAAAGTATCTTTTACAAATTTTGCATCCTTTAGATTCATTTCTTGATGACAAGGTATGCTAAGCTCGGCTTTGTAAAAATTATCCGCATTTTGGAGTCTGATTTCTCCTAAGAGTTTTTTATAAAAACTAAACTCATAAGTTGGTTTATAATGTACCTGTACGCCAATTCCTGTATGAAGTAAGCTTTCAAAAAGTTCTTCTTTTTGACAATAAAATTCAGGAAAAAGCAAGATAGGGTATAAATGTCTTGAGCTTTTTTTATAATTTTTGATTTTTATCGTGGAAAAATAAGGATTTTTTTCAAATTCTTTATCGTAAAAACTTGCGATTTCTTCTCTTTTTTCAAGATTGTGATCGAGTTTTTTAAGCTGGTTTATCCCTAAAGCACAAGCAACATCGCTTAAGCGGTAATTATAGCCAAGTTCTACCATATCGCTATCCCAAAGCCTTTTTTTAATTATACCATGGCTTTTTAAAAGCTTGATTTTGGTGATAAGCTCTTCATTATCACTCACCACAGCCCCGCCTTCAAAAGTAGTGATGGGTTTAACAGGATGAAAAGAAAAGATAGAAAGATCGGCTTTTTTTCCTACTTTTTCACTTTTATATAAGGCACCTAAAGCATGGCTTGCATCATCGATTAAAGGGATATTGTATTTTTTAGCAAGGCTTGAAATTTCATCTATTTCAACGCTATTTCCCCCAAAATCCACCACGCTAATAGCTCCTATATTTTTACTATCTTTTAAAAGTCTTGCTTCTAGTTTTTTTTCATCAATATTGCCATCGTTTTTAATGTCGATAAACTCTACCTTAGCTCCAGCTATTAAGGCCGCATTAGCCGTAGCAGCGAAGGTTAAAGGAGTGGTTAAAACGATTTTTTCTTTGATGCCTAGTGCTGTATAGGCAAGATGAAGGGCTGAAGTGGCTGAGTTTAATACACAAGCGTGTTTTACGCCCACATATTCACAAAGGGCTTCTTCAAATTCATCTACCTTTTTACCCCCTGTTAAAATTTCATCTTTTAAAGCTTTTGTAAGCGCATCTATATCGCTTTGATCGATGTTTTGATGAGAATAAGTAAGCATTTTAAAAACCTTCGGTGTGATTGATGATTTCTAAAAGTTCTTTTTCGCTTGTCCATAAAGGATTATTATCCGAACTATAAGAAAAACCATCTTTTACCTTTTGTCCTTTTTCGCCTAGGGCATTGATACTAAAGTCATTATCTTTATCTACAAGTTTAATGCTAGGGCTTATGGCATAGTAGTTTTCAAATTCATAGGTTAAATGACTATCATCGCTTGAAATCATGATTTCATGTAGTTTTTCTCCTGCTCTTATGCCTATGATTTTATGGCTTAAATTAGGAGCTAGAGCATGGGCTAGATCGGTGATTTTCATCGAAGGAATTTTAGGGATAAAGATTTCTCCTCCATGCATTCTTTCAAAATTACTCAGTACAAATTTTACTCCATCTTCAAGGCTGATCCAAAAACGAGTCATTCTCGTATCGGTGATAGGAAGTTCTTTAGCTCCTTCGCTGATGAGTTTTTTAAAGAAAGGCACCACTGAACCTCTTGAACCTACAACATTGCCATATCTTGTAACACCAAAGCGTGTTTGCTTGTTACCTGCTATGTTGTTTGCAGCGACAAAAAGCTTATCGCTTGCAAGTTTGGTTGCACCGTATAAATTTACAGGATTGCAAGCCTTATCCGTACTAAGAGCGATACATTTTTTAACCCCATTTTCAAAACAAGCATCTATGACATTTTGCGCGCCGTGGATGTTTGTTTTTATACATTCCATAGGGTTATATTCAGCAATAGGCACATGCTTCATCGCAGCAGCATGTATAACAAAATCCACATCACGCATAGCAGTGCTTAAACGCTCTTTGTCTCTTACATCTCCTATGAAATAACGCATGCAAGAAGCGTTAAAAACGCTTGCCATTTCAAATTGTTTAAGCTCATCACGAGAATAAATGATGATTTTATTAGGTTTGTAATTTTCTAGCAAAACCTTAGTATAGGTTTTTCCAAAAGAGCCTGTTCCGCCTGTGATTAAGATATTTTTTTTGTTAAACATTTTGCCTTCCTTTGCTTAAGTTTTTTAAAATTAAAGCAACAAGTGTTCCTATTTTAAAATTCTTGGCAAGGTTATGCCCGTTTGAGCTTGATACTTGCCTTTTTTATCTTTATAAGTGGTGTCACATTTTTCATCGCCTTGCAAAAACAACACTTGTGCTATGCCTTCATTAGCATAAATTTTTGCAGGTAAAGGCGTAGTATTTGAAATTTCTATAGTAATATGTCCTTCAAAACCTGGTTCAAAAGGGGTAACATTGACGATGATACCACATCTTGCATAAGTGCTTTTGCCAAGACAAATAGCTAAGACATCATCAGGCATTTTAAAATACTCTATAGTTCTAGCTAGGGTAAAAGAATTTGCAGGAACTATACATACATCACCTTCAAAATCTACTACATTTTCTTCTACGAAATTTTTTGGATCCACTACAGTTGAATTAACATTGGTAAAAATTTTAAACTCACGTCCTACGCGTATATCATAACCATAGCTTGAAAGTCCATAGCTTACCACACCTTTTCCTATATTTGCTTCGCAAAATGGTTCGATCATCTTGTGTTCTAATGCCATTTTTCTTATCCAATTATCCGCTTTTAAGCCCATTTTTAACCTTTTTAATATTTGTAATTGTTTGTAAGGATTATAACCTAAAAAATCTATATTTTTTATGATTTTTTTCTTTTTTAAAGTTAAATTTCAAGTTTTTTTATATAATACAAGGTTAAGTTCTTAAATTTTGTAGGAGAATTTTATGACAAAAGAAGAAATTAAAGAGTTAGTAAACCTTTTTGCTGAAGCAAATATTAGTAAAATTAAGATCAAAGAACAAGATGGTTTTGAAATAGAACTTGAAAGAGATATGTGCTGTGATGTTCCAGCTCCTGTTTGTCCTCCAGTTCCAGCTCCACAACCTATCAATGTAAGCGTTGTAAACGAAGCTCAACCTAGTCAAAGTGTAAAATCAAACAAACCAAGTATAAATAGCCCTATGGTAGGAACTTTCTATCAAGCTCCAAGTCCAGGTGCAGCACCTTTTGTAAAAGTAGGTAGTACGGTTAAAAAAGGCGATACTATAGCTATTATCGAAGCGATGAAAATCATGAATGAAATTGAAGCGGAATTTGATTGTAGGATCGCTGAAATTTTAGTTGCTGATGGTCAGCCTGTAGAATTTGGAATGCCTTTATTTGCGGTGGAGAAATTATAAAATGGAAATTAAAAGCATATTAATTGCTAATCGTGGAGAAATAGCACTGCGTGCTTTAAGAACGATTAAAGAAATGGGTAAAAAAGCAATTTGTGTGTACTCTGAAGCAGATAAAGATGCTTTGTATTTAAAATACGCTGATGCAAGCATTTGTATAGGCAAAGCAAGAAGTTCTGAAAGCTATTTAAATATCCCAGCTATTATTACAGCAGCTGAAATTGCTGAAGCAGATGCGATTTTTCCAGGATATGGATTTTTAAGCGAAAATCAAAATTTTGTTGAAATTTGTGCTAAACATAACATTAAATTCATAGGTCCTTCTGTAGAAGCTATGAATTTAATGAGTGATAAATCAAAAGCTAAACAAGTAATGCAAAGAGCAGGCGTACCTGTAATCCCAGGAAGTGATGGAGCTTTAGCCGGAGCTGAAGCAGCTAAAAAACTTGCCAAAGAAATAGGCTATCCTGTGATTTTAAAAGCAGCCGCAGGTGGTGGTGGTCGTGGTATGCGTGTGGTTGAAAATGAAAAAGATCTTGAAAAAGCGTATTGGTCGGCTGAAAGTGAGGCTATGACAGCATTTGGTGATGGAACTATGTATATGGAAAAATACATACAAAATCCACGTCATATAGAAGTGCAGGTTATAGGAGATAGTTTTGGTAATGTGATCCATGTGGGCGAAAGAGATTGTTCTATGCAAAGACGCCATCAAAAACTTATAGAAGAGTCCCCTGCAATTTTACTTGATGAAAAAACACGTACTAGGCTTCATGAAACTGCTGTTAAAGCGGCTAAAGCTATAGGCTATGAAGGTGCGGGAACTTTTGAGTTTTTGGTAGATAAAAATTTGGATTTTTATTTTATAGAAATGAATACGCGTTTGCAAGTTGAACACTGTGTAAGTGAAATGGTAAGTGGGATTGATATCATAGAACAAATGATTAAAGTAGCAGAAGGTTATGCTTTACCATCTCAAGAAAGTATTAAATTAAATGGGCATTCTATAGAATGTAGAATCACAGCCGAAGATTCCAAAACTTTCTTGCCAAGTCCAGGTAAGATTACTAAATACATTCCACCAGCAGGACGCAATGTCAGAATGGAAAGTCATTGTTATCAAGACTATAGCGTGCCTCCTTATTATGATTCTATGATAGGCAAACTTGTAGTTTGGGCAGAAGATCGCAATAAAGCTATTGCAAAAATGAAAGTAGCTTTAGATGAGTTGCTTATAAGTGGGATAAAAACAACCAAAGATTTTCATCTTTCTATGATGGAAAATCCTGATTTTATTAATAATAATTACGATACAAATTATCTTGCAAGACATTAAAATTTCCCTATTAAAGGGAAATTTTAATTGTAATTTTTATCTTAAATATTCTATATTGATTTTAGAGCGGAGTTTATCAAAATAATCCTGTATAAAATTTTGTCTTTGTTCACTTACATAAGCGTTTAAAACTTCATTTTTAACTTGTTCATATTCAGGAGTTTGTGCCCCATCTCTGCTTTTAACTTCATAGAGTTCATAGCCATTTTTTCCATTTAAAACAGGGGAAAAGCCTCCAACAGGAATTTGTGATAAAAGCCCTAAAAGTCTTGGATCGGCATTACTTGTGTTTAAAGATGCATTTTGTGGTTTAAGGATTGTTTTTTTTGTATTTTTGATATTTTCTAAAGTTTGAGGATTGTTTGATAGATAAATATTTGCATTAATTTGTGTATAAAAAGTGAATTTATCTTTATTTTGTTCGAAAAATTTTTTTGCTCCATCATCACTAAAATCAGTTTTTGCCATACTTGCGATTTTTTCATAAAGCTTTCTTTTTTCTAAGTCTTTTTTAAAATTTGCACGAAATTGTTCATAGCTTTGATTTTTGGATTTTAAATTTGCTTTGAAAGCATTTAAAGTCGTTTTGTTTTGAGCAAGCATTTTATTTATAGCATCATCAAGCTCTAGATCATTGACTACAATACCTAGTTGTTTCATTTGTGAAATTTCCATTTTTTCATTGATGAGTACGCCTAAAGCTTTATTTCTATCAATTTTAAGTGCTTTCATAGTTTGATCTATATCATAAGTTGTGATAGGCTCTTTGTCTACAACTACAGCTATAGCATTAATGGTATTTGCACTAGCTAAACTTGCAAAAAATGCAAAACTTAATAAAATTTTTTTCATTTCAAACCTTTATTTAAGTATAAATATCGCATTATATCAATAAAAATTTAAGAAAAGGCAAAAAATGCACGAAAAACTTACAACGCGTTTTGCTCCAAGCCCAACAGGGTATTTGCACATAGGTGGACTTAGAACAGCTCTTTATAATTATTTATACGCTAGAAAAAATGGTGGAAATTTTTTACTTCGTATCGAAGATACGGATTTAAAAAGAAATTCCAAAGAAGCTACTAAAGCAATTATCGAAGCTTTTAAATGGTGCGGTTTAGAACATGATGGAGAAGTAACTTACCAATCAGAGCGTTTTGATCTTTATAAAGAATATGTTAAAAAGCTTTTAGATGAAGGCAAGGCGTATTATTGTTATATGAGTAAAGAAGAATTAGAAGAATTGCGCGCCAAGCAAGAAGCTGCCAAAGAGCGCCCAAGATATGATGGAAGATATAGAGAATTTACAGGCACGCCACCTCAGGGTATAGAGCCTGTTGTGCGTATTAAAGCACCTCAAAGCGGTGAGATTGTTTTTGAAGATGGGGTTAAAGGCGAGGTGAGATTTAAAGCAGAGGATATAATGGATGATTTTATCATTGCAAGAAGTGATGGAACTCCAACTTATAATTTTACTGTTGTTATTGATGATGCTTTAATGGGGGTAAGTGATGTGATTCGCGGAGATGATCATCTTTCAAATACTCCTAAACAAATTGTGCTTTATGAGGCATTGGGTTTTAAAATTCCTAAATTTTTTCATGTGGCTATGATACATGGAGAAGATGGTAAAAAGCTTTCAAAAAGACATGGGGCAACTGATGTTATGGAATACAAAGAAATGGGAATTTTACCTCAAGCTTTGCTTAATTTTCTTGTGCGTTTAGGTTGGAGCCATGGTGATGATGAGGTTTTTTCATTAGAAGATTTGAAAAAACTTTTTGATCCTTATCATATTAATAAAAGCGCATCTTGTTATAATGCTAAAAAGCTTGAATGGCTTAACGCTCATTATATTAAAACTTTGCCTTTTGAAGAGATTAACCGTCAGCTTAAGGATCTTGGCTTTGATTTATCTGTTTATGAAAAGGCAGGATTTTTACTTGATTTATTAAGAGAGCGTGCAAAAACCTTGCATGATATTATCAATGGTGCAAAAAGTATAGTTAATGCGCCGCAAAATTATGATGAAAATGCAGTACAAAAATTTATTAACAAAAATAATTTAGAATTGCTCCAAGCATTTGCTAATACACTTAAAGATCAAAAAACAGGTAAAGATTTTGAAGATTTTACAAATGATTTTTTAGAAAAAAAAGAAGCAAAGTTAAAAGATTTGGCTCAGCCTATACGCATAGCTTTAACAGGGAGTGCGGTAAGTCCTAGTATTTTTGAAGTATTAGAATTTTTAGAGGTTGATGAGTGTAAAAAAAGAATAGAAAATTTTTTAAAAGTTAGAGGAAAATAAAATGAATTTAAAAGAAGAAGCTTTAAAATACCATTTAGGTGGGAAAATTGATATTGTACCAAGTAAGCCAATGGCTACAAGCCATGATCTATCTTTGGCGTATAGCCCAGGAGTTGCAGAACCTTGCCTTGAAATCGCTAAAGATAATGAGCTTGCTTATACTTATACAAATAAGGCTAATTTAGTAGCTATAGTTAGTGATGGTTCTGCTGTTTTAGGACTTGGAAACATAGGAGCACAGGCTTCAAAACCTGTTATGGAAGGTAAGGCTTGTTTGTTTAAAAAATTTGCAAATGTCAATGCTTATGATATAGAAATTGATGTTCATAGTATAGAAGAGATTGTAAATTTTTGCAAGTCTTTGGCTCCAACTGTGGGCGGGATCAATTTAGAAGATATTGCTGCGCCAAAATGTTTTGAAATTGAAGCGGCTTTGCAAGATTTAGGAATTCCTGTAATGCATGATGATCAACATGGAACGGCTATTATTTCAACTGCGGGACTTATGAATGCTATGGAAATAAGTGGTAAAAAATTTAAAGACATTAAGGTGGTTGTAAGTGGCGCAGGTGCTGCAGGTATAGCAAGTGCTAAAATGTATAGAAATTTAGGGGTCGAAAATATTATTTTAGTAGATAGCAAAGGAGTGATTTCTAAAGATAGAAATGATTTAACTCCTCAAAAGCTTGAATTTGCTGTTGATTCTAAGGAAAAGACTTTAAAAGAAGTTTTAAAAGGAGCTGATGTTTTCCTAGGACTTAGTGCACCAAAAATTCTTGATGATGAAATGGTTTTAAGCATGGCAAAAGATCCTGTGATTTTTGCTTTGGCAAATCCTATTCCTGAAGTGATGCCTGAAGATGTAGCTAGACTTAGAAAAGATGCGATTGTAGGAACAGGAAGAAGTGATTATCCAAATCAAATCAATAATGTTTTAGGTTTTCCTTTTATTTTCCGTGGGGCTTTAGATGTGCGTGCAAGTAAAATCACTGAAAATATGAAAGTAGCGGCTGCTAAAGCATTAGCAGATCTTGCAAAACTTCCTGTAAGCGATGCGGTTAAAAAAGCTTATAATTTAAGCACTTTAGAATTTGGAAGAGATTATGTTATACCAAAACCTTTTGATGAAAGAGTAAAAGCTGCAGTAAGTACAGCTGTAGCAGCAGCTGCGGTAAAAGATGGTGTGGCTAAGGTGAAAAATTTTGATGAGAAAGCTTATTTTGAAAGCTTAAAATGAAAAATATTCATTGTATCAATCATCCATTGATCGAACATAAATTAGGAATTTTAAGGGCTAAAGAGACAAAGCCCTTTCAATTTCGTATGTTAATCGATGAAATTTCATCTTTTTTGCTTTTTGAAGCGAGTAAAGATTTTTCTTTAAAAGAAATTGAAATTTCAACACCTATACAAAAAACTACAGTAAAAAAACTTGATGAAAAGATTATGATTTGTCCTATTTTAAGGGCTGCATTAGGAATGCTTGAAAGTGTTTTTAAGATGATTCCTGATGCAAGTGTTGGGTTTTTGGGGTTTGTGAGAAATGAAGAAACTTTAAAGGCGGATTTTTATTTTCAAAAACTTCCCAAAGATGCAAAAAAACGCACTGCTATTGTTATAGATCCTATGTTTGCTACAGGTGGGACTGCTATAGAGGCTTGTAATTTTTTAAAAAGCCAAGGAGTTAAAAGAATAAAATTTATATCCATACTTGCTGCTCCACAAGGTTTGAAAAAATTTAGCCAAATGCATGATGATGTAGAAGTTTTTGTGGCTTGTATTGATGAAGGTTTAAATGAAAAAGGTTATATTATCCCAGGGCTTGGAGATGCAGGAGATAGAGTGTTTAACACTCTTTAAAAGAGATGATTTTTGGAAAAATTGATTATATTAATCTTTTACCTTTACATATATATCTTAAGAAATATCCCCTACCTAATGGTTATAAAGCAAGTATGGAGTATAAAAAAGGAGTTCCAAGTAAGCTAAATAAAGATTTATTTTATAGAAGAATTGATGCAGCTATCATTTCAAGCATAGAAAGTGCTAGAAAAAAATATAAAAATTTAGATTTGGGTATTTGTGCTAATAAAAGAGTTTTAAGTGTATTAGTAGAAAAAAATACATCAAATGCCAAAGATCCAAGTTCAGCAACTTCAAACGCTCTGGCTAAAGTATTAAAACAAGATGGAAAAGTAATTATAGGTGATAAGGCTTTAAAGCTTTATCTAAAAGATCCTTCTAAATATATCGATTTATGTGCAAAATGGCACGAAAAAACAGGATTGCCTTTTGTTTTTGCTAGATTTTCTTGTGTGCAAAAAAAAGCTTTATATAAACAAATTTTGAAAAAATTTCCAAAAACAAAGATTAAAATTCCTTATTATATACTGCAAAATTATGCCAAAACAAGGGATTTAGATATAAAAGATGTTAGATATTATTTAGATGAAGTTATATATCATAAAATTTCTACCAAAGAAAAAACAGCCTTAAAGCGTTTTGTAAAGGCTTGTAAGGCTTTAAATCTTGCTTAGTGTTCAAATTCTCTAAGTTCTTTAACTGTTCCAAGGAGTATTACGACATCTCCACTATAAACTGTCGTGGTTTCTAAATCAGGTAGTATTTCCCAGTCACTATTTAATTTTTTATAAGAAATCACTTTCATATTTTGTGCTACATGTTTTAAAGAATTTCCTGCTAATTTTTCATCTATATTGATCTTAATAGCTCGTATAGTATTTGCTGAAAGATCAAAAACTTCATAATCAGCATCTTTAGTTAAAAATTCTTTTACTAGTCTTTTAGCACTTTCTTTTTCAGGATAAATAACCTTTGTTGCACCTAACTTAGAAAGAATTTGACCATGGATATTAGAGGTTGCTTTAGCAATGATATTTTTAACACCTATATCTTTAAGCGCCATAAGAGTAAGGATTGATTTTTCAACATTTTCTCCTATGCTAACAATAACAACTTCAACATCATGAAAGCCTGCTTCTTTTAGGGCTGAAATATTTGTAGAATCTAAAATATAAGCATAACTTGGAGGATTTTGTATACTTTTTAAAGCTTCCTCATCTTTATCCGCAACGATAACAGTATGACCTCCAGCAATGAGTTCATCTGCTACAACTGATCCAAATTTTCCAAGTCCTATGATTCCATAATTAAGATTTTTCACGATTTTACCTTTATAAATTAACCTTTCCTTCAGGGAATTTTAAATGAATAGCTTTGTCTTGTTTGAATACCGAGAGTAAAAAAGCAAAAACACCTATCCTACCACTTAGCATCATAATGATGATAATCACCTTGCTAGGATCACTAAACAAAGCGCATAAAGATAAAGTTCCACCATTTCCTACTGAAATTCCTACGGTTGCAAAAGCCGAAGAAGTTTCAAAAAGCAAGGCTATAAAATCAAATTTTGACTCTAGCAAGGAAAGCAAAATAACAGCTATTACTATATAAACAGCTGAACCTACAGCTATAATAAAAGCTTTAGATATAGTTTCTCTTGGAATTTCATGTCCAAAAATTCTAACTCTTCCATCGCGGATACTCCAATAAGCATAGAGCAATAAAACCATTACAGTTGTTACTTTCATACCCCCAGCTGTTCCACCTGGTGCACCACCAATAACCATAAACAATGATCCAAAAAATAAGCTTGCATCATGCAAATGTCCCATATCTAAGGTATTAAATCCTGCTGTGCGGTAATTAATAGCGATAAAATATGAGCTTAAAATTTTATCAAAAAATGAAAAATGTCCTATAGTTTGAGGATTCGAGTATTCAAAAGCAAAAATAATAAGCGTTGAAGAGAAAATAAGAAAAATACTTGCAACAACAACCATTTTTGTATGTAGGCTTAAATTTTGCAATTTTTTTCTTTGAAAAAAGTATAATTCAACCAAAACAAAATATCCAAGCCCTCCAATAATAATCAAAGAAGTGATAATAAGATTAATTGCTATATCATGTTTATAAGCTATAAGTCCATGTTCAAATATAGTAAATCCAGAATTATTAAAAGCGCTAATAGAATGAAAAATTCCAAACCATAAAGCTTTCTTAAAATTCATTTCAAGGGTAAAACGCATGGCAAGAAGTATAGCACCTATCAATTCTATAGTAAAAATGAACAGCAAAACCTTTTTAAAAAATTTAAATAAACCATCCATTGATGGATAAAATAAAGACTCTTTTAGTAAATTTCTTGCACTAAAACCAACTTTTTTGCGTATGAGTATATAAACAAATAAACCTATACCCATATATCCCAAGCCTCCAATTTGCACCAAAGCTAAGATAATAATTTGTCCTGCTAAGGTAAAATCAACCGCAGTGTTCTTAACTACTAATCCTGTCATACTAACAGCAGATGTGCTTGTAAAAAAGGCATCTAAAAAATCAATAGGAGTTGTATGTGCCCAGCTTGAATGTAGCAATAAAGCCCCAAACAATGCAATAATAATATAACCAGCTAGTAAAATTTTAAAAGTTCGTCTATCTAGTCCAAATTGTTTCAAAAAATTTCCATTTGATAATGATCTAAAGCGGGTATTCTATCTTATTAAAACTTTAAGGGAAATAAAATTTTATTTTTGTATTTAAACTTAAATTAAAGAAAAAAAGATACAATTACATTTTTAATTTATCAAACATTGTGGTTGGATAGCTCAGTCGGTAGAGCAGCAGACTGAAAATCTGCGTGTCGGCAGTTCGATTCTGCCTCTAACCACCACTTTATCTTTCAAAAAATCACATCACATACTTTTTTTATATAAGATTGAAATATTTAAAGAACTAAAAGTTATTTTTTAAAGAAAGAGTCTATAGCTTATATGTAGAATGGTGGATTTAGCAGGACTCGAACCTGCGACCAACCGGTTATGAGCCGGTTGCTCTAACCAACTGAGCTATAAATCCGCCTAAGTTGAATTAAAAGATAAAATTATATCTTATTAATGCTTAAAAATATTTTATTTAGCCTTTATATCCGTCCAAAAATATCTAAAAGTGATTAAATGCTGTAAAATTCCAAAAAAAATCATAAAAATAGTAAAAGAACTTCCACCATAACTAAAAAAAGGCAAAGGGATTCCAACTACTGGTGCAAAACCTATAGTCATTGAGATATTTACTGCCGCGTAAATAAAAATAAATAATGCAACGCAATTAATAGCAACTCTAGCAAAATAATCATCTTTAAGTTTATAATTTAAACTAAGTAGATGAAAAATAAGTAAAATATAAAATATAATTAATGTCAATCCCCCAATAAATCCAAATCTTTCTATCATGTAAGCGAAGATAAAATCGCTAGTTGAAATAGGTAAAAATTTAAAATGAGTTTGTGTAGCTTCATCTTGAGATTTTCCAGTTAAACCACCATTTCCAATAGCTATCATTGATTGGGTTACTTGATAACTTGGTTTTTCTGAAATAAAATCATGAATTCTTTGCTTTTGGTAGGGCTTTAAAAGATGTGTATAAATAATAGGAGAGCTAACGCTTATAGCTATAACAATACTTAACCAAATTTTATAATGAACTCCCATGATAAAAAGCACTCCAAAACCAACAAGTAGTAAAACCATAGCACTTCCTAAATCAGGTTCTTTTGCAATTAGCAAAAAAGGTAAGATGATATAAAAGCTAAGTTTGATGAATTGTTTAAGCTTGTATCCATTTTTTGGAGGAGGATTTTGATAAATAAGATAAGCAAGCATTAAAATAAAACTAGGTTTAAAAATTTCAGAAGGTTGTATAGTAAAGTGAGTGAAAGGAATTTCAAGCCATCTTTTAGCACCTAATTTTTCAATCCCAAAAATATCTACGCTTAGCAATAAAAAAATATTAATCCAATAAGCAACAGGAATAATCCAAATAAATTTCCTTATGGGGAAGAAGAAAAAAACTATAAAAGCAAACAATCCCACACAGGCATAAACAAACTGTTTTTCTGCTAAAAAAGGATTAGCTTCAAAGATCAAGAAAAATGAAATAAGAATTATGGGTAAAAATAAAATGGGTTGCATATAGTCAAAATGAGTTAAAATTCTTCTATCTAATCTAAACAAAATTTGCCTTCAGTTGGTAATATAAAGCTATAATTATAAACTAAAATTTTAAATTTATCAAAACCTCTAAGGAAAAAATGCAAACTTTTTTAGTAGATGAAAATTCAAGGCTTGATGTATTTTTGGCTAAAAAATTAAACCAAAGTCGCAATCAAGTTGCTTTACTTATAGAAAAAGATTGTGTACAGGTTAATGATAAAATTCAAGATAAAAATTCATTTAAGCTTAAAAATGGTGATATTATTTCTATTGCAAGTTTAAAGCTTTGCAATGAGATAAAACCTCAGTTTGAAGTGGATTTTGATATTGATGTGTTATACGAAGATGAAGACTTGCTTGTTTTAAATAAACCTTCAAATTTAGTCGTTCATGGAGCAAGTAGCGTTAAAAATGCCACTTTGGTGGATTGGTTAATAGAAAAAAAATATACTTTATCAAATTTAGGAGGAGAGATAAGAGCTGGTCTTGTCCATAGATTAGATAAAGATACAAGCGGAGCTATACTAATAGCGAAAAATAATTTCACCCATCAAAAATTAAGTGAACAGCTTGCAGATAAAAGCATGGGAAGAATTTACCTTGCGTTAATTGATTTGCCACTAAAAGAAGATAAAATTATAGTAGAAAAATTTTTAATGCGTTCGCCTTCTAATGCTATTAAAAAAATAGCCATAGATAAGGAAAATAAATTCAGTAAAAACGCAAAATCAGCTTTTATAAATGTAGTAAAAACTGAAAATTTAACTTTGATGGCTGCTAAGCTTTTTACAGGAAGAACTCATCAAATTAGAGCGCATTTGGCTAGTTTAAATCGCTATATTTTAGGTGATAGTTTGTATGGTTATAAGGGTAAGTATGATTGTAGAATAATGTTACATGCTTATTTTTTGTATTTTATCCATCCAAAAACCAAAGAACAAATTTTTGTTAAAGCACCTTTGATGGAAGATTTTAAAAATATTATGTTTGAACAAATTAATTTAGGAGAGAATGATGAAAAGATTTCGCTTGAGTTTTTACTCGAGTTTTTTAACTCTTTTGCTTAGCGCTTGTAGTGTTTCGCAAATGAATTCGCTAGCTTCAAGTAAAGAGCCTGCTGTAAATGAAAGCTTGCCAAAGGTTGAAAGTTTAAAAAGTCTTAGTGATATGAGTAATATTGCTTTTGAATGGGAGCCTTTATATAATGAAAATATTAAAGGATTTTATTTGTATCGTTCTAGTGATGAAAATCCTGATTTTAAACTTGTAGGCACTATTAAAGATAAGTTTCAAACCCATTATGTAGATACTAAATTAGAGCCTGGTACTAAGTATCGTTATATGATGAAAAGCTTTAATGAGCAAGGACAAATTTCAGAAGATGGCAAGGTTATAGAAGTGAGCACAGCTCCAAGACTTGAAGCTGTTCCTTTTGTTCAAGCTGTGACTAATTTGCCTAATCGTATTAAACTTATTTGGCGTCCGCATTCTGATTTTAGGGTTGATTCTTATATTATTGAAAGAACCAAAGGTGATGATAAAGAATTTAAAAAAATTGCAGAAGTAAAAAATCGTTTAAACGCTGAATACATCGATAGTGATTTAAAACCTAATGAAAATTCAAGTTATAGAATTATTGCTGTGAGTTTTAATGGGATAAAGAGTGAGCCAAGTCAAGTTGTAAGTTCTACAAGCAAGGCTTTACCTCCTCAAGTTGAGCATTTAAGTGCTAGTACAGATGGTTCTAATAAAATCATTTTAACTTGGGATGCTCCTACGTATGAAGATTTTTCTTATTATAAAGTTTATTCTACGAGCTCAAGTTTCCTTCCTTTTAATGTTTTGGCAAAGACTGATAAAAATTCTTATGAGGATATAGTAGAAGGAGCAGGTAAAAGCAAGTATTATAAAGTAACAATGGTCGATAAAGATGGTCTTGAAAGTCCTATGCCAAAAGATGGTGTAGAAGGTAAAACTTTAGGCAACCCTTTGGCTCCTAGTATTATTTTGACCCAAAGCACAAGTGAAGGGATAAATTTAGAATGGAGTGATAATGATACTAGAGCTGTTGAGTATGAAATAAGACGCTATGGTGGGGAGCAAAATGCAGTTTTTAAAGGCATTAAAGAAAAGCGATTAAAAGATGTAAAAGCTTTACCAGGGGTGGAATATAGTTATGAAGTTATTGCTATTGATTCAGCTGGACTTCGTTCAGAACCTTCAAGCAAAGTTAAGGCGGCTCAGTAGTGCCAAATTTTAAAAGTAAAAAGATCAAAGAAATAAATCTGCCTTATAGTAAGGATGATGTTGAATTTCTTTGGCTTGCTAAGAATGATAATGTTAGTCTTATTTATACAAAGGTTCAAGAAGAGAGTTTTTTTCTGCAGATTAAAAAAGCACAAAATGATTTTGTGATTAAAGGCGACAAACATACAAAACCTTCTAAAATAGGTTATTTGCAAAAGGCTTTAAAAATCTTTAAAGAAGGTTTTTGTGAGGATATTATCAATGAAGCTTTTGGACTTAAAAACAATGCTTTAATTGAAAAAACACCATTTATCGTTGATAATTTTGATGAGCTTTTGTCTAAGCTTCAAGGTAAAATTTATATAGAAATAGGCTTTGGATCAGGAAGACATTTGCTTTATCAAGCAAAAGAAAATCCAAATGTTTTAATTTTAGGGGTGGAAATTTACAACCCAGCTTTAACTCAAGTGGCTAAACTTGCTAAAGCACAAAATGTAAATAATATTTTGCTAATCCAAAGTGATGCGAGATTGTTATTGAGTGTATTAAAATCAAAATCAGTTGAAAAGATTTTTCTACATTTTCCTGTTCCTTGGGACAAAAAGCCTCATAGGCGAGTTATTGGGAAAGATTTTTGCAAAGAATGTGCTAGGGTTTTAACCCAAAATGGTCGTTTTGAACTTAGAACAGATAGTTTTGAGTATTTTAATTTTACTCTAGAACAATTTTTGACTTTTCCTGTTCCAAAATTTAGTCTTAGAAAAAATGAAAATTTAGAAATTTCAAGCAAATATGAAGATAGATGGAAAAAGCAAGAAAAAAATATATATGATCTTTGGGTGTGGAATTTTAATCAAGAGTGTAGAAACTATGAGTTAAATGAATTTAATCTCTCATCGGTTGAATTTTCTAAAGAAGATTTGAAAAAAATAGAGCAGAACTTTAAAAATATTACTATAAAAAAAGATGATTTTTTCTTGCATTTTGAAAGCATCTACAAACAAGATGAGAATTTGCTTTTAAAGGTTGCTTTTGGAGCTTTTAATAAGCCTGAACATTGTTATTTACATCTTGATAAAACGATCGATTTTGCTTTTAAAGAACCATTTAAAATTCAAGAAAATATTAAAGCGATAAATGAATTAAAAGAAATTTTAAAAGTTCAGTTTAAAATATAATTTTTCTTGAAAATTAAGCAAAAATAAAGCATAATTTAAAAATTTAAAAAGGGAAATTAAGGAAAAAGGATGCCTAATTTAATCCAAGCAAATAAACTTACTTTAGGTTATGATGAATTAGTTATTAAAGAAGCAAGTTTTGCTTTTAAGGATGATGATTTTGTTTTTATTACGGGTAAAAGTGGGAGTGGTAAGAGTACGCTTTTAAAGTCTTTTTATGGAGATTTAGAACCTATTTCTGGTAAACTTGAAGTATGTGGATCTTTGATGAATAAAATTGGAAATTTAGAACTTTTAAAATTGCGTCAAAGAATAGGGATTATTTTTCAAGATTATAAACTTGTACAAGAATATAGTGTTGAAAAAAATGTTATGTTGCCTTTAATGATTAAAGGTTATAGCAAAAAAGTATGCCATGATCAAGCTACTAAGCTTTTAAAGCATGTAAATTTAACTTTTAAAGCAGATAAATTGCCTAATCAACTTAGCGGTGGTGAGCAACAACGCGTCGCTATGGCTAGGGCTTTAGCTCATAATCCAAAGCTTTTGCTTTGCGATGAGCCAACGGGAAATTTGGACGAGTATTCTTCTGATATTATATGGACTCTTTTAAAGTCTGCTAGAGAGCTTTTAGGAACTTGTGTTATAGTGGTAACACATAGAATTCCTAGTAATTTAAGAGTGGATTATCGTCGTTTTAATATAGAAAATGGAAAAATGAATGAAATTTTTTAAAACACATTTATCTTTAATTTTACCTTTACTTTTTATGATGTTTGCTTTTGAATTTATTTTGATTACAAATGCAACTTTAAAGCATTATGAAGAACTTGTTAATAAAGATTATAATATTATAGTTGTCAGCAAAACTGAACTTGATCAGAATGTAGTAAAAACAAAAGTACCATTTTTTGCTGGACTTGAATCTTTAGATCCTAAGGATTTAATTGATCGTTTGAAAAATGATGTTTCTGAAAAGAATTTGAAAGTTTTAAAAGATTCTCTGCCAAAATTTTATACTTTAAAATTAAATTCTTTACCCGATCAAAATGAACTAAATTCGATTAAAAATCAACTTTTAAATATTGTAGGTGTTAGTAAGGTTGAAACTTTTTCCAAAACCCATGATAAGATATACTCTTTGCTTATTTTGATGAAATTTGTTTTTTGGTTATTTTTGTTTATCATTATTTTACTTGCCTTTGTTTTGTTTTTAAAACAGATGAGAATTTGGCTTTATGAACATACCGATCGTATTGAAATTATGTGTTTATTTGGAGCTCCGTTTTGGTTTAGATCTTTTATGCTTTATAAGGTGGTTGTGGTTGATTGTTTTATTGCTTTTGTTATTTTACTTGCCTTTTTTACCCAAATTTTTGATCTTTCTATTATCCAAGAAAGTTTAAAGGCTGTAGATATTATTTTTCCACCTATTAATTTTATTTTACATTTGACTTTAATTTTTTTAGCTACTTTGTTTATTTGCTTGTTGTGTGTAAATACGGTTATGTTTAAGGTTAAAAGATGAGAAAAAATATTCTTATCTTTTTTTGTTTTTTTTTGTTTGTTGATATAAGTTTAGCAAACGCTATAAATGAAAAAACAAAAAGTTTAGAAGAAAATAAACGCATACAAGAACAGTTAAATAAAAAACTTGAAGATTTGGCTAGCGATATTTTAAATGGTGAAAAAAGTTTGAAAGATCTAAGTTTGCAAATTGAAAGCTTAAATTCACAAACTTCTAAGCTTGAAGCAAGTGCTAAGGCTCAAAATCAAGAGTTAAACACCCTTACAAGCCAAAATGAAGATTTGCTTAAAAGTAAATCAAATATGGAAAGTAAGCTTATATCTTTGATGGCTAAAGATTTTGCCTATGATTTACCTATTCCTCAAGGCTATATCGAAAGTGAAGAAAGTTTTGTGGCTTTTGAAATTTTAGGGAGTTTAAACAAAGTTTTAAATGAAGAAATTTTTAAAATTTCTAAAGATTATGAGGGAGTAAGCAGACTTATTGATGATAAACAAGCTCAGATTAAGAAAATCAATGATAGTCTTAAGGATTACAACGCTCAATTAGTCAAGCTTCAAAGTTTAAAACAAAAACAAATTAGCGAAATTAATAAACAAAAAACAGATCGAACCATATATGCAAAAAAACTCGATGACTTACAAGCTCAGCAAGAAGAGCTTAGAAAAACATTAAATCAATTAAAAATTATTAATAATAAAGAAGGTGCAAATTTAAACAAAAATGATACTAAAATAGTAAAAAATAATCAAAAAATAAGACAATTAGGTTCAAGCTATCAAGGAAGTTCAGTCAAGCGTTACACAGGAAAAAAAACCATAGCTCCATTGGATTCTTTTACTGTGAAGCAAAAATTTGGAAATTATGTTGATCCTGTTTACAATCTTAAAATTTTTAACGAGAATGTAGTTTTAAGAAGCAATAAAAGCGATGCAGTTGTTAAAAATGTGCTAGATGGAAAAATAGTTTTTGCTAAAGATACTAGTATGCTAGCTCGAGTTGTTATTGTTGAACATGATAATGGCATACATACAATATACGCACATTTAGATAAGATTGCTCCTAATATTAAAGTTGGTAAGAATATTAAAAAAGGTGCCGTAGTGGGTAGAATAAAAAATGATCTTACTTTTGAAGTAACTCAAAAAAATTTTCATATCAATCCTTTGGAACTCATTAGCTTAAATTAGCTAAATTTAATGGAATTTAAAATATAATTTCAAGTTAAATAAGGAGAAATAATGCAAGAGAGAAAAAGAGTTTTAGTAAAATTTTCAGGAGAGGCTTTAGCAGGTGAAAATGGCTTTGGTATAGAAAATTCTATTTTAAAATTCATAGCTTCAGAGATTAAAGAACTTATAAAAAATCAAATAGAAGTAGGCATAGTTATAGGCGGTGGTAATATTATTCGCGGAGTAAGTGCTGCTAAGGGCGGATTGATTAAAAGGACAAGTGGAGATCATATGGGGATGCTTGCTACGGTTATCAATGCTATTGCTATACAAGAAGCTTTGGAAAGCTCTGGACTTGAAGTTAGGGTTCAAAGCGCCATTCAGATGGAAGCATTTTGTGAAACTTATATTATGAGAAGAGCGCAAAGACACTTAGAAAAGGGTCGTGTTGTGGTTTTTGCTGCAGGTACTGGAAACCCTTATTTTACTACGGATACAACAGCTATTTTAAGAGCTGTGGAAATTGATGCAGATATGGTAATAAAAGCTACAAAAGTTAATGGAGTTTATGATAAAGATCCAAAACAATTTGATGATGCAGTATTTTTAAATACTTTGAGTTATGATGAGGCTATGCAAGATAATATTAAAGTGATGGATGATACAGCTATAGCTTTAGCTAAAGATAACAAACTTCCTATTGTGGTTTGTAATATGTTTGAAGAGGGTAATTTACTTAAAATCATACAAGGTGATACTAGCCTTTGTTCAACCGTTAAAAATAATTAAGGAGAAAATTATGGATAAAAGAATAGAAGAAGTAGCGGCAAAAGCTTTGGAAAAAATGGGTAATGATAGATATCGCCTTTCTTTAGTGGTAGCAAAAAGAGCGGAACAATTGGCAAATGGAGCAACCCCTTTGGTAGACTTTGATAAAAATAAAAATAAACTTGCAGATATAGCTTTATATGAAATTGCAGAAAATAAAATCACTTTAGAGGGTTTAGTTGAAACCAATCGATGAAGAATTATTGCTTGAACAATTAATCGATAATGTAAAAAATTGTAAAGATTTAGAAGCTGCTAAGGTTTTGCTTTTCGAAATTTGTGGCCATGATGCCATTCTTGAAAAAGCGGTAGATTACTGTATATTTTGCCATGAAGGGCAGTTTAGAAAAAGTGGAGAGCCTTATGCGGTACATCCTATTTTAGTAGCAACACTGGTTGGATTTTTAAGTGAAAATAAAAGCAATATTTTAGCTGCTTTATTGCATGATGTGATCGAAGATACAAACTGTACTAAAGAAGAACTTAGAGAGCAGTTTGGTTCTGAGGTTTTAAAACTTGTTTTAGGGCTTACTAAAATTATAGAAATTAGAGAAGATAATCTCATTTCATCAAAATCTAAAAAAAGTTTAACTAAATCAGCCTTGACTTTCAGAAATATGCTTTTAGCAAGCATTGAAGATGTTGGGGTTTTGATTGTGAAGTTATGTGATAGGCTGCATAATATGCTTACTCTTGATATTCTAAGAGAAGATAAGCAAAAAAGAATCAGCGAAGAAACTTTAGTTGTATATGCCCCAATAGCCCATAGACTTGGTATTTCAAGCATAAAAAATTATTTGGAAGATCTTAGTTTTAAATATCTTATGCCAGATGAGTATAAGCTTATTGACAATTATATCAACTCCAATAATCAAGAAATGCAATTAGGTTTAAATGAATTTATTTCCAAAATCGAACTTTTATTTTTGAGCAATGGCTTTAGACAAGGTAGTTTTGAAATTCAAAAACGCATTAAACATAGCTATTCTATTTATCTTAAAATGCAAAGAAAAGGCATTGGTATTGAAGAAGTTCTTGATTTGCTTGGGGTAAGAATTTTGGTTGAAAAAGTAAGTGATTGTTATTTAGCTTTAGGAATTTTACATACACATTTTAATCCCTTGGTTTCGCGTTTTAAGGATTATATAGCCTTGCCTAAACAAAATGGTTATCAAACCATACATACCACACTTTTTGATGCTAAAAGTATTATAGAAGCACAAATTCGAACTTTTGATATGCATAAAATTGCGGAATTTGGTATAGCAGCGCATTGGAAATATAAAGAAGATGGCAGTGTGGTTGCGCCTCGTCTTGATTGGCTTACAGATATTTCAATGCAAAGTATAAACAATCTTGAAAATGCAGAAGATTATAATGCTATTGAACTTTATGAATATGCTAAAGATAGTCTTTATGTTGAAGATGTCGCAGTTTATTCTCCTAAGGGAGAAATTTTCACTTTGCCTCGTGGTGCAACGGTTCTTGATTTTGCTTATGAAGTGCATACCAAAGTAGGGCTTCATGCAAAAAGTGCTTATGTAAATCGTATTAAAGTGCCTTTGTTAACCGAGCTTAAAAATGGCGATATTGTGCGAGTGGTTACTAGCAATGATAAATTTTATCGCTGTTCTTGGATAGATAGTGTTAAAACAGGAAAAGCAAAAGCAAGTATAAGGGAATTTTGTAAGCAAAAAATCAGAGAGATTAATTTAGCAAGCTCTATTAATATGTTAAGTTTTATTTTTGGAGTTGATAAAAACAGAATTGAAACTTGGATAGAAAAAGAAAATTTAGCCAGACGTATTAGACAAGTAGCAACAGATAGTGCCTATTTGAAAGATATAGTTAATGGTCTTAAAAAATACGCCAAGAAGTCATATTGGTTTGATAAATATGAGATTAAAGAACAAAAAATAGGAAATTTTACTCTATATTGTAACCATAAAATCGCTAATGTGGATTTTGATTTTTGCTGCCATCCAAAAAGAGGTGATGCTGTTTTAGCTTTTGTTAAAGGTGGTAACGCTATTGTCCATCATAAGCTTTGCGATAGAGCTGATAAAATGATAGATAATAATCAAGATATGGTATTTATAAAATGGGATTCTAACATCCCTAAATCTTATAAATTGATTTTTTCTTTGGAAAATAAAAAAGGTGTTTTAGCGGAATTTTTGGCATTTTTAGCTAAAATGCAGATAAATTTATTAACAATTAATTTATCAAGTGATTTAAATTCGGCGGTAGATTATTTTGAGATTACAATGGAAATTCCTGATAATATCAATCCAGATAGTGTCAAGGATAGGTTAAAATCTCGTTGTAAAATTTTAGATTTTACATCTTTAAATGATGCTTATAAAGAAGGTTAAAAAGGTTTATTATGGATATAAAAAAAATATTAGCAGAAGTTAAGCGTGGTTGTGCAGAGCTTATTGATGAAGAAAGAATAGAAAAATTAATTAAAAATTATTATGAAAAGGGTGAAAATTTCTTTATAAAGGCGGGGTTTGATCCTACAGCGCCTGATTTACATTTAGGTCATAGCGTGGTTTTAACAAAAATGGCTTTTTTGCAAAAACATGGAGCTATTGTGCAGTTTTTGATTGGAGATTTTACAGGACAAATTGGCGATCCAAGTGGAAAAAGTGCAACGCGTAAAAAGCTGGATAAAGAGCAAGTTTTAATCAATGCTAAAACTTATGAAACGCAGGTTTTTAAGGTTTTGGATAAAGAAAAAACACAGATTAAGTTTAATTCTACTTGGCTTAATGAACTTGGAGCTGCGGGTATAGTAGAGCTTACTTCAACTTTTAGTGTAGCTAGAATGCTTGAGCGTGACGATTTTACCAAGAGATTTAAAGAGCAAAGTCCTATTTCGATTTGTGAGTTTTTGTATCCTTTACTTCAAGGATATGATAGTGTGGCTTTAAAAAGCGATATTGAAATGGGTGGAACGGATCAAAAATTTAATCTTTTGATGGGAAGACAGCTTCAAAGAGTTTATAACATAGGAAAAGAACAAGCTGTGATTATGATGCCTTTACTCGAAGGTTTAGACGGTGTAAACAAAATGAGTAAGAGTTTAAATAATTACATTGGTGTTACAGAAAAAGCTAATGATATGTATGCTAAAATTTTAAGTATTAGTGATGAATTGATGTTTAGATATTATGAACTTTTAAGTCAAAAAAGTCTAGAAGAAATTGCGCAAATAAAAAAAGATATAGAACAAAGCAATTTACATCCTAAAAAAGCTAAAGAAAATTTAGCTTTAGAGATTACAGAGCGTTTTCACTCCAAAGAAGAGGCTAATAATGCTAAGTCTGAATTTGATAGAATTCATTCTCAAAATGCTTTGCCAAGTGATATGGCTGAGTTTGAAATACAAGGAAAAATTTGGCTTGCTAAGGCTTTGGTTGAATGTGGTTTGGAAAGTTCTACTTCTGCGGCAAGAAGAAGCATCAGTGCTAATGCAGTAAGTGTAAATTCTCAAAAAGTTAGCGACGAGCAAATGTATTTGGAACAAGGAGAATACATCTTACAAATAGGTAAAAGAAAATTTGCAAAATTAAAGGTAAAAGAATGAATTTACAACCCTTACAAATAGGAAAACATACTATAAAATATCCCATTTTTCAAGGGGGAATGGGACTAGGCATAAGCTGGGATAGATTAGCTTCTGCAGTTTCTTTAAATGGTGGACTTGGGATTATTTCTTCTGTGGGAACAGGATATTATGAAGAAAGAAAGTATGCAAGTAAAGAATTAAACGCTAAGCCTTATGGAAGTGAAAATTTTTACTCACGCAAGGGTTTGCAAGCTTTGATTAATAATGCAAGAAAAGTTTGTGGCGATGCACCTTTGGGGTGTAATATCTTATGTGCAAGTAATGATTATGCAAGAATAGCACGCGATGCTTGTGAGGTTGGTTTTAATGTGATTGTTTCAGGTGCTGGACTTCCTACAAATTTACCTGAATTTACTGCAGATTTTCCTGATGTGGCTTTAGTGCCTATCATTTCATCTGCAAAGGCTTTAAAAATTATTTGCAAAAGATGGCAAAGCCGTTACAATCGCTTGCCTGATGCAGTGGTTTTAGAAGGGCCAAAAAGTGGAGGTCATCAAGGTTTTACTTATGAGCAGTGCTTAGATCCAAATTATCAGCTAGAAAAATTAATCGCTCCTGTGGTAGAAGAGGCTAAAAATTGGGGGTCTTTTCCCGTGATTGCTGCAGGTGGAATTTGGGATAAAAAAGATATAGAAAATGCTATTTCTTTAGGGGCTAGTGGTGTTCAAATGGGAACGCGTTTCATAGGAACTTTTGAATGTGATGCGAGTGAAGAGTTTAAAAGCGTTTTGCTAGCTTCTAAAGAAGAAGATATAGAGCTTATTAAATCTCCTGTGGGCTATCCTGCTCGTGGAGTTAGAACCAATCTTTTAAATTTGGTAGATAAAAGAATGGGTCCAAAGATTAATTGTATAAGCAATTGTGTAGCGCCTTGTGGACGTGGAAAAGAGGCGACTAAAGTAGGGTATTGTATAGCAGATAGGCTTTTTGATGCGTGGTCAGGCAAAAAAGAAACAGGACTTTTCTTTACAGGTGCAAATGGATATCGTTTAGATAAGCTTATCAGTGTTAAAGAACTTATGGAAAAATTGGTTAATGGTGAATAATGGCTAAAATTTTTGTATTTTTAGTATTTGCTTTCACAACTCTTTTTGGAGCTTATGAAAATGAACTTGCAAATTTTGATAAAAATTTTATCGGTTCTAAAAGTGAAGTGCAAGTAAAATTTCACCATCAGCTCAAAAGCCTTTATATACAAAGTGTTATTCATGAAGATGAAAAAACTAAAATTGAAATTTTAAAAAGATTGATCATCAGTTCAAATACTTTAAATTTAGATGACAAGTCATATGCTAATGAGTTAAAAGAAAGTGGTATAAGTGAAGCAAGTATTAATGCTTTAAGAAAGGCTGTTATTAAAGATATTAAGGTTCAAAATATTTCTCAAGACACTGAAAAAACAACTTTTGAACCTATAAAAACAGTTCAAAAAAATGAAAAAAAATCATCTAACGAACAAATAAAAAATACAGAAAAAACAAATTCTAAAACTTCGCAAGCACCAAAGAGCAGTATCGTTTCTAAAGCAAAAAGCGATGATAAAATTTATGTTTTAAAGTCAAGTAAAACAAACCAAGGTGTAGAGTTTGAACTAAATGCAGATTTGGATAAGGATCAATTAAAAAGTTTTGCTTTAGACGAAAAAGGAAACTATCGTTTTATTAGTGATTTTGATGGGGTTTTAGAAGGGGGTAAAAAAGAGTTTAAATTTGATGACTATCGTTTAGTGATTTCACAATTTAATCCCAAAACCATACGCATAGTGGTTTATGCTAAAGAAAAAATTCCTATTGATATATCTTTTAAAGAAGAAAAAATAATTTTTTCAAAAGAAACTACTAGTCAAAAAAAGACTGAGCAAATTAGTAAAATTTCAGAGAAAAAGCAAGATCAAAAAACAGAAATTAAAACCAAAGTTTTAGAAACAAAAAAACAAGATAAAAAAACCAATAATGAAAAAGAAAATCAAAAACCTTTATATATTTTAGATGTGGATAAAATTTCTAATGCTGTGGTGTTAAATTTAAGCGATGATTTAGATGAAAAAGAAATAGCAGTATTTGATACCAAAGATCAAAAATTCCGATATGTTGTAAGTTTTAAGGGTGTGTTAGAAGGTAATAGAAAAAGCTTTACTTTTGGACAAAATGTGATTACAGTTACTCAATACAATCCAAAAACCGTTCGTGTGGTTTTGAGTGCTCCTAAAGAATTTAAACTTTTAAAGGAGTTGGATAATAATAATCTCACTTTAGGTTTTTATATACAAACTACAAATCAAAATGCAAACAAAAAAGCAACTCAAAGTTCTAGTAAAACTTTAAATACAAATTACAAATCAGGAAAGCTTGTGGTTATCGATGCGGGGCATGGTGGAAAAGATAGCGGTGCTTTAAGTGATAAAAAAGGAAGTTTAAAAGAAAAAGATATAGTTTTAAGTACGGCTTTAAAACTTGGAAATGAACTTAAAAAACGCGGTTATAAAGTGCTTTATACTAGAAGTTCGGATAAATTTATCAATCTTCGTGATAGAACCAAATATGCCAATGATAAAAGAGCGGATTTGTTTATTTCTATACATGCTAACGCAGCACCAAATGCCACAAAAGCCAAAAGTAGCGAAGGCGTGGAAACTTTCTTTTTAAGTCCTGCAAGAAGCGAAAGAAGTAAAAAGGCAGCAGAAAAAGAAAATCAAGGGGATTTTGAAGAGATTAATTATTTCTCAAAACAAAGTATTTTAAATTTCTTAAATCGTGAAAAAATCGTTGCTTCAAATAAACTAGCCATTGATGTACAAAAAAATATACTCACTCAAACACGCAAAAAGTATAAAATTGTAGATGGCGGTGTAAGAGAAGCACCTTTTTGGGTTTTAGTAGGTGCGCAAATGCCTGCAATTTTGATTGAAATTGGCTATATTACACATCCAAATGAAGGCAAAAGAATCGCCAATAAAGCTTTTCAAGATTTATTGGTTAAGGGTATTGCCGATGGAGTTGAGAGTTATTTTTATAACAACCGATGAAAAAAGCTAAGCTAATTTTTAAGGATAATACTCCTTTTTCTTTGGATTTTGATGATTTTTATTTTAATTCCAAAGATGGCTTAAATGAAAGCAAATTTGTTTACACTCATTCTTTTGAATGGAAAAATCAAGAAAATTTTATTATCGCAGAGAGTGGTTTTGGTATAGGTTTAAATTTTTTTCTTACTTTGAAACGCCTTTTAGAAACTACCCCTTCTAAGCGTCCTAAAAAACTTTTTTATATTAGCGTAGAAGCTTTTTATATCGAAAAAGAACAATTAAGAGAAATTTATCAAAAACTAGAATTTTATGAAGAGTTTAAAGAGCTTTTAGAACAATTTTTAAAATTTTATCCTAAGGCTAAAGAAGGAATTTATCGTTTTTATTTTGAAGATTGTTTTTTAGATCTTGTTTTTGAAGATATAGCTGTTTTAAAAGAATTGAATTTTAAAGCTGATGTTTGGTATTTAGATGGATTTTCTCCAAATAAAAACTCGCAAATGTTTGATGAAAATTTAATCTTTGAAGTGGCAAGGCTTTCTAAAAAAAATACACAAATTTGCACCTTTTCTTCGGCAAGTTTTTTGCAAAAAAATTTAAAAAAATATGGCTTTAGAGTAGAAAAAACCAAAGGTTTTAGAAAAAGAGAAATGATTAAAGCTTATTTGGAAAATGAGCTTGAGTTTAAAGACAAAGAAGCGTATTTTTCAAGAACATTTTCATCTTTAAAAAATAAAAAAGTAGCTATTATTGGTGCAGGTATATCAAGTGCTGTTTTAGCTTATGAGCTTAGTTTAAGAGGTTTTGAAATAGATATTTTTGAAAAACATTTAGAATTAGGCAAGGGTGCAAGTGGAAATGAAAGTGGAATTTTAAGCTCTTTAATCTTAAAGCCTAAGGTAAATTTAGGGGAGTTTTCAGAGCTTTCTTTTATAGAAGCAAGTCGTTTTTATAGACAAATTTTAGATTTAGAATTTAAGGGTGTGGTGGAGTTTGCACATAATGATTTAATGCAAGAAAGATTTGACACGCAAAGAGAAAATGTTTTGTTTAAAATTTCAAAAAATCAAGCTTTTTTAGAAGAGGGTGGAGTGATTTTTCCAAAAAAATTGGTTAAAAATCTTTTTGAAAAAAGCAAAGCTTGTATATATTTTAATCATGAATTTCAAGCTTATAAATTTGAAAATGGGTGTTTTAGTTTAAAATTTAAAAATGATGTTGTTAAAAGTGATTATGCGGTTTTGATTTATGCTATGGGTGCAGATGCAAAAGACTTTGTTTTTTATGATGAGATGAAATTAAGCAAAGTAAGAGGTCAAGTTACACATCTAAAACCTTTTTTAGATACCCCATTTGCTTTATCTTCTAAGGCTTATATTTGCCCTGTAAAAGATGATTTGCAAGTAATTGGTGCAAGTTATGATAGGCTTAATGCAAGTTTAGAATCAAAAGAAGAAGATGATAAACAAAATATAGAAAATATAGCCGATTTTATGGATAAAAATACAAAATTAGAAATCATAGGTTCTAAAGTAGGTTTTAGATCTTATTCGAGTGATCGCTTTATGATAGTTGGAAATGCTTATGATGAAGCGTTTTATAAAGAAGAATATAAAGCTTTATTATGGACAAAAAATAAGGAGCAAAAACCAGCTAAAATGTCTTGTAATTTGTATTTTAATTTTGCTCATGGGTCAAGGGGTTTTAGTACAAGTGTTTTAGCGGCAAGGTATTTGTGTGCATTGATAAATAATGAACCCTTGTGTTTAGAAAAAAAATACATCCACGCTATTCATCCTGCAAGATTTTTGATTCGCAAACTTAAAAAAGGCTTATGATTAAGCTTTAATTAAGAGTGATGCTAATATTTGCTTATGATAGTAAGTTTTTAACTTTATTTTAACTTCCTTTATTTTATTATTATAGAGAATAAATTTCATGTTGTAAAGGAAATATAATGATTGATTATCATCAAATAGAGTCGCGTTTATCGACTCTTGAAAAGCTTCCTTCTTTGAAAGACAATGATAGTATTACAAAAGCATTAGAAAAGTCAGGTTTTTCTAGAAGGGATTTTATGAAATGGGCAGGTGCTATGACGGCATTTTTGGCTTTGCCAGCGAGTTTTACTCCTATGGTGGCAAAAGCTGCTGAGCTTGCTGATAGGCTTCCTGTTGTGTGGCTTCATATGGCTGAGTGTACAGGCTGTAGTGAGAGTTTGTTAAGAAGTGATACTCCAACGATTGATAGTTTGATTTTTGATTATATTTCTTTAGAATATCACGAAACAGTGATGGCTGCAGCAGGTTGGCAAGCTGAAGAAAATTTAGAAAGTGCCATTCAAAAGCATAAAAATAAATACATTTTAATGGTTGAAGGTGGTATCCCTATGGGTGATACGGAGCATTTTTTAACCATAGGTGCACATGGAAAAACAGGCTATGAGCTTTCAAAAATGGCAAGTGAAAATGCTTTGGCGATTTTTGCTATAGGAACCTGTTCTAGCTTTGGAGGAATTCAAGCTGCAAGACCAAATCCTAGCAACGCGCAGCCTTTAAGCAAAGTAACAAGTAAAACTGTGATCAATGTTCCAGGTTGTCCTCCAAGTGAAAAAAATATAGTGGGTAATGTGCTTCATTATTTATTATTTGGTGAGTTACCAGCACTTGATGTGTATAATAGACCAAAATGGGCTTATGGTTTAAGAATTCATGATCTTTGTGAAAGACGCGGACATTTTGATGCGGGTGAATTTGTACATGCTTTTGGAGATGAAGGAGCAAAACAAGGTTTTTGTCTTTATAAAGTAGGTTGTAAAGGACCTTATACTTTTAATAACTGCTCAAGAGAGAGATTTAACCAGCACACTTCTTGGCCTATTCAAGCAGGGCATGGTTGTATAGGTTGTTCTGAGCCTAATTTTTGGGATACTATGGGACCTTTTGAAGAGCCTATGGCTAGTCGTAAATTTGATACTGTTTTTGGTTTGGGTGCGGATAGTGTTTCAGATAAAATCGGTATAGGTGTGCTTACACTCACAGGCGTTGCTATAGCAGCACACGCAGTTATATCTTCCATGCAAAAAGATAAGGAATAAAAATGAGTCAAAAAATAATCGTAGATCCTATTACAAGAATTGAAGGGCATTTAAGAGTTGAAGTTGTTGTTGATGATAACAATGTGGTAAAAGAAGCTTATGCGGGCTCTACTTTGTGGCGTGGTATTGAAACCATAGTAAAAGGGCGTGATCCAAGAGATGCGGGTTTTATGACGCAAAGAATTTGCGGAGTTTGTACTTTTTCACATTATAAAGCAGGTATAGTTGCTGTTGAAAATGCTTTAGGTATTACTCCGCCTTTAAATGCGCTTTTAACAAGAACTTTAATGAATGCGGCTTTATTTTTACACGATCATATTGTGCATTTTTATCAACTTCATGGGCTTGATTGGGCTGATGTGGTAAGTGCTTTAAGTGCTGATGTTAAAAAAGCAAGCGATGAAGCTTTTAAATACACTTCAAATCCTTATGCAACAGGTGCGGATAAACTTCTTGAAGTGCAACAAAGACTTAAAACTTTTGTAGATAAAGGAAATTTAGGACCTTTTGCTAATGCGTACTATGGTCATCCAACTTATCGTTTAAGTCCTGAGCAAAATTTAATCGTTCTTTCTCACTATCTAGAATGTTTAAGAATTCAAAGAATCATTGCTCAATGTATGGCGATTTTTGGAGCTAAAAATCCACATCCACAAAGCTTAACCGTTGGTGGTGTAACTTGCGTTATGGATTTACTCGATCCTGCAAGAATGGGTGAATATATGGTTAAATTCCAAGAAGTGCAAGACTTTGTTAATCGTGCGTATTATCCTGATCTTGTGATGGCAGGAAAAGCTTATGCACATGAAGCAAGTGTTTTAAATGATATAGGGGTAAATAATCTTTATACCTTTAAAGAATTCCAAATCGGAAGAGATGAATGGCTTTTTGAAAGTGGTATTATCAAAAATGGAGATTTAAGCAAGGTTTATGAAGTAGAAGAAGATAAGATTACTGAAGAGGCAACTCATTCTTGGTATGCAGACAATGAACCTTTACATCCTTATGATGGCAAAACAAATCCAAATTATACAGGACTTGTAGATGGAGAAAGCGTAGATCATCATGGAAATAATGTCCATTCTAAAGTGTTTGATACTAAGGGTAAATATAGCTGGATTAAAGCTCCACGCTATGAAGGAAACCCTATGCAAGTAGGACCTTTAGCAAATATCGTTGTAAATTATGCTAAAGGTAATCAAAATGTTGTTCCTGTAGTAGATGAGTTCTTAAAAGAAACAGGACTTCCTTTAAATGCTGTATTTAGTACACTTGGAAGAACAGCTGCTCGTTGTATTGAAGCAAAAATCGTTGCAAATAATGCTTTAAAAGCGTTTAATAATTTAGTTGAAAATTTAAAAGTAGACCAGAGTACTTGTGCTCCTTATGTGATCGATAATTCTAAAGAATACAAAGGACGCTATATGGGGCATGTGCCACGCGGAACATTAAGCCATTGGTGTAGAATTAAAAATGGTGTTATTGAAAATTGGCAAGCTGTGGTGCCTTCTACTTGGAATGCAAGTCCAAAAGACGCAAATGGCGTAGGTGGAAGTTATGAGCAATGTTTGATAGGACTTAAAATCGCTGATGTAAAACAACCACTTGAAATCATTAGAAAAATTCACTCTTATGATCCTTGTATTGCTTGTGCGGTGCATGTAATGGATACTAAGGGCAATAATCTAAGTGAATATAAAGTGAATGTCAATTTATAAGGAGGCTTTCATGCAAAACAAAGAAGAAAAATTGCAAAGAAAAGCTGAATATGAATTTAGCATAGGTTTGCGTTTAACGCACTGGGTAAGAGCTATTGCTATAGTGATTCTTATTGGCACAGGGTATTATCTTTCCTATGTGTTCCAAAGCCCTATTAGTAACGGTGAACCCGTAAATTTTATGCAAGCAAAATACCGCTTAGTACATCAAGCGGTGGGTTTTGTTTTAATCGCTTGTATTATTTTTAAAGTATATTTGTTTTTCTGCGATAAGGTAAGCGCAAAAGAACGCAGAAGTGTATGGGATATTTTTAATATCAAATTATGGATAGAACAAGTAAAATTTTACATTTTCTTAGGAAAACATCCGCATTTAAAAGGGGTTTATAATCCTTTGCAATTTGTAACTTATTTTTTCTTTTATCTTGTGATGTTAGGTATCATTCTTACAGGGCTTATTCTTTATACTCATACTTACCATGAGGGCTTAGGTGGGCTTTTATATCATATTTTAAGACCGCTTGAAGCTGCAATGGGCGGTTTGGCCGATGTAAGAACTTATCATAGAATTTTGATGTGGGTGATTATGATTTTTGTGCCAGTACATATTTACATGGCGATTTTTAACGCAGTAAAAGGTAAAGATGGTGCTATGGATGCTATTATTAGCGGATATAAATTTGTAAAAGAAGAAAAGCATTGAAATTCTTAGTCCTTGGAATAGGTAATATCATGTTTGCGGATGAAGGCTTAGGCGTTCATCTTTGCAAACAACTTGAAAAAAACTACAAATTCACTCATTCTGAATTTACTTTAGATTTTGTTGATGGTGGAACTTTGGCTTTGCAGCTTAGCTATATCATCGCTCGATACGATAGACTTATCGTTTTAGACTGTATAGAAGCGCAAGGTGCGAGTATAGGAGATGTATTTTTCTTTCCTTATGATGCTATGCCTAATAAAATTAGCTGGAGTGGAAGCGCCCATGAAATAGAAATGCTTCAAACCTTACAATACATGGAACTTGCAGGAGATTTGCCTAAAACACACATCTTAGCTTGTGTGCCAAAGCGTATTGAAGCGATGAGTTTTAAGCTTTCAGATGAGCTTATACAAGGGGCTAAAATCATGGAAAAAACTTTACTTGATTTTTTAAGCAAGGAAGGTTTTGCTTATGAAAAGATTGCGGATTTTTCTTTGCAAGAATTAGCTGATATTTCTTATAAAAATTACTAAATTTTTGTTCTAAAATTCATAGCTTTATTTAAAGAGATTAAATCCACATTTTCTAAATTCACACCACTTGGAATTCCTTGAGCGATTTTACTAAAAGTTAGGTTTAAGCCTTTAAATTTATCTTCTATAAAAAAGATAGTTGCATCAGAATTAATGCTATGTGTCAATGCAAAAATGAGCTCAGAGATATTTAGCTTAAGTATGATTTGCTTTAGTTTTTCAAGTTTTTCTTCATTTAACTCATCTAAAACAAAATATAGCCCATTGTAACTTTGACTCTCTTCGAGCGTTAGTATATCTTTTGGGCTTTCAACTATACATAAAATGTTTTTATTTCTTTCTTCATCGCTACAAATTTCGCAAAGCTCATTTTCGCTTAAAGCACCGCATTGCTCACAAGGTTTTATAAAGCGGATAGCATTTTCTATATTGTGTGCGAGTTTCATACCATCGATTTGATTATTTATGCAAAGGTGATAAGCAAGCCTTATGGCGGTTTTTTTTCCTATGGTAGGTAAATTTGCAAAACTTTCAACAAGTTCATTGAATTTTTCCAGGCCTTTTACCATTATTTTTCTTTATCTCCAAAGAAAATTTTAAAGCAATGCTTTCCATCATCATAAAAATAAATCAAATCAAAATTATGCAGTTTACATACCTCTGAAACTATATAAAGTCCTAGTCCCATACCTTTGACTTGATTGTGTTTTTCTCTTGTAAAAGCTTCAAGATAATGCTCTATAGGTTCTGCTAAAGGTTTGCCTGGATTTTTAATGGTAAAACATTCTTTACAACAAAAAAGCTCACAAGTGCCATTGTTTGAGTATTTTAAGGCATTATCGATAAGATTTTTTAAAATTACAGAGAAAATTTCCATATCAACATTGATTAAAGCGTCATATCTTATATCGACTTTTACAACTTTATTAAAATCATCTATCATAAGGTGTTCTTTAGCTTCTTCAAGTATAGTGCTAAAACGACTAGGTTTAAAGTGTAAGTTGTAGTTTTTTGAAAATAAATTTTCGATTTTGGCAAATTCATTGATCAAAGAATCCATGCGTAAAAATATAGCGATAAGTCTTTCTTTTTGTCTGTCTTCTTTGATCATTTCAGAAATGATTCTCCCTTTTCCTATAGGGGTTTTTAACTCATGCATGATTGTTCTTAGGAAAAGTTGTCTTGATTGGATTAATTCTTGATTTTTCTTGAAAGCTTTTTGAAATTCAAAGGCGATCTTGCCTACTTCATCTTCTTGATAGTCTAGAAAATCAGGTTGTTCCCCATTTGCAACTTCGGCAACTTGTCTTCTTAATTTTTTTAAAGGTTCTAAGGATTTTAATACAGAAAAATACATAAAAACAACCAACAAAGAAAAAGAGAAAAATCCTATCAATAAAAGATTATAAACCCTATCACTAGTATTTTCTTCATACAAGCCATCAAAATCTTTACATTGAACATCAAAATAAAGATTGCTATGATATTTTAAAGAAGAAAGAGTACAAAGCTCTCCGCCTGCTTTAAAAAGTGATTGTCCATTATTTCTTATAGCTTTTACAAGATTGGGATTTTGTATAGCGTTAAAACCGCTGTTTCCAAGATAAGCTCCTATTTCAACACCTGAAGTGTTTTCATAGGAGATGAGTAAATTTTTTATAAGATTTTCTTGTTTTAAACTTTCTTCTTCATTATAGGCATTCCTTTCTATTTTTAAAAGAACGATAAAAAGCACACAAACCAAGAAAAAAGTAACAATAAATAAAATAATCAGTTTGGTATGAATAGAATAATTTTTTGTCATCCTATCAGTTTATATCCTATACCTCTAACAGAAAAAATATGTTTTGGAGATTTTGAACTATCTCCTATTTTTACCCTTAAGCGACCGATGATAACATCAAGGCTTTTAGAATCTTTATCTTTTAGATTTTTACAGCGACTTACAAGCTGTTCTCTTGAAACACTATATCCGTGTTGTTGGATAAGGTATTCTAAAATTTCAAATTCAGCAGGAGTAAGTGTTAAAACCTTATCTTCATAGGTGATCTCATGTCTTCTTTCATCAATTTTGAAAGCAGAGTTAATATTTTCATTATTAGTGTGTTCAACTCTTTTTGTGCGACGAATAAGACTCATAATCCTTGCATACATTTCTTTTGGATCGTAAGGCTTTGGTAGATAATCATCAGCACCGATTTGAAGCCCCACAACTTTATCGCTTAAGTCACCTCTAGCCGATGAGATGATAATAGGAATATTGCTTTTTTGTCGGATTTCTCTACAAACTTCAAGACCATCAATTCCAGGTAAAGTTAAATCTAAAATCAGACAATCATAGCCTTGAATACCCACATTTAAAGCACTTTTAGGATTTTCAAAATTTGTGATTTTAATATTAAATTGCGCTAAATATTCAGATAATAATTGTGCAAAGTCAGGATCATCTTCTATCATCAACACATTAATCATTCTAGTGTCCTTGTAAATTTTTATGTAGTCTTTAAAATCTTTACATAATTTTATTTAAAATTTGATAAATTATTGATTTTATTTTTGCTAAAATTATATTTTTGAATTTTTAAAATTAAAATTCTAGTAAAATTTTAAATTTTTTAAAGGAATAATGTGGAAATAAGTTATTATGAAATTCTTGAAATCACGCAAAATGCTGATAAGGAAACCATAAAAAAAGCCTATAGAAAAATGGCTTTAAAATATCATCCTGATAGAAACCAAGGTGATAAAGAAGCAGAAGATAAATTCAAGCTTGTTAATGAAGCCTATGAAGTTTTAAGCAATGATGAAAAGCGAGCTATTTATGATAGATACGGAAAAGATGCTTTAAAAGGCGGTGGATTTGGTTCTAGTAGCTCAGGTTTTGGTGGTTTTGAGGATTTAGGAGATATATTTTCTAGTTTTTTTGGAGAAGGCTTTGGCTCATCGCGTCGTAGAAAAAGTTCAAATGATGAGAAAATCCCTTCAGATTTTATCGTTAATTTAAAATTAAGTTTTAAAGAAGCGGTTTTTGGTTGTAAGAAAAATATAGACTTTACTTATAAATGCTCTTGTAAAACTTGTAATGGAACAGGGGCTAAAGATGGAAAGCTTCAAACTTGTCCAAAGTGTCAAGGTAGAGGACAGGTTGGGGTTTCTCAAGGTTTTATCACTTTTGCACAAACTTGCCCTGATTGTCAAGGAATTGGAGAAAAAGCTAGTGAAAAATGTAGTGATTGTAAAGGTTTGGGTTATAATGAAAGCAAAGATAGTGTCGAGCTTAATATCCCAGAAGGTGTAGATACAGGTATGAAGCTTCGTGTCAATGCTAAAGGTAATATCTTAAAAAATGGTACTAGAGGGGATATGTATGTTAAGATCATCGCCGCTGAAGATGATACTTTTATCAGAGATGATGATGATATATATATAGAATTTCCAGTGTTTTTTACTCAAGCTATCTTAGGAGAGAGTATAAAAGTACCCACCATACGCGGTGAAGCGACCTTAAATTTACCAAAGGGTGCTAAAGATGGACAAAGATTTGTTCTTGAAAAAGAAGGGGTAAAAGATGTTCATAGTTCTCGCATGGGAAATCAAATCGTTCAAATTTCTATCAAATTCCCAACTTCTTTAAACGATGAACAAAAAGAACTTTTAGAAAAACTAAGTGAAAGTTTTGGCATCAAAGATGGTATGCATCAAGAGCAAAAAGGGCTTTTTGAAAAAATCACTAATTGGTTTAAGTCTTAATTTTCCTAAAGCGTTTTAGCTTGGGAAAATTTTTTATATAAATTTAAGTTTTAAAAATCAGGCATAAAAAAAGGCGGAGCAAAATTCCGCCTTGAAGTTAGACTTGAAAGCTTCTTAGAATTTGTAAAGAGCTTGAAGTCTTACAGTGCTATGATCAGCACTTTCATTAGTGTTTACACCTTGATCTAGGTTCACATAAGAATAGAATGCTGAGAAGTTAAGTTTTGGAGAGTATTTGTAATCTACTCTTGCAACAGCTTCAAGTTTTTTACCACCACCTAAATGATTAGCAGCTTCTGTTTTTGTTCCACCATATACGAAGTCAGCACCAACGCGAACTGTTTCGTTGAAAGTATATCCACCAGTTACATAACCGAAGATATTTCTACCAGTATCACCATTTAGTCTTGAACCAGTAGTATAGAAAATTTCCTCACCTGCAAGCAAAGAACCAAGATTACCTTGATCTTCGATTACAACTGTAGAAGCTTTTTCTTTATCACCGTAGTATAAACCACCAAGGCTAGCATCCCAACCATTTACTTCAATGCTACCTTTTAAAGCAAATAAATTGCCATTAGCGTGTGCTTGATCATCAAGTTCGCTATCAAGGCTATTTCCTAAGTAAGCACCTTCAAGTGTCCAGTTGATTCCATCAAAGATAGTTGTACTATAAGCTGCATCTACAGCATAGAAGAATGCTACTTGATCCCAGTAAGCTAACCATAATTGTGGGTTGAATTGTCCACCAGCAAGATCATAAGAACCTACAGCAGCAGCACCGTAAAGATTTCCTACTGAATCTACTTTAAAAGGAACTTGATTTGATGTTGTTGAAATATTACTATGTCCTAATAAATCTGCACCTTGCTCTGCAGCCATGAAGCTATCTGCAGCAAAAGCAGCTAGAGTTAAACCATCGATGCTGTTATTTACTACTTTAACACCTGTGCCAACTAAACCATCAATAGCGTTATCCGTCCAGATAAGGTTTAATTGTTGTTTACCAGCGATTACACTTGTAGCAACATCTTCATTTGTATAAGTTAAGTATAATTGACGAACAAAAAGTCCTTTTTCGGCATTTGTTACGTTATCAACACCAGTGCCACCATCAACAGCGTTGTAGTCAAACTGAATGAAAGCTTTGAAGTTATCAGCTATAGCAGCACCGAAGTTAACTTGTGCTCTATATTTGTGATCTTGTTTGTTGTTGTTTAAATTTGAGTTGTTAACGAAATTTTTATCAAAATTACCTGTATCGTATCTGTATCTTAATACACCTGATACATCAACATCTTTGATCGCTTCTTCAAGTGGAGTAGCGTTAGCTGCTGAAAAAGCACCTGCAGCAAGAGCTGCAACTAAACTAAGTTTAACTAGTTTCATGAGAATTCTCCTTGTCAAAAATTAATAAAACATCGTAATTGTAGCACATAAATTTGGAGTTTTTTCTTAAGAAGCACTTAAAATAGTAAAAATTTTAAATCCGAAGGATAAAAACATCTAAAGAAAAGCCTAGCTAAAGGGATTTAAGCTAGGCGTGTAATTTTAAGGAGTTTTTCTTATGAATGTTTTTCGGTTCGTTTAGAAGTATAAGCCTAAAAAGTAAACAAGAAGTAATATATAGTTGTTTTAAATTATTTTGATAAAAAAACAAGTAAATTTTTACAAGCTAGGGATAAAATTTTATAAGTTTCATCAAAATTCCCACTATACCAAGGATCAGGGACTTCATCGTAGTTTAGACTAGGGCTAAAATCAGTGATTTTTAAAACTTTGTTTTGGGTGTTGGTGAAGTTTTTTAAAACATTTTTGAAGTTAGAATTGTCCATGGTGATTAAAAAATCGCTTTCATCGCAAAGCTTTTGAGTGAGTTTTTTGCTTGTGAAGTTTTTGTGTTCTATGTTAAGTTGAGTAAGCTTGTTTTTGGTACCATAGTGCATACCTTCTCCATCGTGTTCTCCTGAAGTTCCAGCACTGCTTATAAAAAATTCTTTTTCTAAATTTGCTTTTTTGACAAGATCTTTCATGATAAATTCTGCCATAGGCGAACGGCATATATTGCCTAAGCATATAAAGAGTATTTTTTTCATTTTTATCCTTGAGTTTTAATTAAAAATTATAAAAAATATCATACAATAAATCCATGGAAAATTTCAATAGAACTTTGCTTGTGTGTTGGTTTGGTGTTTTTACCACAAGTATGGGGCTTAGTCAAATCGCTCCGATTTTGCCTTTTTATATCAAAGAACTAGGACATGTTGATACGAGTGAAATAGCGTTTTACTCAGGGCTTGCTTTTGGGATCACTCCACTTTTTATGGCTGTTTTTTCACCTTTGTGGGCTTTTTTGGGTGCAAAGTATGGTTATAAAAATATGCTTCTTCGTGCAAGTTTTGGGATGTCGGTTTTAACCTTATGGCTTAGCTTTGCTCATAGTGCTTTAGAAGTAGTTTTTGTGCGGGGTTTAACAGGGATAATTTCGGGTTTTACTTCTGCTGCTGTTGTGTTTATCGCTGTGATAGCACCTAAAGAAAAAGTGGCTTATGCTTTAGGAACTCTTTCTACGGCTTCTATAAGTGGAAGTTTGCTTGGGCCTTTGTTTGGTGGCTTTGTGGCTGAATTTTTTAGTATTAGTACGGTTTTTGATATGGTGGCTTTTTTGATCGCTTGTTCTTTTGTGACGATTTATTTTTTCATCCATGAGAGAAAAATTCAAAAAGAGGCGAAGAAAAATACTCAAAAAGTGAAAGAAAACAAAACCCTTATTATCGTTCTTTTTATCACTACTTTTGTGATACAATTTGGTACTTTTGGAGTGATGCCGATTTTAAGTATCTATGTTGAGCAAATTCATCAAGGTGGAAATTTGGCTCTTTGGGCGGGTATAGTAGTGGCTGCAAGTGGGATTAGCAATCTTTTTTTCGCACCAAAACTTGGAAAAATCGCCGATAAGATAGGGCCTAGTAAGATTATTTTTGGAGCTTTGATATTTTGTGGAATTTGCTTTTATTTGCAGGCTGTAGTAAGTAATGTTTATACGCTTATTTTCGTGCGTTTACTTATAGGTGTAGGACTTGGAGGGCTTTTGCCTTGTGTGAATGCCTTGCTTAAAAAAAGTGCGAGTGCTAAAAATTTAAGTGTGATTTTTGGTTTTAATCAAACTTGTCAATTTTTGGGAAATTTTTGTGGAGCTTTTGGCGGAGGGATTATGGCTTCACATTTTAGCGTGGAATTTGTTTTTACTTTTGTGTGTTTGATTTTTATCATTAATGCTTTTATTTTCTTGGCGTTTGAGAAAAAATATATCTTTTCAAATCAAGGTTTATAAATTTAGAAAGGTTTAAAATGGAAATGATTTTATTTGTTTTAGTGATGATTTTGCTTGTGCTTTTGTTTGTAGTGCTTTTTAGGCAGTATAAAAGCCCTAAAATAGAAGAAAAAAGTACGCAAAGTTTTAGCGATATCATGCAGCTTAAATCCATAGGAGAATTAAGTGTTTTTCAAGTTTTTAGTAAAGAGATTGTCACTAAAAAAGATAGTGCTTTTAATGGAATTTGGAAAAATCTTTTAGGATGGTCTTTAAGTGAAAGACAGATTGCTTTGATTTTTGAATTTGAGATCACTTTCTTGTATGATTTAAGGGATAAAAACTTTGATATTTTGCCTTTAGGGGACGATGCTTATAAGATCATCATGCCAGAGTGTAGATACAAACACAGCATCATAGATATGAAATTTTATGATGAAAAAAATGCTAAATTTTTACCTTTTTTACTGCCTGATTCTATCAATAGTACGGGGATTAGTTTTAGCGAAAGTGATAAAAACAAACTCATAAAAGAAGCCAAAGATGAGGTTAAAGACTTGTCTTTAAATCTTATCCAAAATTTAGAAAGCAAAATTCATAAAAGTGCTAAGGATACTTTAGAAGCTATTGCTAAAGGTTTTGGAGCTAAGAGAGTGGAATTTGAATTCAAGGATAACACGCAAAAGCTAGATATTAAATAGCTTTTTTCTTGTTTTACTTGGGGGGGGGGGTAATGCTTAGTTTGTTATTTTGTAAATTTTTTGATTATTTCATAGTTTTGTAAAAGCTGTTCAAAAGAAAAATTTAAATTTGCAGGAGAAGTTGAGGGTAGGGCTATGGCTTTTAAGCGGGGGTGGAATTTAATAAAAAATTTTATAAGCACTTTGTCCAGTAGTAAAAATGGCTTGGATTTTGGTTTGAGAAAGGATCGGGCTTAAATCATTGGCTTTTGCATAACTTATAGTTTTATCATCTGAATTTTTTATCTTGCAACTTTGAAGTACATCCCAAAGAGCGATATGTTTTTTTCTTAAAAAGGCTTGTTGTTCTGTGATATTTTCTAATCTTACATCAAAAAGTGTTTCTAGTATAGGCCAAAAACGATTTCTTGGGTGTTGATAATAAAAGCCATCTTGTCTTGATTTTACCGAAGGAAAAGATCCTAAAATTAAGATTTTAGAATCTTTGTCAAAAAAAGGCTCAAAAGGATGAGTTAGAAATTCACTCACTCACACAAATCCACAGAAATTTTTCCGTTTTTAATTTCGCTGATTTTAACTTTTAAGCTTTGGTTTTCGCTTAAATTAAGATGCTTGCTTTTTGAACTATGCAATAAACCATCAACACCATTTTTAAGTTCCACAAAGGCTCCAAAAGGAGCGATTTTTTTAACAATACCTTGAAATTCTTGCCCAAGTTCAAAGCCTGATATATCTTTGTCTTTAGAGCCTTTTTTAGTTCCTTTTTGAGAGCTTGTGATGTTTATGATGTAGTCTTTTGCGGCTTTGATTTGCTCATTTTGACTACCTGCTATTTTTACTTCACCTTTTTCGCGATCTAAGTCTATAGAAACGCCAAATTTTTCTACGATTTCTTTGATGGTTTTTCCGGCTTGTCCTATAATATCAACGATTTTTGAAGGATCAACGCTAAAAAGCTCAAGTTTAGGTAAAACTTCTTCATTGACTATGATTTTTTTGGCGGCTTCTTCCATGATATTTAGAATGTGAATTCTTCCTTCTTTGGCTTGGTATAAAGCTTGTTTTAGTGTTTCTTGATCGATTCCACCTAGTTTTATATCCATTTGAAGAGCAGTAACGCCGTCTTTGCTTCCTGCTACTTTAAAGTCCATATCCCCATCATGATCTTCAAGTCCCATGATATCTGTTAAAACAGCATACTTGTTATCTTCAAAGATAAGCCCCATGGCTACTCCTGCAACAAGTTTTAAGCTTGGCACTCCTGCTGCTTTTAAGGCTAAAGATCCGCCGCAAACCGTTGCCATAGAACTTGAGCCATTGCTTTCTAAAATTTCACTGACTAAGCGGATTACATAAGGATAGTTTTCATCCACACTTGGATAAAGTGCTCTTTTGGCTAAATTTCCATGTCCTAGTTCTCTTCTTCCTGGAGCTTTGATAGGACTTGCTTCGCCTACTGAAAAACCTGGAAAATTATAATTTACCATAAAGCGTTCGCTTATAGGATTTTTTTCTGTAAGCAAGTCTATCATTTGAGCATCGTTTTCTCCGCCTAAGGTTGCAACCACTAGGGCTTGAGTTTGTCCACGAGTGAAAAGACAAGAACCATGAGCGTTTGGTAAGATGTTGGTTTCTATATTAATAGGACGCACTTCGTTTAAACTTCTACCATCAGCTCTTTTGCCTTCATTTAAAATTTGCTCACGAATAAGTTTGCGTTTGACTTTAGCTAAGGTATTTAAGACACTTTCTTCACTCCAGTCTTTAGCGATTTCAAGATTTGAAATTTCTTTAGCGATTTTATTTAGTTCGCTTGCTCTTTCGCTTTTTGCCATTTGGTTGATGGCTTCTTTGATTTGTTTTTGGAAATTATTTTCTATAAAAGCTAAAATTTCAGGATATTCAATCTCATTTTTTAGTTCGATTTGAGAATTTTTTTTGTGTTTGCTAAAGGCTTCTTCATAAGCATTTGAACCATTTAATATAGCTTTTTGAGCTAAATTTAGAGCTTCTAAAATTTCATCTTCGCTAAGTTCATTCATAT
The DNA here is from genome assembly GCF_045277125.1 of Campylobacter sp. CFSAN122748. NCBI lineage: Bacteria > Pseudomonadati > Campylobacterota > Epsilonproteobacteria > Campylobacterales > Campylobacteraceae > Campylobacter > Campylobacter sp. CFSAN122748. The sequence goes on along the minus strand of NZ_CP116953.1, from coordinate 1,215,240 downwards.
TTTGTGAAGTGGTTTGAGTTAAAACATCAGCATAAGGAGCTTCGATAAAGATTTCATTTTCTTTTTGATCAGGTAAGGCTCTCATTTCTATCATCAAAAGCTCATCTTTTACACCTGCTACATAGAGATCTAGGGTGCTATTTTGAAGCTCTTCATTGTTTGGATTAAGTATGAAATTTCCATCTATCTTTCCTATACGCACACCACATACTGGAGCTTTCATAGGTATATCACTAAGATAAAGTGCCACGCTTGCGGCATTTAAGCTCATTACTTGCAAATCTACTTTAGGATCAGCTGAGAGAACCATCACAACGATTTGAGTCGGATAAGCATAGCCTTTTGGAAAAAGAGGGCGTAAGCTTCTATCAATAATGCGTGCTGTTAAGGTTTCTGCATCGTTTGGCTTGGTTTCTCTTTTGACATAACCACCAGGGATTTTTCCTGCAGCATAAGCCTTTTCGATGTATTGGACGGTTAGAGGTAAAAAATCTTCTTCAACTTGTTTTTCTTCTCTTGCAACTGTAGCTAGAACAACGCTTTTGCCTTGTCTCATTAAAACAGCACCGGCAGCTTGTTTGGCGACTTTGTCTATATTAAATATTTCTGTATTTTTGTTAATTTCTATGCTGTATTGCATTATTTTTCCTTTTTTACCAGATAATAAATTCGTAAAATTTTTTAAAATATTTAGCAAATTTCATCCTTTTTAAATTTTGTTTTCACTTTCTGTTAAAGAGAAATCGTATTTTACTCCTCCTAAAGGATAGAAGTTGAAAATAAAATAAACTCCGCTTTGATTTTTAGCTGTGATACCACCACTTGTGAGTTGTGGATCGATTCTTTCTCTATACATTAAAGAATAGTTCCAACATTTTCTTTGGTAGGTATAGCCAAGTTCCCACATGTTTGCATGAGCTCTTTGAGTATCAAACCAAATTCCACCAAATAAATTGTAATTAGGTGTGGCAATATAATTTGCTCTTGTACCAATAAAGCTATATTTTCCATACTCATCGTTTTGATAAGCATGAGAAAACATCCAATTAAATTTTGAATTTGTATTGACTTCTATTTGGCTGATGACATTGGTAAAGCGACTTTGTTCATAAGAGTAAAGCACTTCGCTGTTGAGATTGATGTTTTCATTAAAATAATAAGTTAAAAGATTTTCAAGTTCATAGAATTCATTTTGTTTATTGAGATAGTCAAGCGAAATTCTGTGTTTGAGTTTTTTTTGTCCTTCGTTGTTATAGAAATATTGCACAGCATAAAGACTTGTATGTTCGTTTTCTTTGTCGTATTCTTCAAGATAATCTTGCGTGATTTTACCTGATTTTGCTCCTGGCAAAATGTAATTCACCCCTAAATTTAAAGTATGAAAGAAATTTCCATAAGCTTTTGAAAGATCGGTGTAGAGATTAAAATCATGAGTGTTTCTGAAATAATGCTCATGGTTTCTTTCGGGATTGTTGCTATAATTTATAAAAGAAGCATAAAATCTTTCTGTAAAAGTAAAGTGTAAAAAGTCTCCAAAAAAAGCGTTGTGATACGAGATAGGCAAGTCTAAATTTAGCTCATTTGCATAAGAACCAGCAGGTCGGTAAAAATTATGAAATGAAGCATCAAATGAATAACGCAAGCGTTCATCAAAAAGGTTATTTAAAAATCTATGATATTGAAAGCTTGGATATTCTTGTAAGGTTGTATTGTTGCTAAGTTTAGATGTGTCGATATAATATCTTGCATAAGCTCCGTAAAAATTGTTTTCATCAGCTAAAAAATAATTGATTTTGGAGGTTACAAGCGAGTTAAGATCTCGATAATCCCTACTTCCTAAATTTAAATAATCCACATCGTTGAGATAGGTTGCATCTATCCATAGACCTTCTTGAAAATTATCACTGAGTAAAGATTTGATTAAATCATCTCTTGAGTATTTTAGTTCTATTCCATAGTGGGTTTGATTTTTCAAATTTTCATCGTGAAAATAGGAGCTATTTTCCCTAAAAGCACCAAAATTTAATTCTCCTGTTGAATATGGAGAATCAAGAAATCTTAAAGTAGAATAAAGTCCAAAACCACGGTTTGTTCGAATTTGTGGATCAAGTTCTAAATCCCAATTTTCTTGAGTGGCTATATAAATAGGTTGTTCATAGTATAAGCCTTCGCTACTTTTTAAAACGATTTTTGGGATTAAAAGCCCGCTTTGTCTATGAGTATCAGCGCTAAATCCAAAATAAGGTAGATAAAAAACTGGGGTATTTTTAACATATAATCTTGCATTGTAAAGATGAACAAAATTGGTTTCCCGGTTAAGCCAGCCTTTTGAAAAACGAATTTCCCAATCAGGATCTTCAACATTGCAGCTTGAAACTGCTGAAACTTTGCTTTCAAAGACTTTATCATTTAGATGGCTTGTTTTGCTTTGAAACCATACTTCAAGATTGTTATTGGAAAAGAAAAAATTACTAAAATCGGCTTGATTGGAATTTAGGTTGATTTTAGCATAATCAGAATGTGATCTTTCGTTTTGTCCCCTTAGGATGTTAACATCGCCAAAAAGCTCAACATCTCCGGTTTTTTCATTGTAAATTGCTTTATTGGCAGTGATGAAATAAAAATCAGAAAAAATAATAACATCATTGTTCGCAGTAAGAATATCACCTTCTTTTTTTGCATCAAGAGCGTAAATATCAACTTGTGCTGCATTTAAAGCTATGCTAGTTCCTAGCAATAGGGAAAATTTACGCCACATCGACTACTATTGTCCTTGCTAGATAATCCTCCCAAGCTTTGCGTAAATCATTGCTTAAAGCCCAAGCAAATCCAAGCATAAACGCCATAGCACTAACTTGTCTTACGGCAGACCTGATGCAACTTTGAATGAGATTGGGTTTATCAAGAAGATTTTCATCCAAGATGATAATTTTGCATAATATTTTTCCCAAACTTGCCCCATAAAGATAAGTAAAAATTGCTTGATAACTAAAATGAAGCAAGATGAAGCCAAGGTAAAAATTTCCTACAATTTGAGTTGTTTCAAATAAATCTTTTGCTTGGATTAGACGATCATAAAAAATGATAAACACAATCAAAGAAATAACCATATCATCGATTAAAAAAGCTAGAACTCTTTTTCCAAAACTTGCTATTTTTAGATTTTCACGCTCTAAGCGGTCTTGTAAATTTTCTTTCATTTCAGAACCTGATGAGCGATGTCTTTTCTGTATTGTTTTCCTTTGAAATTTACATTATCACAAAGTTTATAAGCATTTTTTTGCGCTTCTTCTATACTTTTTCCTGTGCCAACGCAAACTAAAACTCTTCCACCATCAGCCATTAATTTGCCATCTTCTAGGCTTACTCCAGCATAAGAAATATGAGAGTTTTCAGGAATGTTATTTACAGTAATTTCACTTTTTGGTGAACTTTTGTAAGGATAGTTTTCACTTGCGCATACAACCCCTACTGCAAATTCTTTTTTGATTTTGATTTTTGAGTGTCTTAAGCGTCTTTGAGTAGCAGCTAAAATAAGCTCTAAAGGATCTTCGATTAAAGGCATTAAAACTTCACATTCAGGATCGCCAAAGCGAACGTTAAATTCTAATACGTAAGGTTTATTTCCAACGATCATAGCACCTATAAATAAAACACCACAAAATTCCGCTCCTTCTTTTTTCATACCTGCTAAAGTTGGTAAAATAATATCTTTTTGAACTTTTCTAAGCAAGCTTTCATTCGCCAAAGAGCTAGGAGCGTAAGCACCCATTCCACCAGTATTTGGTCCTTGATCATTATCGAGTAATTTTTTGTGATCTTGTGCTGCAGGAAGTAAAACAAAATCATTGCCATCACATACTGCAAAAATGCTTAATTCATAACCATCTAAAAATTCTTCAATTACAACGAGTTTTCCAGCATCTCCAAAGCTTTCTCCGCTCAGCATTTTAGCTGTTTCTTCTATGGCTTCTTCATGAGTTTTAGCTATGATAACACCTTTTCCTGCGCAAAGTCCATCGGCTTTTACTACTATAGGAGGGGTTAAACTATATATAAAATTTTTTGCTTTTTCAATGTCATTTGTGTTTAAAAATTTGGCTGTTTTGATACGGTATTTTTTAAGAAAGCTTTTCATAAAAGATTTTGAGGTTTCAAGCATTGCAGCAGCTTTACTTGGCCCAAAAATAGCAAGTCCTTGTTGTTTAAAAATATCTACAACCCCTTCAGCTAAAAAACTTTCACTTCCTACTATACAAAGATCAAAACCTTTTTCTTTTGCATAGGTTGCTAAAACTACTGGATCTTTTAGGTTTAAATTTGTTCCAAGACTTTCGGTAGCGCCATTTCCAGGAGCAAAATAAAACTCTAAATTTTTGTCTACTCTTCTTAAGGCTAAAGCAATAGAATATTCTCTTGCACCACTACCCAAAATCATTATTTTCATTTATATCTCCTTTTAAACCCAAACAGTCGTTTAACAAAGATTGACCCCAAAAAGTCAAAGAAAACCGCTAGGTAATTTTTAAAGGCTGCAACTTCTCGCTTTTTTCAAAGCTCAAACGACGCCACAGAACACGGTAAATCACACAATCGCAGTTAATAAAAATGTGTTGGATCACTTTAAATACTACAAACTGTTTAGGCAAGGAAATTATAACTTAATTTAGCTTAAATTTCTATGTCTTAAATCAGTTTAAATTTGGTTTTTCCTGATTTGTCAAAATGCTTTCCTTGTAAAATAATATCGGCAACATTTTCCCAAACATGTTTTTCATCAATATAGACTATATCAAAGGTGTTATCACGCATTAAAGATTGATAATTTACTTTTTTAGGTGCGTATTTTACTAAATAATACGGATTTTGTGAAAAGTTTTCAATTTTTAATTTGCATAATAAATCTAAATCCGATGTGACAACTAAAAATTTTTTTCTTTGTTCTTTTGTGATTTTTTGAATATACACTAAAAGTTTTTGATCAAAAGGATTTAGAGCGGATTTATTTAAGCGACTTAAGTAATGTTCTGCAAAAGAAAGAGAACAGAAAGAATTTTCTATATTACTCATAGTAAAATAAGAATTTTTAACCCCTGATGATTTTAAAGATAAGTGCCAAATTTTGACATCCATTATGGTTGCACATAGATTTAAACCTGTGACAATTTTTTTAAAGAGTTTTTCTCGTGAAAGTTTAAAAGCATTTTCGAAAATATTGTAATTTTTCTTATAAAAATCTTCCCTTATAGCATCAAGTCTTTTTAGTGTTGTTCTGTAGTATTCTGCTTCTTTTTGTAGTTTAGCCAATCTTTCTTGTCGTGCTTTAAGTTTTTCAGGGTCTGCATCGGTCGCATTGCTTTTAAGATTTATTTCAGATTGTAAAGTTTTCATTTGTGCTTCAAGTGAGGCTAGACGATTTTTTCTTGTATCTATGGTGGCTACTAAAGCTTGGTAATGACACTGCAAAGATAAAAAAGTTTCGTTAAAAATTTTAGTGATATTTGGTTTTTGATCAGCTATCATTTGCTTATACGAATTCTCTAAATGCATCATGATGCTTTTTAATGCGCTAAATTGGGTTTGGTCTATGCTATTATCCATAAAAATTAAAGTATCATAAGCTTTAAATAAAAATCTTTTAAGTATAAGATAATCAAGTATACAAGGAATTTCCTTTTCATCTTGTAGATTGGCTTGAAGCGTTTCTACGGATAAAATTTCATGGGCAAAATATTTTTGTATAGCTTGAGGTATAGTAAAAGAAAGAGGAATTTTTTCTATAGTGTCAAAGTCTGTTGTTCTATAGAGTTCTGTTATATAAGCACTTCTTCTTGAGTTTTGCAAGTCTTCTAATTCATCATCATTATCAGTTTTCCAAAAATCATGCTCAGTGATAAAATCCCCTTCTTTGAATTCTTGAAATTTTGAAGGTTTTATACCTGTTATGGTTTTGCTTGTTTGAACGAGTTTGCCGTCTTCTGCTTTTTTTTCGCTAGAAAGAGTTCTAAATTCCACAAGCATACCAACACTTGGCATACTTTTTTTATCATTCCAAATTTGGCGATTAAAGTCAAAAAAGGTATTTGCTGAGTTTGTAACGGTTCCACGTCCTGTAGAATCCATATAAATAGCTATTTTTCCATGCATATTTCTTCCTTGAAATTTCTTAAATAAATTCTAGCCTTATTTTTATAAAAATTTTATATTAAAAATAAGAGCTAGAAAAAATGGATTATTCCCATTCTATAGTTGCAGGTGGTTTGCTTGAGATATCATAAACAACGCGATTTATACCTTCTACTTCATTGATGATACGGCGACTTATGTTTTCTAAAATTTCGTAAGGTAAATGCGAGAAGGTAGCTGTCATACCATCACTTGCATCTACAACGCGTATACAAACTGCATTATCATAAGTGCGGTTATCCCCCATAACTCCAACGCTTTTAACATTTAAAAGTACGCAAAATGCTTGCCAAGTTTTATCATACCAACCTGTACTTTTAAGTTCCTCAAGTAAAATTACATCAGCCTTGCGTAATAGTTCTAAGCTAGCGCGATTTACTTCTCCCATAATGCGTATAGCAAGACCTGGCCCAGGGAAAGGATGACGATAAACTACTTCTTTGCTAAGTCCAAGCTCAAGTCCTAAGGCACGCACTTCATCTTTAAAAATTTCTTTTAAAGGCTCTATGAGTTTAAGATTCATTTTTTCAGGTAAGCCCCCTACATTATGATGGCTTTTAATGGTTTTGCTTGCACCTACAACAGAACTTTCTATGATATCAGTATAAAGTGTGCCTTGAGCGAGATATTTTACATCTTTATGTTTTTTTGCTTCTTCTTCAAAAACTTCTATAAAGGTATTTCCTATGATTTTTCTTTTTTGCTCAGGATCTCTAACATTAGCCAAGCGACTTAGGAAAATTTCACTTGCATCAATGCTGATAAGATCGATACCTAAGGTATTTTTAAACATAAATTCAACTTGTTCTTTTTCTCCACTTCTTAAAAGTCCATTGTCTACAAAAACTACTATAACTTGCTCTTTTATAGCACTGGCTAAAAGTGCAGCAACTACGCTACTATCTACTCCGCCACTTACTGCGCAAAGCACTTTATCATTGCCTACTTCTTCACGGATTTTTTCTGCTTGAGTTTTTGCAAAAGAACCCATATTCCAAACGCTTTCACAATTACAAGCGTATTTAGCAAAATTTTTTAAGATATTTTTGCCAAATTCACTGTGTTGCACTTCTGGGTGAAATTGCAGAGCAAAAAATTTCTTATCTTCGTTGCCAAAAACACAAAAAGGGCTATTTTCACTTGTGGCTAAAACTTCAAAACCTTGAGGTAAATTTTCTACCTTATCAGAATGACTCATCCAAACGGTTTGTTTTTTTGGAAGATTTTTAAATAAAGCGCTATCTTTTTTAACTTCTATGTTTGCTTTGCCGTATTCTTTATGTCCTGCAGGTGCTACTGTAGCTTTGTAATGATGTGCCATAAGCTGCATACCATAACAAATTCCAAGAACAGGTAGATTTAAGTCAAATATACCTTTATCGCAAAAATACGCATCAGTTGCATATACACTTGCTGGACCTCCGCTTAAAATAATACCTTTTGGTTCTTTCGCCTTAATATCAGCTAAGCTTACATTAAAAGGTAAAATTTCTGCATAAACTCCTTGTTCCCTTAAGCGTCTTGCTATAAGCTGAGTGTATTGAGAGCCAAAGTCTAAAACTAAAATATCTGCTTTTTTCATTATTTACCACCTATGTAATTGTTCGTATTTTTTAATGGTTTTTACTGAACCATTTTGTTCATAGCTTGTGTATTGAGGGTTGCCTTTATATCCGCAAGCACAGAAGAAAATTAAGAAAAGAAATGCTAAAATCATCTTATGGGAAAAAGAAATAATATTAAGATGACTAAAAATGCTAGTGCTGTTATTAATGAATTGATGGATAAACCTCATTATAAGCCTTTAAAAACCTTATTTTTTTGCAAAGATTTTTTAAGTTCTTTTCCGCTTGCTAAGCAACGTTTGATTGCTAAAATTTATGTAAAAAATCATATTTTAAATATAATAACCTTACATCCAGCAGCTTATCAAGAATTAAATCATGATGATAGCAAAATTTATATTAAATTTCTCATAAAAGCATATGGACAGAAATATCCTTTAAGTGGATTTGTTGATATAAAAGATATAAAAATCTTTTCTCAAAAATACACTTATGCGGCAAATAAAAACAAAAATGATGAAAAACTCTCTAAAAATTCTTATTTGGAGCTTTCTAAGGGTGAATTTAAAAATTGCTTTAAAGATAAAAAATTATTTAAGAAATTTGAAGATTTAAGAGAGCTTATAAAAAAAGGTTCTAATCTTGACTAAAGAGAATTTAGAAAATGAGTTAAAAACTCTTCCTAATAGTACTGGCGTTTATCAATACTTCAATCAAGAAGGAAAGCTTTTATATGTAGGCAAGGCTAAAAATCTTAAAAATCGTGTCAAATCTTATTTTGCCTTTACTCCAAATTTACATGCAAATCCAAGAAATTCTTTAAGAATTCAAAAAATGATTGAAGAAACAGTGCATTTGGAATTTATTGCTACTAATTCAGAGGCTGATGCTTTGATTTTAGAAAATTCTTTTATCAAACAACTGCATCCAAAATATAATATTTTGCTAAGAGATGATAAAACTTATCCTTATATTTATGTGGATTTTGAAGAAGAATTTCCACGCTTTGAGATCACTAGAAAATTAGTAAAAAAAAGCAAAATTAAATATTTTGGCCCTTTTTTTAAAGGCGCTAGAGAGCTTTTAGATGCGCTTTATTTATACTATCCTTTAAAGCAAAAAGCAAGTTGTAAATCCCCTTGTATTTTTTATCAAATTTCTCGTTGTCTTGCGCCTTGTGATAAACTCATCAGCAAAGAAAAATACCTTGAAATTTTAGATGAGGCTATACACGCACTTTTAAATCCTAGTGTTTTGCTTAAAAACTTAGAAAAACAAATGCTTGTTTTAGCACAAAATGAAAATTACGAAGAAGCAGCTAAAGTAAGAGATCAGATTGCAATGATTAAAGATTTGGAAGTTAAGGTTGAAATAGATATTGCAAAATTAGAAGATTTTGAAGTATTTGCTTTAGCTTTTAAAAATTCCGTGCTTTCAACCTTGCGTTTTGTGGTGCAAAATGGAAAAATTATCAGTGCAAATTCTAAGATTACTCCTATAAAAAATGATATACAATGGGATAAAAATGAAATTTATAAGCAACTGATTTTAGAAAATTTTAGCATGGATATTCCTTTGCTTGCAAATGTTATTTATGTTTATGAAGAATTTGAAGATAGAGTGCTTTTGGAAGAAATTTTAAGCCAAAGGTTTGATAAAAAAATCAGTATTAAAATCCCTAAAATAGGAGAAAAAAGAAGAATTTGTGATTTGGCTTTTCAAAATGCCCTTTTAAATATAGAAAAAGAGCAAAAAAATCATGATTTTACTATACAAAAAGAATTAAAGTTTTATTTTGAGCTTGAAAATTTACCAAATGATATAGAAATTTTTGACAATTCTCATTTGCAAGGCGTGGCAAATGTTGGAGCTATGGTAACTTATAGAATAAATTCTTGGGATAAGTCAAAATATAGAAAATTTCATTTAAAACATAAAAATGACTATGATCAAATGCGTGAAGTTTTAACGCGTAGGGCTTTGGACTTTGATAAAATACCTCCTCCTGATTTATGGCTTATAGATGGGGGAAAGGCTTTGCTTGATTTGGCTAAAGAAATCATTGTAAGTAGTGGGGCAAATGTCGATATTTTAGCTATTTCAAAAGAAAAAATCGATGCAAAAGCACATAGAGCTAAAGGAGGTGCTAAGGATAAAATTCATTCCTTAAAAGGAGAATTTAGTCTAAGTATTAACGATAAAAAACTACAATTCTTACAGAAATTAAGAGATGAAGCACACCGTTTTGCTATTAGCTTTCATCAAAATACTAAGAAAAAACAGGACTTGAAAAGTTCTAAGCTTGCAAATTTAGGACTTAGTTCAGGGGTTATACAAAAACTTTTAGCGTATTATGGAAATTTTGAATCTATATATAAGGCTGATTTTAAAGATCTTACAATGCTTGTAGGCAGGAAAGCGGCGCAAAAGATAAAGGAAAATTGATTTGATATTAGCAGGGATAATTTTTATTTTTAATCTAATTTTAGCGTATTTAAGTATTGATATCTCAAAGCTTGATAGTGTTACTGAACAACTGAAAATAGGTATGTTTTCTAGCATTTTTGTTTTATCTTTAACACTTTTTATTTTTGCTTTTAGGCAAAATAGAAATATAAACAAAATATATCAAAAAATTTTTTGCATGCAAAATGATTTTTTAAATTTTCAAAAAAAGATTGATGTTGATAGTGCACTTGATTTGTTAAAGGAAAAATTTGAAACTACGAGCCAAAATTTAACTAAAATATCCCATGAAAAAGATAGATATTTGCATTTATTGGAGGAAAATTTATATCAGCTTGTAAATATATCTAATGCAATGCGTTGCTTAAATGAAGGGTATAATAAAGAAATTAATTCTTTGATTTTAAATGCCTTAAATTCTCAAAAAGATCAAATTAGATTAGAATTAAATGAGGCTTTAGAGCATCATAAAAGCATTATAGGAACATCTCATGGAAAGGTTTTGCAATTTGAAGCAAGTGTGGCCATAGTTAATAATGATGAGCTTGAGAATTTTTTACTTGCAAATTTACTTTCGTATTTTGGCATAGAAAGCACTTGTTTTAAAAATTTAAGTTTTGATGTTAATGACTTTCATTTGATTTTTATCAAGGATAAAATTTTCAATAAAAATGTAAAGAAAAATTATGATTTTATAGTGATGGGTCGGCATAAAAATACACATTATGAGTATTTTTTAACTTTACCTTTTGAAAAAAAAGATCTTGAAAATATTTTGCAAAACAAGCTTGATAAGGTTTGCACTTTAAAATTTAAAACCCCTTATCAAAATAATGTATTGCTTTTTAAACAAAATGATTTTGATGCAACCTTGTTTTTTAATATAATAGAAAAACAATGTGATAAAAATATATGTATAAATTCTTTTAGTCAATTAAAACAAGAATTAAGCAAGGAGACTTATCGTTTGATTTTACTTGATTATGAATTAATTAAATTTGATCTTGAGCAAATGAGAAATTTGCTAAGTGCTTATAAAAAACAGCATCCGCAAAGCCATATCATCTTTTTTTCAAAGGAAAAAGTTAGGGATTTTGATTGTGTGAGCGAAGTTTTAAGTGATGTAAGTAGAAATGATCTTATAACTTTACTTAGAAAGTATTTGCCAAAGGCTTAAACTTTATAAAATTTAACTCCAGCTAAATCGAGAATTTTTACCTTTTTTTCTTTGATAAGTTGATTTAAGAGAGTTTTGGATTGTTTATCAAATTTCACTTCAATGTCTATTTCGCTTTGTGAGCGCAAATGAAGCATTTTTAATAATTCTTCTTCATTGAAGCTTAGTTTTTCACCTTCATAATGTCTTTTGGCTAAGAGTACAGGAGTAGAATCTATAAGTTTAGAAAGTTCTAAAAGTTTTTCTTCGCTTACTTTTTTAACAGCATAAGCAGGAGGTCTATCTATGGTGCTTAGATCAACCCTTAAAGGCATGATTTTTTTTAAAGCTTGATTGAGCGCTTTAAATTCTTCTTCGTTGTCATTAAGATCTTTAACAACTAGAATTTCCATAATCAAATCTCCATTAAACCTAGCTCTAAAATCTGCCATTTTTTCTATCATTTTTTCTAAGTCAATGTTTTTTAAAGCTCTATCAATACGATAAAAAGTTTTAGCAACTGCACTATCTAGGCTAAATTTGACCACATCTAGTTTTAGCAAAGCATTAAATTTGTCTTCATCTAATACAGCTGTACCATTGCTTAAAATAAGCAATTTTTTATCTTTAGCAATGCTGCGTAAAGATAAAATAAGCTCATTTAAATAAGGATAAAGACTAGGCTCTCCGTTGGCAGTAAGGGTAAGAAAATCAAATTCAACATTTTTTTCAAGCATAACTTTAACTTCGGAGATAATTTTATCTATGCTGATAATTTCATCCTGTTTTTCTTGGGCTTTTTTTGGATCAAGCTCGCAATAAACACAATCAAAATTGCATTGTTTTTTATTAGGGCTTAAATCTATACCCAAAGATCTTCCAAAACGCCTTGAGCTAACAGGACCAAAGAGTATTTTCATTTAGCTGAACTTTCTTGTACAAGCTTGATAAAATATTTTGCATTTTCAACAGGAATATCAGGCAAGATCCCATGTCCTAAGTTGAAAATATGAGCTTTATTTTGCATGGTTTTTAGTATTTTTCCAGCTCCTTCTTTGATGGCATTTTTATCATAAAGTCTACAAGGTTCCATGTTGCCTTGAAGAGTGTATTTGTGCGATAGTTTATCACGTGCTAAATCAAGCGGAGTGCTCCAATCAACTCCAAAAACATCAAAATTACCATCGATTCTATCCAAATAACCGCTAATGCCTTTAGGGAATAAAATTACAGGTATATTTGGGTATTTGCTTTTAATAAAATTTGAAATTTCAAGCATATAATTAAAAGAGAATTTAAAAAACTTATCATATTCTAAAGCACTTGCCCAGCTATCAAAAATTTGTATAGCATTGGCACCTGCTTTAATTTGCTCTTCTAAATAAAGTTTTAAAACTTGAGTTAGTTTATTTAGAATTTTATGTAAAAGTTCTGGGTTTTGATAAAGCATTTTTTTACACTTTGCATAATTTTTACTTCCACTTCCTTCTATCATATAGGTAGCTATAGTCCAAGGGCTTCCGCAAAATCCTATTAAAGCCTTGTTTTGAGATAATTTTTCTCTAGTAAGCTTTAAGGCATCATAGACATAATTTAATTTTTTATGCGCATTTTGATCGTCAAGTTTTTCTAAGTCTTCTAGGGTTGAAATAGGATTATCAAAAACAGGCCCTTCTCCTTTTTCAAAACGTAAATTCATACCCATTTCAAGAGGAACAACTAAAATATCTGAAAAAATGATTGCTGCATCTACATCTAAAATATCAATAGGCTGTAAAGAAACTTCAGAAGCTTTTTTATAGTCTTTGCATAAAGAGAGAAAATCACCCGCTTGTTTTCTTACTTCCATATATTCTGGCAAATACCTTCCTGCTTGACGCATCATCCAAATAGGGGTGTAGGGTGTAGGTTTTTTAAAGCAAGCATCGATAAAAATCATTATTTTCCTTTGTTTTTAGCAAAATTATAACAGAATTTGATAAATTAAATTGGTCAATTTTTCTATATTTTCTTCATATAGAGGAAATAATAAATTTTTTCATTTTATCCAGAGTTATTAGAAATTTTACGAGAATTATCGGAATTCTCGTTTATGTAGTTTGAGTTTTGATTGATTTGTATATTAAGCTTTTGTATTGTTTGTGGCATTTCCTGCGTCAATTGTAGCAAAAAGCTTATTTAGCAAAGTCTCCTCATTTTTTTTGTATTGATCTTCTCTCATTTTTTGCCAAGCATAAGATCTAAAATCTTCTCTAACAGCACCAAGATCAATGTCTTCGTTAGTAAATTTGCTTGAGTTTGTTTTTTTATCTTCCTTTTCTTCTTTGTTTTTTACTTCATTTAATGTGGCTTGAAATTCATCTGCCGAAGTATTTTTTTCTTTAACTTTAGTTGTGGTGCTAAAGATAGCATTTGATGTTTTTTGAGTATTATCTACTACCATTTTCTCCTCCTTTATTTAACTTTACATTAAATAAGCAAGCAATTTCTATTCCAATTTATACCTTTGTAAAACTTTTTCTTTGAAATTTTTTATAATTTAATTTATCTTTGGCAAAAAGCAAGGCAAAAATCAAAGCAGGGCTTACAAAAAGTGCTGAAAATAAAGCATTAAATTCTATACCCAATCCTGCTAAAACAATCCCACCTAAAAAACTTGCTAAAGCTATGCCTACATTAAAAGCTGCTTCATTCACACTTACTGTACTGTCTATGACTTTATAAGTATGGCGTTTAGCTTTAGTAATGCTAAGCATTTTTAGTGCAGGTATGGTTGAAAAGGCAAAAAATCCTATCAAAGCTACGCTAAAAATGATTAAAAATTTAGAATGCATGGTGAGAAATACACTTAAAAATACTAGAACTTGTATGCTTAAAATAAGACGCAAAGAAAAAATAGCACCTTTTTTATCTACTATTTTTCCGCCCCATAAATTCCCACAAATTGCACAAATTCCATATAAAAGCAAGATATAAGCTGTATCTTGGACTTTAAAACCGCTTATTTCTACAAGTATTTTTTGCAAATAAGTATAAAGAACAAATTGAGCCCCACAACTACAAATGGTTATAGTATAAGTTTTTAACAAATTTTGATGAGAAAAAGCAGGGATTAGATTTTTAAGACTGGTTGGGCTAGGATGTAAATTTTTGGGCATCATATGCCATACTCCAAAAAATGCTAGACTTGTAATGATAAAAATGAGTAAAAAGATAAATTTAAAGCCAAAATAATGCCCTATAAAAGTTCCAAGCGGCACTCCAGTAACTAAGGCTACAGTAAGCCCTGTGACCATTATAGCTAGAGCACTTGATTTTTTATCATCTGGAGTTATAGCACTTACAGCTAAGGTGGCAATGACAAAAAATACCCCATGTTGTGTTCCTGCTATAAAGCGTGCAAAAGCAGTAAGATAGAAATTTTGGCTAAAAAAGATGATGAAATTTGCTAAAGCAAAAATTCCAAGATTGATTAAAAGTTGTGTATGTCTATGAAAACGACTTAAAGGTATGGTGATAAGAGGAGCACCTATAACAACACCTATAGCATATAAGGTTGTAAGATAGCCCGCGGTTTTTGCATCTACGCTAAAATACACTTCAACATCAACCAAAACTCCTGCCATAACAAATTCAGTTACGCCCATACAAAAAGCACTAAGAGCTAGTGCAAAAAGAGCTTTTTTGTAATTTTGCATTTTAAGTTCCTTATAAAAAATAAAAACGCATTATAATAAAATAAAGGCTTAATTTCCTTAAAAAATTCAAAATATTTTTGTTAAAATAAAATAAAAATTTTAAAGGTAAATAATGAAAAAATTATTTTATTGCTTGGTTTAAGTTTGGCGAGTTTAGGGGCTTTGAGTTTTGATGAGCTTATTTATAAAGATGAAGTAAAACCTAGTTTTGATTGCTCTAAAATCAAATATGATGGCAAAAGTGATGATGAGCTTATGATATGCAATAAAATTGGTGTGCGTAATAAATTTGATAATAAAAAACTTGCTTTAGTAGATAACATCTATAGTAGTTTATATCAAAATATTTCAAAAAAAGCAGATAAAAAGATGAAAAAAGATTTTAAAGCCATTTCAAAAAAGATGCTTAAAGAAAGAAAAATTTGTATAAAAAATATGCAAAATACAAAAGCAGGGGAAAATCCTATTTTATCTTTACTCAATGCAAGTGATTGCATGCAAGAAGCTTATATTAAGGTTTTATTAGAACTTATGCAAAGAGCAAAAAAAGATACAAAGACTAAAGAAGTTTTAGAGCAAATTTTTAAAAATAAAGTTGATAAATATGAAAATTTACTCACTCAAAGTTTAAATACCAATAAAGATTTGCAAGATTTTATAGACAGCTTAGCTAAAGAAGATTTGATTGATTCTAGGGCTAAATTTAAGCTTTAGAATGTAAATTGATTGCAAATTTAGCCGCTTCAAAATAACTTTTAGTGTTGATTTTAGCATTTTTATAGGCCTTATCAAAGGCCGTGCCATGATCAACGCTAACGCGTATGATAGGTAAATTTAAACTTACATTGATGCTTTTATCAAAATACAAGGCCTTTAAAGGAGCAAGGGCAAGATCGTGATACATAGCCACTAAACGATTGCAGTTTTTTAAACCAGTCTTAGTAAAAGCTGTATCAGCCACTAAAGGATAGGGTAGATAAACGCCCTTGCCTTTAAAATTTAAAAGCAATTCTTTTTGTAAATTTTCATCTTTTAAGGCTTTTTTGAAAAATTTTTCATCTTTTTTAGAGTGTAAAAAGGCATTAACAAAGGCTATAGCTTTTTCCATGATCTTTTCTTCTTCTCCGCCTATAACTCCATAATCTCCAGCATGAGGATTAAAACCTAAAAGCCCCATTTTTTTAAAATGCGTTTCTTTGTAAAAATCTTTTAAAAAGATGCTTAAATTTTTAAAAGTGATTTTTTTACTCACCTTAGCTAAAGGTATATGTTCGCTAAAAAGCCCTACAAAAAGTTCTTTGCAACCTAACATCATAATGGCATTTTTTTTAAAAAAATCCCTTAAAGCATCGGTGTGTCCTTTGTATTTAAGTCCTGCATCTTCCCAAGCTTTTTTGTGTATAGGTAGAGTAAGCAAGGCATGGGCGTGTTTTTCATAGACAAAATAACTTGCCGCCTTAAAACTTAAAAAACCATAAAGTCCACTTTTTGTATCTATTTCTCCGGCTTTGATTTCAAAATTTTCATCCACTTTAAAGCCTAAAGGAAGGTAGAAAGAGTAAATTTCAAGAGAATTTTCTTTTTTTATAAAATTAAACTCATAGTCTTTTCCATCTTTAAAAGCTACGATTTTTGCATTAAAAAGTTTTAAATTTAAAAGTTTTGAAGCTTTATCAAGCAAGCTTTCGTGGATAAAATAAAAAGGTGTGCAGATTTTGCTTAGTTCTTCATGAGAACGCACTAAAATTTCAAGTCCTATGCCGTTTATATCGCCTATACTAATGGCTAGTTTTTTCATCTTTTAATAAGTTCTTTCATTTCCAAAATAGCGTTTTGAAGTCCTGTAAATACAGATCTTGCTACAATGCTTTGTCCTATATTTAGCTCGCAAATTTCTTTAATTTTTACTACGGGTTTTACATTTTTGTAATTTAAACCATGTCCCGCGGCTACTTTTAAGCCAAGTTCTAGGCCTTTTTTGGCACAGAGTTCTAAATTTTGTAATTCTTTTTCAAATTGAGCTTGCAAGGTTTTTTTATCTTGATCAAGTTCTTTTAAGGCAAAAGCAGTATGAGAGATATTGCTAAAAAGTGCGTTGTGTAAATTCGCATAATGTCCTGTATGAAGCTCTATGAATTGGGCTTTTAAAATTTTTGATTTTTCTATATCTTCTAAACTAGGATTGATAAAAAGTGAAACTTCAATGTTTGCATTTTGAAGTTTTTCTATGCTTTGTTTTAATTTAGCATGATTTAAACAAAGTCCCCCTTCTGTGGTAAGCTCTTCTCTTTTTTCAGGCACTAAAGTAACGCGGTGAGGTTTGAGTTTAAGAGCTAAATTTAAAATTTCATCATTTAAAGCACATTCTAAATTGATAGGGCTTTTGCAAAATTTTATAATATTTTCCAAGTCAAAATCCTGAGCATGACGGCGATCTTCTCTTACATGCAAAGTGATTTGATCTCCGTGTCTAGCTACTATAAAAGCAGCTTCTAAAAGATCAGGATCATTTACCATTCTAGCTTGTCTTAACACTGCAATATGATCGATATTTACACCTAAAAGCATATTTTTCCTTTAGAACTTTTTTGCTATTATACTATAAAATCAAATAAGGAAAGTCATGTTAGGTATAGATCTTGGTTCAAATACTTTAAGAGCAGTACAAATGGATGAAAAATTAAATAAATTAAAAGAATATGAATTTGTTATTGGGGCAGCGAAAAATCTAAATCAAAGTGGAGAAATTTCTAAAGAAGCCATACAAAGATTAAAAAATACTTTGAGTATTTTAGCTAAAGAGCAAGATTTAAGCAAAGCGAGAGCTGTAGCGACTGCAGCTTTTAGAAAGGCAAGCAATACAAATGAAATTTTTGCCCATTTAAAAAAAGAATTTGGGATTGATTTTAAGCTTATAGATGCCAAAAGTGAAGCTAAGATCAGTGTTTTAGGTATGCAATCAGGTTTAAGAAGGCTTAAAATTTGGGGAGAGTTTGCGTATTGTGATTTAGGAGGGGCTTCTTGTGAGCTTTCTTTTGGAAAAAGTTTTAAAAGTTTTGATTTTGGTATTATTAGTTTTTATGAAAAAAATTACCATTCTTATTATAAATCTTGTATTTCTTATAAAAAATTAATAAAAAAATATCCTAAATTTATCATAAATATTAAAGATAAAAAACTTAAAATCCATTTTTTAATTGCAAATCCCTATTTAAAGCATTTAGCTTTTAGGGCTTTTGATGAGGTGGCTATGATTAAAAAGGAACTTCGTTCTTTAGGAGTTAAAACGGTGGTTTTAAATTCCGGAGTTCCTACTACACTTAGCGCATTAAAACAAAATATAAGCTATGAAAAGTATGAAGCAAGTAGAGTAAATGGCAAAAAACTTTACCATAAGGATTTTTTAAATTATGCTATTAAACTTTTTCATATGGAAGAAAAAAAGGCTATAAAAGAAGTAGGCGCGATGAGAAAAAATTATTTGAGTGCAGGTTGTTTGCTGTTTTATGCTTTGTTTGATAAACATAAACTTCTAGTCATTGATGAGGGTTTAAGGGAGGGGGTTTGTTTAGCGAGTATGAAAAATATAAAATTTTAGTTTTTTTGAAATTCGAAAAAATGAAATTTTTCATCAAAATTAAAAAATAAAATTTTAGCTTGAGATAAAAAACTTTCGTAAGTTTTAATGTTTTTATTTTTTGTGTATTCTAATAAATCTTCAAAACCAAAATCCATTAAAGCAAGACTTTGTTTTTTAAAAGCTAAAGGTTTAAAATCATATTCTTTGATGAGTTTTTGAAGATGAGTAAAATTGACATTATAAGTTAGATCGCTTTTGCCGAAAAAATCTTTTAAAGATACTTCAAAAGGGCTAAAAACTTCGTGCTTTTGATAGATTCTTAAGCTAAAACTTTGTGGATTTAAAGTTCCATAGTCAAATCCCGCAAATATAAATCTCTCACAAGTTTGGTTTAAATCTTTAAAAAAATTTTCAAGCTCTAAACTGAGTTCACCTTTTTTAAGATTTAAAGCTTTGCATTTTGTGATTAAATTTTCATCCATATTTTTAAAAATAAGTTTAAAATTTTCTACAAATGCCATTTTATCATGATCTATAAGTTCGCAAGCAAAACTATCAAAAAGTTCATTGCAAAAGAAAAAAGCGTTCTTAAAATGGCATTCTTTAAGACTATTTTTGTGAGTAAATTCCACTCCTTCTAAAGTCTTTTTTTGTAAAGTTCTTAATTTTTCATGCGGTTCTATGACGAAAAAAGAAATTTGAGAAAAAATTTCAGGTCTTAATTCAAGCAAAGCGGCTAAAAAATCACGACTTAAATATCCTTCATTAGCGCCTATTTCTACAAGTTCTAAAGGGAGTTGTAAAATTTTTTTATCTATTAAATTTAAAAAATGCTTGGCTAAAAGTGTGCCAAAAAGATTTCCTACGCTTACAGCAGTAAAAAAATCTCCGTTTTTTCCTATACTTACAGCATTTTTATAATAGCTTTCATGGAGCCAAGCATGGAGAAAGTCACTAAATTTCATTGAAAAATAGCATTAAATTTGGATACAAAATCCAAAGGATCAACTTGTTTGCCTCCAGCTAAAATTCCAAAATGCAAATGTGGCCCACTTACCCTACCTGTAGCCCCACTAAGTCCTATAAGTTCACCTTTTTTTATCTTTTGTCCTATTTTAACATCGATTTTAGAAAGATGATAATATTGTGAATAAATTCCAAAACCATGATCAATGACTACTGAATTTCCTGCGAAATAACGATCTTTTGCAATTTTTACTATGCCTGAGTTGGCTGCATAAATAGGTGTTCCTGTGGCAGCTCTAAAGTCCGTTCCGCTATGATAACTTGCTACTTTTTCATTAAAAGTTCTTGCTTTGCCAAAATCACTTGTGATAAAAGAATTTAAAGGTATATTAAAAGCACCGTTAAATAAAGCTTTTGGAGTATAAGAACTATAAATCGCATTGGCTTCTTTTAATTCTTTAGTGATGCGTTCTTGTATGGTTTTTGGTGGAAAAATCTTTTTGTTTTCAACTTGCAATTTTTCACTTTTATAATTACCTTCTAAAGTTTTTATGAAAATTTCTTCTTTTTTATCTTTATAAAATGCGATAAGTTTTGTATTTTGCGGGGGATTTTTGTAAGGTAAGGAAAAAATAGCTAGAACTTTTTCTTGATTTTTAGGATGTGTAAAAGTGGGAATATTTTTACCATTATTTTTTAAAGATAAAAAATCTTTCTTATCTAGCTCCAAAAATAAAGCTTGACCTTTGATGAGTTCTAAATTTTGAGCTCCAAAAAGCCAAAGAGTAAGGCTTAAAAAAAGCCATAAGGCTTTCATAGGCTTAACTCTTTAAGATCGGCGATTTTTAAAAACTCCGCATAAATTTCATAAACCAAAGCTTGGCGATTATTTTTAAGTTTTTCATCTTCAGCATTAATCATCACTTGATTAAAAAACTCATCAATAAAAGGCTTAAGTGCAAAAAGATTTTCAAGTTTTTCTTGTAAAGAGTTGGCTTTAGTTTTTTCTTGAAAAGCTTTGTAAAGTTTACTTTCTGCTTCTTGAACAAAAAGACTTTCATCAACTTTATGAGGATTTTTAGTGGCGATATTGGCTAGTCTTTTAAAGGTTGCAAAATTTTCATTAAAATTATCTTTTTTGCTAAGTTTTATAAGAGCATTTACGCTTTGATTGATATGGATAAGATCTGTATTTTGTGAGCTTAAAACCGCTTTTACAAAAGAAGCATTGACTGTATAAAAAGTATAAAGTCTTTCAAAAATAAAATCTTTTAAAATTTGCATATCAAAGCTTTTATAATGATTTGAAAGTTTTTCTAATAAAATTTGGATATCAAATTCTTTATTTAAATTTAAAGCAATTTTAATGATCCCATTGGCAGCTCTTCTTAAGGCATAAGGATCCTTTGTTCCGCTTGGAATTTTTCCTATGCTAAAAAGTCCTATAAGGGTATCAAGCTTGTTTGCAAGGGCTACTATGCTTGAAAATTCTGTACTTGGAAGTGGAGCTTGTTCGGAATTAGGAAGATATTGTTCTTTGATGGCTAAGCAAATTTGATAATCTAAGCCCATTTTTTGCGCATAATAACTTCCCATAATGCCTTGCAAATCAGTAAATTCATAAACCATTTGTGTGGCTAAGTCTGCTTTGGCGTATTTTAGTGCTGTGCTGATATTTTCGATTTTATCATTATGGAGCATTTGACATAAAATTTCAGCAATTTTAATCTCTCTTAAACTTTTATCTTGCATTGTGCCTAAACCTTCAAGATAGGTCATTTTGGCAAGTTTTTCAGGTTTTAAGCCATTTTGTAAATCATTTTGATAAAAAAACATTGCATCGCTAAGTCTTGCACGCAAAACTCTTTCATTTCCATGTATGATTTTTGAATAATCCTTGCATACTGCATTACTTACTACTATAAAATGATTACTTAAGCCTTTATCGTTAAAAACTGCAAAATAACGTTGATTTTCTCTCATTGAAGTGATGATTACTTCGCTAGGAATTTCTAAAAATTCTTCTTCAAAACTTCCTAAAAGTGCATTAGGATATTCTGTGATAGCAACTACTTCAGCTAAAAGCTCTTCATCTTCTCCAATTTGTATATTTTTTTGACTTTCTATGAGTTTAAATTGCTCAAGTATTTTTTCCTTTCTTTTGATTGGATCAAGGATGATATAGTTTTTTTCTAGTAGTTCAAAATATTCTTTTGCATTGTTAAAATCTTGCAAATCATAACTTACGCTTCTGTGAATGAAAGTTTTTTTAGTACTTTTTACTCCATAGCTTTGAAAATTAACAAGTTCATCATTTAAAATGCAAGCTATAGAACGGATCGCACGGATGAATTCAAAAGAATTTGCACCCCAGCGCATACTTTTGCCAAAACTAAGACTTTTTAGAAATTTTTCTACCATTTCTCCTAAAATTTCTTGACTTTGCAAACCTTTAATAGCTTTTTGATGGTACAAAACTTCCTTGCCTTTGATTTCTTTAAAAGAGAGTTCATTTTCACTGATCCTTGCTTTTTGCAGGAAGCTTTGTCCCGCAGGAGTTAAAACTCCATCTTTATAAGCAACATTTTTAGGTGCTCCTATAAATTCAGCAAAGCTATCTTCTTGTTTGTCTGCAAAATTTTCATGAAAAAAAACTAAACGACGCGGAGTATAATAAAATTTAAAATCACTTACCAAGCGGTATTCTTCTAAAACATTGTTCCATTTTTTTTCTATATTAGCTAATTCTTTTAGCAAAGGAATAGCAGGTAATTCTTCTGTACCAATTTCTATTAATAATTCACTCATAATTTACTCTTTTTAAAATTTATTTCTAATTTTAACTAAAATTTCATTAAAAAACTTATAAATACTTTTGCAAAAAGCCTTTAAGTTCACTAGAGTTGCTAAATTCATTTTCTTTTAAATTTTTTTGATACCATTTGGCATGAAAATAAGGCAAATTAGCATTTTTAGCACATTCTTTATCTTTTTGACTATCTCCTATAAAAACGCTTGTTTTATATGGAGCCTCGCTTTTTAAAAGCTCTAGCATCATAGGATGAGGTTTGGGTTCTATGCCTAAACTTACGCCTAAAATTTTATCAAAATAAGGAATGATATCGTGTTTTTTAAGTATGTTTGAAAGTGAGCTTTGTGGGGCGTTAGTAGCAATAGCTAAAAAACAATTTTTGCTTTTTAAAAATTCTAAAAGTTCTTTTACTCCTTCAAAAAGCACCACGCTTTGTTCATAGTGCTTGACAAAATATTTTTCATAGCCTTCTTTAAAATTAGAATGATGGAAATTTTCTATATTATAAAGTTCTTTTGCCCAGTCAATATTGGGAGTATTGATGGTTTGCATAATGATTTCTCTTGAAAGTGGGGCTAGATTTAAATCCTGTCTTATTTCATTGACTGCACAAGAAATGGCATTTGCACTATCGATTAAAGTTCCATCCATATCAAAAAATACATTAATTATTCATAATCCTTTAAATAATTTTTATGTTTTTCTTTTTTCCCACCTTGTTTTTTTTGCTTATCTAAAGCATTGGCAAGATTTAAAAGCTCGTTTTTTTCTTTGGAAAAATCTAAACAAGCATTGACAAAAAATTCAAGATTTTTTGCATAGGTTGAGTTAAGATTTACCGCGGGATTTTTTTCAAAAAATTTAGCATTTTTTAACATTCTTTCTTCAAATTTAGTTTTATCAAAATCTTCTTTTTTAAGTGCAGATATAGCGCCATTGAAAAATTTTTCAAGATTTCTTAGGTATTTTACGCGTAAGGCTTTTTCTTCATTTTTTGTCAAAATTCTTCCTTAGGTATTTTTGTGAATGCGGCATTCTAGCGCTTCTTGAACTAAATTTCTAGCGATTACTTTTTCAGAGCGAATGATGCGTATATTTTCATCTATGCTAGAAAAAAGCATCTTTTTTAAAGTTCCATTTACATGAATGATGGTGTCTATAGGTTTTGGATAATTAGCTAGCACTTGACATAAAATTTCAAGTTTAGCTTCATTTGTAACTGTGATAATAGCTACGGCACATTCTTCTATATTGGCAATTTTTAAGGTTTCTTCTTGAGCAGCATTGGCAAAAACGACATTTTCACCTCGACTAACTCCAAGTTCTACTAAATTTAAATCACTTTCTAAAACAAGATAAGGTACGCCTGTGTTTTTGATTTTTTGTACGACTTCTTGTCCTAAGCGTCCGTAGCCAAAAACAACAAGATGATTTTTAAGCTTGATATTGCTGTCAATATTTTGCACAGCGTTGGTATTAAGTGCTATATCTTCTACAACATTGGTAATTTTTCTTATATTGTTTAAAATAAAAGGTGTGATAATCATGGTTAAAATAGAAACAACAATTAAAATTTGTGAAGTTTTGATATCAAGCATATTTTTTGCTTGTAAAAGAGAAAAAATTGCTAGGGCGAATTCGCCAATTTGAGCTATGGCAAAAGCTGTTTTAAGCGCTACTCTTTTTTTGGTGTAAAGAAATAAAAAGCCAAAAACTATGCCAAATTTTAAAGCCATTACAAGAAGGGTTAAAACTATGATTAAAAACCAATTTTGTGCCACTACATCAAGTTGAATTTGCATGCCTACAGTTATGAAAAAAAGCCCTAAAAGCAAATCTCTAAATGGGATCAAGTCCGCTTCTATTTTGTGTTTATATTTTGTTTCTGCTATCAAAGCACCTGCTATAAAAGCACCCAAAGAATAAGAAAATCCAAAATAATTTGCTAAAAAACTTGCTCCAATAACCATAAATAAAACAGTACTAATAAAAATTTCCTGAGAAGAAGTGTGGATAATGAGTCTAAAAATTCTATCCACTAGATATTTACCTATGAAAAATAATAAAGTGATTAAAATAAGTGCTGAAATTAAAGTGGTAAAAAGGAGTTTTTCTATGTTTTGATTGTTGGATGAAAAAATATCTACAAGCAAAAGCAAAGGAATAACGGCTATATCTTGAAAAAGCAAAATTCCCAATGCTTTTCTACCATATTGCTCATTGATATCGCCATTATCATTTAAAATTTTAAGCACCACTGCGGTTGAAGAAAGCGCTAGTGCAAAGCCTACTATAGTAGCGCTTTTATCTCCAAGTCCTAAAATTCCTATAGCAAGTAACATAAAAACAAAGCCACAAGTAAGCATCTGCAAAGAGCCGTTTAAAAAAACTTCTTGTTTCATTGCCATTAAATGCTTAAAAGAAAATTCAAGCCCTATGGTAAACATTAAAAATACTATACCAAATTCGGCTATATGGGTGATTTCGCCTTTGCCACTTAAATGATAAATTTCAGAAATGATTTCTCCAGCAGCTATATATCCAATGATAGTTGGAATTTCAAATTTTTTAAATATGACATTTAAAACTATAGCTATGGCAACGGTGATTAAAAAAATTTCTAAAAAATTATCCATTATTTTTTATTTTTTCTCATAAAAAATCAAATCAAAGCTATTTTTATGCTTAACAACGGCTTTACTAGCCGCTTCTTTATCTTGTTGTTTGCTTAATTCTAAGCGTAGTTCATCAATTAAATTTTCAAATTCGTGAAGTTGGTTTTTCAATTTTAAGATAACATCTACTCCAGCAAGATTGATTCCCATGTCTCTTGTTAAACGCAATATAAGTTTAATACGGTCAATATCTCTTTGAGAATAAAGTCTTATTTTGCCATCGGTTCTACTTGGCTCTATCAATCCTTCTCTTTCGTATTGCCTTAAGGTTTGTGGATGTATGCTTAAAACTTTAGCCACAACACTGATTAAATATACAGGTTCATCATAATGCTGTTCCATATTTTATTCCTTTCTTTAAGGTAATTTTTCTTTTAAGAGTTCTATAAATTTTTCATCAAGGGTATCTAAATTTGGCAAAACAACATTTAAAATCAAATACATATCCCCATAAATATCACTTTTTCTATTTTGCACACCATAACCTTTTAAACGAATTTTTTGGTTATTTTTTGAATTAGGCGTTATGTTAATTGTTGCTTCTTCCTTGCCTTCTTTGAGTGTTTTTATATTTATTTTTCCACCAAAAAGTGCAGTTTTTAAAGAAATATCAACCTTTTGATATAAATCATCATCTTCTCTTGTGTAAATAGGACTTTCTTCTATTTTTACAATAATGATTAAATCGCCTCTAGCTCCATTTCTGCTTTGTTTTCCTTTAGAGCGAATTCTTAGTTTCTCACCTTCTTTTATACCGTGTGGAATTTTAAATTTAATGGTTTCGCCTTGAAAATTAAAACTATGTTCCCCGCCTTTAACAGCTTTTTCGAAAGGAATGTGAAGCTCTAGATTGCTGTCTAAATTTTCTTCTTCAAAACCTCCAAATCCTCCAAAACCACTGCTAAAGCCTTTTGAAGAAAAGCCGTTAAAACCCCCTCTTGAGCGTCCACCAAAGCCTCCTCCAAAGAGATCTTTTAAAATATCGTCCAAATTTACCCCACCAGTATTTCTTGAAAAATCATGAAAACTTTGTCCACCAAACATAGAATCGCCGTATTGGTCATACTGAGCTCGTTTTTTTTCGTCACTTAAAATTTCATAAGCAGCATTAATTTCTTTAAATTTTTCTTCAGCACCTTTTTCTTTGTTGATATCAGGATGATATTTTCTAGCTAGGCGACGGTAAGCTTTTTTTATTTCATCTGCACTAGCGTTTTTGCTAACTCCAAGAGTTTCGTATAAACTATTCATGTTATATTTCCTTAAAAATTTTTACTTGATTATTATAGAGGATTAAATTATAACATAAACTTTAGCCTAAGTCAATCAAGTTTTATAAATTTTTATCACTCAAGGTTTTATTTACAATTTTGTAAATTTTCGGTTTTATACTATGAAGACAGTAAAATATTTTACGAGATAATTTATCTTTAAGAACAAAAGGAAATGAAATGAAAAAGATTTTTTTATCATTAAGTTTAGCAAGTGCTTTATTTGCTGCAAGTATTAATTTTAACGAATCGACTGCAACGGCTAATCGTGTGAATCCTGCTGCTGGAAATGCAGTGCTTTCTTATCATGATTCTATTAAAGATGCAAAAAAATCAGTGGTTAATATTTCCACCTCAAAAACTATTACAAGAGCAAATCGTCCAAGCCCTTTGGATGATTTTTTTAATGATCCTTATTTTAAACAATTTTTTGATTTTGATTTTCCTCAAAGAAAAGGAAAAAATGATAAAGAAGTGGTGAGTTCTTTGGGATCAGGGGTGATTATTTCAAAAGATGGTTATATAGTAACAAATAATCACGTTGTAGATGATGCTGATACGATTACAGTGAATTTACCAGGAAGCGACATAGAATATAAAGCAAAACTTATAGGTAAAGATCCAAAAACAGATTTGGCTGTTATAAAAATAGAGGCTAATAATCTTTCAGCTATTACTTTTACAAATTCTGATGATTTAATGGAAGGAGATGTTGTTTTTGCACTTGGAAATCCTTTTGGAGTTGGTTTTAGTGTTACAAGTGGGATAATATCTGCTTTAAATAAAGACAATATAGGTTTAAATCAATATGAAAATTTTATACAAACAGATGCTTCTATCAATCCAGGAAATTCAGGTGGAGCTTTGGTGGATAGTCGCGGATATTTAGTAGGTATTAATTCAGCTATTCTTTCTCGTGGTGGTGGAAATAACGGCATAGGTTTTGCCATACCTTCAAATATGGTTAAAGATATAGCTAAAAAACTTATTGAAAAAGGCAAGATTGATAGAGGATTTTTAGGTGTGACTATTTTAGCTTTGCAAGGTGATACTAAAAAAGCTTACAAAAATCAAGAAGGAGCTTTAATCACTGATGTTCAAAAAGGTTCAAGTGCTGATGAAGCAGGGCTTAAGCGTGGAGATTTAGTTACTAAAGTTAATGATAAGGTTATAAAAAGTCCTATTGATCTTAAAAATTATATAGGAACTTTAGAGATTGGTCAAAAAATTTCATTAAGTTACGAAAGAGATGGAGAAAATAAGCAAGCAAGTTTTATTCTTAAAGGTGAAAAAGAAAATCCTAAAGGCGTACAAAGCGATTTGATTGATGGTTTGAGTTTGAGAAATTTAGATCCAAGACTTAAGGATCGTTTGCAAATTCCAAAAGATGTTAATGGTGTTTTGGTTGATAGTGTTAAAGAAAAGAGCAAAGGAAAAAATTCTGGTTTCCAAGAGGGTGATATTATCATAGGTGTTGGACAAAGTGAAATTAAAAATTTAAAAGATTTAGAACAAGCTTTAAAACAAGTTAATAAAAAAGAATTTACCAAAGTTTGGGTATATCGCAATGGTTTTGCGACTTTGCTTGTGCTTAAATAAAAATAACGGAAGGATTTTCCTTTCGTTATAAATTTTAGTTTAAAATTAAAATTAAGTTTAAAATAAAGGAAAACTATGACAAATATTCTTATGATAGAAGATGATTTAGAATTAGCAGAAATTACAGCTGAATATTTGGAAAAATTTGATATGAAAGTTGATATAGCTCATGAACCTTATATAGGTCTTTCTAAGCTTGCATTAAAAGAATATCAGCTTATCATTTTAGACCTTTCTTTGCCAGGGCTTGATGGGCTTGAAGTGTGTGAAGAGATTCGTAAAAAGTATGATACGCCTATTATTGTTTCAAGCGCAAGACATGATATTACAGATAAGGTTAATGCTTTAGAGCTTGGAGCAGATGATTACCTACCAAAACCTTATAATCCAAAAGAATTACAAGCACGTATTAAAAGTCATTTAAGACGTATTTCAAATACAAAAAGCGCCATAGCAAAAAGTGTAAAAGATCTTGTTTATGATCAATATAAGCATATTATTACCATGAAAGGACAAGAGCTTACTTTAACTAATGCTGAATTTGATATTTTAAGCTATTTGATTAAAAAAGAGGGTGGAGTGGTAAGTCGTGAAGAGCTTGTTTATAATTGTTCTTCTATTAGTGAGGATTCTAGTAATAAAAGTATAGATGTTATTATCAGTAGAATTCGTCAAAAGATGGGAGATGATCCAAAAACTCCAAAATATATTCACTCTATACGTGGAATAGGTTATAAGCTTACTCAATGAATAAATCTTCGATTTTTTATACTATAACTTTTATTTTTATTTTTGCTGGGGTTAGTGTTATACTTGGCTTTTTGTGGCTTATAGAATACGATCAGCAAAATTATACTAGAGAATTAAACACAAAATATTCTTTGATAGCTAATGCAAGGCTCTTAAATTTTGCAGGAGTTATCAGTGAAAAAGAATTTGAAGAGCAGACAAAAAATTATAATAAAATGGATGAGATAACAGAAGCAAAGCAGATCCGTAAAATTCTTTTTAGAGGTGATGTTTTAGCTAGGGTTGAGGTTAACAATGGCTTAATCGAGATTATTTCTTATAATAGACAGGTGTATTTAAATATTATTTATGATGGAAAGGTTTATCTTTATAAGGATCAAGATTATCAAACCTATAGGTATTTTATTATCAAAGCTATAGCTGTAGCTGTGATTTGTATTCTTGTATTGCTTTATATTTATATATTTAAAAAATTAAAACCACTTAAAAGACTTAAAAAACAAATTGATAAATTTGCCCAAGGAAAGCTTGGTGATATAGAAGATGTAAGCACTGGGGTGGATGAAATTTCACAAGTAAGTGAAGCTTTTTATCAAGCTATTGTTCAAATTCGAAAGTTAAACCAATCTCGTCAGTTTTTTTTAAGAAATATTATGCATGAACTCAAAACTCCTATTACTAAAGGACTCTTAACTTTAGAAATGATAGAAGATAATAAATATAAAGAGCGCTTAAATGGGGTTTTTACTAGACTTGAAATTTTAATTAATGAATTTGCTGCTATTGAGCAAATTACTTCAGGGGCTGCTTTTATAAATAGAAAAAAATACAATATTTTAGATGTTTTAGATGAAGCCAAAGAAATTGCAATGCGAGATGATAGCAATATACGTATTTTTATGGAAGAAAGTTTTTTTGTAAATGTGGATTTTAAACTTTTTACTACGGCGATTAAAAATATGATAGATAATGGTATTAAACATTCTGAAGATGGGTTTGTGCAAATTGATATTATAGATGATTATATTTGTTTTAAAAATCGTGGTCCTGAGCTTAACAATACTTTAGAATACTATACTCAAGCTTTTACTCAAGGATCAAAACAAAAATCAAGTTTTGGATTAGGGCTTTATATTGTAAATACTATTTTAGAAACACATGGAATGAAGCTTGATTATTTATATGAAGATGGGGTAAATTTGTTTTATTTTAGAAATTTAAAAAGTGTTATTGTTAAGGAGTAAATTAATTTTTTTACATAAAAAATGCATTTTTGTGAAAAAACCCTTGACAAAGTTTTTTAATTTCACTATAATCACATTTTACTTTTAAATATTCCGGATTAGCTCAGCGGTAGAGTAGTCGGCTGTTAACCGATTGGTCGTAGGTTCGAATCCTACATCCGGAGCCACTTTTTTAACTCCATTTTTAATATTCATAAATGTATTTTAATATAAAAAATTAATAAGTCTTTATCACAAAAAAAATTGTGATAAAGTTTTTTATTTTGTTTGTTTAAGATTTTTGACAATTTTATCTATTTTTTTACTTGCCTTTTGATAATCCCCATCTTTAAGTTCTTCTAGGGCATTAACAGCAAAAGAAAAATCTTCAACTTCATTAAGATAAGCCTCTATAGCTTCTTTTACTATGGTTGATTTTGGTTTAGAAAGATTTTTACTTAAATTATCCAAACGCTCCTTAAGCTCTAAAGGCATTCTAAAAGAATAAGTTTTTACATTGCGTTTCATTTTATCCTCCTTAAGAATATTTTTTGTAAAATTTTATAGCTTGTTTACAAGTTTTACAAGTAAATTTATGACCTTGTAATTCTATTTTTTGATGAATGCTATAAGGAACATCGTGAATTTTACCAGGACAATTACAGGTATAAAGATAAAATTGTGGATGCTCATTATCTTCATCTTCTGCTGCTTCAAAGCTAACATCGCCACCATCATCTGTAGACAAAGAAGAACTTCTCCATTTTTCAACTTTCATGTCTTCATATAGTATGTGTTCTAAAAGCCACTTTTTAGCCACTATATAAAGTTTTTCTTTAAGATCATTGGTTGATTTGATATCTTTGATTAAATTAATCATGGTTTGGATGATTTCTTTATGTATTTTTCGATGTTCTTCTAAATTTGGATAGCCTATTAGCTGCATGTATTTTTCTTCATCATTAAAGTGATCTTTCATATAATTAAAAAATTCAGCCAAAAGTTCTTTGACTTCATTTTTACTTACAGATCTATCTGATACAACTTCAACTTTTGCAGCAAGTTTAAAAAGCTTTTTATGCTGCTCATCAATTTTAGCATTGTGCACACTATAGCTGTTATCCCATTTTGGAAGCATTTTAACTCCTTAAGGAAAAATTTATTTGTATGAAAGGATTATAGATAAAAATAAATTAAATAAAAATGAAATTTTATTAAATAATTGATAAGAATTTTGATACAATGATATATATTTAAGAGATTTGAAGTTAGAAAGATTTAAATTATGGCTGCTAAAATTTTACTTTTAGAAGATGATTTGAGCTTGAGTGAGATCATTGAAGAGTTTTTAAACGATGAGGGATATGAAGTATTTTTATGCGATAATGCGCAAGAAGCTTTAGATATGGCTTATGAAAGATATTTTGATCTTTGGATTTTAGATGTAAAAGTTCCTTTAGGAGATGGATTTTCATTACTTAAAGAATTAAGAAAAAGCGGAAAGCAAACTCCAGCAATTTTCATGACTTCTTTAAACACAACAAACGATTTAAAACAAGGCTTTGACGCAGGTTGTGATGATTATATAAAAAAACCTTTTGAACTTGCCGAGTTATCTATCAGGGTTAAAGCTTTGCTTAAAAGAGCTTTTTCACATAAAAATGAAGATTTTGAAGATTTAGGGGATGGACTTAGGTTCGAATTTACTACACAAATTCTTTATCATAATAATAAAGCTTTGGCTTTGCCGAGTAAAGAGATTAAACTTTTGTCTTTATTACTTAAAAATAAAAACAACTTTTTAAGTACAGAGAGAATTTTTGAAGAACTCTGGGATTATGATGAGGAGCCTAGTGAGCTAAGTTTAAGGGCTTATGTGAAAAATTTACGTAAAATTTTAGGAAAAGAAAAAATTATAAATCAAAGAGGCAGGGGATATTGCTATGGCTAAAAAAGTCATTAGGCAAATTTTATTAATCTACCTAACAACTACAGGTATTTTTTTAACTATTTTTTTTGCATTATGGTATCAAAAATTATATGAAGAATTAGTTGTTTTAAAGGGTACCACTTTGAGAGAAAATCATAGAAACATTGTTATAAGCATCTTAAATTCTCGTTTTACCCCTATAGATATAAGTGCAAAAAATATTGCTCAAAGCACAGCACTAAAATTTGCTATATTTGATGCTAAAAAGATTGTTTTTAGTAATATAGATTTTGATTTAAGAAAGGCAAAGATAGAGCTTAAAGGTAGAGGTATTTGTGATAATAAGGTTTTTTTCCTTGCTCCTATGAGTGCAGATCATTATTTTTTAAGACATGCTAGCAATGAAGAAGTAAATACTAACGATGGTTTGCAAATTTTAATACAGGGTGAAGATGTTGGCAAAGATCTTTTTTGGATTAGAACGAAAGTTTTTAGTTTTGCTATTATGGCTTTTTGCATATTGGGTTTAATATCTTATATTTTAGTAAAAATTGCTCTAAAGCCTTTGGAGGATAAAATCAGCACACTAAATCGTTTTATTAAAGATTCAACTCATGAACTCAATACCCCATTAAGTGTTATTTTGATGAGTATAGAACAACTTGAGCATCAAAATTTAGGAGATAATACTAAATTTACAAGGATTAAGCTTGCTGCAAAAAGTTTGTCTCAAGTGTACTCTGATCTTGTTTTTTATAATTTCCCTAATACCTTAGAAACAGAAAAACAAAAATTTGATTTAAGAATACTACTTGAAGAAAGATTGGAATATTTTAAAGTATTTTTTGAGCAAAAAAAAATTACACTAAAGCTTGATTTAAATCAAGCAAATATTTTTGCTCCTAAAAGTCAAATTTCTAAATTGATTGATAATCTTATAAGCAATGCTATTAAATACAATAAAAAAGGTGGAGTAATTTCTATAATTTTAAAAGCCAATTTTTTAAGTATTGCGGATACAGGTTGTGGAATTTCAAAGTCAAATTTAAATCATATTTTTGATAGATATACAAGATTTAATACCGATCAAGGAGGATTTGGTATAGGGCTTTCTTTGGTAAAAAAAGTTTGTGATGATAATGATATTAAGATTATTTGCGAATCTGTAGAAAATCAAGGGAGTGTTTTTAAATTAAATTGGTAATCAGCAAGGAAAATCCTTGCTGATAAGAGGTTAGAGCAGATATTACATCATTCCGCCCATGCCACCCATTCCTCCCATACCGCTCATATCTGGCATAGTAGGTTTATCTTCTTTAATTTCACTAATTGTTGCTTCTGTGGTTAAAAGCATACTAGCTACAGAAACTGCATTGAGTAAAGCTACTCTTTCTACTTTAACAGGATCGATAATTCCACTTTCAAGCATATTAACATATTCACCTTTTGCAGCATCAAATCCTGTGTTTTCATCTTTAGCATTTTCTACGCTATTTACAACCACACCTGCATCAAATCCTGCATTTTCAGCAATTTGTCTTAAAGGTGCTCTTAAAGCTCTTTCAACGATAGCTGCGCCAATTGCTTCATCACCCTGTAGATCAAGTTTGATTTTAGCTTTTGCTTTGATAAGCGCTGCACCACCACCGATTACTATACCTTCTTCAACTGCTGCTTTAGTAGCGCTTAAAGCATCATCAACACGATCTTTTTTCTCTTTCATTTCAGTTTCAGTTGCTGCACCTACTTTAATAACTGCAACACCACCACTTAATTTTGCAAGTCTTTCTTGTAATTTTTCTCTGTCATAATCTGAAGTTGTTTCAGCAATTTGTGCTTTGATTTGATTGACTCTTGCATCGATATTTGCTTTTTCGCCTGCACCATTTACTATGGTTGTATTGTCTTTATCGATGATTACACTAGAAGCTTGTCCAAGATCTTGTATAGTCGCACTTTCAAGAGTTCTTCCAAGTTCTTCAGAAATCACTTCTCCACCTGTTAAAATCGCTATATCTTCAAGCATAGCTTTTCTTCTATCGCCAAAACCTGGAGCTTTTACTGCTGAAATATTAAGAACACCGCGAAGTTTATTTACAACCAAAGTTGCAAGCGCTTCGCCTTCAATATCTTCAGCGATAATTAAAAGTGGTTTGCCTGTTTTTTGAATTTGTTCTAAAACCGGTAATAAATCTTTTAAATTTGCAATTTTTTTATCAAAAAGCAGGATATAAGGGCTTGAAAGCTCTACTGTCATTTTTTCTGCATTAGTGATAAAATAAGGGCTTAAATAACCTCTGTCAAATTGCATACCTTCAACTACATTTAATTCATCATTGATTGATTTTGCCTCTTCAACAGTGATAACACCATCTTTGCCCACTTTTTCCATAGCATCAGCGATTAAATTTCCGATTTTTTCATCAGAGTTGGCTGAGATTGTAGCAACTTGTGCAATTTCTTTTTTATCTTTTACTTCGCGAGAAAGTTTTTTAAGTTCTGCTACTATAGCTTCGCAAGCTTTATCCATACCGCGTTTTACCTCGATAGGATTTGCACCTGCTGTGATATTTCTTAAACCTTCTTTGAAAATTGCATGAGCTAAAACCGTTGCAGTAGTTGTTCCATCGCCTGCTTGATCAGCTGTTTTACTCGCTACTTCTCTTACGAGTGAAGCACCCATATTTTCAAGACTATCTTTAAGCTCTACTTCTTTAGCAACACTTACGCCATCTTTAGTAATGCTTGGAGCACCAAAGCTTTTTTGGATTAAAACATTGCGTCCTCTTGGCCCCATAGTTACTTTTACTGCGTCATTAAGTTTTTTAACGCCCTCGTAAAGTTTATTTCTTGCTTCATCTGAAAAAATAATTTCTTTTGCCATTTTTTATCCTTTTTTATAAATTATTTTAAAATTCCTAAGATATCATCTAAATTTAAAACTAAATATTCATTATTATCAAGTTTAATTTCTGTTCCACCGTATTTAGCAAACACGATTTTATCACCATTTGCAATATCAGTGATTTCTTTACTTACTGCTACTACTTCACCCATTAAAGGCTTTTCTTTAGCATTATCTGGTATAATTATGCCTGAGGCTGTTGTTTTAGTTTCTTCTACGCGTTTAACTAGAACACGCTTTCCTAAAGGTTGAAAATTCATTTTTGTCCATCCTTAAAAATATTGATTTTAGCACTCTTTAATTTAGAGTGATAATATCATACTATAAAAAATGAATTTTGTCAATACTTTAAATTAAAATATTTATAAAAGTTTAGTTTTATAGACTAAAGTTATTTTATAAAATAAACTAAAGGATAAAAATGAAAAAGATTTTTTATGGCATTGTAGCTTTTGTTGTTGTGCTTTTAATCGCTCTTTGTACCATACTTTTTACAAGTTTTGGTAATAATATAGTGGCAAATATAGCACAAAAAAAGATCAAAGAAAATGCGGGATTAGATGTAAATATCACGCGTTTTAATTTGCGTTTTTCAAGTCTTGAACTGCAAGCAAATATTGCAAATATGGCAGATTTCAATCTCAAGGGAGCTTTGAGTCCTTTTAAGCTTGGATTTGATCTTGACTATCTTATTTCTTTAAAGCAAAATTATGCTAAAAATTTAGGTTTAAATTTAAATCAAAACCTTTCTTTTGGCGGTAAAATTCAAGGCAAGGCAAGTGATTTTACTTTAGATGGAAGGGGTTACTTACTAGGTTCAAATGTATTTTTAAATGCGAGAATGTATAATTACAGCCCTATCGCTTTAAATTTAGATGCAAAAAATCTTAAGATAGAAGAAATACTTCATCTTTTATCTTATCCTAGTTATGCTAAAGGTTTTTTAAATGCTCAGGCAAAAATTTCAGCACAGAATTTAAAACCTGATGGAAATATTATCATAAAACTTGATACAAGCTATATAAACTACGAGGCGATAAAAAAAGATTTTTCTTTAGACTTGCCTTTAAATTCTAATCCTAAAGCAGAAATTTTAGCCAATGTTAAAGAAGATAAGATTTATGCTGTAAGTAAAATTTACAATGATTATCTTAACTTACAAACCCAAAAAACTCTTTATGATATGAGTAAGAATATTTTAAGTACTGATTTTAATTTAAATATTCCTTCTCTTGCAAAGCTTGAAAAACTTACAAAAACTAGATTAAATGGTAGTTTGGGCGTGATAGGCGAAACAAGTGTTGTAAATAATGCCTTATCAAGTTTAAATGCTCAAGTTATCGGACTTGGTGGAGAGGTAAAGGCAAGTTTGAAACATAATAAAATTTTTGCAGATATTAATGAAGCAAGTTTGGAAAAATTATTAGCTCTTGCAGGATATGGAGCCTTAGTTTCTGGAAATTTAAATGCTAAACTTTTAAATGCGGATTTGGATTTTTCTAATTTCGATCTTGAGGCAAAAATAAACAATGCAAAGATTAACACCAATGAGCTTAAAAAAATTGCTAAAATAGAACTTCCAAATACAATTTTTAGTCTTGATGCTAAAGCAAATGCAAAAAATAGTAATATTTCTTACAATGCTTTACTTGCTTCAAATTTACTTAATATCAAAAAACTTCAAGGAACTTATAATTTAAAAAATAGTGAGTTAAATACAGATTTAAATGCTTTTATTGATGATTTGTCTCAGTTTAGTGCTATAGCGGGACAAAAATTACAAGGTAAGGCAGATCTTAATGCAAAAGCTCATATTATAGGTACTCAAATACAAAATTTAAATGCAAATGCAAATTTGGCAGATGGCGTAATCAAAGCTGATTCAAATGGTAAAAAACTTGATTTGAACATTGATAAACTTGATTTATCTAAACTTTTTGTTATAGCAGGTATGCCAAATTATGCCAGTGGGGTTGTTAATGCAAAAGTTAATTTAGATAATATCGATTTTAACAACCTTAATGGTAAAGCAAATTTAGAGGCTAAAGGCATTTTAAATGCTGCAACTTTAAGTAAAATTTTAAATAAAAATTTTCCAAACAATACAAGTTATGATTTAAATACCAAAATTAATTTTAAAAACAATATCGCTCAATTTGATTCTGTTTTAAATTCATCTTTAGCTGATCTTACAAAACTACAAGGAAGTTTTGATATAAGTAAGATGCTTTTAAATTCGGATTTTAATTTAAAGATAAATGATTTTTCAAAACTAGGCTTTTTGTTAGATAGAAAACTTAAAGGTAAGGCAGAATTTAATGGAAAGGTAGGTTTTGATAAGAGTTTAAATTTTGTTGTAAATAGTCCAAATTTATTTGAAGGAAAACTTCAAAGCACATTTAAAGATAACCTTTTGCTTGCTGATTTAAACGGAGTGGATTTAAGTAGTCTAGCTCAGGGTTTGGATTTTATGGATATTTATCAAGGTAAGGCGGACATGAAGGCAAATTACAATCTTTTAAGCGAAGAAGGCGAGGTTAATTTGGATATGAAAGAGGGTAAATTAAAACCAAATCTTATTACCAATGCTTTAAAAATTTTAACATTAAAAGATATTACAGATGATGTTTATCGTGCTGCTAATGCTAAAGCTTTGATTAAAAAAGAAAATATCAAGCTTGATCTTAATATGCAAGCAGATCGTTCTTATATTTTAGTACAATC
Source organism: Campylobacter sp. CFSAN122748 (assembly GCF_045277125.1). Classification (NCBI taxonomy): domain Bacteria; kingdom Pseudomonadati; phylum Campylobacterota; class Epsilonproteobacteria; order Campylobacterales; family Campylobacteraceae; genus Campylobacter; species Campylobacter sp. CFSAN122748. The sequence goes on along the minus strand of NZ_CP116953.1, from coordinate 1,177,734 downwards.
AGGAGCTTTAAATTCTAAAAGTGGAGCTTTAAATTTGCCTTTTGATATTAAACTCGATAGAGCTAATTTTAAAGGAAGTATTACAGGAACTACAGAAAATCCTAAAGTAAATTTAAATGCAGGAAGTGTTTTAAATTCTATTAAAAATGTAGTAGGTGGCGGCGTGAGTGATGGTGCTAAAAATACAGGCAATAAAGTGGATAAAGCGGTAAATAAATTATTAAATAAGATTTTCTAAGGTAAAAAATGTTTAATGGACTCATAAGAGAAATTGCCAAAGTTCAATCTTATCAAAACAATACTTTAAGTTTAACAGCTAAGCATCGTCCAAATCTTGGCGATAGTATAGCTGTAAATGGAGCTTGTTTGAGTGTGACAAAACTTTATGAGGGAGGTTTTGAAGTGGAACTTTCTCGCGAAAGTCGCACTCATATAGCTATAGAGAATTTAAAAGATAAAGTTCATATAGAACCTGCTTTAAGATATGGCGATAGAATCGATGGACATCTTATGCAAGGGCATATTGATTTTATTGGTATACTTGAAAAGATTCAAAAGGATGAAAATGGAGTGGATTTTCATATAACTTTACCTAAAGAAGCTATGAAATTTATGGCAGAAAAAGGAAGTATAGCTGTTGATGGGGTAAGCCTTACTATCAATGAAATTTTAAAAAATGGTATTAGGCTTACTATTATTCCTATTACTTTTAAAGAAACGCTTTTTAAGGACTATCAAGTAGGTAGAAAAATAAATATAGAAAGCGATTTGCTTGCTCGTTATATTTATGCACAATTGCAAGGTAAAAACAAAGGATTATCATGGGAAGAAGTGGAAAGAATTTCTTATCTTTATTAGAAAATGATAAAGTCGGTATTTTTTGTGCTTTTGATAAGGATTATAATGTTTTTAGGGCTAAAATTCATAATGAGAATTTATTTTCTCATTTAGGTTTTAAAGATATTGAAAAATGTGTTTTTATGGATCAAATTCACTCTCATAAAGTTATCATTTATGATGAAAATTTAAAAAATCTCAGTTGTGATGGACTTATAAGTAAAGAAAAAAATACTGCTCTTTGTGTCTTAAGTGCGGATTGTCTGCCTTTGATCTTATATCATGAAAGTGGCATTATAGCAGCTTTGCATTCAGGTAGAAAAGGAAGCTTTGAAAATATCCTAAAAGAATGCGTTGATCAAATTACTATGCAAAATTCACATTTAGATAAGAATAAATTTCATCTTTTTATTTTACCTGGAATTTGTGCTAAAAATTATGAAATAGATGGAGAAATTTTAGAATTTGCTAAAAAAGAATTTAAAGAATTTGTTCAAGATAATAAACTTGATTTAAAAGCCTTGGTAAAATTTCAAGCTCAAAATTTAGGCATTGAAAATATTAAAGATTGTGGAATTTGTAGTTTTGATGATGAGAGTTTTTTTTCTTATCGTCGCGATAAAACGCCTAAGCGTTTTGTGAGCGTGGTTTATTTAAAGGATTAAAATGTATGAAAGAAAAGATTTAAGAGTGTTAAAAATCATTCAAAAAGCTAGAGAATTTGGCGATGGGGATTTGTTAAATGAAGCTTTGGTGAAACAATTAATTGATGCAGATTTTTGTGAAATTAGTGAAAAAGAAAAAGAAGAGCTTGCAACTCTTCTAAATTCTTTAATCAATGCAAAAGATAAAGCGTTGTTGAGTAATTAAAATTCTATATAGTTTTCAAAATCTTCTTCTTTTGGGGGATTAGGTTGATTCGAGGCTAGGGCTTCTTTAACAACCTGCTCGTATCCAGCTATGATATGTTTAAAATTCTCTTTTGCTTTTCCACTAAGTTCTGATTTGGCGATTTTTACAACAGATGCAGGATTTATAGCTTTATTATTTAAATATACTCCAAAATGCAAATGAGGCCCTGTGCTCATACCTGTTGAACCAACATATGCAATTACTTGTCCTTGATTTACCTTTTGTCCGTTTTTAATTTTTGCAAAACGACTAAGATGAGCATATAAAGTCATATAACCTGAGTCATGCTTGATTTGAATTACATTTCCATAACCACCTTTTGTGCCTATAAAGGTTACTACTCCTTTGCCAGCACTTTTCACAGGAGTTCCAGTAGGTGCAGCATAGTCTATACCAAGATGGGCACGATAGCGTTTTAATATAGGATGATATCTTGCTGTTGTAAAAGGAGAAGAAATTCTAGTGTAATTCACAGGTTTTGTAAGTAAAAAAGATTCTAATTCTTTGCCATCACGATCATAGAATATATCATTATAAGAAAAGACTTCTCTAGCGCTTTTATTGATTTCTACCATTGCCATTTTTATATTTATATCACCCCAAAGTTTACCCATGCGTCTTTTTTGTTCATAATATAGGGTTACTTCATCACCTTTTTGGATATTGCGAAAATTTATACTTCCTCGAAAAGCACGAACCATAGCACGAGCTAAAGTACTGCTACCACTTTCTTCATAGACATCTTGATAAGCAGAGCTTTTAATGGTTAAATGTAAAATTCTATCTTCTTTTTGATAAGATACAGGAGTAAAAGCAAGAGTGTATTGTCTATCTTTATCTTTATAGATATGAATTTGTAAATCATCACTAATTGGAATTAAAACTTGTTCTATGTTGTTGTTTTCATCTTTTAAAACTTGATATTTTATTTTATAGGCTATATCAGAAGCAAGTTCTTGATCTTCTCTATCAAGTCCATAATAAAGCGACATAGGTATGGAATTTCTTTGTAAGAATTTAAGCAAGGTATCTCCATTATCCCAAGTTAGCTCTTCAACACTTAAAGCTGCAAAACTTTGAACAACAAAAATAAATAAAAGCAATAATTTTTTCATGAGATAACCTTAATTTTTAAAAGAATTTTGAAATTTGAAAGCTATATTTTACTTTATTTTTCTTACAATTGCTTAACAAAAAAGGATTATAATTCTATAAATTTTTATTTAAGGAGCAAATTTGTTTAAAACTATAGTGTGTTTTTTAGCTTTAAACCTTAGCCTCTTTGCGGTTGGATTTGATTTAAAACCTATAAAAAGTGAACTTGTAAAAGTTGATGATATTTATGGTTATATTAAAGATAGTGATGATATAAAACTTTATTCAAGTGGCGTAGTAGTGCAACATTTTAGCAATTCGCAAAGTATCATCGCTAGAGCAAGTGTTATAGATAAAAAAAATGGTTTGGCAAAATTAGAATTTAGTGTTTTTTCAGCTCTTAAGCAAGATGCTTTGCCTTTACCAAATGTTTTACCTAAAGTAGGTGATGAGGTTGTTTTAAATTTTCTTTATGATAGAGGATTGGTAATTGCTCCTGATGAACAAACTTATAATGAACTTGTTAGAGAATTTCCGCAGATATATTTTACCCATATTGATATTTTTGGAGCACAATTAATTAGAACGGCTACTCTTTCTCCTAAGCGTTCAGATTTTAGGCAATTTTGTGATGATAATGCGGTCGGCATTTTGGTTGTGGCTTTGGAAAATCATGCAGAAGTTGTGGATTGTCAAGATTTTAATAAGCTTTATGAAGTGCCTATAAGCAAGCCAACTAGCGTTCAGGTTCCTTTTTATTCTCGTATAGGTGGATATAAAAGTAATTTTTTTGATTTTAACTCTCAAGAAATAGGAAATTATTATAGGTATTATGATGCTTTGATTAATCTTCCTTAGGTGCAATAAACATGAAAAAAGAATTTGAACAATATTTTAAACGATTTTTAGGAGAAGAAAACGCTTATTTTGATGAAATTCACAAAAGAGCTTATAGCTATGATGCGACAAAAAAACATTATTTACCTGATGGGGTTCTTTTTCCAAGAAATGAAGAAGATATTGCTCAAATTTTAAAATTTTGCAATGAAAATAATATCATAGTCATACCTCGAGGCTCAGGATCTGGTTTTACAGGAGGAGCTTTAGCTGTTAATGGCGGGGTGGTGCTTGCTTTTGAAAAGCATATGAATAAAATTTTAGAAATTGATCTTGAAAATTTAGTGGCTGTTGTGCAACCTGGGGTTATTAATATACATTTACAAAAAGAAGTGGCTAAATATGGACTTTTTTACCCACCTGACCCTGCTAGCATGGAGTATTCAAGCTTAGGGGGTAATGTAAGCGAAAATGCTGGGGGAATGAGAGCTGCAAAATATGGCATTACAAAAGATTATGTGATGGCTTTAAGGGCTGTTTTGCCTAGCGGAGAAATCATTCGTGCAGGGAAACGCACTATTAAAGATGTAGCAGGTTATAATTTGGCAGGAATTTTAATCGCTAGTGAAGGTTCTTTGGCAGTTTTAAGTGAGCTTACTTTAAAATTAATACCTTTGCCTAAATTTAAAAAAACTGCTTTTGCTATTTTTCCAAGTGTAAAAAGTGCTATGAATGCGGTTTACAAAAGTCTTGCTAGCGGTGTAAGTCCTGTATCTATGGAATTTTTAGACAATCTTAGCATTAGAGCGGTTGAGAGCAAATTTAATAAAGGTTTGCCTATAGAAGCTGGAGCTATTTTGATTGCTGATGTGGATGGTAATGTTAAAGAGGCTATTGATGAGGATTTAAGAAATTTAGAATATTATTTTTTAGAAGCTGGCGCTAGCGAATTTAAAATAGCAAAAGATGAACAAGAAACCGCAGATATTTGGTTTGCTAGAAGAAATTGTTCTCAAAGCATTGCCATGTATGGAACTTTAAAACTTAATGAAGATATTACAGTTCCGCGTTCTAAACTACCTACTTTGCTTGAAGGTATAGATGAGATTTCTAAAAAATATGGTTTTAAAATTCCTTGTTTTGGACATACAGGGGATGGAAATGTGCATACTAATGTTATGGTTCCTGATAAAAATGATAAAGAGCAGGTGAAAAAAGGCTATGAAGCTGTGGAAGAGATTTTTAAATTAACAGTGAAACTTGGAGGAACTTTAAGCGGAGAGCATGGTATCGGACTCTCTAAGGCACCTTTTATGAATTTAGCTTTTTCTGAAGCCGAAATGAATTTAATGAGAAATATTAAAAAAGCTTTTGATCCAAATAATATACTAAATCCTTTTAAAATGGGACTTTAGAAGGTGAAAAATTTTTTTACTATTTTACTAAATTTGCGTGATAAGGAAATTTTAAATTATGCAGCAGCGCTTAGTTTTTATACTGTATTATCTTTAATACCTATTTTATTTGTATGTTTTTCTGTTTTTACGCAAATTTCCAGTTTTAAAGCTTATTATGAAAAAGCAAAGCAAGTAATTTTTGCTTTTTTAATACCAACGCAACAAGATGTTGTTGCTACCTACATCGATACTTTTTTAAAAAATAGTGTAAATTTGGGTATTGTAGGTCTTATTGCTATGGCATTTACTTCTTTAGCTTTTTTTTCAGGCTATGATTTTGTAATCAATCGCATTACTAAAAATGAACCTAAAGGACTTTGGCAAAGTATTAGTTCTTATTGGACTCTTTTAACTCTTGTTCCTTTGGGGCTTGGGCTTAGTTTTTATATTTCAGGTTTTATCCAACAAACTTTAGATGATTATAAAATAGGGTTTAATTTTTTTGAAATTTTACCCTTTGTAATTATTTGGGGTTTATTTTTTATATCTTATTCAAGTTCTGTTCATAAGGGAACTCTTAAAAGTTTAGCTTTAGTATCTTTTGGAGCGGGTACTATTTGGTATATAGGAAAAAATTTATTTGTATATTACGTGGTATATAATAAAACATACGCTAGCGTTTATGGATCTTTTTCTACTATTTTATTCTTTTTTATTTGGATTTATATTTCTTGGATTATTTATCTTTTTGGGCTTAAACTCTATTATTTTCTAAATCACAATCATAATGAAGGGAATAAAATTCGCAAAAATACAAAGAAAAGCTAGATATTTAAATCGCACAGAGATTAAAGAAGCAATAAGATAACTTATAAAAATCCAAAATGGGATATGGATATTAGTTCCATAAATTTTAAATTTAAAAAATTCATCTAAGATAAAATTGAGCAAATCTCCATAGTTTATAAGATGCAAAAATAATACTAAAGGATAAAATATTACAAAAATTCCACTCAAAATAATACCTAAAATTTGTTGGTAGCTTATAAGTGGAAAAAAATAAAGCACAGGTAAAACCATAGCAAAAAAAGTCCAAATATTAAGCAAAATAATATTTATAAGATTATTAAATTTATTTGCAAAATGATGCATATATAAAAAAATATAAAAAACACCTAAAATAGAAAATAAAAATCCAATACTAAATAAAAGTCTAGGGTAAAGAGAAATGCACAATAAAATACTACAAAAAAGCGTAACGAAATTAATGATTTTTATATTTTTACACAATAGATAAAAAACCCAAAAAGCCATAATCAAGGAGCGCACAAAAGAAGGGACAAATCCTATTAAACAAGCATAAGCTAAAAGTAGTGCAAAAATTAAAATACTTAAATCTAAACGTAAATTTCTATAAGGAAAATATCTTTTTTGGAAAAAACTATAAATTGGAGCTAAAATAAAGAAAATTAAACTAAAAAGTAAGCCTATGTGATAACCGCTAATTGCTATAAGGTGTGCTATACCGTAGTAATTTACATCGTTTCTAAGCTCTAAAGATATGGGCAGTGCAAAAAATAAAGCACCATAAAATTCTTTAATCTTTTCATTTGTATGTTGATTTAAGAAGTAAGATATAATGGGATTGTATTCTTTTTCTTTTAATTTTTCAAAATCATAAGAAGGTGCGTAAAAACTTTTACTCAGATAGTCTTTAAAGTTAATATTATGGGTGATAATTCTAAGGCTTAAAAATTGATTCTTGCTTAAATTTAAATCCTTAAAACTTGTAGTATAAAAAGTGAAGTTTTCAGTTTGTAACTTTAAAACCCAGTATTTTTTATTTTTTTTATTATATTTTATATATTGGTGCGTTAATAGAGCGTTGTCTATAAGGTAATGTTTTTGGTTTTTAAAGTTTAAAAAATTATTATATTCTAAAAGGATATTAAAAATAAAAATAACAACAACAGAGAAAAATAAATAATGAAATTCTTTAAAAGAGTAAGAAAAAGAATTCCATAGAGACATTATTTTTTAGAAAATTTACTTAAATAAAGCCAAATTATTCCGGCTAAAAATAATAAAAATAAAGGAGCAGCATAAGGATATAAACTCAGTTTATCAAAAATTGCTTCAATAACATACCCAAAAGTATAAGCAGCAAAACCTAGAACAATAGCCCATGCCAAACTAGCTAGAGTATTGATAATAAAAAATTTAATAAAATTATATTTTGCCATACCTGCAGCTATGGGAATGAAAGTTTTTAAACCATAAATAAATTTTTGAGTTACAAGTAAAATAATTCCATGTTGTTTTGTTTTTATCATAGCAAGGGCTATCTTGCGTCGGTGTTTTTTAAAATAAGGCATAATGTCTTTTTTGTAATATTTTCCAAGTATAAAAAGCAAAGTTGAACCTATGGTATTAGCAATAAAAGCAAGAGCAATGCAAAAACTAAGATCCATTTTTCCTTGAGAACTTAAAACTCCTGCGGCTAAAATTCCAACCATCCCGCCCCCTAAAGAGTAAAAGAATAAAACAATATAACCATATTTTATTAAAGTATCAATCATATCTTGCATAATAAACCTTATTTAGCGTATTCTACAGCTCTAAGTTCACGTATAACATTGACTTTAATTTCACCAGGATATTGCATTTTTTCTTGAATTTCAGCTGCTATTTCCTTAGCTAAAAGTACACTTTCATCATCATTAACAAGCTGAGCATTGGCTATGACGCGAATTTCTCTTCCGGCATTGATTGCATAGGCATTTTTAATTCCTTCTTTACTTTTAGCGATATCTTCTAGCTCACTGACTCTTTTTAAGAAAGCTTCTAACACTTCTCTTCTAGCTCCAGGTCGTGCAGCACTTAAAGTATCTGCTGCACAAACAGCTGCTGATTCTATGCTTGTAGCTTCTTCGTGTCCATGATGTGCGTAAATAGCATTGATTACTACAGGATGCTCTTTGTAGCGTTTGCAAAGTTCTGCACCTAAATCCACATGAGATCCTTCAAAATCATGGGTTAATGCTTTTCCTATATCATGTAAAATTCCCGCACGACGTGCTAAATTCTCATCTCCACCACACTCAGCAGCAATGATTCCTGCAAGGTGAGCCACTTCCAAAGAATGTGCTAAAGCGTTTTGTCCATAGCTTGCTCGGTATTTGAGTTTTCCTATGAGTTTTACAATTTCAGGGTGTATTTTATTTAAACCTAGATCCATAACTATAGTTTCGCCTTCTTCTAGAATGGCACTATCAAATTCTTTACACACTTTTTCGTGAATTTCTTCTATGCGCGCGGGTTGAATTCTGCCATCTTCAACTAAAAGTTCTATAACTTTTGTAGCAATAGCACGGCGATAAAGATTAAAACAACTTACTATAATAGCACCTGGTGTATCATCGATGATAATATCAACACCTAAAACCATTTCCAAGGTTTTAACATTGCGCCCTTCTTTACCAATGATACGTCCTTTAAGTTCATCGTTTTTAATGTTAATAACATTGATAAGTCTTTCAGCTGCAAATTCACCTGCAAAACGAGAAGTAGCTTGAGCAATGATGAAATTAGCTTTTCTTTTAGCTTCATTTTTTGCTTCTTCTTCATATTTTCTTACTATATGTGCAATTTGCTCGCGAGAATTTTCTTCTGCTTTTTTAAGAATGATTTCTTTGGCTTCATTTTGTGTAAGTCCTGTCGAATGTTCTAAAATTTTTAAAACATCGTCAAGTTTTTCTTGATATTTATTTTTTAATTTATCAACATCAGATTGTAAGTTTTGAATGTGTTTTTGTGACTTGCAAAGGTATTCTTTATCTTCTTTTAGTTTTTCTTCTTCTTGCTGAAGTTTTTGTTCTTTTTTAGAAAGATCATCAAATTTTTGATTAAAATCTTTTTGAATTTTGTGAGTTTTTTCTTCGTATTTTTTTTTAACTTCTAATTCTGCATTAAGAATTGAATTTTTTGCATCTTTTAAAATAAGCTCCGCTTCGTATTCTATAGCTTTGGCTTTAGCTTTGGCTTGTTCTACGAAAATTTCATATTTGGCATCATTGATTTTTTTTGCAACTAAATATCCTATACCGAGTCCGACTATAGCGGCTATAAGTGCGATAAGTGATTCTATCATTTTTTCTTTCTTTCTTGTAATATTTTTTATAAGGGTTTATGTATAATTTTCCTGAAATATCATGCTTTTGTGTTAGATTATTTTGACTTAAAGCATCTATACTTTGGACAAATATTATATGAGGTTTGTAATTTAAATTTTCAAAAAATCTATCATAAAAACCTTGCCCATGTCCTATTCTTTTTAAATTTTTATCGACGCCAATTACAGGCACAATAGCTAAATCAATTTTTGCTTTAAAAAAAGAATCTATAGGCTCTAAAACCCCAAACCTTTTTTTAATAAAAGGCAATCTTAATTTTACAATTTTTAAACTTTTATCTTGCATAAATGGAACAAAAAGTTTGTAATTTTTATTAAGAATATGGCGAAATTTTATTAAGTTTGGTTCATAATGCAAAGGAATAAAAATTAAAATATTTTTAGCTTTAAATAGTTTTATTATTTTAAGACATTCTTTAAATATTTTATAATCTTGTTTGAAATTTAGTTTTGAATGTTTGAAAAGGCGTATTTTTTGCAATGCTCTAAAATCTGTTTTTTCCATTAATATGTCTTTAAAAAAATATTATCTTATGTATGTTATAATTTTAGCATTTTTATAAAGAAGAATAAAGGATTGATAAATAATGAAGATTAAAAAAATACTTTTACTAGTGGCAATATCTTGTTTGTTTGTTGCTTGTAGCAATGATAAAGAAAAACAGCAAAATGATGTAAATTTAAGCACCGAGGCAAGTATAAATCAAAGTGATGATATGAATTTTAAACTTAATTTGATTGATGGAGGATCAATTTCAGTTAAAAAAGAAAATGTCGTTTTAAATTTCAACGATGAAGGTAAGGCAATTTTGTTTGTATTTTTTACCACTTGGTGTACCCCTTGCATTGCTGAAATCCCTCATCTTAATAAATTACAAGAAAAGTATAATAATGATTTTAATATAGTTGGGGTTTTATTAGAAGATAAATCTAACGATGAGATTCAAAAATTTATAGAACAGCATAAAATATCTTATAAAGTCGCTAATGGTGAAAATAACTATCTTTTAGCTAAAGCTTTAGGTGGGGTAAATGGAATTCCTACCATGTTTCTTTACAATAAGCATTCTAAATTGATTAATCAGTATTTAGGGCTTATTCCTGAAGAAATGCTAGAAATCGATATACAAAAGGCTATACTTTAATGTTTAATTTTTTTAAAAAAGGACTTGCAAAAACTCTTGAAAATATTGTTGGGATTAAAGGAGAGAATAAAAAGATAACCAAAGATTTGCTTGAAGAAATTTTGCTTGAAGCAGATGTAAGTTATGAAATAGTTGAAGAGATAATTTATTATTTACCACCTCAAAATGAAGTAAAAAAAGAAGATTTAAAGCGTGTTATGGGTTCTTATTTTCTTTATGAAAAAAAAGAAACCAATCAAGAAAAACCTTTTGTAGAGCTTATTTTAGGAGTAAATGGAGCAGGAAAAACAACAAGTATTGCTAAACTTGCTTATTTATATAAAAACCAAAATCAAAAAGTGATTTTAGGAGCGTGTGATACTTTTAGAGCAGGTGCGATTGAACAATTAAAACTTTGGGCGCAAAAAGTGGATGTAGATATAGTTTTAACTGCACAAGGGCATGATCCTTCAGCGGTTGCTTTTGATACCATTTCTAAAGCAAAAGCAAAGGATTTTGATAGAGTTATTATCGATACAGCAGGGCGTTTGCAAAATCAAAAAAATTTAGCCCATGAGCTTGAAAAAATTGTGAGAATTTCAAACAAAGCTTTAGAAGGTGCACCCCATAGAAAAATTTTAGTTTTAGATGGAACACAGGGAAATGCTGGAATTTTACAAGCTAAAGCTTTTAATGAGCTTGTAAAACTTGATGGTGTGATTATCACAAAGCTTGATGGGACAGCTAAAGGGGGTGCACTTTTTAGTATAGCAAGAGAGCTTGAGCTTCCTATTTTTTATGTAGGCGTGGGTGAGCAAATGACGGATTTGCAAGAATTTAATGCAAGTGCTTATTTAGATACTTTATTAGATCCTATTTTTGAATAATGGCAAAAAATAAAGCACTTTTTGAATGTCAAGCTTGTGGAAATCAACAAAGCAAATGGCTTGGAAAATGTCCTGATTGTGGAGCTTGGGATAGTTTTGTAGAATTAAAAGCTGAGCAAATTAAAGTTTTAAAAGAGCTTGCGCAAGTTAGTATGAAAACAAGTGAAGCTGTTTGTATTGAAGATGTGGAATTAGAACATTTTACAAGATACAGCACAGATGATAATGAGCTTGATTTGGTTTTAGGCGGAGGGCTTGTTGAAGGTTCTTTAGTGCTTATAGGCGGAAGTCCAGGTGTGGGAAAATCTACGCTTTTGTTAAAAATTGCTTCAAATTTAGCCAAACAGGGTAGAAAAGTGCTTTATGTCAGTGGCGAAGAAAGTAAAGCTCAGATTAAATTAAGAGCTGATCGCCTTGAGGCTAATACTCCGAATTTATTTTTACTTACTGAACTTTGCCTTGAAAATATTTTAGAAGAATTACATAAAAAGGATTATAGTATTCTTATCATTGATTCTATACAAACTCTATATTCAAATAAAGTCACTTCAGCAGCAGGAAGCATCACTCAGGTGCGTGAGATTACTTTTGAACTTATGCGTGTTAGCAAGGCTTATAATATCAGTACTTTTATCATAGGGCATATTACTAAAGAAGGTGCTATAGCAGGGCCTAGGGTTCTTGAGCATATGGTAGATGTGGTGCTTTATTTTGAAGGAGATGCCACTAAAGAAATCAGACTTTTAAGAGGCTTTAAAAATCGTTTTGGTGGAACGAATGAAGTAGGTATTTTTGAGATGACTGCTAAGGGTTTGATTAGCGCAAAAGATTTAGCAAATCGTTTTTTTACTCGTGGAAAGGCTATTTCAGGAAGTGCTTTAGGTGTTGTGATGGAAGGATCTCGTGCCTTGGTTTTAGAAGTTCAAGCTTTAGTGTGTGAAAGTTCTTATCCAAAACGCAGCGCTACAGGATATGAAAAAAATCGCTTAGATATGCTTTTGGCTTTGCTTGAAAGAAAACTTGAAATTCCTTTAGGGCATTATGATGTATTTGTAAATATTGGCGGTGGAGTAAAAGTAAGTGAAACTGCTGCGGATTTGGCTGTGGTTGCAGCTATTATTTCAAGTTTTAAAAATCGCCCTTTGAGCAAAGATAGTATTTTTATAGGGGAGCTTAGTTTAAATGGAGAAATTAGAGAGGTTTTTAGCCTTGATACGCGTTTAAAAGAAGCTAAAATGCAAAAATTTAAAAATGCCATTGTTCCTTCTAAGCCTTTGGAAGATATAGGGCTTAAGTGTTTTGTTGCTAAAGAACTTTCACAAGTTTTAGAATGGATGTAAATTTTCATTAAAATATAAGTAAGATTTTGCTAAAATTCCGAGTTTAGAATAAAATTTTTGAGGAAACCATGAAAGATTTATTTTTATTTAGCTCTTTGCTTGATGCAAGTCATACTTTTTCTTATTTTTTTCACATAGGTTTGGTAGCTTTAATTGCTGTTATAGTGGCTATGATGGCTACTCGTTCTATGCAACTTGTTCCACGCGGTATGCAAAATTTAGGCGAGGCTTTTTTAGAGGGAGTTTTATCTATGGGTAGAGATACCATGGGAAGTGAAAAAGGTGCAAGAAAATATCTTCCTTTGGTTGCAACTTTGGGGATTATAGTGTTTTTTAGTAATATTATAGGCATAATACCTGGTTTTCACTCTCCAACTGCAAGTTTAAATTTGACTTTGTCCTTGGCTATTATAGTTTTTGTATATTATCATTTTGAGGGTATTAGGGCGCAAGGTTTTGTAAAGTATTTTGCTCATTTCATGGGACCTATTAAACTTTTAGCTCCTTTGATGTTTCCTATAGAGATAGTCTCTCATCTTTCTCGTGTGGTTTCTTTGTCCTTCCGTTTGTTTGGAAATATTAAAGGTGACGATTTATTTTTGATGGTAATTTTAGCTTTAGTTCCTTATATAGCTCCACTTCCTGCTTATGTGCTTTTAACTTTTATGGCATTTTTACAAGCTTTTATTTTTATGATTTTAACTTATGTATATTTAGCGGGTGCAACTGTTGTTGAGGAAGGTCATTGATCTATATTTTAGAATTTTTCAAAGGTGCATCTTTAGCTTTAATGCTTTTTGGTGCACTTTTCTTCTTTTTTAAATATAATTCTTTTTTCTATCTTTGCTTGGGTATTATACCAGGTTTGCTTTTATCTTTAATTTTTGTTTTACTTATAGAAAACCATAAGCTAAAAAATGAAAATAAGTTAAGATAAAAGCAAAAAATAGTTTATTTTCTAAGCATGAAGCTCTTCTTTAAGCAAATGCTTTACAGCTTCATAAATTTTAATAGCCGCTTTGGATTTATTCATAGTATAAAGATGAATTCCATCTACACCACTTGTGATTAAATCGACAATTTGATCGCAAGCATACGCGATACCTGCATCTTCTAAAGCCAAAGTATTATTTTCATATTTTTCTAAAATTTTAACAAATTTAGGAGGGATTTTAGCTCCGCAAAGTTGAGAAATTTTTAAAACCTGTCTTTTGTTAGTAATAGGCATAATACCTGCGTAAATAGGTATGTCAATACCTGCTAAAGCACAATTTTGTTTAAAAGTATAAAAATCTTCATTATCGTAAAAAAGTTGAGTAATGAGCTTATCTGTTCCTGCATTTACCTTAGTTTTAAGATGGTGTATATCCTCGATGAAATTTTTAGATTCATTATGTTTTTCGGGATAGCATGCGGCATAAATTTCAAAGTATTCTTGTTTTTTTATAAAAGAAATTAAATCACTAGCATAAGAAAAATCTTTGCTTTTTTCTAAATTCTCACATATATCGCCTCTTAGGGCAAGAATTTGATTAAGATTTTTTTCTTTGCATTTTTGAAGTATCTGAATGATTTTTTCTTTACTAGAATGGATGCAAGGTAAATGTACTATGCTAGGAATTTGATATTCTTCCTGGATTAAGCTTGCAATTTCTAAAGTGTTTTGTGAGTTAATAGAGCCTCCAGCTCCAAAGGTTACGCTGATAAAATTAGGGCTTAATTGCCCTAAATCATCTAAGATAGCATGAAGATTTTTGATATTTTCATCCTTTCTTGGTGGAAAAACTTCAAAAGAAAAACTACACATGAAAACTCCTTATAATTGTTCTCGTATTTTTTGCGTAGCCGTAACTAAATTTTTAAGAGAGGCTATAACTTCTTCATAGGCTCTTGTTTTAAGTCCGCAGTCTGGATTGATCCAAATTTGCTCCTTGGGTAATTTGTTTAAAATTTTTTCTATAGTTAAACTTAATTCTTCTACGCTTGGAACTCTAGGGCTATGTATATCATAAACTCCTGGTCCCACCTCAGTTTTAAAACGAATAGCTTTTAGGGTATCTAAAAGACTTAAGTTTGATCTTGAAGCTTCAAAAGAAATCACATCAGCATCCATAGCGTCAATTTCTTTTAAGATATCGCTAAATTCACTATAACACATATGAGTGTGAATTTGAGTTTTAGCTTTTACCCCACTATGCACAAGATTAAAAGCAGGAATAGCCCAATCTAAATACTCACTATGCCAATCACTTTTCCTTAAAGGCAGTTTTTCACGCAAAGCCGCTTCATCAATTTGTATGATTTTTATACCTGCATTTTCAAGATCTAATACTTCATCTCTTATAGCTAAGGCAATTTGCTCAGTGCTTTCTTTTAGACTAATGTCTTCTCTTGGAAAGGACCAATTAAGTATGGTTACAGGTCCAGTTAGCATACCTTTTACGATTTTTTGACTTAAACTTTGTGCAAATTTAGACCAAGCTAAGGTGATAGGCTTTATGCGCGATACATCACCCCAAATCACAGGAGGTTTAACGCACCTTGTGCCATAGCTTTGCACCCAACCATTTTGAGTAAATAAAAAGCCCTTTAGATTCTCTCCAAAATACTCCACCATATCATTTCTTTCAAATTCTCCATGCACTAAAACATCAAGTCCTATTTCTTCTTGAATTTGTATGCATTCTTTGATTTTTTGTTGGTTAAATTCAGTGTAGTTTTGAGCTGAAATTTTTTCTTGCTTAAAGGCAAGACGATTAGATCTTACATCAGCACTTTGAGGAAACGAACCTATGGTTGTGGTTGGTAAAAGAGGGAGTTTTAAAAATTCTTTTTGGATTAAGGCGCGTTCTTTAAAACTAGGCGTTCTGGTAAAATCTTCTTTTTTTAAAGCCTTAAGCCTTGCTTTGACTTTTTCATCTAAACGCTCTGGGATATTTTTAAAAAGCTCTTGATTGGCTCTAAAGAGCGGATTTTCTTCGCTAGAATTTAGAATTTCTTTTAAATCTTTAAGTTCTTGAAGTTTTTCTTTGGCAAAGGAAAAAAGTTTAAGATAGTTTGAATCTAATTTGCTTTCAAATTCAGTGCTATAAGGCACATGTAAAAGTGAGCAAGAAGTGTTTAAGATGATATTTTGTGTATATTTTTGAAGCTCTTTAATAAGCTTTAGGCTTTTAGCATAATCATTAGTATAGATATTTTTGCCATTAATAAGACCTGCAAAAAGGATTTTATCTTTAGCAAAGCCGTATTTTTGAACTAAGGCTAAGCTTTGTTTACCTTCGATAAAATCAAGACCCAAAGCATCAAATTTGCTTTCTAAAAGTTTAGGATAAATATCTCTTAAGTCTCCAAAATAGCTTTGAAGTAAAATTTTAAGATCTTTTTTGTGATTTAAAAGTTCTTGGTAAAATTCTTCAAACAAAGCGATATCTTCCTTGCTTAAATCATAAACCAAATAAGGCTCATCAAGTTCAAGCCATGTCACTTTAAGTTCATTTAGTTTATCAAAAAGCTCTATGTAAGCGTTTAAAAGCTTTTCTTTGGCGAGTTTTTGAGTTTTTTCATCTTTAAAGGCAATGAGCTTAAAAAGTGTGAAAATGCCTATTAAAACAGGCTTGCTTTCTATGCCAAGCTCTTTAGCTTCGAGATATTCTTTAAAAATTTTATCCCCTGTTAAAGCTATAATATCAGCATTATCGCACTCAGGCACCAAATAATGGTAATTTGTATTGAACCATTTTTTCATTGCTAAGGCTGTAACATCTCCATTTTCTCCTTGATAACCTCGACTTTGAGCAAAGTATTCATCTAAAGTATCTAAATTTAAATTTTTATACTTTGTATGAACAATGTTAAAAAGCGCAGCTGCATCTAAGACATTATCATAAAGTGAAAAATCATTACTAGGGATAAAATCAATGCCAGCTTTTTGAATTTCTTGCCAGTGTCTAATCCTTAAATCCTTAGCACTCTTTAAAAGCTCCTCTTTAGAACTTTGGTTTTTAAAGTATTTTTCAATAGCAAATTTTAATTCTCTATTTGCACCTATTCTTGGGTAAGAAATGATTGAATTTTTCATATTTGTTCTCCTTAAAATGTAGGGATTAAAGCACCCTGATATTTTTCTTCTATAAATTTTTTAACTTCATCGCTTTGCAAGGCCTTTACTAGGGCTTTGATTTTAGGAAGGTTTTCATTACCTTCTTTAACGGCGATGATATTGCCATATTCACTATATTTACTTTCTGTATAAAGCCCATCTTTTACAGGGTTTAAACCTGCTAAAATAGCAAAATTGCTATTAATAAGAGAATAATCTACATCATTTAAACTCCTTGTAAGTTGAGCGTCTTTTAACTCTACAAATTTAAGCTTCTTAGGATTTTTAGTGATATCTAAAGGAGTGATGAGCTCATTATCCTTAACTTCTATAAGTCCTTTGCTTGCTACAATGCGTAAAGCACGGCTTTCATTTGTAGGATTATTGGGTATAGAAATGCTTTGTCCTTCCTCTGGGTTAAATTCTTTATATTTTTTTGAATACACTGCCATAGGTTCTATATGGATACTGGCAACTTTTACAAGATGGGTGCCTTGCCTTTGATTGAATTCTTTTAAATAAGGTTCATGCTGAAAATAATTAGCATCTAACTCACCATTTTCAACCATTACATTAGGGATTACCCTATCATTAAATTCATAAATTTTTAAATCATAACCTTGTTTTTGAAGTGCTGATTTTATAAATCTTAAAATATCTGCATGAGGTGTTATAGAAGAGCCAACTTTAAGTTCTTCATCTGCCCATGCAAAACCGGTAAAAAGAGTAGCGACGCAAAAAGCTTTAGTAAATAAAGTCATTTTTTCTCCTTTATGCAAAACTAAATTTTTCTATCAAGTCACTATGATAAATACTTGCTACATCAGGATGAGAGCGTATCATTCTTTTAAAATAATTACTTGCAACATTTCTTAAAAGTGGATTTTTAGGATCAGTATCCACACCTTTGCTTTCTTTGGCAAGCTCTGGATTTAACTTAAAAATAGGTATATCCTTATCAAGTTGCACTCCAAGAAAATAAGCTATGCTAAAGCGTTCTTTTGGGCTTAAATTCACGCGGTGAATAGTAGCTTTTAAATAGCCATTGGTAGCTAGTTCTAAAAATTCTCCTATATTAACTACAACGCTATTTTCAAGTGGGGGTATACTAAGCCATTTACCATCTATAAAAGCTTCAAGTCCGCTTTGTTTTTCTTGAAAAACAAAAGTGATAAGCCCGCCATCTTTATGTGAACCCACGCCTTGAGTAGTGTTTTTTGAACTTTTAGGATAATGTATGATTTTACAATGTTCATAAGAATTTTTTCCATAAAGTTTATCAAAAGCATTGCTAGGCAGATCAAGAGCTTGAGCGAAGGCTTTTAAAAGCTTTAAACAAGCTTTTTTGGTTTGTTTGTGCCAAGTTAAGAAAGTTTTTTTAAGTTCTGGAATTTCACTAGGCCAAAGATTAGGACCTTCTAGTCTTTGCCATAAGGGTGAGTTTAAATTCCAGTTTAAAGCATCTCTTTCTGTGCCTATATCCAGTTGTTCTATATAATCCTTAGATCCTGCTGTGTATTCAAAACCTTCGCTAGTATAACCTCTAAATTGAGGAGAATGTACCATAGAAATAAGCTCTTTCGAACTTCTAGAAAGATTAAAAAATTCTTTGCCAAGTTTGAATAATTTCTCGTTTAAATTTTTATCTATACTGGTATTGATAAGATAAAAAAAACCTATTTTAGAAGCAATTTCTCTTAAATTTTTAAGAAAAGTGCTTTTATCTTTTTCATAAGCTTGTAAATCAAGTATAGGTAAGTTCATTTTTGCTCCTTAAATTAAAATTAAGGATAAGAAGATATTTTGAATTAAAATTTTATTAGAGAAATTTTTGTAAGTTAAGATTTTAAATGAGTATTTTGAAAAAATAAACTTTTTTGACTTTCTTACACATTATATCTCCTTATCCACTTTTTGGACCTTTGGAAACATAATGTTAAGCCAAAGGACGCACTAGATACTACACATCTCGCACATCAGTTTCATTTTTTCTCCTTATTAAAATAATAAAATTTCAAAATCATATATAAAAATATATTAATTAAAGCTTAATTGTTTAAAAAATAAAGATTCTTTTTAAGCATTCTCGAGTTTTAATTCTTTGTTATTCATTATGCTAATACCTAGATTTAAAACCTTTTGGGCAATTTGTTTGGCTTCATCTAAAGAATGCATTGCGCAAGTTCCGCATTGATAGATATTAAGTTCAGGAATTTTGCTTTGATCGCTTACGCTTAAAACATCTTTCATAGCTGCTTTCCAAGCTTTAGCAACACTTTTTTCATCTGGTGTTCCAATTAAACTCATATAAAAACCCGTGCGACAACCCATAGGTGAAATATCAATAATTTCAACTGAATTTGAATTTAAATGATCTCTCATAAATCCTGCAAATAAATGTTCTAAGGTATGAGTACCTTTTTCGCTCATAATGTCTTTATTTGGTATGCAAAAACGCAAATCAAACACGCTAATATCATCACCCTTAGGTGTTTTCATAACTTTAGCTAAACGCACAGCAGGAGCTGGCATTTTAGTATGGTCAACTTTAAAGCTGTCTAATAATGGCATTTTAACTCCTTAAATATAAATTGTCTAAGAATTATAGCATTTAAAGTTAATATTTAAAGCCTTTCTAAAAGAAAAAAAGATAAAATAAAACATTTAAAAATTCAAGGAAATTTTATGTTTGAAGTAGTTATAGGTCTTGAAGTTCATACTCAGTTAAATACAAAAACAAAAATCTTTTGCTCATGTGCAACTTCTTTTGGAGAAGCTCCAAATACCAATGTTTGTCCCACTTGTTTGGCCTTACCAGGAGCTTTGCCTGTTTTAAATGAAGAGGCTGTAAAAAAAGCTATAGCTTTTGGAAAAGCTGTCAATGCAACAATTAATAAAAAAAGTGTTTTTAATCGTAAGAATTATTTTTATCCAGATTTACCTAAAGCCTATCAAATTTCACAATTTGATATCCCTATAGTAGAAAAGGGTGAGCTTTTTATCAATGTAAAGGGTGAAAATAAACGCATAGGTATTACAAGAGCACACTTAGAAGAAGATGCAGGTAAAAATATCCACGAAAATAATTTTTCTAAAGTGGACTTAAATCGTGCAGGAACTCCTTTGCTTGAGATTGTCAGCGAACCTGAGCTTAGAAGTAGCGATGAGGCAGTAGCTTATCTTAAAAAGCTTCATTCTATCATACGCTTTTTAGACATTTCAGATGCAAATATGCAAGAAGGAAGTTTTAGATGCGATGCAAATGTTAGTATAAGACCTAAGGGTGATACAAAACTTTATACTAGGGTAGAGATTAAAAATCTTAATTCTTTTCGTTTTATCCAAAAAGCTATAGAATATGAGGTAAAAAGACAAAGTGAGGCTTGGGAAGATGGAACTTACGAACAAGAAGTAGTTCAAGAAACCAGACTTTTTGATACAACAAATTTAGTTACAAGAAGTATGCGTGGTAAAGAAGAAGCGGCAGAATATCGCTATTTTCCAGATCCTGATTTATTGCCTGTTTTATTAAAAGATGAGTTTTTGGATATTAAAATCCCTGAACTTCCTGATGAGAAGAAAGCACACTTTATAGACGAGCTTGGTATAAAAGAAAGTGATGCTGAGGTTTTAATCAGTTCTTTAGAAATGAGTCGTTTTTTTGAAAGTCTTATTTCTCAAAATTTAAATCCTAAGCTTTGTGTAAATTGGTTAAATACTGAACTTATGGGACTTTTAAAAGGAGAATTGACTATAGAAAATTCTCCCGTAGATGCTCAAAAGCTTGGAGTTTTAATTAAACGTATAGAAGATGGCACCATCAGTGCAAAAGCGGCTAAAGATGTCTTAGCTTTTGTATTTGAAAATACTAGTGTGGAAATTGATGAAGCTATAGAAAAGCTAGGACTTAAGCAAGTAAGTGATGATTCAGCCATAGAAGCGGTGATTGAACAAATTTTAAATGCAAATGCCGATAAGGTTGCAGAGTATAAAAGTGGTAAAGACAAGCTTTTTGGATTTTTTGTGGGTCAAACAATGAAAGAAGGCAAAGGAGCTTTTAATCCTGCAAAAGTAAATGAAATTTTAAAAACAAAGCTTGGTTGATGCGTATAGCGGTTATTGGTGCGGGAAAATGGGGCAGTGCTTTACATCTAGCCTTAAAAGAAAATCACAATTGTTTTATCAGTTCTTTGCATCAGCGTGATTTAGAAGATTTTGTTAGCATAAAAGAAGCTTTAGAATGTGAATATCTTGTTTTTGCTTTAAGTTCTCAAGGGGTGCGTGCTTGGCTTAAAGAAAATTTCATCAACAGGGGACAAAAAATTTTAATTGCTTCAAAAGGCATAGAAGATCAAAGTTGTCAATTTTTAGATGAAATTTTTTTAGATTTTGTACCAAAAGAAAATTTTTGTGTTTTAAGCGGTCCTTCTTTTGCTGCTGAAGTAATGCAAAAACTTCCTACTGCTTTGATGATTAGCGGGATAAATCAAGAGCTTTGTAAAAAATTTGCAAGTTTTTTCCCTGATTTTATTAAAACTTATATTGATAATGATGTTCGTGGTGCTGAAATTTGTGGTGCTTATAAGAATGTTTTAGCAATTGCAAGTGGGATTAGTGATGGGTTAAAACTTGGCAATAATGCAAGAGCGGCACTGATTTCAAGAGGGCTTATAGAAATGCATCGTTTTGGTAAATTTTTTGGTGCTAAAGAAGAAACTTTTTTAGGGTTAAGTGGGGTAGGGGATTTGTTTTTAACTGCAACGAGTGTTTTATCAAGAAATTATAGAGTAGGTTTAAAACTGGCGCAAAATCAAAAATTAGATAGTATTTTAGCTGAACTTAATGAAGTAGCAGAAGGTGTAAAAACTGCTTATGCTATAGAAAAATTAGCAAAAATGAAAGGAATTTATACACCTATTGTAAATGAAGTAGTGGCAATTTTTAAGGGTAAAAGTGTGCAAGAAGCAACGCAGAATTTATTAAAGCAAAATGATTAAGGAAAAATCATGATAATTAAAAATGCAAAAATTTATGGAGATTCTTTACAAGATATAGAGATTAAAGAAGGAAAAATTACCAATATTGGTTCTAATTTACAAGGTGAAGAAATTTTAGATGCTAAAGGTATGACTTTACTTCCATCTTTTGTAGATTTGTGTGTGAGTTTAAAAAACGATAAATTTTCTTTAGCTAATTTAGAACTTTTAGAAAATGAGTGTCTAAAAGGAGGAATTTCTAGTATAGTTTTGCGTGATTGCATGGATTTTGATGAAGAAAATTTTGCTTTATTTTTACAAAATGTAGCTCAAAGAAAGATGCAAATTTTTTCAAGCGTGCGGGTTAAGGATGCAAACGGTAAGCTTAAAAATTTAGCCACTCTTTTAAATAAAGGTGCTTGTGCTTTAGAGCTTGACAGCTCTTTAGATGCAAATACTTTAAAAGTAAGTTCACAATATGCTTTTATGAAAGACTCTCCAATTTTTGTGCGTTGTTATGATAAGGATTTTGATGATAATGGAGTGATGAATGATTGTGAAATGAGTTTTGAGCTAGGGCTTATAGGCATGAGTAAAATCGCTGAAACTAGCCAGATAGCTAAAATGAAAGAATTGGCTAAATTTTATGAAAATAAGGTCATTTTTGATCTTTTAAGTTTGAAAGATTCTTTAGTATTATTAGATGAAAAGGATTTAAAACTTGTAAGCATTCATCATCTTATCAAAGATGATAGTGCTTGTGAAGATTTTAATACGGCTGCGAAACTTATGCCACCTTTAAGAAGCAAAGAAGATGTTTTGGCTTTAAGAGTGGCTTTAAAAGAAGGAAAAATTAGCTTTTTGACTTCCCTGCATAGTGCAAAATCAATTTCTTTAAAAGATTTAGCTTTTGATGAAGCGGCTTTTGGAATTCATAGCATATGCGAATTTATAAGTCTTTGTTATACTTTTTTAATCAAAGAAGGATTTTTAAATTGGCAAGAGCTTTGTCAATTTACAAGTAAAAATTCTAGTGAATTTTTAGGTTTAAATAGTGGAGTTATAGAAGTCGGAAAAGAAGCTAATCTAGTTCTTTTTGATGAGAATGAAGAAATTGTTGCTCCAAAAAGTTCTCTTTATTCTGAGGATAAACTTTTTGGAAAGATTAAAATGCATATAATTAAAGGAAAAAATATTTTAGAAAAATAAGCTTTACTTAAATTCCTAAAGATAGTTTAAATCCTAAAAATACAAGTGCTGCCATAATACCAGCGGCTGGTAAAGTGATAATCCAAGCTAATCCTATAGGCTTCATCATAATCCAATTTGCGTTTTTATTATACACTCCTATACCCAAGATAGCACCTATGAGTATATGGGTGGAGCTAACAGGAATTCCAAATTGTGTAGCTAAGAGTATAACTATACTTGCACCAAGTTCTGCAGAAAATCCAGTAGTAGGCCGTATGGTTGCAAGTTTTGAACCCACTGTAGTAATCACTTCTTTACCTAAAAACCAAAGTCCTACAACTAGAGCAACTCCAAACATAGCTAAAGCAGCAAAAGGTACAGGAGAAGTCGCGTTAATTGTGCCGTTTTTTAAGACATCTAAAATCGCTGCAAAAGGACCTATAGCATTGGCTATATCATTGGCTCCGTGTGAAAATGCAAAACTAGAGGCTGTAAATATTTGAAACCATGAGAAAATTCTATCAGTAGTTTTATTAAGTTCTGTTTTTTTAACGATTTTGACTATAGCAAATGTTACAACATAACTTATAGTTCCTATAATTCCGATAATCCAAAAGTTTTGTAAAATATCCAAAGTGCTAACATTATTTAAACCTTTAAATAAAAACATTGCCGAAATGATAGCAGCAGCAATACAAGCAATGATTGGCATATGAGTTTTTAAAATAGAGTAAATATCTATATCTTTTTCTTGATCCTTAAATTCCTTCATTTTATTTCTATAGAAATTATTTGCCTGTTCTTCCTCATCTAAAGCTATAGCGGAAAGTTCTTTGATTTGTTCTTCTTGGGATTTTGTTTTTAAATTTAAAAAATATTCTTCTTTGAATTTTTTTCTTTCTTTTTTGATATTTTTCAAATCATCATTTAGTTTTTCTGATGGTTTTAAAATTTTTTTATCAATATATGAATAAATAATATAAGCTACAATACCCCCTAAAAGAGGCGAAGCTACCCAAGAAATAGCTATTCTTAAAATTTCACTCCATTTAACCATAGAGAGTGTTTGGATCCCATCAAATTTTAAAAGCCCCATCATAATGCTAGCACCTACAATCCCACCAACTATACTGTGTGTGGTTGATACAGGTAAGCCTTTCTTGGTTGCAATAAAAATCCAAACCCCAGAGCTTAAAAGTGCAGCAAGCATAATGATAACAAAAAGCATAGGATCTAAAGAATTTGGAAAAATAACAATACCGCTGCGTATGGTTTTAGTAACTTCTGCGCCTGCGAAGATTGCCCCGCTTAGCTCAAAAACAGCTGCTATAATTAAAGCTTGTTTAATGGTTACTGTTTTTGCGCCAACGCTTGTTCCAAAAGAATTAGCTACATCATTTCCACCTATATTAAATGCCATAAAAATACCAAATATAGAAGCAAGAATAAAAAGAATCAGTTGATGTTGCGAAATATAACCAAATCCCCAAATAACAAATGCGATAGTACTGATAATAAAAATAACAAAAGCTATGAGGTTGTCTTTTTGCATTAATAACCCTTTTTTATTTTAATTATACACTTATTTACTTTAAATTTGCTAATTTTATTTTTTAGTCTTTGTGGAATTTTTATTTATATTATTTTTTTATAATAAATACTCAAACAAGAAATAATAAGGAATATAAGAATAATGAGGGGTATTTTTTATATAATAGCATTGTTTTCTTTACTCAATGCCGATGAACTTACAGAGGCTTTAGCAAAAAATAATAATCAAAATTCTTGGGAGCACTTTGATTATAAAAATACCAAAGAAGCTCCAAAAATTCAAGAAGAGAATGTGGATTTTAAAAGCACTTTTGATAGCTTACTTTCAAAAACTTTAGAAAATAATAATGGTATAGATAAAACAGATGGGAATTTAGATTTTCAAAATGAAAATGCGCAGGTTAAAAATTTAAGTTCTCTTTATGAGGGGGAGAATAATTCTTTGCTTTTTCAAAAAGAACTTTTTGTGGCTCAAGATAATTATAATTACTCAGGGGGTTTAATCAATCGTTATGAAAAAGATGATTTTTTATTTGGAGTTAATGGTTTTATTGATAAACAAAAAGAACAAAAAGATACTAAAAGCTTTGGTACAGAGTTTGGTTATAGTAAATTTATAAAGGCTTATAGTAATTATTATATACCCAATGAAGCAGAAAAAAAATTACAGCTTGGAATGAGTTTTGTAATTCCAACTTATACCGCTTTTGCTTTTGATATAAGTAAGGATAATGATAAAACTAATTATCAAGTATCTTACTCTCCTTATAGTGTATTTAGTTTAAATTTATTGCGTCGTGATTATAGTGCAAGAGAGACTGTTGATGATACTGTTGTTCAAGTTGGATTTAGTTTTAATTTCAATGAAAGTTTTTTAAAGCAATTTAGAAAAAAAGATAATACTTTAGAGGAGGTTAATCGATATGATTTCCTCCAAAGAACTCATTAGTTCATTCCAGCATTATGAAATTTTTCTGGATTGTCCATAGCGTAGCGGAATTTTTCCCAATCAATTTGTTTATCCCAGATAGCAACGATTAAAGCTGCTACTGAATTTCCGCAAAGATTTCCAACCGCTCTCATTTCAGACATAAATTTATCAACACCTAAAAGAACACCTATAGCAGCTACTGGTAGAACTTGTGCTAAGGTTGCATTTGCTTCTGAAATTTCCATATTTCCTAGAGCCGCAAGCGTACTTCCAAGCACTATAAAACCTGATCCAGTTACACCTACTGCACCTTTTGAAGCTATCATTAATACTATTAAAATACTGATTTCGTGTGCTAAGCTTAAATTTACATTGAAAGCTTGTGCTAGAAAGATTAAGCTCATAGCTAGATAAATATTTGTACAATCAAGATTAAAACTATATCCC
This sequence comes from Campylobacter sp. CFSAN122748, assembly GCF_045277125.1. Taxonomy (NCBI): domain Bacteria; kingdom Pseudomonadati; phylum Campylobacterota; class Epsilonproteobacteria; order Campylobacterales; family Campylobacteraceae; genus Campylobacter; species Campylobacter sp. CFSAN122748. The sequence continues at coordinate 1,151,915 of NZ_CP116953.1, read as the reverse complement.
GTTGGTAAAACAAGTCCGACTGTTGCTTTAGAAAGTCCTGCTTTTTCTAGTTTTCTCATTAAAGGAGCAAGTGCAGACTCGCTTGAACTGGTTGCAAAAACGATCAATACTTCTCTTGAGATAAATCTCATAAATTTGAAGATATTTACTTTTGCAAAATAACAAATCAGACCTAAGATTCCAAATATAAAAATAAGACATGAAATCAGCATTACTAAAAGTAAATATGCTAAGTTGATCAAAGAGCCAATTCCGTATTGAGCTATGAGTACAGCCATTGCTGAAAAGGCGGCAATAGGACTAAAATACATAATGATTTGTAGAATTTTAAAAACAAAATTTTGTACCACTTCAAAAACTCTTTGAATTGCCTGTTTGTCTTCTATTCTCATTAAAGAAATAATCAAAGCAGTAATTATAGCAATAACTAAAACTTGTATGGTTTTTCCTTCTGTAAAAGGCGTGATAATATCAGTAGGCATAGCATCTTTTAAAATATGCATAATCTCAGAGCTCGCACTTACTTCTGTGGTTTGAGAAATGTATTTTTGAACGCTTTTTGTATCAAGTTGACTTGGATCAAGATTCATTCCATGACCTGGTTGCATAACATTTGCCATAAAAATACCTATGGCAAGTGCTAAAGTACTTACAACTTCAAAGTAAATAACCGCTTTAGCACCAATACTACCTAACTTTTTTAAACTTTCAAGACTAATGATGCCCAAAACCAAAGTAACAAAAATAATAGGGCCTATAAGAACCTTTAAAGCACCTATAAAATAATCAACTCCTGGTTTGCTAGCAATGGCTAATTCTTTATCTGTATAGCCAAGTGCAATACTGCAATAATGCCTATAATCACCCAAAATCCAAGACTTTTGATAATACGTTTATATAAAGGCGGTTTTCTTTCAGCTAAAGTTTGACTTAAAGTTTCCAAGTTTATTCACTCCTTTTGATCTTTGTAAAATATAATTTTAACAATGCGTATTGTAAATTTTAACAAAAAAACAAATCTAGAAATAATTTCTTTTAATATGATATGACAATTTTTTATATAAATGTTACAAAATTTCTCATTATTTGTATTATAAAATTTAAAATATTTTTGAAAATTTTATAATTTTGTAATTCAGTTTGCTTTTTGTTATTTATTATTGGTAATAATTCTATTTTTGATTTATTTGTTTTATTGGGATGTTTTAAATTATGAAAGAAATAGTTTTGTCTGAAAATGCTTTAATTACTTCTAAAACAGATCTTAAGGGGAATATCATTTATGCCAATAATGACTTTTTAAAATACGCAGGTTATAAAGTTGGTGAACTTTTGTATAAACCTCATAATATAGTAAGACATGAAGATATGCCACGTACTGTATTTAAATGTCTTTGGGATTATATTCAAAAAGGAGAAGAAATTTTTGCATTTGTTAAAAATAAAGCTAAGGATGGTAGTTTTTACTGGGTTTTTGCAAATGTAAGTGCTTCATTTGATACTAATGGAGATATCATCAATTATTATTCTGTTCGTCGTGCACCCAATAGAAAATCTCTTTCTATAATTGAAGAAGTTTATAAAATTTTACTTGAAAAAGAGAAAAAATCAGGTATTAATGCTGGAGTTTCAGCTTTAATGGATATTGTAAGTTCTTATAAAATGACTTATAATGAACTTATTTTTAAGCTACAAGAAAATAATTAAATAAGATATATTTAATCTTTTTTATTGTATAATTTTCACCTAGAAATTAAAGTAATATATTGTTAAAGTATTGTTTTGATTTATGATTTCAAAAAATTTTCAATAAAAGGGGTAAATTTATGGTGAAAAATGGATTATTATTAACTATTTTTCTAAGTATTATCGGTGTTTTAGGTGTCATTTTTATTCATATTTTTGTTGGAGCGATAATTTTTGTTTTAATCGCTGTTTTAATGGTTTATTTGCTTAGACAACACAAAGATGAGCAAATTATGATAGATAAACTTTTGGTTCTTTGTAGAGAGTTAAAAGAAGGAAATTTTGACAATAGAATCATCTATGTAAAAACAAAAAGCAAAAAATTAGCCGAAATAGCAGATAATCTTAACAATACTATTGATGGGCTAGAAGCTTACTTAAGGGAAATTAATACTTCTATTTCTTGTTCTCAAAAAGGTGAATTTTATCGCAAGGCTTTGCCTGAAGGTTTAAAAGGAATTTTTGCTCATAATATCGAATTTATAAATAAAGCTTTAGCAAACATAGAAGTGACAGCAAGATCTACTTTTAAAAATGCTTTATCAAGAACTTTAATGGATTTAAGCCTTGGAAATCAAAATAAAGACATGTCTCAAATTTCTAGCTCATTAAATCAAGATATTAGCATGATGAAAAATGTATATGATACAGTGGATGCCATTTCTCATACAGCTACAGAAAATGGTTCAGAGGTGGATTCTCTTCAAAGTGCTATGGGTTCTTTAATGGATGTTGTAAATTCGAGCAAGGAGACAGTACAAACTTTTGTGGCTAATTCACAAAATATCACTTCAGTGGTTGAAGTAATACGTGATATAGCCGATCAAACCAATCTTCTAGCTTTAAATGCTGCTATTGAAGCTGCGCGTGCAGGAGAGCATGGTAGGGGCTTTGCGGTTGTGGCTGATGAAGTTAGAAAGTTAGCAGAAAGAACTCAAAGATCTACAAGCGAAATTTCTATTGCAATTCAGACTATGCAACAAGATTTTGTAAATATCCAAAGTGGCAGTGAGCAAGTTTTTAACATTGTTAGTGAATCTGAAGAAAGAATTAATAAATTTTCTCAAGCTTTTAAACGTCTAGAAGAAAATAGTAGCGCTCTTGGTGTTAATTTTGGATCCTTTGCAAAGAGATTGATTTTGTCTGTGGTTAAAATCGATCATATTCTTTATAAATCAAATATATATTTAAATTTAAATGGGGCTCAAAATTTCAATCTTGAAAGTGTAGATCCAATTTCTAATCTTTGTCAAGATGAGAGAGCTCAAGGTGTTATTAATGAGCTTAGTTCTGAAACTGAGTTAAATTTAGCTAAAGAATTTATAAAAGATAATGCTAAAAAAGCAATAGAAGAATCAAGTCAAGATTATATCGATCAAAAAGCTTATGATGCGATTGTAAATGATATTAAATCACTAGAGCAAAGAAGTGCTGAAATCTTAGCAAAATTAAAAATATAAATTAAGAGGGTGGGAAAATGTCAAGAGAAATTTTTTTACAAGAAGATAGTTTAATTACTTCTAAAACAGATTTAAAAGGTAAAATAGTTTATGCAAATGATGATTTTTTAAAATATGCAGGTTATACCATGGGTGAAGTTTTAAATAAACCTCATAACATAGTAAGACATGAAGAGATGCCAAAAACTGTTTTTAAATATTTATGGGATTATATGAAAGAAGGCAAAGAAATTTTTGCTTACGTAAAAAATAAAACCAAAGATAACAATTACTATTGGGTTTTTGCAAATGTAACCCCATCAATAGATGTTAATAATAATATCATAGGCTATTATTCCGTTCGTCGTATGCCAAATAAAAGCGCTATTTCTACAATAGAAAGTCTTTATAGCGATCTTTTAAGAGCAGAACAGCAACAAGGCTTAAATAAGGGTGTTGAGATGCTTAAAAATTTCTGCAAAGATGCAGATAAAACTTATAATGAGCTAATCTTTTCTCTTCAAGAAGCTAAATAAATTTTTGTTAGACTTAAAACGAGTTTGTTTTAAGTCTAAGTATTATATAATCTTTCTTTTAAAAATTCACATTTTTCAAGGCAAAATATGTTTGATGTCATTGTTATAGGTGGTGGACATGCAGGTGTTGAAGCAAGTGCTGCTGCTGCTAGAATGGGTAAAAAAACCTTACTTTTAACTACATTGATTGAGCAAATAGGAGCGGCAAGTTGTAATCCAGCCATAGGTGGACTTGCTAAAGGGCATTTGGTAAAAGAACTTGATGCCATGGGTGGTCTTATGGGTGAAATCACCGATGAAGCAGGGATACAATTTCGCATTTTAAATGAAAGTAAGGGTGTAGCCGTTCAAGGAAGTAGGGCACAAATTGATATGGATAAATACCGTATCATTGCACGTAATAAACTTTTAAAACTTCCAAATTTAGAAATTTCTCAAGAACAAGCGAGTGTTTTAATCGTAGAAAATGATGAAGTTAAAGGCGTAAAAACAAATTTAGAAAATATATATTTTGCCAAAAAAGTCATCCTAACAACAGGAACTTTTTTAAATGGACTTATTCACGTAGGTGAAAATAAACTTCAAGCAGGAAGGGTAGGGGAGCTTGCTTCGGTAAATTTAGGAAATTATCTGCAAACTTTGGGTTTAAAAATGGGACGTTTAAAAACAGGAACTTGCCCAAGAGTAGATGCAAAAAGCATTGATTTTAGTGTGCTTGAAATTCAAGATGGTGATGTAAATCCTAAAGCTTTTAGTTTTCGTTCAAGAAATTTTAATCCTACTCAACTTCCTTGTTATATTGCACGCACTAATACAACTACACATGAGATTATTAAGAATAATTTTTATCGTGCTCCACTTTTTACGGGACAGATTGAAGGTGTGGGGCCAAGGTATTGTCCTTCTATAGAAGATAAGATCAATCGTTTTAGCGACAAAGAAAGTCATCATCTTTTTATAGAGCCTCAAACTATCGATGCGACGGAGTATTATATTAACGGTTTTTCTACTTCTTTACCTTATGAAGTACAAACTCAAATGTTGCGCTCTGTAAAAGGTTTTGAAAATGCTAAAATAACCCGTTTTGGTTATGCTATAGAATATGATTATATAGAGCCAACTGAACTTAAGCATACTTTAGAACTTAAAAAGATTAAAAATCTTTATTGTGCAGGACAGATTAATGGAACTACGGGTTATGAAGAGGCTGCAGCACAAGGCTTTATGGCGGGAATCAATGCAAGCTTAAGCATAGATATGAAAGAGCCTTTGATTTTAAGGCGTGATGAAGCTTATATAGGAGTTTTAATCGATGATTTAGTAGTAAAAGGTACAAAAGAACCTTATAGAATGTTTACTTCAAGAGCAGAATTTAGACTGCTTTTAAGGGAAGAAAATGCTATACTTAGACTTGGAAAATATGGCTATGATTTGGGGCTTTTAAGCGAGCAAGATTTTACTTATATACAAAATATCGCAAACAATCTTCAAAAAGGACTTGAATTTTTACTTTCTAAAGAATTCACGCCCAATAACCAAAACAATGCTTTTTTAGAGAGTTTGGGAGAAGATAAAATTTCTTCTATAGTCAATCTTCAAAAAATTGTCGCAAGAGCAAGTTTTGATATAGAAAAATTAAAAAAACTTGACCCTATATTTGAAACTATGGATCATTACTCCTTAAGAGAGATTTTAAATGAGGCAAAGTATTATCATTACATTAGTATGCAAAAAGCTCAAGTAGAAAAAATGAAAAATCTTAGTGAGCTTAAAATTCCTGAAAATTTTGATTTTAAAAGTGTAAGTGGTTTGAGTAATGAGGTTGTAGAAAAACTTAATCATCATAAACCGCCAACCATTTTTGCTGCAAGTCAAATCAGTGGAATCACTCCTGCAGCGTTAGATATTTTACAAATTTATATCAAAATGCAAAAGAAAAAAGTTTAAATGCTTGCTTTTTTTATTTTTTTATCTACTTTAGTTTTACTTTTTTGGCGTCCATGGAATTTACCTATTTGGGTATTTTCTAGCTTGGGGGCTTTTTTTGTTTTTATTTTTCAATTGGTAGATTTTAAAGATGCTTGTTTTGTTTTTTCTTTGGTTTGGGATAGTTCTTTAACTTTGGTTGGGTTGATTATCCTTTCTTTTAGCTTGGAAGCTTTGGGATTTTTTGATTTTATTGCGAGTAAAATTTTGTATTTTTCTAGAGAGAAAAATCAAGAAAAAATTTATATCAGTACAAAAAAAATGATGTTATTTTTGTTGATTTTTGTATTTTTTCTTTCTGCATTTTTTGCTAACGATGGAGCGATTTTAATCATTACACCTATTATTATAGCTTTATTTTCAACTCTTAAAGATTGTAAAAATCATGCTTTTATTTTAAGTTCTTTTTTACTTAGCCTTTCTTTTTTATGTGATGCAAGTTCAAACGCTTTGGTTATTTCAAATTTAACCAATATCATCACAGCAAATTATTTTAAGATAGAATTTTTAGAATTTGCTAAAAATATGTTTTTGCCAAATTTTTTTGTTTTACTTTCTACTATAGTTACGGTTTTTGTGCTTTATGTGAGAGTTTTACCTAAAAGGCTTGAATTTAAATTAATCAAAAAAGAGCAAATTTCATTGAAATTGTTTTTTCTTTGCATAGTATTTTTATTTCTTTTTGTTATCAGTTTTTTTATAGGTGAAATTTTTAATATTAAAATAAGTTTTTTTACTTTGCTTTGGGCGGGAATTTTTTGGCTTATTATTTTAAAAATTCAAGGTAAAAAAAGTATTAAAATTCTTTTTGAAGCACCTTATGGAGTTTTGCTTTTTAGTTTTGGGCTTTATATGGTGGTTTTTGCTTTACATAAAATAGGTGTGAGTGAAATTTTGGTTAAAAGCTATGCTTTTTTGATGCAAGATAAGAGTGGAATTTTTGGTGTGGCTTTGATTTCAGCTTTTGGATCTTCTGTGTTTAATAATTTGCCTATGGTTTTAATCGGAGATTTGGCATTAAAAGAATATTTTGAGAATTTTTCTTTTGATTCTTTGATGATTTATGCACATCTTTTAGGTGTAAATATAGGTCCAAAACTTACGCCAATAGGTTCTTTAGCAACTTTGCTTTGGCTTGGAGTTTTGGCTAGAAAAGGCATTAATATTTCTTTTTGGCAATATTGTAAATTTGGCTTTTTGATAACTTTACCTGTGCTTGTTTTTTCTCTTTTTGCTCTTATTGTCTAAATATCAAAACTTGTTAAACAAAGAAAAAATTTATTTTAATTTCGATAAACTTTCAACTTGGTTAAAAAATAAAATCGAAAGGAGCAAGTTATGGCTACATCTGAGAGTAGACGAAGCTTTATGGGCTTTGCATTTGGAAGCGTAGCTGCTGTAGGCGGTGTTTTCTCACTTGTTGCGATGAAAAAAACTTGGGATCCGCTTCCAAGTGTTAAAGCTGCAGGTTTTACTACAGTAGATTTATCAGGAATGCAAGATGGAGAGCTTAGAACTATAGAATGGCGTAAAAAGCCTATTTTTATATTAAAAAAAGATGCGAGTATGCCAAAAGATGAAAAACGTGATGTTGTGGTAGATAACGCAGCTTATACTGTGGTTATAGGACTTTGTACGCATTTGGGTTGTATACCTGCTTACCAACCAAGTGAGCAATTGTTTAAATGCGCCTGTCATGGTGGAGAATTTGACACAAGTGGAAAAAATGTCTTTGGACCTCCTCCAAAGCCTCTTGAAATTCCTCCTTTTAAAATTGATGGAACCAAGCTTGTTTTAGGTGAAGAGGGTCCTGAATATAAAAAAATGATAGCGGAGGCTTAAGATGGCACAAATTAGAAAAGCTAATGGTCTTGTAGATTGGCTTGATCAAAGACTTGCGGTACATAAACTGCTTGATGTTTTAATGGTAAAGTATTGGATACCAAAGCAAATTAACTTTCTTTGGGCAATGGGGGTTATTTTAACCACTCTTTTTGCAGTGCTTTTTGTTACAGGACTTTTACTTGTGATGTATTATAAACCAGATACTGCACTTGCTTTTGATAGTGTGAATAAGACTATTATGCAAGAGGTGGACTATGGATGGCTTTGGCGTCACATGCATGGTGTTGCCGCTTCTGTTGTATTTTTGATTATATACATACATATGCTAACAGGAATTTATTACGGTTCTTATAAAAAAGGTCGTGAGATGATTTGGGTTAGCGGTATGCTTTTGTTTGTTGTATTTTCTGCTGAAGCTTTTAGTGGGTATATGCTTCCTTGGGGACAAATGAGTTATTGGGCAGCTCAAGTAATCACTAATCTTTTTGGAGGGATACCATTTATTGGCTCTGAGCTTGTGATTTGGATTCGTGGAGATTATGCGGTTTCTGATCCAACTTTAACAAGATTTTTTATGCTTCATGTGTGCTTGCTTCCTATAGTTATCATTGCTATTATAGCATTTCACTTCTATTCTTTAAGAATTCCTCATGTTAATAATGAAATTTCTGAAGAACTTGACTTTGATTTAGAGGCTGAAAAATACATGACAGGTGACACAAAGGGTTCTAAAGTGATTCCTTTTTGGCCAGGATTTTTATCAAAAGATTTTATGTATATAAGCTTTTTTATGATTTTCTTCTTTTATTTGGTCTGTTTTAAATTTGAATTTGCAATGGATCCAATTAATTTTGATCCAGCTAATGCGCTTAAAACACCAGCTCATATTTATCCTGAGTGGTATTTCTTATGGAGTTATGAAGTTTTAAGAGGATTTTTCTTTGATATTGCAGGTATTAAAGCTTTTGATATAGGTTTGGCTGCATTTGGTATTGCTCAAGTGATTTTCTTCTTGCTTCCTTGGCTTGATAGAAGTGATGTGGTAAAACCAGCTCATGAAAGACCTTTATTTTTCATTTGGTTTTGGATATTGCTTATCGATTTAATTGTTTTAACAGTTTATGGAAAATTACCTCCAACAGGTGTAAATGCTTGGGTAGGATTTTACGCTTCTATAGTATTTTTACTTTTACTTATTGTAGTTTTACCGGTTATTACTATTATGGAGAGAAAAGGAGCTAAACAATGAGAGAAATAAAAATATTTTTAGTTGTAGTAGTTTTTACTGCACTTGTATATTGGGGGGTAGAGCCTTATGCTCATTCAGTGATGAAGCCTCATGTTGCTCCTGCAAATTTTGATTTTGCTGTTGAAGATACTACTTTTGCAAAAGGTATAGTTGAAGCTAAAGAATTAGCTCTAAAAGATGCACAAGCTTCAGGAGATGCTAAAAGAATAGAGAGTGCAAACAAAGAACTTGAAAAAGCAAAAGAAGAATTAAGCAAGGTTGAAACACTTTGGGCAGATGTTGCAAAGATCGATTTTGCTAAGGGTGATGCAAAAAAAGGTAAAGAATTTTTTGAAAATAACTGTTTTGCATGTCATGGTGTAAAAGAAGATGGAATAGCAGCTAATATTACTGATTCTTCTATGGGAGTAATACCGCCTGATCTTAGTGCAGCTGGTGCTATTTTTGATGAAAAATTTTTAGCAGCTTTGATTATTCATCCTGCGCTTGCTTTAAAAGTAGATCATAAATTTGGTGATGCTTTTATTATGACAGCTTACAATAAAGATACTTCAGGAGAAAGTGAAGAAGCTACAAATGCAAATATAGCCAATGTAATTGCTTATCTTAAAGATGTGAGTGTTAAATTTGAAGCCAATGAAGATGCTACTATTAAGAAAGATGTTGAGGCAAAATATGCTAAAATGGAAAATAGTGCTCAAAAAGCAGCTTTAATGGAAAAAGATATAAAATTTGCTAAAGATAAAGCAACTTTTATTGAGGCTTGCGGACGTTGTCATGATATGAAATACGATAGCTTTTTTACTCCATCAAATCAAAATGATTTAAAAACTTATTTAGGTTCTGTTCCACCTGATCTTTCTATGATGATAAGATCTCGTGGTGAGCAATATTTACATGATTTTATTAATAATACTCAAAAACTTCTTCCAGGAACCGCTATGCCAAGGGTAGGTTTAACAGAAGCTGCACAGGCTAAGGTTGTATCTTATATTGATCAAGTGGGTGATAGCAAAAAAGAAGAAAGAAAAACTACAGGAATTTATGTAATGATATTCTTTGTAATTTTAAGTATTTTTGCTATAGGTTGGAAGCGTTCTGTTTGGTCTAAATTACATTAATATTATAAAATTTTTGCCACTATTTTATATCTGTGGCAAAAATTCTATCTTTTCTTCAATTTTATCAAATTTTAAACATAATTAAGAGATACTATCAAATAATAATTTTTATTAGTTGGAGTATGTCATGCTTGAAAAACAAATGATTAAATTTATTCTTTCAAAATGGAATTATGGAAATTTTAGAATTGTATTTTGGGATCAAGAAGAATTTCATGTGGGTAATCAGCCTGCTAAATTTTCTTTAATTTTCAAAGAAAAAATACCTTTTTTAAAATTATTTAGTGATACGAGTTTAGTTTTTGCAAAACATTATATGGAGTCTAAACTAGAAATAGAAGGTGATTATGATGAAATAGCTAAAGTTTTGTATTATTTTTCAAATAAGCGTTTTTTAAAAAATACAGAGGATATCTTGAGTAAAATAGCCCAAAAACAGGAAAGTAAAAATATCAAAAGTCATTATGATATAGGTAATGATTTTTATAAGCTTTGGCTTGATGATACTATGAGCTATTCTTGCGCTTATTTTAAAGAGCCTAATAATACTCTTTATGAAGCTCAAATTAACAAAATAGAACATACTCTTAAAAAACTTGATTTAAAAGAAGGAGAAAAGCTTTTAGATATAGGTTGTGGCTGGGGTTGGCTTTCTATTATGGCGGCTCAAAAGTATGGAGTTAAGGTTGTTGGAATTACTATTTCAGAGGAGCAGTGTAAAAAAGCTAAGGAAAGAGTAAAAGAACTTGGTCTTGAAGATAAAATAGAAATAAGACTTCAAAATTATCAAGATTTAGAATTTGAAAATTATTTTGATAAAGTTGTTTCTGTGGGTATGTTTGAACATGTAGGCAAAGAGAATTTAGGACTTTATTTCATGAAAGTAAAACAAGTGTTAAAACCTGGAGGTTCTATGCTTTTACATTCTATTTTAGCCATGTTTGAAGGAAAAACAAATGCTTGGATAGATAAATATTTTTCCAGGAGGATATTTACCTTCTTTAAGAGAGGTTGTAAGTGCTATGAGTGAGTGGGATTTTCATCTTCTTTTAGCAGAAAGTTTAAGAATGCACTATGCAAAAACTTTAGATTTATGGGATGAAAATTTTAACGAAGTATTGGACAAGGTAAGGGAAAAATATGATGAAGAATTTATAAGAATGTGGGATTTGTACCTTCGTTCTTGTGCCTCTGCTTTTCGTGTTGGAAGCGTGGATTTGTTTCAATTTTTAATCACAAAAGAAATCAATAATAATCTAAGTCTTACCAAGGACTACATATATAAGTAAAAACTAAACTTAAATTTGATAAAATCTTAGCTTCATTTCACACGCATCAATCCTTTTTAGCTTGTGTAAATTAAGGGATGTGGAGGAATAAAGCTAAATTTATAAGGAGAAACTCATGGTTAGTATGAGAGATTTATTAGAATGCGGTGTGCATTTTGGACACCAAACAAGACGCTGGAATCCAAAGATGAAAAAATTCATTTTTGGCGAGAGAAAAGGTATTTATGTAATTGATTTACAAAAAACTTTAAGATATTTTAGATATACCTATAATATCGTTCGTGACGCTGCTGCCGAAGGAAAAACTATACTTTTTGTCGGGACAAAAAAACAAGCAGGTGGAGCGATTAAAGAATACGCTGAAAAATGTGGTATGCCTTATGTAAATCATAGATGGCTTGGCGGTATGATGACAAATTTTGGTACCATTCGCCAATCAATTAGAAAATTAGAAGTAATTGAAAAAATGGAAGAAGATGGAAGTATTAAACTTTTAACTAAAAAAGAAGCTTTAATGCTTACAAGAAAAAAAGAAAAATTATTAGCTTATTTAGGTGGAATTCGTTATATGAAAACTCAACCTGATATGATTTTTGTTATTGACACAGTAAAAGAAAAAATTGCTGTTCAAGAAGCAAATAGATTAAGAATTCCTGTTGTAGCTCCACTAGATACAAACTGCGATCCTGACTTGGTAACTTATCCTATTCCAGGAAATGATGATGCAATTCGTTCAGTGCAACTTTTCTGCCAAGAAATGGCTGAAGCGATTAATGAAGGAAAAGCTTTAAGAGAACAAGATGGCGAAGCTTTAGCAAATGAAGAAAAAGAAATCACCGATGAAGAGAAAAAAGAAGTTTTAGATGAAGCGATGAGCGAAGAAGACTTCGGTGAGGAGCAAGAATAATGGCTGAAATTACTGCTGCAATGGTAAAAGAACTCCGCGAAAGTACAGGCGCGGGGATGATGGATTGTAAAAATGCTTTGAGTGAAACTAATGGAGATTTTGATAAAGCAGTACAACTTTTAAGAGAAAAAGGTTTAGGTAAGGCTGCTAAAAAAGCAGATAGACTTGCTGCAGAAGGTTTAGTAAGTGTAAAAGTAAGTGATGATTTTACAAGCGCAACTGTAAGTGAGATTAATTCCGAAACAGATTTTGTGGCAAAAAATGATCAGTTTATCGCTTTAACAAAAGATACTACAGCTCATATTCAAAGCAATAGCTTGCAAAGTGTGGAAGAGCTTCACTCAAGTACGATTAATGGTGTAAAATTTGAAGAATATTTAAAAAGTCAAATTGCAACTATAGGAGAAAACTTAGTTGTAAGAAGATTTGCAACTTTAAAAGCAGGTGCTAACGGCGTTGTAAATGGTTATATCCATACAAATGGCCGTGTGGGCGTTGTGATCGCTGCAGCTTGTGATAGCACTGAAGTGGCTTCAAAATCAAGAGATTTGTTAAGACAAATTTGTATGCATATTGCAGCAATGAGACCAAGTTATTTAAGTTATGAAGATTTGGATATGACTTTTGTTGAAAATGAATACAAAGCTTTGGTTGCTGAACTTGAAAAAGAAAATGAAGAAAGACGCAGACTGAAAGATCCAAATAAACCTGAACATAAAATTCCTCAATTTGCAAGTCGCAAACAATTAAGCGATGTAATTTTAAAAGAAGCTGAAGAAAAAATCAAAGAAGAACTTAAAGCTCAAGGTAAACCTGAAAAAATTTGGGATAATATCATTCCAGGTAAAATGAATAGCTTTATAGCCGATAATTCTCAACTCGATAGCAAACTTACTTTAATGGGTCAGTTTTATGTACTGGATGACAAAAAAACTGTAGAACAAGTAATTGCCGAAAAAGAAAAAGAATTTGGTGGAAAAATTAAAATTGTAGAATTTATTTGCTTTGAAGTTGGTGAAGGTTTAGAAAAGAAAACTGAAGATTTTGCGGCTGAAGTTGCTGCACAACTTTAAAAACGGTTAAAAATGGAACTCTTAAGAGCGGAAAATTTAAGCCATAGTTTTGATTATCCGCTTTTTGAGGGTTTAAATCTTACTTTAAATACTAAAGATTGCATTGCTATTCAAGGGAGTAGCGGTTGTGGTAAATCTACTCTTTTGCATATACTTTCTTCTTTATTAATTCCAAAAAAAGGTGAAGTTTTTTTTAAAGGTTCTAATCTTTATCAGATGGATGAAAACGAAAGATTAAAAATTCGCCGCTATGATTTTGGTATTATTTTTCAGACACATTATCTTTTTAAAGGTTTTTCAGCTTTAGAAAATATTGAACTTGCTAGTGTTTTATCGGGTCAAGATTTAGATGAGAAAATTTTAAAAAGGTTAGGTATTGATACACTTTTGCATCAAAAAATAGGAAAGCTTAGCGGCGGACAACAACAGCGTGTGAGTATCGCACGTGTGCTTTGTAAAAAACCAAAGATTATTTTTGCTGATGAAGCAACTGGAAATTTGGATTTTGATAATGCTAAAAATGTTATCGAACTTTTAATTTCTTATGTTAAAGAAAATGATGCGGCTTTATTTTTTGTAACTCACGATAGTAAGCTCGCAAGTTTTTGTGATAAAATTTATACTATAAACGTCAATGGAATTTGTTAATTATTTAGGCGATAAAAATGTTGTAACTTTTATGTTGCTTCTTGCTAGAATGAGTGGTCTTATAGTTTTTTTTCCTTTTTTTTCACATAATTCTATTCCTATGGTAATAAAAAGTACTATAGTTTTATTTTTGACTATGTATTTATATCCTTTGGCTAGATTAGAATCTTTGCATTTAGATAGTTTTTTTGTTTTACAGCTTATCAGTGAAGTGATTTTTGGAATGATAGCAGGATTAATGCTTCAAATTATTTTTGCTATTATTATGATGGCAGGTGAGCAGATTGCTTTTACTATGGGATTTACTATGGCAAGTATATTAGATCCAAGTTCTGGAACGAGTATGCCTATTACGGCACAAATTTTAAATTTACTTGCTTTGATGTTTTTTCTTGCTTTTGATGGCCATCATTTAATGCTTTTGTTTTTAAGTCATTCTTTGGGTTATATTAGTTTAGGTGGATTTTATCCGCATGAGAATTTAATGCATTATTTAAATATGGGTATGTTTAATATTTTCATCATAGGTTTTACTATGAGCTTTCCTATACTTGGAATTTCACTTTTAGCCGATGTTATTTTTGGACTTTTGATGAAAACAATGCCACAATTTAATCTTTTAGTTATTGGCTATCCTATAAAGATAGCTCTAGGTTTTGTAGTTTTGATTGCTATTTTACTAGTTATGATGCAATATTTTAAAAATTTAATTTTAGAACTTTTTACTCATATGCAAACTCTTTTTTTCTCCTAAGGAAAGGATAAATGAAATTATCGTAAAATAGCGATTATTTTTTAAGGATTAAAGTGATGAAAATTTTACTTTTAAATGAAAACCCTGTAGTTTCAAGACTTGTAAGCCTTAGTGCTAAAAAAATGTCTTATGATTTTGAAGAACTTAATGCTTATAGTGAAAATTTGGGTAATTATGATGTGATTGTTGTAGATAGTGATACTCCAGCACCTTTAAAAATTCTTAAAGAAAAATGCGATAGATTGATTTTTTTAGCCCCGCGAAATCAAAATGTAGAAGATATAGATGCGCAAATTTTACAAAAACCTTTTTTACCTACAGATTTTTTAAATTTGCTTAATAATAAAGATGCGAACAAGCATACATCTATTGATTTGCCAATGTTAAGCAATGATGAAAATCCTTATGCTGATATAAGCTTGGATTTAGATAATTTAAATTTAGATGATTTGCCTGATGAAAATTCTTTAGATATAAATTCAGAGGGAATGGAAGATTTGAGTTTTGATGATGATGCTCAAGATGATAATTCAAACAAAACTTTAGAAACTCAAAATTTAGAACATGACAATTTAGAACAAGAAACAATTAAAGAACAGACTCAAGAAGACACTCAAATTGATTTAGATTTAACTTTAGAAGATGGCGAAAGTGAAAAAGAAGACTTAAGCCAAGAACATACAGCTTTGGATACTGAGCCTAGTTTAGATGAGCTAGATGATAAAAATGATGAAGATTTAGAAATCAAAGAAGATGATAAAAATGAAGAAATAGAAAAGCAAGAATTATTAGACGATTCTAAAACAAATACATTAGAAATGCAAGAAGAGCTTAGCGAATCTCAAGATGATAATTCAAACAAAACTTTAGAAACTCAAAATTTAGAACATGACAATTTAGAACAAGAAACAATTAAAGAACAGACTCAAGAAGACACTCAAATTGATTTAGATTTAACTTTAGAAGATGGCGAAAGTGAAAAAGAAGACTTAAGCCAAGAACATACAGCTTTGGATACTGAGCCTAGTTTAGATGAGCTAGATGATAAAAATGATGAAGATTTAGAAGATAATAAAGAATTACAAGCTAATATAAGCGATTTTGATGATCTTCCTGAGGTTGAAGAGCAAGAAAAAGAAATGGATTTTGATGATCTTCCTGAGGATGCTGAATTTTTAGGTCAAGCAAAATATAATGAAGAATCAGAGGAAAATTTAGAGGAGTTTGCTCCTGTTGTGGAAGAAGATGTTCAAGATGAAATAGATGATTTTGCTTCAAATTTGAGTACTCAAGATCAAATCAAAGAAGAACTAGCTCAACTTGATGAGCTTGATTATGGTATTGATAGTGACAATAGTAGCAAGGTCTTAGAAGATTTTAAAGATGAACCAATTTTAGACGATAAAGAATTAGGAACAAATGAAGAGGAAGTGGTTGTGCCAAATTTAAATATAAGTGATTTTGATACATTGAAAGAAAGTGATATACAAGAAGCTCTTGGAGAGGAAATCTTAGAAAAAAATGAAGAGCCTATAGTAAGTGATGTAACTAAAGATGATAATAGCGAAGAGATAGTTAATGAGCTTAGCCAAAGCATAGCAGGAGCGATCACTTCAAGTATTAAAGATGATACCTTAAAAGCTGCTCTTAAGGGTATGAATATGAATATAAATATAAACATTAGTTTTAAAGAGGATTGAAATTGCAAGGTTTTGTTTTGTTGATTTCAGGTCCTAGTGGTGCTGGAAAATCAACTCTTTTAAAAAAACTTTTTGATGAATTTGAAGATGAGCTTTATTTTTCTATTTCTTCAACAACTCGCAAACCAAGAGAGGGTGAAAAAAATGGAATACATTATCATTTTATATCCCATGAAGAATTTCAAAAAGGTATAGATAGTGATCATTTTTTAGAATGGGCTAGAGTGCATGAAAATTTTTATGGTACTTCTTTAAAGCACACTCAAAATGCTTTAGATAATGGAAAAATAGTTGTTTTTGATATTGATGTGCAAGGATTTAAAATAGCCAGAAAAAAAATGGCTGATAAGATTGTTTCTGTTTTTATTACTACAAAAAATAAAGATGAGTTAAAAAAAAGACTTATTAAGCGAAATACTGATACAATAATACAACTAGAAAAAAGATTACAAAACGCTAGTGATGAGATGAAAGAGCTTAGCGAGTATGATTATCTTATCATTAACGATGAGTTAAAGCAAAGTTATGAAGCATTGCGAGCGATTTTAATCGCCCATAAATTTAGAACCAAAGGGCAGAATCTAGGGCAAATTCAAAATATTTGGAATGAAGGAGAATAAAATGGGTGGTTGGTCAAGTCCAAGTCATTGGTTGATTATTTTATTGATTGTTGTATTGCTTTTTGGAGCAAAAAAAATTCCAGAACTTGCAAAGGGTTTAGGCAAAGGTATTAAAACTTTTAAAGATGAAATGAATAATGATGATGAAGTAGCAAAAAATACTCAAAAAATAGAAGAAAACAAAAACACAACTAACAATACAAATGCTGATGCAAGTATAGACGAAACAAAAAAAGCTTAAGGTTTAGTCTTTTGAAAAGTATTATTTTTAATGAAATTAAAAAGATTTTAGAGTGTGATTTTGCGCTTGAAAATCCAAAGGATAAAAATTTAGCACATTTTGCTACCCCTTTGGCTTTTTCACTGGCTAAGGAATTAAAAAAATCCCCTATGTTGATCGCTAGCGACTTAGCGAGCAAATTTCAAAATCATGATTGTATTGAATCAGTTGAAGCTGTAAATGGGTATTTAAATTTTAGAATTTCCAAAACTTTTTTAAATGAACTTGCAAATCAGGCTTTAACAAATCCAAATGATTTTACTAAAGGAGAAAAAAAACAAGAAAGTTTTTTGCTTGAATATGTGAGTGCAAATCCTACTGGGCCTTTACACATAGGACATGCAAGAGGCGCTGTTTTTGGAGACACCTTAACAAGACTTGCAAGACATTTGGGCTATAAATTTAATACAGAATACTATGTCAATGATGCGGGTAATCAAATTTATTTACTAGGGCTTTCTATTTTACTAAGTGTGAAAGAAAGTATACTTCATGAAAATGTTGAATATCCAGAGCAATATTACAAAGGCGAGTATATAGCGGATTTAGCAAAAGAAGCTTTTGAAAAATTTGGTAAAGAATTTTTTAGCGAAGAAAATATCCCTAGTTTGGCTGATTGGGCAAAAGATAAAATGCTTGTTTTGATTAAACAAAATTTAGAACAAGCAAAGATTAAAATTGACAGCTATGTAAGCGAAAGATCGTATTATGATGCTTTAAATGCAACTTTAGAATCTTTAAAAGAGCATAAAGGAATTTACGAGCAAGAAGGTAAAATTTGGCTTGCTTCTTCGCAAAAAGGCGATGAAAAAGATAGGGTAATTATCCGTGAAGATGGACGCGGGACTTATTTGGCGGCAGATATTGTTTATCATAAAGATAAAATGAGTCGTGGTTATGGAAAGTGTATTAATATTTGGGGAGCAGATCATCATGGTTATATCCCTAGAATGAAAGCTGCGATGGAATTTTTGGGATTTGACTCTAATAATCTTGAGATTATTTTAGCACAAATGGTTTCCCTACTTAAAGATGGAGAACCTTATAAAATGAGTAAAAGAGCAGGAAATTTTATCTTGATGAGCGATGTGGTTAATGAGATAGGAAGTGATGCTTTGCGTTATATCTTTTTGAGCAAAAAATGCGATACGCATTTGGAATTTGATATTAGTGATTTGCAAAAAGAAGATAGTTCTAATCCTGTGTATTATATCAACTATGCACACGCTAGAATTCATCAAGTATTTGCTAAAGCTGGTAAAAAAATCGATGATGTAATGAAAGCTGATTTACAAAGTTTAAATCAAGATGGCGTAAATTTGCTTTTTGAAGCTTTGAATTTAAAGGCTGTTTTAAACGATGCTTTTGAGGCTAGAGCTTTGCAAAAAATTCCTGATTATCTTAAAAATTTAGCTGCAAATTTTCATAAATTCTACAATGAAAATAAAGTTGTAGGCTCTGCAAATGAAAATGATTTGCTTAAATTATTTTCTTTGGTTGCTCTTAGTATTAAAACCGCATTTTCTTTAATGGGTATTGAAGCAAAAAACAAAATGGAACATTAAAACCGCATTTTGCTGTTTTAATAATTTAGCAAAAATACTGCTATTATTACGATAATGATACCTAAAATTCCTATTTTGTTTAATTTTTCTTTATATAAAATCCATCCACCAAGACAAGTTCCTATGATGCCTATAGCACCCCAAGTTGAGTAAGCTATGCTTAAAGGAACATATTTTAAAGAAAAAGAAAGTAGAAAAAAAGCAAGTATAGCATTGACAATCGCAGCCAAGCCCCAAATTTTATGCTTAAAACCATCTGATTTTTTTAGCAATAAATTTGCTACGATATCTAACAATGCTGATAAAACAATGATAAAAATATACATTATTCTTTAACCTCGCCTATATTAATCATGATAATTCCAACGATAGAAAGAATAATGCCTAGAATTTGAGTTAAGGTTAAACTCTCTTTAAAAACTATAAAAGAAACTAAAAGTATAAGAATAATCCCTAAAAGCTCCCATACAGCATAGGCTATACCTACTTGAATTTTTTTAATCGCCTTGCCCATAAAAAAATAAGAAAAAGCTATAAATAAAGCCATAAATATATAGCCTAAAACTTGATTTTCCATTTTTAAAAAACTAGTGCCTAAAACTTCAAATACAATAGCAGCAATCAAGAAAAACCAAGCAACAAAAAGTTCTTTTTTTGCGATATTCAAAAAGCTTCTCCCCAAAAATAAATGGTAAAATCATACCATTTAAAGCTTTAATTAGCCTTTTTAGTTTATACTTTTAAGTTTAAAAATCTTTAAAGAAAGTGAGAATTTATGGGACGAGCGTTTGAATACCGAAGAGCTTCTAAAGAGGCTAGATGGGATAAAATGAGTAAGCTTTTTCCTAAGCTTGCTAAAGCCATACAAGTAGCTGCTAAAGAAGGTGGCACTGATCCTGATATGAATCCAAAATTAAGAAGTGCTATAGCCACAGCAAAAGCAAATAATATGCCAAAAGATAATATAGATGCGGCTATTAAGCGTGCGAGTGGAAAAGATAGCGCAGATATTAAAAACATTCATTATGAAGGAAAAGCTGCACATGGAGCTTTGGTTATAGTTGAATGTATGAGCGATAACCCTACGCGCACCGTGGCTAATGTTAAAGCCATTTTTAGCAAAAATGGTGGAGAAGTTTTACAAAATGGATCTTTAGGCTTTATGTTTACTAGAAAAGCGGTTTTTCATCTTGAAAAATTTGCAGGAGATTTAGAAGAATTAGAACTTGATTTGATCGATGCAGGGCTTGAAGAATTAGAACAAAATGAAGAAGAGTTAGTAATTAGCGGTGATTATACTGCCTTTGGTGAGCTAAGTTCTGCTATAGAGACTAAGGGTTTAGTTCTTAAAAAAGCAGGACTTGAGTATATACCAAACAATCCTGTAAGCTTTAGCGAAGAACAGCTTAGCGATATAGAAAAACTTTTAGATAAGTTAGAAGATGATGATGATGTTCAAGCTGTTTATACAAATATAGATTAAGGAGAAATAATGATAAAAACAATCGACACAAGCAAAGTAAATGAATACAAATTTGCTCTTATAGAAACTGAAAAAGGCACAATGAAATTAAAACTTTTTGGTAATGAGGCTCCACAAACGGTTTGTAATTTTGCTACTTTGGCTAATGAGGGATTTTATAAAGATTTAAATTTTCATCGTGTGATCCCAAATTTCGTCATACAAGGAGGTTGTCCACACGGCAATGGTGTAGGTGGGCCTGGATATGAAATCATTTGCGAATGTGATGATCAAGAGCATAAACATGAGCGTGGAACTTTATCTATGGCACACGCAGGACGCGATACGGGTGGTTCTCAATTTTTCATTTGTCACAGCCCTCAAGCTCATTTAGATGGGGTTCATACTGTTTTTGGGCAAATTGATCCAAAAGATGAAGAAAGTTTGGAAGTTTTAGACTCTATACGCCAAGGAGATAAAATTTTAGACATAAAAATTTGCGATAAAATTTAAAAATTTAAAACTTTTTTGAAACTACAATATTTACAAAGCTAGTCATAAGTTTGACTAGCTAAAAATGATTAATGTATAATTTTTTTTTAAACTTTTTTTCTATAATCACAATTTTAATTTGCTAAATGTAACAAAATTACAAGGAGTTATGATTATGAAAACTAAGTTTTCACTTATTTTAAGTGCTTGTCTTCTTTCATCTTCACTTTTTGCTAAAAATACAGATGATGAGATAACCAAGCTTCAAAAACAGCTTGCACAAATTCAAGCTGAACTTGCACAAATCAGAAAAGAAAGGGAAGTTCAAGCTAAGCAAAATGAAGCTGTAAAAGCTGAACTTGCCGATCTTAATGATAGAGCCGATGAAACAGAATTTCAAGCTGCTTTGAGCAAGGTTAAATTTGGACTTGAGTTTTCAACAGCGGTTTCAAATACAAACTATAAAGTTAGCGGACAAGATTATAGCGCTAATAACAAATGGATGAATGAGCTTCATTTAAATATGAATGCTGATATTAACGATAAAACCAAATTCTATGGTCGTTTATCTATGGCTAAAAACTGGTCTCAAATGGGTTGGAGTGGAAGCCCTTATGACTTAGATGCAGGAAGAAACACAAGATCAAGTGGGCCTGTACTTTATGTAGATAGAGCTTATCTTGACTACTATATCACACCTGAGTGGATTGCAACCGTAGGAAGACAGCCAGGAACCGATGGTCCGGGAAGTAATCTTAGAAACAATGCTTTAAGACAATCAACTTATCCAGCCTTAGCGATTAATGCTCTAGGTGATGCAGCAGTGATCACTTATAAGCCTGAAAGTTTGCAAGATCATAAGGTAGCTATCCGTGCAGCTTATGGTAAAACCTATCAATGGGATGAAGAAGGCAAGGTAAGAGACTGGATGAGCGATCAAAAAGATGCTGATGCAAATCTTTACTATGCTGCAGTAGAAGGAGAGCTTCCTATAGAAGGTATGGGAGATAATTTAATATTATTTAATATTGCATATTTAAGTGATTTTGCTTTACCACTTAACAATGGTCCAATTGGTTTACCTGGTAATGGTGTTACTACTACTATTCTTGATGATGATGGGGTGGTAAATTTAGGAGATTTAACTATAGCAAATCTTCATTTTGAAAATTACAAAGCTTTTGGAACGAATTTTAATTATTTTATATCTTTAGGTTATTCTCACGGGAACAACAATCAATTAAGCTCTACATTAAGTGAAATTCTTCAAAAGCAAGGTTATGGTAATGGTAAATTTAATGAAGAAGACGGCTATGCTGTGCATGTAGGCGGACGCTATGATTTTACCAAGGCTTTAAAAGTAGGGTATGAGTTCTTTTGGGGAAGTAGATACTGGTATACTATGAGCCGTCCAAGTATCAATGATCCACTTAATATAAGAATGACAAGAGGAACGGCACATGATTTTTATGTGATTTATCAACTTGATAGATATCAATTCTTACGCTTAAGCTATACTAATATCCAAAACATTTGGGGTAATCGTGGCTTACCATTTGGTGGAGCGAAAAAAGATAAAGCAAGAGCTGATAATATCATGTTAATGTATAATGTAAAATTCTAAGGAGCAAAAGATGAGAAAAATACTTTTTGCAAGTTTATTACCTATCATTGCTTTGGCTGATTGTGCAAGTTTGATGGCAAAATACGAAGCTCCAGAGCCAGAGTCAAAAACAATGAAACAAGTTGAACGCTGGATTAATAAAAAAGTTAGCGATCCAGCTGATGCTGCTGTTTTAAAAGAGTGCATGATCGCTCGTGCAGCAGACAATCCAAATCAAGTTTCAGTTGCAGGTAAATAAAAAAAGCGGTGTAAAGCCGCTTTTTACTGTTTAATCTTTTAAGCTACAATTTTTTAAAATTTTCTTCAAATAAGGCTAATATGCAAGAAATCATTTCTTTTATTGTTGAGACGGCTAGTGCTTGGGGGTATTTGGGTATTATTATCTTAATGACCTTAGAGAGTTGTTTTATACCTTTTCCAAGTGAAGTTGTTATGATACCTGCTGGATATTTGGCACATAAAGGCGAACTTGATATCACTCTTTGTATACTTAGTGGGACTTTAGGTTCTGTTTTAGGGGCTTTGATTAATTACTATATTTGCTTTTTTTGGGGTAAAAATTTTGTATTAAAATGGGGTAAGTATTTTGGTATAAATGAAGTCAAATTTGCTAAATTCGAAGAATTTTTTAACAAACACGGAGAATTTTCAACCTTTACTTGTCGTCTTTTACCAGGAATTCGTCAGTACATCTCTATGCCCGCAGGTTTGGTAAAAATGAAACTTGTAAATTTTATACTTTTTACTGCACTTGGTAGTGCTATTTGGGTGGCTATACTTGTATTTTTGGGTTATTATATAGGACAAAATGAAGAGTTGATTAAAACTTATTTAACTCAAATTTTAATTATTATAATTGTTTTTGTGATTTTAGCAAGTTTAATTTATATCAAAATCAAAAAGCCTTTTAAAAAGGCTTAAATTTTATCTTTTACGCTTTGTATGGCGTTTTTGATTTGTTGTTTTGAATTTTCTAATTTTGTTTTTTCTTTTTCATTGAATTTTAATTCAAAAACCTTTTCTATACCATCTTTTCCTATGATAGCGGGCATTGAAAAAGCTATATCATCAAAAACCACACTTACAGGATGTAAACTTTTTCTATCTTCTAGGATGGCTTTGGCTAAATTTGCACAAGAAGTTCCTATGCCAAATTCTGTCCTTCCTTTGCGTTCATAGATGAAATATCCCTCGCTAATCACGGCTTTTTCGAGTTCTTGTATGTCTAAATCTTTGCCTAATTTTTGCTTATAAAAATCTAATAAATTTTGTCCTAAAACGCTTGCATTAGAAAGTGCTGCAAACTGAGAATCTCCATGTTCACCAATCATACAAGCAAAAATATCTTTTGAATTTATGTTTAAATCTTTGGCTAAAAATTTCTTAAGTCTTGAACTATCTAAATTTGTTCCACTACCAAAAACATGATTTTTAGGTAATTGGCTTAATACTTGAGTGTAGTAAGTTATGGTGTCATTTGGATTTGTTGCGACGATGTATTTGCCTTTAAAATTAGCATTTTTTAAGGTTAAGACAATGTCTTTAAGTTCGAGGATATTGTTTTGAAGTTCTACTAAGCGACTAGGTAATTCTTTTAAGCTTTCTTTTCTAAAAGCTAAAATGATAATATCGCAAGAAGCTAAATTTTCTAAATTTGGCACATGAAAAATTTTTGTATAAGAAAAATGAATGGCTGACATATCTTCCAAATCTCTTGCATGAGCTAGAGCTAAATCTTGTTTTATATCATATAAGTAAAGTTCTGAACAAATTCCTTGAGTAACTATGCTATAAGTACTAGCAGCTCCTACATAACCTAAACCAACTATACCGATTTTTGCCATTTTTTCTCCTTATTTATTTTAAAATTTGCTATAATTATAACAAATTCAATCAAAGATTATTAAAATATGGAAAAACCTGATATACAAAGATTAACTAATTTTTTAATCGTATATACTAAAACTTTGCTAGGTGCTGGAACTTATATAGCTAGGGTGGCAAAATGCGTAGGAAGAATAGCTGAGGTTTATGGCTATGAGATAAATATCAATTTCTTTTTTCATCATATTACTTTAAATGTTGTAGATATGGATGATAACTCCATTCAAAGAACTTATGTTATACCCAATCATCATGCCCATGTTAATTTTAAACTTATTTTTGATTTAAGTGCTTTAAGCTGGGCTATATATGATCACAAATACGATCTTGAAAAAGCAAAAGTCGTTTTTGAGCAAATTTCTCAACAAAAAAAGCATTCTTATTTGCTTAATCTTTTATTTGTTTCTATGGCAAATTCAGCTTTTTGTAGGCTTTTTGGTGGTGATTTTGGTGCTGGAAATTTGGTGTTTTTTGCAACTTTTGTGGGATTGTTATTAAGATATATTTTAACTAAAGCAAAGATTGATTTAAGAATTCAATACATCCTTTGTTCTTTTATCTCATCGTGGTTTGTATTTTTTGGACTGGATATGGGATATACCAATACTTCTGATGTGGCTTTGGGTTCTAGTATCTTGTATCTTATACCAGGGGTATTTTTTATAAATTCTGTGATTGATATATTAAAAGATCATATTTTAATGGGACTTAGCCGTATTATCAGCGTGGCTATTTTGATTTGTTGTATAGCACTTGGAATTTACATGACGCTTAGTATTTCGGATTTTGGGATTTTAAGATGATTGAATTTATTTTAAGAGATATGTTTTTTGCTGCTGTGGCGGGATTTGGCTTTGCTTATGCTTGTAATCCACCCTTAAAAACCCTTATTTTATCTGCTCTTTTAGCGGCAATTGCACATGGGCTTCGTTTTACCTTGGTGGAATATTTTCATTTTCAAACTTTAGCAATCGCAACTTTTGTTGCTTCATTTTGCATAGGATGTTTAGGAATTGCTTTAGCAAAAATCATCAAAACCCCTGCTGAAATTATCGCTTTTCCTGCTCTTATTCCTATGATACCTGGAATTTATGCTTATAAAGCGATTTTGTATCTTATTTCTTTTATACGCAGTGATGATTTGAAGGCTAAGTCTGAATTTTTGGTTCAATTTTTTGATTATTTTTTTACAACTGTTTCTGTGACTTTGGCTCTAGCTATAGGAGTGAGTGTTACTTTGCTTATATTTTTTGAACAAAGTTTTATGATGACTAGACATGCAAAAAAACATTAAAACTTGTTGTAAATTTGTTTAATATTTCTTTTTATAATTTTAAATCAAAAATTTAAAAAAAGGTATTGTATGTTATGTCCAGTTTGTAATGTAGATTTGGTTATGAGTGATAGGAGTGGAGTTGAGATTGATTATTGTCCAAAGTGTCGTGGCGTTTGGCTTGATCGTGGAGAGCTTGACAAAATCATAGAACGCAGTGTCCCTAATACAGCAAATTTTAACCAAGCTCCAAGACAAGAGTCAAGATATAATGACTCAGCTTATCATCAGTACAATGACTATTATAAAAAGAAAAAGAAAGAAAGTTGGCTAGGCGAGCTTTTTGACTTTTAATTTTTATAAAAATAACAAATATTTATATCCTTTTTAGCTTAATATCTTAAAATGTCAAGCAAAAAAGGATATAAGATGTATAAATTTTTATCACACGAGCCTTTAGCTAACAAATCTTGTCATCATAATCACGAAGAACATTCTCATGAACATCATCATTCCCATGCCGATGCAAGGAGTGTGGATAAAAAGATTTTAAAAATTTCTCTTTTAATGACTTTTTCTATGATGCTTGTGCAATTTATTTATTCAATCCTTTCAAATTCTTTGGCACTTTTAAGCGATACTTTGCATATGTTTTCTGATGTTTTTGCCTTAGCTCTTAGTTTTTTAGCCATTATAGCTGTAGAAAAATGGCAAGATCATCAAAAGACCTTTGGGTATTTTCGTCTTGAAGTTTTAGTGGCTTTTATCAATGCTTTAACCATTATTTTATCGGCTTTATTTATCATTTATGAGGCTATAGAAAAATTTATCAATCCAAAAGAAATTGACGCTAAAACCATGATAATTGTAGCTATTTTGGGCTTTTTGGTAAATGGGATTAATGCTTTGATGATGTTTAAGGGTGCAAATTTAGAAAATGTCAATATGAAGTCCGCTTTTTTGCATATGATGAGCGATTTATTGGGTTCTTTAGCGGTTATTATAGGTGGGATCGTGGTGTATTTTAGTGGTATTGTTTATATAGATACGATTTTAGCTATTGTATTATCAATCTTGCTTTTAAGATGGGCGATTATCTTGCTTAAACAAAGCGCTAATGTCTTGCTTGAAAGTTCTCCTGTGGATATAGAAAAAGTAAGACAAGTTTTGCTTTTAAATCCTAGTGTGGATGAGGTAGTGGATTTGCATATTACTCAAATCACTAATAAAATGCTAGTAGCCTCTATGCATTTAAAAGTAAGAGTTTGCAATCTAAAGGAATTTGAAAAACTATCTCAGGATTTATCTCATAAGTTGTTGCATGAATTTGAAATCGGGCACATTACCATACAACCTATAAGGAGTGAAAATGAAATTTAAAGTAAAAAATGTTAATTGCATGAATTGCGTAAATTTGATCAAAAATTCTCTTGAAGATGAATTTGGAAATGTAGAAGTGGATTTGGAGCAAAAAATTTTAAGTTTAAATTTAGAAGAAAATCAAGTATCAAATTTTACAAAAGAATTTCAAGATTTAGGTTTTGAGATCGTAGAGCGTTTATAATGGAAGAATTGCGTATAAAAATAGGCAAAATGACTTGCGTTAATTGTTCTAATGCTATAGAAAGAGCTTGTAAAAAAATTGATGGTGTTAAAGATGCTAGTGTTTCTTATGTGAATTCTAGCGGGATTTTTTTACTTGAAGATCAAAAAAAACGCAAGGATATCATCGCAAAAATTAAAAATTTAGGCTTTGAAATTTTAGAAGATGAACAAAGCTTGAACGCATACAAGGCAAAAAAACACTTAGAATTAAGAAAAAATTTGCTCTTAAGTATAGTTTTGAGTGTGATTATTATGTATTTTGAAATGTTTGTTAAAAGTTCTTTTTCTCAAAATATCCAAATGGCTTTGAGTTTTTTTGGGATATTTTATTGTGGGAGAGACTTTTTTTCTCATGCTTTTTTAGGCTTTAAAAGCAAAAATTTAGATATGAATACCCTTGTAGCTTTGGGGACTTTGAGTGCTTTTGTGTATTCTTTTTTGGTGTATTTGCAAATTTTCAAAGAAGAAGATTTGTATTTTAGTGGTGCAATGATGATTATTTTCTTTGTGCTTTTAGGAAAATATCTTGAAAGTAAGGCTAAATTTAAGGCACAAGATTATCAAAGAATTTTAGAAAATATAGACACAAAAAAGACAAAAATTTTGCTTGAAGATGAAAGTATCAAAGAAATTTCAAGTTCTTTTGTCAAAAGTGGCGATGTACTTTTGGTAAAAGAAGGAGAAAGCATTGTTGCAGATGGAGTAGTGCTTTTAGGGAGTGCAGAGCTTGATATGAGTTTTTTAAATGGGGAGTTTTTGCCTGTTTTAAAAAAAGAAGGCGATGAAGTTCAAGCAGGAGCAGTAGTTTTAAATGGTGCTTTAAGGATCAAAGCAAACAAAAAGGCCATGGATAGTACTTTAGAACAAATCAAAAATCTAGTTTTTGAAGCAGGAAGTATCAAAAGTCCTTTGGCAAATTTAGCAGATCAAATTTCTAAATACTTTGTAGGGGGTATAATATTTTTTGCTTTTTTAGTTTTTGTTTTTTGGGTGCTAAAAGCAGATTTAAATACAGCTTTTTTACACTCTTGTGCTGTGCTTTTGATCTCTTGTCCTTGTGCTTTAGGTCTTGCAACGCCTATAGCTTTGGTTGTGGCAAGTGCAAATGCGGCAAAAAATTTCATTCTTATTAAAAATCCTGCTGCTTTAGAAAAATTAGCCTTAGTTAAGTATGCTTTTTTTGATAAAACGGGTACATTAACAAAGGAAAATTTGAGTATTTTTAAACACAATCTTTCTAAAGATGATTTTGATAAATTATGTCAAATTGAAAGTTTAAGCTCTCATCCTATAGCTAAGGCTTTACATAAAGATCATTTTTTTGTTTTAAAGGGTGAGGGAAGAGTGATTGTGGGTTCTGGTATAAAATACAAAGAAGATAATGATATTTATCTCGCAGGTAGTGCGAAGTTTTTGCACGAAAATGAAATTGACACAAAAGAAAGTGATATCTTTTTTGACTCTTTTAAAGAATATGTTAGGGTGTATTTTGCTAAGAATAAAAAGTGTTTAGGCGGTGTTTTGTTAAGCAATGCTTTAAAAGATGGAGCCAAAGAGCTTGTGTTAAATTTAAAAAAGCAAAATCTTAAAACTTTTATTTTAAGCGGCGATCATGTAAAAAATGTAGAAAAAATAGCCAAAGAATTACAAATAGACGAATTTCACGCTCAGCTTAAGAGTGAAGAAAAACTACAAATCATTCAAAAATTTAAAAAAACTCTTTTTGTAGGAGATGGGATCAATGATGCGGCGGCTTTATCTGCTGCAAGTGTGAGTATGAGTTTTTCAAAGGCAAATGAACTTGCTAAAAAAACAGGAGATTTTATCTTGATAAAAGATGATTTATCAGCGATTTTTAAATGTTTTAAACTTGCTAAAAAAACACGCGGTATTATTAAGCTAAATCTTTTTTGGGCTTTTATTTATAATGTGCTTTGCATTCCTATCGCGGCAGGATTTATACCTTTTATCTCTTTAAGTCCTCATATAGCAGCACTTGCAATGTGTTTTAGTTCTATTACTGTAGTGCTTAATTCTTTAAGACTTAAAAGAATTTAAAAATTTAATTTTTATTAATAATATATTATATATAATTAATATTACTAAAATATATTATTAAAAGAGTATAAATGCAACAAAAATGTTTTTGCATAAGCAAAATGATTAGATTTTCAAAAATTATTATTTTGCTTACCGTTGTATCGTTAGCAGGTATAGTGGTTTTTGGAAATGTGACAGATTACAATTCTAATTTCCAATTTGTTTCGCATGTGATGAGTATGGATACAAAGCCTGTTATTTAGGTAATGCTATAGTTTATATGGCTATTACTTCTCCCGTGATTCATCATATAGGCTATATAGCAATTATTCTTTTTGAAACTTTTATTGCCTTAACAGCTCTAAAAAAGGTGCTTATGATATGTTTAAAGCTAGAAATTTAGATGCTCAAAGCTTTCATAATGCTAAGATTTTTTGGGATTATTTCTTTAACTTGTGTATTTTATGGTTTTTTGCCTTCCAAGTAGTTGTTGCAGAATGGTTTGGAATGTGGATGAGTAAGGTTTGGAACGGTTTACCTGATACTACAAGATTGGTAACTTATATGTTTTTAGCTTTGATTTTCATCTCTCTTAAAAATGATGATTAATTTTCTATACTAGGCTCTCCAAAACAATCTTTAAGAGCCTCTTTAAGATCTTCTTGTGGGTCAAATTTTTTGGCCCCTTCTTTAAGCATATTAATAGAACTTTGAATATCTATGTTTTTATTTTCATTGTTTGGTAATTCTTGAGTTAAGGATTGAAGCTTATTTTCATCAATTGTTAGTGCTTTTTGCACATTAATTTTAGCATTTTCTCCAAATTTAGCTTTAAAAAGTTCTTGTATGAGTTTAAAACCTTTATTGAGTGTATCGCGATTTTGTCCTTGTGCGTTTGAGCTTATATTTAAGGTATTGTTTTCAAAACTAATAAATTTTGTGCTTTGTTTAAAGCATTCTGCAAGATCAAAATCCCTATCATAAATACTATCAAGCAAGATTTCATAAGCATTTTTTTCTGTTTTTTTCTCAAGATGAGGTATGATAGGAGAAGGTGTGATCCTAGGTATAATATTTGTTGTATTTTCTTGTTTGATTTCTTGGATTTGTGCGTCAATTTCTTTTAAATGACTTGCTTCCATCATCATAAAAGCCATAACACAAAGCGTAAAGCCATCATCATCGCAAAGCATATTCTTAGCTTTTGATAAAATACGGAAAAATCTTTCATAAATTAAAGTAGAAAATTCTGTGCTTTTTGCAAAAAAACTTTCTTTTAAATAAAAAAGCATTTCATCAATCACGCTTGAGGCTTCATAGTCTTGTAATTCCTCTAAATACACAAAAACTTTTTCCTTGTCTTTTGTTAAGATAGCCTGATAAAAGGCTTTGATTTTTTGAGGATCTAAAAATCCTAGCATATCTGTAATTTTACTAATGCTGATTTCATTTTGACAAAAAATAATAGCTTGGTCAAGCAAGGTTAAAGTATCTCTTAAAGATCCATTGCCGCTTCTTGCTATAAATTTTAAAGCTTCTTCTTCAAATTTAACATTTTCTTTAAGTAAAATTTCTTTAAGATGATTTAAAATTTCACTCTGTGGAATTTGTTTAAAGCGAAAATGTTGTGTTCTTGAAAGCACAGTAGCTGGAAGTTTTAAAGGATCTGTGGTTGCAAGTATAAATTTAACATAACTTGGGGGTTCTTCTAAGGTTTTTAAAAGCGCATTTGCAGCCTGTGGGGTAAGCATATGTACTTCATCAATGATGAAAATTTTAAATCTTGCCATAGAAGGGGTGTATTTGGTTTGTTCGATTAAGGCTTGTATATCTTCAAGCCCACGGTTGCTTGCAGCATCCATTTCTATAATGTCTATATGTTTGCCTTCAAGTGCTGCAAGACAATGTTTGCAAGTGCCACATGGAGTATCACTTGGTCCTTGTTCGCAAACTAAAGCACGAGAAAAAATTCTAGCACTTGAAGTTTTTCCACTTCCTCTAAGTCCTGAAAAAAGATAAGCATGAGCTAAGCGATTATGATTTAGGGCGTATTTTAAACTTACGCTAACTGTCTTTTGTCCTATGAGTTCATCAAAGGTTTTTGGTCTGTATTTAATCGCTAAAGCTTGAAGCATTTTCTACTCGTTCATTATAGATAAAAGTTCTACATTGTCTTTGGTTTTAAGCATTTTAGAATATAAAAATTTCAACGCTTCAACATCATCCATTTGAGAAATCGCTGAACGGATTGCCCAAATTTTTTGAAGATTTGCTACGCCTTGGAGCAATTCTTCTTTTCTTGTTCCTGATTTGATGATATTAATCGCAGGATAAATTCTTCTATCGGCGATATTTCTATCAAGAACTATTTCGCTATTTCCTGTGCCTTTAAATTCTTCAAAAATCACATCATCCATTCTTGAACCTGTATCAATTAAAGCTGTAGCAACTATGGTTAAAGAGCCTCCATTTTCTATATTTCTAGCTGCACCAAAGAAGCGTTTTGGTTTGTGTAGGGCATTAGCATCCACCCCGCCGCTTAGGACTTTTCCACTGCTTGGAGTTGCGGTGTTATAAGCACGTGCCAGTCTTGTGATACTATCAAGTAAGATAATAACATCTTTGCCTGTTTCTACCATTCTTTTGGCTTTTTCTATCACGAGTTCGGCTACACGCACATGATTATAAGCAGGTAAATCAAAAGTAGAACTAAAAACCTCCCCTTTTACGCATCTTTGCATATCGGTAACTTCTTCAGGCCTTTCATCGACTAAAAGTACGATTAAATGCATTTCTGGGTGGTTTTTTGCAATGGCAGTAGCAAGTTCTTTCATAAGCTCTGTTTTACCTGTGCGTGGTGGAGCAACGATAAGCCCGCGTTGTCCTTTTCCTATAGGAGTAAAAAGATCCAAAACACGACCTGTAAGCTTCATTGCATCGTATTCGAGTTTGATTTTTTCTGTTGGAAAAATAGGGGTTAAGTTATCAAACAAAGGTCTTTCTTTGGCTTCTTGTAAAGGCAGATAATTGATCGCTTCGATTTTTAAAAGAGCGTAGTATTTTTCTTGATCTTTTGGTTCTCTAACTTGTCCTGTAACGATATCGCCTACACGCAGAGCAAATTTTTTAATTTGTGAATTTGAAACATAAGCGTCATTAACACTATCGCTAAGATTAGAGTCCATACCTCTTAAAAAGCCATAACCTTCGGAAGAAATTTCTAAAATCCCTGTAAAAAGTATAAAACCGCCTTTTTTTGTTTGTGCTTTTAAAATTTCAAAAATAAGTTCTTGGCGGCGAAATTCTCTTGGGTTTTCGATTTCACATTCATTGGCGATTTTAACTAGATTTTCTAAATCTAATAATTTTAATTCTTCGATTTTATAACCTTCCACTGGAACGTGGGTTCTTTGATGTTGTTTTTTTTCTTTTTCCATAAGTCCTCGTAAGATTTAGCAGAATAATTTTTGTAAAATGTGATTTTAATAAAAAAATGCACTTTTTGTCAAATTTGTTTATAATTATAAAAAATATTTTTTTAAAGAATGATTATGAAATGTGAACATTGCAAACTTGATTATAAACAAGCCCAAATGATAGAGTATAAGGGTAAATTTTTTTGTTGTAAAGGTTGTAAGAGCGTTTGGGAAATTTTACATGAAAGTGGATTAGATGAGTTTTATGAAAAGCTTGGAAATCAAACTTTAAGCCCTGTAAATTTTCAAAATGAAATGAAAAATTATGATGAGTTTATCACTAAAACCAAAGAAGGATTTAGTGAAATTTATCTCATGATACACGGTATAGAATGTGCAGCTTGTGTGTGGCTTAATGAGAAAATTTTAACCAAACAAGAAGGAATTTTAGAACTTGATATTAATCATTTAAACCATAAAGCACGCATTGTTTTTGATGAGCAAAGCATTTCTTTGGTGCAAATTTTAAGACTTATTGAAAGCATAGGCTATAAAGCGAGTGCTTATGATGCGAGCAAGGCTTCAAAAAAAGCGGATTTACTAAAAAGGGAATTTTATTCTAAGCTTGTTGTGGCTATAGCTTGTGTGATGAATATCATGTGGATAGCAGTGGCAAAATACGCAGGATTTTTTAGCGGTATGGATAAGGACACTAAGGATATTTTAAATTTTGCTGAATTTATCCTTTGTTCTCCTGTGCTTTTTTATACGGGATCTCATTTTTATAAAAGTGCTTTTAAAACTTTAAAAATGCATAGTTTAAATATGGATGTATTGGTGATTAGCGGAGCGAGTTTGGCTTATGTTTATTCTTTATGGGCCATGTTTTTTAGGGTAGGGGAAGTGTATTTTGACTCTGTGGCGATGATAATTTGCTTTGTTTTTATAGGTAAATATCTTGAGATGTTTAGCAAAAAGTGTGCTTTAGATACCATAGATGGGCTTAATGATTTTTTACAAAATGAAGTTTTAGTTTTCAATGGTAAAGAATTTGTCTCTAAAGAAGTTCAAAAGGTTTGTTTAGGGGATAGAATTTTGCTTAAAACTGGAGATAAAATTTTAATCGATGGGATTTGTAAAAGTGGTGAAATGAGTATGGATACTTCTTCTTTAAACGGAGAAAGTATTCCAAAACTCATACAAAAAGAAGATGAAATTTTTTCAGCTTGTATAGTGCTTGATGGAAGTGTGGAGTATGAAGCAACAAAGCTTTACAAGGATTCAAAACTCAGTCAAATTATCCAGCTTTTAGAACTTGCAAGTTCTAAAAAAGCAAAACTTGAAAGTTTGGTCAATAGTCTTTCGGCTTATTTTTCTAGAACGGTTTTATTGATCGCTTTTATTTGTTTTGCTTTTTGGTTTTTTTATAAAGAAGAGAGTTTTGAAATTTCTTTAGTCAATGCGATTGCAGTTTTGATTATCGCTTGTCCTTGTGCTTTGGCTTTAGCAACGCCCGTGAGCAATCTTGTAGCTTTAGGTAGAGCTTTAAAAAAACATATTTTATTTAAAAGTTCTAGCGTGATAGAAGATTTAAGCAAATGTGATTGTGTGGTATTTGATAAAACGGGTATTTTAACCAAAATAGAGCTTGAACTTAAAGAGGTTTTTTTAGATAAAGCGCTTGATTTAAACGAGCTTTATAATTTTGTAAAACTTTCTAAACATCCTATCTCTCAAAATATTGTGTTATATTTAAAGCAAAAAGGAGCTAAGGATTTAAATTTGGATTTTAAAAAGCATTCGAGTATTCAAGCTAAAGGTTTAAGTGCTGAGTTAAATGAAGGGTTGCTTTTAGGCGGAAGTTCTAAATTTTTGCAA
Source organism: Campylobacter sp. CFSAN122748 (assembly GCF_045277125.1). NCBI lineage: Bacteria > Pseudomonadati > Campylobacterota > Epsilonproteobacteria > Campylobacterales > Campylobacteraceae > Campylobacter > Campylobacter sp. CFSAN122748. The sequence goes on along the minus strand of NZ_CP116953.1, from coordinate 1,117,483 downwards.
GAAAAGGGTATTGTGGCTAAAGAATTTGATAATACGCATTTTATTTTTGCCAAGGAAGGTAAAATTTTAGCTTTTTTTGAGTTTGATAGTGTTTTAAGAGAAGGTGCAAAAGAGCTTATCGCTTATCTTAAAAAAGAAAAGAAAGAATTAATGATACTCAGTGGCGATCATCAAAAAGCAGTGGAAAAAATCGCTAAAAAGTTAGAAATTCAAAATTATCAAGCTTCTTGTTTGCCTGAAGATAAGATGAAAACTATAGAAAATTTAAGTAAAAATTACAAAGTTTTATTTGTAGGTGATGGGGTAAATGATGCACTAGCTTTAAAATACGCAAGTGTTTCAATGACTTTAAGAGAAGGAAGTGATCTAGCTATAGAAAGTAGTGATGTTTTGCTTTTGAAAAATGACTTGCTTTCTTTAAAAAAAGCCATCAAATTATCTAAAAACACCTTTAAAATTATCAAGCAAAATCTTGCTTTTTCTTTGTTTTATAATGCTTGCACCATACCTTTGGCTTTTTTGGGTATGATAAATCCTTTATTTGCTGCTATTTCTATGTCTTTTAGTAGTATAATAGTCGTTTTAAATGCTTTAAGGATTAAAGAATGAATAGTATAATCATGATGATGATAGGAGTTTCTATCTTAGCGTTTTTTATCATTTTGGCAACTTTGCTTTGGGGGATTAAAAATAAGCAATTTGATGATGATTATAAATTTACTACTTTAAATGATGATGAGGATTCTTTGCGTGATGCTATAGAATTAGAAAGACGTAAAAAAGAAGCTTTGGATAAAAAAAGGCTTTCTTGAAAAGGAAAGCCTTTTTTAGAAATTATTTTAAAGTTTCAATATGAGCTTCGATAGCTTTAAAATCTTCTTCAGTTAAACCTTTAAGGTTAAGTTTCATGATCGCACCTTGACCATAAGCATTTCTTTTACCTTCTGAATATTCTTTCATGTATTGAAGTCTTTCAGCAGAAGAAAGAGTTTTTAAAGCTGGAACTTTGTTTAAGTAAACTTTGTCAGCATTTGCACCATGGCATACTGCGCATTTTTTAAAAAGTGTAGCACCATCTGCAGCAAAAGCAGAAACACCAAGACATGCCAAAGCAGAAACTACTAATAATTTTTTCATTTGATTTCTCCTCAGTAAAAATTAGATTGCCAGATATTATATATCTTTATTTTTATAAAAATCTTAAGAAAATAAAGATAATGTTTATTTTCTTTTCAAAAAAGCTATATTATAATGTTTTTTATGAAAACAAAAGCATTATTTTTAGATAGAGACGGTGTGATTAATATAGATAAAAAATATGTCTATAAAATAGAAGATTTTGAATTTTGTGATGGAATTTTTGAACTTTGTAGATATTTTTTAGCTAAAAAATATTTGCTTTTTATAGCGACAAATCAATCAGGCATTGCAAGAGGATGTTATAAGGAAAGTGATTTTTTTAAGCTTTGTGATTATATGCTTAAAGAATTTGCTAAACAAGGTATAAAAATTGATAAAATTTATCATTGTCCGCATTTAGAAGGTTGTGAATGTCGCAAACCTAAAGCAGGAATGCTTTTAAAAGCAAAAGATGAGTTTAATTTAGATATGAAAAATTCTATTTTTATCGGGGATAATCTAAGCGATATGCAAGCAGGGTTAAATGCTAATATTGGCACTTTGATTTTGGTAAATGAAGAAAAAAAAGAAGGCGATTTTTTTAGACAATTTAAAAATTTAAAAGAAATTTTGAGTTTTTTTTAAAGAAAAGGACATTTAAATGAGAGTAGCAATCACAGGTGGTGCAGGATTTATAGGTTCGCAACTGGCTTTAAATTTGCAAGAAAAACATGAAATTTTAATCATTGATAAAATGCGTAGCAGTGCGACTTTTGAAAATGGAAATTTACAAAGTTTTGGACATTTTAAAAATTTACTTGAATTTGATGGAGAACTTTTTGCAGGCGATATTAACGATGAAAAAGTTTTAAAAAAGATTGAAGATTTTAAGCCAGAGATTATTTTTCATCAAGCAGCAATTTCAGACACTACGGTTTTTGATCAAACTAAGGTTTTGCAAACCAATTTAAATACTTTTAAAGATTTTATAGAACTTAGCATAGATCTTAATGCAAAGCTTATTTATGCAAGTTCAGCTTCGGTTTATGGTGATGCAAAAAGTCCACAAACTGTAGGTAAGGATGAAGAACCAAAAAATCCTTATGCTTTTTCAAAATTGATGATGGATAAGTTAGCGAAAAAATATTACGATAAAGCTCATTTGGTAGGACTTAGATATTTTAATGTTTATGGAAAAGGCGAATTTTATAAAGACAAAACTGCTTCTATGGTTTTACAATTTGGCCATCAAATTTTAGCAGGAAAAAATCCACGCTTGTTTGAAAGAAGTGATCAAATTTATAGAGATTTTACTTATATTAAAGATGTTATTAATGCCAATTTAATCGCCCTTGATTCAAAATGCGGGGTGTATAATGTAGGCAGTGGTAAAGCAAGAACCTTTCAAGATATAGTCGATATTTTGCAAAAAGAGTTAAAGACTGATTTGCCTTGTGAATATATCCCAAATCCTTATGTAAAATCTTATCAATTCCATACTGAAGCAAAACTAGATCAAACTTGGGATTATCAACCAAAATTTAGTCTTGAAGAGGGGATTAAAGATTATTTAGATGAGATAAAAAGACTTTTTGAAAAGGAAGTAAATGCTTGAGTTTTTAAGCCAGCAAAAACCTAAAATTTTGATTATAGGGGATTTTATGGTGGATAATTATACTTGGTGTGATTGTTCGCGTATCAGTCCTGAAGCCCCTGTTTTGGTAGCTAAAACTCTTAAGGAAGATAAAAGATTAGGCGGGGCTGCGAATGTTTATGCAAATTTAAAAAGTTTAGGGGCTGATGTTTTTGCGCTTGGTGTTGTGGGTGATGATGAGAGTGGGAAATTTTTACAAGAAAATTTAAAAGGAGAATTTTTGATCCAAAAAGGACGCAAAACCCCTTTTAAAAATCGCATTATGGCACACAATCAGCAGGTTTTAAGACTAGATGAAGAAGATACAAGTGAGATTTTGCTTGAAAATGAACTTATAGCTTTGTTTGATGAAAAGATTAAAGATTTTAAAGCTGTGGTTTTAAGCGATTATGCTAAGGGTATTTTAACGCCTAAGGTTTGCAAGGCTGTGATAAAAAAGGCTAAGGCTTTAAATATTCCTGTTTTAGTTGATCCTAAAGGCAGTGATTTTAGTAAATATAGCGGTGCAACCTTACTCACGCCTAATAAAAAAGAAGCTTTAGAAGCTTTGAAATTTGAAAATTTAGAGGGTGAAAATTTAGAAAAAGGGATTAAAAAATTAAAAGAAGATTTTTCTTTGCGTTATTCTATCATCACTCTTTCAGAAGTGGGGATTGCGCTTTTTGATGAGGGTTTAAAAATCGCACCTGCTAAAGCCTTAGAAGTTTATGATGTAACAGGAGCGGGTGATAGTGTGATTGCCGTTTTGGCTTTTTGTTTGGCAAATGGGATTGAAATTTTTAAAGCTTGTGAACTTGCCAATGAAGCTGCAGCTGTTGTGGTGGGTAAAATAGGTAGTGTGAGTGTGAGTTTTGATGAGATTAGAAGTTTTAAAAGTATGAGTTTTGAGAAAAAGATCAAAAATAAAGAAGAGCTTTTAACGCTTTTGAAACAAAATGATAAAAAGATTGTTTTTACAAATGGTTGTTTTGATATCGTGCATTTTGGACATATAAAATATCTTGAGAAAGCTAAAAGATTAGGCGATATTTTGATTGTAGGTTTGAACTCAGATGCGAGTGTGAAAAGACTCAAAGGCGAGAGTCGTCCTGTAAATTCAGAGTTTCAAAGAGCTTGTATGTTGGCAGCTTTTTATTTTGTAGATTTTGTAGTGATTTTTGATGAAAACACACCTTTAGAACTTATAAGCTTTTTAAAGCCTGATATTTTGGTTAAAGGAACTGATTATAAAGATAAACTTGTTGTAGGTTCAAATTTGGTTTCAAGAGTTGAATTAATCGATTTTGAAGAAGGATTTAGTACGAGTAAGATTATAGAAAAGATTAAGGATAAAAAATGATAAATTTAGTAGAAAAAGAATGGCAAGAACATCAAAAAATCGTTCAAGAAAGTGAAATTTTAAAAGGACAAATCGCTAAAATAGGCGAGCTTTTATGTGAATGTCTTAAAAAAGGTGGTAAAATTTTAATTTGCGGAAATGGTGGAAGTGCAGCTGATGCACAGCATTTTGCAGCTGAACTTAGTGGGCGTTATAAAAAAGAACGCAAGGCTTTAGCAGGTATAGCACTTACAACCGATACTTCAGCGCTTAGTGCTATAGGAAATGACTATGGTTTTGAGTTTGTTTTTTCAAGACAAGTGGAGGCTTTAGGAAATGAAAATGATGTTTTAATCGGCATTTCAACGAGTGGAAAAAGCCCTAATGTTTTAGAAGCTTTTAAAAAAGCAAAAGAACTTAATATGCTTTGTTTAGGGCTTAGTGGAAAGGGCGGTGGAATGATGAATAAGCTTTGTGATCATAATCTTGTTGTGCCAAGCGATGATACGGCTAGAATTCAAGAAATGCACATTTTAATCATACACACACTTTGTCAGATCATAGATGAGAGTTTTTAATGAAAGTTTTTATCATCAACTTAGAGTGTTCTTTAGATAGAAAAGAGCATATACAAAAACAAATTCAAAAGCTTTTTGAAAAAAATCTTAGTTTAAAAATAAATTAGAATTTATTTTCTTTAAGGCTATTGATGCTAAAAATAAAGAACATTTGGAATTTAAAGATCATTTTCCTTGGTGGGGTTCTTGGGTGCTGGGCAGAGAGCTTTCTGATGGAGAAAAAGCTTGTTTTGCTAGTCATTATAAACTTTGGCAAGAATGTGTGAAGCTTGATGAGCCTATAATCATCCTAGAAGATGATGTGGAATTTAGCGATGAATTTTTAAATAATGGGGCAGAATATATAGATGAGCTATTAAAGAGCAAATATGAATATATAAGACTTTGTTATTTGTTCGATAAAAGATTGTATTTTTTGAGCGAGGGTGGATATTATTTAAGTTTTGAAAAGCTTGCTGGAACTCAAGGTTATGTACTGCAAGTAAGTGCTGCAATGAAATTTCTTAAATATGCTAAAAATTGGATCTATGCCGTAGATGATTATATGGATATGTTTTATAAACATAATGTGTTAAATATAGTTAAAAAGCCTTTATTATTAAAACATGATTGTAGAATAGAAAGTTCAATTTCTCAAGCTGGACGTTTATTTTTGAAGGCTAAATTTTACAGAAAAATTATTAGAGAAATTTTTAGACTTTATAGAAATATTTTAAAACTATCTTATACTTTTTACATTAAGAAAAAATTAGATATTAGTTAAATTTTGAATCGCTTTTACAATCACTTCAGGCTTTAAATCTTTCATGCATTTGTGGTGTTTTAAAGGGCAGGTTTTTTGCATACAAGGCATACAAGCTAGATCTAAATGCACTAATGTTGCATTTTCATTTTGCCAAGGTGAAGTTTGAGTAAATTTCGTAGGGCCAAAAATAGCCACGGTTTTTACCTTATAAACCGCACTTATGTGCATAGGTCCACTGTCATTTGTGATGAAAAGATCGCAAAAAGCGATATTTTGACAAAGGGTTTTGATGGTAGTTTTATTGCAAAGATTTTTTACTTTTATGTTTTGTTCTTTTAAAATTTGATAAATTTCATTACAAAGTTCTTGTTCGGCTTTTCCTGCGCCAAAGATTAAAATCTCATGACTTTGGCTGAAATTTAAAGCCACTTTAGCAAAATAACTCACATCCCATCTTTTTGCACTTCCAAAGCTTGCACCAGGGTTGAGTCCTAGAATTTTTTTACCATTTTTTAAGACAAGAGGGTTTTGAAATTTTAGCTTAAAGGGAAGCTTTAAGTCTTTAAAATGAGCTTTTATACTAAGTGAGTTTTCTATAAAATAAAGGTATTTTAAAACTTGATGTTCTTCTTTGTGCTTGTTTTTGTCAAAAAAATATCTTTGCTTTGTTTTAAGAATATGTAAGATAATCTTAGAAGAAAACGCAGACCTAAAAGCAAAGCTAAAATCGATTTTGCCAAGTTCTTTGCGTAAAGATAGGGCTTGTTTATAGCGAGATTGTTTATTTTCTATGATGATTTTAGAATTAGGAAATTCTTTAAAAAGTGCTGTGGAAACCAAAGATCCATAAAGGATAAACTGAGCATTTTTAAAATGTTCTTTTATAGCGTATAAAGCAGGCGAAGCCATCACTGCATCGCCTAGCCAAGTGGGAAGGTGTATAAAAATTTTCATAAATTTCCTAAACTTTGATAGAATTGTTTTTATTATTTTAACAAAATTTAGGAAAAATATGCCACAACTTTCGATCATAATCCCGCTTTTTAATTCTTGTGATTTTATCTTAAGAGCTTTACAAAGTTGTATAAATCAGACTTTAAAAGATATTGAAATTTTGATTATTGATGATAAAAGTAAAGATAATAGTTTAAATATAGTTTTAGAATTTGCTAAAAAAGATCCAAGAATAAAAATCTTTCAAAATGAAGAAAATTTAGGCACTTTTGCAAGTAGAAATATAGGAGTTTTGCATTCTAGTTCTGATTTTATAATGTTTTTAGATAGTGATGATTTTTTGACACCTGGTGCTTGTGAAATAGCGTTTAAAGAGATGAAAAAAGGTTTTGATTTGCTTTGTTTTGATGCCTTTGTACATAGGGTAAAAACCAAACAATTTTATCGTTTTAAACAAGATGGAGTTTTTAATCAAAAGGAATTTTTAGAATTCTTAAGCAAACAAAGGCATTTTTGCTGGTCGGTTTGGGCGAAGTGTTTTAGAAAAGATATCATCTTAAAAAGTTTTGAGAAAATTAAAATAGATGAGCGTTTAAGTTACGGCGAAGATGTGCTTTTTTGTTATGTTTATTTTATGTTTTGTGAGAAAATAGCTGTTTTTAAAACTTGCATTTATCATTATGAATTTAATCCAAATGGAAGATATGAAAACAAAAATAAAGAAATTTTAAATCAAAATTATCAAGATAAAAAGAAAAGCAATGAACTTATAAGAAAGCTTTCTTTAGACTTTGAAAATGATACCTTTCATCAAAAATTATTTGAGGTTTTAAAGAGAGAGGAAGTAGGGGTGAAAAATAGATTAAAATAGATTAAAAATTTTTTTTGATTTTAGTTCTAAAATATCTCTAAAATAAAGTTTATTTGGATTATAGTAGGAAATTGATTTTTTTATGATTTTTTCTTCTAGTAGGTCAAGATATTGGTTTATTTTTAAATTAAGATCAATATCATAAAAATCAGCAAAATGATATCTCCACCATTGAATTTTTAATAATCTTTCTATTGTTTTTTCATCAAATCTATATTTGATAATTTTGGCTGGAATTCCTGCAACTATAGCATAAGGTAGTACATCTTTAGTAAGTACAGCTCTTTGTCCTATGACACATCCAGTCCCAAGTGTGATACCCTGTTTAAGCAAAACATCTTTTCCTATCCAAACATCATCTTGTATAATTAAATGCGTTATTGATGAGCTTGGATTATGGTTAACTATAGGAAATGTTTTGTTGATGTGATTTTGGCAAGCATCGTTAATAAAACTATGATTTGTTTCATAGGTAAAACTTGCAGTGCTGATTCTATCCATAGAATGTTGAAAGTTAAACATAGAAACCCCATCAGAAATTGAACAATACCTTCCAACTTTTGTATAATGAGGTAGAAAAGATCCGCTAAAAGAAAATGAACCCATTTCATGCAAGATATTGCTAAATTTAAAAGCATAATATTCTTCTATCCCCAGCCCAGCCACACTCTCTAGTTGATTGTTTTCCAATGGAATGGTTATAAAATCTTTGGTTTTTAGTCTTGAAAATCTTCTAGGATTTTCTATGTAAGTTTTTTGTATAAATATTATATTGCTTTAATAAATTTAATATATTTTTATTGCATTTTAAGGTTATTTTTTCCATATCTGTTCAGCCTTTTTTAAATCCTCTAAACAGTCAATATCTAAACTTGAGCTTTCATCCATTAAAAAATGCTTAGTTTTGCTTTGTAAAAAGCTAGGATTGTTTAAAAATTCTTTTATCTTTAAAATATAAATTGCACCATTGCTCATATAAGTTTTAGGCAATTTTTGCCTTGGTATAAAAGGATATTCATCATTACAAATCCCTGCTAAATCGCCACAATCATTGCAAACAAAGGCTTTTAGAATTTTATTATCACATTCGCTTACGCTAATTAGGGCATTTGCATTGCTATTTTTATAAAGATTAAAAGCCTCATCAATATGAATATTTGTTCTTAGCGGCGAAGTGGGTTGTAAAAAAACTACATCTTCATAATCTTTGTAAAATTTTAGAGCATGTAAAAGCACTTTATCGCTTGTAGTATTATCTCGCGCAAGGCTAATTGGGCGTTTTAAAATATCAACATTTTGGCTTTTTGCATAATTTAAAATTTCATCACTATCACTGCTTACAACGACTTTACTAATGCTTTTAGCATTTAGTGCAGCTTTAATGGTGTAGTAAATTAAAGGTTTATTGTTTAATAAAACCAAATTTTTATTTTTAATACCCTTTGAGCCACCACGAGCAGGGATTATTGCTAAGCTCATTTTATCTCTCCTTGAAATTTCTTTAATATTTGCTCGATTACAGGGCGTTTTAGCATGGCAAAGTCTATTTTTTTAGCCTCTTTGCTCTTACGATGAAAGGCCTGAAATTCTTCTAAACTCAAGATATCTAAATATTGTTGGTAATCGTTTCGGCGGTATTTTAAGGCAGGAAAATGCCACTGAAGTAGGGGAGCTTGTAGTATTTTCACTCCTTGAGATAAGACTTGTTGCTCGGAGTAGAGTTCTTCTATAAGTCCCTTAGGATCTATCCATTGGCTTTTTTTTGAAACCCTTCTTTCTATAAAGCTACTATTTCTTCTTTTAATCAAGAGTTGATCCCCCCCCCCTATGAATCCATAATTTCCACTATTTTGCACATAAATATTTCCATTTAAGATTAAAAATTAATTCTTGGGTAGCATAAGGCTTTATTTTCTTGATCAATCCTATAAAAACTCTTATAAAGCTTCTTGGCATCGTAGTAATGATCCACATCGATTTTTATAAACCACTCATCTAAGGGTATAAAAGATGCTGCCCAATTGTAATAAGAGTAAAGTTTATTTTCTTCATTTTTAGGATTTTCTAGATCTACTTTATAAGGATATTTTTTAGCAATGAAGTTGGGATATTGCTTGCAAAATTCTAAAATAAGCTCTTCACTCCCATCATCACAGTCGTTGTAAGCTATAATTCCTCTTTGTAAAGCAGGTAGTATACTTTCTAAAGAAATTCTTAGGGTTAAAGCTTCATTTTTAACCCTGATAAATCCCCAAGGATTAAGGGGTGATTTCACATCCTTAGCCTTTTCATCAAGGTCAAAAAAGCCCTTATGTTTTTTTCCATAGATGTTTTTATTTTCCTTAATGAAATGCTCATTATCTAAAACCAATTTTTTAGAAATCGAGTATCTTTTATATAAAGAAATGATTTTTTTAAGCATGTTTTATATCCTTAAAAACTTTTTGTGTGCTGAGTTTAAAAAATTCTCCGCTTAATAAATATTCAAAAAATAATTTTGAGCTATCTAAAATCTCTAACTTAGCGCTAAATAAATCTTGTTTTTTATGAATGGTGTTAATAGCTTTTAGTATTTCATCACTATTTGCATTAACTTTTAGTGTATTTTCATTGCCAAGTCTTCCATTTTGTCTTGAGCCAACTAAAATCCCTGCTGTTTTTAAGTATAAGGCCTCTTTTAAAATACAACTTGAATTACCTATTATAAAATCAGCATTTTTTAACAAAGTTATAAAATACTCAAATCTAAGCGATGGAAAAAGCTTAAATCTAGGGTTATTTTTAAGTTCTTCATAGCTTTGCAAGATTAATTCAAAACCTAAATCATTATTTGGATAAATAACAATATAATTTTTGTTACTTTGTATCAGTGCTTTTACTAAATTATCTGCTTGATTTTTAATGCTTGTAATTTCAGTTGTAACAGGATGAAACATAAGCAAAGCGTAGTTTTCATAATTTATATCATAATATTTTTTTGCTTCATTAAGTGAAATTTTATTATCGTTTAAAAGTTCTAAATCAGGCGAACCTATGATAAAAATAGATTTTTCATCTTCTCCAAGCTGCATTAAACGCCTTTTTGCAAACTCATCATTTACTAAATGAATATGTGCTAGTTTTGATATAGCGTGGCGTAAGCTATCATCAATAGTTCCTGAAATCTCTCCACCTTCAATATGTGCTACTAAGATATTGTTTAATGCTCCAACAATAGCTGCTGCTAAAGGCTCGATTCTATCTCCATGTACTACGATTAAATCAGGTTTTAGCTCATTTACATATCTTGAAAATCCATCAATTGTAGTGGCTAAAGCCTTATCGGTTGAAAAATATTTATCGTAATTTATAAATTCATAAATATTTTTAAAGCCATTTTTATAAAGTTCTTTAACTGTATAGCCAAAATTTTTGCTTAAGTGCATTCCTGTTGCAAAGATGTAAAGTTCAAATTCGCTTGAGTTTTGCACCCTGTACATTAAAGATTTAATCTTAGAATAATCAGCCCTAGTGCCTGTTATAAAAAGGATTTTTTTCACGCAAAATCCTCATAGCTTAACTGAGTATCATTTTCTATATCTCTTAATGCTTTTTTGCCTAAAATATTTTCAAATTCAGCTGCACTAATTCCACCAAGTCCAGGTCTTTTAACCCAAATATTATCCATAGATAAAATTTCGCCTTTTTTAATATCTTTAATGCTGACTACGCTTGCAAAGGCAAAATCAATTGTGACTTGCTCTTGCTTAGCTGCTTTTTTACTTTCATTATTTCCTCTCATTATAGCCATTTGCTCACTTTGTATAATAAGCTCTTTTAAAGCCTGTGTATCCATAGAACAAACTATATCAGGGCCACTTCTATGCATACTATCAGTAAAATGTCTTTCAAGCACACAAGCACCAAGTGCAACCGCACCTAAACACGCAAGATTATCTGTTGTGTGGTCGCTTAAGCCTACCATACAAGAAAATTCTTTTTTTAATTCAAGCATAGCATTTAATCTTACAAGATTATGCGGGGTTGGGTAAAGATTGGTCGTGTGCATTAAAACAAAGGGAATTTCATTGTCTAATAAGATTTTTACAGTTGGTTTTATACTTTCAATACTATTCATTCCTGTGCTAACTATCATAGGCTTTTTAAAGGCTGCTATGTGTTTAATAAGCGGATAATTATTACACTCACCTGAACCAATCTTAAAAGCACTAACTCCCATATCTTCTAAGCGGTTTGCACCTGCACGAGAAAAAGGTGTGCTAAGATAAACAAGACCTAATTTTTCTGTGTATTCTTTAAGTGCTAGCTCATCTTTATAATCTAAAGCACATTTTTGCATAATCTCATAAATGCTTATTTTTGCATTACCAGGAATTACTTTTTTAGCGGCCTTACTCATCTCATCTTCAACGATGTGGGTTTGATGCTTTATAATCTTAGCACCTGCGCTAAAGGCTGCATCTACCATAATTTTAGCTAGTTCTAAACTGCCATTATGATTAATGCCTATTTCAGGCACGACTAAGGGTGCTTTTTCTTCACTTATGATTATATTTTGTATTTTTATTTCTTTCATTTATTTTCCTTTGAAATAATGCTTTATATCACTAGGTAATCTTAATAGATCTTTTATCAACTTATAATAAACATTTTCTTTAATTTTTATTTTTTTAAAATTAATATTTTTTGAAAATTTTCCATAAGCCTCACTAGAAGGTATGAGTATATCTTTAGTGTAGTTATTTTTTTCTTGTATGATAAAATTTGAATTTAAATTTGGCGCTAGTTCTATAAAATTTGCTAAAAGACTGTTAGGACATAAGCAATATAGTTTTATTTTGTAAGTTTTTTCTAGAAATTCTAAAGCTTTTATATCTGTATTTTTACTATGTCCGATATAGTGTGAGCGATCATTTTTAAAATCAGGGGCTAGTTTTAAAAGATTTTCTTGTTTGGTATCAAAAGCATAAGATGACCCATTTTGATAAAAATCAATTCCCGAAAGATAAATTTCTTTGTATCCTAGGGCTATGGCTACTGCACACATATAGACTCCTGAGGTAATTCTTTGATTGAAATAAATTTCGTGAAATTTAAAATAAGCATTAAATTCTTTAAGTTGTTTAAAAAAATCATATCCCAAATGAGCATCAGGAAAATAATCGTAAAAAGTTTTTACAAAATTTTCATTTTCTAGATGAGCTTGGTTGTAATTAGAACACATAATTAGTTCGGTCTCATATTCTTGATTTTGGATTAAATGTTTTAAAGTGTAGTATTGCTCAAAGAAGAAACCAGGGGTGTAAAACACTGCTTTGCATTTTTTACCAAGATAGTATTTATCTTCAAAATAAAATTGATTACATCTAAATACATCAAAATCATTTGGTAGCCTTGAATAATCAATTTCTTTTAAACTTGGTCCATTTCCAGCAATAATAACTTTTTTCATGATTATTTTCCATCAAGATTTATTTTTAACGATTTTATCAAAATAGATTTTATGTTATAATTAAATTATAATAAAATAAGGAATAAATATGTTTAAAATTTCAATCATCTTACCAACTTATAATGTGGAACAATATATAGCAAGGGCAATAGAAAGCTGTATCAATCAGACTTTTAAAGATATAGAAATAATTGTAGTTGATGATTGTGGAAATGATAATAGTATAAATATAGCCAAAGAATACTCTAAAAAAGACAAAAGAATAAAAATAATCCACAATGAAAAAAACTTAGGTCTTTTAAGAGCAAGATATGAAGGTGTGAAAGTAGCAAACTCTCCTTATATAATGTTTTTAGATCCTGATGATTATTTGGAACTAAATGCTTGTGAAGAGTGTATAAAAATTTTAGATGAACAGGATGAAGTTGATTTAGTGTTTTTCAATGCTATTGTTGAAAGTAATGTTATTTCATATAAAAAGTTTGACTTTAATTCTGGTTTTTATAGCAAAAAAGAGTTTGTAAAAAAAATTATTGCAAAGAAAAATTTATATTGGACTATGTGGGGGAAACTTATAAGAAAGAAATTGTATTTAGAAGCTTTTGCGAGTTTAAGACTCGAGAAAGATGTTAAAATCAATATGGCTGAAGATGTATTGTTATATTATCCAATGTTAAGTCAAGCTCAAAAAATAGCATATATGAACTGTAATTTATATCATTACGTGCCTAATAATAATTCAATTTGTAATACTAAGAATGAAGTGCTTGTTAAAAATAATATTCAAGAGTTGCAGTTGGTTTTAAACTATTTAAGGCAAAATTATATTTTAAACAAGTATTGTAGCGTTCTCTATGTGCTAATTAAATATTTGCTATATATTCAAATATATAAAATAAAAAGAACAAAATTAATGGTTACATTGTTAGCTAAAATAAATATTTTAACTTTAAAAATTTTATTTAAATATAAAAAATTTTTAAAACAATGTTAAGAATATTTTTTTTAGAGTTTCTTTTGAAATCATAGAAGGTTCTATTTTATGATTAATATTTTGTAAATAGAATTTTTTAAATTCTTCAATACTTATCCAATTATATTTATAAATATCTTGAGCTCTATGTTTTTTTAAAAAAGGAAAATGATAATTATTTAATTCAGTGTGAAATAATATCCTGTGTTTATACTTTAATTGCTCTAAAGAGTGTATATTTGAAGAAAAACTTTGTTTTGTTGCTTTTTTCCAATTGTTATTGATTCTGTCAATTAATACTTCTTTCCATTTTAAGTTATAATTATTGATAAGCAAGCAATCTCCTGGTTCTTTCAATATATTGCCATTATTATCTTTACAAAGAAAAAAATTATCATTAAAATAGTGAATATCAACCCTTGAATAACTAACTACATCATATTTGTTTTTTGGTATATAGAAGCTTTTATAAAGTTTTTTAGCATCATAGATATGATCCACATCTATTTTTATAAGCCACTCATCTTTTGGTATAAAACTTGCAACATAATTATAATAGCTATAGAGTTTATTTTCTTCTGATTTTGGGTTTTGAATTTGAATTTCATGAGGATATTTTATTGGTATAAATGAAGGATATTGTTTGCAAAATTCTAGAATTATTTCTTCACTTCCATCGGTACAATCATTATATCCTATAACACCTCTTTGGATAGCAGGCAATATGCTTTCGAGAGAAGCTTTTAAGGTAATAGCTTCATTTTTTACTCGTATAAAAGCCCAAGGATTCAAAGGAGATTTTGGATCTTTAGATTTTTCATCATAATTAAAATATCCTTTATGCCCCTCCCCTATAATAGCTTTATTAAGTTTAATTAAATCTTCATTGTTGTATTTATTAATTTGCACAAGAGTTTTTTTTGGTAAATAAGAATCGATTTTATCTCGTTGTATGTTTTTTAGTAAAAATGTTTTTTTTATTTTATGTCTAATTTTTCTAAAAGGGATGAATAAGCAAATTATTTTCACAAAGTATGATTGAAATAGCATATAAAATATTTTCTCCTATAATTATAGTGATTATACCTAAAAATTAATTAATTTTTTATATTTTTATTATTAAATATTTTTTATTTTTTGCCAAAATTTCCAAATATCATAAGGAAGTTTTGTTTGAATAAAAGGTTTAATTAAAACTAATTGTTCCTTTAAATTTAAAGGATCTTTTTTAAATTTTTTAATCATTAAAGCTTTTTTGGCATAGCAAGGTAAAAATGTTTCTTTTATAGCAAGTGCATTTTCGCTTTTTTGATCTTTAAAAAATTCTATCAATTTTAAAGCAGTTATAACCCTGCTTGCTGCTTTTAAATAATTTTTTGCTTCCTTAGCGTTTTCCCCGAAAGTTTCATATATATCTTTAAAATACTCTGACACATTTGCTTTTGTAATCTTCTTATCATGATTTGATATACTGTTTGCTCTTAAACGGCACAAATACAACTTTTGTGATAAAACATAAATTTTATTAGCACTAGCAAACAAAATTATTCCAAAGTGTATATCTTCATTGATAATAAAATTTATAAATTTAAGTTTAATTTGCTTTAAAAAATTAAAATCAATCATTCCATTCCATCCAAAAGAAATATCTCTAGATCCTACACTTAATGCTCGATTTGCATATTCTTTTGGAGTGATTATACATTCTTCTTTAAAATTAAAAATTTCCATCCTTGTTTTTTTGTGCTTATTTTTTATATTGTCTTCATAGGTGCAATCATGGTCAAACCACAATACATCCACATTTTTCATTCTTATAACACATTCTTCTATACAATTTAATTCCCAATAATTATCACTATCTAAGAATATAATATAATCTATACTAGGGTAAGTAAAATTGGTTAAATCTTTTTCATTATTAAAAGCTTGAGAGCTTTTATATGCTTTATATATATTATAAGGATTATTACTATCCAATTGAAATTCTATTAAAGAATTTTCTTTTATATGTTGAGTTTTGTTTTTTAATTTATACTTTCCACTAAAGTATTCTATACCTACGTTTCTAGCTGAACTTAAACCCCCATTTTTCTTATCAAAAAGAGTTATTCTTTTATCTTTTAAGGTATATTTTTTTGCAATATTAAGTGAGTTTTCATCTGTACTACCATCATTTACAAGCATGATTTCTAAGTTGGTATAGGTTTGATTAATTACGCTATCTAAGCACTTTCTTAGATATTTTTCCACATTATAGATTGGTATAACTACACCTATTTTCTTCATGTTTTATCTCCAAGAAATCTTTTTATTTTTGATGGTATCTAAATAAATTTGATGATTGCTTTCAAGCATTTTTTTGCTATTTTCTTCGTGATAAATATGATAAGCAATAGCTTTAAATTTTAAGCGTCTAAAAATGCCTTTATTAAATAAAAATCTAGCAACAAATTCACTATCTTCTCTACCCCAACCAATAAAATTTTCATTAAAACCATCAAGTTCATCAAAATCAGTTTTAAAAAAACTCATATTACAGGTTTTACTGCCCCTTACTATTTCCTTTGTATCAAAAAATTTTTGCTCTATTTTTGAAAATTTATAGATAATTTTAGCTAAAAAAGAATTTTTAGAACTTTTAAAATCTTTTTTATTAAAAGCTAAACTATAATTATTGTTTTTTAAGATTTCTTCGCTTTCATTTTTATTTAAAATTACTCTTGAACCTTGTAAAATTACTTTGCGTTTCGCAAATTCTAAATGATTTTTTACAAAGTCTTTTTCTAAAATCATATCACCATCAATTAAAATTATATATTCACTTTTAGAAGCTTTAATAGCATTATTTCTACTTTTTGCAGTACGAAAACCCTCATCTTCTTGCCAAATGTGTTTTAAAGGGCAAGGAAAATCTTTTTGATATTCTTCAATAAGCCTTGCTGTATCTTCTTTGCTACCATCATCTGCGATTAAAACTTCATTGGGTAAAAAGGCTAGATTTTTAACACTATCAAGCACTAATTTAAGGCGTTCTTTTTGATTATAAGTTGTTATTATTAAAGCGCAAGTTTTTGGCTTTTGCTTTTGAAGTTCATATAATTTCATGTATTTAAAAAAAGTCCCTAAGGCATTGCAAACGCTAATTATAAAACCCTTATAACCATATAAAAAGCCATTTTTTAAAAAATAATTTCTAAAAAAAGTCCAAAAAGCTCTTAAATTTGCTTTTAAAACACCACTTTTTTTGTGTATATTTTGTTTTGCCCAAAGGTTTGAGTAGTACTGCATTTTGTCAATTAGGTGGGAAATATCTCTAAAAGCATAATGCCTTAATCCATTTTTAAGATAAATTTTTTTAGCATTACTTGGCAAAACAAGGCTTTCATGTACTAAATTATCATTAAAACGAGTGAAATTTTTATTAAAAATTCTTAAAACATAATCAGGCCACCAACCACATGCCTTTATCCATTCGCCTTTATAGAGATTTTTACGACTAAGTGCGATGATATTATCTTCTTGAAGTTCTAAATTTTTAAGCTCTTTAATACACTCATTTTCAAGCACTTCATCAGCATCAATGCTTAAAATCCAATCATTTTTTGCATAACTTAAAGCAAGGTTTTTTAAAGCTCCAAAACCTATAAAAGCACTGTGGTAAATGTGCAAATTAGCAAAATCTTTTTTAAATTCATTAGCTATATTTAGGGTATTATCACTACTTTCATTGTTAAGTAAAATAATTTCATCAAAATCTTTTAAAGAATTTAAACATTCAAGCAAGGTTTGTTTTGCATTTTTTACGATGATAATAACACTTATTTGCTTTAGATTCATTTTGCATCCTTGTAAATTTCCTTATTATAACTTGCAAAGCGTCTATGAAAAAAAAAGTATTCCCAAGGTCTTTTTTTAATCATTTCTTCGCAACTTTGTGCTTGATAAAGTGTCAGTTCTTCTAAGCTTGCATTTTGAGAATCTTTTGCTTTAAAAAACTCTATGCAAAATTTACCATCTTCTTTATAGGCATAAACAGGGATGATCAAAGCATTGCTTCTTTGTGCGATAAGGCTTGCTCCCATTTGATAATTCACTTCTTTGTTAAAAAATTTTAATCTTACGCTTTCGTTTTCTGCGCAGTCTTGATCGGTTAAAATTCCTAAAGTTCTCCCTTTTTTTAGAGCGCTTAGCATTTGTCTTATGCCGCCTTTTTTGTCGATAAGTTCTATGTCAAATTGGGTGCGACTTTGGCTTAAAATTTCATACATAATTTCACTTTTTAACTTTTTCCCTACTATGGCAATCGCACCATATTTAGCTGCATAAGCAAGGCTTAAAATTTCCCAGTTTCCATAGTGTGCAGTTGTGAAGATAATAGGACGCTTTAAAGCTAGAGCGTCTATAAGTAAATTTTCATTGATGAAATTTACTTTATTGAGAATTTTTTCTTTGGTGGTGTTTTGATTTTGCAAACAATCAATTCCAAATTGAGCAAAATTTTCATAAATTTTCAAAGACAATTTATCGCGTTCTTTTTGAGTGTATTGAGGGAAGCAGATTTGCAAATTTGTACCGATGATTTTGCGATGTTTTTTATTAAGATAAAAAGTGATTCTTGCTACAATCAAAGCTAAAAAATGCAAGATACACTCAGGCATAAAAGTAACAAAAAATTTTAAAATATAATAAAGACTAAGATATATTCTATCACTATTTTTCATTAAGTAAGCCTTTGGCAAGTTTGAAGATATCTTCTTCTTCTATACGCGTGATACAAAAATCACTTTTATCGATATGCTTGGCATTTTGGATTTTTTTACCTGCATCAATGATTTTATTGATATGAGTTTGAAAAGCATTGCGGTAGCTTGGTGTTGCACCAAAAATCGTAATAGATGCCTTATTTAAAGCAAAAGCCAAATGTGTTGGACCACTATCATTTCCTATGATAAGATTCATCATTTTTGTAAAAGCCATTAGCTCTTCAAGGCTGAATTTTGGTGCTAATTCTATATGTGTTTCATCAATACCACTAAGATTTAAAACCTCTTTGGCAAATTCGTATTCTTTTACATTTCCCCAAGCGAGCCAAATTTTTGCTTGTTGAAATTCATTGATTAAAAGTTTGCAAAGTATAGCAAGTTTGGTTTTAGGATAGATTTTATTTTCTACACTTGAGCCCACATGTATGAGTATGTTTTTTTCGTTTTTGTCGAGTTTGAGTTTATTATTTAAGAGTTGTTTTAAATTTTCATCTACGCTAAAAATATCTTGTTTAAAGGCTAAATTTTTGACATTAAAATCAGTATTTAACATAAAGGAGGTAAGACTTAAGTATCTTACAAATACATTTTCATTGTAATCTAACTCAAGTTTTTGGTTGTAGAAATTATGAGCAAAACTTTCTTTAAGACTATTTTTATCAAAACCAAAATTATTTCTACTTAAAATTCGACTTACAATAGCAGATTTTATGAGCCCTTGTAGATCTATTACTGCATTATAGTTGTTTTTTCTTGCTTTAAGAAGAATTTTTAGGCTTTTTAAAATTTTTTTGTCTTTTAAGGGCAGGGCATAGAGTTTGTCTATTAAAGGATGGTTTTTAAGTATGCCTTCAAATTTTTCATCTACAAACCAATGAATTTCTATATCTTTTTTAAAATTTTTGATAAATTGCAAAACCACGGCACTTTGGATAATATCACCAAGTGCTGACAAACGAACAATTGCTATTTTCATTAAAAGCCTAATATTTTAAAATTTTTGCTATGATTTTAGCGAAATTATTTAAAAAAAGGTTAAAAAATGGCAAAAAATGAAGGTTATATTTGTGTTTTTGACTGTGAGAGTGTGCCAGATGTTGAGCTTATCCGCAAAACTTTAGGTTTTGAAGGAAGTGATTTGGAGGTAAGTTTAAAAGCACTTCAGTGGCAAAAAGAACAAAGCGGGAGTGAGTTTTTGCCTTTGCCTTATCATAAAATCATCAGTATTTGTGCGGTTTTAAGTGATAATTTTGGAAAATTTATCAAAGTAAATAAAATTGATGGGCAAAATGAAAAAGAAATGATTGAGAATTTTTTCAATTTTATAGAAAATTATGAGCCAAAATTAGTCAGCTTTAATGGTAAAAATTTCGATATGCCTGTTCTTGTTTTAAGGGCTTTAAAATACAATTTAAAAGCAGCAACTTATTTAGATACTCAAAGCGATAAATGGAATAATTATAAAACAAGATTTTCAGAATTAAAACATTGTGATTTATTAGAATCCTTAGGATCTAATGGGCGTGGAATAAAGCTTGATACACTTTGCTCTATGGTGGGTTTGCCAGGAAAATATGATGTGCATGGCGATGAGGTGATGAAACTTTTTTATGAAAATGAACTTGAAAAAATTCACGAATATTGTGAAAGTGATGTTTTAAACACCTATATGCTTTTTTTAAAATATGAACTTATTAAAGCTAATGTTAGTGAAGAAGATTATGTTGATTTTCTTTCTTATATGAGAGATTTTTTGCGTGAAAAAAAATCAGATCGTTCCTATACAGAAGTTTTTGCAAAAGCTTGTGAGAGTGAAATTTCAAAAGTTCAATCTTAAGTATTTAAGAAAATATATTAAAATTTATTTTTGACATTTTTTAAAAAAAGGAATGATGATGAAAATTCTTATTAGCGGTGGTGCAGGTTATATAGGTTCTCATACTTTAAGACAATTTTTAAAAACAGATCATGAAATTTGTGTTTTAGATAATCTTTCTAAGGGTTCTAAAATCGCAATAGAAGATTTGCAAAAAATAAGAGCTTTTAAATTTTTCGAACAAGATTTAAGTGATTTTCAAGGCGTAAAAGCATTGTTTGAGAGAGAAAAATTTGACGCTATTGTGCATTTTGCAGCAAGCATTGAAGTTTTTGAAAGTATGCAAAATCCTTTAAAATATTATATGAACAACACTGTTAATACGACAAATCTCATCGAAACTTGTTTGCAAACTGGAGTAAATAAATTTATATTTTCTTCAACGGCAGCCACTTATGGCGAACCACAAACTCCTGTTGTGAGCGAAACAAGCCCTTTAGCACCTATTAATCCTTATGGGCGTAGTAAGCTTATGAGTGAAGAGGTTTTGCGTGATGCAAGTATGGCAAATCCTGAATTTAAGCATTGTATTTTAAGATATTTTAATGTTGCAGGTGCTTGTATGGATTATACTTTAGGACAACGCTATCCAAAAGCAACCTTACTCATAAAAGTTGCAGCTGAATGTGCCGCAGGAAAACGTGATAAACTTTTCATATTTGGCGATGATTATGATACAAAAGATGGTACTTGCATAAGAGATTTTATCCATGTAGATGATATTTCAAGTGCGCATTTAGCGGCTTTGGATTATTTACAAGAGAATGAAAGTAATATTTTTAATGTAGGTTATGGGCATGGTTTTAGTGTCAAAGAAGTGATTGAAGCGATGAAAAAAGTTAGTGGAGTGGATTTTAAAGTAGAACTTGCCCCACGCCGTGCAGGTGATCCTAGTGTGTTGATTTCTGATGCAAGTAAAATCAGAAATCTTACTTCTTGGCAGCCTAAATATGATGATTTAGAGCTTATTTGCAAATCTGCTTTTGATTGGGAAAAACAGTGTTAAAAAAACTTTTTTTTATTTTAAGTAAGGAAGATAAAAATTTTTTATTTTTTTTGCTTGTTTTTTCAGTATTTGTTTCTTTTATAGAAACTTTTGCGATTTCTTTGGTGATGCCTTTTATCACTTTGGCCAGTGATTTTTCTTATTTTGATCGTAATAAATATTTAATCAGCTTAAAAGAATATCTTAATATCCCTGTTTTTGAAATCATTGTTTATTTTGGGGTGGGGCTTATTGTTTTTTATGTGTTTAGAGCTTTGTTAAATGCGTATTATTTTCATCTTTTAGCAAGATTTTCTAAAGGGCGTTATCATGTGATCGCTTATAAGGTTTTTTCTAAATTTTTAAATATTAATTATGAAAAATTTACTCAAAAAAATCAATCTGAAATTTTAAAGTCCATTACAGGGGAAGTTTATAATCTAAGCACTATGATTTCATCATTTTTGCTTTTGATGAGTGAAATTTTTGTAGTGCTTTTGCTTTATGCTTTAATGCTTTTGATTAATTATAAAATCACTTTATTTTTAAGTATTTTTATGGTGTTAAATGCCTTTATTTTAGTGAAAATTTTAAGCCCTATCATTAAAAAAGCAGGAGTAAGACGCGAAGAAGCGATGAAAAATTTCTTTGAAATTTTAAATACAAATTTAAATAATTTCAAATTTATTAAGCTTAAAACCAAAGAAGATGGAGTATTAAGTCTTTTTAAAGCGCAAAGTGAAGCTTTTTCTAAAGCAAATATTACCAACGAAAGTGTAGCTGCGGTGCCTAGAATTTATCTTGAAGGAATAGGTTTTTGTGTACTTGTTTTTATCGTGGTATTTTTGGTGTTGAAAAATGAAAGTGATATTTCAGGTATTTTATCCACGATTTCTATTTTTGTTTTAGCACTTTATCGCTTAATGCCAAGTGCAAATCGTATTATTACAAGTTATCATGATTTGCTTTATTATCATTCTTCTTTGGATATTATTTATCAAAATTTAAGACAAGAAGAAGAAAATTTGGGCGAGGAAAAATTAAGCTTTAATCAAGAGCTTAAAATTTACAACCTTAGCTTTGGTTATGAGGGAAAAAAATATTTATTTAAAAATCTTAACTTAAACATTAAAAAAGGCGAAAAAATCGCTTTTATAGGGGAGAGTGGTTGCGGAAAAAGTACCTTAGTAGATCTTATCATAGGACTTTTAAAACCAAAAGAAGGGCAAATTTTAATTGATAAGCAAGAATTAAATGCAAATAATACAAAAAATTATCGCCAAAAAATAGGCTATATCCCGCAAAATATCTATCTTTTTAATGACAGTATAGCTAAAAATATCACTTTTGGAGATGCGGTTGATGAAGAAAAACTTAATAGGGTTATCAAACAAGCAAATTTAGAGCATTTTATAAAAAATTTATCTCAAGGAGTGCAAACAAAAGTGGGTGATGGGGGGAGTAATTTAAGCGGGGGACAAAAACAACGCATAGCTATAGCAAGAGCTTTATATTTAGAGCCTGAAATTTTAGTGCTTGATGAAGCAACTTCTGCTCTTGATACTCAAAGTGAAGCAAAAATCATGGATGAAATTTATAAAATTTCTAAAGATAAAACCATGATTATTATCGCACATCGCCTTTCTACGATAACGCAATGTGATAAGGTTTATCGTTTAGAACACGGTAAGCTTAAAGAGGAGAAATGATGAAAATAAGCTTTATTATCGCAACTTTAAATTCAGGAGGCGCTGAGCGTGTTTTAGTAACCTTAGTTAATGCACTTTGCAAAGAGCATGAAGTAAGTATTATTAAATTTCATGCAGGAGAATCTTTTTATAAGCTTGAAAATGAAGTTAAAGTTACAAGTTTAGAACAATTTAGATTTGATACGCTTTATCATAAAATCGCAAGTCGTTTTAAGAAATTTTTTGCTTTAAGAAAGGCTTTGAAAGAAAGTAAGGCTGATGTTTTTATTTCTTTTTTGGATACGACTAATATTGCTTGTATTGCTGCGAAAATAGGGTTTAAAACTCCACTCATTATAAGTGAGCATAGCAATGAAGCGTATTTAAAACCTAAAATTTGGCGTTTTTTAAGAAGGGTAAGCTATCCTTTTTGTGATGCTTTAAGTGTGCTTGGAAGCAGTGATAAGGTGTATTATGAAAGATTTGTAAAAAGGGTTAGGCTTTTATTAAACCCTTGTCATTTTAGCGATGAAATTCCTTTTGATTCTAGTTTTGAAAAGGAAAATTTGGTTCTTTTTATAGGGCGTTTAGATCACAACAAAAACCCTGCAATGTTTTTAAAAGCTATAGCGCATTTGGATAAAAATTTGCAAGAAAATTATAAATTTGTTATAGCAGGAGATGGAGAGTTAAGGCAAGAACTTGAATACAAGGTAAAATCTTTAGGAATAAAAGTTGATTTTTTAGGACGAGTTGAAAATGTCAAGACTCTTTATGAAAAAGCAAAAGTGCTTTGTCTTTGTTCTTTTGTAGAGGGTTCGCCAACGGTTTTAATTGAAAGTTTGTATTTTGAGGTTTGTAGAATTTCAAGTTCTTATTATAATGGTGCTAAGGATTTAATCAAAGATAATCATGATGGGCTTTTGATAGGTTGTGATGATGAAATAGCACTTGCTAAAAAACTTGAACTTGTTTTAAATAATGAAAATTTTAGAAAAGAACTTGTAAATAATGCCAAACAAAGGTGTAAAGACTTTGAAATTTCTCATATCAAAGAAGAATGGCTTAAGCTTATAGCTGAGGTTAAAAATGCCTAAACTTTCTGTTATAGTACCAACTTTTAATCGTCAAGTTTTACTAGAAAAGGCTATTAAAAGCATACAAAATCAAGATTTTAAAGATTTAGAAATTATTGTAAGCGATGATAATTCTAGCGATGATACTAAAAGTGTGGTGCAAAATTTACAAAAAGATGATGATCGCATTAAGTATTTTTTAAATCAAAATTACAAACAAGGCCCAAATGGCAATAAAAATAATGGCTTAGATCAAGCAAGTGGCGAGTTTGTAACTTTTTTAGATGATGATGATGAGCTTTTATCTGGGGCTTTAAGTACCTTGATGCAAAAAGCAAATGAGGGTTATGCTCATGTTTTTGGAAATTGTTTGATAGAAAAAGAAGGAAATTTAAGCAAGGAATTTAGCGGTAAGGGCTTGGAAAAAGATAGTGAAATTTCTAAAAAAGATTTTTTAATGGTTAAATTTAGCGGAGAGTTTTTTTCTGTTTTTAAAAAATCTCTACTTGAAAACCAGCGTTTTAATGAAGAATTTTATGGCAATGAAGCCACGCTTTGGGTAAATTTATACAAGGAAAAAAGTTTTTATATCCATAAGGCTTTTAGGATTTATAGGATTTTTAGGCAAGATAGCGTGACTTTAGGGGCGAGTAAAAATGCTCATAGGGTATATTTGGGATATTTAGAGCTTGCTAAAATTTTAGAAAATGAACTTAGAATGAGTAAGGATAAAGATTATAAAAAAACTTGTGCGAGTTATTATAAAATGGCAGCTTATTATGCAAAACTTGCAAAAAATTATAAAGCTCTTTATAAGTGTTTGTTTAAAAGCTTGAGTATAAAAATCAACGCTCCTGCTTTGATATTACTCATTTTAAGTATAATTCCAAATAATATGATTGAAAAATTATCAAAAATTCGGGTGGCTTTATGCAAAAATTAGGCATTTTTATTTATTCTTTAGGAAGTGGTGGTGCTGAAAGAGTTGTGGCGACTTTATTGCCTATTTTAAGTTTGAAATTTGAAGTGCATTTGATCTTGATGAATGATAAAATTTCTTATGAAATTCCAGAGTGTCAAATTCATTTTTTAGAATGTTCAAAACCTAGTGAAAATCCTATTTTGAAATTTTTAAAACTACCTTTTTTGGCTTTAAAATATAAAAAACTTTGCAGAAATTTGGGCATTGATACAGAATTTGTTTTTTTAAATCGACCTAATTATATAGCCTTAATGGCAAGAATGTTTGGAAACAAAACTCGCCTTGTGATCAATGAATGCACTACGCCAAGTGTGATGTATGTAAAAAATAATTTTAATTCTTTGGCAAATAAATTTTTAATTTCTTTGCTTTACCCAAAAGCTGATTTAATCTTGCCTAATTCTAAAGGAAATTTAGAAGATTTAGTGCAAAATTTTAGTATAAATCCAAAAAAATGTGAAATTTTATACAATGCCATCGATTTAGAAAACATAGGGCAAAAAGCCCTTGAAGACATAGCTTTAAAAGATAAATTTATTTTAAGTGTAGGCAGGCTTGATAAAGGTAAAAATCATGCTTTATTAATTCGTGCTTATGCGAGATTGAAAACAGGTTTAAAGCTTGTGATTTTAGGTGAAGGTGTGCTTAAAGATGAGCTTTTAGCTTTGATTAAAGAATTAAATTTGGAAGAAAAGGTTTTGCTTTTAGGATTTGATAATAATCCTTATAAATACATGGCTAAATGCGAATTTTTTGCTTTTGCTTCTGTGTTTGAAGGTTTTTCAAATGTTTTAATCGAAAGTTTGGCTTGTTCTTGTGCGGTGGTTTGCACTGATCATAAAAGTGGTGCAAGAGAGCTTTTTGGCGATGATGAATTTGGACTTTTAGTAGAAGTAGATAATGAAAACTCTATGTTTCAGGGTTTAAAAACTATGCTTGAAGACGATAAATTAAGAAAAGCGTATAAAAACAAAGCTAAAACTAGGGCTAAAGCCTTTGATAAAGTAAAAATTGCACGCGATGCTTTGAAATATTTATTAGGATAAAAGATGTTGAAAAAAGAGTATTTAAAAAACCCTTATTTAGTTTTGTTTGCGATGATTATATTAGCTTATGTTTTTAGTGTATTGTGTAGATTTTACTGGATTTGGTGGGCAAGTGAGTTTAATGAGTATTTTTTCAATAATCAATTAATGATCATTTCAAACGATGGCTATGCCTTTGCTGAGGGCGCAAGAGATATGATAGCAGGTTTTCATCAGCCTAATGATTTGAGTTATTATGGATCTTCTTTATCTACGCTTACTTATTGGCTTTATAAAATCACACCTTTTTCTTTTGAAAGTATCATTTTATATATGAGTACTTTTTTATCTTCTTTGGTGGTGATTCCTATTATTTTACTAGCTAATGAATACAAACGTCCTTTAATGGGCTTTGTAGCTGCTCTTTTAGCAAGTGTAGCAAACAGTTATTATAATCGCACTATGAGTGGGTATTATGATACGGATATGCTGGTAATTGTTTTACCTATGTTTATTTTATTTTTTATGGTAAGAATGATTTTAAAAAAAGACTTTTTTTCATTGATTGCCTTGCCATTATTTATAGGGATTTATCTTTGGTGGTATCCTTCAAGTTATACTTTAAATGTAGCTTTAATTGGACTTTTTTTAATTTATACACTTATTTTTCATAGAAAAGAAAAGATTTTTTATATAGCTGTGATTTTGTCTTCTCTTACTCTTTCAAATATAGCATGGTTTTATCAAAGTGCCATTATAGTAATACTTTTTGCTTTATTTGCTTTAGAGCAAAAACGCTTAAATTTTATGATTATAGGAATTTTAGGTAGTGCAACTTTGATATTTTTGATTTTAAGCGGTGGGGTTGATCCCATACTTTATCAGCTTAAATTTTATATTTTTAGAAGTGATGAAAGTGCGAATTTAACACAGGGCTTTATGTATTTTAATGTTAATCAAACCATACAAGAAGTTGAAAATGTAGATTTTAGCGAATTTATGCGAAGAATTAGTGGTAGTGAAATTGTTTTCTTGTTTTCTTTGTTTGGTTTTGTATGGCTTTTGAGAAAACATAAAAGTATGATTATGGCTTTACCTATATTGGTGCTTGGGTTTTTAGCCTTAAAAGGGGGGCTTAGATTTACCATTTATTCTGTACCTGTAATGGCTTTAGGATTTGGTTTTTTATTGAGCGAGTTTAAGGCTATATTGGTTAAAAAATATAGCCAATTAACTTCAAATGTTTGTATTGTTTTTGCAACTATTTTGACTTTAGCTCCAGTATTTATCCATATTTACAACTATAAAGCGCCAACAGTTTTTTCTCAAAATGAAGCATCATTATTAAATCAATTAAAAAATATAGCCAATAGAGAAGATTATGTGGTAACTTGGTGGGATTATGGTTATCCTGTGCGTTATTATAGCGATGTGAAAACTTTAGTAGATGGTGGAAAGCATTTAGGTAAGGATAATTTTTTCCCTTCTTTTGCTTTAAGCAAAGATGAACAAGCTGCGGCTAATATGGCAAGACTTAGTGTAGAATATACAGAAAAAAGCTTTTATGCTCCGCAAAATGATATTTTAAAATCAGACATTTTACAAGCCATGATGAAAGATTATAATCAAAGCAATGTGGATTTATTTCTAGCTTCATTATCAAAACCTGATTTTAAAATCGATACACCAAAAACTCGTGATATTTATCTTTATATGCCCGCTAGAATGTCTTTGATTTTTTCTACGGTGGCTAGTTTTTCTTTTATTAATTTAGATACAGGAGTTTTGGATAAACCTTTTACCTTTAGCACAGCTTATCCACTTGATGTTAAAAATGGAGAAATTTATCTTAGCAACGGAGTGGTTTTAAGCGATGATTTTAGAAGTTTTAAAATAGGTGATAATGTGGTTTCTGTAAATAGTATCGTAGAGATTAATTCTATTAAACAAGGTGAATACAAAATCACTCCAATTGATGATAAGGCTCAGTTTTATATTTTTTATTTAAAGGATAGTGCTATTCCTTACGCACAATTTATTTTAATGGATAAAACCATGTTTAATAGTGCTTATGTGCAAATGTTTTTTTTAGGAAATTATGATAAGAATTTATTTGACTTGGTGATTAATTCTAGAGATGCCAAGGTTTTTAAACTTAAAATTTAAGGGTTGAAAATGAGAATAGGATTTTTATCACATGCAGGAGCAAGTATTTATCATTTTAGAACGCCTATTATAAAAGCATTAAAAGATAGAAAAGATGAAGTTTTTGTTATAGTGCCACAAGATGAATACACACAAAAACTTAGAGATCTTGGCTTAAAAGTAATTGTTTACGAGCTTTCAAGAGCTAGTTTAAATCCTTTTGTGGTTTTAAAGAATTTTTTTTATCTTGCTAAGGTTTTGAAAAATTTAAATCTTGATCTTATTCAAAGTGCGGCACACAAAAGCAATACCTTTGGAATTTTAGCAGCAAAATGGGCAAAAATTCCTTATCGTTTTGCTTTGGTAGAAGGCTTGGGATCTTTTTATATAGATCAAGGTTTTAAGGCAAAATTAGTGCGTTTTTTTATTAATAATCTTTATAAATTAAGTTTTAAATTTGCACACCAATTTATTTTTGTCAATGAAAGTAATGCTGAGTTTATGCGGAATTTAGGACTTAAGGAAAGTAAAATTTGTGTGATAAAATCCGTAGGGATCAATTTAAAAAAATTTTTTCCTATTTATGTAGAATCGGAAAAAAAAGAGCTTTTTTGGAAAAATTTAAACATAGATAAAAAACCCATTGTGCTTATGATAGCAAGAGCTTTATGGCATAAAGGTGTAAAAGAATTTTATGAAAGTGCTACTATGCTAAAAGACAAAGCAAATTTTGTTTTAGTTGGTGGAAGAGATGAAAATCCTTCTTGTGCGAGTTTGGAGTTTTTAAACTCGGGTGTGGTGCATTATTTGGGTGCTAGAAGTGATATAGTCGAGCTTTTGCAAAATTGTGATATTTTTGTTTTACCAAGCTATAAAGAAGGCTTTCCTGTAAGTGTTTTGGAGGCAAAAGCTTGTGGTAAGGCTATAGTGGTAAGTGACTGCGAAGGTTGTGTAGAGGCTATTTCTAATGCTTATGATGGACTTTGGGCAAAAACAAAAAATGCTAAGGATTTAAGCGAAAAAATTTCACTTTTATTAGAAGATGAAAAATTAAGATTAAATTTAGCTAAAAATGCCGCCCAAGATGCTTTACAATACGATGAAAATAATATCGCACAGCGTTATTTAAAACTTTATGATAGGGTAATTAAGAATGTATGAAAAAGTTTTTAAAAGAATTTTTGATTTTATTTTAGCTTTAGTGCTTTTAGTACTTTTTTCTCCGGTGATTTTAATCACTGCTTTACTTTTAAAAATCACTCAAGGAGGTGTGATTTTTACCCAAAATCGTCCCGGGTTAGATGAAAAAATTTTTAAAATTTATAAATTTAAAACCATGAGCGATGAAAGAGATGAAAAGGGTGAGTTATTGAGCGATGAGCTTCGCTTAAAAGCTTTTGGAAAAATTGTTAGAAGCTTAAGCTTGGATGAGCTTTTACAACTTTTTAATGTCTTAAAAGGGGATATGAGTTTTGTGGGACCTAGACCTCTTTTAGTAGAGTATTTATCCCTTTATAATGAAGAGCAAAAATTGCGTCATAAAGTGCGTCCAGGTATAACAGGGTTGGCGCAGGTAAATGGTAGAAATGCTATTTCTTGGCAGAAAAAATTCGAACTTGATGTGTATTATGTGAAAAATATTTCTTTTTTGCTTGATTTAAAAATCATGTTTTTAACAGCTTTAAAGGTTTTAAAACGAAGTGGGGTAAGCAAAGAAGGCCATGTTACAACAGAGAAATTTAATGGCAAGAACTGAAAAAATTTATATTTATGGTGCTAGTGGTCATGGGCTTGTTTGTGAAGATGTGGCTAAAAATATGGGTTATAAAGAATGTATTTTTTTAGATGATTTTAAAGGAATGAAATTTGAAAGTACCTTACCTAAATATGATTTTTTTATAGCCATAGGAAACAATGAAATTCGAAAAAAGATTTATCAAAAAATTTCAGAAAATGGCTTTAAAATTGTCAATCTTATCCATAAAAGTGCACTTATAAGTCCTAGCGCAATCGTGGAAGAAAGTGCAGGAATTTTAATCATGCCTTATGTAGTGATTAACGCTAAAGCTAAAATAGAAAAAGGTGTGATTTTAAATACTTCAAGCGTAATTGAGCATGAATGTGTGATAGGGGAATTTTCTCATGTGAGTGTGGGAGCTAAATGTGCGGGTAATGTAAAAATTGGTAAAAATTGTTTTTTAGGGATTAATTCTTGTGTTTTGCCTAATTTAAGTTTGGCAGATGATAGTATTTTAGGTGGTGGAGCAACTTTAGTTAAAAATCAAGATGAAAAAGGTGTTTTTGTGGGAGTACCTGCAAAAAGAAAAATATGAAATGATTATAAAAAGATTTTTGTTTGATTCTTTGTAAATTTTTTTAGGTAAAATAGAGTCAATTTATAAAAATTTTGTTTTACACAAAGGATAAATCATGAGATTTTTTCTTTCTCCTCCGCATATGGGTGGTAATGAATTAAAATACATAGAAGAAGTTTTCAAAAGCAATTATATAGCACCTTTGGGTGAATTTGTAAATCGCTTTGAACAAAGTGTCAAGGCTTACAGTAAAAGTGAAAATGCCTTAGCTTTAAATTCAGCCACAGCGGCTTTGCATTTAGCTTTAAGGGTGGCAGGGGTAAAACAAGATGATATTGTTTTGGCTTCTTCTTTTACTTTTATCGCTTCAGTAGCACCTATTTGTTATCTTAAAGCAAAACCTGTATTTATAGATTGTGATGAAACTTATAATATCGATGTAGATTTATTAAAGCTTGCTATTAAAGAATGTGAAAAAAAACCAAAAGCATTGATTTTAACTCATCTTTATGGCAATGCGGCTAAAATGGATGAAATTGTTGAAATTTGCAAAGAAAATGAAATTGTTTTAATCGAAGATGCTGCTGAAGCTTTAGGAAGTTTTTATAAGAATAAAGCTTTAGGAACTTTTGGAGAATTTGGAGCTTATTCTTATAATGGCAATAAAATTATCACCACTTCAGGTGGAGGTATGCTTATAGGAAAAAATAAAGAAAAGATTGAAAAAGCAAGATTTTATAGCACTCAAGCTAGGGAAAATTGTTTGCATTATGAACATTTAGATTATGGTTATAATTACCGCTTAAGCAATGTTTTAGGAGCTATTGGCGTAGCGCAAATGGAGGTTTTAGAACAAAGAGTGCTTAAAAAAAGAGAAATTTATGAGTGGTATAAAGAATTTTTAGGAGAGTGTTTTAGCTTTTTAGATGAATTAGAAAATTCAAGAAGCAATCGCTGGTTAAGTACAGCTTTGATTGATTTTGATAAAAATGAACTTAATTCTTGTCAAAAAGATATAAATATCAGTCAAAAAAATATTACTTTGCATCCAAAAATTTCAAAACTCATAGAAGATTTGAAAAATGAACAAATAGAAACAAGACCATTATGGAAAGCTATGCACGCTCAAGAAGTATTTAAAGGAGCTAAGGCTTATCTTAATGGCAATAGTGAGTTATTTTTCCAAAAAGGAATTTGTTTGCCAAGTGGCACGGCGATGAGTAAAGATGATGTTTATGAAATTTCAAAACTGATCTTAAAGAGCATAAAGGCTTAAAATGATTTTTTATAAAAGCAAAAGATTAGCATTTTTTTTAACTTCAGATATTGTTTTAATTTTACTTAGCGTTTATCTGGCTTTTTCTTTGAGATTTAGTGGAGATATTCCGAGTATTTTTTATCATGGTATGATGGTTTCTGCTATTATTTTGCTTGTTTTAAAACTTTCATTTTTGTTTGTTTTTAGAATTTATAAAGTAGCTTGGAGATTTTTTTCTCTTAATGAAGCAAGAAAAATTTTTATCGCTTTGCTTTTAGCTGAGTTTTGTTTTTTTCTTATTTTTTATTTTTTTAGTGATTTTTTTAATCCTTTTCCAAGAAGTGCTATTGTGATAGATTTTGTTCTTTCTTATATGTTTATAGGTACTTTAAGAATTAGCAAAAGAATGCTTGTGGATTTTAAACCTTCTAGAATGAAAGAAGAAGAAACTCCTTGTATTGTAGTAGGGGCAACTTCTAAGGCTTTGCATTTGTTAAAAGGTGCAAAAGAAGGTTCTTTAGGGCTTTTTCCTGTAGGCGTAGTTGATGCGAGAAAAGAGCTTATAGGGACTTATTGTGATAAATTTATTGTAGAAGAAAAAGAAAAAATAAAATCTTATGTAGAACAAGGGGTAAAAACTGCCATTATTGCTTTAAGACTTGAACAAGAAGAGCTTAAAAAACTTTTTGAAGAACTTGTAGCTTATGGTATTTGTGATGTAAAAATATTTTCTTTTACAAGAAACGAAGCAAGAGATATCAGTATAGAAGACTTGCTTGCTAGAAAACCAAAAGATTTAGATGATAGTGCTGTGGCGGCTTTTTTAAAAGACAAGGTAGTTTTGGTAAGTGGAGCAGGTGGAACTATAGGCAGTGAACTTTGTAAGCAATGTATTAAATTTGGCGCTAAGCATCTTATTATGGTTGATCATAGTGAGTATAATCTTTATAAGATCAATGATGATTTAAATTTATATAAAGAAAAAATTACTCCTATTTTACTGAGTATTTTAGATAAGCAAAGTTTAGATGAGGTATTAAAAACTTATAAACCTGAGCTTATTTTACATGCAGCCGCTTATAAACATGTGCCTCTTTGTGAACAAAATCCACATTCAGCAGTAATCAATAATATTTTAGGAACTAAAATTTTATGCGACAGTGCTAAAGAAAATAAAGTAGCTAAATTTGTGATGATAAGTACAGATAAAGCAGTGCGACCAACAAATATTATGGGTTGCACTAAAAGAGTTTGTGAGCTTTATACTTTAAGTATGAGTGATGAAAATTTTGAAGTTGCTTGTGTGCGTTTTGGTAATGTTTTAGGTTCTAGTGGTAGTGTGATACCGAAATTTAAAGCACAAATTGCCAATAATGAGCCTTTAACTTTAACGCACCCTGATATAGTGCGTTATTTTATGCTTGTGGCTGAGGCAGTGCAACTTGTTTTACAAGCTGGAGCTATCGCAAAAGGGGGAGAACTTTTTGTTTTGGATATGGGTAAGCCTGTGAAAATCATAGATTTAGCTAAAAAAATGCTTTTACTTTCTAATCGCAATGATTTAGAAATTAAAATCACAGGCTTAAGAAAAGGTGAGAAGCTTTATGAAGAGCTTTTGATTGATGAAAATGATGCTAAAACGCAATATGAGAGTATTTTTGTAGCAAAGAATGAGAAGGTTGATCTTGATTGGCTTAATAAAGAGATAGAAAATTTACAAATATGTGAAGATATTTCAGAGGCTTTATTAAAGATTGTACCTGAATTTAAACACAATAAAGAAGGTGTATAATGTATATAAAAGATATACAAAGATTTGAAGATAATCGCTATCGTGCTAGAGCTTATATGAGTTATATTTTAACAAGAAATCTGCCCAATAAACTTCCTGATATTCACCTTGAAACGATTAAAACAGCTTTGGATAAAATAGCTCATGAAGTTGTTGTTTTTGATGCTTTGTATATTTTAGATATTTCAGGCATGCAAATAGAAAATGCGATTTCCTTAAATAAAGCTCATGAAATAGGGCAGGGTGAGGATAGAAGTACTCGTTCTTATTTTTATAGAGCTGTAAAATTAAGACGATGTGTTTTAAGCGATCCTTATCCTTCGGTTTTAAATAATGAGCTTTGCGTGACAGCTTCTATGCCAATTTACGATGATAAAAATAACTTGCTTTTTGTTGTTTGTATTGATATCAAGCTTGAAGATATTTTAAAGATTATTCAAGCAGGAAAATTTGAGTTTGTTTTTACTCAATTTAGTCGTTCGGTATATTTTTGCTTCGCACTGGTTTTATTTGTGATTACTTGTTTTTTATTTCAAAAAGGTTTTTTTAGTCTTTTTGATAATCAAGCTATAGGTATAGAACATATGTTTGAAAGTACCATCGCTATAACTTTGGCTTTAGCTATTTTTGATTTGGCAAAAACTTTGATCGAACAAGAAGTATTAGGAAGGACAAAAAAAGAAGAAGGTGGAATTCAAAAAACTATGGTGAGATTTTTGGGTTCTATTATCATTGCTTTAGCTATAGAAGCTTTGATGTTGGTATTTAAACTTGCTATTGGTGATCTTTCTCAGATGATTTATGCGATTTATCTTATCGGTGGAGTGAGCTTGCTTCTTTTAGGTTTAAGTGTATATTTATTTACGGTTAAGTATAAAAATAATAATATTTGAGTAAAAATTTAAGTAAAAGATGATATAATGCTGTTTTTTAAAATTTTTTAGCTTGATTAATAAGGCTAAAAAGGGTAAAATAAAACTATAAAAACTTTGAAAGGACGAAATTGTGAAATTGTTAGTTGTTGATGACAGTTCTACTATGAGAAGGATTATTAAAAATACCCTAACAAGACTTGGACACGATGATGTTTTAGAAGCTGAGCATGGCGTTGAAGCTTGGGATTTATTAACTAAAAATGAAGATGTAAAAGTTTTAATTACAGATTGGAATATGCCAGAAATGAATGGCTTGGAGTTGGTAAAAAAAGTAAGAGCAGAGAAAAAATATGAAGATATGCCTATCATCATGGTTACAACTGAGGGCGGAAAAGCTGAAGTGATTACTGCTTTAAAAGCTGGCGTAAATAACTATATTGTAAAACCTTTTACTCCACAAGTTTTAAAGGAAAAACTTGAAGATGTTTTAGGAACAGGAAGTGGAGAAGGTGCAGCTGAGTAAAGGCTGATTTTTAAAATTCTAAATGCAAAAAAAATATTATGAATTGTTCTTTATTGTAGAAGAGCGGTATAAAAATTTATTTCTTGATTTTGCTTTTGATTTAGGTATAGAAGCCATAGAAGAGAAAGATAATGGTGTTTACATTAGATCCCATGAGAGTTTAGAAGAGTTTTCATGGGCACTTGAAATATTTGCTCAAAAACTTACAACTACTTTCAATTTAAACCATAAAATTATTTCTAATTTAAGTCTTGTAGAGAAAGAAAACAAGGACTGGATACAAGAATATAAAAAAGGCATAAAACCTATCTTAGTGGATAATGTTTACATCCATACAACTTGGCAAGAAGAAAAGAAGAATTGTATAAATATAAAGATTAATCCAGCCTTAGCCTTTGGCTCAGGACATCACGAAAGCACATATTCTTGTGTAAAATTTTTACAAAAATTTTCTAAAAGTAAATTAAGAGCTTTAGATCTTGGTTGTGGTAGTGGAATTTTGGGTATTATTATGGCAAAGTTTGGTTGTAATGTTGAAATTTGTGATACTGATGAGTTGGCTATTGATAGTTCTTTAGAAAATGCAAGATTAAATGGTGTCGATTTTCACAAGGCTTGGTGTGGATCTATAGATAAAGCAAATGGTTTATATAATCTAATTGTTGCAAATATCATTGCAGATGTGATTTTAATTTTAGAAAAAGATATTAAAAACCATTTAGAAGATAATGCTATACTTATTTTGTCAGGAATTTTAGATAAATATTCAACAAGAATTAAAGAAAAATTTCAAGATTTGGAACTCATTGATGAAATGCAAATCAATGAGTGGTGTAGTTTTGTATATAAAAATAATAAAAAAGGATAAGCAATGAATAATAATACCCAAAATAATAAGGGTAATCCGCAGGGTAATAATTTTTTTAACAAAAATCCCATTTTTATTTTTGCGATTTTTGCAATTGTAATGATAATTATTTTTAAGGGATTTTTTGATGGCAATGGTTCTTTTGGCGGGGCATTGAATGGCAATGAAGTAAATAAAAATGTCCCTTATTCTGAGTTAAAAAAGCTTATTGAAAGTGGACAAATCAATCAAGTTAGTATAGGACAAACAACAATCAAAGCGATTTCAAGCTCTCACAATACTGTTTATACAGCAAAAAAAGTTAATGATCCTGAGCTTGTGAGTTTACTAGATAGTAAAAATATCGCTTATGGTGCGTATTCTGAAACAAATTGGTTTACGGATATACTTTTTTCATGGGTTTTGCCAGTATTTATTTTCTTTGGTATTTGGATGTTTTTGGCAAGTCGTATGCAAAAAAATATGGGAAGTTCTATATTGGGTATAGGAAGTTCTAAGAAGCTTGTAAATTCAGAAAAACCTAAAGTAAAATTTAGCGATGTAGCTGGTGTTGAAGAAGCTAAAGAAGAAGTAAAAGAAATTGTAGATTTTTTAAAGTATCCTGAAAGATATATTAAATTGGGAGCTAAAATTCCAAAAGGGCTTTTACTTGTTGGGCCTCCAGGTACAGGAAAAACTTTGCTTGCAAAAGCAGTTGCAGGTGAAGCTGATGTGCCGTTTTTTAGTGTTTCAGGTTCGTCTTTTATAGAAATGTTTGTGGGTGTAGGTGCTTCTCGTGTGAGAGATTTATTTGAAAATGCAAAAAAAGAAGCTCCTGCTATTGTTTTTATAGATGAAATAGATGCTATTGGTAAAAGTCGTGCAGCAAGTGGCATGATGGGTGGAAACGATGAAAGAGAGCAAACTTTAAATCAGCTTTTGGCTGAAATGGATGGCTTTGGGACAGAAAGTTCCCCAGTCATTGTTTTAGCAGCAACAAATCGCCCAGAAGTTTTAGATGCAGCGCTTTTAAGACCAGGAAGGTTTGATAGACAAGTTTTAGTTGATAAACCTGATTTTAAAGGTAGGTGTGATATTTTAAAAGTGCACATGAAAGATGTCAAAATCTCCCCAAAAGTTAAAGTAGAAGATATAGCACGCTTAACCGCAGGGCTTGCAGGAGCTGATCTTGCAAATATTATTAATGAAGCAGCGCTTTTAGCGGGTAGGGATTCTAAAAAATATGTAGAACAAAATGATTTAGTTGAAGCTGTTGAAAGAGCTATAGCAGGGCTTGAGAAGAAATCACGTCGTATTAATGAAAAAGAAAAGAAAATTGTTACTTATCATGAATGCGGTCATGCTTTGATTGCTGAAACTACCAAAGGCGCAAAACGTGTAAGTAAGGTTTCTGTGATTCCGCGTGGTCTTGCGGCTTTAGGTTATACTTTAAATACTCCTGAGGAAAATAAATTTTTAATGCAAAAACATGAACTTATCGCTGAAGTAGATGTACTTTTGGGTGGTCGTGCAGCTGAAGAAGTGTTTATAGGTGAAATTTCAACGGGTGCAAGTAATGATTTAGAAAGAGCAACCGATATCATAAAAGCTATGATTTCTATGTATGGTATGAGTGAAATTGCAGGACTTATGGTACTTGAAAAACAAAGAAATACTTTCTTAAGTGGTGGACAAACTATCAAAGATTATTCTGAAAAGATGGCAGAATCTTTAGATGATTATGTAAAGAAAACCTTGGATGAACGCTATAAAGATGTTAAAGATACTTTAAATACTTATAAGGGAGCGATTGAGACTATGGTTGCAGCCCTTTATGAAGAAGAAACTATTGAAGGTAATAAAGTGCGCGAGATTATTAAAGAGTTTGAGGATCAAAATAGTCTACCAACTCGTTTACAAGAACTCGAAGAAGTTAAAACTGAAGTTAAAGTAGAAGAATGAAAGATTTTATTGCAAAAGATGGATATTTAAGCCTTATTATTTTAAGCTTGATTTTTA
Source organism: Campylobacter sp. CFSAN122748 (assembly GCF_045277125.1). Taxonomy (NCBI): domain Bacteria; kingdom Pseudomonadati; phylum Campylobacterota; class Epsilonproteobacteria; order Campylobacterales; family Campylobacteraceae; genus Campylobacter; species Campylobacter sp. CFSAN122748. The sequence goes on along the minus strand of NZ_CP116953.1, from coordinate 1,079,647 downwards.
TTTTTGTATGGATTTTTTATTCTTTTTCCATTTTACTATTAACATTAATTGTAATTTGTATTTTTCTTTTTAGAACACCCAAAAGAGAACTTGTTTGTAGTGATGAAAAAGCTATTTTTGCACCTATAGATGGTAGGGTTACTAAAATAGAAAATATTCATCATAAAGATTTGGGTGAATGTGTTGAAATTACTATTAAAAATGCTCTTTATGATGCTGGAAATTTTAATACACCTTTTGCAATGTCTATAATAGATGTTCGTTTACGACATGGGCTTTTTTTGTGCAGTGAATTAAAATCTGCAAAAATGATGAATGAAAGAGCTTTTATTTTGGCAAAAGTTAAAGAGAATAAAACGATAGCCTTGCGAATCTATGCAGGTTCTTTTGATAGAAAATTAAAGCTTGATAATATTTCTCATGATTTAAAAGCAGGAGATAGAATGGGTTTTTTAATTAATGGCTCTATAAGTTTACTTTTACCAAAAGATACTAGAATTCATATAGGCTTAAATGATGAAATTAAAGCAGGTTCATTGCTAGGCTATTTTGCGTAAGGAAAAATAATGAATAACAGACCGCAACTAATTTATATTTTACCCAATCTTTTTACAGCTGCTTCAGCTTTTTTAGGGGTTATTTCTATTATAGCTTCAATACATGGAAATTATTATACAGCTTTGATTTATATTATTTTATCTTTGATTTGCGATGGGCTTGATGGCCGTGTTGCAAGACTTACAAATTCTACTTCAAAATTTGGAGTAGAATTTGATTCTTTGGCTGATCTAGTAGCTTTTGGAGTTGCTCCAGCGGTTCTTTTTTATATGGCGATAGGTTATGATTTTGGAAAACTTGGATCTTTGATTACAGCTTTTTTTGTGGTTTTTGGAGCTATTCGTTTGGCGAGATTTAATGTTACCACAGGCACTTATGAACCCTCCGTTTTTATAGGTCTTCCTATACCTACTGCAGCAGTTGTGAGTGCTATATGGACTTATGCGTTTATCAGTTATGATTTTTTAAAGCCTTATGGCGTAGTTTTTTTGGTGCTTCAAGCAATTTTAGGGCTTTTAATGGTAAGTAATATACGTTATCCTAGTTTTAAAAAGCTTGATTTTAATCGTTCTAGTGTTTTAAAAGTTTTGATTATTTTAATTATAATATTTTCATTTTTATATCTTTACCCTCTTGAAAGTTTAGTAATTTTAGCAAGCTTGTATGTGCTTTATGGAATTATTCGGGTTTTATATACCATTATCGTTTCAAAATTTAAGATAAGAAATCAAGAGTAAAATTTTTCAATGACTTCGCATTCTTCTTGAGTGAAGCCAGCTTTGATTCTTGCTTGAATGTTAAGTTTTTTTCCCGCAAGAGAGAATTGTTTAAATGTTTTGCAAAGCTCAATAAAATCATACCTGTTTTGATTTGCAAATTTCCACCAAGTATCTCCTTTTTTAACGTGTTTTATTTCATCATTAAGTATAATTTCAAGATATTCCATTAGAAGATTTTTAATGGAATGATTGGAACTTTGAAGTTTTTGAACAACAAAGGGGTTGGCATCAAGCCCTTTAGCTTCTAAACCTCTATGAACTACTCCCATTCTAAAGCTTAAAGAGTCTTTTGTAGCTTCTAGAGCAGATTCTAAATTATCATGCACTGGAAAATTTCCATATTTGTAACTAAGTTCTTTAAGTGCTGAATTTAAAAGTTTGAAATGTTTAATTTCCTCATCTGCTACCTCCAGCCAATCGTAATAAAATTGCAAAGGTAGATTTTTAAAGCGATAACTCGCATCTAAAGCCAGGTTAATTGCATTAAATTCTATATGAGCGACTGAATGAATTATTTTAGCAAGCGCATGAGTTGAATTGACAAATTTAGGCCTTCTTATACGCGTAGGATGAAGCAAGGTAATTTGTTGTGATGTATTTTTTTTGAAAATGCTTTGATGTTCGTGATTAAAAATCAATTTGTGGCTTTTAAAGTCTTCATAAAAATTTTGAAAAGAGTGAAATTTTATAGTTATATTTTTTTCATATAAAATATCTTGAAGTTCTTGAAAAAATTCTTTTTGCATTTAAAACTTTCTTGAAAATTATAAAAATTTATCATTTAAAATTGAAAATTTAATTATATAATATAAAAATTATTTTACAAGGGTAGATCATGAAAGAATTAAATGAAGAAGAAAAAAAAGTAATTTTAAATAAAGGAACAGAAGCTCCTTTTAGTGGGAAATATAATGATTTTTATGAAAAAGGAATCTATCAATGCAAGCAATGTGGAGCTTCGCTTTATAAATCCGAAGATAAATTTAAATCAGGTTGTGGATGGCCTAGCTTTGATGATGAAATAAAAGGGGCTGTTAAAAGAATTCCTGATAAAGATGGGATTAGAACCGAGATTGTATGTGCAAATTGCAATGGACATTTAGGTCATGTTTTTGAAGGAGAAGGATTTTCTGCTAAAAATGTAAGACATTGTGTAAATTCTATTTCTTTGGAATTTGTAAAAACTAAGGATTGATAGTGTTTTCTAGTATGGGTTCTGAGCTTTATTTGATGTTTTTTGCTGCAATTACTTTACTTGCTATATTAAATCCTTTTGGTAATTTAACTCAATTTTTGGCTATGAGTGATGGATTGCCTTTAATGCTTCGAAAAAAACTTTTTAGAACTATTCTCTATACAGCTTTTACTATAGTTTTGGTGTTTTTATTATCAGGACCTTTATTTATGAACTATATTTTTAGAGTTTCATTGGATGATTTAAGGGTTTCTGGTGGTTTGGTTCTTATTATAATGGCTATTAAAAATTTACTTTTTTCAACAAAAATTGCAACTAAGGATTTTAGTTCTTATCAAGATATGGATGATAAGGAAATTTTAAGACAGAGTTTAATACCTATGGCATTTCCTATGCTTGTTGGGCCTGGAACTTTAGCTAGCGTTATTGTTATAGCCGAAGATGGTGGGCTTGATGTTGCTCTTGGCGGAGTAATGATAGCTTTTATTTTTATGTTTATACTTTTTCATTTTGCAGCTACTATAGAAAAAATAGTTGGAAAATTGATTTTACATGTTTTTTCTCGTATAGCACAAGTATTTATTGTTGCTATGGGGTTTAAGATGATTATTGTAGGTTTAAAGGATATATTTAACTTATAAATTAATATAATTTTAAGTAAATAATACTATATAAATATGATATGATTTTAAAATAATTTATTATTAAAAAGGTGAGTTTTATGTTTGGTGCTAAGAAAAATAATACTAAAATAATTGAACAACTTGAAAAAAAATGTAATGGTTTAGGAGATATTTTAAGATCTATTGGGAATACCATGGCGGTAATTGAATTTACTACCGATGGCGTTATTTTAGAGGCAAATCAAAATTTTTTAACAACTATGAAATACTCCCTTTCAGAGATCAAGGGTAAGCATCATAGTATGTTTTGTTTGCCTGAAGTTGTTAATTCTTCAGCATATAGTGATTTTTGGAAAGATTTAAGAGATGGAAAAGCTAGAAGTGGTCTTTTTAGACGTATAGCTAAGGGAGGGATAGATGTTTATTTAGAAGCAAATTATCTTCCAATTAGTGATAATAATGGTCATGTTTATAAAATTATTAAATTTGCCAATGATATAACTCAAAGACATTATGAAATGCTTGATCTTAGAAATACTATTGCTGCTGCTAATCGTTCTATGGCTATTATTGAATTTAAACCTGATGGGACTATTATTACGGCTAATGAAAATTTTTTAAGAACTATGGATTTTAATATTGATGAGATTAAAGGAAAGCATCATAGCATGTTCTGTGATTCTAATTATAGACACTCTAAGGACTATGTTCAATTTTGGGAAGATTTAAGAGAGGGCAAATTTCAATCAGGTAAATATATAAGATACGGAAGAAATAATAAAAAAGTATACCTTGAAGCAAGTTATAATCCGGTTAAAAATGATGATGGAAAAATTTACAAGGTTATTAAATTTGCTACAGATATAAGCGAACAAGTTAAAAAAGATCAAGAAAAACTTTGCCTCATAAGCGAACTTGCAGAAAAAAATGATAATCTTACTCAAGATGGAGATCGTGTAATTGAAAACACTGTTTCAAATGTTCAGAATATTGCTGATATGATGTCTCAAAGTTCAAATCTTGTTTCCTCATTAAATCAACAATCAGATGAAATTAAATCTATTATTCAGACTATTAGTGATATCGCTGATCAAACTAATCTGCTTGCTTTAAATGCTGCTATTGAGGCAGCACGTGCTGGTGAACATGGTAGAGGCTTTGCTGTTGTTGCTGATGAAGTAAGAAATTTAGCTGAAAGAACAGGGCATTCGGTTAATGAAATTACCACTACGATTAATTCTATTCGTAATGTTACATCACAAGTGGTTGAGAGTATTAAAAGCGGTTTAGAGGATGTTAATCAGAGTGTTGAACTTGCAAAAGAAGCAAGAGAGTGTATGGAGAAAATTCGTGAAAGCTCTGCTGAAGTTGCTAAAGCGATGTCATAAGCGTGATTTTCACGCTTATTTTTAAGTAATTAAATCTTTAAAATTTTTAAAACCACTTTCTTGATTGCATTTTTCTTTTAAAATATTTAAAAATTCTTTCCTAGAAATATTATGAGCACCCATAAATTCTAAATGTTGGTTATAAACTTGACAATCTATGATAAAATCATAAGGTTTTAATAAATCACAAAGTTTAATCATGGCAACTTTAGATGCATTTTTTTTAATGCTTACCATGCTTTCACCAAAGAAAACCTTGCCTAAAATTAAACCATAAATTCCACCTATAAGTTCATTATTTTCATAAAGTTCAAGGCTATGCGCATAGCCTTGGGTAAATAACTTATAATAAGTGGTAATAAATTCATCATCTATCCAGCTTTGAGAGCGTGTATCGCGACATAATGTAATTAATTTTAAAAAATCATAATCAAGTTTAATTTGATAGAGATTAATAAATTTTTTCATATTTTTTTGGATGTGAATTTGATTTGGAATTAAAATGCATCTAGGATCTGGACACCACCAAGTTACAGGTTTACTTGTCCATGGGAATAGACCAAAAGTATAAGCTTTTACAATAAAATCAGCGTCTAAATTTTGACTTAAAAATACAGGAGCATTTTTAGGCGCATTGAGTAATTTAGAATATAAATTCGAGCTTTCCATTTTTACCAAGTTTGATTTTAGCTATACCACCTTTTTTAAGCTTTCCAAATAAAATTTCATCACTGATTTTTTCTCCTATTTCCTCAGAAATTATGCGTTTTAAAAGCCTTACTCCAAATTCTTTATTATAGGCTTTTTTAGCTAAATAAATTTTAGCTTTATCATCCACTGATAATTTTATATTATTTAAATTTTTAGAAATTTCGTCAAGTTCTTTTTCGATAATTTTAACAAGTATAGCATCGTTTAAATCATTAAAATGTAAAATTTTATCAATGCGATTAATAAATTCTGGAGCAAAAAAGTCTTTGATAGCACGATTACTTTTTTCTTCATTTTTACTTAAAAAACCAAGCTCATTGCTTTCTTTAAGTCCTAGATTAGATGTCATAATAATAATTGTATTTTTAAAATCTACTTTAAGACCACTATTGTCGGTGAGTTCAGCATTGTCAAAAATCTGTAAAAAGGTATTGCTTAAATCAGGATGAGCCTTTTCTATTTCGTCAAAAAGAATAAGACTGAAAGGATTTTTGCGAATAGCATTGCTTAAAAGTCCACCCTCTTCAAAACCTATATATCCAGCTGGAGATCCTATTAGTTTACTTATAGCATGTTTTTCTGCATATTCACTCATATCAAAGCGTTCTAAATTTAAACCTAAAAATTCAGCTAAAGCTTTGCAAAGTTCTGTTTTTCCAACTCCACTTGATCCAGTAAACAAAAACACTCCGCGTGGTGTATTGGAATTTTTAAATCCTGCGAAACTTTGCTTAAGTGATGAAACAAGGCTATCTATAACTTCATCTTGGCCAAAAATTTTTGCTTTTAAATTTGTTTTTAAGTTCATTAAAGCTTTATTTTGATCGAATTCAAACATTTTGTGATGGTGGGTCATTTTTGCTAAAACATTTTCTAAATCTTTTAAATTGGCATTTTTTTTAGCTCTTGGATTTAAAGCAAAAGAAGCGCCAAGTTCATCGATCAGATCTATAGCGCTATCAGGTAAAAATTTATCATTAAAAAATTTTTTACCCCAAATTACAGCATATTGAAGAATTTCATCGTTTAATTTGATATGATGAAATTCTTCATATTTGTTTTTTAATCCTTTAAGAATTTGCAAGCTTTCTTCTTGGCTTGGTTCATCTACATTTATTTTAGCAAAACGGCGACTTAGGGGTTTATTTTTATCAAAAGTATTTTTATATTCCATAAAAGTTGTTGCACCTATGCATTTTAAAGTTCCATTGCTTAGAGCTGGTTTTAAAAGATTGGAAAAATCAGTATGAGATTCTCCTGTGCTTCCAGCTCCTACTATAGTGTGAATTTCATCAATAAATAAAATAGCATTGGGTATTTTCTCAAGTTCACTTAAAATTTCTTTAATTCTTTTCTCAAAATCTCCACGGTATTTTGTTCCCGCAAGTATACTAGCCATATCAAGACTAAAAATTTTTGCATTTTGTAAGTTTTTAGGCACCTTTTTTTCCGCAATAGCCAATGCTAATCCCTCTACAATGGCTGTTTTTCCAACTCCTGCTTCTCCTACTAAAATAGGATTATTTTTCTTGCGACGTGAAAGAATTTGCATCATTCTTTCAAGTTCAAATTTTCTTCCTATTAAAGGATCAATTTTGCCATTTTGAGCTAAAAGTGTTAAATCACTTGTGTGGTTGTTTAAATTTTGTATATTTTCATGATTTTGAAGTTCTTGAATTTTGTTAAGATTTATGTTGTGTTTTTTTAAGAGATAGCTAGAATAACTTCTTGAATCCTGTATGAGCTTTTCTAAAAAATCTATAATTTTAATTTCATTATTTTTATTTTTAGATGAAAGTAAGATTTCATCTAAAACAACAGATATTGTAGGTTCTATTTCTTGTTTAATAACTTGATTGTTTTGAGAAATGTAATTTTTTAATTCAGTTTCTAGAAGTTCAAGATCTCCATCTGAAAATTCTTCAAATATATCCTTAAAATCAGTGCTTAGTTTTAGTAATGCAAACAGTACATGCTCACAGGTAACAAATTCATGGTGATTTATTAAGCTTAGATTTTTGGCATTATCAAGATATTTTTGTAAATTTTCTTGGTATTTCATTCTTCTTCCACCTTTGCTTGTAGCGGAAAATTGGCAAGTTTAGCCGAATCTATAACTTTTTTTTGTTTTGAAAGAGCTATTTCCTGGGTGTAAATGCCACAAATTCCAGAACCATTGTGGTGAATTTCTAACATTGTTTGACTTGCTTTCTCAAGGTTTTGATGAAAAATATTCATCAAAATTTCTATAACAAAATCCATGGTTGTTACATCATCATTTAAGAGTATAACTTTATACATTTTTGGTTCACTAAGTTTTGTTTGCTCTAGAGTTTGGGTTTTTGGCATTATTTTCCTTTGTAGATTTTATTTAAATCTTCTTGCATGAGTTCTGTTGGAATTTTACCAAGATAAAAATTTGTTGGAGTATTATTATTCCAGTAATCGCTTATTTTTTGATAAATTCCATTTTTTAAAACAACTTTAAAAGGAAGTTGCTCCATATTTTGATAGTCTATATCTTTTAAAATTTGAGCAATAATACGATCATTAGAGCTGCCATTGCTTAGAAAATAGTAAGCACCATAATCATCCGCGAATTTTTTAACTGTTTCATCGCTAACATCTTCAAAATGTGTAAGTCCTATAATGATAAATTTGCTAGAATTATTTTTCCAAAGTTTGCTAAGATCTAAAGCTTCTTCTTTACATGGGGTGCAAAAAGTGCCAAAAAAATCAAACATTAGAACTTTTCCTTCCTCTCCTTCTACCACAAAACCTTTATCTGTTCTTATTAAAGTTTTGCTTCCACCATTTACACTATTTAAGACTATTTTATCTCCTTTGTGATACTCTTCAAACATAAAATCATTTTGAATTTCTTCTTCCTTGGAGCAAGCATTAAGAAAAAATGCTAAACTTATTAAAATTAGGGCTAAAATTTTTTTCATTTATTTTCCTTTATTTGTAATTTTTCATAGCAGCTTTAGCTTCTAAATCGGCTTGCTTTTTCTTTAAAGTTTCACGCTTGTCGTGCAAATTTTTCCCTTTAGCTAAAGCAAGGGTAGCTTTTACTTTATTTTTTGTGTTAAAATAAAGATCTAATGCAACGATAGTATATCCTTCTATACTTACTTTACCTAATAATTTATCAATTTGCTTTCTATGCATTAAAAGCTTTCTAACACCTCTTTCTTCGTGTTTATAGAAAGAATGTGTAGTATGAAGCAATGAAATATGAGAATTAAGTAAAAAAATCTCATTTTTTATAATGCGAACAAAAGAGTCTTTAAGATTTGCTCTTCCTGCTCTTAAGGCTACAACTTCACTTCCTTTAAGGACAATTCCGGCTTCAAAGCGTTCTATGATGCTATAATCAAATAAAGCTTTTTTATTTCTCGCAATAATTTTCATTGATCAACCTTAAAAACACTACTACCGCTACCGCTTAGAAAAAAATCTTCTTGCAAGTAAGACTTCATTTTAGGATATAAAGTTGCACAAGGAGTAAATAAATCATTTAATTCTTTGTTTTTAAAGTTTTGTAACAACTCTTTTGTGCTGAGTTTTTTGTAGATTTGCGCTTGATTATTGTTTTTTTGAAAGTCAAATATTTCTCTATCAAATTCATCATAAACAGCTTTAGTTTGGCAAAATATTTGTGGAAAAGTCCATTTTAAATTAGGTATGTCATCTTCAAATTCTTTTATAATTTCACCACAGCCACTTACATTAGCAGAGTGAAAGCCACTTAAAAAAAAAGCAATATCACTTCCTAGTTGCATGCTTAAATTTATAAGTTCTTGTAGGTTTAATTTTAAATTTAGGGTTTCATTTATTAGCAGTAAAAAACTCGCACAATCGCTACTTCCACCGCCAAGTCCAGCACATACTGGGATATTTTTTGTGAGTTTTAGGCTTTTTTTGCTAAATAATTCTTTTAATTCGTTATTATATCTTTTAGAAAGTAGCAAATAAGCCTTTTGAATAATATTATTTTCGCATTTAAAATTACTAATGATTTCAAATTCTTTTTTAGAGTCTGATTCTTTATCAACAAGCTCAAGCTCATCAAAAAGATCTTTTAAAAGTATAAATCGTGATTCTAAAAGATGATATTTTCTTGAGTCAAAACCGGTAAGTTTTAAAAAAATATTTGCTTTAGCGTAAGCTTTCATTTGATTAGTTTTTTGCTTAAGTCATCAAGTTTAATATCATTCTGAACAACAGAATGTAAATTTTCATCCTTTACTTGTTGAACAAGTTCTTTTCTAAGTATCATAAGGGATTTTGGAGCTTCTATGCCTATTTTGGCATATCCTTTCCCTGTTTGAACGACTTTGATTTCTATACCTTCTCCGATAATTATACTTTCATTTTCTTTTCTTGATAATATTAACATTTTTCAACCTTATTTAGAAGATATTTTACTGTATTTTCTTTAATATTAATTATGCTAAAATATTTCTCTGTTTCAATATAATAATCTCCTTCATCATGAAATTCTAATTCTTCGACAAAAATTTTAGCACCATTTTCTAGTTTATTTAAATCCTTGATAAAATTTGGTTTTAGGTCAATGTATTTTAACACATTTAAGCTTTTCTCATTATTATAAACAAATTTACCTTCTTTAATGCGCTCTAAAGAGCTTAAAGTCGCATTAATACCTAGTTTTCTAGCAAAAAGTTCACAATAAGATCTTATATAAGCACCTTCACTGACTGTGATTTCAATATTTAAAAAAGGATGATTATAGCTTAAGATCTTGCAATCAAATACTTCCATTTGGCAAGGTTTTAAATTTGCTTCTATACCTTTTTTTGCAAGTTCATAGGCGCGAGTTCCATTGATTCTTTTGGCGCTAAATTGCGGTGGTGTATAGGAGATAATTCCTTGCATTTGATCAATGATTTGTTGTAAATTTGCAAGATCAAATTCTTTTATATTTTTAATTTCTTTTATATTTTGATCATCAAGACTTAAGGAGTAAACTCCAAGCCATAAAGTAGCTTTATAGGTTTTTGGAGTTTTTTTTAAAAAACGGAAAAGTTTTGTATATTGCCCAAATGCAACGATTAAAACCCCTTTGGCGAAAGGATCAAGAGTGCCAGAATATCCTGCTTTTTTATTTTTATATTTTTTCTTTAAAGTACTTAAAAAGGCATTAGAACTCAAACCCCTTGGTTTAAAGGCTGCAAAGATCTTGTTCATACTGCTTTTTCCACAAAGCTTGCCATGATTACACGCATTATACCACCAAAATTAATATTAAGCTTTTCCTCTTTTCCGCTTTTATTAACTTCAACAACCCTGCCAATGCCAAAAATTTTATGTTTAACTAGATCTCCTTTGCAAAAACTAGTTTTTTGTATATTTTGATTTTTTGATTTTTCATTGATTAATTTACTTTCTTCTAAGAAGCGACTAGGATTGATATTTGCTCTTGAACCATGATAAAAACGAGAATTTGCAACACTTATTGTGAGAAATTTCTTGGCGCGAGTGATGGCAACATAAGCAAGACGGCGTTCTTCTTCGAGATTTTCTTCGCTATTTAAAGGAAAAAATCCTTCATCAAAGCCTATTATAAAAACATAATCAAATTCCAAACCTTTGCTAGCATGAATACTCATCAAGCAAACACATTCTTCATCTAAATTATCTTGATCGCTTAATAAAGAAATTTCACTAAGTAGATCTTCTAAAGAAGCTTTGGGATCTTCTTTGAGTTTTTCTCTTAGATTAGCATAAAACTCATCAAGATTTCTGATTCTTTCATCTCCATCATCTTGCTCTGAAAAATAATCTTTAATTTTAAATAATTCTTCTATATTGTCAAAAACCTTTTTTGCATTATCGTAGCTTTTTAGAGTGTGAATATTTTGTATAAAAATATTTGCTTCATTTTGTGCTTTTTTTGTTGTTAAAATTCCTACACCACCATCGCTTTCGCATAGGGCATCAAAAAGTGAAATTTGACGTTTTTTTGCATATTCTTCTAAATTTTTTAGGGCTTTTTCTCCTATGGATCTTTTGGGGCGATTAATAATACGTTTAAACGACAAATCATCGCTTGGATTTAAGATAAGTCTAAGATACGAGATTAAATCTTTTATTTCTAATCTCTCATAAAAACGCATACCACTAAGTAGTTTATAAGAAATTTGTTTCTTCATAAATGCTTCTTCTATTGCTCTTGATAGTGCATTAACTCGAAATAAAATGGCGATCTCTTTAGCTTCTACTCCAGAATTTAGCAATTTTTTCACTTCTTGAGCGATATATAAACCTTCATCTTTTTCGTTTTCGTTTTTTAATATTTTAATATTTTCCCCAGTATCTTTAGTGCAGATTAAAGTTTTTCCAAGTCGTTGCTCATTGTGAGATATGAGATTATTTGCTGCTTGTAAAATAGTCCCTACTGAACGATAGTTTTGTTCAAGTTTTACAAGTTTAACATTTTTAAAATCGTTTTGAAAATTTAAAATATTTTCAATTTTTGCTCCACGCCAACTATAAATACTTTGATCATCATCACCAACAACTGTGATATTTTCATGCATACAACATAGATTTTTTAGAATTTTATATTGCAAGGTATTGGTATCTTGATACTCATCAACTGTAATGTAATTATAAAGTAAGCTTTGTTCTTTGGCAAAATTTATATCATTTTCTAAAATGAGATTGCTTAGCAATAAAAGATCATCAAAATCTACAAAATTTTGTTTTAATAAGTATTCTTCATAAGCACGGTAATAGTTGGCAAATTTGTATTCATTTTGATATTTTTCAAAATTATGTTCTTTTAGTAAATTTAAATCTTCAAAGACATTGCTTACTCTTTTGCCTTCATTTTTGCAATAAGATATGTATTTGATAATATCATAGACATTATCTTTGTTTTTATCATGGATTAAGTCTTTAATTATTTTTTTTGTATCATCTGTATCGATAACAATAAAACTATTTTTACGCTCCAATCTTTCAAAATGGAGTTTTAAAAATAAAAGTCCAAATTTATGAAAGGTACAAAGCAAAGGATTGTGATTGCCTTGCAGAAAATTTAATGCTCTATGACGCATAACACTAGCTGCTTTATTTGTAAAAGTAAGAGTAAGAGTGTTATGCGAGGGGATGCCTACTTCACCGATAAGATAAGCAAGACGAGTGGTAATAGTTTTGGTTTTTCCACTACCTGCACCCGCTAGGATAAGCATAGCTCCATCAATGTGACTTACCGCTTGTTTTTGATTATCATTTAAATCTTCAAATAGATTCATTTTTTGAAAATATCTTTATTTTTTGGATTATTTAAAAATATATTTTTAGATTTTTGTAAATTTTTACTATCTTCGCGTTTATAAAGGCTAAAATTAACAAATAAAATGCTATTTTCTATTTGAATTTGCGTGATAGCTCCTAAATCAACCTTTACAAAACTATCAAAATCATCATTTCCAAAACCTGCGTGAAATTGAATGAAATCTTTATTTAGTTGTATGGATTCAAAGGTGTATCCTCCAAGAGCAAAAAGAGCATAAGGATTTTGTTTAATATCAAGCTCTTTGGGAAGTTCAGGGTTAAAATCTATGAAATTTGTATTTGCAACTATGGAAAATTCTATATTTTCTTCTATAAGGTGTGAAATAACTTCATAACAATGCTTTTGCATGGTATGGATAAAATTTTCATTTTTTAAGATTGTTTCTAGCATGATTGTAACTCCATGAATTCATTGATGAGTTTTTGAATTTCTTTTATGCCTATTTCCCAAAAATTTTCATCTTCTATATCAAATCCAAACATTCCTACTAGTTCTTTTGGACTCACGCTTCCACCTAAAGAAAGCATTTTGATATAAAGTTCTTTAAAATTTTCACATTTTTTACTTTTGTAAAGTCCATAAAGAGCTAAAACCAAAAGTTGTGCATAGGCATAAGCATAGCAGTAAAAAGGAGAATGGATAAAATGAGGAATATAACTCCACCAAGAAGCATAATTTTTTGTAAGTTTTACGCTGTCTTGAAACATCCTTTGAGATTCTTCCATCCAAATTTTATTGATTTCTTCGGTGCTAAGTTCATTTTCTTGAGCATGTAAGCGTCTTTCAAAACAAGTAAAATTAATTTGTCTATAAAAAGTTGCAAAAATATCTTCGATTTTATTTGCATATAAAGATAGGAGTTCTTCTTTTTTTAACTTATCTTTAATAAAATCAAATACGAGCATTTCAGCAAAAACTGAAGCTGTTTCTGCGGTGGTTAAAGGCGTGTTTTGATTTAAATAGCTTACATTATAAGAAAGTTTTTGATGGATGGTGTGTCCTAATTCATGTGCAAGTGTAAAAAGATCACGCCTTTTATCGGTGTAGTTTAATAAAACAAAAGGATGTGCATCAGAAGTTGCAGAATGTGAAAAAGCACCCCCTTGTTTATTTTCTTGTGGATAAACATCAATCCAGCCTTGATTAAAAGCATTTTTTGCTATATTATAAAATTGCGGAGAAAAAGCTTGAAATGCCTCTAAAACAATATTTTTACTTGTTTTAAAATCAAAACTTGCTTCTTTTCCTATGGGTGCATATCTATCATAGTCTTTAAGCTCATCATAGCCTAAAATTTGTTTTTTTCTTTTGTAAAATTGCGATACTAAGTTAAAATGTTTTTGCGCACTTGCTATCAAAGAATCAACGCTTTTTTGTGAAATTTGATTGCTGATATGTCTTGAAATTTCAGCATTTTCATAACCTCTTAATAAGCTTATATTTTTTCTTTCTGTTTTTATCATATTGATAATAAAACTTAAAAGTCTGCTATTTTTTTGCAAAACTTTACTGAATTTTTTAGCAGCTTTTTTGCGTATCTTTCTATCTTCATCATACATTTTGCTTAGAATTTCTTCTTCGCTAAGTTTTTTACCTTCAAAAGGGATTTTTAAAGCACTCATACTTTCATCAAAAAGTCTACTAAAAGCATTTGCACCTGTATTTGAAAGATAAAGCATAATGCGTTCTTCGTTTTTGCTAAGATTATAGCGTTTGTTTTGCAATAAATTAGAAAGATAAAAATCATAATCTTTGCAAAAAGTTGTAAATTCTCGACTTTTCTCAGGAGCTAACTCGCAAAATTCAAGCTCGAAAAAGAGTAAATTTTCTTCTATTTTTTTGCATTCTTCTTCGTATTGTGCGTAAAAAGAACCATTTTGAGTGTTTTTAGCAAAAAGCAAATAAGCATAAGTCATGATTTTACCAAGAGCTTGATTTAAATTTTCATAATCTTTTAAAGCTTGCAAAAACTCATTAGCATTTAATGTATAAAGTTTATTTTCATAGTTTTTTTTGAAATTTAAACTTTGTTGGATTTGATCTTGTGTAAAATTTTGCAATGATTCTTTATCGTGAAATAAAGCACTTAAATCCCATTCTAACATTTTTTATCCTTCATTTTCTAGTATGAGTTTTTTAAGAACAGCCATTCTAATAGCCACTCCATTTTTAACTTGTTTTAAAACTAAAGTCCTTTCATCGCTCATCATTTCATCGCTTATGTCAATATTGCGATTAACAGGGCCTGGATGTAGTAAAATAAGCTTTTTATCCTTTACTAAGCTTTTTTGAATGCAAAAATCATTTGCATAGTCTTTAAGTGAAGCATAAACGGTTTTATTATGTCTTTCTGTTTGTGTTCTAAGACTCATGATAATATCTGAATTTGCTATGATATTCTCATCAAGCTTATAATGTTTTTTAAGATGGGTATTAGGCATAAAATGTGGTGGAGCTACTAGGGTAATATCAAGATTAAACCTGCTTAAAAGTTCTATATTGGACGCTGCAACGCGGGAATTTTTAATATCACCTACGATGCAAATTTTTTTACCTTCGACATCGCCTTGAAAATGATTATAAATAGTAAATAAATCTAGCAAAGCTTGGGTAGGATGGGCGTGTTTTCCATCTCCTCCATTAACAACTGGACAATGCATATGCTTTGCTAATATCAAAGGAACTCCTGAGTTTGCGTGTCTTACAACAATAGCATTAGGACTCATGGCATCTAAATTAGCAGCAGTATCATAAAGAGTTTCTCCTTTGCTAGAGCTTGATCTTGAAACATCAAGGCGTAAAACCCTAGCACCTAATCTTCTTGCAGCGCTTTCAAAAGATGAAAGGGTGCGTGTAGAGTTTTCAAAAAAAATTGTCGTGATACTTTTTCCTTCAAGAAAAGTTCTAGGTTTTTCATCTAAGAAATCACTTGCTTCTTTAAAAAGCTCCATAATTTCGACTTTATTAAAATCCTTTGTAGTGATGAGATGACGCATGTTTTTACCTTATTTGATATTGTAATTTAATTCATTTTTAGAACAAATTGCTGTAAAAAGAACATCTGTAGAACTATTTAAAGCAGTTTCAACACTATCTTGAATAACCCCTATAATAAAACCTATGGCAACTATCTTCATAGCAATATCATAGTCTATATTAAATAAAGAACAAGCCAAAGGTATAAGCAGTAAAGATCCGCCCGCAACTCCGCTAGCCCCACAAGCTGCAAAGGTGGCAATAATGCTTAATAAAAAGGCTTGTAAAAGACTGATTTCTATACCAACGGTATTGGCTGCGGTAAGACTTAAAATAGCTATAGTAACTGCTGCTCCTGCCATGTTGATAGTAGCTCCTAAAGGTATAGAAATGCTATAAAATTCTTTATCTATGCCAAGTTTAGCGCAAAGTGCCATATTTACAGGAATATTTGCCGCTGAACTTCTTGTAAAAAAGGCAAAAAATGCACTGTGCCTTAAGCAGATAAAAATTAAAGGAAAAGGATTTTTTCTTGTATAAAAAAAGACTATTAAGGCATTGATAACAAAAGTAACAAAAAGCATAGTAGCTACAAGTAAAATTAAAAGTTTTATATAACTTAGCAAACCTTGTGCTCCTGTTTGTGCTACAGAATTAGCCACAAGTCCAAAAATTCCAAAAGGAGCAAGTTTTACTACAAATTTAACAATTTTTAAAACCCCTTCATTAATGTCTATAAAAACTTGTTTTGCTTCGTTAGAACAGTGTTTTAATGCTATACCTCCAGCTATTGCCCAAGTTAAAATTCCTAAATAATTTCCACTTGAAAGAGCATTTATGGGATTATCAACAATTTTAAATAAAAGATCTTTGAAAATATCACTCATGTGGGTTGGAGATGAGTTTGTAGCGGTTTGAACTCCATCTAAAACAAGCTTTACAGGGAAGAAAAAATTAGCAAGAACCGCACAAGCTGAAGCAAGAAAGGTGCCTACTATATACAAAATAATAATATTTTTGATCTTAGCACCACTTTGAGAAAAATCTTTAGTGCAAATTGAGGTTAAAATTAAAATAAAAACAAGCATAGGAGCGATAGCTTTTAAGGCACTTGTAAAAAGTATTCCAAGTAAATTTGCAATTTCAGATATTTCTTTAGAGCTAATGCCTATAAGTATTCCTAGTGCTATACCTATGCAAATTTGAACTATGAGGTTGCCTTTAGCGTAGCTTTGAATGATTTTAGAAAACATAAAAACCTTTTAAATATTTTTTATATCAAAAGTTGATTTTAACTAACTTTTGCTTAATTTTAGAGAATTTTTAATTTATCAAGCTTTGATAAGTTTATTTGGATACAATTGTGGTTCATTTTAAATGAAAGGACTTTTTATGTATCTATTCACTTCAGAAGTCGTAAGTGCAGGTCATCCAGACAAGTGCGCTGATATAATCGCTGATACGATAGTGGATATACTCTTGAAAAATGACAAAAATTCAAGGGTGGCGAGTGAGGTTTTTGTCGCAGGAAATAAGGTTGTGATAGGAGGCGAAGTTAAGTCAAATCACAAACTTAGTAAAGCTGATTACGATAATTTAGTTAAAGATGTTTTAAAAAACATTGGTTATGACGGAGCAGGCCATTTTAGCAAAGAGCAGTGTTTACATCCTGATGAGGTTGATGTTATGGTGTTTTTAAATGAACAAAGCCCTGATATCAACCAAGGTGTCGATCAAGAAGATGGCGAAACAGGAGCAGGTGATCAAGGCATTATGTTTGGTTTTGCAAGTTGTGAAGCTGAGGAATATATGCCAGCAGCTATTAGTTATGCAAGAATGCTATGCGATAGAGTTTATGCTTATGCAAAAGCAAATCCACATGAACTTGGAGTGGATATTAAAACTCAAGTGACTATAGATTATGGCACTAAGGCGAATTTTGAAAATTGCAAACCGCAAAGTATTCATACTATAGTAGTTTCTGCACCTTGTGTTGAAAGTATGACAATAGAAGATTTAAGATCTTTAGTGATGAAACTTATCTTAGATAGTAATTTACCAAAAGAACTTTTTGATCCTAATAAGACTAGAATTTTAATCAATCCAACTGGTAAATATGTTAATCATTCTTCTTTACATGATAGTGGTTTAACAGGAAGAAAACTTATAGTAGATAGTTTTGGAGGTTATTCTCCAATAGGCGGTGGTGCGCAATCGAGCAAAGATTATACTAAAGTTGATAGAAGTGGACTTTATGCAGGTAGATGGTTAGCTAAAAACATAGTTGCAGCAGGGCTTGCTAAAAAATGTATAGTTCAACTTAGTTATGCTATAGGTGTTGCAAAACCTACTTCGGTAAGCGTGGATTGTATGGGCACAAATACCAGTGTAAATGACGATGTTTTAAGTGATTTTGTAATGCAAAATTTCTCTTTAACGCCAAATTGGATCCGTGATAAATTTCATCTGGATAAACCAAGTAAAGAAACTTTTCTTTATGCGGATGTAGCAGCTCGTGGGCAAGTAGGACAAAAGGACTATCCTTGGGAAAAACTTGATGCTCTAGAACAGTTTAAAAAGCTACTTTAAAAAATTAACAATATTATACAAGCTTAAACAAGGCTTGTATAATTATAAAGAATTAATAAAGTTATATTAATTTTTGACTTAGAGGGATATTTTTCAATATCCCTCATAAATATAAAAGTTAGGAAGGAAGCTAAATTAATTTAGCCTTGGGGTAAAAACCCCTCTAAGTCAAAATATTGTTTGACAGAATTATAATATAAAATAACTTAAATTACTTTAAAATTAAAATTTTAATATTATTTTTTATCATTAAATATTTCTTTGGATAAATTTTTCCAATCTTTGCTTAAAAGCTTTTTAGGGAGTATAACTATATTCTCTTTGCCATTTGTAGCATGATAAACACTAACCCCATATTTACTTGCATAAAATTTCATTAAGAGTTGCTGGAGTTTGTATTCGCTACTATTATTAAACCAAGCATTGTTGCTTAGGGCTATAATAATTTGTGAATTTTGATAGTTTTGTTCTTTGGTAGCTTCATAACAAATTGCATTTGTGATAATTTGATTATCTAATTTATATTTGCTTTGTATAGGACCTTTGGAAAATTCTTCAATATTTTTGAGAAAATATTTTTTTGTTAAGTCTTTAAAAAATGGAATTTCTTCACCAAAGGGAACTAAAAAATGCTTATTTAAAATATAGACATTGCCTTTTTTAAAGATATAAGTGCTATTGTAAGTATGTTCTTTTTCAACATGAAATGCTCCTGTAATAATGGTGATTTTATAAGATAATTCTTTAAGCATGAGCTCATATTTGGTATTTTTTAAATCAAAAGCAAAAGCGGTTTCAGGCAAGATTACAAGTTCTTTTTTTTCATTTATAGCTTGAAGTATATCTTGAATTAAGATATCAGAATTTGATTTTAAATTTTCTTGTAAAAATTTTTGATTTTGAGAGATATTAGTATTGATGAGTTTGTAGTTTAAATTAAGAGTTTGAGCTTGTTTTTCATTATATTGAAATCCACTAAAGAATAAAATAAGAACAATCGCTATTTTATAATATCTTGATATATAACCCTCATAGATGAAATATGCTATTAAAAATATGCAAATAATACCACGATAACTTGGGTCAAAAAAACCATAAACTGTAAAAATTCCCCAATTAAGCCAATCAAATCCTAAAGGATGGATAAAACTTATGCAAAAAATTCCACAAAGCCTTAAAAAATCAAATTTTAATAAATAACATAATCTAAAAAGTAGTCCATAAATAAAACCAATGATAATTGGTATAATTGGTACTAAATAGTTTAGATTAAAATAAATTGAAGATAAACCAATCCACCAAAACCAAAGAATCCCTACAAAAAAACCTATCCAAAAATATTGTTTAGAATTTTTACTTTTTAGAAGTAAAACTAACCCCCAAATAGCTAAAAATGGGCTAATGGTTTGTGTAAAAATATTTTCAAAAAATGATAGATAAATAGAATTTGAAAGTAAAATTGCAATAAAAAAGACTTTTATTATTTTAAAAATGATAGAATTAGTGTTTAATTTTTTTGGAATAAAGGAAAAATATGGCAGAAAATTCAATTTTAACTTCATTATTACCTCTTGTAGTGTTATTTGCAATTTTTTATTTCTTGGTAATTAGACCACAACAAAAACAAGCAAAAGCACATAAACAAATGCTTGAGTCTTTGCAAAAAGGAGATAAAATCATCACTAATGGCGGACTTATTTGTGAAGTCGTAAAACCAGAGGAGGATTTTATCAAAGTTAAGCTTAATGAAGACAATGTTACTGCAAAAATTTCAAGAGAATTTATAGCAAAGAAAATTGATGCGTAATTCTAAAATCAATTATCGCTTGATTATTTTTATGGCGGTATTTATTTTTGGAGTGGCTTTTTCACTCCCTTCTTTTTTGCAGTCAGAACGTGGTGCGAAGATTAATTTAGGGCTTGATTTGCAAGGTGGGCTTTATATGCTCTTAGGTGTAGATAATAAAGAAGCTGTAAAATCTAAAATAAAATCAATTGCATCTTCATTGAGTTATTCTTTTAATAAAGAAAATATTTTAAATGATGGCTTAAATACCCATGATGATATTTTAGAATTTACTTTGCTTGATAATGCAGATATTGCAAAAGTTGAAAATTTGCTTAAAGAAATAAAAGGAATTAATATACAAAGTGAAAATATGCACTATAAAATTTCTTTTACCTCAGAAGAAGTAAAAAATATAGAAAATTTTGCACTTTTGCAAGCAGTTGAAACCATAAGAAATAGGCTTGATCAATTTGGTTTAGCAGAGCCAACAGTTGCTAAACAAGGTGATGATAAGATTTTGGTTGAACTTGCAGGGATTAAAACCAAAGAAGATGAACTAAGAGCAAAAGAACGCATCACAAAAGCAGCACATTTGCAACTTATGGAAGTTGATGATTCTAAAATGGGTCAAGCTTCTACAATGAGCGATGCTGAGGCTGCGAGTTATGGACTGATTTTAGTGCCTGATTCTAGAAATCCAAATTTAAAATATACCTTAAAAAGTATACCTATTTTAGATGGATCTATGCTTACTGATGCTAGAGTAGGGATTAGTGATAAGAGTAATTATCCTGTGATTAATTTTACTTTAAATGCCGAGGGTTCTAAAAAATTTGCTGATTATACAGGAGCAAATGTTGGAAAGCGTCTTGCTATTGTACTTGATAATAAAGTATATTCTGCTCCATCTATCAATGAACGCATAGGTGGAGGTAGTGGGCAAATCAGTGGAGCTTTTACTCAAGAAGAAGCACGCGATGTGGCGGTAGCTTTAAGAAGTGGAGCTTTGCTTGCGCCTGTAAAATTACTTGAACAAAGAAGCATAGGACCATCTTTAGGTGCTGATAGTATTAAAATGAGTATGATAGCCTTAATCGGTGCATTGGTTTTTATTGTAGTATTTATGATGATGTATTACGGTGTGGCAGGAATTTTTGCAAATATTGCAATGCTAGTTAATGTTTTGGTAGTAGTTGCCGTTATGGCTATGTTTGGAGCAACTTTAACTTTACCAGGGATGGCAGGACTTGTTTTAACTGTGGGTATGGCAGTAGATGCAAATGTGATTATCAATGAGCGCATACGAGAACTCTTGCGAGATGGAGTAAATATAAGAGCTAGCATAGAACAAGGTTATAAAAATGCTATGAGTGCGATTATAGATTCAAATATCACTTCTTTGGTTACTTCGGTAGCACTTTATGCTTATGGAACAGGAGCAGTTAAAGGTTTTGCTGTGACTTTGGGAATTGGTATCGTTGTTTCTATGATTACAGCTATTTTGGGAACTCATGGAATGTTTGATTATTTTATGCAACGCATAGAAAAAAGTAATAATACAAGATTTTGGTTTGGCTATAGGAGAAGATAATGCAGTTTTTTAGCGAAAAGAAAATTTATGATTTTATGAGAATGCGTTTTGCTGCTATTTCTCTTTCTTTTATTTTGTTTTTTGGTTCTATTTATTTGCTTTGGGATAGGGGTTTGCAATATGGCATTGATTTTAGCGGAGGAACTTTAGTTCAGCTTAAATATGAAAATGCAGCTCCTATAACACAAATTCGAGAAATTTTAGAAAAACAAGGAACTTTTCAAAATTTATCTGTAACTGAATTTGGAAGTAATGAAGAAGTAACCATACGCTTTTTAGGAAGTAATGATAATGTAAGCAATGATATAGGCGAGCATATAAGCACTCTTTTAAAGGATACGGGAAAATTTGAAGTGCGTCGTGCTGATGTGGTAGGTCCAAAAGTAGGTGATGAACTTAGAAATAAAGGACTTATGGCTATAGCTGTATCTTTGATAGCAATTTTAATTTATATAGCGTTGCGTTTTGAGTGGCGTTTTGCTCTTGCGGCTATAATCAGTGAAATTCATGATGTTGTGATTACTTTAGGGGCAATTTCTTTATTTAAAATTGATGTCAATCTAGATACTTTGGCTGCTGTTTTAACTGTGCTTGGGTACTCTTTGAATGATACAATTATTATTTTTGATAGAATCAGAGAAGGCATTAAAACAAGTAAAAAAACCGAACTTGCACCTATTATCAATGAAAGTGTTTCAGCAACTTTATCAAGAACGGTTTTAACTTCAGGGTTGACTTTAGCAACCGTTGTGATACTTTATTTCTTTGGCGGGGAAATGATACAAGGATTTTCTTTGGCTTTAATTGTAGGTATTATAGCGGGAACTTTAAGCTCTATCTTTGTTGCAAGTCCGACATTATTATGGTTTAAATTTAGTGTGCTTGAGTTTAGAAATAAAGAAATTGAAAAAGCAAAAAGAAAACAAGATAAAGAACGCAATCGTGCAATGTATGAAAAAGGAACAGTGTAAGGAGAATTTATGGCTTATGAAGCAAGTTTAATAGAAAAAAAATGGCAAAAAATTTGGGATGAAAATGAATATTTTGAGCCAAAAGATGATTTAAATTTGCCTAAAAAATATATTTTATCGATGTTTCCTTATCCTAGCGGACGCATTCACATGGGGCATGTAAGAAATTATACTATAGGTGATGTTTTAGCAAGATATTATCGCAAGATAGGTTTTAATGTTTTACATCCTATAGGTTTTGATAGTTTTGGTATGCCTGCTGAAAATGCAGCTATTAAACATAAAATTCATCCTAAGTCATGGACTTATGAAAATATAGCTTATATGAAAAAAGAACTTTTTTCTTTAGGTTTTTCTTTTTCTAAAAAAAGAATGCTTGCTACTTCAGATCCACTTTATACAAAATTTGAGCAAGAATTTTTTATTAAGATGTTTGAAAAAGGTTTGATTTACACTAAAGAAGCAAATGTAAATTGGTGTGAACAAGATCAAACGGTTTTGGCTAATGAGCAAGTTGAAGACGGAAAATGTTGGCGTTGTGGTCATGAAGTAGTGCAGAAAAAAATGCCAGGTTATTATGTAAAAATCACTGCTTATGCTGAGGAACTTTTAAAAGATTTAGAAGAATTAAAAGATAAATGGCCTAATCAAGTTTTAACTATGCAAGAAAATTGGATTGGTAAAAGCGAAGGTTTGGAATTTTCTTTAAATTTAGACGAAGAAAGCAAGCAAAAAACCAAAGAAAGTTCTTTAGAAGTTTTTACTACAAGAGCAGATACAATTTATGGAGTTTCGTATATCGCTTTAGCTCCAGAACATAAGATTGTTCAAAATTTGCTTTCACAAAATTTATTAAATCAAGATGTATTAAATAAAATCAAAGTTATTCAAAATCAAAGCCCAAGAGAAAGACAAAGTTCTGAAAAAGAAGGTTATTTTTTAGGAATTTATGCCATTCATCCTTTAAGCGGAGAAAAAATTCCTTTATGGGTGGCTAATTTTGTCTTGGCTGATTATGGTAGCGGAGCGGTTATGGCTGTTCCAGCTCATGATGAAAGAGATTTTGAATTTGCAACAAAATATAATCTTGCTATCAAACAAGTTATTCAAACTCAAGAAAATTTACCTTATACGCAAAAATCAGGAAAGTTAATCCATAGTCAAGAATTTGATAATCTTGATTGTAATGAGGCAAGATTAAAAATTATTTCTCAGTTTGAAGCTAAAAATATAGGAAAAAGGGTTGTAAATTTTAAAATTCGTGATTGGGGTGTTTCACGCCAAAGATATTGGGGTGCGCCTATTCCTATGATTAAATGTCAAATTTGTGGTATAGTACCTCAAAAACTAGAAAATTTACCTATTACCCTACCTGAAGATGTGCAAATTACAGGTGAGGGTAATCCACTTGATAAACATCCAACTTGGAAAAATTGTATTTGTCCCAAATGTGGCAAAGAGGCTCAAAAAGAAAGTGATACTTTAGATACTTTTTTTGAAAGTTCTTGGTATTTTGCACGTTTTGCAAGTGATGAGAAAACTTGGCAGGAAAAAGCTTTAGATGAAAAAAGTGTAAAGTATTGGATGAGTGTGGATCAATATGTAGGTGGTATTGAACATGCAATCTTGCATTTGCTTTATGCGAGATTTTTCCAAAAAGCTTTAAGAGACTTGGGTTATTTAACACAAAATGAACCTTTTGATAGACTTTTAACTCAGGGTATGGTGTTAAAAGATGGAGCTAAAATGTCAAAATCAAAAGGCAATGTTGTAGATCCTGATGAGATTATAGAAAAATACGGTGCTGATACCGCAAGACTTTTTATACTTTTTGCTGCGCCTCCGGCTAAAGAGCTTGAATGGAATGATGATGCGGTTGAAGGGGCTTATAGATTTATTTGTAAACTCTATGATAGGGCGCAAAATGTTAAAAAAGGTGAGCTTGTAGAATTAAAACAAGAAAATTTAAATAAAGAAGAAAAATATGCAAGATTAAAGGTATATGAAGCTTTGAAAAAATCTTTTGAAGTTTATCATCAAAGTTTTGCTTTTAATACTTTAATTGCAGCTTGCATGGAAGCTTTAAATGCTTTAGCGCTTTGTAAAAATGAAGCTTTGGAGCAAGAGGCTTTTTATATTATTTTAAATATTTTAGAGCCTATTATTCCTCATGTTTGTTTTGAGCTTAGCGAGGAGCTTTTTAAATGTAAAAATTTCAAAAAATTAGAACTTAAGGAAGAGGTTTTTGTAAAAGATACTTTAAATTTAGCTGTAAGTATTAATGGTAAAAAAAGGGCTGAATTTGAAATTTCAAGTAGTGCGAGTAAAGAAGAAATTTTAGCTTTTGCAAAAGAAAATACTGCTAAATGGTTTGAAGGTAAGAGTATAGTTAAAGAAATTTATGTGGAAGGAAAGCTAGTTAATCTAGTGATTAAATGAAAAAGATTTTAATTTTTTGCATAGGTTTATTTTTAGGTGCTTGTGGATATGTTCCTACATCAAAAATCGCTAATAATATTTTCGATGAGAAGGTTTATGTTAATGTTGAATTAAGTCAACAAGACCCAAAAAATAGTATCTATGTTGCCGATACTTTAAAAGAAATGGTAATTTCAAAATTAGGGCGTAAACTTGCTTTAAAACATGAAGCTGATGATGTAATCAATGTTAAAATGAATAATTTAGAATTTATTCCTTTAGCTTATGATAAAAATGGCTATGTTATTAGTTATAAAGCTAAATTAAATTTAGATTTTAATGTTGTCTTTAAAGATGGTTCAAGTCAGGCTTTTAGTACAAGTGGAAGTTATAATTTTGAAATTTCTCCAAATAGTATTATTAGTGATTCTGCAAGGTATGAGGCTATTCGAGCAGCTTCAAGCGAGGCATTTGATGAGTTTATTTCCGTAATTGCTATTAAAGGACAAAAACGTGATTTCAAATACTAATGAAATAGCAAAGCAAACTTTAATTGCATTAAAAGAAAGAAAACTAAAACCAACTCCTGAAAATTATACGGAAATTTTTGAAGAATTATCTTTAAAATATGGTATTACAAGTTCAAATAAGGCTAAACTTGATAAATACAAAACCTTGCTTTTACCGATTTATCAACAAGAATTAAATTCTAAAACTATAAGAAGTTTAGAAGAACTAATTAGTTTTTTAATTTCTGTTTTAAATAGACAAAGCGGAAAACAATTTAGTGAATTTTTTGATTTTTTATATACCATATCTAAAACTTTGCAAATAAGTAAGGATAAAAAGATAAGAGATTTGGCTAAGGTGACTTCGATTAGAATTTCTAAAACTATGGATAGTGAAAGTATTTACTTGCTTACTAAAAAATGGAAAGAGCTTGAAAGAAATTACGATGAAAATGACTTAGAAGAACAAGCTCGCAAATATGGTATTAGTAAATATGATGATTATGATAGCGTGATTAAAAAACTCTTAGTTAAACTTGAAGAGCGTAGTTATGAGCACTTTAGTGAATTATTATGCTTGGGTTTAAATCCTTCATTGGTAGAAGATTTAAAAATTCAAGGTTTTATACAAAATTTAACACAAAAGCCTTTTGTAATAGGCGAAGAAAATTTTAAAAATGAACTAATGGAATTTATAAATCATCGTATAATGGTTGATAATATGTATGTCCAAAAAAATTTAAATTTTTTTAATGATAATCTAAAAAAAATCTATGAATTGCTTGTCTTACTTAATAAATCGAATGAAAAAAATATGGATTTTATCAATACTTTAAAACCAGATGAAAATGGGGAAGTAAAACTTAGTTTTGAGGATTTAAAACTAAAATTTAAACAACTTGGAGAAAAAATTACATCTTTAAATAATCAAATTGAATTCACGCAAAGCTTAGAAGAGAGAGAGGCTTGGAGTGTTCTTAAAGAGCTTGATAAAATGGATGAAAATTTTAATAAGTATAAAGTTAATTATTCTTTAGCTTTATTTTCTATAGTAAATTACCGTTTCATTATGGAAAAATACGGTATGGGAAGTTTGAATGAAATTTTTGTTCGATTTAAAAAAATTTTAAAAGATTCTTGTAGCGAATTTGATGAATTGTGGATGATAGATGAAAAGAGTTATTTGATTGTTTCGCCAGGAAAAAGCAAAGATGAAATTACACAGCTTGTAAATACAAATCTTAAAACTATAGAAAATTTTAGATTTATTTATAAGCAAGATATTATAACTCCTAAAATTCACGTGGCTTATCTTGATAAGCAAAGTAAGCCAAGTATTAATATTTTAGATGAGTTAATAAAGCAAATTGCAGCGGTTAATGAACAATATAATGAAAGTTGAGAATTTTTTAGCTCAAAAAAGTATAAATTACGATAAAATTGATCGTTTTTTGATGTTTAGAATGTATGAAAAATATAAGAAATATTTTAAAAATACTCCCATAATCCAACTTATAGGCACAAATGGTAAAGGTAGCACGGGTAGATATTTAACCCAACTTTTAGAAAATTTAAATTATAAAATAGGGCATTATACTAGTCCGCACATTTTCAGTTTTAATGAAAGATTTTATCTTGATGGTAAGATTGCAAATGATGAAGAATTAGAACAAACTCATATAAGACTTGAAGAAATTTTTAAACAAGACTTGCAAAAATTAAGTTATTTTGAATATGCTACTTTTTTAGCTATGATTTTATTTCAAAAATGTGATTTTATTGTTTTAGAAGCAGGAGTGGGTGGAGAATATGATGCTACTTCTGTTTTTGAAAGAAGAATGAATATTTTTACAAGAATTGGATTTGACCATATTCAAATTTTGGGCAATTCTTTAGAAGATATTGCAAGAACCAAGCTTAAAGTTATGGCGCCTATAGCACTTATAAGTGATGAGCAAGAGCAAAATGTTTTAAATTTAGCAAAAAAAATTGCTTTTTTAAAAAAAGCTAATTTGCAAGTTTCTTCTTTAAATCCTTTTTTGAAAGAAAAATTTGAGATTTATTGTGAAAAGTTTGTTTTACCTTGTTTTTTAAAGCATAATTTAAAGCTTGCATTAAAGGCTTGTGAAATTTTAACTTCGCAAGAAAAAACCTTAGAAGCTTTAAAAAAGTTACAAGAGTTAAATTTACAAGGAAGATGCCAAGAAATTTCTCCAAATTTTTTTGTTGATGTGGGTCATAATCCCATGGCTGCTAAGGCTATGCTTGATAAATTTCAAGGAGAAAAAATAAATCTTATTTATAATGCTTATTTGGATAAGGATATTTTTCAAATTTTAAATACATTAAAGCCTATTATTGATACAATACAAATATATAAATATAAAAGTGCAGAACGAAAGCTGGCCGATGATGAAATTTATAGTATTGCATCAAAGCTAGGTATACAATGCAAAGAATTTGTAAAATTAGAAGAGAATAAAAAAAATCTAGTTTTTGGTTCTTTTATGCTGGTAGAAAATTTTTTAAAGGAGTGGTGTGGTAAAAAATAAATTCACTATTACCATTACAGATATTAACGGTTCAAGACATTTTTATTTAAATCAAATAATCAAAAAAATAGTTTTTTATACTATTGCTTTTATTGTTTTATTTTTAGTTTTTAGTGGTTTTTATATCAAATATCTCGATAGCAAACTTAGCGATATCAGTGAAAAGCGTGAGGAGCTTTTGAAAAAAAGCAAAGAATTGGAATTATCTAATTCGCAAATGCAAAAAAGCATAGAAGAAAAAACTCAGCAGTATGCAGCTATAGAAGATAAAATAGCTTCTTTTGAAGAGGCTTTGGGCTTAGAAGTAGAAAATAATCTTACAATTAGTGCAAGACTTGATAATCTTCAGCTTACCAATGAGCAGCAACTTGGAATTTTGGGACAAATTCCTAATGGATGGCCTATTGAAAATAAAGGCATTACAGGAAATTTTGGCTGGAGAGAGCATCCGCTTTTAAAAAGAAGGGAATTTCATCCTGGTATTGATTTAAGAGCAGAAATTGGTACCCCTATTTATGCACCAGCAAGTGGAGTAGTGGAATTTTCAGGTTATAGTGATAATGGCTATGGCTATAATGTAATTTTATTGCATAATTTTGGTTTTAAAACAGTATTTGCTCATATGATGCGCAAAGAAGTGGTCAAAGCAGGTCAATTTGTTAATAAAGGGCAGTTGATAGGTTATAGTGGTAATACAGGTCTTTCTACGGGGCCGCATTTGCACTATGAGGTAAGGTTTATTAATAAAACTTTAGAACCTTTGTATTTTTTAAATTTGCAAAGAAAAAATATGAATGATTTTTTTAATCAAGAAAGGAGAGTTCCATGGCAATCTTTAATAAAGGCGGTATCAGCCCAACATCCAGCTCTAGCTCAGAAACAACAGTAATTTCTTCAGGTGCGAGAATTGAGGGTAAATTTTATTTTGCTTCTATGCTCCATGTTGATGGAGAGTTAAGTGGCATTATCCATTCTGAAAGCATTGTGGTTATCGGAAAAAATGGAAATTTAAAAGGTGAATTACAAGCAGATAAAATTGTAGTAAATGGGTGTTTTGAAGGGCAACTTGAGGCTAATAGTTTAGAAATTTTAGCGGGCGGAGTTGTTAATGGTGATATTTCAACGCAAAAAATTTCTATAGAAAATGGCGGTCGCTTTAATGGAACTAGTAAAATTAAAGAAGATACTATCAAACTTATTGAAAATAACAACGAAGAATAATGCAAGCTTCATTTTATGAATACTTACAAAATCCAAAAATTTGTGAACTTTTTCTTTGCAAAGATGAAAAACAAGCAGATTTACTCGCTCAAGTTTCACGATTTAAGGGTTTAAAAACCTTTGTTTTACCTGATTTTAGAGCGCAGTTTGGAGATGATTTAAGGGTTTTTTCTAAAGAACTTTTTGATCTTTGTAAGATTTTAAATGCTTATCATAAAGAAGAAGAAAAAAAAATCCTTATTTCTCCTTTAAATACTGTTTTAAAAAAACTTCCTTCAAAAAAACATTTACAAAATTATCATATCGATAAAAAACAAAATTTTGATTTGAAATGTTTTGAAGATGAAATTTCAAGATTGGGATACGAATTTGTAGATATAGTTCAGGATAAAGGTGAAATTTCAATTCGTGCGGATATTATTGATATTTTTTGTATCAATGAAGAAAATCCTATTAGAATTTTACTTTTTGGCGAAGAGATTGAAAGTATAAGATATTTTGATTTGCAAAGTCAAAAGTCTATTCCTAACGAACTAGAACATTTTGAAATTTGTCCTTTTTTAAAATATTTTGACAAAGAAAATTATGAAATTTTTAAGGACAAATTAGAAGATTTTCAAAGCGATACTTTAATACATGATATCAATTCTTTAGGCTTTTGGTGTATTGATGATTTTTTTGATTATTTGGAGCTTGATTTTTTAGCTTGTGAAAAGTTTGATATTAATGAATATGAAAAAGATATAAGTTTTGTGAATGCAAAAATTTTACCTCAAGCTAAAAAATTTAAAGAATTGCAAAGTTCTTACAATAAAGATTTTTTTGAATTTCATAAAAATAAAAAAATCACACTTTTAGCTAAAAACGAAGCTTTATTTAAAGCTTTAGAGCTTGAAGATACTCAAAATATCCATTTTGTAAAAAGTGATTTAAGGCTTAATCTTATTAGTCCTGAAGAGCTAATTATTTCTTTAAATCAAAAAGAAAAACAAAAAACAAGAAAAAAAGCTAGTTTGATTATAGATGAGCTTAAAAATGGGGATTATATAGTACACGAAGATTATGGGATAGGTAAATTTTTAGGTCTTGAGATGATAGTGATAAGCGGAGCAAAAAAAGAGTTTGTTGCTATAGAGTATCAAAATTCTGATAAGCTTTTATTACCAGTGGAAAATCTTTATTTGATTGATAAATATTTGGGCGTGAGTGGATCTATTCCAAGCTTAGATAAACTAGGTAAAACAAGCTTTATTAAACTTAAAGAAAAATTAAAGACTAAACTTTTAGCCATAGCTTCTGAAATTGTTATTATGGCGGCTAAAAGATCTTTGGTGCAAGCAAAAAAAATTACAGTGGATTTAAATAGACAGACTGATTTTATAGCTAGTGCGGGTTTTATTTATACAAGCGATCAAGATAAAGCCTGTCATGAAATTTTGCAAGATTTTCAAAGTGGAAAAGTCATGGATAGGCTTTTAAGCGGTGATGTGGGTTTTGGAAAAACAGAAGTCGCTATGAATGCTATTTATCCAGTAGTTAAAAGTGGATTTTGCGCATTTTTATTTGCGCCTACGACTTTGCTTTCTCATCAGCATTATAAAACCTTAAAAAAGCGTTTTGATCCTTTTGATATAAAGGTTTTTAAACTGGATCGCTTTACAAGTAGTGCAGAAAAAAAACAAGTTTTACAAAATTTAAAAGAAAATAAAGCTTGTGTAGTTGTAGGAACTCATGCACTTTTAAGTGTAGAATGTGAAAATTTAGCCCTTGTTATTATTGATGAAGAGCATAAATTTGGAGTGAAGCAAAAAGAAAAGCTTAAAGAAATCACTCAAAATTCACATATTTTATCCATGTCAGCAACCCCTATACCAAGAAGCTTAAATCAAGCTTTAAGTTCTATAAAATCTTATAGTGTTTTGCAAACTCCACCAGAAGATAGAATGGATGTAAGAACTTTTGTCAAAGAAAATGATGACGCACTTTTAAAAGAAGCTATAGCAAGAGAGTTAAGACGTGGTGGGCAAATTTTTTATATTCATAATCATATTGCAAGTATAGAGCAATGTAAAAAGCATTTATTAGAACTTTTTTCTACTTTGCGTATTTTGATTTTACATTCTAAAATCGATGCCAAGATGCAAGAAGAAGAAATGTTGAAATTTGAAAACAAAGAATATGATTTGCTTTTAAGTACCTCTATCGTAGAAAGTGGGATTGATTTACCAAATGCAAATACTATCATAGTAGAAAAAAGCGATCGTTTTGGCATGGCTGATTTGCATCAATTGCGTGGGCGTGTAGGAAGAAGTGATAAGCAAGGTTATTGTTATTTTTTAATTGAAGATAAAAATGTTATTACAAAAGATGCTTTAAAGCGTCTAGTTTCCTTAGAAAGTAATTCTTTTTTAGGCGCAGGTTCTATTTTGGCTTATCATGATCTTGAAATTCGTGGCGGTGGAAATTTATTAGGCGTAGATCAAAGTGGACATATTGAGCAAATTGGATATAGTTTATATCTTAAAATGTTAGAAGATGAACTTAATGCTTTAAGTAAAAATGAAGTGGATCAAAAAGAAAATAAACTTGATTTAAAACTCAATGTTAATGCCTTTTTAAACAGCGAACTTATCAGCGAAGATCGCTTAAGATTAGAACTTTATAGAAGACTTAGCAAGTGTGAGCAAGTTCATGAGGTTTATGAGATCGAAGGTGAAATTGAAGATCGCTTTGGAAAACTTGACATTTATACTAAGCAATTTTTATCTTTGATTACTATTAAAATTTTAGCTTTAAATAAATTTAAAAGCATTAGTAACTATGAGCAAAATATTCAATTTACTGCTTTAAATGATGAAAAAGAACTCATCAAGGCAAAAAGCAAAGATGATGATGATATTTTAGAGGCAATTTTAACGCATTTAAGAAAGGCTTAAAATGGATTGGAATAAAACTTATGCAGCAATTTATAGAGCAAGAAAAGATTATTTAAAGCCTATTTTTGAAATCGATCCTATTGCTTTAAAAGATTTAGTAGGTATGGAAAGTCAAAAAAAAGCACTTTATGAAAATACTTTAAATTTCATTCAAGATAAGGGAGCAAATCACGCACTTTTATGGGGATCTAAGGGCACTGGAAAATCAAGTTTAATTAAAGCTATATTTAATGAATTTAAAGAACAGGGCTTAAGACTTGTCGAATTAAATAAAGAAGATTTATTTGCCTTAGCAGATATCATCGATGAAATCAGATTAGAAAATTTTAAATTCATACTTTTTTGTGATGATTTTTCTTTTGAAAAGGGAGATGATAGTTATAAATTTTTAAAACCTTTACTTGAGGGAAGCATAGAAAAAGCCCCAAATAATGTAATTATTTATGCGAGTTCAAATCGTAGGCATTTATTAAGTGAAAGCATTACTGATAATCTTGATACGCAAATCACACATACAGAACTTCATTTAAGCGATGCTGCTGAAGAAAGATTAAGTTTGAGTGATAGATTTGGTTTGTGGTTAAGTTTTTATCAGGGAAATTTAGAAGAGTATTTAAAGATGATAGATTTTTATTTTAAAGATTATTCTTGTGATAAAGAGCTTTTGCACGCTAAAGCTAAAGAATTTGCTACTCTAAGAGCAAGTAGAAGTGGTCGTACCGCAAAGCAATTTTATTTAGCTTTTAAGGAGAATTTTAAATGACTGGAGCACAAATTTTTACCAAGCTTTTAAATTTGGATTTAAATTATCATGATTTTGATTGGCTTGAAAATCAAGGATTGAGTGAATTTGAGCTTTTAATTTCTGTCGTTTTAACTCAAAATACAAATTGGAAAAATGTCTTAAAAGCTTTAGAAAATTTAAAAAAAGAAAATATTGCAAGCTTAGAACAAATCAATACTTTATCCAATTTAGAACTTGCAACTTTAATTAAGCCTAGCGGATTTTATAATACCAAAACTAAGCGTTTAAAAGGTTTGGTAGAAAGTATCATAAACACTTATGAAAATTTAGAAAATTTTAAAACAAATGCAAGCAGAGAATGGCTTTTAAATATCAAAGGTTTAGGTTTTGAAAGCGTTGATAGTATTTTAAACTATCTTTGCAAAAGAGAGATTTTGGTTGTAGATAATTATAGTTTGCGTTTGGCTTTTTACTTAGGTTATGAGTTTGAAAATTATGAAGAATTAAGAGAATTTTTTCAAAGTGACATAGAGAGTGAGCAAGAAAATTTGTATAAAATTTTAGGAAAAAAATGCGAACTTTACGAACTTTATCAAATTTTTCATGCTTTGATTGTAGCTTTTGCAAAACAGAGTTTTAAAGGACAAAAATTAAGCCCTAAGGGTGAAGAATGGATCAAAATTTTAAAGGAAGATTTATGAAAGCAAAAGGAAGTGAACTTATACCTGTTTTAACTATAGCAGGGAGTGATTGTAGTGGTGGAGCAGGGATACAAGCCGATCTTAAAACCTTTAGTGCACACAATCTTTTTGGTATGAGTGTGGTTTTAAGTGTGGTAGCTGAAAATACCGCAAGGGTGATTTCTGTACACGATATACCTACTCAAAGCGTGGATGAACAAATGCTTGCCGTGTTTGAAGATATAGTGCCAAAGGCAACTAAAATCGGAATGATAGGTTCTTGTGAATTAATGAGCTGTGTAGCTAAAAATTTAAGCGAGTTTAAACCTCAAAATGTAGTTATTGATCCTGTAATGTTTGCCAAAAATGGCTATGCTTTAATGCCGCAAGAAAATTGTGATTTTTTCAAACAAACTATAATAAAATTTGCAGACATTCTTACTCCTAATATTCCTGAAGCAGAGTTTTTGTGTGGTTTTAAGATCGCTAATGAAGAGCAGATGATAAAAGCAGCTAAGCATTTATGCAGCTTGGGGGTTAAGGCAGTTTTACTTAAAGGCGGACATAGTGAAGCAAATGCCAATGATGTGCTTTATAATGGAAAAGAAATTTATATTTTAAAAGGCGAACGCATAGAAACTAAAAATACTCACGGTACAGGTTGTACGCTTTCTTCGGCTATTGCTAGTAATTTAGCTAAAGGCAAGGATTTATTTCACGCTGTTAGTGAAGCTAAAGAGTATGTAAGAAATGCGATTTATTATTCACTTAATCTTGGAAAAGGTTGTGGTCCTACAAATCATTTTTTCAAGTTTCTAGATGAAAAATAAATTAGATCTTAGCCTTTATTTGGTTGCTACTAAGGGAAATAAAAGCGAGGAGTGTTTTTTAAATACTTTAGAAAATGCTATAAAAGGCGGAGTAAGTATCATACAACTTCGTGAAAAAGAGCTTAATGCAAGAGAATTTTATAAACTAGGCTTAAAGGTGCAAAAACTTTGCAAGTCTTATAAAATACCTTTTTTGATTAACGATAGGGTGGATATAGCTTTAGCCTTAGATGCTGATGGGGTGCATTTAGGACAGGAAGATTTAGAAGCAAAATTAGCTAGAAAGCTTTTAGGAGATGAAAAAATCATAGGCTTAAGTCTTAAAAAGTTAGAACAACTTGAGTTTATACAAGGAGTAAATTATCTAGGTTGTGGAGCTATTAAGGCAACGCCTACTAAAGAAAGTTCGCTTTTAAGCCTTGAGCTTTTAAGTCAAATTTGTGATAAAAGCCCTATAGGGGTTGTAGCCATAGGTGGGATTGACAAAGAAGCACTTGTTGAGTTAAAGGGTATAAATTTAAGCGGTGTGGCTGTGGTTAGGGCGATCATGGATGCTAAAGATGCTTTTTTGGCAGCTAAAGAGCTAAAGCGTAAAATCTATGAAAATTTATCTCTTAAATGAAACTCCTTTTGAAGGGGTGGAAAATCTTATTTTAAATGAGATTGTTTTTTATGATTTTAGTGTGGATTTGAGTTTGTATGATGCTTTAATCTGCACTTCAAAAAATGCTTTAAAAGCTTTACAACATGCAAAAATCACTTTAAATTTCAAACTCAATTTATACGCTGTGGGACAAAGTACAGCTCAATACGCTAAAAATTTAGGTTTTAAAAAGATTAAAATTCCATCAAAGGCTTATGGAAAAGATCTTTTTCTTGAATTTAAAGAGGAGTTAAAAATGCAAAAATGTTTGTATTTAAGGGCTAAAAATATTGTTTCAACTTTAAATTTGGATCTTAAAAATGTAGGTGTGGATTTAGATGAAATGATTGTTTATGAAAATGTTTTTAAAAAAGGCGACAAAAAGCTTATCTATCCTGCTATTTTTATATTCACCTCTCCTTTAAGTGTAGAAAATTTTTTAAAATTTTATAGCTTAAAAGAAGAAGATAAGGTTGTAGTTATAGGGCAAAGCACAGCAAAGAAGCTTTTAAATTTTAAAAATCTTTATATATGCGAAAATCAAAGTCTTTTAGACTGTGTTAAGCTCGCTAAGACTTTGGTTTAATTTTTTAAATTCCAAAAATTTTCTTTGGGATAAATAATAATGCTTTTTGTGAGTAAAATTTCATCATTGACGTTTTTATCACGATTTAAAGCAATACTAATGTGGGCTATAATAACACCATCTTTGCTTAAATTTGCATCGGGATTGAAGTTGGAAAATTTAAAATTAACACATTGTGCAATAGGATAAAAATATTTTATTTTAATCAAAGCTTTTGTGTAATTAAAATATATATTGTTTAAACATTCTTTATTTTCTTGCTTTGCTTGATATAAAAAATATTTAGAAAATTGCGTTGCATTGTGACTTAAAATTTGAGCTTGAAGGTAGTAATAACTATCTTGGATTATTTTTGGAGTATAGCTGGATATGTTTAAGGTCAAGCTCATCCATAGACTTATTAGTAGTATTAAAAAAATTGTCCAAATTAAAACATAAGCTTTTTTCACAGTAAAATTCTTTTTTCAAGGCAATGTTTTGTTTGTCTTTTTAGGCAAATTTTTAATTTATTGTTTTGCAGGTTAAATGAGCTTATGTTTTTAGAAATTAATCCTTGTTGGTTTAATTGTTCATTAAATTTTGGCTTTATTTCATATATAAGTTCTTCATTTTGCAATTTGATAACTAATTGAGCTTGCAAAGGAATAAAACTACCTGTAAAATTTGCAGATATACCATTTTCCAAGATAGATATTTTTTCAATCTTATTAATTTTATAAGCATAGCTAATATGTTCATTGTCGTTATATAAATCTTTTCTATTTTGGAGTTGTGTTTTAAAATCAGAATGAGGTGAATAAAGTGTATGATTATTTTCTAAAATAAGAGCAGAATTAATAAGATAAAGTTTATTATCTTTTAGGCTAATTAACTCATCTTTTAAAAGACATTTTAATGTATTCTGTGAAAATGTAATATTAATACAATTTTGTATTAATTTTTCTATTTTAAGCAAGTTTAAATGTGCTTGAGTGATAAGATTGTTTGTATGTAAAGCAGTAAAATTTAAATGATAAAAATCCATTAAAGGTTTTGAAAGTAAGTTAGTTATAAAAGTAAAAAGTATTAGTGATATTATAAGTTCAAAAAGTGTAAAAGCTTTGCTCATTCTTTAAAATAAACGCTATAATTTTGATCTTGAAAGTATAATTTTTGAAATTGAAATATACCGTCATTAACAAACTGTTCTTGTAAAACTATAGGTTTTAAGGCTGAAGTTTGAAGTATGATGGTTTTAAAAATAGGCTTTTCATATAATTCTTCTTGAAGTTTATAGAGTCTTTCAAAAATATTTAAATTTTCATAGTGTTTGTAAAGTTGAATATAGTAATAAAAAATGCCAATGAAAATTAAAGATATGATCGTTATAGCACTAATGCTTTCTATAAGTATGAAAGCCTTTTTCATTTAGCGCTGCTAGCATTTATGGCTTCAAAAAAACTTCCGCGAATTCCTTTTTGTTCGAGTATTTTTATGCCTTTTATTGTAACTCCGCCAGGGGAGCAAATATTTTCTTTGATAATAGCTGGATGCTCATGTTCTAGTAAAGCACTAGAGCTTTTAAATAAAGAGCGCGTAAGATTGAGACTAAGTTCTTTTGACAAACCTTCATAAACTCCAGCATTAGCAATGCTTTCTGCTATAAGTGCTAAAAAAGCAGGAGCGCAGCCGCTAATCGCCATAGCTGCATTCATTTGTATTTCATTATCTAATTTATAAGCCGAGCCAAAAGTTTTTAAAATGTCTAAAATTTCATTTTCAAAATGAGAGTTTTTAAGTATATATGGTGTGGTTGAAGCCTTGTATTTAGCTGCTGTATTGGGTATTATTCTAACATAATTTTGAGCTTTGATGGTTTGTAGTTTTTCAAAATCAACATTGGCTAAAACAGAGATTAAGATACGTGCTTGTCCTTTTAGCATTTGAGCAATATTTTCTAAAGCATAAGGTTTAAATGCTAAAATAACATCTTTACCTTCTATGTTAAAATCTTTGTAAAGTAAGGTTTTAAAGCCTTCTTTGGCGAGGGCTTGAAGTTTTTCTATACTTCTTCCTACTATACAAATTTCATAATCATCTTTTAACCCATAGGCTAAGGCTGTTGCCATAGATCCATTTGCAAGTATATAGAGCATTATTTTTTAATATAATTAGCAATTTGATCAGCTTGAAAAAAGTCGGGATAATTAACTGTATCTAGTATCACTTGTACCATAGTATTATTATCAAGATTAATGACTACTGGAGCTAGAAAATTCACTGTCGATTCTTCAATGCTTTTTGCTATGGCTACTATATTAAAAATTTTCATATTAGATTCAGGTGTTAAAGAAAGAAGCTCTTGATAATAAGTTGGTATATCAAATTCATAATCAGGTCTAATCAAATAAGGATTAATTAAAACAAAAGAAAAGTCTTTACCATCAAGACTTTTAAGTCTTACAAATACTTCATCGATAGTTGAAAATTCCATATTTTTGGTTTCTTCAAAACCTAAGATAGGGCATTTAACAGCTAGGGTCATGTTTTCTCCTCAAGTTATAATGTTTAATATTCTAACATAAAATAAGCAATAATCATTCCAAAATTTTAAATTATTTAATTAATTTTATTATAATTTTAGAAGAACATAATTATAAAATCGTTAAAATATATTTTTGAGAATATAAATCAAGGTGAAGTATGAAAAAAGGTATTTTTTTATTGGTTTTTTTAAGTGTTTTTTTTAGTGCGTGTAGTACGAAAAATGATGAAGGTTTATACAATCTTAGTGCTAGTGAGTGGTATAAGCAAATTATTAAAGATTTGCAGGACAAGGATTTGGAAAAAGCTGATGATCATTATAATGGTATGGCAAGTGAGCATGTTGCCGATCCTTTATTAGAAACTACTTTAATTATTTTAGCACAAGCTCATATGGATGAAGAGGAATATAAGTTAGCTGAATTTTATTTAGATGAATATAATAAAAAATTTGGAAATTCACGCAATGCTGATTATATTCGTTATCTTAAAATTAAGGCAAAATTTGATGCATTTGCAGTGCCAAATCGTAATCAGGCTTTAATGCTTGAAAGCCAAAAAGAAATAGATACTTTTTTGAAAGATTATCCTTATACAGAATATGAACCTTTGGTTCAAACAATGCTTACAAAATTTAATTTAGCGGTTTTTTATCTTAATAGTACTATAGAAAATCTATACCAGCGCATAGGGCATGATGAAAGTGCACAAATTTATAAACAAAGACTTCAAGAAAGTGAATTTTATCAGCAAAGTATTATCAAACCTGAGCTTCCTTGGTATAGAAGTATATTTGAAAGATTTTAATAAACAAGGAAAATAAATGCAGATTGAAGAGATACAAAATTATCCAGCAAATTTACCAGTATTGGTTGAAGATGAATTATTTTTATATCCTTTTATGATAACTCCTATTTTTATTAACGATTCATCCAATATGAAAGCTTTAGATCTTGCGATTAAAAATGATAGCATGCTTTTTGTTGCACCTTCAAAGTTGGAAAATGGAAGAAATTTTGATGAAATTTATAATTGCGGAGTGATTGGGACTATCATGCGAAAAGTTCCTTTGCCTGATGGAAGAGTGAAAATACTTTTTCAAGGATATGCCAAGGGTAAAATTATAGAGCAAATTTCTAATAAACCTTTAGAAGCCAAGATAGAACTTATAAAAGAAGACTTTTTAGAAGGAACTAAAAAAGAAGCACTTCTTGAAGTTTTAAAAGAGAAAGTAAAAAATTTGGCAAATATTAGTCATTATTTTTCTCCAGATCTTTTAAGAACAATTGAAGAAGGTTTTGATGCATCTAGGATTTGCGATTTGATTTTAAATACTGTGCGTATTAAAAAACAAGTTGCTTATGAGTTTTTTATTTTAACAGATCTTGAGCAAAAATTAGTAAAATTAATAGATTTAATTGCTCAAGAAATAGAAGCTAATAAAATTCAAAAAGAAATTAAAAATAAAGTACATTCTCGTATTGATAAGGTAAATAAAGAATATTTTTTAAAAGAACAATTAAGACAAATTCAAAAAGAGCTTGGTTCTGATACGCAAAAAGAAGATGAGGTTAGAGAGTATCAAAAGCGTCTGGAGTTAAAGAAGAAATTTATGCACGAAGACGCTTATAAAGAAATCAAAAAACAAATTGAAAAATTCGAACGCATTCATCAAGATAATTCCGAAGCATCGATGATTCAAACTTACATAGAAACAGCATTAGATGTTCCTTTTGAAAAAATTTCTAAGAAAAAACTTGATATTAAGGAAGTTTCAAAACAGCTCAACCATGATCATTATGCATTAAATAAACCAAAAGAACGCATAGAAGAATATTTTGCAGTTAGGGAACTTTTAGAAAAAAGAAAAATAGCAGAAAAAGATGGTGCTAAAGTTATACTTTGTCTTTATGGGCCTCCTGGCGTTGGTAAAACTTCACTGGCAAATTCTGTTTCAAAAGCTTTAAAAAGAGAGCTTATTCGTATAGCCTTAGGTGGACTTGAAGATGTTAATGAGCTGCGTGGTCATCGTAGAACTTATATAGGCGCTATGCCTGGACGTATTACTCAAGGACTCATAGAGGCAAAACAAATTAATCCTGTAATTGTATTGGATGAAATTGATAAATTAAATCGCAGTTTTAGAGGCGATCCAAGTGCGGTGCTTTTAGAAATTTTAGATCCAGAGCAAAATTCTAAATTTAGGGATTATTATTTAAATTTTAATATTGATTTAAGTAAAGTCATTTTTATAGCAACGGCAAATGATATTAGCAATATTCCTGCACCTTTAAGAGATAGAATGGAATTTATAGAACTTAGCTCTTATACTCCAAGTGAAAAATTTCATATAATGAAAAAATATTTAATTCCAGATGAGCTTAAAAAACATGGCTTAAAATCCAATGAATTATTTATTGATGATGAAACTATAGAGCTAATCATTAGCGATTATACTCGTGAATCAGGAGTTAGAAATTTGCGTCGCAAAGTGGCAGAGTTGTGTCGTAAGAGTGCTAAAAAACTACTTTTAGAAAATATTAAAAAAGTCATTATTAATACAAAAAATTTGAATGAATTTTTAGATAAAAAAGTTTTTGAAATAGAAAAAAATAATGGAGAAAATCAAGTAGGTCAGGTCAATGGTTTGGCTTGGACAAGCGTAGGTGGAGATGTTTTAAAAGTAGAGGCTGTAAAAATTAAAGGTAAAGGAGAATTAACGCTCACAGGAAGTTTGGGTGATGTAATGAAAGAATCAGCTAGAATTGCTTTTAGCATGATAAAAGTTTTAATCGATGAAGGAAAAATAAAAATACCTAAAAAAATAATTATTGATCCTAAAGTT
Organism: Campylobacter sp. CFSAN122748; assembly: GCF_045277125.1. Taxonomy (NCBI): domain Bacteria; kingdom Pseudomonadati; phylum Campylobacterota; class Epsilonproteobacteria; order Campylobacterales; family Campylobacteraceae; genus Campylobacter; species Campylobacter sp. CFSAN122748. The sequence goes on along the minus strand of NZ_CP116953.1, from coordinate 1,038,659 downwards.
AATGTTTATGATAGTTATAATATTCATATACATGTGCCAGATGGAGCTACTCCAAAAGATGGCCCAAGTGCAGGTATTACGATAAGCACAGCTATTGCTTCTATTTTTAGTGATAAAAAGGTTAAAGCAGATGTTGCAATGACGGGTGAAATAGATTTAAAAGGAAAAGTTTTACCAATAGGCGGATTAAAAGAAAAATTAATTGCAGCTTATAAAGCAGATATAAAAACAGCTTTAATTCCAAGAAAAAATTACGAAAGAGATTTAAAAGATATTCCTAGTGAGGTTAGAGACAATATGGAAATCATTGCTGTTGATACTTTCAGTGATGTTTTAGAATATACTTTGGTTTAACTTTATTTTGAGAATAAATGTATAAGAAAGCAAACTTTTTACAAGTTTGCTTTAAAAGATTATAGTCCTTCAAAAGGATTATTGATTACTTCTTTTCTATCCACTATATAAGGGATAAGGGCTACATGTCTTGCGCGTTTGATTGCAACTTCTACCATTTCTTGGTATTTTTTGCTTGTGCCTGTTAAACGGCGTGGCATGATTTTAAATCTTTCAGATAAAGCATGTTTTAACATTGCTGTATCTTTATAATCAATAAATTCAACTTTTGCTTCAGTGTATTTGCAATATTTGCGAGAGTATTTTCTTTTTTCTGCCATAGTTTATCCTTTAAAATGGTAAATTAGTATCATCGCTATCATAAGCATCGATATCAATTTCTTTTAATTTTTCTTCGTGTTGTGGGTTTTGGTTTCTTTGTGGAGCAGGGTTTGCTTTTGCTTTATTAAAATTTTGATTTTCACTCATATAAGGATCATAGCTTTGATTTTCATAGTTTCCACTATAATTGTTGTTTGAAAAGCTATTATTGCCAAAATTTCCGCCTTGTTGTGGAGCATTGGAATTGCCAAGCATTTCCATATTTTCAACTTGAATGCTATGTTTAGAGCGATTTTGTCCATTTTGATCACTCCATTGTTCAAATCTCAAACGTCCTTCTATGAGTACTTTTGAACCTTTTGTAAGGTATTGGTTTGCAACTTCTGCGGTGCGACCATAAAAGCTTATATCAATAAAGCAAGTTTCTTCTCTTTTTTCTCCATTTGCGGTAAATCTTCTTGTTACTGCTATAGCGGAAGCTCCAATAGCACTACCGCTTTGTGCATAACGCATTTCTATATCACGTGTAAGATTTCCAACCAAAACAACTTTGTTAAACATCTTTTTCCTTATTGAATTTCAGGAGCATCTAAAGGTTTAATTTCTTTTTTAGATTGCTTAATCCCGTGGCTTAGTTTTTCCCAAGCTGCAATTTCTTTTTTATTTTCATATTTTACGATTAAAAATCTTATTACTTCTTCAGTGATTCTTAACACCCTTTCAAGCTCAGCGATCAAGTTTGTAGGAGCTTTGAAATAAATCACAAAATAAGTTCCTCTTTCGTATTTTTTGATTTTATACGCTAATTTTCTAGTACCCATTGGAACAACAGTTTCAATTTCTGCACTATTTTTGGTTAGGACTTCTTTAACGAATTCCAACTTCGCATTCACTTCCTCTTCAGTAAGTGTTGGTTTTAAGATAAATAAAACCTCATAATGTTTCATCTTTTCTCCTTATGGATATTAAAGCCCATTTTTATGAGCAAGGATTTTGCATAAAGCAAGACTAGATTATATCAAAATATACTTAATTAGTCTTGAATACTTAAGGTTTTATCTAAATTTGTTTTGATTTCTTCAAGCATAGCAAAACGTTTTTTATACATGGAGCGTTTTTGCGAAGGGATTTCTTCTAGGTTTTTTTGAGAGTGGTGGAGTTTATAGTATTTGTGTTTATTGATTTTTATTAATTCTCCACCATTTTCTAGCCAAATTTTTTGATAATCTACAAAATAGCCTTTTTCTTTTCCTTTTTGAGAACGGATTTGATTTTTTTCATGTACACCTAAAGTAGTTTGAAGTTTTAAAATTTCACAAAGCATCTTAGAGCATTCTATAAGTAAAGCAACAGGGCGCAAACCATGACATTTTTTAGTTAAAATTTTATTAATTTCTAAAATATTAAAATCTTTGTATTTATGTCCTTGTATACAAGAAAGTAGAAGATTGTTTTCTAAAGTAAAGCAAAAATTACATTGTAAGATTGTATATTTTTTAAATTTTAAAGAAAAAGCCCAAAAACCTTCTTCGCAAACATTATAGTTATATCCTAAAAAAAGCTCAAAATCTTCATCAAAAGAAAAAATTATTTGTTCCTCGGGAAGAAATTTAAAACAAGCGAGTCCCTTATCAACATCATAAATAAGTGTTTTAACACGTTCATTTGCTTTAAAACTTTTATCGCAAAATCTTCTTGTAGCATTGTAACAAGCATAGGGTCTTTGAGAGAAAAAGTCTTTTAAATGTTTATTTTTTTCTTTATTAAGCGTTTTTTCTAGAAGTCTTACTTGAGGAAAATATAAAATTTTTCTTGCTTGAAAACGCAAATAGCGCCAAAAGATTATACTTTTTCTTCTATCAGTAAAATTTGGAATAGGGTAGGAAAATTTTTTATTCACCTATAATCCTTGATATATCATTATAAGTTGCAAAGAGCATTAAACTTAAAAGTATTGCCATGCCTGTATAGCTTAAATATTCAAAAGTACGCTGTGGAACTTTGCGTCTAAAAATCATTTCATAAAGATTAAAAAGTATATGTCCTCCATCAAGCATAGGAATAGGTAAAAGATTTAAAATGCCTAAATTTATAGAAATTAAAGCAGTGATAAATAAAAGCAAAGTAAAGCTATTTTGTGCAGCCTTTGAGGTAATTTCAGTCATGGTGATAATACCGCCTAAATTTTTTGCTTCAACTTCACCACTTATGAGTTTTACAATACCCTTGATGATGAGTGTAGAAGCTTGAAAACTTTCTTGTGCGGCATATTTAAAACTTTCTAAACCTTGGTGTTTTACAAGAGTGCTTGTCCCATTTGGACTGACTCCAAGTTGAGGTTTTTCAACGATTTGTCCAAAGTCATTGTATCCTTGTCCTATTTTTGGAGTTAAAATAAATTCTAAATTTTTTCCTTCTCTATTGATTAATATTTTCAAAGGATCTAAACTTAAATGCTTTGAAATTTCATCAAAGGTTTGAATTCTTATACCGTTAATTTCTAAGATAGTATCATTTTTTTGAAGTCCTATTTCTTGTGCAGCAGAGTTTGGCGCTATGTTTCCTATTTGCGGAGCAAGTTTGTTTAGACCTAAATTTCCTATGATAATATAAAGAAAAAAAGCTAAAATTAGATTAAAAAATGGTCCAGCAAAAAGAATATAAATCTTTTTTAAAGGGCTTAAAATGCTATAGCTATCTTTGTCTAGATTTTCAAAACCAGGACGCATATCATCTTGTCCTTTAAGTTTAACATATCCTCCAAGTGGTAAAGTGCTTAAGCGATAGTTTGTGCCTTTAAATTCACGCTCTATAAGACTTTTTCCAAATCCTATACTAAAAACTTCAACTTTTACACCCAAAGATCTTGCAGCCAAAAAATGTCCTAATTCGTGAAAGAAAATTAAAAATGAGATGACTAAAACAGTTGCTAAAAATTCAATAGAATAAAATTTAATTCCCAAAATCAAAATAACAATTAAAAATAATAAAGATCTCATTTTTCTCCTTTTTTTTGAGCTTTTATATAAGTATAGATGTATTCAAATCCAGAATAAAGAGTTAAAATCAAAGCTATGTAAAGTAGAATTTCACCGCCTATCCACTCCATGATTAAAAATCCTATCGCAGTCATTTGAAAAGCGGTTTTAAGTTTGCCTGCAAAAGAAGCATTGACATTTAAATTTTCGCTAATCATTACAACTCTAAAACCTGTGATAAAAAATTCCCTTACTAATATAATATAAATTACCCATTCATTAGCTTTTCCTGTAAGTAAAAGCCCTAAAAAAGCTGCTAAAACAAGCATTTTATCGGCTAATGGATCTAAGATTCCACCCAGTTTTGTAGTTTGTTTCCAAGTTCTTGCGATGTATCCATCAAAAAAATCACTTAAAGCTGCTAATGAAAAAGTTAAAGCAGCAAAATAGTTAATCCAACTTTGATGAATATTTTCAAAATGATGAATTAATAAAAAAAATAGCAAAGGCGCTAAAACCATTCTAAAAATCGCCAAGATATTGGGTAAATTCATAACAAGCCTTGTGAAATTAAATGTAAAATTATAATCAAAATTGTATAAAATTTAAGCAAAGACTTAGTAAAAATACAAAAAAGAATCAGTTTATTTTTATTTAAATTTTGCTTAAAAGCAAAATTTAAATAAATTTTACAACTTCATCAAAACTAAAACGATTTTTTTGAGGATTTTTTTCATCGTTGCAATATCCTAAAGCCACCACCAAACTTGATCTTTCTTTTTGAATATCAAGTGATAAATAAGAATTAAGCTTTTGTTTATCAAAACCACCTATAGTGCAGCTTGCTATATTTAAAGCATTAGCACTGTAAAGTATGCTAGCTAGAGCTATATGAGCTTGTTCACTTGCATAAGATATTTTTTCTTCTTGATTTAGAGATTTTAAAAAAGGCATATAAGCATCTAAGCGTTTTTGAATTTCTGTTTCACTCATATCTCTTTTTCTAAGTTTTTCTTCAAAATAATCCAAAAAATCAAGTCTTGAAATGATGATAATTAACGCAGCGCAATCTTTTACATGTTTTTGCTGGTTGCAAATTTTAGAAAGTTCTTCTTTTCTTTTCTCATCTTGCACTACTATAAATTTCCAAGGTTCCAGTCCTAAGGAGCTTGGGCTTAATCTTGCTATTTCTAAAATAGAATTTAAATCCTCTTTTTTGAGTTTTTCATTTTTAAAATTTCTACAAGAATATCTTGTACTAAAAATTTCAAGTTCTTTTTTCATTATTTTTCCTTGTAAAATTCGACGACTTCATTAAAATTTAAGCGTTGAGTAGAATATTTTGGTTCATGGGCTTTATATCCTAAGGATAAAATTACAGCAGTTTCAAAAGGATAAGTTAAATTAAGAAAATCATCAACCTTAGCTTTTTCAAAGCCACCTATCATACAAGAATCAATACCTAAGCTCATTGCAGCTAGTGACATTTGCATCATAGCAAGATAGCATTGAAGTTGTGCATAATGATAGAGTTCATTATCATTCATTGCATTGGTTTTATGAGTATAAATTTCTAAAATTTTTTGAAAATTTTCTTCGCTAGAACCTGAGAAACGACGCACTTGTTTTTGTGCAAATTCATCTTTGCTTTGAAGATCTTTTCTTGCTAGAAAAATAATATTATGACTCGCACTTGCTACATTTTGTTGATTGTAACATAGAGTTGAGAGCTTAAGATTATGTTCTTTTTGTTCTAATACTACAAATTTCCAAGGCTCAAATCCATGTGAGCTTGGGGCTAAGACTCCGCTTTCTAAGATAAAATGCAAATCCTTTTCATTGATTTTTTTATCATTAAAAAGTTTACAAGCTCTGCGTTTTGAAATTAGTTCTTTAAAATTCATTTTATTCCTTAAAATCAAAAATAATAATATTAATTATAAAATGCAAAGCTTAATCAAAAAATATTATAGTTTGATATTTTTCTTAAAAACAAAACCGGATTTTTCAAAACCCATTTTTTGGATATAAAATTCATGAGCTTGTGTTCTAAAAAAACTTGAACTTAGTTCTAATTCTTCATATCCTCGATCTTTTGCCCAAATTTGGATTTTTTTCAAAAAAGCTTGACCTATACCCTTTCCTCTTAAAGTTTCATCTACGACAAAATCACAAATATAAAGACAATGATTATGATAAAGTACATTAAAGGGCATGACTCCACAAGCTGCTTTGTAGCTTCCCTCATTTTCATAGGCAAAAAGTTTATAATGTTGAGTTTGTGTAGCAAGTTGGATTTTGTCTAAAAAATCTTTCAAAGATAGGTTATTTCTTAATTGTTTTATCAAGGGATAAATTTTTTCCAAGTCTTCTTTTAGCTTAATTTCTTTCATTTTTAAATCCCTTAAATTTCAAAAATTTCAGGTTTTAATTTTAAAAGTAAGCAAAAAGTTGCCAAAACAGCTTGTTCTTGCATAAATTCACGATCTCCATCTAAATAAAGCGTTTCTTGGATAAAAGTTCCATCTCTAAACATTGCACCTATATAAATAGTGCCTGATTTTATTTTTCCCTCATCTTTTTCGCCAACTACTCCGCTAATAGCTAAGGCAAAATCAGGATTAGCTGTTTTAAAAATACCTTTTAGCATAAAATAAACACAACGTTCACTGTATTCGCCATTATTTTCTAAGACGCTTTCGCTAATTCCAAGCCATTCGTGTTTGATGCGGTTGGAATAACTTACAATAGAACCTTCAAAAATTTCACTTACACCTGAAATTTTGGTTAAGGTACTTGCACAAAGTCCACCTGTGCAACTTTCAGCAAAAGAAATTTTTAATTTTTTTTCTAAAAGTTTAGAGCTTATAAAATGTATAGGATCTTTACCTAAAAACACCTTTTGTCCAAAAAGATTTTTTACGCTATTTAAAAAACCATCAAGTTTTCCAAAATTAGCGCAAGTGGCCTTAATAAGCACAAGATTATCTAAAAGCTTGGTTGATTTTATACTTATCTCATAAGATTTTGTTAGGGTTTGCAGTAGTAATATAGCGCTTTCATCATCCATGCCAAAAATGCAAAAATATGCAAAATTTAATTTTATATGCCCAAGAAGATTGGGTAATTTTTCGCTTGGATTTATTTTAACGACATTGATTTTTGAATTTGAAAAATTACACACAAAGCTATTTTTACTAAATTCTGCTTTATCTGGAACCAAGGTATCATCTTTTAAGATAAGATTATCATCATTTAAAGTTGCTAAAATTTTAGCAACAGTCGCATAATGCAAAGGGCTTGTAAATAAAGTGATAAAATCATACTGATTTAAGAGATTTTCAAGCAAAAAGGGTAAATCTTTATCGGTTTTATTTTGTATGCGAATTTCGTTAATTTCTTTAAATTTTTCTTCATAAGTTCTATAAATATAATTTTTGAATTTTTCGTTTATAGTAAGCTCATCTCCTATAAGATAAAGCAAATGTTTCATAAATTTTCCTTTTTTTCTTATAATTATAGCTAAAAACAAAGTAGAAATTAAAGCTAATTTGAGTAGAATTTAAGATTATTAAAAATTAGGTGGAAAAAATGGACTACAAAGAAACTCTACTTTTGCCCAGTACTAGTTTTGCTATGCGGGCGAATTTAGCGGAACTTGAACCGCAAAGATTTAAAAAATGGTTTGAGCAAAATTATGCTTATGAAAAAATGAAAGAAAATCGCAAAAATGCGAAAAAAAGTTTTACCTTACACGATGGCCCCCCTTATGCTAACGGACATATCCATATAGGACATGCTTTAAATAAAATTTTAAAAGAAACTATTATCAAAACGCATTATTTTAAAGGTGAGAGTGTGCGTTTTACTCCAGGGTGGGATTGTCATGGTTTACCTATAGAACAACAAGTAGAAGTAAAGCTTGGAGAAAAGAAAAAAAGCTTAAGCAAGAAAGAAATTCGTGAGTTTTGCAGACAACATGCGAGTGAATTTGTAGATATCCAAAGAGAAGAATTTAAAAATTTAGGCATTATTGCGGATTGGGATAAGCCTTATTTGACTATGAAATTTGAGTTTGAAGCAGCGATTTATAGAACTTTATGCGAGATTGCTAAAAAAGGCTTACTTTGTGAGCGTTCTAAACCTGTTTTTTGGAGTTGGGCGGCAAAGTCAGCTTTAGCGGAAGCTGAAGTAGAGTATCAAGATAAAGAAGATTATTCTATCTTTGTGGCTTTTGATTTAGATGTAAAAGCTTGCGAAAAATTAGGCGTTTCAAAAGCAAGCGCAGTGATATGGACAACTACGCCTTGGACTTTGGTGGCTAATCAAGCTATAGCTTTAAATCCTAATGAAAATTATGTGATCACCAAAGAGGGTTTGATTTTTGCAAGTGCTTTACTTAAAAGTATGGTAGAAAAAGGACTTACAAGTGGAGAAATTCAAAAAGAACTAAACGCAAAAGAATTTGAAAAACTTGAAGCTATCAATCCTTTAAATGGAAGAAAATCTGTTTTAATTATGGGCGAGCATGTATTGATGGATGGTGGAAGTGGACTTGTGCATACTGCACCAGGACATGGCGAAGATGATTATTATGCTTGTTTGAAATATGGCATTGAGGTTTTAATGCCTGTTGATGATAGTGGATGTTATGATGAAACTTTAAGAGCTAAAAGGCTTTTGCCTTCTCATTTGCTTGAAGAGTTTATAGGTCTTCATATTTTTAAGGCCAATGAAAAAATTTTAGAACTTTTAGGCGAAAAACTTTTACATTCTTCTAAATTTATACACTCTTATCCATTTTGTTGGAGAACGCATAAGCCTGTGATTTATAGAGCTACTAAACAATGGTTTATTTTAATGGATGAACCAAAACTTCAAGGAAAAACTTTAAGAGAGTGTGCAAAAGAACAACTTTTAAAAACAACCTTTTATCCGCAAAGTGGGGTAAAAAGAATAGGTTCTATGGTGGAAAATCGCCCAGATTGGTGTATTTCAAGACAAAGGGACTGGGGAACGCCTATAGCCTTTTTTAGAGATAAAAACACTAAAGAAGTGATTTTTGATGATGAACTTTTTGACTTTGTAGCGGCTATTTTTGAAAAACACGGCGCTGATGCGTGGTGGGAGTTTGAAATCAAAGATTTAATTCCTACAAATTCAAAATACAACGCTGAAAATTTAGAAAAAGTATATGATATTTTAGATGTTTGGTTTGATAGTGGAAGTACTTTTAATGCGGTTTTAAATAGCGGACTTTATGACGCAGGAGAAAAAAGAGCAAGTATGTATTTAGAAGGAAGCGATCAACATCGTGGTTGGTTTCAAAGCTCTTTGCTTGTAGGTACAGCGATCAATGAAAGCACACCTTATGAAAGCATTTTAACTCATGGTTTTACTACCGATGAAAAAGGGCAAAAAATGTCTAAATCTAAAGGCAATGTGATTGCTCCTGAATATGTAGCAAAAACCTATGGAGTTGAAATTTTAAGACTTTGGATACTTTTAAGTGATTATTCAAGTGATTTAAAAATTTCAGACAATATCTTAAAACAAGTGGGTGAACAATATCGCAAAATAAGAAACACTATAAGATTTTTACTTGCCAATACCAATGATTTAAAAGATTTAGAAGTTAAAGAATTTAGCTTTATTGATAAATGGATATTAAGCCGTGCAACTAAAGTTTTTAAAGCAAGTAAAGAGGCATTTTTTGCTTATGAATTTGCTAAAGGTTTTAGTTTGCTTTTAAATTTCTTAAGTGCGGATTTAAGTGGGATTTATCTTGATATCAGTAAAGATAGACTTTATTGTGATAGCGAAAATGCTCAAAGAAGAAAATCTGCTCAAGTGGCTATGGCTTTGATAGCAAAAGAGCTTTTAAATTTACTTGCTCCAAATTTAAGCTATAGTGTAGATGAGGCTTTAGAACATGCTAATGTTTTAATCAAAGGCGATGCAAAAGATGTATTTGATCTAAGTTTAACTCAGGATTTTGATTATGATTTTGGTATAGATGATACATTTTTAATGAGTGCTAGAGAGAAATTTTTTGAACAGATTGATATACTTAAAAAAGATAAAATCATTAAATCTACTTTGGAATTAAATTTAAACATCAGTTTTAATAAATTCCCAAATGAGGAATTAGCCGATTGGTTTATGGTAAGTCAAATCAGCAATGAAAATGAAGAAATTTTGGCTGAATTTGAAGTAGAGAATGAGAAATTTAAAATCACCAAAGCTTCACTTTGTAAATGCCCAAGATGTTGGAAACTTCAAAGTAAAGATGAAGAAACACCTTGTTTAAGATGTGAAGAAGTTTTAAAAGGGATTCAATGCTAGAAAATCCTATTCCAAATAGCATTATCATCACAACTGTAGCGGTGGTTTTGGCTTTTAGTGCTTTAGCGGTATTTTTGATCAAAAAAACAAAGGAAAATAAATGATAACTTTAAAAGAAGCTTTAAAATACTCCAAAGAAGAACTTGAAAATTTAAAAAAAGAACTCAATGAAAAAGCAAAAAAAGAAAAAAAATTAGGTGCTTATATCGAACAATTTTTAGATAAAGACTTAAGTGTTTCAGGTGAAGGTGTGCCTGTAGCTATAAAAGATAATATCAGTGTAAAGGGCTGGGAGCTTACTAGTGCGAGTAAGATTTTACAAGGTTATATCGCTCCTTATGATGCAAGTGCGATTGTTAATTTAAAAGCTAATGGTTTTTCTCCTTTTGGGCGTTGTAATATGGATGAATTTGCTATGGGAAGTTCAACAGCGAGTTCTTATTATGGCAAAACTTTAAATCCTTTAAATTTTGAGCGTGTGCCAGGTGGTTCAAGTGGTGGAAGTGCTGCTGCGGTAGCGGGTGGCTTGGCTTTGGCAAGTTTGGGTTCTGATACAGGAGGATCTGTACGTCAACCCGCAGCTTTTTGTGGTTGTGTAGGATTTAAACCGAGTTATGGAAGAGTGAGTCGCTATGGTTTGGTTTCTTATTCTTCAAGTTTGGATCAAATCGGGGTTTTAACGCAAAATGTAGAAGATGCGGCAATTTTATATGATGCGATCGCAGGATATGACAAAATGGATAGCACAAGTGCAAATATCGAGTTTATCAAAACCGCTCCAAATTTAAATGCAAATAAAAAATTAAAAATCGCAGTGATTGAAAATTATGTCAATGATGCAGATAGTGAAGTAAAAAACGCACTTTTAAAAACCATAGATATGTTAAAAGCTAATGGACATGAGATTGTATATAAAAATTTACTTGATTCTAAGTTTGATATTGCAGCGTATTATATCATCGCAACAGCTGAAGCAAGTGCAAATTTAAGTCGTTATGATGGGGTGCGTTATGGTAAGCGTTCCGAAAATATCCAAAATTTAAAAGAAATGTATGTAAATACACGCAGCGAAGGTTTTGGCGAAGAAGTAAAAAGAAGAATTTTGTTAGGAACTTTTGTTTTAAGCAGTGGATATTATGATGCGTATTATATTAAAGCACAAAAAGCTAGAGCTTTTATCAAGGCAAAATATGAAGAAATTTTACAAGATTGTGATCTTATTTTTATGCCTGTAACGCCTACAACGGCTTTTAAATTTGATACTCAAAAAAGCCCTATACAAACTTATTTAGAAGATGTTTATACTATCTCTGTAAATTTAGCAGGGCTTGGAGGCATTAGTGTGCCTGTTGCAAAAGATAAAGAAGGGCTTAATATATCAGCACAACTGATTTGCAAAGCTTATGATGAACAAACCTTGTTAGACGGGGCTTTAAGTTTAGAACAAATGATTAAAAATTAAGGATGAAAGATGAAAATTGTAAAAAGAGCTTTAACTTTTGAAGATGTATTATTGCGTCCTGGGTATTCTGAAGTTCTACCTAAGGAAGTAAAAATTCATACTAAACTGACAAAAAATATCACTTTAAATATGCCTTTAATCTCTGCGGCTATGGATACAGTTACTGAACACAGGGCTGCTATTATGATGGCAAGACTTGGAGGGCTTGGAGTGATTCATAAAAACATGGATATAACCTCACAGGTTAGAGAAGTAAAAAGAGTGAAAAAAAGCGAAAGCGGGGTGATTATCGATCCTATTTTTGTAAGTCCTAAGGCAAGTGTTGCGGAAGCTTTAGAAATTATGGCAGAGTATAGAATTTCAGGTGTTCCTGTAGTAGATGAAGATAAGAAACTAATAGGCATACTCACCAATCGTGATTTAAGATTTGAGAGTGATTTTTCAAATTTGGTTGAAAATGTTATGACTAAAATGCCTTTAATCACTGCTCCAAAGGGTTGTACTTTAGATGATGCGGAAAAAATTTTCAGTACCAACAAAGTAGAAAAACTTCCTATAGTGGATGAACAAGGACGCTTGGAAGGACTTATCACTATAAAAGATCTTAAAAAACGCAAAGAATATCCTGATGCCAATAAAGATAATTTTGGAAGATTACGTGTGGGTGCGGCTATAGGAGTAGGACAAATGGATCGTGTGGATGCTTTAGTTGAAGCGGGCGTTGATGTTGTTGTGCTTGATTCTGCGCATGGACATTCTAAGGGTATTATTGATACAGTAAAAGCGATTAAAGCTAAATATCCAAATTTAGATCTTATCGCAGGAAATATCGCCACTGCAGCTGCAGCAAAAGCACTTTGTGAAGCAGGAGTAGATGCGGTTAAAGTAGGTATTGGGCCAGGAAGTATTTGTACCACACGTATTGTTTCAGGTGTGGGTGTGCCTCAAATTTCGGCCATTGATGAGTGCGTGGAAGAAGCAAATAAATTTGGCATTCCTGTGATAGCTGATGGCGGGATTAAATATTCAGGTGATATTGCAAAAGCTTTAGCCGTAGGTGCGAGTTCTGTTATGATAGGATCGCTTTTAGCTGGAACAGATGAGAGTCCAGGAGAGCTTTTTACTTATCAAGGAAGACAATATAAGTCTTATCGTGGTATGGGCTCGCTTGGGGCTATGCAAAAGGGAAGTTCGGATAGATATTTTCAGCAAGGTACCGCTCAAGATAAACTCGTTCCTGAAGGTATAGAAGGGCGTGTTCCTTATGTGGGAAGTATAAGAAGTGTGGTGCACCAACTTTTAGGAGGTTTGCGTTCTTCTATGGGTTATGTTGGGGCTAAAGATATAGAAGATTTTCAAAAAAGAGCCGAATTTGTTGAAATTACCACTGCAGGACTTAAAGAAAGTCACGTGCATGATGTTACTATCACTCATGAAGCACCAAACTACAAGGTTAATCATCAATGAGTTTTGAAGAAAATTTAAAACACGCTAATGAATCTTTGGAAAAATTAAATAATCAAGAGCTTGCCTTAGATGAAAGTGTAAAAATTTATAAAGAAGGTTTAGAGAGTATCAAAAAAGCAAGACTTGAGCTTGAAAAAGCAAAATTAGAAGTGGAGCAAATCGATGAGTAAAATAGCAGCTTTACAGTTTCCAACTTTAGCTTTAAGTGAATCAAGGCTTGATTATTATCTTAAAGCTTCAAAAGACAATGGAGTAAATTTAGTAGTTTTGGGAGAATATGTGATCAACAGTTTTTTTACAGAACTTTTGCATATGCCAAAAAATATGATAAAAGAACAAAGCGAAGCTAAAAAAGAAAGCTTGATTAAACTTGCTAAAAAATACGAATTAGAAATCATCGCTCCTTATGTAAGCGTTGAAGCTAAAAGTTATAAAAAACTTTGCTTAAAAGTTACTCCAAATGGTGTGAAAAGTTATGAACAGCAAATTTTAATGCCTTATGAACATTGGAATGAAGAAAAATTTTTCAGCAACAAAACTCCATCAGAATTAAAAATTTTTACTTTTAATTATGAAAAATTAAAATGTGCTTTGCTTTTTGGTTTTGAGACACATTTTGATATTTTTTGGCAACAGATTATGGCGAAAAAAATTGATTTGGTTATCGTTCCTAGTGCTTGTACCTTTGAAAGCAAACAAAGATGGGAAGAACTTTTAAAAACAAGAGCTTTTTTAAATTCTACAAGCATTTTAAGAGTAAATCGCATAGGCAAAACAAAAGATGAGTGGAATTTTTACGGCGATACTTTGTTTATTAATGCTTTTGGTGAGATAGAAAGTAAATTGGGTTCTGAAGAAGAAATGCTTATTATAGAGCCTAAAAAAAGTGATGAAGCAAGAAAACTTTGGGGTTTTGATAAGATAATAAAAGAATTTAAAAATTAAATTTATACTTATAGATTTATAAGTTTATAAAAGTTATCTAGAGCTGATAGAAGCTAAGGTTTATATTTTCTTTTTAGTAAAAAAGTGCTAAAATTTAGCCTTTAAGGTATAAAGGTTTAAATGATGCAAAATATCCATTTTATCGGCATAGGCGGTATAGGAATTTCCGCTTTAGCAAGATTTTTAAAAGAAAAAGGTTTTAAAATTAGCGGAAGTGATCTTAAAGAGAGTAAAATCACTAAAGAACTAGAAAAAGAAGGGGTTAAGGTCAGTATCCCTCATCATAAAGACAATATTTTAAACAAAGATTTAGTTATTTATTCTACTGCTATCAAAGAAGAAAATCCTGAATTTAAACACGCTAAAGAATTAGGCATTAAATGCCTTTCACGCAAGGAGGCCTTACCTCTTATCTTAGAAGATAAGCGCGTTTTTGCAGTTGCAGGAGCACATGGAAAAAGCACAACTTCAAGTATTTTGGCTTCTTTGCTTGATGATGCTTCTGTGATCATCGGAGCGATTTTAAAAGAATTTGGTTCAAATATGATTTATAAAGAAAGCCAAAACCTTGTTTTTGAAGCTGATGAGAGCGATAGTTCTTTTTTAAATTCAAATCCTTATTTGGCTATAGTTACTAATGCAGAAGCAGAGCATTTAGATCATTATGGTAATGAAGTTTCAAAACTCCATCATGCTTATGCGGAGTTTTTAGATACGGCTAAAATTCGCGTGATTAATGCTGAAGATGAGTTTTTGAAAAATTATAAAAATGAGTCAACCAAGCTTTATCCGAGCAAAGATATCAAAAACTGCACCATGCGTATAGAAAATTTCAAACCTTTTACAAGCTTTGAGTTGAAAGATTTAGGTGAATTTAAGGTTTTTGGCATGGGATATCATTTAGCCCTTGATGCGTCTTTGGCGATTTTGGCGGCTTTAAATTTCTTAGATATAGAAACGATAAGAACTAGGCTTAAAAATTATCAAGGTATTAAAAAGCGTTTTGATATTTTATATGCTGATGAAAATTTGGTTTTAATCGATGATTATGGTCATCATCCTACCGAAATAAAAGCGACTTTAAGCGCAGCACAAGAATACGCAAAATTAGGCGGATATAAAAAAATTACAGCCATTTTTGAACCCCACCGCTACACGCGTTTGGCTGCAAATTTAAAGGAATTTGCAAGGGCTTTTGAGAGTATTGATGAGCTTGTAATTTTACCTGTTTATGCTGCAGGAGAAGAGCCTATAGAACTTGATTTAAAAGCGGTTTTTCCTAAGGCTTTATTTGTAGAAGATATCAAAAGAGAGGGTAGATTTTTAGTAGCTTCTAAGGGGCAAGTTTTTGAAGAAGGGCTTATTATAGGTTTTGGTGCAGGAGATATTAGTAATAAATTAAGGCAAAAAGATGAGTAGGTTTTTTTTATATTTTTTAATTATTTTAATTTTAGCCTTAATCACTTTTGCTTTGCGTGAAAAATTAGGCAAAAAAACTAAACCTTTTTTTGGTATTTTACTTGTGATTTTTATTGTTTTAGCGGTATTTTTTGAATTTGAAAACACGCAAAAAAGTCATTTAAGAACAGATATTATCGTAGCTTTTAATCAAAATAAAAATATTTTATGTAAAGATATCAATGTTTCTAAGGCGTATTTTAATTATGAATTTGGTACAGGAAGTTTTATTTCAAAGGATAATAATCAAAGTTTTAATTCTTTAATCATAGATATTAAAGATTGTAGGTTAAATGATGAATGATACAAAAGAAGAATTGATCTCAAAGCTTGATTTAAACAGCTATTTAGAAGAGTTTAAAGCCCTTTTTGCAAGAGATAAGGAGATTTTTTTGCAAGGAGATTCTAATCTTCATTTTAAACGTATACATGAGCTTTGCGAGGTGGAATTTCCTACTATACCAGAGCTTAGCAATCTTGATAAAGCCTTGGTTCATTTAAGTAAGCAAGGAATTTTGCATTTAGATGAAATTTTTGAATTTGTAAAAATTTTTCGTTATTTTGAAAAGTTAAAAAAAATAAAGCTAGGAACAAATTTAGACTCTTGGCTACAAAAGATAGAATTTGTTAGCGGGGCTTTGGAGCTTTGTTTGAATTTCGATGAAAAAGGGGAGTTAAAAGAAAGTTTAGATGAAAGACTTGTAAATCTTAATGCCGCTCTAAGATTAAAAAATGAAAGCATAATAGCTGAGTTTAAGAAATTTTGCTATACAAAAGCTTTAATGCCTTATCTTATCGATACACAAATCCATCTTATAAACAATCTTGAAGCCTTGCTTGTAAGAGGCGGGTTTAATCACGCTATTAAAGCAAAAATCATAGGTAGAAGTAGTGGCGGTGGCTTTTATATCGTGCCTTTAAGTGTTGAAAATTTGCAAAATGATATAGAAAAAATCAAAAATCAAAAAGAAGAAATTTATTATGAATACGCTAAAAATTTCTCAGCTTTTTTAGCAAAAAATCTACCTTTTTTAAAATTTATCAATACAGCCTTTGATCTTTTTGATCATTATAGCGCTAGGGTTTTGCTTGCTAAAAAAAGGGATTTTGAATTTATTTTGTGCGATCAAAGTACGGATTTAGTGCTTAAAAATTTCGCCCATCCTGCCTTAAAAAATCCAAAAAGCGTGAGTTTGGAATTTAAAAAACAAGTTTTAATCATCACAGGGGTAAATGCAGGCGGAAAATCCATGCTTTTAAAATCCATGCTAAGCGCAGCATTTTTAGCTAAACATCTTTTGCCTATGCATATAAAAGCAAGTGAAAGTAAAATCGGTACTTTTAAAGAATTTGATGCCATCATAGAAGATCCGCAAAATGTTAAAAACGACATTTCAACTTTTGCAGGAAGAATGTTGCACTTTTCCAGGCTTTTTTCTAAGAAAAATTTGCTTTTAGGTATCGATGAAATAGAGCTTGGAACAGATTTTGAAGAAGCGGCTTGTTTGTATAGTGTGTTGATTTCAAAACTCATAACTAATAATCTTAAAATCATCATTACTACACACCACAAACGCCTTGCCATGCTTTTAGCAAAAAATGAGCAAGTTGAACTCATCGCTGCCTTATATGATGAAGAGCTTTCACGCCCAAAATACGAGTTTTTAAAAGGCACCATAGGAAAATCTTATGCCTTTGAAACCGCTTTGCGTTATCAGATTCCGCCGAATTTAGTTAGCGAGGCTAAAAAGCTTTATGGCGAGGATAAAGAAAATTTAGAAGAGCTTGTGGGTAAAAATATCAATCTTGAATTAGAACTAAAAGCTAAGCTTGAAAATGTCGAGAAAAAAGAGCAAAAAGTCGATGAAATTTTACTTTCCTTAAAAGAGCAAAAAGAAAAAAATGAACAAGAATTTCGTACGAGTTTGAGAAATTTAGAATTTAAATTTCACAAAGCCATAGAAGAAGCTAAAAAAACCATACAGCTTAAAGATATAAAAGACAAGCAAAGAAGTCTTAATAAAGCCAATGAACTTAAAAAAGAAATCATCTTGCCAAGTATGGAGCAAAACGAAGAATTGCGTGTGGGGGATTTTGTAAAATATGAAAAAATTAAGGGTAAAATCATAAGCATTTCTAAAAACGATGCTATGGTTGAAAGTGATGGGATCAAACTTCGTGTGCCTTTAAAACTGCTTAAAAAAAGCACTCCTACACCTAAAATAAGTCCAAAAACAAGCATTAGTGTGGCAAAACCGACTAATCTTAGCGTTAGCTTGGATTTGCACGGGCTTAGGAGTGATGAAGCTATTTCAAGGCTTGATAAATTTATTTCAGATGCTTTGCTTGCAGGCTTTGATGAAGTTTTAGTTTACCATGGTATAGGAACAGGAAAGCTTGCCTTTGCTGTAAGAGAGTTTTTGAAAACTCATAAAAGTGTCAAGGGCTTTAATGACGCACCGATCAATCAAGGTGGTTTTGGTGCTAAGGTGGTAAAATTATAAGGAAATAAATGATTGCAAAAGATAATTTAAAACAAGTTTTAGAAAACTTAGGCTTTAAAAATAAAAATGAAAATTATGTAAAAACAATCAATAATTACACTTTTTTAATAGATTATAAAAACCAAAGTATTAATTATCCAAAAGAAATAAAAATTCACGATAAAACTACTTCTAATTTTTCACACCCTGAAAATTTTGTAGTTTTTGAATGTGTGCATAGACTTTTAGAAAAAGGTTATAAGGCTGAACATTTAGAGTTAGAGCCAAAATGGAATCTTGGCAGGGATAAAAAAGGTGGTAAGGCTGATATTTTAGTAAAGGATAATGAAAACAATCCTTATTTGATTATAGAATGTAAAACCACAGATTCTAAAAATAGTGAATTTATAAAAGAATGGAATAGAATGCAAGAAGATGGCGGACAGCTTTTTTCTTATTTTCAGCAAGAAAAAGGTGTAAAATATCTTTGTCTTTATACAAGTGATTTTAGCGATAAGTTAGAATATAAAAATTACATCATACAAGCTTACGATAACGAAGAATATCTAAAAGAAAAGGAATTGCAAAATTCTTATAAAAAATCTAATAACAATATAGAACTTTTTAAAACTTGGAAAGAAAGTTATGAACTGCAATATTTTAAACAAGGTATTTTTGAAGCAAATGTCAATGCCTATAAAATTTTAGAAATTACTCCAACTTTTGATAATCTTAAAGAACTTAAAGAAGAAGGCAAATATCACGAATTTGCAAAAATTTTACGCAAGCATAATATATCAGGCAAGGAAAATGCCTTTGATAAACTTGTAAATATTTTTCTTTGCAAAATTTATGATGAAACTTTTAATAAAAACAATCTCAAATTTGGATATTTTGGTGTAATGGCAGATACTTATGCAAATATGCAAGATAGATTAATGTGGCTTTATAAAGAAGCTATGAAAGAATTCTTAGGAGAGAAAATTACCTTTGTATCTAATGAAGATATAGAAAAAGACTTTAAGCAATTAAAGATAAAAACTTTAAAAGAAGTAATGCAAAATTACATCAAAGAATTAAAATTTTATTCAAATAATGATTTTGCATTTTTAGAAGTGCATAATAAAGAATTATTCTTAAAAAATGCACTTGTATTAAAAGAAATAGTAGAGCTTTTTGCAAATTACAAGCTTACCCAAAACTCTACAAATCAATTTTTAGGCAATCTTTTTGAACTTTTTTTGCAAAAAGGTATGAAGCAAGATGAAGGTCAGTTTTTTACTCCTATTCAAATTTGTGAATTTATTATGTATTCTTTACCGCTTCACGAAATGTTAAGCAAAAACTCTAAAGCTTTAAGGGTGATTGATTATGCTTGTGGTGCTGGACATTTTTTAAACACCTATGCCAATGAGCTTAAGCGTTATCTAACAGAAGATGAGCTTAAAGAGCATTATAAAAATATTTATGGTATTGAAAAAGAGTATCGCTTAAGTAAGGTTTCTAAGGTATCAAGTGCAATGTATGGGCAAAATGAAATCAATATTTTATACGCTGATGCACTTGCTTCTTTTGAATTAGCAAATACAAATAATTTAGAAGGAGAAAAAGCAAAACCACAAATAGAATCAAATAGTTTTGATTTGCTTATAGCAAATCCGCCTTATTCTGTAAAAGGATTTTTAGAAACTTTAAGTGATAAATCTAAAAATACCTATAAACTTTTTAACGATGATATAAACATAGAAACAAATAATTCTATTGAATGCTTTTTTTGTGAGCGAGCAAATCAAATTTTAAATGATAATGCTAAAGCTGCCATTATCTTACCAAGTTCTATTTTAAATAAAGATTCTATTTATAAAAATACAAGAGAAATATTATTTCAAAATTTTGATTTTATTGCCATTGTAGAGCTAGGTAATCAAACATTTGGAGCAACAGGGACAAATACGATTATTTTATTTTTACGCAAAAAAGAAACTTTTAAACAAGAAAATCATCTTATTTCTCAAGATTATAGTTTGATTAAAGAACGCATAGAAGCTGAAAATTTAAAAGACAGTGAAAACTTTTATCAAAATTATCTAAGTGCGTATTGTGATTTTAGAAAATTTGATAAAGAGCTTTATAGCAATTTTTTAAATGGAAACTTAGATTCTAAACTTGCAGAGCTAGAAGCCTTTAAAGATTATTGCAATGCATTTAGGCAAACAAGCGATTATAAAAGACTTAAAGAATCTAAAATTTATAAAGAAAGTAAAGATAAGCAAGATTTAGAAGATAAAGCCTTTTTAGCTTATGCTCAGGCAATAGAAAAGGATAAATTGCTTTATTTTAGTCTAAGTCTTAATCAAGAAGTTTTAATCATAAAATCCCCAAGTGATATAAAAGAACAAAAGAAATTTTTAGGTTATGAGTGGAGTAATAGAAAAGGTGATGAAGGTTTAAAAGAATTGCACGAGCCTTATTTGAGCCCACTTTTTGAAAGAGGCAATCCACAAAATGAGACTAAGCTTAATACTTTAATCTACAAATCTTTTTTAAATACGCTTGATGTTATCCCGCAAGAATTGCAGATTTATGCTACAAAAGCAAGGCTTGTTGATATGATGGATTTTGAAAAAGTGGAATTTAATAAAGCTATAAGTTTAAATCCTAGCAATTCAACGCAAAGTGAGATGTCTAATCCTTTTATAAATTCTAAATTTGAGTTAGTAAGACTTAAAGATTTTGTATTAGATATTCAAACCGCAAAGCGTCCTAGTGGTGGTGTCGGCAAATATGAAAACGGTGCACTGAGTCTTGGTGGAGAACATATAGACAATAAAAGTGGGTATATCAAATTAGATAATCCTAAGTATGTACCAATAGAATTTTATGAAAGTTTTGCGTTGCAAGATAAAGGAATTGTAAAACAATTTGATATTTTAATATGTAAAGATGGTGCATTAACTGGAAAAATTGCAATGGTGCGTAATGAATTTATTAGGAAATCTGCAATGATTAATGAGCATATTTTTTTATTGCGTTGTGATAATATAGCAAAACAAAAATATTTATTTTATATATTACATTCTTATAGTGGACAACAAGCTTTAAAATCTAAAATTACAGGTTCGGCTCAAGGCGGAATCAATAAAACAAATTTAGAATCTATTTTAATACCAAATGCAGACTTTGAGATTCAAAAGCAAATCGTGGCAGAATGTGAAAAGGTAGAAGAGCAGTATAACACAATAAGAATGAGTGTAGAAGAGTATCAAAATTTAATCAAGGCAATACTTCAAAAATGCGGTATTATAGATGATGGGGGGGGGTATGAGCTAAATTCTATTTTAGAAAATTTGCAAAAATTAGAATCTAAACTTGACTTTAATCTTTTGCTTTCGCTAATTGAAGAACAAATTAGTCATTCTGAAGTATTAGTTGAAGAAACTCAAAGCAAGGAAAGAAAGGAAGATTTTAATGCTTTTAAAAACTTTTCTAAAACCATACAAGAGCTTTTACAAACTCTCTCAACTCCACCAAAAGATGGCTGGAAGAGAATTTCTTTAAAGAATGAACAATATATGGAACTTAATCCTAGTAAAAAAGAAATATCAAAACTTGATGAAAATATACTTGTCTCATTTATAGAAATGGCTAGTGTTTCAGATAAGGGTTATATTCAAAGTAAGATAGATAGGTCATTAAACGAAGTAAGAAAAGGCTACACATATTTTATAGAAAATGATATTTTGATTGCAAAAATTACTCCTTGCATGGAAAATGGTAAATGTGCTATCGCAAAAAATCTAACAAATAACATAGGTTTTGGTAGCACAGAATTTCATATTTTTAGAGCAAAAACAGGGCTTGATAGCAGTTTCTTATTCTATAATCTAAATCAACAAAATATAAGAGAAAAAGCAGCTCTTGCTATGACTGGAGCAAGTGGACACAAAAGAGTTCCTATAAGTTTTTATGAAAATCTTACAATCCCACTCCCACCGCTAGAAATTCAAGAAAAAATTGTTCAAAACATTGAATTAGTGGAACAACAAATTGATTTTCTTAATCTTAAATTAGAATTGTTAGAAAAAGAAAAAGAAAAAATCTTACAAAAATATTTATTTTCTTAAAGCATTTTTCGCTAAACTTTGTAAATTTTATAAGGTTTAGCGATGAAAAACATTATGATATTAAGCGGAGCGGGTTTGTCTGTTCCAAGCGGGCTTAAAACTTTTAGAGATAATGATGGACTTTGGGAGGAATACGATGTGATGGAGGTTTGCTCTGCAACAGGTTTTAGAAAAAATCCTAAAAAAGTACTTGATTTTTACGATGCAAGAAGAGCGCAACTTCAAAATGTAAAGCCAAATCATGCTCATGAAAAAATCGCACAGTTAAAAGAAAAATGGGGTAAAAACCTTTTTGTCATCACGCAAAATGTAGATGATTTGCTAGAGCGTGCAGGGTGTAAAGATGTAGTACATTTGCATGGCTTTTTGCCCGAACTTCGTTGCCTAAAATGTGAAGGAATTTTTAATATAGGCTATGAAAAAATCATAGACAAACAATGTCCAAAATGCAAAAGTAAGGATTTAAGACACAATATAGTCATGTTTGAAGAGCAAGCCCCTGCTTATGCTACGCTTTATTCTTTGCTAAATCAAACTTCGCTTTTTATCAGCGTAGGCACAAGTGGGGCGGTTTTGCCTGTAGGGCGTTATGCTTCAATGTGCGAAAAAAGTATTTTAAATATCTACGAAAAAGATGCGAATTTAGAGCGGTATTTTGATAAAATCTACACTGAAGATATTATAAGCGCTATTGATAAAATCGCACTTGATATAGAAAATTTTATGAAAGATGGTAATGTTTGATTCTTTTTTAAGTGGAGTTTTTTTGGGTTTTGGAGTGAGTGTGCCTTTTGGGCCTGTAAATATTTTGATTTTAACTTATGCGCTAAAAGCTTTTAAAAATTCCATAGCTGTAGGACTTGGAGCATTTAGCATAGATATGCTTTATCTTTTTTTGCTTCAATTTGGGCTTTTAAATTTTTTAGACAATGTCATTTTTATGCGTTCTTTGGCGATTTTTGGTTTTTGTTTTTTAACTTATATGGCGTATTTGATGCTAAGAAAAAAGAAAGAAAGCTTAAATTTAGAGCATAAAGAATTTAAAGAAAGTCTTTTGAAAAGTTATATTAAGGGAGCTTTTTTAAATGGTTCAAATCCTTTTGTGATAGGATTTTGGCTTAGCGCTGCAAGTGTGGTTTTAAGTAGTGATCATGCTTATTTGATGACTTTAGGGCTTGTTGTGGCTATACTTTTTTGGGTAAGTGCTTTAGCCTTTGTGGTGGCAAGATATAGTCATGTTTTTAGTGCAAAAGTTGTTTTTATAATCAATATAATTTCAGCTATAATTATAGAGTATTTTGCTCTTAATTTATTATATAAAACTTTTATAGGATAAAAAATGAATGCAAAAGAATTTTTAATCGAACTTTTAAAATTTAAATCTGTTACGCCAAATGATGATGGAGCTTTAAATTTCATCGCTATGGAACTGAGTGATTTTGAAGCTTTTTTTATAGAAAAAGAAGGCATTAAAAACCTTTTACTCACTAAAAAATTTAAAGATGAAGGCGAGCATTTAGCTTTTGGTGGGCATGTAGATGTGGTGCCTGCAGGCGAGGGTTGGAGTAATAATGCTTTTGCGCCTGTGGAAAAAGAAGGCTTTATCTATGCAAGGGGTGCTCAAGATATGAAAAGCGGAGTAGCAGCCTTTGTAGATGCGGTAAAGAATGCGGATTTTAAAGGAGCAAGACTGAGTCTTATTTTAACAAGTGATGAAGAAGGCGAAGCTATATATGGAACTAAGGCTGTTTTAGAATGGATGCAAGAAAGAGATATGCTACCTGATTATGCTGTGGTTGCAGAGCCAACCTGTGTTAAAAAAATCGGCGATAGTATTAAAATAGGGCGTCGTGGTTCTATCAATGGAAAACTTTTAATCCGTGGAAAACAAGGGCATGTTGCTTATCCTGAAAAATGTATCAATCCTGTGCATGATTTTGCACCGGTTTTAAAGCTTTTAGCGGGTTTTGATCTTGATCCTGGAAGTGCTGAATTTAGTCCTTCAAAAATCGTTATAACTGATATTCGTGGAGGTATGGGGGTATGTAATGTAACGCCAAATGATTTAAAACTTATGTTTAATGTACGCAATTCCCCTGATACAAGCTTAGAAGATGTAAAAAGTTATGTAGAAAAAATTTGTCATGGTTTAAACTATGAGTTAGAGTTAAAACAATCAAGCGAAGCTTTTTTGACAAATATCGACAATAAAATCGTTCAAAAAATGAATGAAAGCGTTCAAAAAATCACTCATGAAGTGCCAGAGCTTAATACCAAAGGCGGTACAAGTGATGCAAGGTATTTTGCAAAATACGGTGTAAAGGTAGTAGAATTTGGGGTTTGTAATGATAGAATTCACGCTATTGATGAAAGGGTAAGTATAGAAGAATTTGAAAAACTTTGTCTTGTTTTTAAAGACTTGATAGAAAATTTTTAAAGGTTTAGGATGATTATCAATGGACAAAAGCTTGAGTTAAAAGAGCTTAAATTTATGGATTTTATCAAAGAAAAAGGCTTGAAAATAGAACTTATCGCCTTGGAATTAAATGGAGAGATTATACCTAAGAGTGAATTTGAAAATTTGATTTTAAAAGAAAACGATAAAGCTGAAATCGTAAGTTTTGTAGGAGGTGGATGATGAGAGTAAAATTCAATGGCAAAGAACTTGATACAGACTTTAAAACAAGTTTGGAATTTTTTGAAAATATCAGCAAAAATGAAAATGATGTATGGATTATCAATGGTTTTGCAACAAAAGAGAATATCGCTTTAAATGAAAATGATGAGCTTTTTTGTATAGAAAAAAATACTTTACCTCCAAAAGACGCACTAGATGCTATGATGAGAGCAAGACATACACCAAAGCTTCACGATAAACTTAAAAATGGGCGCGTGGCGGTGTGTGGTTTAGGCGGACTTGGATCACATATAGCGATAAATTTGGCAAGAAGTGGAGTGGGGTATTTAAAGTTGATTGATTTTGATGTGATTGAGCCTAGTAATTTAAATCGTCAAGCTTACCGTGTAAGTGATTTGGGCAAGTTTAAAACCGAAGCTTTAAAAGAGCAAATTAGCGAAATTAATCCTTATATCAGCGTTGAAATTTGTACTTTAAAAATCGATGAGGATAATTTAGAGTCTTTGTTTAAAGATATAGATATAGTTTGTGAAGCCTTTGATAGTGCTATCGCAAAAGCAATGATAGCGCAAAATTTTCATAGATTTTACAAAGATGGTATTTTAATCTGCGCTTCAGGGCTTGCGGGCTATGGTGATAGCAACAGCATACAAACAAGAAAAATTGCTAAAAATTTCTATGTGTGCGGGGATTTGGTAAATGGTGCTAAGGTGGGAAATGGACTTATGGCGCCAAGGGTAAATATTTGCGCAGGACATCAAAGTAACCTTGTTTTAGAGCTTTTAGCAAATAAGGAGTAAAAATGCAAGAAAATTTAAAAAACGATAAATTAAAAATAGGCAAATACGAGTTTGATTCAAGATTTATTTTAGGTTCTGGAAAATATTCGCTAGAGCTTATAAAATCAGCTATAGAAGAAGCTAAAGCACAGATTATCACTCTAGCCTTACGCCGTGCAAATACAGGGGAAATTGCTAATATACTTGATTATATCCCTAAAAATATCACACTTTTACCCAACACTTCAGGCGCAAGAAACGCCGATGAAGCCTTACGCATTGCAAGGCTTTCAAGAGAGCTTGGTTGTGGAGAACTTATCAAAATAGAAGTGATAAGCGATAGTAGGTATTTGCTGCCTGATAATTATGAAACGATTAAAGCTTGTGAGCTTTTAGCTAAAGAGGGTTTTACGCCCCTACCTTACATGCATGCTGATCTTTACGCAGCTAGAGCTATGCGTGATGCTGGAGCTGCGGCTATCATGCCTTTAGCAGCGCCTATTGGGAGTAATAAAGGTTTATGTGCTAAGGAATTTATACAAATTTTGCTTAATGAAATTGATTTGCCTATCATTGTAGATGCGGGTATTGGAAGTCCTTCACAAGCTTGTGAAGCTATGCAAATGGGAGTAAGTGCAGTGATGGTAAATACAGCCATAGCTGAAGCTAAAGATATAGCCTTGATGGCTAGAGCTTTTTCTTTGGCAGTAAATGCGGGAAGAGCGGCTTTTTTAGCAGGTGTGGCAAGTGTGAGTGAAGCTAAAGCAAGTTCTCCATTAACAGGCTTTTTAAGGGATTGATTATGCAAGATTATATGCAGCATTTACCTCACATGCAGGAAATAAAAAGCGAAATTTTAAATAAGGTTTTAAGTCAAGTTCAAAGCTATGATGAGAGTCAATTTAGCGCTAAAGATGTTAAAAATGCTTTAAATCAAACACATTTAAGCATAGAGCATTTAAAAGCCTTGCTTTCAAGTGCAGCAGAAGATTTCATAGAAGAATTAGCCTTTAAATCCGCTAAAGTCAAGCAAAAATATTTTGGAAATTCTATCTCTCTTTTTACCCCACTTTATTTGTCAAATTATTGTAATTCTAAATGTGTTTATTGTGGTTTTCAAAAAGGTAATAAAATCGCAAGAGCTAAGCTAAATGAAGCTGAAATTCACGAAGAAATGCAAGCCATTGCTAAAAGTGGTTTAGAAGAAATTTTAATGCTAACAGGCGAGGGCAGGGAGTTTGCAAGTGTAGAATATATAGCAAATGCTTGTAAAATAGCTAGAGAGTATTTTAAGGTTGTGGGCGTTGAAATTTATCCTATGAATGAAGATGAATATAAAATTTTGCATGAAAAGGGTTGTGATTATGTGACTGTTTTTCAAGAAACTTACAATCCTCTAAAATATTCTAAAATTCATTTAGCTGGTGAAAAACGCATTTTTCCTTATCGCTTTAATGCTCAAGAAAGAGCTTTAAAAGCGGGTATGCGTGGAGTGGCTTTTGCGGCACTTTTGGGTATAGATGATTTTAGAAAAGACGCTCTTGCTACGGCGCTTCATGCACATTTTTTACAACAAGCTTATTCGCATGCTGAAATTTCTATTTCAGTGCCGCGTTTAAGACCTATTATCAATAATGCCAAAATCCATCCTAAAGATGTAAGTGAAAAACGCCTTTTGCAAGTACTTTGTGCTTATAGACTCTTTTTGCCTTTTGCGGGCATTACCATTTCAAGTCGTGAAAGAATAGGTTTTAGAGATGAGGTTATCAAGCTTGGTGCTACTAAAATGAGTGCAGGAGTGAGTGTGGGTATAGGTGAGCATAAGGGTGAGAAAAATGGCGATGAGCAGTTTGAAATTTCAGATGATAGAAGCGTAGATGAAATTTTAGCTATGCTTAAAAGATCAAATTTGCAAGCTGTGATGAGCGATAGTATCTATGTGGGGTAAAAAAATCATCGCCATAAGCGATAGAAAATGTGTAGAGATAGACTTTTTAAAGCAGATTGAAAAACTTGCTAAGGCTAAGGTAGATGCTATAGTTTTAAGAGAAAAAGATTTAAGCGAATTTGAGTATTATGACTTAGCAAAAGAAGTTTTAAGCATTTGCGCAAAGCAAAAAGTGACTTGTTTTTTGCATTTTTTTGATAGGGAGTGTTTAAAATTGGGACATCGTTATTTTCACGCACCGCTTTCTTTGCTAAGAAAAGAACCTAAATTAACAAAATATTTTCATATACTTGGTACTTCAGTCCATAGCAAAGAAGAGCTTTTAGAGGCGATGAGCTATAAGGTAAATTATGCTTTTGTAGGGCATATTTTTGAAAGTTCTTGCAAGATGGGTTTAGAACCTAAAGGGATTGATTTTTTAAAATCCTTGCTTGAATTTAGTCAAATTCCACTTTATGCTATAGGCGGTATCAATGCTCAAAATATAGAAAATTTTAAAGATATAAATGTAGTAGGTGTTTGCATGCGTGAAATTTTAATGAAAGAAAAAGATCTTAAAAAGTGTCTTTTAGAATGTAGGCAAAATTTACGATGAATAAAATTCTTTCTTTACCAGAAGATTTAAAGCAATTAAAAGGTGTCAATTATAAAAAAATTAAATCTTGCACTTTTGCTAAATATACACAAACGGATACTTCGCATTCTACTTTTGTTAATGTAGGAAGTCATCTTTTAACTTTTGTTCGCAAAGGATATAAAATTTTACACACTGCATCAAAAGATTATAAGATTAACTCTTATGAAACTTTGTTTTTAAAAGCTGGGAGCTATACTTTAAGCAATGTAGGACTTAGTAAAGGAGTTTATGAAGCTTATTTATTTTTTTTTGACAATGCATTTTTAATTGAGCTTATTTATAAGTATAAAGATTTTTTTAAACTAGATCAAAAGTTTCAAAACTATGAAATTTTTTGGGTAAAAAATGATAAGATTTTGCAAGGAATTTTGGAAAGTTTTTCACCGCATTTTGAAGAAAATACGCAAATTTTAGATCCTATAGTGAGTTTGAAATTTGAAGAGATTTTTTTACATTTGCTTTTAAATAAGAATATTTATTTTATTAGTTTTTTATCAGGAATTTTAAAAGAATTTCGCCTTGATCTTTCCCAACTTTTTGAGTATTGTGGTAGAGAATTTTTAAGCGTAAATGAAATGTCTAATTTTGCGAAATTAGATTTAGCAACTTTTTCTAAAGAATTTAAGAAATGTTTTGGACAAAGTCCTAAAAAATGGTTAGATGAAAAAAGGTTGCAAAAAGCAAAGATTTTACTTAAATTTTCTAAAAAAAATATCAATGAAATAGCTAATGAGTGCGCTTTTTCTTCGGTAGCTTGGTTTATTGAAAGATTTAAAGAGAAATATGAGCAAACTCCTAAGCAATATCAAAAAACAAAAAACTTGTATTTTTTATCAAAAAACTAGCACATTTTTTTTATCTAAATAAATATAATTCAATGAAAATATTTTTAAATAAAGGAGAAAATATGAAAAAATATGTTTTAAGTTTAGCGCTTCTTGGAAGTTTGCTTGGTGCAAGTGAATTAAAATATCAAGAATTTGATGGTTTTAAAAGCCCTGAAAGTATTTTTGTAGATAAAAACTATGTTTATGTATCTAATGTAGGAGAAAAACTTGAACCTTTGGCGAAAGATAATGATGGATTTATTTCTAAGCTTGATAAAAATGGCAAAGTGCTAGAATATAAATTTTTAACCCATCTTAATGCACCAAAAGGCATGATGGAGATTGGAAAAACTCTTTATGTGGTAGATATCGATGTTTTACGCGGTTTTGATCTTAAAACTAAAAAAGAAATTTTTAATTTACCTATTAAAGGTGCAATCTTTTTAAATGACATAGAAAAATTAGACGACAATACGCTTTTGGTTAGCGATACTGGCACAGGGCTTATTTTAAAGGTTGATTTAAAAACTAAGCAATATGATGAATTATTAAAACTTGATTTAGCAAAATTTGGCGGTCCAAATGGGTTATATCTAGATAGAAAAAAACATAAGCTTTTTATAACTGGTTATCATCCTGATGGTGTAAGTGGCGGTGTTGTAATGGCTTATGATTTAAATACAAAAGAACTCAGTATAATTAAAAATGAAAAAGAATCTTATGATGGAATAGTTCCTTATAAAGATGGTTTATTGGTAAGTTCTTGGGGAAATAATCTAAATGGATATATTTATAATTTAGATAATGTTAAATCTGTAAAACTTGAACTTCCTTTGATGAAAGGTCCTGCAGATATATTTATTGAAGGTAATATTTTATGGATTCCTAAGATGGCAGAAGGTAAAATATTCAAAGTAGAACTTAACAAATAAGGCTTTTATGGCTTCTTTTAAAAAGATATTTTGGATTAATGTTATTATTGTTATTATTGTAGCTTTTAATCTTAGAGCCCCAATTACTGCAGTGGGGCCTATTATTGATATTATTAAAGATAAGTATTATTTAAACTCAACCGTAGCAGGCATACTTACAAGTCTTCCTTTGATAGCTTTTGGAGGTATTTCTTTTATTGTGGGGTATTTTTCTCCTATTCGTGCTATTGTTTTTGGAATTTTTTTAATTTTTTTAGGCGAAATTATTCGTTCTTATTTTGGTGTATATGGCTTATTTTTAGGAATGTTAGCAATGGGCTGTGGTATAGCAATTGCAAATGTTTTACTCCCTAGTTTTATTAAAGAAAAATTTCCAAAAAAATGGCAAGTATAATGGGAATTTATAGTCTTGTTTTGAGTATTTCTTCGATTATTAGGTATTGCTTTAGCTATACCTTTGCTTAGTGTATTTGATTTAGCTGGAGCTATGTTTTTCTGGGCTATTTTTTCTTTTGTAGCTTTAGTAGTTTACTATCCTCAAGCTAAAAATGGTAGATTTTTTCGTATTAAGAAAAAAGCTCATAAAAAAATCAATCTTTTTATAAATTTAACAACTTGGAAAATTACTCTTTTTATGGGATTTCAAAGTTTTTTAGCTTATTCTTTGTTTTTTTGGTATGTTCAAATTGTTGTAGAAAAAGGATTTGATAAAGAATTTTCTACAAGTATGGTTTTATTTGCTCAACTTGTTGCAGCTCCAGTGTCTCTTTTTGGCCCTTTACTTTTAGGAAAATTAAGACAAAATTTACATACTTTTTACATAGCAGGTTTGTGCAGTATGTATGTGATCGCTTTTGGTATGCTCTTTATTTTTGATAGTAAAATTTCTATTATTATCAGTGCTTTTATCATGGGTTTTCCATGGGGTGGAGTTTTTGGCATTGCGTTGCTTTTTATTGCACAAAAAAGCTCTAATGCTCAAATAGCAGCGAGACTTTCTGCTTTAGCTCAGGGTTTTGGATATTTAATTGCAGCACAAGGACAATGGATTATAGGTTTTTTGCATGACAAATTTGAAAATTTTTCATTTGCTATTTTGATGTTAGTTTTTGTTGGAATTTTAGTAAATATCTTTGGATATTTATCTTATAAAAGTCAAATTATCAAATAAAGCTTTTTGGATTAGCATATCTGCGCCATTTTTTTGGGTTATATTTTGCAATCTTGTAGAAATATTTTCTAGATTTAGTTTTAATATTGACTTAAAAAATTCATCAAGATTAATAGAGTTTTGCATAAAAATTTGACATAAAGCTTGATCTTGTAAAAATTTAGCATTAAAGTATTGATGATTTTTAGCTGCATAAGGATAAGGTATAAAAATAGTGGGCAAAGTATTAGCACAAAGTTCAAAAAGAGTACTTGCACCTGCTCTTGATATAGCTAGATCTGCATTTTTCATTTTTTTTTCCAAATTTAAACTAAAATCAAAAATATCAGCTTGGATATTTAAGCTTTGATAATGTTTTTTGCACTTTTCAAAATCATTTTTTCCACATTGATGGATGATTTTGATATTTTGTTCTTGAAGTTTTGGTGCTAAATTTAAAGCTAGTTCGTTGATAAATTGAGCTCCTTGTGATCCTCCTAAGAAAATAATATTTTTTAATTCTTTGCGAATCCTAGCATTATCAAAAAATTTATCTGCTACAGGATAAGGGCTAATTTCTTTTTCAAAGGCGCTAAAAAATTTTGTAGCGAAAGGTTTTAAAAGCATATTTAAAGAGCCGCTTTTTGAATTTTGTTCATGTATAAAAAGAGGCAAATGTGAGAATAAAGCCGCAAAAGATGCAGGAGCTGCACTGTATCCACCTACACTAAAAACGGCTTGGATGTGGTATTTTTTAAAAATTTCTCTACAATCTTTGGAGAGTTTTAAGGTGTGGAGTAAAGAACTGATTTTGTCAAATTTGCTTTGATTAACCACTCCTTTAGAGCTTAAAAAAAATTTTTCCTTAAAGCGTACTTCATTTTCAAACCAAGCTTTATCTTGACCATTTTGACTGCCTATGTATACACATTCTATATTTTTTTTAATCGCACTTTCTAATAAGCAACGCACTATGGCCAAATGTCCTCCAGTTCCACCACCTGTTAAAGCTATTGTCATAATTTAACCTTTTTTGAAATCATTAATACATATCCTATGCCTATGCAAATTGCCCACATTGAACTTCCTCCATAGCTTAAAAGTGGAACCGCTACACCTTTTAGTGGAGTAAGAGAAATAATACCAAAAGCATTCATAAAGAAAGAAAAAAGTAAAAGTAAGGCTATGCCTGAACAAAAAATAAAATCTTGTTTAGCTTCACATCTTCCTGCAATTCTAAAAATTCTTAAAATCATCCAAAGATAAATATAGCAAATAACCCCAAGACCTAAAAGTCCTATTTCTTCAGTAATTCCTGAAAGAACAAAGTCAGTATGCACTTCACTTAAAAAGCCTAATTTAAAAGTTCCAAGTCCTAGGCCTTCGCCAAACATTCCTCCATGGGCTATAGCATTTAAAGAGTGTGAAATTTGATAAGGCTCGCTGTTACTACTTACTCTTAAAGCATTTGCCAGCCAATCAGGAAGCATAGGTAAAAAAGCATCTTGTATATTCCCCCACCAAGAAGCGATTCTTTGAATTCTTCTTTGGTTACTAAAAATTACCATTATACCTATCATCATAATGATTAAAGTTCCAAAAGCAAAAAGTCTTTTACTAGCTCCTGCAAAAAAAGCTAAAGCTAGAATCAAAAAGAAAGAAATTACACTTTGTCCCAAATCGTTTTGAGTGATATAAATATATCCTATAACTATAGAAGCTAAGATACAATAAGGCAGAAGAATTAAAGCCTCGTGTCTGATAGCTTTTTTACTATCATCAATACGCCTTGTATAGCTCCATGCTAAAAAATAAATCAATCCTATTTTAAAAAATTCCACAGGAGAGATAGAGAGTGGGCCTAAGCGTATCCAGCGTTTAGCTCCTCCGCTAGCTGTTGCTAATGCAGAAGGTAAAAATGGCAAAATGATGATAAAGATAAAAGAAATAATCAAAATAGCTAAAATAATTTTTTTAGAAAGTGCTTTATCAGGATCCAATCGAGAAATAAAAAACATTATAAGTATGCCACTAATTCCAAAAAAAAGCTGACGAATAAAAAAATGAAACTCGCTATAGTCAAGAAAAAGAACAGTAAAAGCTGTAAGAGAGTATGAAAATACTATTCCTATGGTGATTAAAATACAACTTAAATAAAATAATCTTTTATCAGCAACCATTATAATTATAACTTTTCTTTATTGGAATTAAAATTTTAAAAAGTTTTATTATAACTAAAATAAATTAAATTTTTTGCTAAGTTTTTGTAAGGAAAATTTGCTAAAATTAACAATAAAAATATAACAAAAAAGGCAAATTATGAATCAAATCCATAAAATTCTCATAGCAAATAGAGCTGAAATAGCTGTTAGAGTAATCCGTGCTTGTAGAGATTTACATATTAAAAGTGTTGCAGTTTTTACAGAGCCTGATCGTGAATGTTTGCATGTAAAAATCGCAGATGAGGCTTATCGCATAGGAACGGATGCTATAAGAGGATATTTAGATGTTGCTCGTATTGTCGAGATTGCTAAGGCTTGTGGTGCTGATGCGATCCATCCTGGTTATGGATTTTTAAGTGAGAATTACGAATTTGCTAAGGCTTGTGAAGATGCTGGAATTATTTTTATAGGTCCAAAATCTGAAGTAATCCATAAGATGGGAAATAAAAATATCGCTCGTAAGTTAATGGCTAAAAATGGCATACCTATTGTTCCAGGGACTGAAAAATTAAATTCCTATAGCATGGAAGAAATTAAAATTTTTGCTGAGAAGATTGGTTATCCTGTTATTTTAAAAGCTTCAGGTGGTGGAGGTGGACGCGGAATTCGCGTTGTTCATAAAGAACAAGATCTTGAAAATGCCTTTGAATCTTGCAAAAGAGAAGCTTTAACATACTTTAATAATGATGAAGTATTTATGGAAAAATATGTAGTTAATCCCAGACATATAGAATTTCAAATTTTAGGAGATAACTACGGAAATATTATCCATCTTTGTGAAAGGGATTGTTCTATTCAAAGAAGACATCAAAAGGTAATTGAGATAGCACCTTGCCCTGGAATTTCAGATAATCTTAGAAAAACCATGGGTGTTACAGCTGTGGCAGCTGCTAAGGCTGTAGGTTATACAAATGCTGGAACTATAGAGTTTTTGCTTGATGATTATAATCGCTTTTATTTTATGGAAATGAATACAAGAATTCAAGTTGAGCATCCAATTACTGAAGAAATTACAGGTATTGATCTTATTGTAAGACAAATTCGTATTGCAGCAGGAGAAATTTTGGACTTAGAACAAAGCGATATTAAACCTAGGGGTTTTGCTATTGAAGCTAGAATTACTGCTGAAAATGTATGGAAAAATTTTATTCCAAGTCCTGGAAAAATAGGAGAATACTACCCAGCTCTTGGACCATCTGTTAGGGTTGATAGTCATATTTATAAAGACTATACTGTGCCGCCTTATTATGATTCCATGCTTGCAAAGCTTATTATTAAAGCAACAAGTTATGATTTAGCGGTTAATAAGCTTGAGCGTGCTTTGAAGGAATTTGTGATTGATGATATTAGAACAACAATACCATTTTTAATTGCCATTACAAAAACAAGAGAATTTAGAAGGGGGTATTTAGACACCTCTTTCATAGAAACACATATGCAAGAATTATTAGAAAAAACAGAAGATCGTCATCAAGAAAATAAAGAAGAAGTTATAGCTGCAATAGCTGCTACGCTTAAAAAAATACGAGAAAGTAGGGAATAATAGATGGATTTTTTAGACAGTCTTAAAAGTATTAAAAAAGAAATGCAAGCTAACACCAATACTTCAAAATTAGCGAAGAAATCAAGCAAGAGTGGTGCAAGTGTAAAAAATTTAGAAAAACTAGCTAAAGATATTCGCGAAAAAAATCAAGAAACAAACATAGATAAGGAAATGCAAGAAATTTTCTTAAAGCAAGAAAAACTACAGGATGAATTTTCCGAATTTATCAAAAATACAGATATTAAGAAAATTTAATGCTTGAGATTGGTTTTTGTACTCTTGAAGATCAGTGTCCTTACTTAAAGGATAAACGTTCAAGAATAGAGTATAAATACATTGAAAATTGCCCTAAAGAAATCAATAATGAGCTAATAAAACGAGGTTGGCGTCGTTTTGGTAGGTATTTTTCACGCCCTATTTGTAAAGATTGTGATGAATGTTTAAGTCTTAGAATTTTAGTTAATGAATATAATTTTTCAAGAAGTGAAAGAAGGGTTGTAAATAAAAATATTAACACCAAAGTTATACTTAGAACGCCCAATTTAAGCAATGAACATTTGTTTTTATATGATAAATACCATCGTTTTATGGAAGAAAAAAAGAACTGGAAGCGTTATGATTTAAGCTTTAAACAGTATTATAATCTTTATGTCGATGGTTTTATGAATTTTGGATATGAGCTTGCATTTTATATAGAAGATAAGCTCGTTTGTGTTGATTTGATTGATATTTTAGAGGATGGAATTTCAAGCATTTATTGTTTTTATGATCCTGATTTTTCGTATTTTTCTTTGGGTAAATTTTCTTTGCTCAATGAAATACAAATAGCTAAAAAAATGAACTTAGATTATATTTATCTTGGGTATTTTGTAAAAAAGTGTCAATCTTTATCTTATAAAGCCGATTATACACCCAATGAAATTTTAAAAGGCACTAAAGAGCTTTTTGAAAATGAGGTTTTATGGGAGAAATAGATGCAAATCGTGCAAACTTTAGAAACTATCAATGTTAATACAGATGATATTAGCGTATTTCAGTATTTTAAAGACTTGATTACCAAAAATTTCACAAAGGTCATAGGACGAAAAAATAAAATTTTTTCTTTTTTTGAAGAAAATGAAATTCCACAGCGCCGTTATTTCTTAAAAGTTTTAGATCAAAAATATCGTAAAAGCACAAATGAAGGTATAGAGAATTTACAAGATGCTCATTTTAAAACTTTTAGATTAATTTTTGAGCAAAATAATATGCTTAAGCCTATGTTGTTTATCAAGATTGATTTTGTTGCGGGTAGAATTTTGATGAAGTTAAGCTCTAATGAAAAATTATTTATTACTTATATAAGAAATTATTTTCAAGATCATAATATAGAATATAATGAAATGACAAATATTCTAATTTTAGAATATAAAAACGAGAATACCCTTGAACTTTTTGAAGCTTTTGCAGATGAGAGCGAGCATTTAAAATATTGCGTGAATTTTGAAGTTGACCGCGAAGAGTATAAAAAATTTCGCCAAAATATTCACAATAAAGAAAATATGAAATGGAAATTTAATGCTTTAGCTAAGCTTTTTAGTAATTATTTTAATACTTTAGAATGCACTCCGCAAAATGATCTTAGTGAAATCAGACAAAAATATTTGATTTTGGTAAAACTTTATCATCCTGATTTTCATCAAGGAAAAAGTGCAATAGAAAAAGCTTACGCAAGAGAACAGTTTGAAAAAATACAAATCGCCTATGATAACTTAAAAGCACTTTATAAGAATAATACTTAAAAAAATTAAATTAATCATTTTGGTTAATTTAATTTTTCTCTCTCATAAATTTTTCTTAATTTGCTATCTAGTTTAAAACAAAATTTAAAAAGTGCAGGTACTACGAGTAAGGTAAGCAAAGTCGAACTTATAAGTCCAAAGATAATGGCTATTGCCATAGGAGAATTAGCTTCATAGCCCGCACCCCTTGAAAGAGCAAGTGGGAGCATAGCAAAAATCATAGCAAAAGTTGTCATCAATATAGCCCTTAAGCGTGATTTTCCAGCGATTAAAAGAGCTTTATCGGGATCTAAACCTTCATGGCATTTTTTATTAGCTACATCTACGAGTAAAATAGCATTTTTCCCCACCATACCAAAAAGTAAGATGATGGCAATAAGTACAAAAAGTGAAAAATTATGCCCTGTGATAAAAAGCCCTATAGAAGCTCCGCCAAAGGCTAAAGGCATGGTTATCATGATGATTAAAGGCAGAATAAAACTTTCATAAAGTGCGGCTAAAACAAGATAAATTAAAACAAAAGCAAGTGCTACTGCCATAGCAAAACCTTGCACGGTTTCACCTAAAAGATTGATAAAGCCTGAAAAAGCATAGCTAAGACTTGGATTGTTATTTAAAATTTTATCCATATTATCTAGTAAAAGTTTTTGCACCGCTCCTAAGGAAAGATCATTCACTCCAGCTGTGATTTTCACAGAGCGGTTTTTATTGTAACGATTGATAGTTTTTAAATCTTTACTGTATATAAAATCCACCACGCTTGAAAGTTCTAAATTTATACCTTGGTTGTTTTTAATGCTAATGCGCTTTAAAGCTTCTATGTTTTTTTTAAATTCTGGAGCAAAACTTAGGATAATATCATCTTTTGAATTGCCTCTATCCATGCTTCCTACGCTAAGTTGCGAGAAAGAATACCCTAAAACCCCAGCGATATATTGAGGATTGACATCTAAAAGTTTGGCTTTTTCTTTGTTGATGTGTAAGGCTACTTCATCTTTTGTAGCATTAGCATTATCGCTTATATCTACAATGCGCGCATTAGTGCCTAAAATTTCTTTTGCCTGAGAAGCAGCTTCTTTTAGAGTGTTTAAATCATCTCCTAAGATTAAAAATTGCACGGGATCATCAATGCCCGCACCCTCTATCTTTGGAAGTTCTAAAATTTTGATTTTTAAACTTTCATCTTGAAATTTTTGACGATATAAACTTACTATGGCACTTTGTCTTAAATTTCTTTCGTCTAAATTTTTAAGTTTAACATAAATTTTAGCCTTTGTAGCATCTTTGGCATCA
Organism: Campylobacter sp. CFSAN122748; assembly: GCF_045277125.1. Lineage (NCBI taxonomy): Bacteria > Pseudomonadati > Campylobacterota > Epsilonproteobacteria > Campylobacterales > Campylobacteraceae > Campylobacter > Campylobacter sp. CFSAN122748. The sequence goes on along the minus strand of NZ_CP116953.1, from coordinate 1,000,972 downwards.
TCATAGCCTACAAGTAAAAAAGCGTATTTGACATTGCTATCATTTTTGATTTTTTCAAGCAAATTTAAACTTTTTTCTTTCATGGCTTCTAAACTTAAATCCTTTTTGCTTTCAAGCAAAACTTGAATTTCACTATCATCTTCCATAGGTAAAAAATCAAGCCCTATGCGAGTGGCTAAAGCAAAAGAAAGCCCTATAAAAACAAGAGTGGCTAGGATAAATTTTACTTTATTTTGTAAAATTTTATAGAGTAAATTTTCATACTTTTGCTCTATTTTTTCAAAAAAAGCTTCTGTTTTTTCATAAAACTTGTTTTCTTTTGGATTTAAAAATCTTGCCCCAATACTAGGTATTAAAAATACAGAAACCAAAAAGCTTATAACTATCCCACTTGCAACACTTATGCCTAAGGCATTGAAAAAAAGCCCTGATATAGAGTTCATATAAGAAATAGGGATAAAAACACAAAGTAAAACTATACTTATGCTTAAAACGCTAAAACCTATTTCATTGATACCTAAAAAAGCAGCTTGTAAAGGCGGATAAGTTTTTAGTTTTTTAGCAATATTTTCAATCACTACTATAGCATCATCGATAAAAATTCCTATGCTTAAGGTTAAAGCTATAAAAGTTAAGCGGTTTAAATCATAGCCTAAAAGATCGATAATAAAAAAAGTTGAAATGATAGAAGTAGGTATAGCTATGCAAGCAATGAGAGTTGCACTTAAATTTCTTAAAAATAAAAACACGATAACAAGGGTTAGAAAAATCCCCAAAACCATATCAAAAATCACTTGAGAAAGGTGCTTGTGGATATTTAAGCTTTTATCATAAAGCATATTAATGCTTATATCTTTTGGAATTTGTTTTTCTAAAATAGGCAAGGCATTTTTGACATTTTTAATCATTTCAAGGGTGTTATAATTTGTGATTTTTCCGAGTTCTAAAAGCACCCCTTCTTTACCTTCGTATAAAGCACTTTGTTTTTCATCTTCATAAAGGCTTGAAATATTAGCAATATCACTTAAAAATACTCCTGTTTTTATGCGAAGATTGCTAAGTTCTTCTAAATTTGTGGCTTCAAAATAGCCTTTGATGATATAGTTATCTTGATTGTTGTTAAGTTCGCCTAGGGCTTGTTTAAAATTTTGACTTTTGATGATATTTGCTACATCAAGGGCGTTAAGATTGTATTTTCTAAGTTCGTTTGGTTTTAATTCTATGCGAATTTGGGGTTCTAAAAACCCCTTAGCTTCGATTTTACCTACTCCTTCAACTCTTTGCAAAAAAGGTTTTATTTTGTCATTGATTTCACGCATGAGTTGTAATTTATCTTTAGAATATAGAAAAAGTGAAATAGCAGAACCAGAATCTGAACTGATTTTTTCAATTTCAGGCTTAGAAGGTAGGCTTAAAGTTCCTATTTTATCACGCACATCATTGGCAGCTACTTCAAGATTTTTACCCAGTTTAAACTCGACTACACTTACACTAAAATTATCATATGCAGCTGAGGTTATGGTCTTTACTCCATCGATTTCACTTAAAGCATTTTCTATTTCTTTAGTGACTTTTGATTCTACGAAGTTTAAATCCCCATTTATCTTGCTTGTGATTTTTATAAGAGGTATGGAAACATTAGGAAATAAATTTACACTCATGCTAAAAGCAGAGATTAGCCCAAAAATCATAAGAGCTAAGAAAAACATTAGCACGGTAATAGGTCGGTTTATAGCTAGTTTAAACATTTTTAATCTTTAGTGATGATTCTACCTTCACCAAAAAGCCCTGGTGTTAGATTTGTGGTTTGCACTTCAGCATAAATTTTTCTTGTTTTTACTTCTATACTTGGATAAATAAGGCTGATTTTTCCTTTCAATTCTGTACCATTTTGATCGATTTTATAAAAGAAATCATCGCCTAATCTAACTTTATCTTTATATTTTTCATCAAAACTTAAAATCAGTTTGCTTTGTGGATAGGAAAAAATTTCTATTAAAGGTTGAGCTACTCCTCCTACTCCTTCACCCACTTGTATAAATTTGTTTGCGATAATAGCATCATAAGGTGCGCGTAATTCTTTTTTTGCCATGATATTTTTATAATAAGCTATATTGATTTTTGCTTTGTTTAAATTTAAATTAGCAGCATCAAACTTAGCTTTCATATCTTCATAGCTTTGTTTGTCTATAACATTTTCTACAGCTTTGATTTTTTGCATCCTACTTTTGGTATTTTCGTATTCTACAAGGGCAAGTTGATAAGAATTTTGAGCATTTTGAAGAGCTATTTTTTCACTTTCTTGATCAAGAGCAAGTAAAAGTTCTCCTTTGCTGACTTTTTGTCCAATTTCTACAGGAATTTTTTGAACCAAACCTATGCTTTCAAGGGCAAGTTTGCTTTGTTTTGATGCTTCTACATTGAAACTTGCGTAAATTTCTTCGCCAAAGGCGCAATTAAAAACAAGAAGTAAAAATAGAATTTTTTTCATTCTTTAACCTTTGAATTAAGATCTATACCCGCATTAAAATAATAATTTGCTTTAGTAATTTCAAATTCATTTTTAGCAAGCTCTAAATCGCTTTGTGCTTTAAATTTAGCCTCTAAAGCTTGAAGATATTCTACATAAGAAACAAGTCCTGCTTGGTATTTTTTATCTACACTTTCAAAAGCTAAATTTGCAGCATTTAAGCTAAGATTAAGAGCTAAAATTTGTTCTTGTAAAACTTTTAAACTTTTGTCTAAATAATTTAATTCTTCTTTATTTTTTCTCTCGCTAAATCTTGCATTTGCATTGGCTATTTGAACATTTAAACGCTCTTTTTCAACTTCTTTCGCCCTTGCATTGAAATCAAAAATTTTCCATTCCATACCTAAAATAAATTGATTACCTTGAGAATATTTTTCTAAGAATTGATCCGCTAAATTTGCAAAAGGAGCTGGAACTTTTGGATTATAATTGTTTTTATAAAAGTTAAAATTATCTTGAATATAAAATTTTGGAAAATATTCAGCTTTTGCTAAATTTACACTTTCTTTAGCAAGATTGATTTGTTCTTTAGCTATCATTACTTCATAGTTTTGACTTTTTTCTTGTTGTGGATTTTCTAAAAAAGCATTCCCTTGCACTTTAAAATCCGTATCGCTTAAAATTTTAATCTCTTTTTGTATATTGGCAAGTTTTAATTCATTTTGACTGAGCTCTAATAAGCTTAAATGGTATTTAGCCTTAATGCTTTCAAGTTCATCTTTAGGGCTAAGTCCTGCGTCGTAAAATTTTTGCAATCTTCCAAAAGTTGATTTTAAAAAAGATACTTTTTGTTGATTGGCTAGTAAAATTTTTTCAAGACTTAAGGTGTTAAAATAAAGTGTGATTGCATTTAGGGCAAGGTAATTTTTATTTTGTTCTTTGTCTAAAAGGCTTAATTTTTCTCTGCTTTCTAAAGCTCTTAAATTAGCCTCTCTAGCACCCCCATCAAAAAGCAAAAAATTAAGAGAAACTTTAGCAAATAAACTTTCTTGTGGATCGATAATGAAGCGATCTTTATTGTTGGCTACATAAGCTGAGTTTAGACTAAGAGAGGGTAGGTAATTTCTAAAAGCTTGTTCTTTGTCTAAATTTGCTTGTTCGCTTTGCATTTGCTTAATGAGATAGGATTCATTATTTTGACTTAGTGCTATAAATTCGTGCAAATTAGAAGCTAACATTGCTAAGGGATAAAGAGCTAAAAATATAGCTGATTTTAAATATTTTTCAAACATTTTGATATTTTAATATGTTTTATATAAATTTCAATTGAAGTTTTTTATATAAAATAAAATTTATTTGTTTTAAACATAAATTTTGTTAAAATCCTAGCTTTAAAATTTTATATTTAGGATGAAATTTTGTCGGTAAAAAATATTAGAAATTTTTCTATTATAGCTCATATAGATCATGGAAAATCTACTCTTGCAGATAGGATTATTAGTGAGTGTGGTGCTATTAGCGATAGGCAGATGAGTTCACAAGTTATGGATACTATGGATATAGAAAAAGAGCGTGGTATCACCATAAAAGCACAATCAGTGCGTTTAAATTATAGATTTAATAATGAAAATTTTGTTTTAAATCTTATTGATACTCCTGGCCATGTGGATTTTTCTTATGAAGTGAGTCGTTCTTTGGCAAGTTGTGAAGGAGCTTTGCTTGTAGTAGATGCTTCTCAAGGTGTTGAAGCACAGACTATAGCTAATGTTTATATAGCGCTTGAAAATAATCTTGAAATCATTCCTGTGATTAATAAAATCGATTTACCTAATGCTGATGTTGAGAAAGTAAAGCATGAAATCGAGCATATTATAGGTATAGATTGCAAAGATGCAATTTGTGTGAGTGCAAAAACAGGAGTGGGTATAAAAGAGCTTATAGAAACAATTATTACTAAAATCCCTGCACCAAAAACAGATGATGAAGCTCCTACTAAGGCTTTAATTTATGATTCTTGGTTTGATAATTATTTGGGTGCTTTGGCTTTGGTTAGGATTTATGAAGGAAGTATTGCTAAAAACGATGAAGTTTTAGTCATGAGTACGGATAAAAAACATATAGTTCAAGATCTTTTTTATCCCCACCCTTTAAGTCCAATTAAAACTCAATCTTTACAATCAGGCGAAGTAGGTGTGGTGGTTTTAGGGCTTAAAACCGTAGGTGATGTACAAGTAGGCGATACCATCACTTTGGTAAAAAACAAAGCTAAAGAAGCCATAGGTGGTTTTGAAAAGGCTAAAGCTTTTGTATTTGCGGGACTTTATCCTATAGAAACGGATAAATTTGAAGATTTAAGAGATGCTTTGGATAAATTAAAGCTTAATGATAGTTCTATTACTTATGAGCCTGAAACTTCTTTGGCCTTAGGCTTTGGTTTTAGGGTAGGATTTTTAGGGCTTTTACATATGGAAGTTATCAAAGAAAGGCTTGAGAGAGAATTTAATCTTGATTTGATTGCTACAGCTCCAACTGTGACTTATGAAATTTATCAAACCGATGGAGAGCTTATTAAAATTCAAAATCCTAGCGAGCTTCCTCCTGTTAATAAAATCGATCATATAAAAGAGCCTTATGTTAAAGCTACTATCATTACTCCAAGTGAATTTTTAGGGAATTTAATCACTCTTTTAAATCGCAAAAGAGGAGTACAGGTTAAAATGGACTATATCACACCTGAGCGTGTTTTGCTAGAATATGATGTGCCTTTAAATGAGATTGTGATGGATTTTTATGATAAATTAAAGTCCTTAACAAAAGGTTATGCGAGTTTTGATTATGAGCCTATAGAATTTAGAGTAGGGGATTTGGTAAAACTTGATATTAAGGTAGCGGGTGAAAATGTTGATGCGCTAAGCATTATCGTGCCTAATGAAAAAGCGCAAAGTAAAGGAAGAGAACTTGTTAGTGCTATGAAAGAAATAGTTCCTAGACAGCTTTTTGAAGTGGCCATTCAAGCAAGTATTGGAAATAAAATCATCGCAAGAGAAACTGTTAAATCCATGGGTAAAAATGTGACAGCAAAATGTTATGGTGGGGATATTACTAGAAAAAGAAAGCTTTTAGAAAAGCAAAAAGAAGGTAAAAAAAGAATGAAAGCTATAGGTAAGGTAAATTTACCTCAAGAGGCTTTTTTGAGTGTTTTAAAGATAGATTGATGATAAATTTAAAACTTGGCTTGAAATTTGCTTGTATTTTTAATACAATTTTAAAAATAATTTTCTAAGGAGAAAAAATGTTTAAAAAATTTTTGATTTTTATAGTGCCTATTTTATTTTTGAGTGCTTGTGCAACTAAACAAGATACTTTTGCTCAAGTTAATCAAATTTCTAAAAATTCTCAATGCAGTTCTTGTGAAAGTCCTGGTGGTTTTGAAGCAAAGATTAAAGGGCTTTTATACATTAGCGATGTTGGAATTCAATGTTGTGCCAATAAACGCACTTTAGACACTGGTATTGCTTTGAAAAAGGTTTATTTACATAGATTTTATGATTTAAAAGAAGGGCAAAAGGTTTTAAATGCTAAAGGGAAAAAGTTATTTGTTGATGTGAATTTTAATGCGGTATTTTATACTTATTTAAAACAAGAACTTGAAGCTAGAGGAATAGTTGTGCTTGACAATAACGATCAAAATTCACCTTATGTGAGTAAGATTGATTTAGAATTTATATCTTATGGAGCAACTCAAGATGCTATAGGATTACATTCAAAACTAGTAGGAGTTTTACAAGTTAGTGATATAAATAAAAATAAGAAATTTACAATCCGCACCAAGCAAGATGTACAAGGTTTTGATGATTTAAAAGAAACAACTTTTTATACTCATTTGTTAATAAAACAAATGGCAAATAAAGCAGCTAGCTTAATCTCTGAACTTTGAGGTGTATAAATTGCGGAGCTTTTGCTCTGCTCTGCTTTTGTGAATTATGCGAGCTAGAGCTTTCTGAATTTTCCTTAAATGTAAGAAAGCTTGATAATAATTTCAAAGTCTATTCTTTTTATAAATACCATGAAATACAACACTTGCTTCACTCTAAACATTATTTTTATGGTTATTTTGTTTATAAAATGCTTGCTAAATTAAGTTTTGCAAAATTTAAAGATTTTTTTGATCCTAGAATGACAATTAATGTTATAGCTTTAGATGATAAGGTTGAAGATATGCTTTATTCGCATTCTGCTATTTTAGCTAGACATCTTAAAACAAAATTTGTAAAACCTGTTTTTAATGTTTTAAAAGCACAAAATCATATTAAATATTCTGGAAAAAGTTTAGAATTTCGTCAAAAACATAAAAGAAATTACAAACTCTTAAAAACCATTCACGAACCTGTAATTTTAGTAGATGATATTGTAACGACTGGTTCTAGCCTTTTGGAAGCTAAAAAAGTTTTAGAAGAAAATAAAATTTCTGTACTTTTTGCTCTTGTTTTAGCTGATGCAAAAGTTTAATATGCTATAATCAAAACTTTGAACTAATAGAAGGATTTTTATGGAGAATATTTTTAGCAAAGATTCTGATATTGAACTTGTAGATATAGAAAATTCTATAAAAGGTAGTTACTTAGACTATTCTATGAGTGTTATTATAGGTCGTGCTTTGCCTGACGCAAGAGATGGTTTAAAGCCTGTTCATAGAAGAATTTTATATGCTATGCAAAATGATGAGGCAAAAAGTAGAACAGATTTTGTCAAATCAGCCCGTATAGTGGGTGCTGTTATAGGTCGTTATCATCCACATGGAGATACAGCAGTTTATGATGCTTTGGTTAGAATGGCTCAAGATTTTTCTATGAGATATCCAAGTATTACAGGACAAGGTAACTTTGGATCTATAGATGGTGATAGCGCTGCTGCGATGCGTTATACTGAAGCAAAAATGAGTAAACTTTCTCATGAGCTTTTAAAAGATATAGATAAAGATACGGTCGATTTTGTTCCAAATTATGATGGTTCAGAAAGTGAACCTGATGTCTTACCTTCTAGGGTTCCAAATTTATTATTAAATGGTTCAAGTGGTATAGCTGTAGGTATGGCGACAAACATCCCACCTCATAGTTTAAATGAGTTGATAGATGGACTTTTATATTTGCTTGATAGTAAAGATGTAAGCTTAGAAGAGATTATGCAGTTTATCAAAGGTCCAGATTTTCCAACAGGTGGAATAATTTATGGTAAAAAAGGTATTATAGAAGCTTATCGCACAGGGCGTGGTCGCGTGAAAGTGCGCGCTAAAACTCATATTGAAAAAAAGACAAATAAAGATGTTATTGTTATAGATGAGCTTCCTTATCAAACCAATAAAGCTAGGCTTATAGAGCAGATTGCAGAGCTTGTTAAAGAAAAGCAAATTGAAGGAATATCTGAAGTAAGAGATGAGAGCAATAAAGAAGGAATCCGCGTTGTTATAGAGCTTAAACGTGAGGCTATGAGTGAAATTGTTTTAAACAATCTATTTAAATCTACTACTATGGAAAGTACTTTTGGTGTGATTATGTTGGCAATTCACAATAAAGAACCTAAAATTTTCTCTTTGTTAGAACTTTTAAATCTTTTCTTAACCCATAGAAAAACAGTTATTATTAGAAGAACGATTTTTGAACTTCAAAAGGCAAGAGCAAGAGCTCATATTTTAGAAGGTCTTAAAATTGCACTTGATAATATAGATGAAGTGATTGCTTTAATTAAAAATAGTTCTGATAATAATACTGCAAGAGATTCTTTGGTAGCTAAATTTGGTCTTAGTGAGCTTCAAGCGAATGCTATTTTAGATATGAAACTTGGTCGTTTAACAGGACTTGAAAGAGAAAAAATCGAAAATGAACTTGCAGAATTAATGAAAGAAATTGCAAGACTTGAAGAAATTTTAAAAAGTGAAACCTTGCTTGAAAATTTAATTCGCGATGAATTAAAAGAAATTAGAAGTAAATTTGATGTGCCACGTATTACTCAAATTGAAGATGATTATGATGATATTGATATTGAAGATTTGATTCCTAATGAAAATATGGTTGTAACTATTACGCATCGTGGTTATATTAAGCGTGTGCCTAGTAAACAATATGAAAAGCAAAAACGAGGCGGAAAAGGAAAATTAGCCGTTACGACTTATGATGATGATTTTATAGAAAGTTTCTTTACGGCAAATACACATGATACACTTATGTTTGTAACAGATCGTGGACAGCTTTATTGGCTTAAAGTTTATAAAATTCCTGAAGGCTCAAGAACGGCCAAAGGAAAAGCAGTGGTAAATCTTATTAATTTACAAGCTGAAGAAAAAATCATGGCTATTATTCCAACCACGGATTTTGATGAGAGTAAATCTTTATGTTTCTTTACTAAAAATGGTATTGTAAAGCGTACAAATTTGAGTGAATATCAAAATATCAGAAGTGTAGGAGTTAGAGCGATCAACTTGGATGAAAATGATGAGTTGGTAACTGCTATTATTGTTCAAAGAGATGAAGATGAAATTTTTGCCACTGGTGGTGAAGAAAATTTAGAAAATCAAGAAATTGAAAATTTAGATGATGAAAATCTTGAAAATGAAGAAAGTGTAAGCACGCAAGGTAAAATGCTCTTTGCAGTAACCAAAAAAGGTATGTGTATCAAATTCCCACTTGCTAAAGTGCGTGAAATCGGCCGTGTAAGTCGTGGGGTGACGGCTATTAAGTTTAAAGAGAAAAATGACGAATTAGTAGGTGCAGTTGTTATAGAAAATGATGAGCAAGAAATTTTAAGCATAAGTGCAAAAGGTATAGGAAAACGCACAAATGCTGGAGAATATAGATTGCAAAGCAGAGGTGGTAAGGGTGTAATTTGTATGAAACTTACAGAAAAAACCAAAGATCTTATTAGCGTAGTTATAGTAGATGAAACTATGGATTTGATGGCTCTTACAAGTTCAGGCAAGATGATACGTGTTGATATGCAAAGCATTAGAAAAGCAGGGCGTAATACGAGTGGTGTCATTGTAGTTAATGTGGAAAATGACGAGGTGGTTAGCATCGCTAAGTGTCCTAAAGAGGAAAATGATGAGGATGAGTTAAGCGATGAAAACTTTGGTTTAGATTTGTAATAAGTTTAAAGTTGGAACGCTTATTGCTTTTTATTTTTTACTAATTACAATATTTTGAAGGTGTAAAAATGAAAAAAATTTATTTTATGCTAGCAATAGCAGGAATTTTCGCTGGTTGTGTATCAAGTGCAAACAGTGCAACTAAAAATTCAAGTGCAAATAGCACTGCCCCATCTCAAGATGTTATCGTGCAAAAAGTCGATAAAGATGATGTGCGTGATATTATCAGAGAAGAAAAAATGTTGGCTCCAGATGCTAGCGAAACGGAACTTAGTTTTACAGCAGTTGGTGAAGGGATTGCTCCGATGAATACAGTTTCTACTGCTCAAGCCCTAGCTTTAGCAAAAAGAGCAGCGATTACAGATGCTTACAGACAGCTTGCAAGTAAGCTTTATGGTGTGAAAGTGAATGGTAAAGACACCGTAAAAGATGCAATGCTTAGAAGTTCAACTATTACTGCGCAAGTAAATGGTTTGATAAAAAATGCAAGTATTATTGATCAGAATTTTAATCAAGGGCTTTATAGGGTAAACTTAGAACTTAAAATCGATGCAGACAAGTGGAAAGAATTGTTTGCTTATTAATCTTTCTTAGCTTTAAGCTTTTTGCCCAAGATGAATTTATTTTTTGGGCAGAGCTTTCTAGTAAAAATTTCATTCTCTTTCATCAAAATCAAAATTTATCCTTAGCAATGACGCAAAGCGAAAATGTTGAAGAACAATGGGTATGTGAAATTTCTTATAGTGATCAAGATTTAAAAGTTTTACCTCGAACTTCTTTAGGATTGATTGATGATAATATGCCAAAAACAATTAAATTTAATTTTTTAAATTCTCATAAAGATGAGTTAAGCGATTGCTTTATAGGGGCTAGAATCAGTGTTAAGGATATTGTTAATACTGACTTATTACGTGCTCAAAGTGAAACTTATGTTAAAATTTTACCCTTGCGTTTTACCGTGGAATTTGGCGAACAAAATGCGATAATTTATTATCTTAAAAAAAAGTAAATTCAAAATTAAGCGCAAATTGGATACTATAGTAGAAATTTTTTAAAAGGCTTAGGATGAATTTAGTCATAGTAGAAGATGATATTAATATGCGCAAATCCTTAGAAATTGCATTAGCAGAGTATGAAGAATTTAATATTAAATCTTATAAATCTGCTACTGAAGCTTTAAAAAAAATAGATGAGAATACAGATTTGATTATTACAGATATTAATATGCCAGGAATTGATGGTATAGAATTTGTTAAAGCCTGTGAAAATAAATATGATTTTATTATTATGACAGGAAATGCTACTTTAAGCCGTGCTATAGAAGCGGTTCGTTTGGGAGTAAAAGATTTTTTAACCAAGCCTTTTGATGTTGATACTTTAGTCGAGGCTATTAAGCGTGCTAAAATCATAAGAGAAAAAACAGCCGATAAAAAAAGCAAAAAAAATGAAAAAAAAGAAGAAAATAAAGATTTTTTTTCAACTTCTCCTAATTTAGAAAAAACATTAAATTTAAGTCAAAAAGCGGCTAAAACTGATGCCTCTGTAATGTTTTTTGGAGAGAGTGGAGTAGGAAAAGAGGTATTTTCTCGTTATATTCACACTCATTCTAAACGCTCTAATAAGCCTTTTGTTGCTATTAATATGGCAGCCATTCCTGCAAATTTGATTGAAAGTGAGCTTTTTGGTTTTGAAAAAGGTGCTTTTACTGATGCTAATGCAACTAAAATAGGGCTTTTTGAAATGGCTAATGAGGGCACTTTATTTTTAGATGAAATTGGCGAAATGCCTTATGAAATTCAAGCCAAACTTTTAAGAGCTTTGCAAGAAAAAGAAATTACGCGACTTGGAAGTACAAAAAGCATCAAAATAGATGTAAGAATTATCAGTGCAACTAATGCAAATTTGGATGAAAAAATAAAAAATGGCGAATTTCGTTCAGATTTATATTATCGTTTAAACACTGTTCCTATTAATATCCCGCCTTTAAGAGAGCGTAAAGAAGAAATTTTAGGTATAGCTCAAAAGGTTTTAGAAGATACTTGTAAAGAATATGATTTTAAGGAAAAACAGCTCAGTCAAGAAGCTAAAAATGCTTTACTTGAATATGATTTTCCTGGTAATATTAGAGAATTAATATCCGTTGTACAAAGAGCTTGTATTTTAAGTGAAAATGATGAAATTTCAAGTGAAGATTTGTTCTTAGAAGCTAGAAGTATAAAAAAAGATGTAAAGAATTTAGAAAAAGAATTGATTTGTGAAGTTCTTTTAAGTGTAGATTATGACAAGGATCAAGCTTCTCAAATTTTAGGTATGGATATAAAAATTTTAAATGAAAAAATTAAAAAATATCAAATAAAGGATAAGTAATGTCAAAAAAACAAAAAATAGCCATTGTGGGTGCTACTGGTGCGGTTGGGGAAGAGCTTTTAAATGTTTTAGATGAACTTGATTTCCCAGTGGAAAGTATTTTACCTTTAGCAAGTGCAAAAAGTGTAGGTAGTGAAGTAGAATTTAAAGGCAAAGCTTATAAAGTCAAAGAACTTACCGAAAATGTATTTAAAGAAAATCCTATTGATATTGCTTTTTTTAGCGCAGGTGGAAGTGTGAGTGAAAAATATGCTAAATTTGCAGTAGAATCAGGTGCTATTGTAATTGATAATACAAGTCATTTTAGAATGGAAAAAGATGTTCCTTTGGTGGTTCCTGAATGCAATCCTGAGGATATTAAAGATTGGAAAAAAACAGGGATTATTGCTAATCCAAATTGTTCTACTATACAAATGGTGCAAGTTTTAAAACCTTTAAATGATGCATTTAATTTAAAGCGTGTTGATGTAAGTACCTATCAGGCTGCAAGTGGAGCAGGAAAAGAAGGAATGCAAGAATTGGTTGAAGCCATGCAAAGTTTTTTTGCTTTTAAACTTGATGAATTTGAACCTCAAACTTTTCCTTATACTTTGGCACTTAATCTTATTCCACAAATTGATGTTTTTATGGATAATGATTACACTAAAGAAGAACTTAAAATGGTCAATGAAACTCAAAAAATTTTACATAAAAATTTAGAAGTTTCGGCAACTTGTGTAAGAGTGCCTGTTTTAAGAAGTCATAGCGAAGCCATTACTATGCATTTTGAAAAAGAAATAGATGTAAAAAAAGCTAAAGAAATTTTAGAAAAAGCACCAAGTGTTATTGTCATAGATGATCCTAAAAATAAAAAATACCCTATGCCCTTAATGACTAGCGATACTAATGAAACTTATGTAGGAAGAATTCGTGCTGATGTGTATGATAAAAAAATACTCCATCTTTGGTGTGTGGCGGATCAAATTCGTGTAGGTGCTGCAACAAATGCTGTGCGTATTGCGCAAAAATGGTTAGAATTAAAAAATAAATAAGGAAAAAAATGTTAGAGAAAATATTTGAATCTTTACTTGTTAGAAGTCGTATTGTTACAATTTTACCCGTAATTTTTGGTTTAATTGGAGCTTTTGTATTGTTTTTTATTGCAAGTTATGATGTTTTAAAAGTTATATTTTATACTTATAATTATTTTTTTGATGCAGGTTCTAATGTGGATTTGCATGAGGATGTGGTGGCTTTAATTATAGGAGCTGTTGATCTTTATCTTATGGCTTTAGTTTTGTTTATTTTTTCTTTTGGAGTTTATGAGCTTTTTATCAGCGAAATAGAAGAATTTAAACAAACAAAACAAAGCAAGGTTTTAGAGGTGCATAGCTTAGATCAATTAAAAGACAAGCTTGCAAAAGTTATCATTATGGTCTTAGTGGTAAATTTCTTTCAAAGGGTTTTACAGATGAAATTTGCTACTCCTGTGGATATGGCTTTTCTTGCTGGATCGATTTTAGCTCTTTGTGTAGGACTTTATTTTTTACACAAAGGTGGTCATTAACAAGGATTATCTTTTTTTGATATAATCGTTTTTTTGTGTTTAAAGAATAAAAATGAAAAAAATATTTTTAATTGGTATGATTTTAAATCATTTTGTTTTTGCAGCTCCGTTAGATGAAGTCTTTAAAGATATAGAAGTTTCAGGGACTGTTCGTTATCGCTATGATATTAAAAAAGAAAAAAAATACAACAAAAAAACACATAGATATCAAAATAAAACACAAACAGAAATTACAATAAAATAAGGAAAATCATGATTGCACGCTGGTTGTTTATTAGTTCAATATTTGTTGTTGCGCTTTTTGGTATTAACTTGAAATCATTTTTTACTTATACCTTTGATGCAAATAAGCAATATGATATGGAAAAAGCGAAGGCTTTGTATTTTCAAAATAAATGCAATACTTGCCATGGAGATAATGCTGAAAAGAGTGTTATAGGATCTAGAATTTTAAAAGATATGTCTCCTGAGGATATTAAAGGAGCTTTGATAGGTTATACTCTTGATAGTAGCAGTTCTACAACAGCTTCTCAAATGGCTTTTTATGCTAGAAATTTAAGCCACGAGGATATAGATAATATTATTGCTTATATTAAAGGTGGAAATTTTGCGCTTGATTTGCAAGTAAAAGATCTTCTTGAAGAAGAACCTGCGCAAAAAACAAAACATAATATATTTCTAAAATAAAATGTAAAAACTATAATTAAAAGGAATACTATGAAAAAACTAACTTTAACTTTAAGTGTTTTAACTATGGTAAATTGCTTATATGCTAAGGATATTAATATAGGAGTAGTTTTACCTTTAACTGGAACTGTGGCAGCTTATGGGCAAGATGTTTTTAACGGAATTGAACTGGCTAATAAGCTACAGCCAAAACTTTCAAATGGAGATGTTATTAAACTTATCACAATAGATACAAAAGGAGATAAGCTTGAAACTTCAAATGGAGTTAATCGTTTAATAGCAACAGATAAAGTCCTTGGGATTATTGGTGAAGCTACAACTCCAAATACCATTCAAGCTATTTCTATAGCAGAAGAGAAAAAAATTCCCCTAATAGCTCCAGTGGCATCTGGAGATAAATTGCTAGATAAAAAGAAATATGCAAGTAGAGTTTGTTTTAAAGATAGTTTTCAAGGAGATAAATTTGCTACTTATGTATCTAAGGATTTAGGACTTAAAAATGCTGTTATCATCATAGATCAAAGCAATGTTTATTCTTTAGGTTTGGCAAGAGCTTTTGAAAATTCTTTTAAGAATAATGGTGGGAAAATTATAAAAAAACTTGTTATTAATTCAGGAGATAAAGATTTTAGAGCTGTAGTTTCTCAACTTAAGAGTTTAAATCCTGATTTTGTTTATATGCCTATTTATCATCCTGAAGCTGCTTTAATTGCGAGACAAGCAAGACAAGTTGGTTTTGATAAACTTTTAGCAGCAGGAGATGGTGTTAATAATCAAACTTTTATAGATCTTGGCGGAAGTGCTGTTAATGGAGTAATTTTCACTGATAGTTTTGATTATAACAATCCATCTACACAATTAGGAATAGATTTTGTTGTAGCTTATGAGAAAGTGAAAGGAACAAAAGAACTTCCAGCATTTTCGGCTATGGGGGCTGATGCGTATTTTGTAATGTTCAATGCTATGAATGCTTGCGTTGATAATCTTAGCAGCGAATGTATTAATAGTAAAATTCATCAAACTAAAGATTTTCAAGCTGTTGGTGGTGTGATTAGCATAGATGAAAGCGGTAATGCTATTCGTTCTGTTGTGATTAAAGAAATTCAAAATCAAAAACAAAATTATAAAACAATTATAAATCCATAATTACTAAAATAAAGGTAGAGAATGAAAAAAAGTTTAATTTTAGCAAGTATTCTAAGTTTAAGTTTAAGTGCTGCGGAAGTCAAAATAGGAGTTGTTTTACCGCTTAGCGGAGCTACTGCAGCATATGGACAAAGTGCACTAGAAGGGATTAAACTTGCAAATTCAATGCAATCAACTTTAAGTAATGGAGATAAGGTTTCTCTTGCTATTATTGATACTAAAGGTGATAAATTAGAATCTTCGAGTGGAGCAAATCGTTTAGTTTCTCAAGAT
The DNA here is from genome assembly GCF_045277125.1 of Campylobacter sp. CFSAN122748. Classification (NCBI taxonomy): domain Bacteria; kingdom Pseudomonadati; phylum Campylobacterota; class Epsilonproteobacteria; order Campylobacterales; family Campylobacteraceae; genus Campylobacter; species Campylobacter sp. CFSAN122748. Next base: position 985,345 of record NZ_CP116953.1, on the reverse strand, counting down.
AAAGTTATAGGTCTTATAGGGGAAATGGTTACTGCTAATACATTGCAAGTTATGCGCGTAGCAGAAGATAATAAAATTCCATTGATCGCTCCTGCTGCAACTGGTGATAGATTGCTTGATAAAAAAATATATTCTTCTCGAGTATGTTTTATGGACAGTTTTCAAGGTTCATCTTTAGCAAAATATGTTTTTTCAAAACTTAATTACAAAAGTGCTGTTATTGTAGTAGATCAAAGCACTGACTATTCCTTAGGTTTAGCAAAAGCTTTTGAAAAACAGTACAAGTCTAATGGTGGTCAAATTCTTAGAATTTTAAGAGTTAATTCAGGTGATAAAGATTTTAGAGCTATTGTAGCTCAAGTTAAAAGTTTAAATCCAGAATTTATTTTTTTACCGCTTTATTATAGCGAAGCTTCTTTATTTGCAAGACAATCAAAACTCGCAGGTTTAAATATTCCTATGGGTTCTGCAGATGGAGTTGCTGATCAAACTTTTATTAGTTTAGCTGGAGATGCAAGCGAGGGTTATATTTTCACAGATAGTTTTGATGCTAATAATCCAACTACAAAATTAAGCAAAGAATTTATCAGTGTTTATGAAAAAGCTAAAGGAACAAAAGAAGTTCCAAATTTTTCGGCTATGGGTGCTGATGCGTATTTTGTAATGCTAAATGCTATGAATGCTTGCGTTGAAAATCTTACTAGTAAGTGTGTCAATGAAAAAATTCACCAAACTAAAAATTATCAAGGTGTTTCTGGTGTTATCAGTATTGATCAAACAGGAAATGCAACTCGTTCTGTAGTGGTTAAAGAAATTAAAAATCAGAAGCAAAATTATAAAGATATTATCAATCCTTAAAGGAAAAATAGAAAGATTATGGATTCTACTTTATTTTTACAACAACTTGTTAATGGACTTAGTTTGGGCAGTATGTATGCCCTTATTGCTGTTGGCTATACTATGGTTTATGGCGTGTTAAGACTTATTAATTTTGCTCACGGCGATATTATGATGGTTGGTGCTTATGCGGCTCTTTTTTGCATGACTAATCTAAATGTTCCTTTTCTAGGAGCTTTGTCTTTAGCAATGATTTTTGCTGCTTGTGTTGGAATAGCTACAGATAGAATCGCTTATAAACCTTTAAGACAGGCTCCTAGAATTTCATTGTTGATTACAGCAATCGGTATTAGTTTTTTCTTGCAAAATCTTTTTAATATGCTTTTTACTTCAACACCTAGAACTTTTACACCGCCAAGTTATTTTGAGGAAAGTGTTAATTTTGGTGGAGTGATAACAACTTATGGTTCTTTAATGGTTCCTGCTCTTACATTTGTTATTTTAATAGCAGTGTTATGGATTTTGTATAAAAGCAAATATGGTATAGCTATTCGTGCTTTGGCATTTGATATACAAACAGTAAATTTAATGGGTATAGATGCAAATCGTATTATTGCTATAGTTTTTGCCCTAGGTTCAGCTTTGGCAGCAGTTGGGGGTGTTTTTTGGGCTGCAAATTATTACTCTGTTGAACCTACTATGGGAACTTTAATAGGTTTGAAAGCTTTTGCTGCTGCAGTTTTAGGAGGTATAGGTTCTGTGGTAGGTGCAGTTTTGGGTGGACTTATTATAGGATTTACTGAAGTTGTTGTTGTGGCTTTTTTTCCAGATTTATCAGGCTTTAAAGATGCATTTGCTTTTATTTTTTTGGTGTTTATATTGTTATTTAGGCCTACGGGAATTTTAGGTATAAATTTTGAAAAGAGTAGGTTTTGATGATGGTTAGAATTAAGGTTTTACATTTAATCTTTTTAATTGCTTCAATTATTTTTATTTTCATTTCTCCTTATATTTTTGGGGATTATGGATTAAACATTGTTAATCAAATTGCTATTTTTATTATTTTGGCTGTGAGTTACAATCTTATTAATGGTGTAACTGGACAATTTTCACTAGAACCCAATGGATTTGTTGCGATTGGAGCTTATGCGGCTGCTTTAGTTCTTTTAAGTGCTGATGCAAAAAATGATCAGTTTTTTTTAGATGGTCCTAGTTCTTTTATTTTAGCTATCCATTCAAATTCCTTTATTCTAGCTTTAATTGTGGCTGGAATTTGTTCATCTTTACTTGCCCTGATTTTGGCTTTTGCTGTATTTCGCGTGAGAGGGGATTATTTGGCTATTGTAACTTTAGGCTTTGGAATAATTATTAAAATAGCTGCTATTAATTTTCCTTCTATTACTAATGGCTCAAGAGGGCTGGTAGATATTCCACAATTTTCCACGATCTATTGGACAGGTGGTATTGCTATTGTAGCGGTTATTTTAATTTTAAATATAGTTTATTCTAAATATGGTCGTGCAATGAAGGCTATAAGAGATGATGAAGATGCTGCAAGCGCTATGGGAATAAATACTTTTTGGATAAAAACTTTAGCTTTTAGCACTTCAGCATTTTTAGAAGGTGTAGGTGGCGGACTTTTAGCTTGTCTGTTGACTACCGTATCTCCAACTCAATTTGATTTTTTACTTACTTTTCAGCTTTTGATTATTATTGTTTTAGGTGGACTTGGTTCTACTACAGGTGCTATTATAGGTGCGATATTGGTTATTGGTGGAAGTGAGTGGCTTAGATTTTTAGATGAGTTAAATATAAAAATAGATTCTTTAAATCTTTATATCCAATCAACGCCAGGGCTTAGAATGGTTGTTTTTTCTATTGTTCTGATTTTAGTAATGCTTTTTGCAAGAAAAGGCATAATGGGTTATTATGAGTTGAGTGATGTGATTAGAGGGATTAAAAAGCGTTTTAAAAGGAGCAAAAAATGATTTTGGAATTAAAACAAATTTCAAAAAGTTTTGGTAGTGTTAAGGCTATTAATGAAACTTCTTTTAAAATCAATGAGGGTGAAATTTTTGCTTTAATTGGACCTAATGGGGCTGGCAAAACAACTCTTTTTAATATTATAACAGGTAACTATAAACCTAGTTCAGGTTCGGTTGAATTTCTAGGAGAAAGAATTGATCACTTAAAACCTCATAAGATTGTGCATTTAGGAATAGCTAGAACATTTCAAAATATTAGGCTTTTTTCAAGCATGAATGTGCTTGAAAATGTTCTTATTGGTTTTAATAAACAAATGAAATATAATATTTTTGAAGCCTTTTTGCATTTAGGGCGTTTTGGAAAAATAGAACAAGTATTTAAAGAGAAGGCTTATGCAATATTAGAAGAACTTGGTATTGCAGAATTTGCCTATGAAAAGGCTACTAGCTTGAGTTATGGACAACAAAGAAAAGTTGAGATTGCAAGAGCAATGGCTACTCAACCAAGATTATTATTGCTTGATGAGCCAGCCGCTGGGATGAATAGCTCTGAGAGTGATGAACTTGCTGAGCTCATTTTTAAATTACGAAAAGATTATAAAATTAGCGTTTTGCTTATAGAGCATGATATGAAATTTGTAAATAAAATGTGTGATCGCGTATTGGTACTTGATTATGGAAAAACAATTTTTGAAGGTAAACTTTGCGATGCTGTAAATCATAAAGAAGTAATTGCTGCGTATTTAGGGGATTTTGATGCTAATAGTTAAAGATTTGCATGTTTATTATGGATTAATTGAAGCTGTTAAAGGGATTGATTTTAAAGTGGAAACAAGTCATATTGTTTCTCTTATAGGTTCAAATGGAGCGGGTAAAACTTCAACTTTAAATGCGCTTTTAAATTCAGTTAAAAGAACCGGTGAGGTTAATTTCTTAGGTTATGATACTAAAAGGCATTTAACTCATACTTTAGTTCAAAAAGGTATAGCTTTAGTTCCTGAAGGAAGGCGTGTTTTTATTAATTTAAGCGTAGAGGAAAATTTAAAAATAGGTGCTTTTAATAATGCTGAAAATTATGAGCATTTAAGAGAGCAAATGTATAAACTTTTTCCAAGACTTGCAAGTAAAAAGCATGCTTTAGCTGGAACATTGAGTGGAGGGGAAGCGCAAATGCTTGCGATTTCAAGGGCTTTAATGAGCGAACCAAAACTTTTGATGTTGGATGAGCCTTCTTTGGGACTTGCTCCAAAGATTGTGGGTGAAGTTTTTGATATTATTGTGCGTTTAAAAGAGGAGGGTATAACTATTCTTTTGGTAGAGCAAAATGCTTATTCTGCATTAAAAATAAGCGATTATGCTTATGTTTTGGAAAATGGTCATATTGTAATGAAAAACGAGGCTAAAAATTTAATAGGTGATGATGAGATTAGAAAGAAATATTTAGGGCTTTAAAATTTAAAGGAAAAAGAATGAAAAATATAATAAAAAGCATAGGGGATTTAAGAGTTTCGGTTGTATTGTTTTTGCTTTTTGCGCTTTTTTGTGCTTTGGCAACTTTTATTGAAAGTGCTTATGGAACTCCTACGGCTTGGGCAATGGTTTATGATACTTTTTGGTTTGAATATATACAACTTTTACTTGGTATTAATTTACTATGCGGGATGTTTCGTTATAAAATGTTTGGGCTTAAAAAATTACCTTTAATGATTTTTCATATTTCTTTTTTATTTATTTTAGTGGGTTCTGCAATGACAAGATATGCTGGTTTTGAAGGTATTTTACCTATTAGAGAGCATACTCAAAATTCACTTATAGAAAGTTCTAAGACTTCTTTGCGTATTTCTGCTATAAAAGATGGAGAACGCTATAGTGCGGTTAATGATCGTTATATAGGAAATTTGCCTTTTGCTAATTCTTTTAAACTAAAACTTAATTTAGGTGATGATCAAGCTGTATTAAAATATAAAGATTTAATCTTAAATGCTCATTATACTTATAAAGAAAATAATAATTCTGATCCTTTATTGGTTTTGATGCTTTCTCAAAAAGGATCTCAAGGTGTTGATGTTAAATTTGAAAAAGGTGAAGTTAAGAATATAGAAGGGGTTAGCTTTGCTTTTATGAATGATAATGTTAAAGCACCTTTTGTAAAAATTGATGAAAATTTAACTTTAAGTTCAAGTGAAAACTTACATTTTCTAAGTATGCTAGATGGACAAAATTTAGACCTTAAAATTGGAGAAAAGGCAAATGCTAAGGAAAGAAGACTCTATGAAATTAATGATATCAGCTTTGTAGTTAAAGCTGCTTCTTTGCACGCGCAAGAAGCTTTAGAAGGTTCCAATAGACCTCAAGATGAAAGTTTTTGGTTATGGTTTAAATCTGCTTGGTTAGAAGTGGGTAGAACTATGTTGATTTCTACTTTTGGCGAGCCTCAAAATTGGAAAAATTCTTTATTATTGCATTTTAAAGATTTTGCCTTAAGTAATGAGAATAAAAACTTAGAATTAACTGGCTCTAATGCTTTGAAATTAGAATTAAGCTATAAAAATGAAAATAAAGAATTTTATATTTTTGAATATAATAAACCTATTATGATAGAACTTGCAGGTCAAAAATTCTTTATTTCTTGGGCACTTTCTTATGAACAATTGCCTTTTGATATTTATTTAAGAGATTTTGTATTAGATCGTTATCCAGGTTCTATGTCTCCAGCTTCTTATGCAAGTGAAATTACCGTAAAAAATAATAATGAAAATTTTGATTATAGAATTTTTATGAATAATGTTTTAGATTATGATGGCTATAGATTTTATCAAAGTTCTTATGATCAAGATGAAAAAGGGACTGTTTTATCTGTAAATAAAGATCCAGGCAAAATACCAACTTATATAGGTTATTTTTTGCTTTGTCTTGGAATGTTTATGAATTTTTTAAATCCACATTCTAGATTTAGAACTTTGGCAAGATTGATTAATAAAGACACTTTAAAACATACAAGTGTGATTATTTTTATTTTATTGTTATCTTTTGGTTCTGAAAAGACTTTTGCTCAAGATTTAAATTCGACCTTACCTATGGTAAATACTAATCATGCTAAAGCTCTTGCCACTTTAATAGTTCAAAAATCAGCAGATGGAAGAATGGTGCCTTTTGATACGCTATCAAGAGAAATTTTAGAAAAAATTCATCAAAGTGATAGCTATAAGGGTCAAAATTCTAACGCTGTTATGCTTTCCATGCTCGTTGATGTAGATAAATGGCAAATGGAACCTTTTATTTTAATGCCACAAAATCAAGCAGTTCGTGATGCTATTGCAAATATTTTAGAAATTCCTAGTGCTAAATATATTTCTTATAAAGATTTCTTTGATGAGAATAACCGATATAAACTTCAAAAATATGTTGAAAATGCAAATCGTAAAAACCCAAATGCAAGAGGAGTTTTTGATAAGGAAATTATAAAACTAGATGAAAGAGCTAATGTTGTAAATTTAGTTTTTAGTGGTGAATTATTTAAATTTATTCCTGTTCAAAATAATCCAAATAATGTTTGGCTTGCACCTTTTTCTGCTGTAACTACTCTTAAGGGGGATGAAGGGCATATTGTTTTGGCTTTAATACAGAATTATTTTAGTGCCGTGGAAAATGCTTTTAAAGATGGTAATTGGACTAGAGCTGATGAAGGCTTGAAATTTATCAAAGAATATCAAGAAAAAATAGGATATAAAGTCATGCCTAGTAAAACCAAGGTTGAAATGGAAATTTTTTCTAATAAGGCTGAAATTTTCGTTAAACTCGCTCCTGTATATTTAATTGCGGGTTTTTTACTCTTGATTCTTGTTTTTTCTAAAATGGTCGTACCGAATTTAAAAATCTCTTTTATATTTAAAGTGGTATATGTTTTAAATGTTTTAGCTTTTGTAATTCATACAGTAGGTCTTGGACTTCGTGCTTATTTATCAGGTCATGCTCCATGGAGTAATGGCTATGAAAGTATGGTGTATATAGCTTGGGCATTGTCTTTGTCGGGTATATTTTTCTCCAGAAAAAGTCCTATAGCCTTGTCATTAACTTCTATTTTATCTGGTGTTGTATTAATGGTTGCGCATTTAAGCGAAATGAATCCACAAATTACAAATCTTGTTCCTGTGCTTAATTCTTATTGGCTTAGTATTCATGTATCTGTTATTACTGCTAGTTATGGATTTTTAGGACTTTGTGCCTTACTTGGTATCTTTACATTGTTCTTAATGTGTTTTCTTAAGAAAGATGGAAAATATAATCTTAATATTTTGAGAAATATTACAGAGGCTACAAGAATTAATGAAATGGCAATGATTTTTGGACTTTGTTTGCTTACTGTAGGAAATTTTTTAGGAGCAATTTGGGCAAATGAAAGTTGGGGGAGATATTGGAGTTGGGATTCTAAGGAAACTTGGGCTTTAGTTAGCATTTTGGTTTATGCAGCAATTTTGCATCTTAGAATGATTCCAAAATATTGTAATCAATTTGTGTTTGCTTTATGGAGTATGTTTGCTTATTGGGTTATTATTATGACTTATTTTGGAGTAAATTACTTTTTAACAGGACTTCATTCTTACGCTGCAGGCGAAGCGGCTCAAATTCCTAATTATGTTTATTGGGGATTTGCATTGATGGTGGTTTTAGCTTTTTTTGCAAGAAGGAAGCGAAATTTTGTGGGCAAACTTTAAATGAACCATATTTTTTTGGTTATTTTTTGTGCTGCTTTAGCGCTTTTATTGTTTTTAGGCGTGATTGCTTATCTTATTACAAGTGATGGCAAAAAAACAATTAAAAAGCAAAAAACTAGCCAAAAGCAGCATGTAGCTGAAAAGACTAAAAAATTTGATACAGACTTAGATAAAATGATAATTGCTGCTTCCGATGTTAAACTAACGGATATTGAATTAAAAGAACTTGCCAAACTTTATGTGCAGACACATAAACTTGGTTCAAAAACTTCTAAAGAATTAGATGAAGCAGCAAAAAAGAAACTAGAATTTGTTTCTGCTTTGGCTGCAAATATTAATGCAAGTGCACAAACAGTAAGTTACTTAAATAAAGAACTTAAGAAAATTTCTGGATCTTACAAAAAAGAAATTGATGCTTACGAGCATATGGGATTAGCTAAAAGAAAAATTAAAGAAGATAAATAATATGGTGCGCTCAAGAGGATTCGAACCTCTGGCCTTTTGAACCGCAATCAAATGCTCTATCCAGCTGAGCTATGAGCGCAAAAATAAGTCAAAATTATATATAAATATTCTTAAAATAAGCAAAATTTTGCTTATTTTGTTTGTTTTTTAGCTTTTTTACCTTCATCTAAATCAAATTCTTTAGTCTTTTTTGAATAATAAAATATAAAACCTACAATCAAAATACAGCAAATCAAAGAAAAAATATAAAGTGTACCATAAGGGCTATCTTTGAAAAAAAGATTATTAGTATTCATTCCAAAAAATCCTACGATCAAATTTAAAGGCAAGAAAATAGAAGAAAGTATACTTAAAAGATAAATACTTTTATTCATTTTTTCATTTTTAATTGCATTTGTTAATGTATAAAGAGTATCAACTCTTGCTAGATGTTCTTTGGTGTTTTTACTTAAGATGCTGATGGATAAATTTAAAATTTTTAAATGTTTTTTATATTGTGCTTGTTCACTAAGCAAAAGATTGAAAGCTTCGCTTAGAAGATTAATTTGCTTTAGATTTTTGTTGATTTTTTGTCTTAACACAAAGGATTTTTTGTAAAAATTTTTAACAAAACCACCTTTTAAGATAATACCTTCTTTGTGTTCTAAAAGGTTTTGAAAATGAGTATTTTGTACTTTAAAATCTTCTAAAATGGATTTAATAAAATTTGAAAATTCTTCTATGCTAGAAAGCTTAAATTCTCCATCTTGAAGTTTATAAATTTTTTCATCGTTAAAAAGCCAAGTTTCCAAATTTAATCCCACATAAACAAAAATTTTTTGTCCATAAATTTCACTATAAAAAGTTTCTAAATTCTTTGCTTGTAGGATTTTTTTTAGATTTTCGTGTAGTTCTAGCATTTTATTTGCCTCTTAAGTGATAAAAATTTCTTTTAAATTGCGTAAAAGAATTGTTCAAAATTGCTTCACGCATCTTTCTTGCAAGTTCAAGATAATAATGTAGATTGTGCAGACTTGCCAAACGAAAAAAAGTAAGTTCTTTAGCTTTAAAAAGATGGTTTAAATAACCCCTTGAAAAATTACGACAAGTATAACATGAGCAAGTAGGATCTATAACTTCATGATCGTTGATAAATTCTGCTTTTTTGATATTAAATTTTCCAAAACTTGTGAAAAATGTTCCATTTCTTGCATTTCTAGTTGGCATCACACAGTCAAACATATCTACTCCTCGCTCAACATTTTCTACTAAATCTTCAGGCGTTCCTACGCCCATTAAATATCTTGGACGATTTTCATCTAAATAAGGGTTTAAGTTTTGGACTGTTTCGTACATCAAGGCGTTTTCTTCGCCCACGCTAAGCCCACCTATAGCTAAACCATCAAATGGCATTTCATTTAAACTTAAAGTGCAACGCTTTCTTTCTTCATAATCTGTACCACCTTGGATAATACCAAAAATATTTTGCCCTATACCTATACCTTTATTTTGCATATTTTTATGATAAGTAATAGCCTCTTTTGCCCAAAGTATAGTGCGATCAACAGAAATTTTAACTCTTTCTTTGGTTGCGGGTAGGGCTACTAAATCATCTAAAATCATCATAATATCAGAATTAAAATCATATTGAGTATCTAAAACACTTTTTGGAGTAAAAAGATGACGACTTCCATCAATGTGACTTTTAAATTCTATGCCTTCATTAAAATGTTTGGAATTTTTACTTAAAGAAAAAGCTTGAAAACCACCACTATCGGTTAAAAAACTTCTATCAAATTTCGTAAATCCATGTAAACCTCCAAAATCTTTTACTACTTTGGAAGTTGGACGCAAGTACATGTGATAGGTATTTGCTAAAATAATTTTTGCATCAAGCTCATTTTTCATATCATTAGCATCAAGACTTTTAACCGCTCCTACTGTGCCAACAGGCATAAAAACAGGGGTTAAAAAAGTGCTGTGTGCGGTAGTGATTTCACAAACCCTTGCCATTCCATCTTTATGCTTTAATTTAAATTCCATTTGTTATAATTTCCTTTTTGGAGTTTAAAATGAATAATATTTTAATTATAATAGATGGTATTTTAGCAAAGCATTTCTTAGAAAGGCTTTGTTTTGAAAAAGGCTTAGGTTACTTTTTTACAGTAGTGTGTCAAAATAGTGAAAAAAATAACTTAAATATTTCTAGTGAGTATATTGACTTGCATTATTTTGATCCTACAAGCACAGCGCGTCTTGAAAATATTATAAGTAAAGATTTTAAACAGGCTTTTATTTATATGCAAGATGAATTTGAAACTAAAAAAAGTTATGAGGCTTTGCGTTCTTTAAATCCAAATTTAGAAATAGAAATAATGGATTTTTGGGGGTTAAGTGTTAATGATACTCATGCAAATTTAGCTGATGCTAGAATGACTTTAAGCCGTAGATTTATGGATTTTTTACCAGATATTGCTTTAACAGCTCAGTATATAGGACTTGGGGTTGGAGAGATTATGGAAGTAAAAATTCCAGCAGGGTCTATTTTTGCTTATAGGCACATAAGTTCAATACAACAAAAAAGGTGGCGCATAGTCCTTATTTATAGAAATTCTAAGATTTATTTTGTAAAACCATCTTTTGTTTTAGAGCCAAATGATAGCATTTTGATCGTTGGAGATCCTGTTGTTTTACAAAGTATTTTTCATAATATAAGAGGCAAAGCAGGGCAATTTCCTATGCCTTTTGGAAGTAATGTTTTTGCTTTAATTGATATGAAAAATATGAATCAAAATATGCAAGAAAGAGTGCTTGATACTACTTTAAAATTAACTCAAAAAAGCAATGCAAAAAGATTTTTTATACATGTTATCAATCCTAAATTAGGGGTAATGTATGAAAAATTAAAAAAACTTTCTGAGGATAAAGAAGGTGTGTTTTTTGATTATTTCAACACGGATTTTAAACAAATTTCCATGTGGTTGCAAAATAATGATATAGGATTAGTTGTAACTGATATAAAAAATTTTGAGAAAGAAAAACAAGCTTTTTTTGATTTAAAAATTCCTATTATGAAGGTGGGCGAAGCTTCTTTTGATGAGCTTAAAGAAGCGATTATTTTAAGTGCTGATGAGAGTGAACTTGAAAACAATGCAAATGTCATTACTGATTTAAGTAAACAGCTTGATTTTGGAGTTATTTTATATTATTATAATCCAAATTCTCAAAATACTACAGATATGGAGGAGTATTTTAGAAGTTTATCTAAGCTTTATGATAAAAATATACAAATTATTAATAAAAATGATGAAAACCCTCTTTTAAATTTGCAATATCGCGAAGATTTGTTACAATTTGTGAGTTTTCAAAAAGAATTACTAAATAGAGATTTTGCCAGAAATTTAAGTACAAATTTAAATAGGCATTATTACAAAATGAGACAAAATTACCAACTTTTCATACCAGTAGAATAAATAATTAATTAAATGTGATAAAATAAATGCAAAAAGAGTAGTTCAATGCAAGTAGAAGTTAAGTTAAAAGAAAATGCTTATAAGGTTTATATTGATGAACTTGAAGAATTAGAATTTGATAGTAAGGTTTTTATACTTTCAAATCCTAAGATTTCAGGTCTTCATTTGAAAACATTACTTTCTAAAATTAAGGCAAAAGAAATTTTTATTGCCACTGTAAAAGATGGTGAAGAATATAAAAATTTAAGCACCATGGAAGAAATTTTAAACCAAATGTTTAATTCTAAATTGGATAGAAAAAGCGTACTTATAAGTTTTGGTGGTGGCGTGATTAGTGATATGGGCGGATTTGCTGCTAGTATTTATCAAAGAGGTATTGATTTTATAAATATTCCTACTACACTTTTAGCTTGTGTTGATGCAGCAGTAGGTGGAAAAACAGGTGTTAATAATAATTTTGGTAAAAATCTTATTGGCACTTTTTATCAACCTAAAGCTGTATATTGTGAGAGTTTTTTTTTAAAGACTTTGAGCTCTAGAGAACTTGCTGCAGGCATGGCTGAATTTATTAAAATGGCAGCAATGTTTGATTATAGTATACTTGATTTTATAGAAAAAATTGATGAAAAAAGTTTCTTAAATGCTACTTGTGAGAATGAAATTTTTACTCAAATTATAGCAAAAAGCATAGAGCTTAAATCAAGGGTTGTTGAACAAGATGAAAAAGAATCAAGGCTTAGAATGCTTTTAAATTATGGTCATACTTTTGCTCATGTTATAGAAAATTTTACAGATTATAAGCTTTATTTACACGGAGAAGCGGTGGCTATAGGTATGGTTATGGCAAATCAATTGGCTTTAAATTTAGGGCTTTTGGATAAAATGCAAAGTCAAAGAATAAAAGATATTTTACTTAAATTCGGTTTGCCAATATCATATAAAATCAACAATGTAGATGAATTTTATGAAGCTTTTTTCATGGATAAAAAAAGCTCTAATAAAAAAATCAATTTTGTTCTTGCTAGTCCTTTGGGTAAGGGTTTGATAAAAGGTGATATTTCTAAAGAAGATATAATTGCAACTTTAAGAGAATTCCAATGAAAAAAATTATTATTTTAACCTTTTTTGTTGTTTTTGCTTTTGGTGATGTAAATCGGACTATTATTAATAATATAAATGAGAAAATTAATACTTTAAATACTGTAATCAGTGCTAGTATTTGGAATATACGTTATGAAAATTTTATAAAATATCAAGATATAAATGATGAATTAATCATTTTAAATCTTAATTTAAAAAAGACTTCCGATATTCACCAACAAGAAGAACTTAAACGCAAGATAGCAAATTTAGAAGAGCAATTGAACTTGCTTAAAGAATATAAAGATTTAAATTTTGCACAAAGTCTTAGTGCCCCTGATAATATAGAAACTTTATCTAAGCTTACTAATCCTTTGGCTATTATAGGAGCTTTTTCTCATATTAAGAAATTAAAAGGAGAAAAGGAAGAGTATATATTTAAATTTAATGATTTTAAAAATTTAGTAGATAAAATCAGGGAAAAAAATTCAGAACTTAAGGAATTAGTTGAGCTTAAACCAAGTGTTGAGAATATAGAAGCTTTAAAAGCTTCGGATAAAAAGCTGGAAGAATTTGAGCAAGCTTTAAATTTTGCTAGTGTTTCTTATTCTGTTTATGAGAAAAAAATTGATGAAGAGCTTTCTCGAGTAAGTGCTGAGATTAAAGTTCAAAGCTTAAGGGCTGTAAATATACTTGTTGCTATTGTTATTGTTATAGCTATAGCTTTTATGTTGAAATTTATTGCTAAAAAATACATTAAAGATAGTGAAAGATATTATACTGCTACGAAGATTATTAATTTTATTAATATAAATATTATTTTTCTTATTTTGCTCTTTGCTTATATAGAAAATATTACTTATCTTGTAACTATACTTGGTTTTGCTTCTGCAGGCTTAGCTATTGCTATGAAAGATATGTTTATGTCTATGCTTGGATGGTGTGTGATTATTTTTGGCGGAAGTTTTAGAGTAGGGGATCGTGTAAAAGTTTTTCAAAATGATACTACCTATATAGGAGATATTATAGATATTTCTTTTTTACGCGTTACTCTTTATGAAGAACTTACGCTTGAAACTTATAGTAAAAATCGTCGTAGTGGACGTATTATATTTATTCCTAATAACTATGTTTTTACAAATTTGCTTGCTAATTATACTCATCATGGTATGAAAACCGTGCTTGATGGCATTGATATAAGTGTTACTTTTGATAGCAATCTTGACAAAGCTCAAGAAATTGTGGAAAATATTGTTACACGCCATGCCAAAGGTTATACTGAGCTTGCTAGAAAAAATATAGCTCGTTTGCAACATGAATATAGTATTAAAAATCCTAAAGTGGAGCCAAGGTTTTTTATGTTTTTTGAACATTGGGGAATGCGAATTTCTGCATGGTATATGACTAATGCTTATGCGGCTTTGGTATTAAGAAGTACGATTAGCAAAGAGATTATAAAAGAATTTAATAAGCATAAAGATATAAAAATTGCTTATCCATCGCAAAATTTATATTTAGGAAATTTAAATCAAAATCATTTTGAACAACATCATGAAAATATGTATTTTCATGCAAGGAATAAGGATTGAAAGAAAAAGTTTTTTTTAAAACCTTTGGATGTCGCACAAATATTTATGATACAGAGCTTTTAAAAAGTTATGTAAAAGATTATGAGATTATAAATGATGAGAATAAAGCACAAATTATCGTTGTAAATTCTTGCACGGTTACAAATGGAGCTGATAGCGGAATAAAGTCTTATGTAAATACCATGCAAAAAAAAGGCATTAAAGTTATACTTACAGGTTGTGGTGCTGTAAGCAAAGGTAAGGAGCTTTTAGATAAAAAGCAAGTTTTTGGAGTGCTTGGAGCGTCAAATAAAGATAAAATCAATGAATTTTTAGGAGCAAAGACAAGTTTTTATGAACTTGGAAATTTAAATTTTATTGATAAAGATATAGTTTGTGAGTATGAAAATCATACCAAAGCTTTTGTGAAAATTCAAGAAGGTTGTGATTTTGCTTGTTCTTATTGTATTATTCCTAGCGTGAGGGGAAAATCAAGAAGCGTGGATGAAAAAGCTCTTTTAAAACAGGTTGAAATTTTGGGAGCTAATGGTTATAGTGAAATTGTTTTAACAGGGACTAATATAGGTTCATATGGGCTTAAAAATGGCACAACCCTAGGCAAGCTTTTGCAAAAAATGGGACAAATTTTAGGTATAAAACGCATAAGGTTAGGTAGTTTAGAACCTGCACAGCTTGATGAAAGTTTTTTAGAAATCTTAGATGAAGCTTGGCTTGAAAGGCATTTACATATTGCATTGCAACATACAAGTGAAAAAATGCTTCGTATAATGAGAAGAAGATCACATACGGATAATGATTTAAAGCTTTTTAATACTATAGCAAGCAAAGGATATGCTTTAGGGACGGATTTTATAGTAGCTCATCCAGGCGAGAGTGAAGAGCTATGGCAAGAAGCTTTAAGAAATTTTAAAGAATTTCCACTCACTCATATCCATGCTTTTATTTTTAGCCCTAGAAACAACACGCATTCTGCTACCATGAAAGATGTGATAAATGGAACTTTAGCTAAAGAAAGGCTAAACACTTTAAAATCCATAGTAGAAAAAAATAATTATGAATTTAGGAAAAAAAATCAAGTTTCACTTGAAGTTTTGGTAGAAAATCAAAAAGATGGTTTTTTTGAGGGTTATGATCAGTTTTTTAATAAGATCAAAATTAAAAGTGATAAAGATATAGCTAAAGAATGGATCGTTATATCTGAATATGAAGTACAAGAAAAGTCTAACTTTACAAATTTAAAAGGCTAGATAATGAAAAATAAAAAGATAATTTTAGCATCTTTTATGGTTTTATGTATGCTTTTGGGAATTTTATATTTTAAAAATGAACCTAAATATATAGATGAAAATCTTTATCAAAGGCTATTAAGCCAAAATTTAATCCAAAAAGCTGTGATTGATAAAGACGAAATTTGGCTTAAGGCAGAAGGTGAAAATTACGTAATTATAAAAGATGGCATAGATATAAAAACACTTTTATCAAAAGTTCCCGTAGAGGTTAAAAAAGATAATACACTTTGGGTGTTTTTTGTTTTACTTATTTTTATTATCGCACTTTTTATAAGTCTTGGTTATTTTGCTCGTAAAAAAGAGTTGGCTAAATATCCAATATCAAATAAGAATCAAAATCACACTCAAGCTCAAAATTCAAATATAAATTTAGAAAGTTCCCATATAAAACCTGTGATTTCAAATATTACTTTTAATGATGTAGCAGGTGTTGATGAAGTTAAAATGGAGCTAAGCGAACTTGTGGATTTTTTACAAAATCCTAAAAAATATAAAGAATTTGGTGTAAAAATGCCAAAAGGTGTTTTAATGGTAGGCCCACCTGGTGTAGGAAAAACATTGATAGCAAAAGCAGTTGCAGGAGAAGCAGGGGTGCCATTTTTTTATCAAAGTGGTTCAAGTTTTGTTGAAATTTATGTAGGTATGGGTGCAAAAAGAGTTAGAGAGCTTTTTTCAAAAGCTAAAATGATGGCGCCTAGCATAGTTTTTATTGATGAAATAGATGCCGTAGGTAAGGCAAGAGGAGAAATGTCAAATGTTGAAAGAGATAGCACTTTAAATCAACTTTTAACTCAAATGGATGGTTTTGAGGACAATAGCGGGGTTATAGTTATAGCTGCGACAAATAAAATCGAACTTATGGATCCTGCTTTATTGCGTTCGGGGCGTTTTGATAGGAGAATTTTTTTATCTTTGCCTGATTTTAAGGATAGACTTAAAATTTTAGAAATTTATATGAAAGATAAAAACAATAATATCAATTTAAATAAAATCGCTAAAGCAAGCGTAGGTTTTAGTGGAGCAGGGCTTGAAACTTTGGTCAATGAAGCAGCAATTAATGCTTTAAGAAGAAATAGTGCTTTAGTCGAGGAAAGCGATTTTTATGCTGTATTAAATAAAGTTCTTTTAGGTAAGAAAAAGATTTTAAGTTTTAATAATGAAGAGAAGAAAATTCAAGCCACTTATCAAGCTGCAAAAGCTTTGAGTGCGTATTATCTTGACATAGGATTTGATAAAATAACTCTCATTGAAGATCGTTTTAAAGAATATGAGCATAATATAAGATCAAAATCGGAGCTTATCAATCGTATAAAAGTTTATTTGGCTGGTTCTAGAGCTATGAAATTAATTTACAATGAAAGTTATACTAACTCGCAAGATGATTTTTTAAAGATTAAAGAATTGCTTGATTATATGTTGAGTTTTGATATGTTGGAAGAGTCAAATTTAAGTGAACAAAAAAAAGAAATGGATGAATTTTTAAATTCTATGAAGGATAAAATTTTAAAATTATCAGAGCTTTTGCTTGAAAAAGAAAAGATAGAATATGACGATGTTAAAGATATAATGCAGGTTTGATTATATTTTAATCATCAAATTCTTTATATAAGATAGTTCCATTAAAATCTATAAGAATTTTTATATCGTTATCAAGTTTAATCTTATAATGGTTGATTTTTCTTTCAATTTCTCTAGCTTTTGTATTTGGAAATTCGTTTTTGATGATATTGGCTAAATTTTGAGGTAAAAAATCTAGATCAAAAGGAAAGGCTTTATTTTCAATTTCCTTCCAAGCTCCATCTATATCAAATTCAAGCTCTGTTCCATCGCTAAGATAGACTTCATAGGAATTTTTGTCTTTTTGCACGATCCCTATAGGCGCTTTGAAATTATGTTGTAAAAATTCTTTAGAAACATTTGGTAAATTATCAGCAGAAATTATTATATCAGCATTTAAAGATAAACTTAAAATAGTAATAATATTTAAAAATTTAATTTTCAATATTTTTCCTAAATTATTTTTTAGTAAAATTGTAAAGAATTTATGTGAATTTTATGTGAATTTTAAGACAATATTATAAAAAATAAAGGTTTTATATTTTGCTTACAATTTTTTTAATTTTTTTAAATATTTTATGTTATTTTTTGATTTCTTATGATTATTACAATATCCTTGGTTTGAATATTTTATTTTTTAATGGAGCTTATTGGCAGCTTTTAAGTTCAATGTTTTTACATGGAAATTTAACTCATCTTATATTAAATATGATAGTTTTGTTTCAATTTGGGCGTATGTTAGAAACTTATTTGGGTGCTTTGTGTTTTATTTTTATTTATTTTATTGGCGGATTGTTGTGCTCACTTTTAAGTGTTTTTTATGTGTATTTTGATTTTAAATATTTTGGAGAAAATATAAATGTCATAGGCGCTAGTGGTGCAATTTGTGTTTTAATGGGCTTTTATGCTGTTATTGATAAAAATAGCACAAAAGGACTTATAGTGGCAATTTTACTTATGAGTTTTGTGCCATTGCTTATGGGGGTAAATGTTGCTTGGTATGGTCATATTTTCGGGTTTATGTGTGGTTATATTTTAGCTAAAATAAAAGAGGTAAAATGAAAAAAATTTATATTATAAGACATGCAAAAGCAAGTAAGAGTGAAGACATCGATGATTTTGAAAGAAAACTTACTAAGAGTGGAAAGGAAGATTTAAAAAAACTTTTTAAAAATCTTGCTTCGCATGAAATTCATCCTGATTTGGTGCTATCAAGTCCTGCTGTTAGAACCGCTAAAACAGCGAAAAAAATAGCCAAATTTTATAATTTTGATAAAAATAGAATTTGTTTTGATGAAAGATTGTATCTTTGCAATGTTGAAAATTTGCTAAAAATTCTGCAAAATATTGATGATGAGTTTAATGAAGTATTTTTAGTGGGTCATAATCCTAGTTTAATGGAGCTTGGAGAGTTATTAAGTTCGCTATGTTTAGCTTCTTTTCCAACTTCTTCTATCTTGTGTTTAGAATTTGATATTAAGGAATTTAAAAATTTAAAAAAACATAGCGGAAAATTAGTTTTTTTTGAACATGTACGCAAGTTAAAAGAAGAAAAAGATCTGGGTTTTTAGTAAGGAGATTGACTCTTACTTCCAACCTTCTATATAATTTTTTAGTTTTCTTCCTACTTTAGGGTGTTTGAGTTTTTTTATAGCTGAGCTTTCTATTTGTCTCACTCTTTCTCGAGTGACATTAAGTTCCTTTCCAATTTCCTCTAAAGTTCTATCACTTTCATCATCCATTAAACCAAAACGCATACGAATTACCGCTTTTTCTCTATCGTTTAATTGATCTAAAACTTCATCAATTTGTTCTTTTAAATCATCCTTTAAGATATGATCCATTGGAGAAAGTGAATTTCTATCTTCAACAAAATCTCCAAATTTACCATCATCTTCATTTCCTATTGGAGCTTCAAGAGAAATTGGTTCTTTTGTGATTTTAATAACTTGTTTAACCTTATCTACGCTTAAACCTACTTCTTTAGCTATAACACTGACATCAGGTTCTTTTCCATCTTTTTGTAGATGTTCGCGGATAATTTTGTTAATTTGATTGATGGTTTCTATCATATGGATTGGAATTCTTATGGTTCTTGCTTGATCAGCTATAGCCCTTGAAATAGCTTGCCTGATCCACCAAGTTGCATAAGTGGAAAATTTATAACCCCTTTTGTATTCAAATTTATCCACAGCTTTCATCAAACCTATATTTCCTTCTTGGATAAGGTCTAAGAAAGGCAGACCACGATTTGTGTAGCGTTTAGCTATGCTTACAACAAGGCGCAAGTTTGATTTTGCCATTCTTCCTTTTGCTTCATCAGAGATTTTTTTACCGCGTTTAATTTGCTCCAAAATTTCTTTTAAGCGTGATTTTTCAAGATCAAAGCTTTTTTCACTGGCTTCTTTAGTTTGAAATAGTTTTTTAATTTCCATATAAGTGCTTACCATGGTTGTTTCTAAAGCTCGCTCTGTGATTTCTTCTTTGCTCAATTTTGTAATATCTTTTAAAATATCTGCATGGCGTTTTTTAAGTTCATCAGAAAACATAGGTAAGCGGTATTCTAAACGCTTAAGTTCTTTGTCAAATTCTTCATCACTTTTTAGTGCAGTTTCCATTGATTTTACGATTTCGCTAATAAGTTTTGAAGTAGGGCCTAGATCCATTAATTTTTCTTTTAAAATATTTTTTTTGAACGCAATGCTTAATTTATCTAAAA
Source organism: Campylobacter sp. CFSAN122748 (assembly GCF_045277125.1). Taxonomy (NCBI): domain Bacteria; kingdom Pseudomonadati; phylum Campylobacterota; class Epsilonproteobacteria; order Campylobacterales; family Campylobacteraceae; genus Campylobacter; species Campylobacter sp. CFSAN122748. Next base: position 965,657 of record NZ_CP116953.1, on the reverse strand, counting down.
GTTCATCTCCGCTTTCTTTGTCTTTGGATGTTTTTAGCCAATCTTTTTTAGCTTTTTCTAGAGCTTTAAATTTTTCTATAATTTTTAAAGTTCTTTCATCTTCTTTTTTGCTGTTTTTTTTAGTATTTTCTTCATCTGATTCTAATTCTGTTTCGTTTTCTTCATCTTCATCTATATCAAGTTCATCAAGTTTATCATCACTTTTTTCTTCATCGTCAAAGCTTTTAAATAGTTCTTTTACCCTTCTTTCTCTGTTTATTAAAGGTTCTTTATAATCTAAAATAAAATCTATCAAATAAGGTACAGAACAAAAAGCATCAATGATAATATCTTCGCCAAGTTCTATTTTTTTGGAAATTTCAATTTCTTCATCTTTGTTTAATAAAGCAATTTGTCCCATTTCTCTTAAATACATACGAACAGGAGAGTCTGATCTGCTCCATTCTAATAAATCGTTTTCATTGGCTAAATCAAATTCGTTCTCAAGGCTTGTATCTTGGAGTTTTTGTTTTTCTTCTTGAAGTCTTTTTGCATCTTCTATGTTTTTCATTTGTGCAATTTCAGCTGCTGAAAAAAGTTGCACTTTGTGTTTTTTCATTAATGCTTGCACTTTTTTAGCGGTTGATGCACTTGGTTGTTTTGTAAGATATTTTACCAATTTTTCATATGTGATATAATCTTTTGCATTTTCTTGAAATAATTCTTCTAATTCAGCTTCTTGAGTTTTGGCGTTCATTGATTATCCTTGAAATTTATATAAGCTTTGGATTTTATCTAAAAATTGCTTAACTTTCTATATAAATCGGTTATTATGTTTATGATTTGAATATTTTTTCAAATTTTTCTAAAGCTCTGTTAAAATTATAATTTTTTCTTTTTAAGGTATAAAATTTACGCTTTAGGTCGATATTTTTTAATTTAATTTCATAAAGTGTTGAATTTTTTAATTCTTTTTCTATGCTTTTTTTGGAAAAAATAGAGATTGCTTTTTTTTGTAAAACAAGTTCTTTAATCGCAGCCATTCTATCAAGTTCAAGAAAAATATTAAGTTTTTTTGAGCTTGCACCAATTTCGTTTAAAAATTTATCCCTTAAGCCTGAGCCTACTTCTCTTAAAATCCACTTTTGTTCCAAAAGTTCATCGATATAAAATTCTTTTTCATTGAGTTTTTTATCACTTGTAGCTACTATAAGTTCATCATCTTGCCAAAAATTTATTTCTAAATTTTCATACTCCACTAAAGCTGGATCAAGTTCTGCTTCAATGATTGCAAATTCTATATTTCCGTTTTTTAGTAAATTTAAACATTCTTTTGAATTCTGCGTTTGAGAGCGAATTTCTATGTTTTTAAATTCTGCCTTAAAATCAAATAAAATAGGAGCTAAAAAATGTTCAGAAATGCTTTGAGTTGAGGCTATTTTTATTTCCCCTAAGAGCATACTTTCGTCGTTTAATTTTTCTAAGCTTTGGTAGTAGGCTTGTATAATTTTTAACCAATTTTTTCCTAGTTCTAAAGCTTTTGGTGTAGGTAAGAGTTTTTTTCCAAGTCTTTCAAATAAAATGCCATCAAATTTATTTTCTAAATTTTTAATTACTATTGAAACATTAGGTTGAGTTATGGAAAAATTGTTGGCTGTATGAGTTGGACTTTGAGTGTTTAAAAGATCTAAAAATATTTCCATATCTTTGATTTTCATGAGTGATTCCTTTATTTAATAAAAAAAATTTATTATAAAAATTAAAATAATATATTTCTATAATTTTAATAAAAAAAATATAATAACACAAAATTTACAAAAAGGAAAATAAATGAAAACAAGTTTTTTAGCACATAGCGTGGCTATAGTGCGATCAAATTTTAAGGGTTTGCTTTTTACTGCTTGTATAGTGATTTTTGCTATGTATCTTTCTAGTGTTCAAAGTATCAAAGATACCACTCATTTAGCAGCGACTGCTTTTGCTATTATCATAGGAGTGTTGCTTTCTCCTTGGTTTTTTAAATACCAACATCATTTTCAAGCCGGAGTGCATTTTAGTGCGAAAAAACTTTTAAGACTTGGCATTGTTTTATATGGTTTTAATATCACTTTAACTGAGCTTTTAAGCGTAGGATTGAAAGGATTTTTGCTTTCTGCTATAGTGATATTTTTTGTTTTTATTATTGCTTTATTTGTGGGAACGAAAATTTTTAAACTCGATAAAGAAACTTCTATGCTTGTTGGAGCTGGAAGTGCGATTTGCGGTGCGGCAGCGGTTTTAGCACTAGAGTCAAGTTTGAAAAGTGATCCTTTTAAGGGAATTTTAGCTGTAGGTACGGTGGTGATTTTTGGACTTGTATTTATGTTCTTATATCCCATAGCTTTTTCTTTAAATCTTTTTCCTTTTTTTGATCAAAATGCTATGGGTGTTTTTATGGGAGCTACGTTGCATGAGGTGGCAAATGTCGCAGGTGCTGCTGAAATGGCAAAGGATATGGCAGGATTTGAGCAAGGTGCTTCTAATGTTGCAGTGATTATAAAAATGATGAGAGTGATTTTACTTGTGCCTTTTTTGCTTATAGTGACTTATTTTTTCGCTAAAAATCAACATTCAAGCAGTGGAAAAACTGCAAAAAGTATCACTATACCTTATTTTGCTTTTGCATTTTTAGGCATGATAGTTTTAAATACTTATTTAGCAAGCAAAGAAAGTATTTTAGGTATTGCTACGAGTGATATCATCTCTTTAGGTAAAACACTTTGTACTTTATGTATCGTTTTTGCTATGGCAGCTTTAGGCTTGCAAATTGACTTTAAAAAATTTTTAAAAAGTGGTTCTAGGGTATTTGGCTTGGCTTTTGTTTTAGGGCTTGTTTTGATTTTTGGAGGATATTTTTTAACCTTAGCTTTTAAAGGTATACTTTGGTAATAAAAATTATTTTTTATTTTAGAAAATTTTATTTTATTAATCAACTAAGAATATAATTTAATTCATTAATTAAATTTATTAAAAAGGAATAAAGATGAAAAAAATTCTTGTAAGTGTTTTAAGTTCTTGCTTGTTAGCTTCGGCTTTAAGTGCTGTATCTTTTAAAGAAGATAGTTTAAAGGTTTCTTTTGAAGGATATAAAACTAAAGATATGATAGGAACAAAAGGTGAATTTAAAAATGTAGAATATAAATTTTCTAAAAATATAAAGGATTTGGCAAGTTATCTTAAAGGCGCTAAAGCTACCATAAAGCCAAGCAATGCTTTTATGGGTGAAGGCAATGATATTATAACCAATAATATCACAAAAGTATTTTTCCCTGCTTTATTGGGAGATACGGATATTAAAGTTGTTTTTCAAGATGTGATTGCGGGTGAAAATAAAGGCGTTATTTCAGCAAAAATTACTATGGATAAAAAAAGTACTATTGTACCTTTAACTTATACCATCAAAGATAATAAATTTGAAGCTAAAGGACAACTTGATTTGCATACTTTTAAAAATGGTTCTAAAGCATTAAAAGCATTAAGCGATGTTGCTGCAGGACATGGTGGAATTTCTTGGCCTTTAGTGGATATCAGTTTTAATGCTGATTTAGCAGAATAAAAAGTAGCCTTAGGGCTACTTTAAAATACAATATCTTCTTAAATTATTTTCAAAAATTTCATAATCTTTTATATTTTCAAGTTCTTGATAAATTTCACTACCTTTCCATAAAATAAAAACTGTATTTTCATCTTTTAGATTTTTGCAAATTTCAAGCAAAGGCTTGACATCCATTAAGGCTCTTGAAGTGATGATATCAGCTTTAAAGGTATTCTTGTATTCTTGAACTTTTTCTTTGTAAATATGTAAATTTGGAAGTTCACATTCTATTTTTAATGTCCGCAAAAAGGCAGCTTTTTTGGGATTGGGTTCGAAAAGATGAAAATTGCTTTGCAGTAAAAAAGCTAAAAATACAGCTGGAAATCCTGCGCCACTTCCTATATCGGCAATATTTTTTGCTTTAGAAAAATCATAAAAATCTAAAATTTTAATACTATCAAAGATATTTTCATCTATATTTTTTAAATGAGTAAGATTGTGAATGCGGTTAAATTTAGATAATAATTCTTTATAAATTTTTACCTTTTCTTCAAAGTTTTTTAAATCGTAGTTTTGCAAAAAATCATAATCTTTAAAAATCATTTATTTAAGATGTCCCATTTGAGTTTGTTTTATGTTTAAATACTCTACATTAAAACGATTAGGTTCTATTAAAATCGGTATGCGTGTGATGATTTTTTCTTTGATAGAATCTAGCTTTTCAGGGTTATTTGTGAGTAAATTAACCTTAGAAATTTCATAGTGTTTGAGTATAAATTCTACAATTTCATAAGTTCTCTCATCAGCTTTAAAGCCAAGCTGATGATTTGCTTTAATCGTATCAAAACCTTTATCTTGTAAAGCATAAGCATTAACCTTGTTAAAAAGCCCTATACCCCTTCCTTCTTGCCTAAGATAAATCACCATTCCGCCATTCTTTTCTATATATTTTAGTGAAAATTCAAGCTGTTCCCCACAATCACACTTTAAACTTCCTAAAGCATCTCCTGTTAAGCACTCTGAATGAATTCTTAGATTGAGTGTGTCTTTTGGAGTATTTTTAAATATACATAAATGTTCTTTATCATTTTCTTTGAAACTTTGTATTTGGAAATTTCCCCATTTGCTAGGTAAATTCGCAATTTCTGAAATTTTTATTTTCATTTACTACTCTCTATAATCAAATTTATGTTAAGATTTTAGCAAAAAAAGGACAAAAAAATGTTTAAAAGATTTAGAAGATTAAGGCTTAATGAAAACTTAAGAGCCATGGTAAGAGAAAATTCTTTAAGTGTAAATGATTTGATTTATCCGCTTTTTGTGGTTAATGGAACGGGGATAAAAAAAGAAATTTCTTCTATGCCTGATGTGTTTCAAATGAGTTTAGATGAAATTTTAAAAGAGTGTCAAAATGTAGTTAATTTAGGCATTAAAGCCATTATACTTTTTGGCGTTTTGGAAAATGAGAAAAAAGACAGCTGTGGAAGCGATGCTTTAGATGATGAAGGGCTTGTTGCAAGAAGTATAAGAGAGATTAAGAAAAATTTTCCAGATCTTTTTATAATCAGTGATCTTTGTTTTTGTGAATACACAGATCACGGGCATTGTGGGATTATCGATCCAAAAACAAAAAGTGTGGATAATGATGTCACTTTAGAAATTTCAGCCAAACAAGCCTTAGTTCACGCAAGAGCAGGGGTAGATATGATAGCACCTAGTGGAATGATGGATGGTATTATCACTACTTTGCGCAAAGCTTTAGATAAAGAAGGTTTTGAAAATTTGCCTATAATGGCGTATTCTACTAAATTTGCTTCAAGTTATTATGGGCCATTTCGAGATGTAGCAGAATCAGCTCCAAGTTATGGAGATAGAAAAAGCTATCAAATGGATTTTGCTAATGGTAAAGAAGCTTTAGAAGAAAGCTTGGAAGATGAAGCACAAGGAGCTGATGTTTTGATGGTAAAACCCGCTCTTGCTTATCTTGATGTGGTTAAAGAAATATCCCTTCATTCTAACTTGCCTTTGTGTGTTTATAATGTAAGCGGAGAGTATGCTATGTTAAAGGCAGCTAAAAATGCAGGAGTGATTGATTATGAAAAAGTTTTGTATGAAACTATGATAGCTTTTAAAAGAGCAGGGGCAAAGCTTATCATCACTTATCATGCCAAAGAATTAGCTAAAATGTTAAAAGGAGAAAAATGAAACATTTTTTAACTTTAAGAGATTTTTCTAAGGAGGAAAATTTAAGCCTTGTAAATCATGCTAGCGAGTTAAAAAAAGAGCCTAAAAAACTTTTACAAGATAAAACTTTAGCAATGATTTTTGAAAAAAACTCTACAAGAACAAGAATGGCCTTTGAATTAGCCATAACAGAGCTTGGCGGAAAGGCTTTATTTTTAAGTAGCAATGATTTACAACTTAGTCGTGGCGAGCCTGTAAAGGATACAGCTAGGGTGGTAGGGGCGATGGTTGATTTTGTGATGATGAGAGTCAATAAACATGAAACTTTACTCGAATTTGCAAGATATTCTAAAGCCCCTGTGATCAATGCTTTAAGCGAGCTTTATCACCCTACTCAGGTTTTAGGAGATTTGCTTACTATCAAAGAATGGAATAAGATGCAAAATGGTATAGCAAAAGTTGCTTTTATCGGAGATAGTAACAATATGTGCAATTCTTGGCTTATTGCGGCTGCGATTTTGGGCTTTGAATTTAGTATAGCTATACCAAAAAACTATAAAATTAGCCCTGAAATTTGGGAATTTGCTATGAAACAGGCTTTGATTTCAGGAGCTAAAATTTCCTTAAGTCATGATAAATTTGAAGCCTTAAAGGATAAAGATGTAGTCATTACCGATACTTGGGTTTCTATGGGTGAAGAGAATGAAAAAGAACGCAAGATTAAAGAATTTGAAGGATTTATGATTGATGAAAAGGCTATGAGCGTTGCCAATAAAGACGCGATATTGCTTCATTGTTTGCCTGCTTATAGGGGTTATGAAGTGAGTGAAGAAATTTTTGAAAAACATGCAGATGTGATTTTTGAAGAAGCAAGAAATCGCCTTTATGTGGTAAAAGCCTTGCTTTGCTTTTTGGATAATCAGAGAGGAAGAGAATGAAAGAGCTAGAAAAGTATAGCACTTGCTTAAAACGCATTGATGAATTTAGTCAAAATCTAGGAATAAAGAAAAAAGATAGAACGATTTTTAAAATGAAGCAAAGCGAGAATGAAAACGAAAAATGTTTAGTTCTTGAAAATGGAAGTTTTGATTCTCCTGAACCTTGGTTTGTGATCGATGAAAACGATGAAATTCACACTTTGCTTTCTTTACAAAGTCTTAAGAATATACTTGAAAGTTTAAAACAAAGTCAAAAAGAGAATTTTGAATTGCGTTTAGAAAAGGCGATTTATCAACAAATTCCTGTAGATTTTAACGATGTTTGGACGGTTGCTATGGATGAGATCAAACAAAAGGCGCAAAATGGCACCATGGAAGTTAGTATTGATCTTGAAAAATTAATTTCTAAAATCAAACAAGAGCATCCAAATTTATTTGTAGATATGCAAGCGATGATAGAAAGGGTAAACCAAAATGAGAGATTATAAAGCTTTTGTAAAATACTCTAAAGCAGGACCACGCTACACTTCTTATCCTACAGCAGTAGAGTTTAATGCAAATTTCAAATACGAAGAATATATAGAAATTTTAAAAAAGCAAGATAGATCTTTATCGCTTTATTTTCATTTACCATTTTGTAGGAGTGCCTGTTATTTTTGTGGTTGCAATGTTATTTATACTGCAAAAGAAGAGAGTAAAGAAAGGTATTTAACTTATATTTTTAAAGAGCTTGATATTTTAAGTACTATTTTAGATACTAAAAGAGAAGTGGTGCAAATGCACTTTGGGGGCGGAACTCCAACTTTTTTTAGTGCTAAACAACTTCAAAATTTGATTTTAAAAATCAGATCTGTTTTTGGAAATTTTTCTAAAGATGCAGAGATTAGCTGTGAGATCGATCCGCGTTTTTTAAATGAGAAACAAGCCATAGTTTTAACGCAAAATAGCTTTAATCGTATCAGCTTTGGAGTGCAGGATTTTGATGAAAAAGTTCAAAAAGAAATTCATCGCATCCAGTCTTTTGAATTAACACAAAATGCTTTAAATCTTGTAAGAAGCAAAGGGATAAAGTCTGTAAATATGGATTTAATTTATGGTTTGCCTTATCAAAATTTACAAAGCTTTACACAAACTTTAGAAAAAGTTATGCTTTTAAACCCTGATCGTTTGGCGATTTTTAATTACGCTCATGTGCCTTGGCTTAAGAAAAATATGAGAAAATTTGATGAAAATACCCTGCCAAGTCCTGATGTTAAACTTGAAATTTTAGAATTTTGTGAGAATTTTTTGAGTAAAAACGGCTATAAAATGATAGGAATGGATCATTTTGCAAAAGAAGATGATGAGCTTTTTAAAGCTTTAGAAAATGGAACTTTACATAGAAATTTCCAAGGTTATACCACCAAAGGCGGTGCTGATTTAGTCGGTGTTGGGCTTACAAGTATAGGTGAAGGACAAAGACATTATGCACAAAATTTCAAAGATATGTCAAGTTATGAAGCTGCATTAGATAGAGGAGTTTTGCCTTTTGAAAGAGGTGTAGTTTTAAGCGATGATGATGAGCTTAGAAAAGCAGTTATTATGGAGTTAATGGCAAATTTTAAGCTTGATATTAAGTCAATAGAAAAAGAATTTTGCATTGATTTTCAGGAGTATTTTAAAGAGGATTTAAAAGCTTTAGAAGAATACAAAGATTTTATTAATTTTGATGAAAATTTTATCAAAGTCAATGAAACAGGCGTTTTGCTTATAAGAAATATTGCCATGTGTTTTGATGCTTATATGAAAAACATTAGTGAAGATAAAAAAGTATTCTCAAAAACGGTGTAAGATGAAATTTAGTCAAATAAGTGATGCTTGTGTTAAATGTGGCAAATGTATACCTGTTTGTACTATACATGAAGAAAATCGCGATGAAATTACTAGTCCAAGAGGATTTTTAGATCTTTTGGCTGCTTATAAAGAGGGAAGTTTAGAACTTGATAAAGAAGCTAAGAAAGTTTTTGAATCTTGTTTTTTATGCACCAATTGTGTTGAAGTATGTCCAAGTAAATTAAGAGTAGATAATGCCATAGAAGAAGTTCGTTATGATATAGCTAAAAAATTTGGTATAGCTTGGTATAAAAAACTTATTTTTTTCTTTTTAAGAAGACGCAAAATTTTAGATTTGGTAGCTAAGCTTGGCTATGTGTTTCAAAGTTGTGCGTTTAAAATTCAAAATGAGAATGAAAATACAGGTATGAAGGCAAGATTTTCCATGCCTTTTGTTAAAAAGGGAAGATTACTTACAAGTTTTAATAAAAAAAGTTTCTTAAATTCTAATCCAAAATTTATCAATAATGATGGAGAAAAAACAATAGGTTTTTTTGTAGGTTGTTTGGCGAATTATTTTTACATAGATACGGCTAATGCAGTGCTTAAAATCACTAAGGAATTAAAAATCAATGTGGATTTGATGAAAGAACAAGTGTGTTGTGGAGCACCGCAATTTTTTACGGGTGATTTTAAAAGTGTTGAAGTTTTGGCTAAAAAAAATATTGAGTATTTTGAAAAAAAATTAGAAAAATTAGATGCTATTATAGTTCCTGAGGCCACTTGTTCGGCTATGTTAAAGATAGATTATGAACATTTTTTTATAATGCAAAATGATTTAGACTGGGCAAAACGCGCAAAATGTGTGTCATCTAAGATATATATGGCTAGCGAGTATTTTTATAAATTTACTTCTTTGGAAGAAATTTTAAAAACAAAAAATAAATTTAATTATAGCATTACTTATCACGATCCTTGCCATGCAAGAAAAATGCAAGGGGTTTTTAAAGAGCCAAGAGAACTTTTAAAAACAAATTATCATTTTGTAGAAATGAGTAATTCTAATACTTGTTGCGGTTTTGGCGGGGTGGGTATGCAAACGGATTATTATGATAGAGCCTTAAGTGTAGGGCTTAAAAAAGCACAAATGATCGATGAAAGTAAGGCTAGTGTGGTAAGTGCCGAGTGTTCAGCTTGCAGAATGCAAATTTCAAATGCATTAGAACAAAATTCAAGCAAGGTTGTTTTTGCTAGTCCTTTAGAACTTATAGCAAAAGCTTTGTGATGATGAAGATAGTATTTAAAGGCAAAAGTTCTGAATATGAAATTCAAAGATCGTGTTTTTGTGTTGATGCTTTTGTGATTAAAGATAAGATTGAAGAACGAGATGGTGTTGATTTTATCACTTCAAATGTAGATCTTTTGGAATTTGATGATGACAGTTTTACTTTTGAAGAAATTGTAAAACATTTTAATATTTGTGATAGTGAAGATATGATTATCGTTGAAGATTTTGACATGAAATCAAACAAAAATAATCAAAACCAAGAATATGATATAGAACATGACATCTTAAAATCCGAAAAAATAATACATGAAAACACAAAACAAACAAGTATGCAATTTAAAAATTTAAAATTTTTTTCAAGAATTTTTAAAAATGAAAATTTTCTTTCTGATTTTAAAGAAGGTAAACAAGAAGTTGTTGCTATCAAAAAACACGAAAAACTTGAAATTTTTAAAAATTTATCTCAAGAAGATCAAGAAATTAGCTTTGTTAAAATTGAAATTTTAAATTATGATAGCAATGAAGATAGTTTAAGTTTTAATCTTGATATATTTCCAAGCGGTATGAGCTATAAGTATGGAATTTTAAAAGGTTCTATGCATATTATTTTACAAGGTAAAACTTCTAGTACGATGCTTTTTCCGTTTTTAAAAAGTATGATTTATAAAAATAAAAGCGAAAATTCAAGTAAAAAAATTTTTACTTTAATGATAAATCAGAAAAAACACTATAAGCTTATCGCAAATCTTTCTTAGTTTTATTTTATTATATTTTCTATATTAGAGCGATTTTTTTCAATTAAAGAGCGATTTTTTTGAGTTGTTTCTTTAAGATCGGCTATATCTTCTTTCATATTTTGTATGTTTTGGTTGAGTAATTTTATCTTTTTTTCATAGCGAGTAACGATGATAAAGACTACAAATAAAAATATAATAATCAAAAAAATAAATGCTAAAAATTCCATATTTTTCCTTTTTAAAACTAGATTTTGAAATATATCATTTAAATACTTCAAAAAACTTTTACGGGTTTTTTTTATTTTGTATTTTAGTTTTTTTATCTTTAAACTTATATATAAATTTTCAAAAAGTAACAAAAAAATATATAAAAAAATAATTAAATTAAAAAAATAATTAAATTAAAAAAATAATTAAAGATAATAAATATCTTATTTTTTTATGTTATATTTTAATAAATATCTAAAAAGGATTTTGATATGGGAAAATCACTTTTATTTCATTTTAGACGCATTGGAGTTGAATTTATCTTTTTTAGTGTTTATGCTGTTTTTAGTATCTCTTGGGCAGCAACAGGGTCTTTAATGCCTTTGATTTCAAATGATCTTGCCCTAAATACTCAGCAAGCTACTTTAATCACTAGTATGATAGTAGTTGCGAAAATTTTTGGTGCTTCATTTACTGCTTTTTTGGTTTATAAATTCGGATTAAAAAAGGGATATTTTTTAGGCTGTATTTTAATGAGTTCGGGTATCTTTTTAAGTTTTGTAGATAGTTATAGTGGTATTTTGATTATAAGATTTTTAACAGGGCTTGGTTCAGCTTGTGCTTTAGTTTGCTTAGTGCCTATTGCACAGCAATGGTTTGAAAAAAAGCTTTGCATTTTGTAATTAGTTTTAATATAACTTCAAATTTAGTAGGCATTACTCTAGGACTTATTTTAGCTGAAAGCATCTCAAATTATTTTGGAAATTGGAGAGATTCTTTATCATTTTATGCTTGGATTAATTTGATTTTATTGATTTTGTGGCTTTTTGTAGGTAAAGATGAGAATAAAAAAGAAGAAAAAAAGAATAATGCAAAAGATCTTATTTATGCTTTAAAATCTCGTGTTACTTGGGGTATGATTATTTTTTACATAGAGCCTATTTTATTTTTAAATTCTCTTTTTGCTTTTTTACCAACTTTTTATGCACAATATGCGGGTTTTAGTAAAGAATTAGCTGATTTTGCTAAAAAAGAAATTCCAGCCTTGGCTAATTTTGCTATTATTTTTGGTCCTTATCTTGGATTATTTTTTAAAAGAAAAAATATTTCTTTTAAAATAATGCTATTGTCTGGAGGAGCGTGTATTTTTATATGCGGATTTTGTATGTTATTTTTACAAAATTTAGTATTGATACAGATTTTTGCTGTGTTATCAGGCATTTTTTATTCTATGTGGTTTCCATTTTTCTTTAATCTACCTTCAGAACTAAAAAATTCCAATCCAAATCAAACTGCTTATATTATGAGTGCTTTTTGGAGTATTACCTTTGTTATACTATCATTTAACCTATGGGTAGTATCTTGGAGTGTTGATAAAACCCATAGTTTTACTTTGGGTTTTGTTTATATTTTTGCTTTGATTTTTATTTCAGCGATCTTAGCACAATTTGTTTTACCTAGAAGAGAAAATTTTATACAAGGAGAAAAATAGAATGAATTTAATTCCAGAAATACTAGACTTACAAGGCGAATTTGAAAAAATTCGTCATCAAATTCATGAAAATCCTGAGCTTGGTTTTGATGAATTATGTACTGCAAAATTAGTGGCGCAAAAATTAAAAGAATTTGGTTATGAGGTTTATGAGGAAATAGGAAAAACAGGCGTTGTGGGGGTTTTAAAAAAGGGGAATAGCGATAAAAAAATAGGACTTCGTGCAGATATGGATGCTTTGCCTTTGCAAGAATGCACAAATTTGCCTTATAAAAGCAAAAAAGAAAATGTAATGCATGCTTGCGGTCATGATGGACATACTACTTCTTTATTGCTTGCTGCAAAGTATTTAGCAAGTCAGAATTTTAATGGTACTCTAAATCTTTATTTTCAACCTGCTGAAGAGGGCTTGGGTGGTGCTAAGGCAATGATAGAAGATGGATTGTTTGAAAAATTTGATAGTGATTATGTTTTTGGATGGCACAATATGCCTTTTGGTAACGATAAGAAATTTTATCTTAAAAAAGGTGCGATGATGGCTTCTTCGGATAGTTATAGCATTGAAGTTATTGGAAGAGGTGGTCATGGAAGTGCTCCAGAAAAAGCAAAAGATCCTATTTATGCTGCTTCTTTGCTTGTGGTGGCTTTGCAAAGTATAGTATCTCGCAATGTTGATCCTCAAAATTCAGCAGTTGTAAGCATAGGAGCTTTTAATGCAGGACATGCTTTTAATATCATTCCAGATATTGCAACGATTAAAATGAGTGTTAGAGCATTAGATAATGAAACTAGAAAGCTAACTGAAGAAAAAATTTATAAAATTTGTAAAGGTCTTGCACAGGCTAATGATATAGAGATTAAAATCAATAAAAATGTTGTTGCACCAGTGACTATGAATAACGATGAAGCTGTGGATTTTGCTAGTGAGGTTGCAAAAGAATTATTTGGCGAAAAAAATTGTGAATTTAATTATCGTCCTTTAATGGCAAGTGAGGATTTTGGGTTTTTTTGCGAAATGAAAAAATGTGCCTATGCTTTTTTAGAAAATGAAAACGACATTTATTTACATAATTCTAGTTATGTTTTTAATGATAAACTTTTAGCTAGGGCTGCAAGTTATTATGCGAAGCTAGCTTTAAAATACTTAAAATAAAAACTAATCTAGAATTTCAAGCGCAATTTCTTCCTTTAAACCTTTGATTTGAATTTCTTTGAGTTTTAGATTTGAAGGAAGGTTTGCTAAAAGCTCTTTATTGTTTTTTACTTGGTTTTTTGCACTTATGGAGAGTAAAATTCCCCTGTAAGCTTTAGCAAAATGACTGATGACTTTACCATTTTTTACAAATTTATAGGTATAAAATTTCTTTTTTGGAGTATAAAATTTATCATAAAATCCTGCTCTAAGATCAAGTATTTCTTCATTTTCTAAGTATTCATCTAAGGCTTTACTAAAATGTTCTTTATAAAATTTCTCTATGGCAAAATTTCCTATTTTAGCCCCTTGCTTGAATTTATAAAAGGGTAGGGTATCACTAGCTCTTACAACGCCAAAAAGATTAGAAAATATAAGAGTATTTTCTAAAATATAAGCTTGACTTTTTTTATCTAGGATTTTAAAATTAAGATATTCATAACTTACCCCAGTATAAAGCAATATAGCTTCTTGAGTGGGAGCTTGTTTTAAGTCGTGTTTAAATTTATCAATTTCATTTTCATTTTTAATGCCAAAAAGTTCTTGTAAATTCTGTAAACTTGCGTTTTTGATAAATTCTTTATAATGCTTTAAAGTTTCCATTCTATAAGGAAATAATTCTTTAAATATAAATGAGTTTTCATTGATAGGATTTTTTGTACAATTTTCATTTTTGCTTTCACTAGGGGAGAATAAAATTTTCATTTTAGCCTTTTTTGTTAATGTTATGAAACATTAACAGCAAAGAATTTAATCTTGCTTTTAATGTTTTTGAAGTTTTTATCATTTTAAAATTTAAAACGACGCTCCGCCCATTAACATAGAAAACATGATAAATGGAAGTATAATTTTTAACGCTTCTGTGGCGTCTTGATTGTTGATGCTTAGTTTTTCGATGCTGTCGATTCCCTGTGCGTTATAGTCACTAACAGGGATGTTTTTAAATTTTAAATCAAGATTGAGTTTATAATCATCATTTTGAGTGGTATTGTTTAAAATAGCTAAAGCTTTATCAAAGATTAATGCTTGTTCTTCATTTTGACTTTGAGCTTTTAAGGTTTGTAAATTTTCCTTAGCAGTTGCTATATAGCTACTAAATACGCCTTCGGTTTTAAGAGTTGAATCAATTTTAAAATTATTTAAGATGATGTATTTTTGGATTGTATTGCTAAAATCTGAAGCTTGTTCGTAGTTTGCTATATTAAGAAGTTCATTGATAGCTTGTTCATCCATAGCTAAAGTTTGAGTGTTAAATTTTATACCCTTAGAATCAAGGTAATTAAGCAAATCTTCTTTTAGATTTATATTTAGATTTGTATTGAAATTTAATTTTGCGTTATAAAATTTTATATCAAGATTATCTAGATAATTGTTTTCTTGTTTGTTTATAGAGTTATCAAATGATAAAGTATAAGAATCCGAGCTTAATTTATTGATAAAAGATCTGATTTTTGGATCTTGTTGAAATAAGCTTGCATTGATGTCACTAACAACTTTTTCTCCAAGTTTAAAATCTTCAAAAACCAAATTTGATTGTATGCTTTTTTGGTTTTTAAAAAGATCGTTGTAATATTCTTTAATGCTAATTGATGTATTTGCTTCGCCTTTGTAAATTTCATTTGAACGAATTTTGATATTTTTTGCTTGAAATAGTTCTTGATACTCATCGTTATTATCTTTTGCAAGAGTTTTGAAATTTGGACTTAAACACGCTATAAAATCACCATCTGCATTGCATTTAAAATCAGAAAATTCAATCTTTATTCCAGAGTCCTGAGAAAGGCTTGCAATTTCTTGTTTAACTGTTTGATTTAGTTGATTTTCATATTTTTTAACTGTTTTTTCATCTATGGAATTTCCGCAAGCTGAAAACAAAACAGCTATTCCAATAGAGAGAAAAATACCTTTTTTCATAGTTTTCTCCTTAAAAATTTAAAAAAAAGATTATATCTTTTTTTACTTAAAATTTAAACAATGCTAAAAGAGAGTGTGAGATTAATTACATTTTTACACATAGGAAAATCTTTTTAGTTTGTTTCAAATGCATTATTTATAATTTTAAGTATAATTAACTTTGCAATTATTATATATTTTTGCAATAGCTTAAAGCTTATTTTTAAAGAAAGGAAATGTATGAAAAAAATACTTCTAAGTGTTTTAACGGCCTTTGTTGCAGTAGTATTGGCTGCTTGTGGAGGAAATTCTGACTCTAAAACTTTAAATTCTCTTGATAAGATCAAGCAAAATGGAGTTGTTAGGATTGGGGTATTTGGCGATAAACCACCTTTTGGTTATGTGGATGAAAAAGGCAACAATCAAGGCTATGATATAGCTTTAGCTAAACGCATAGCAAAAGAACTTTTTGGCGATGAAAATAAGGTGCAATTTGTTCTTGTTGAAGCTGCAAATAGGGTTGAGTTTTTAAAATCAAATAAAGTAGATATTATTTTGGCTAATTTTACTCAAACTCCGCAAAGGGCAGAGCAGGTTGATTTTTGCTTGCCTTATATGAAAGTAGCTTTAGGCGTAGCTGTACCAAAGGATAGTAATATAACTAGCGTAGAAGATTTAAAAGATAAAACCTTGCTTTTAAACAAAGGCACAACAGCAGATGCTTACTTTACGCAAAATTATCCTAATATTAAAACTTTAAAATACGATCAAAATACTGAAACTTTTGCCGCTTTGATGGATAAAAGAGGTGATGCTTTAAGTCATGATAATACCTTGCTTTTTGCTTGGGTAAAAGATCATCCTGATTTTAAAATGGGTATCAAAGAGTTAGGCAATAAAGATGTTATCGCACCAGCAGTTAAAAAAGGCGATAAAGAACTTAAAGAATTTATCGATAATTTGATCATCAAACTAGGTCAAGAGCAGTTTTTTCACAAGGCTTATGATGAAACTTTAAAAGCTCATTTTGGAGATGATGTTAAGGCTGATGATGTAGTGATTGAAGGTGGAAAAATTTAACAAAGGGCTTTTTGCCCTTTATATTGATCTAGGATAAAATATGCAAAAAAAATATAAAAATATTATTTATGCTTCTTTGGGTGGAATTTTAGAATTTTATGATTTTGTGCTTTTTGCCTTTTTTTTGGATATTTTTGCTAAGGTATTCTTTCCGCAAAATGATGCTTTTTGGATGCAGATAAATGCTTATATAGCCTTTGGTGCTGCTTATTTAGCGCGTCCTTTTGGTTCTATTGTGATGGCACATTTTGCTGATAGATATGGAAGAAAGAATATTTTTTATATTTCTATGCTTTTGATGGTTTTGCCTAGTTTTGCTTTAGCTTTTTTACCAAGTTATGAAAGTATAGGTATATTTGCTACTTTGATTTTATTTACTATTCGTATTTTGCAAGGTTTAGCCGTTGGAACTGAGGTGAGCGGAGCTTGGATTTATGTGAGTGAATTTGTCAAAGGGCGTCAAATTCCTTTAGCTCTTGGTTTTATTTCAGCGACTTTAACCATAGGTTTATTGCTAGGAAATATTACCACTTTAGGTATAAGATCTTATTTTACCCCAGAAGAAGTTCAAAGCTATGCTTGGAGAATTCCTTTTATCATAGGAGGATTTTTTGGAATTTTAGCTTTGTTTTTAAGAAATAAACTCAGCGAAACTCCAGAATTTATAAAAGTTCAAAATGAAAAGAAAATTTTAAGTTTTCCATTGTTTAAAGCTTTAAAAACTCATAAAATGAGTATGCTTGTTTGTTTTTTAATGACCATGGTTTTAACAAGCGGTGTGGCAACTTTGATGATTTTGCCTAAGTATTTTGAAAGTCTTTTAGCTATGAGTAAAACTTCTGCTTTATGGGTGCAAAATTTTGCTATTTTAGCGGTGATTTTTGGAGCTTTATTTCAAGGTTTTTTAGCAAGCAAATGGGGAAGCTATAAAATTTGCTCTATTTTTAGTATGGCTTTTATTATCTTTGGTATGCTTTTTAGTTTTTATGATGAGAATTTTTTATTTTATTTTTTACTGGCTTGTTTTGCACAAGGTATTATCACTTTTGCACCTGTTTTTATGACGCAAATTTTTAAAAGCGAATTTAAATTTAGCGGGCTTAGTTTTGCTTATAATATTTCTTATGCGATTTTAGGTTTTTTAACCCCTTTTATAGTTAATGCTTTTTATAAAGAGTATTTGGGTATTTATCTTGCTATAGTGGGATCTTGTTCCTTGCTTTGCGTGTTTTTGTTAAAACGCGTTTTTGCAAGAAGCAAGATTAAAGAATTAAGCATTGTCTTTTAAAACTTCAAAAACAACCTTAGATATTTTTTTAACTGAAGCGATTTCACAATGCTCATCAGTTGAATGAGGATTATGGATATTTGGGCCTATAGAAGCGCATAAAAGCTCTTGTTTTTTCTCTATAATGCCACACTCAAGCCCTGCATGGATAGCTGAAACTTTGGCATTAGGCGATACTTTTTTAAGCGCTTTAAAAACCATGTCGCTAAGTGCGTTTGGTTTGCCTTCCCAAGGTGGATAGAAATTAAAACTTCTTACTTTAAAATCAAAAGCCTTGAAAAATTCTAAAGTTTCAAATTCTACTTGCTTAAGTCCATCAAGTATATTAGATCTTGCAAAAAGTGCGAATTTGATTTGTTTATCTTGCATTCTTAAAGTAGCTAGGTTAATGCTTGTTTGAACTATACCTAGATTTTCATCATAAGCTCTAACTCCATGAGTAAAAGAATTTATAAGGCTTAAAAGTTTTTTACTTTGATCGCAAATTTCAAATTCATTTTCTTCTTTAAATTCGCATTTTATCCAGTCGTTGCTCTTTACTTCATTTTTAAAATACACTAAAGCTTTGGCGTGTTTAGGTATAGAATTGATTCTTTCTCCGCCTTCAAAAGAAATGATTTCTCCTTCATTTTCTTGTATGAATTTAGCCATTTCTTTGATGGAACTTTTTTCATTGCGTATGATATTTATGCCTGAGTGTCCACCTTTAAAATTTTGCGCACAAAGCTCATAAATTTTACCCTTTTTTCTAAGGGTATTAAAAGACAAACTTGCTTCTATATCTACTCCACCTGCACAGCCTATCATGATCTCATCATCGCTTTCATGATCTAAATTTAAAAGCATTTTAGATTCTAAAGTGTGCTCGAGTGAATTCACTCCCATGAGTCCTACTTCTTCATCGTTTGTAAAAAGACATTCTAAATTTTCAAATTCAGCCATAGCGCTCATCATGATGGCTATACCTATGCCATTATCTGCACCAAGACTTGAATTTTTGGCTCTTAAAAAGCCATTTTCTTCATAAACTTCTAAGTTTGGTGCATCGCCCATACAGACCATATCATAATGGCTTTGTAGACAAATTTTTGGTTTGCCTTTTATGGCATGAATATTTCCTGCTTTATCTACACTCACTTTAAAGCCTTTATCTTTAGCATAAGAGCTTAAAAATTCTTTCATTTGTTCTGTTTCATAACTGCAATGAGGAATTTTGCATAATTGTTTAAAATTTTCTATAACATTTTGCATTTTATCTCCTTTGTTTTGATAAAATTATGGCATATTTTTTAAAATTTAAAGGCAAAATGATTAAAAAATGAGAATAAATTATAAAAAAATATTTAATCTAAGAAAATTATTAAGTGATCCAAAAAAACTTTTTTCTGTATTAATCTTCACTCTTGTAGTTGTTTTTATCCAGAACTATATTGCCCAAAATTCTAGTTTTGAAGGAAAAGTAGTTAGAATTATTGATGGAGATACTATAGAAGTTAATCATGAAAACAAACTCGCTAGAATAAGATTTTTTGGTATAGATGCACCAGAACTTAAACAAAGTTTTGGAAAGCAATCAAAAGAAGCTTTAAGTAGAATTTTAAGCGGCAAACAAGTTGAAATTATTTATAAAAATAAAGATACTTATGGTAGAATTGTTGCTATTGTAAAGCTTAATGATGTTGATATTAATCGATTTTTGGTAAGCAAAGGCTATGCTTGGGCTGATACTTACTATAGTAACGCTTATACCAAAGAACAAGAAAATGCTAAGAAAAATCATTTAGGTCTTTGGAAAGAGAGTAATCCTATAGAGCCTTATAAATGGAGAAAACACAATAAATTCTAAGGAAAAACATGAAAAAATATACTTTAATGGTGCTATTAGCTTTAGGAATTTCTGGATGTTTTGTAAATGAAAGAGGGATTTCAAATCGTTTTTATGATGATTGTAAAGAGTATTATGATGGAAGTGGAACTTATCATAAGGATTGCCCAAAAAATTGGGTAGATATTAAAATGACTCCTTGATTATTTTCCACCCACAGAGGCCATTAATGCAGCTGCTACAGCTTCTGGATTGTTGATTTTGGCACCTTGTTCTTGATTTTCTGTAGGTTTAACAGTGTTAAGTGGCGGACGCTTGAGTTTAAATATATGCTCATCGGTGCTAACAACTTGTATCGTTCCTTCAAACATTTTAACTTCTTTAACATGTCCAACCACTTTTACATCTCTTTTTTTGGAGGTTTCGTCAAAAAGTGCATGAGCTTCAAGTTCTAAAACATCGCCTAATTTAAGCGGAGCATAAAAAAAACACTTTGATCCAATAATCACTGAAAATTCTTTATTGATAGAGGCTTGTGCTACATAGTTTGCCGCAGCGAAAATAAAGGCATCAAAAATCAATCCTTGATCATCTGCTACCATTTCGCTTGTGGTTATTAAAATTGATTTGGCATAGTTTTTATCAATTTCTATAATGGTTCCAGCAAGCGAGGTGTTTAATTCAGGACAAGTGAGTAATTCTGCTCTAACGCGAGATATATCTTCTGCAGATGCGTATTCTTCAAGTTGTGCATATTCTTCAAAATTATCTTTTTTTGCCATATCTAACCTTTAAATTCTACTTATCTACTTCAAAATATCTAATTTTCAATATCGGTAAAAAATAAAAAGAATTTATATTTTAATGCGTATATAAACTCTTTTGGGTGCTTCATAGCCTTCAATGGTAAGATTTTTATCCTTTGGATCTAAGAAATTTTCCAGCGAAAAAGAGTCTATCCATTCTGTTTTTCTTTGTTCGTTTTCATCGGTTTTTTTTGTAGCCAAAACTTCAAATTCTTTAAATCCTGCTCTTTCACACCAGTTTTTTAATGCACTAATGCTTGGTACAAAATAAATATTTGGAATTTTAGAATAAGTTTTATTAGGCACAAGAGCGATTTCTCTCTCATCTTCTATATACATGGTATCTAAAAAAACAACTCCATTTTTATTAAGTCCTGCTTTTAAATCTTTTAGCATTTTTATAGGATCACTTCTATGATAAATCACCCCAAGACAGAAAATCACATCAAATTTCAAGCCATAGCTTGGAAGATCTTCTACGCCTAAAAGTTCGTATTTTATAGGAGTTTTAGCTAAAGCGTTAATGAGTTCAAATTGCAAACGGTATTTGATAGAAGGATCAAAACCTATGAGTTTTGCAGGATTAAATTCAAGCATTTTAAACATATAATAACCATTATTACAGCCTATATCAGCAACGCATTTTTGAGAAATTTCGTTCATGAAAGGCTTTAGAATGTTGAATTTAATAAAACTTTGCCATTCTGTATCGATGAAAAGATCGTCTATTTTAAAAGGACCTTTTCTCCATGGTTTAAGTTCTTTTGCTATAGCTAAGATTTCATCTTTGGCTTGAGAATTTGTAGATAAATTTACACTATCATCTAAAGAAAAATTGCAAGCAAGATTGAGAGCTTTAAGTTCTTGAATTTTAGCGTATAAAGGGTGATTTAGAAATTGTTTTTCAAGTAAATTTTCTTGCATTTTTATCCTTGACATTTGCTTTTAATGCTAAATTATAACATTAAAAGCTTTTATGGCAATATAAATCTCATATGCATTAAGTATTTGATCAAAAATAAATTTTTAAAAACTCAAAAATACTTCCCAAAGCTTACATAAGCTTTAGAACTATAATCATCATCTAGTTTATATTTCTTTAAAGCTCTAGCTAAATCAAGCTTGACATAAAAATTCCCTGTTTTATTATAAAGCAGTTGTAAACCATAAGCATCCATATAGTTTGTTTCACTTGCTCTATATAGTTTAGAATCATTCTCATACCAAGAATAACTTATATCATAAAAAGGAGTGATATAAAAATCTTTTAAAGGAGTAGCCATTCTAAGTCCAAAGCTAGCCACTACAGCATTATCTCCTTCTCCATCTCCATTATTATAAGCCCTTACTCCATAAGGATCTCCTAAAGATATAGTTTCACTACTATCTAATGTAGCTCCATTGACAACTTGTTGATAATTTAAACTAAAAAGATGAGTAAAAGTATCATTAAAGAAATAAGCATTGTTAAGATTGACATTGAGTTTAGCAAATTTTCCAAAGCCATCTCCATCTGTTTTAGAACTCATTCCTAATATAGTAGTTCCCCCATCTTTAACATTACCATAGCTTACATTAGCACTATAAGAAAAACTATCATTACTAATGCCGTTATAAACTCCTTCTATACTAAAGCTTATCGTATCAGAGCTTTTATCTATAGTCATGATATTTAATCTTGAATTACTAAGCTTTTTATGATAATAACTTGAAGTTAAATAAAAAGAATTATAAGTCGTAATCCACAAAGGATATTTTAAATCTATACCTAGATTTTCAGAAGTTCCTATAAAGTTTGCATTTTTATAAGCTCCTCCTAAAGCATAGTTTCTTTTAGAATAACTTGGAGTGATTTTTAAATTCCCTAAGAAAGTAGTATAGCTTATACCATAGTTAGTTTGTGCTTCATCGCTTCTTTGCAAATAAGCATTAAGACTATCTCCTTGATGAGCTATGTTATTAAAACTCATACTAGCACCACCCCTATTATCTGCCTGATTCTTTTATACCGTAATTATCCCCATAAAACAATACAGAAACAAAGCTATCACTAGGGGTAGTTTCTATCACTACATCTGTTTCGCCTGGATTATCTCCTGCTTTTAAAGAAGCAAGGGTTTGTATGCCATACATTTCATTGACTTTATAAACCGCATCTTCTACTAATTTAGTAGTGATGATTTCACCTTTATGATTAGGTAATTTGCTTTCTATAGCATAATCTCTTACACTAGAATTGTTTTGAACCACATATTTACCTAAAACATCTAAGGTGATATTGATTTGAATTTGATCTTTTAGTTCTTGTTGTGGGATATAAGCTGTAGCAGCAGGATAACCATTAACTTAAACATAATAAGAAATAATATTGGCTATATCTTGTAAGTCTTGAACTGAAATACTTTCTTTTTTGTAATCGTTTAAGGCTTCTTGTAAAACTTGCTCATCTAAACCTAGATCTTTAAAGTTTATGTTTTTATTGGTAATATGAAAGTTAAAGCTAACTTTATGAATTGATTCTTCTTTAGAAGTATTTTTTAAAGAAGGAGTGTTTGAATTTGGGGTTTTAGTTTTTAAAGTATTATCATTAGACAAATTAGGTTGATTTTTTTTGAGTGTTTTTCTTTGTGTTGATGGTTTTTGAATTATTATCATCACTAGTATTAGAATGATCTATGATAATCACTCCATCTTTTACTTTTAAAGTGTTGTTGTAGTTTTTTAAGTTAGCATCTTCTTTATAAGGAGATTGTTCTAACATTTGTATGGTTTTTTTATTATCTTTAGTATCACTAGCATAAAGGCTTAAGATAGCTAAACTAGATAGTAAGATAATGCGTTTTATTTAAATTTTCCTTAGTGTTTGTTTGATTTTTAATCTTTAAACTTTGTTTGTTTTTTAATTTTTTAACAAGATCCAAAAGGCTTTTAACCTTTTGGATTTTAATCATCTTGAGCAAGGATTTCCTGCTTTAAATTATCCGATACTATACAACATTACCACTTTCTTGAGTACTGGCTTCATCTATACTTGCTTGTTTATCATCTTCATTGATATTTGGATCTTCATCTGTAGTTTGTATAAAAAGCTGTAGCAATGCCAGGTTCTTGTTGTCCTATGGTATCATTTGGGTTATTATTAGAACCGTTGTTGTTGCTATTGTTAATATCACCTGAATCGGTTCCATCGTTTCCGTTGTTGGAGTTGTTAGATCCTAAATTTATAATGGATACTGGCTTATAGTTTGCACTATATTTTCATTGACTGTAAGATGACTAGTTCCATTTATGCTCGCACTTGCTAAAGTTTTATTAGAATTTTCTAAACTAGAATTAGTACTCGCTGTAGCGATTTGAAGAGCTATTGTAGCTTGTTGTAAATCACTAGAAACTTTATCTACAGCTTGTTTTAAACCTGCAATAACTTTATCGCCATTATTACCTGTTATACCACTTATAGCTTTAACTGCTTCATTATAAGCATTTGCAGCAGTATCGTAAGTTTTTTGAGCGTTTTCTTGCCCTTCGGTCATTTTAGGAATTTTGAGAAAGAATTTCCTTTGTTTTAATAATGGCTTGTTTAGCTTTTCCTAGATCACCATAAGAATTTCCCAATACTTCCTTTAAAGCGTTTGCAAATGTTGCATTATTGCTATCTTGAGTTTGTTCATATAAAGCAGTAATAAAATCCATACTTTGATTAATGCTTGTTAGTTCATCAGCTGTTAATATTTTTCCATCTTTATAAAATTTACTTAAGTCGCTAATATCAACACTAGAATTAAATTTCAAGTCATTAAATATAGAATTTAAAACTTCATTTGAGATGTTATCTTTAGCAATAAGATCGCTAGTTTCTTTATAGCCTATTGTGTCTGTTGGATCTCCTCCTGGTCCAGTTAAGCCTTTATTAGATCTTATACTCAATATTACAGAGTCTTCTTTTTTATTGTATTTGATGCAGGACCACGAATGACAAATGTATCATTACTATAGACATTAAGATAGACGGTATTGGATTGTTCTTTTTTATTTGTAAAAATGAATTTACCATAATCAGTGCCACCATATTTCATATTTGAAACTTGATTGCCTGCCATAGCAACTCTTTCTCCTGCCGTTATAGTTTCTAAATTTATAACATTTCCTGCATTGGATTTAATTACAGGTGATATTGTTTTAGGATTTCCTTTAAATGCTGAAAGTTTTCCATCTTTTGCAAACTCTTTCATCTCCTTATCACCTATTGATGAAGCAGACAGAACAATTTTTTTCCACCTTTACCCACTACTATGCCATTAGGATTGATTAAAAAGATATTATTGCTTCCACTATTGAGTGTTCCATCTATAATGAGAGCTTTTAGAACCATAGACAATATTTAAATAATTTTGGTTAGTTTTTCCTTGTCTAAAATTTACAGTTTCATTACTTGCTATATTAAAACCACCACTAACACTTATACTTCCACTTGTTCCATGAGTGAACTTACCCCCACTTGGTAAAGCATAGCTTTGTGCAAAAAGTAAAGAACCTACAACTAAAGACAAAGAAAGTTTATTTAACTTTTTCATGACTTGCTCCTTTTTGTAAGATTAAGATTTAAGAATCTTTTGTTTATATTTATAAAAATACAAATAAATCATTCCTATCTTAAAAATAGGAATGATTTATTTTATCCTTGCATAAATGTTTTTGTCATCTTGAGATATTCTTACTTCATAAGAAAGCTTTTGTAGGTCCATATTTTCTAATCTATCTATAGAACTTAGTTTAAAATCTTCTTTGTTTTTTGCATTTTTTCAATAAAGCTTTGAAGTTCTTCTTGATTTAAAGTATTAGAGTTTTCATCTATAAAACCTTGCTCACTTTGTAAGATTATTTTAATATAGGGGTATTACTCTTTGAGGGTGTAAAGAGCTAATACTCCTTAGCTAGAAATATTAATAGGAGCATCGTATGACTTCAAAAAGGGGAGTTGTGTTGATTTTATTGGATACAATAAGATAATAATGCTCAAAGTTATTAATAATTCTAGCTTCAACTTTAGTATTTAAAATCAGTCTATTGTTTTTACTTAAACTGATATCTGAAGGAGCTATAGCATTAGAAGTACTATAATTATCTTCATAATGTACTAAGGCTCCTGCTAATATATCATGAAAGTGTTTTTAAATATATTTAAATTCCCGCCTATATAAGGTATTATTATAAGATTTAGCTTCACTTAAACCTGTAATGGCCGAAGGAACTATAAAAACAGAATTGTTATTTTTATACTCATCAAGATTGAGATTGTTTATGATTAAGGTATTATCATGGCCATTGTTTGAAAGTCCAGCTATAATACTTAAAATTCCTTCTCTTTTATCTGAAGCTACACCAAATAAAGTATCATTGATAATGATTTTATTATAAGCAGCTTCATTATAAGCCATAATCAAATAAGCATTATCAGCTGCATTAGAAGAATAGTTTTTTATATCTATGATATTATGATTAGCTTTATCTAAAGCTCTTATGATGATTTTAGAACCTTTATCTGTATTACTTGCATCAGTAATGCTTTGAACATTGTTATAATTTATAGTATTATAAGAAGCTTCTTTGGCTTCTGTTAATACAGTTAGATTTCTAAAAGAAGCAAAATCTTTAATCGATACTTTATTGTTATTAGCACTACTAGGATAAAAGTCTTGATTATTAAGAAGGTTTTTCTTAGCTGTATAAATGTATACAGGTAAGGTTGACATAGAATTATTAATATAAACTTTATTATAATCCGCACTGCCTTCTAAGATTCTAGCAGCTATAATATTTAAAGCATCTTTATAGCTTTGAGAAAGATCGGTTGTGGTAAGATCGTTTTTAATGTTAATGGTATTATGATTAACTCCTTTAGTTGCAAAGTCGCCATAAAAAGAATGTTGGTTATAACCTAAGAAGTTATTAGCGATTTCTAAAGGATGTTTTAATTCTATGTTTAAGGTATTATAATTTACTTCTCCATTATTATAAGCTCCTGCGTAGAAGTTAAACAAAGCTTGAGCAAAAATGTTCTCATTGTTTTTATTTTTTTAGGTTTTTAATATCTTTTAATATTGATAGTATTATCTAAGGCTTGTCCTTGTTCGGTTTTTCCACCCAAAAAATCAGCAAATAAAACAGAATTATAAGCTAAGGGTTGTTTATCATGGTTCATATACATATCAAGATTAAAACTATCTATGTCTAAAAGGTTTTTACTGGCTTGAAAGTTTTTATCTGATTCGCTATCTATATAACCTGCGCTAATATGAGCAGCAGCTAAACTAGCATAAGCTTTGCTTGGACCATGGATAATCATATTAGCATCTTTGATAAAGATTTTATTGTTTTTTACATTACCTTGATAAGCTAAACCACCTACAAGGTGAGTGATTCTTTCATCAAAGGTATTATTACCATTTTTATCTTTTTTAGGCAAGGAAGTAAAAAACTCTACACTGCTACCTGCTTTTATATTTAAACTATTATTTGTAGAATCTCCATAAGTGGTTATAGCTCCGATTAAATAAGGAGAACCATTTAAGGCTAAATCATAAGTGTTCTCAACTCCCATACTAATATGGGCATCTTTTTGAAGTATGGTTTGGTTATAGCTTGCATTACTATAATGAGTAAAGGTAGAACTCATTAAGAAATTCATGCGTTGATTGCTTTTAGAATTACTAGGGTTTTTATATGAGTATCTTTAGGTTTAAGATAAAAAACTGAACTAAGTTCTCCTTGTTCTAATATAAGTTTGTTATAACTTGCATCAGCATGATCGGTTTTTGCTGTGATTAAAAAAGGAAGCACTCTAACTGTTTTTATACTACGATCGGCTGTATTAACACCATGCCTTGCTTTAAAAGAAAGAAATTCATCTTCTCTCATATCAGGAGTAAGTAAATAATGTTTAAAATTTAAATCGTTTATATTTGTAATATTTGGTTTATGATTGTTAAATATTGTTAATATATTGTTTAGAACTCTTAGCATAATAATTTATACCTTGGAATTTTTTATAAGTAGAATTGGTTTTATCATAAAGTTCGTTATCATTAAAATAATGCTTTGGAATATTGAAATTTCGATTGTCTGTAGTATTTGCTTGAGTGGTTGCAAAAGCGTTGATGCTTAAGAAGGTAACAATGGAAAGTTTAAAACAAAATTTCTCTATACCCCCTCCCAGTGAAGTTAAAAAGCTTTATTAAATTAAGATTGGACGGAATTTTTAATATAAACTAAAAAGCGATATCAAAGAATTTCCGTTGTATAATCTAATGTTTTTTAAATGTGAAATATTTTTTAAGGTAAAGCGATGAAAATGCGTGTGTATTATGAAGATACTGATGCGGGTGGAGTGGTGTATCATAGTAATTATTTAAAATTTTGCGAGAGAGTAAGAAGTGAAATTTTTTTCAATAAAAAAGTAGATATTTTTGATGCGTCTAAGGGACATTTTTTACTTACAAAAGCAAATTGCAATTTCTTAAAACCTGCAAAACTTGGAGATATGATAGAGATTAAAACAAAAATTTTAGAAGTCAAAAATGCTTCTGTGGAAATTTTACAAGAAATTTATAAAGATGAAATTTTGTTTTTTAAAATGGAATTAACTTTAGCTTTTATTAAAAACGAAAAACCAGCTAGAATGGATATGCAGTTAAAAAAGCTCTTTGAAGAATTATTTTAATTCTTCAAAGCTTGCTTGCTTACCTTGCATAAGACGCACTTTGTAATCAACTTGAGAATTTTTGATTTTCTCATCAAATAAACTTTCGCTTTTTTTATTTAGGAATTCGGTATAAAAGTAATCAACTCCTATGCTAGTAGCATAAGCAATCCAGTTATAATCTATACTTTGATTAAAAATTTCATTAAGATAGACTAAGTTATCATCGTGGTTATTGATAGAATTAGCAATGATAAAATTTTCTCTATCTCCTTGTTGTGTTAAACTTAAAAATGTTGGATTATAGTTGATTTGAGTGGATAAAAGCACATAAGGATGAATGTTATAAATTCTTAGTTGAGAACTTGCTAGAGCTGTTTTGATCAATGGAGCGTTAAAAAATATTGAGGCATTATTAACTCCACCTTGTGATCTTAAAAGTCTGCTGAAATCAAGCTTCTCGCCTTCTATGGTATATATTCTAGCATTATTATTTTGAGCAAGAATTCTTGAATTTAGATTGCTTGATAAGGCAGAGCCATCGCTAAATATTGCGATATTAGCATTTGATTTGCTTAAAAGTGTGGCAATTTGAGCATCATAGTCAATACTTCCAAAAATAATATTTTGATTTGAAATTTGCATGTTGTTTTTATGGATAGTCGGTATGAAAATTTTCATATTTCCTGAGTAATTTTTCAACTCATTAGCACCTTTTAAGGTAAATCCAGCTATGGCATACTGATATCCTTGAGCTTGTGCTGCATCAAGCGCGGCTCGAATTTTATCACTATCTTCTGTGCCGGTTAAAAAAACTTTTACTTTGATTTCAGCTCTTTGTCTTAAAAGATAGGCTATGCTTGAATTTATTATAGTATTTGAGTAGCTTTTTATGGTTTTTTCTGGGATAATTATCGCAAGTTTAACAGAAGTAATTTTTTGAACATTTTTTTCAAAATCAGTAATGGAATTTAATAATTTTGCATAAACATTGGATAAAAATTGATCGTTTTGGTCTGCAAATTCACTTAAAAAACTGAGATACAATCTTGATTCTAAAAGATCAAAAAGACAATTTGTGTTGCATTCTTGAACGCTTAATTTAGGATAAAAATTTTCAACAGGTTTTACATCGACTAATTTTTGCTCTTTTGCATTAAGCAAAAAGCAAGATAAGAAAAATATTAAAAATATTTTTTTCATAAAAATCCTTTAATTTTTTTTAAATCTTGTATGAAATTTTTTTCATAACTTGGATTTTTTTCTATAAAATCTAAATCATAACTTGGCATTATGAAAAAATTTTTATAAGCAAAAACTTCACCTTTTAAAATGTGATAACCTTTAAATCCCAAGTTTTTAAATGTGTATTCTCCTAGACAAAGCAAAAAAGCAGGTTGAATCAGTTTTAGTTCGTTCCAGAAAAATGGTAAGCAAGATTGTAGCGAAAAATCATCAAATTTTCCATTACAAAAACATTTAAATAAATAAGAAAAATAAAAATCTTCATCGCAAAGCCCTAAAATTTGATAAATATAGTGTTTTAATTTTTCACCTTTTTTTGAATTAAGTAAAATTCCGCTTTCATTTTCACTCTTTTGCCCAAAAACATCAAGAATTAGCAATTTGACATTTTTTATCTTAGGTTCCATAAGACTAAATTTTCTTGTTTTGGAAAATTGGCATAAGGTGCAAGATGAAACAAGTTGTTTTAATTCTTGAAAATTTTGTACTTGTTCAAAGTGGTTTGTATGTGTATCAACAAAGTTAAATCCCATAGCTTTTAAATAATAAAGACTTCTTATCATAAATCACACAATTTTTCTAAATTTTCTCCACTTAGACGATAATTTCTCCATTGTTTAAGATGTTTAGCGTTTAAACTTTCATAAAAATTAATACCTAAAATATTATCATTTAAGCAAACCCAGTCGAGTCTTTTTAAATTTTCTTTTTTGCAAATTTCTCCTAAAAATTTAAACACAGCTTTTCCATAACCTTTTTTACGAAAATTTTCTCGTATATAAATATCTTCAAGATAAATTCCACCGCTGCCCCAAAAAGACGAAAAAGTATAAAAATAAATCATATAGCCTATAGTTTTTTCATTTTCTTTTAACAAAAAAGCACGAGCAAATTTATTTTTTAGTAAAGAATGTTCCAGTTTTTCTTTCGTGCATTGAAGAAAATCTAACATATCTTCGTATTTTGCAAATTCTATGATCATTTCTTGTAAAATATCTAAATCTTCTTGTCTTAAATCAATAATTTTAAATTCTGACATTTTTAACCTTTTAAAAATAATTTCAAAATTTATCAAAAGAATTTAAAAATTACTCTTAATCAAAAGCAATTTATAAGTAAGATTAAGATAAAATACAAGTTTATTTTATAATTTTTTAAGGAAAAATCAAATGAAAAGAACTTATCAGCCACATGGCACTCCAAGAAAACGTACTCATGGTTTTCGTGTTCGTATGAAAACTAAAAATGGTCGCAAGGTGATCAATGCAAGACGCGCTAAAGGTAGAAAAAGACTTGCTGTGTGAAAAATTTTGATAAATTTAGCACAAACGAGGAATTTTCATCTGTATACAAAATAGGTAAAAAATGGCATTGCGAAGGTGTGATTATTTTTTATCTGAATAGTTATGAAAAAAAAATAGCAGTTGTTGCTAGTAAAAAAGTTGGAAAAGCAGTGGTTAGAAATCGTTCAAAACGAATTTTAAGAGCTTTGTTTGCTAAGTTTGAAAGATATCTTCAAGATGGCAAATATATTTTTGTAGCTAAAAATGAAATCACTGAACTTTCTTTTTCTAGGTTAGAAAAAAATCTAAAATGGGGATTGAAAAAACTAGAATGTTTCAAATGATATGCCTAAAAATACTCCGTTTTTATCAGAAATTCTTAAGCCCTTTAAAACCCGCTGCTTGTAGGTATTATCCTAGTTGTTCTGAGTATGCGCTTTGGCAGTTTCAAAAAAAGAATTTTTTTCTAGCTTTTTTTTCTACTTTTTTTAGAGTTTTAAGATGCAACCCTTTTTTTAAAGGGGGTTTTGATTATCCTAGAGTTTCTAAAAATTTTTATCCTATAAATTTATGTTTTAAGCCTATATTTTTAGCAAAAAAACAACTTTGTTTTTTATATATACCTTATAAAAATAAAAGTTTTTATCTTATAAAAATCATCTTTAAAAGGACAAATCAGTGAATAATTCAAATAATATTTTTCAGCAAAAGCGTATACTTTTAGCTGTTGTGATTTCTTTTTTATTTTTTGTTGTTTACGATTATTTTTTCATTCCAAAACAACCTTTAAAAATAGAACAAAACATTACACAACAAAATCAACAAAACACAAGCATAAATAACACTCCTAATATACAAAATACCACCACAAATACTCCAAGTGCAGCTTTAGTTTCACAAGATAGTGTGATATCTAAGGTTCAAAGCAAGCATTTTGAAGCACAAATTGACTCTTTTGGTAGAATTTCTGCTTTTTATTTAAAAGATAAAAAATACCAAAATGAGAAAGGAGAATTTATAAATCTTGTTAGCAAGGAAAATAGTCCTTATCCTTTAGAAATGCGTTTTAGTGATCCAAGTATTAACTCAGAGGCTTTTAAAATTCCTTATATTGCTAACGCTAGCAATCTTTTTGTTGATGAAAATGGAAGTCAAGTTTTAAAACTCACTCAAAATCTTTCTGGATTGAAAATCGAAAAAGATATTACTTTTTATCCAAAAGGAAATTATGAGATAGAAGTTAAACTCAGCAAGAATGCAAATTATTTTATAAGTCCAGGATATCGTCCAAATATTGCCGTAGATAGTTATACAGTTCATGGTGCTTTGGTAATGGATAATAAAGAAACCATCGAAACTTATAAAGATGGAGATGTAGAAAAGGATGAAAGTGCTAATAATGTCGTAATGACTTCGGCTTTTGATAGATACTATGCAACTTTCTTTTATAATTTTGATAAACCTTTAAATGTAGCAATCAGCAAGGATGCTAATCAAAACCCTATAGTTTTTGCTTATAGTGATAATGAATTTAAAGCAGGGGGCTATATAGGCTCTAAAGAACATGTGATTTTAAGAAGTATAGATCCACGCCTTGAAGCAGTTGTTGAATATGGTTGGTTTACTTTTATTGCTAAGCCTATGTTTGAGTTTTTGAATTTCTTGCATCAGTATATAGGAAATTGGGGTTGGGCTATCGTTGTGATGACTTTAATTGTGCGTATTATTTTATTCCCGCTAACTTATAAGTCTATGATTTCTATGAATAAACTTAAAGATCTTGCTCCTAAAATGAAAGATATTAGAGAGCGTTATAAAGGCGATCCACAAAAAATGAATATGCACATGATGGAGCTTTATAAAAAACATGGTGCAAATCCTATGAGTGGTTGTTTGCCTATACTTTTACAAATTCCTATTTTCTTTGCTATTTATCGCGTTTTGCTTAATGCTATTGAGCTAAAAGCAGCTCCTTGGGCGTTTTGGATACATGATTTATCGGTAATGGATCCTTATTTCATTTTGCCTATTTTAATGGGTGCAACGATGTTTTTACAACAACTTATTACACCTATGACTATACAAGATCCTATGCAAGCTAAGATTATGAAATTTTTACCAGTGATTTTTACTTTTTTCTTTATCACTTTCCCAGCAGGACTTACGCTTTATTGGTTTGTAAATAACCTTTGTTCTTTGGTTCAACAATGGGTTATCAATAAAATATTTGCTAAAGAACATCACAAAAAACAAGCGGAGCATGAAAAATGAAAATCGAAGCCATTGATCTTCAAAGTGCCTTAACAGAAGCTTCAAGAAGTTTAGAATGTTCTGTGATGGACTTAGAATATGAGATTATTCAGCATCCAAGAAAAGGTTTTTTTGGATTTGGAAGAAAAAAGGCAATTATAGAGGCTAAAGCAAAAAAAAGGATTTTGAAAAAAAATCCTAAAAAAGAATTTACAAGTTCAAAAAATCACAAACCAGAAACACATGAGCCAAAACAAGAAAACAAGATTGAAACAAAAAATGAAAAAAATAAAAGCCAAAAAGAAAAATATACAGTAAAAAGTGATGAAATTTTTGATAGTTTTCATCGAGAAAGCAAAGGAGTGCGTAATACTCAGGATATTTTAGATGAGATTCGCATTCAGCTTGTAAAACTTTTAGAAAGCTCCCAGTTTAAAATAGAGCTTAGTGAACTTAGAATGTATGATGAAGATTGCGTTTTGATTCGATTGGATGGGGAAGATGCTGCTTTGATGATAGGTAAAGAAGCACATCGTTACAAGGCTATTTCTTATCTTTTACATAATTGGATCAATTTAAAATATAATCTTTTAGTGCGCCTTGAGATCGCTCAATTTTTAGAAAATCAAATTCAAGGTATGCAGCTTTATTTACAAAACGTGATTGAAAAAATTAAAATTCATGGACGCGGACAAACCAAACCTTTAGATGGGGTTTTGATAAAAATCGCTTTAGAGCAGTTAAGAGCTGAATTTCCAGATAAGTATGTAGGAATTAAGCAAAATAATGATCAAAGATTTGTTGTAATAAACGACTTTTTCAAAAAAGATGAGTGATACTATAGCGGCTATTGCCACAGCTCATGGTGTGGGTTCGATTTCTATTGTAAGATTAAGCGGTGAAAGGGCTTTAGAATTTGCCTTAAAGCTTAGCCACAAAACCAAACTTACCCCACGCCATGCTACTTTTACAAAACTTTTTAATCAAAATAATGAAATTATCGATGAAGCTATAATGATATATTTTAAAGCCCCTTATAGTTTTACAGGGGAAGATATAGTAGAGTTTCAAATTCATGGAGGATTTAGTGTGAGTGAAGTTTTACTCGAAGAACTTGTGAGTTTAGGAGCAAGACTTGCTTTAGCAGGGGAATTTAGCAAAAGAGCGTGTTTAAATGGCAAAATGACTCCTTTAAAAGCTTTAAATATACAAGATCTCATACTTTCAAAATCTGCACTTGCAGCTAAAATTATAGCACGCAACATGCAAGGAAACTTAGGAGAACTTTTAGAAAAAATTCGCACAGATTTGGTTAAAACTTTAGCTTTTGTAGAAACTAGTATTGATTATGCTGATGATGATTTACCTTCTGATTTATTAGAACAAATTTCTACTATGTGTGAAGAAAATTCTAAAATTTTAAAAGAAATTTATACGCTTTCTCAAAGCAAAAAAGGACTCATAGAAGGTTTTAAAATCGCTATTGTAGGTAAGCCAAATGTAGGCAAATCTTCGCTTTTAAATGCCTTGCTTTCTTATGAAAGAGCTATTGTTTCAGATATAGCAGGCACCACTCGTGATACTATAGAAGAGAGCTTTAAATTAGGAACGCATTTATTACGCATTATAGATACAGCGGGTATTAGGGAAAGTAAAGATGTTATAGAACAAATCGGCGTAGCTTTAAGTAAAAAAAGTTTAGAAGATGCAGATATTATTTTGGCAGTCTTTGATGCTTCAAGAGTGCAAGATAAAGAAGATGAGAAAATTTTTGACTTATTAGCAAATACTGATAAAAAAATCTTTTGGATTTTAAATAAAAGTGATTTAGAAAATGTTTTCAAAAATACTCAAAATAAAAATTTTATCAAGCTTAGTGCTCAAAAAGACATCACTTTGTTAAAAGAAGAATTGCAAAATTATCTTAATTCTTTTGATAGTGAAGGTATTATGGTAAGTTCTTTAGATCTTATTAATGCTTGTAAAATTTCAAGTGAAGCGATTTTTAGAGCTAAGGGGCTTTTAGAGGAAAGTTCTTTAGAACTTTTTGCTTTTGAACTTAATTTAGCGATTAATGAACTTGCAAGATTTACCAAAGATTTTCAAAGAGATGAAATTTTAGACGAAATGTTTGGTAATTTTTGTTTAGGAAAATGAAAGGATAAAAATGGACAAAGAAACCATAAAAGCACACAAAATTAGCGATGAAGAATATGCACAAATTTTAGAAATTTTAGGACGTGAGCCAAATTTATTAGAGCTTGGGGTTATTTCTGCGATGTGGAGTGAGCATTGCTCTTATAAATCTAGTAAAAAATATCTTAATGGTTTTCCAACTAAAGCACCTTGGGTGATTCAAGGCCCAGGTGAAAATGCAGGGGTTATTGATATCGGGCAAGGTATGGCAGCAGTTTTTAAAGTAGAAAGTCACAATCACCCTAGCTTTATTGAACCTTTTGCAGGTGCGGCTACAGGAGTAGGGGGAATTTTACGTGATGTTTTTACTATGGGTGCAAGAGTGGTTGCAGGGCTAAATTCTTTAAAATTTGGCAATATTCATAATGAAAAATGCGGCAAACATCAAAAATACCTTGTTAAAGGTGTGGTAAATGGAATTTCTCATTATGGAAATTGCATGGGTGTGCCAACTATAGGTGGAGAATGTGCTTTTGATGAGTGTTTTAATGGAAATATCTTAGTTAATGCCTTTGCTTTAGGGGTTTGTAAAAGTGAAGATATCTTTTATGCTAAGGCTGAAGGTGTAGGAAATCCTGTGATTTATGTGGGTTCAAAAACAGGGCGTGATGGACTTGGTGGAGCGGTTATGGCAAGTGATAGCTTCAATGAAGAAAGCAAATCTTTGCGTCCTACAGTGCAAATTGGCGATCCTTTCAGTGAAAAACTTCTTATGGAAGCTTGTTTAGAGCTTTTTAAAACTGATTATATTGTGGGTATTCAAGATATGGGTGCTGCAGGGCTTACTTCAAGTTCTTTTGAAATGGCAGGAAGAAGTGGCAGTGGCATGAAACTTTACTTAGATAAAACTCCTATACGTGAAAGCGGTATGACTCCTTATGAGTTAATGCTTAGCGAGTCTCAAGAAAGAATGCTTATTTGTGCGAAAAAAGGCTATGAAGATAAGGTTATAGAAATTTTCAAAAAATGGGATTTAGATGCTGTGGTTATAGGTGAAGTTACCAATACAGGAAAAATGGAGCTTTTTTGGCATGATGAGCTTGTAGGGCTTATTCCTATCGAGCCTCTAAGTGAAAAAGCGCCGATTTTAAGTCGTCCTATAAGTGAGCCAAAATATTTAAGTGAAATTAAAGATTATAAATTTGAGTTAAAATTAAGCATTCAAGAGCTTTTTATACAAATGCTTCAAAATGAAAATATTAACAACAAAGCTTTTATTTATGATCAATTTGATTCAAGTGTGCAAACCAATACTATAAAAGCTGATGGAAGATTAGGTGCTAGTGCCATTCGTATCAAAGAAAATGGTGCAAGTGTGGCTATGGCTATAGAATGTAACTCACGCTTAAATTATGTAAATCCTAAAATAGGAGCAGCTTTAGCAGTAGCTTCAGCAGGAAGAAAAGTTGCTTGCACGGGGGCTAAGCCTTTGGCAATAAGTGATTGTTTAAATTATGGAAATCCGCAAAATCCTGAAGTGATGTGGCAATTTGCACAAGGTTGCGAAGGCATTAAAGAAGCTTGTAAAGAGTTAAATACCCCAGTAGTAAGCGGCAATGTTTCACTTTATAATGAAACTGAAGGCGTAAGTATTTATCCAAGTCCTACTATAGTAAGCGTAGGGGTTTTAGAAGATGCAAATAAAACCTTAAAAGCTAGTTTTGAAAAAGAAAATTTAAGTGTTTATCTTTTGGGTGAAAGTTTAGGGGAATTTGGTGGATCTATGGTAATGAAAATCCAAGATAAAAAAGTATCAGGAAGTCTTAAAGAGCTTGATTATAAAGCTGAAATTGCACTTTGGGATTTGCTTTATAAAGCCAATCAAAATTCTTTACTTGAGTGTGCCAATAGCGTAGGAATAGGGGGTATTGCTATGACTTTGGCAAAAATGTTTGCTATTTCTAGTGTAGGTGCAAATTTAACAAGTGGTTTTGATGATGAAAAAATGATTTTTGATGAGAGTGCAAGTCGTGCTATAGTAGGGCTTAGTAAAGAAAATGAAGAAGCTTTTTTAAATTTAGCTAAAGAATTTGGAGTAAAAGCTTATAAATTAGGTGTGAGTACTAGCCAAAAACATTTTAAACTTGATAGCATTGAGTTAAGCAAGGCTGAACTTGATAAGCTTTATTTTGAAAGTTTTAAAGAGCAAATCCAATGACTTTAGTTTTAATTATACTCGTTGTTTTGGTGTTTTACTGGTATTATAAAACTTGGGGAAAACAGGATTTTTTAAACTCAGCTACAAGAGGAGCCAAAGGCTTTGCTAAGGGTTTTGCTCGTGGGGTTATGGAAGAAAGAATGGATGAGTTTAAAAGGCGTATGAATTACTATGTTATCGCACTTTTGGCAAAAATTGCAAAAAGCGATGGCAGAGTAAGTGAAAATGAAGCTGAAATGATCAAAGATCTTTTAGATGCAAATGCCAAAGATGAAAAAGAAAGAGCTTTTTTAAAAGCAAGTTTTAATGAACATAAAGAAAATTTAAGCGATGCTTTTTACGTGGCAAAAGATTTTTTAAAAGAAGTACCTTTACCTAAAAATGAGCGTTTTAATGTTTTGCGTGTGCTTGTTTTTATGGCTTTAATCGATGCAGATTTTAATGCTAAAAAGCGTGAAATTTTAGAGCAAATCGCTAAAGCCTTTGATATAGCAAAAAGCGAATTAGACGCTTTTATAGCAAGTCTTTCAAATTTAAAAAGTTCTAAAAAAGAATTAAGTCTTGATGAAGCTTTTACTATTTTAGAACTTCCAAATAATGCAGATTTAAATGCGGTAAAAAAACAATACCGCAATTTAGCAAAAAAATATCATCCTGATATTTTAAATGCAAACAATGTTAGTGAAGAAGAGCTTAAAATCGGTGTAGGGAAATTTCAAAAAATCAACGAAGCTTACGAAAAAGTTAAAAAACATTTAGAAAGGTAAAAATGAGAGCATTGCTTAGTGTGAGTGATAAAGAAGGTATAGTAGAATTTGGCAAAGAGCTTGAAAATTTAGGCTTTGAGATTCTTTCAACAGGTGGGACTTTTAAGTTTTTAAAAGAAAATGGAATAAAAGTTATAGAAGTGAGTGATTTTACAAAAAGTCCTGAGCTTTTTGAAGGGCGTGTAAAGACTTTACACCCTAAGATTCATGGTGGAATTTTACACAAAAGAAGCAATGAAAATCATATCAAACAAGCAAAAGAAAATGAAATTTTAGGAATTGATCTAGTTTGTGTGAATTTATATCCTTTTAAAAAAACCACTATCATGAGTGATGATTTTGATGAAATTATAGAAAATATCGATATAGGTGGGCCTGCGATGATAAGAAGTGCAGCAAAGAACTATAAAGATGTGATGGTACTTTGCGATCCGCTTGATTATGAAAAAGTCATCGAGACTTTAAAAAAAGGTCAAATTGATGAGAATTTTCGTTTAAATTTGATGATAAAAGCTTATGAGCATACGGCAAATTATGATGCTTATATTGCAAATTATATGAATGAACGCTTTAACGGAGGTTTTGGAGCGAGTAAATTTATAGTAGGACAAAAAGTATTTGATACAAAATATGGAGAAAATCCACATCAAAAAGGGGCTTTATACGAGTTTGATGCCTTTTTTAGTGCAAATTTCAAAGCCCTTAAAGGCGAAGCAAGTTTTAATAATCTAACCGATATTAACGCAGCTTTAAATTTGGCTAGTAGTTTCGATAAAGCTCCAGCTATTGCTATAGTAAAACATGGAAATCCTTGCGGTTTTGCTATAAAAGAAAATTTAGTACAAAGCTATATACATGCTTTAAAATGCGATAGCGTTAGTGCTTATGGAGGAGTGGTTGCAATCAATGGAACTCTTGATGAGGCTTTAGCAAATAAAATCAATGAAATTTATGTAGAAGTAATCATCGCAGCCAATGTAGATGAAAAAGCTTTAGCTGTGTTTGAAGGTAAAAAACGCATTAAAATTTTCACTCAAGAAAGCTCGTTTTTAATCCGCAGTTTTGATAAATATGATTTTAAACATATTGATGGGGGTTTTGTATATCAAAACAGCGATGAAGTTGGCGAAGATGAGTTTAAAAATGCAAAGCTTATGAGTCAAAGAGAGGCAAGTAAGGAAGAATTAAAAGATCTTGAAATCGCCATGAAAATAGCAGCATTTACCAAATCAAACAATGTTGTTTATGTAAAAAATGGCGCTATGGTGGCTATAGGCATGGGTATGACAAGCAGAATCGATGCAGCAAAGGTAGCAATCGCTAAAGCTAAAGAAATGGGGCTTGATTTGCAAGGTTGCGTTTTAGCAAGTGAAGCCTTTTTTCCTTTTAGAGATAGCATAGATGAAGCAAGTAAAGTAGGAGTTAAAGCTATAGTAGAACCAGGCGGAAGTATAAGAGATGATGAAGTGGTAAAGGCGGCTGATGAGTATGGTATGGCGCTTTATTTTACAGGAGTAAGACATTTCTTACATTAAGTTTAATGGAATGTTATGTTTTTTACACATAATTCAATAAAAATTAAATAAATTATGTGTAAAATATTTCCGAAAAATTTTATTTTTAGGAAACTATGATGTTTAAAACTATAGGATTTAAGGTTTCTGCTGCAATTTTTGTGGTGTTGCTTATAAGTTTCATTGTAATGCAAGTGATTTTAAATTTGGATTTTAAAAATACTGCCAATAAAATGAGCAGGGCAAATTTAAATACCGTAAGTACTTCTGTTTTTCAAACAATGAGAATGGCTATGAATTTAGGAGATCCTGAAAAAATTAAAGAAGCCATTGAAGATGTAAAAAGTATAGAGGGTATTAGTGATATTAAAATTTATCCTTCAAAAGATACTATAGATCTTTTTGAGATGAAAGCCCCTCAAATTTCAAATGATAAGCGTATTATAGAACAATTTTCAAATCCTAAAATTCAAGCTTTGGAAGAAAATATAAATGGTGTTGTGTATTTAAGATTGATACGCCCTTTGATTGCAGATGAAAGTTGTGTTACTTGTCATGAAATGCTAATACAGGAAGTGTGATTGGGGTTATGGATATATCACATTCTTTAGAAGGTGTTTAAAAAGATATAAGCAAAACCGGTCAATCTTATATTATAATATTTACTATTGCTTTGATTTTTACCCTTTGTGGTGGTTCTTTTAATGCTTAAAGTTGTTGTTGGAAAGCCCGTTTTAGAGCTTTTAAATCATGCTAAAGAATTGGCTCAAGGAAGCGGCAATTTTAAAAGCTCGTATTTCAGTTAAAGGTCAAGATGAAATTGCTTTAGCTTGTGGATATATCAATCAATTTATCGAAAAAACTCACAAGGCAGTTAGCAGTGCAAGTCATAATTTAAAAAATGTAGAAAAACAAAGCAATCTTTTAAATTCAAATGCTATTTTTTAAGTGATATCAGTTCACAAAGTCATAAGCAAATAGATCAAAGTTTTAAACTTGGTGCAAATGTTGGCAATGAACTTAGAGAACTTGCTAGTTTGTCAAATAAGGCAAATAGTGCCAATGAAAAATCCTTTTTATTATTAGAGCAAATGCTTAAATCTTTGTTTAATGTTGCCAATAAAGTATCAATAGTATCCCAAAATGAAAATGAATTGGCTAAAAAAGTTGAAAACATGGTTAATCAAGCAGGTAATATACAAAAAGCAACTCAAATGATGGATAAGATCGCAGATAAAACAAAATTACCATCCCTAAATGCTGACATAGAAGTAGCTAGGGCTGGTGCATTTGGACTAGGTTTTTCTGTAATTGCTGAGGATGATAGGCAGTTGG
Source organism: Campylobacter sp. CFSAN122748 (assembly GCF_045277125.1). Classification (NCBI taxonomy): domain Bacteria; kingdom Pseudomonadati; phylum Campylobacterota; class Epsilonproteobacteria; order Campylobacterales; family Campylobacteraceae; genus Campylobacter; species Campylobacter sp. CFSAN122748. The sequence continues at coordinate 924,915 of NZ_CP116953.1, read as the reverse complement.
CTCAGAACAGTGAAGAATTTTTGGGAAATGTAGCTCAAATTACAAAAGAGCTTTTGCAAAGTATTAATGAGGTTAACGCAGAATTAAAGAAAAATACTCAAAGTATACAAGCTTTAAATGATGACACCGCTTTATTGGTTGATGATGCTAATGAGGTTAAATTATGTAACGAAGATGCTAGGGCTTTGGTAACTCAATGTACTGAAAAAATAAAAATTTCCCAAGAGAATATATAAAATTTACTTTCTCGTATGCAAGAAAATGTTGAAGTAAGTGAAAAGAATGAAGAAATTTCTAAAATTCTACTTCAAGTTGTAGATGAGTTAAAAATAGTGTGTCATAATCTCGAAAGCGAACTTAACCAATTTTAAATTTAAAGGAATAAAATGAAAAAAACGCTTCAAATTGCTTTAGCTGCAACTTTTTTTGCAGGTTGTGCTAGTACTTCTGTTACTTCATCTACTTCTAAAGGTAATAATGAACTTGTACAAAATCAGCTTTTCAAAATAGAAAAAATTATAGTTAATGGTAAAACTTTTGATCCAAAAAACGCAGAGGAAAGTCCAAATATTAGTTTTGAAAATAATAAATTTTATGGTTATTCAGGGTGTAATCGTTTTTTTGGTTCTTACCAAACTAAGGCGGATACTTTGCAAATCGAAGGTGATCGCGTAGCTTCAACTCAAATGCTTTGTCATCCAATGGATGTAATGGATTTTGAAAATTCTTTCCTTTCAAATTTTAAAGGAATTTTTAAAATTTCAAATGAAAATGGAAAACTTGTTTTAAGTAATGATGAAATGAAGATCTTTTTTAAATAATACCCTAAAGCCTCGAAATATCGAGGTAATCTTCTTAAATTTGACAAAAGTCTAAAAAATGATACAATTATAATTTTATTATCAAAAAAGGTAGTTAAATGATAAAATCAATTCCTGAATGGAGTGAGCAAGAATGCCTCATGCTTTCTTTACCCCATGAAAAAAGCGATTGGAATCCCTATTTAGAGGAAATTTTGCAAAGTTATAAAGAATTTGTAAAAGCAGTGAGTGAATTTCAAAAAGTTTTACTTATAGCTCCTAAACAGAGTGATTTTGAAAATTTTAAAGATATAAAAAATGTAGAGTATTTTAAATGTGATACCAATGATACTTGGATACGTGATTTTGGAGCTATAGATATAATAGAAAATGGTCGTTTAAAGGCTCTTGATTTTACTTTTAATGCTTGGGGAAATAAATTTCAAAGTGAGCTTGATAATGCTGTAAATTCTAAGCTTTTTAAAGAAAAATTTAAAGAGGAACTTAAAAAGGTTGATTTTATTTTAGAAGGAGGAAGTATTGACTTTAATGGAGAGGGTGTGATGCTTACAAGCTCTCATTGTCTTTTAAATGAAAATAGAAATTCTCATCTAAACAAAACTCAAATTGATATAAAATTAAAAGAAATTTTTGGTTTAAAGCAAATTATTTGGCTAGAAAATGGTTTCATAAAAGGTGATGATACAGATCATCATATCGATACCTTAGCAAGATTTATAGATAAAAATACCATAGCACATTGTATTTGTGAAGATGAAGAGGATGAACATTATTTGCCTTTGCAAAAAATGAAAGAAGAGCTTAAAAAAACAGGCTTTGATTTAGTAGAACTTCCTATACCTAATCCTTTATACTATGAAGGAAGAAGATTGGGCGCAACTTATGCGAATTTTGTTTTTATAAATAATGCTTTAATTGTGCCTTTTTATAAGGATAAAAATGATGAAATCATAGCTAAAAGACTTTCTAAAGCTTTACCTAGTCATAAAATTATAGGAGTAGATGCAAGAGTGTTTTTACGACAAAACGGTTCTTTGCATTGTTCTTGTCAAAATCGTTTCAAAGGTTTAAGATGAGTTTGCAAAAAAAAGCAACTCTTGTAGCAAGTTTATGTGCCATTGTTTTAGCCTTGGTTAAATTTATAGTAGGCTTAACAAGTGGTTCTGTTGCAGTACTTTCAAGTGCGATTGATTCTTTAATGGATTTTGCTATTTCTGCTTTTAATTTTTTGGCTCTTAAAAAAAGCTCACAAAAGGCGAATGAAAATTATAATTTTGGTTTTTCTAAAATTGAAGCTTTAATGGGTTTGTTAGAAGGTGTTTTTATAGTTGGCGTGGGGATTTTTATTTTTTATGAGAGTATTTTAAAGATTTATTATAAAGAAGAAATTAAAGATTTAAATTCAAGCATCTATGTGATGATTTTTGCTTTAATTATGACTTTTTTTCTTGTACTTTTTTTAAATTATGTAGCTAAAAAAACCAAAAGTTTGATTATAGAAAGTGATGCTTTGCATTACAAAACAGATTGCTTAACCAATGCTTGTACTTTAGGGGCTTTGGTTTTGATTTATTTTACAAATTTACATATTATTGATGCTATTTTTGGGATAGTGATCAGTCTTTATACGGCATTTTCTGCTTTTAAAATCATTAAAAAAGCTTTAGCTTTTTTAATGGATGAGGCTTTACCTAAGGAACAAGTGGATAAAATTTGTACTTTGATTTCTAATAATCCTGAAATAATTTCCTATCATGAATTAAAGACGCGTAAAACTCCAAGTTGTAATTATTTAAGCGTGCATTTGGTTTTTTGTCCTATAATTTCGCTTTTAAATGCGCATAAAATTTCAGATGAAATAGAAGAAGGTGTGCGTAAGATGTTTGAAAATGAAAAATGGGATATACAAATTCATTTAGATCCTTATGATGATGCAGAACAAGAAAGGCAAAGACAATGAAAATCGCTTTAATACAACAAAAATTTCATTCAAATAAAGAACAAACTATAAAAAAAACTTGCGAATTTATAGAAGAAGCCTCTAAACAAGGAGCTGAGCTTGTTTGCTTAGGAGAACTTCATCAAAGTGAGTATTTTTGTCAAAGTGAAAATGTGGATTTTTTTGACTATGCTAATGATTATGAAAAAGATGTGAAATTTTGGGCAAATATAGCTAGAAAAAATCAAATAGTGCTTATTGCTTCACTATTTGAAAAACGAAGTGCCGGACTTTGTCATAATACTGCAGTGGTTTTTGAAAAAGATGGTTCTATAGCAGGCAAATATCGCAAAATGCACATACCCGATGATCCTTGTTTTTATGAAAAATTTTATTTTACTCCTGGAGATTTGGGTTTTGAACCTATAAATACAAGTTTAGGTAAGCTTGGAGTGCTTATTTGTTGGGATCAGTGGTATCCTGAAGCAGCAAGAATTATGGCTTTAAAAGGAGCTGAGATTCTTATTTATCCCACGGCAATTGGTTGGTTTGATAAGGATAAAGATGAAGAAAAACAAAGACAGCTCAATGCTTGGCTTGGCGTACAAAAAGGACATGCTATAGCTAATGGTTTATATGTAGTAGCTATCAATAGAGTAGGTTTTGAAAAAGATGTAAGCGGGATAGAAGAGGGCATTAGATTTTGGGGAAATTCTTTTGTTTTTGGCCCTCAAGGTGAAGAACTTTGTCTTTTAGATTCTCAAAACGAATGTGTAAAAATCATAGAAATAGATAAAAAAAGAAGTGAAAATGTGCGTCGTTGGTGGCCTTTTTTGCGAGATAGACGCATAGAATATTTTGCAGATTTAACTAAAAGATTTATTGATTAAATCAATAAATCTTATTTGTTTTGTATATTTTCAAGATAGCTTTTTATTTGCTCTTTTTCTTGTTCATTTAAATTTATAAAACTTATTTCTTTAAGTCTTGATAAAAGCAAATTATCTTCTAAAATTTCATTTTTTCCTATTTCTAAAGAAGTGATGACGCTAGAACTTATGAGAAGTCTTTGGGTTGTATCTTTTCTTAAGCCCCATATATTATGTATGGCAATATTATTATCTGTAATTTGTCCTGCATAAAGCATAATATGTCCAGGTAAATAAAGTAAGCTTAAATAAGCTTTTCCAAAGCGGTTTAAAAAATCTTTTTTTTGAGAATTGCTAAGAGTGCTTATATCAAAATGATTAAAAGAATTTTTTTGTGCAGCTGAATTTCTTGGTAGATAAAGTCCAAAAGCTGAAAAGATATCACGAGTTAGTAAAGAACAATCTCTTTCAAAATTATAACCGCCCCAGCCATAAGGCAAATTTAAAACTTGTGAAAGTTGATTTTTTAAATTTTTATCATTGAATTGTAAAGGAAATTTAGATACATCTTTTTTAGAAATTTTATATTTTTTAGAACCTATTTTTCCATAAAAATAGTTTTTATCTTCTTTGTAGTAAGGATAGATAGCACCAATTCTACTTTCAAAGAAAAATTTACCATCCTCGCTATAGATAGCAAATTTTTCTTTTAGTGGTGTGATAAAGTTGAGATTTTCATAGATTTTCGCTCTATCGTTTGAGAAAAATTCCAAATTTTTACTTTCAACAAATCCAAATCCAGCTTCACCTAAAACAAAAGCATAACGCTTATCTTTACTAAAATGTGAAATTAAGACAGGGGATCCAGTATTTAAAATGCCATCGCTTGCATAGTCAAAAGGAATTCCTTCATTTTCAAAAAAAGGACTTTTTAAGATAGCTCTTTGGGTTGGAAGATTTTTAATGATTGTATTTTGGATAATCAAAGCTTTTTGATTAAGTTTGCCAAATTCTTGGATATTTGCGTTATTTATAGTATTTTTAAACCATGAAAGCGGAATAATTTGTTTATTGAAAAAATAATAAGTATTTTTTGAATTTAAATATAAAGGAAAGGACCAAAAAATATTTTGTCCTTTGTAGTTTTTAAATGAATCATGCCAAGGGTTAAAGAAATATTTTTTATATCGTTTTGCATCAAAATTAATATTGTAAGTAAATTGTGGTAAAATGCTTACATTTTGTTCGTATTCAAGTTTTGCATAATGTTGATTTTCATTTTTTTGTTCTAAATTTTCATGATGAAGCGAAGTTAAATTTTTTGTTGAACAAGCTGTTAAAAATAGCACTATAAAAGTAAAATATAAACAAGATTTCATAATCAACCTTTTTAGAAAAAATAGTTATAATTAAAGCTAAGGAAATATAATGCTTGATAAACTAGAAAAAATTTTAGCTTATGATAATGTTTTTTTAAGTGGTGGCGCTGGAGTTGGTAAAAGCTTTTTGACAAATGAGCTTATCAAATCTTATAGAAAACAAAAAAAATTAGCCATAGCTCTTGGTTCTAGTGCTCTATCGGCGTTTAATATAGGCGGTGTTACTTTACACAGCTTTTTTTGTTTAGGGTATTGTGATGATATGATGAAATTAAGCGCATTGGATCGCAATCAAAAACAAAAAGAAAAATTAACAAAACTTAAAGAGCTTTTAAAAACGATTGAGCTTATTATTATCGATGAAATTTCCATGGTTAGCGCAAATGTTTTTGAAATGATAGGCTTTAGACTTAAAAATTCTCAATTTAATGGAAAAATTTTAGTTGTTGGAGATTTTTTTCAACTGCCTCCAGTAATTAAAGAAAAAAAAGAAACTTTATTTAACCATTCTTATTATGCTTTTTCTTCATTTTTTTGGCAAGATTTAAATTTTAAGAATATTAAACTTTCTCAACCTAAAAGAACGCAAAATATGGAATTTTATAACCATTTATCTTTGATTAGACAAGGTTTTTTAGATGAAAAAATTTTAAGCTTTTTTGAATCTTTGCGAATTGATTATAAAGAATTAGAAAATTTAGAAGATGATTATACTTTACTTTGTGGTATCAATAAAAAAGTAAACAATATCAATCAAGAAAAATTAAGCAAACTTGAGACCCCGCTTGTATGCTTTAAGGCTCAGGTTAAAAAAGAAGATAAGAGAATAAAAGATGAAGAGCTTGATTCTTGGATTAGAAGCTTAAATATATTGGAAGAATTAAATATTAAAATAGGCGCTCGTATTATTTTTTGCGTAAATAATTGGGATAAGAATTATTATAATGGAGAGCAAGGTATTATAGAAGATATTCTTTATGAAGAGGAGAAAATTTATATTAGCATTATTAAAAATAATGGGATGAAAATTTTACTTGAACCTTATACTTTTTTCATGGAAGAACTTGAGCAATCAGGTAAAGATTTTGTTGTTAATATTCTCGCAAGTGTTACACAGTTTCCTATTAAATTAGCTTATGCTATTACTATACACAAATCACAAGGTATGAGTATTGAAAAATTAGTGTGTGATATTGATCATATTTTTGAAAATGGACAGCTTTATGTCGCTCTTTCTCGCGCTACAAACCCAAATACTTTAAAAATTTATTCTACAAAAAAGATAAATTTTGGATTTTATTTTGCTAATATTTTAAAAATAGATTCCAATGTGATTGAATTTTATAAAAAACATAATTTTTTAGATCTCGAAATACAAGAACAAATCATTTAAAGGCATTAAATGAAAAAAATATTTTTAAGTGTTTTTTTGGTTTTGAGTTTAAATGCTCAAAATCTTGAAATAGATAAAATAAGAACAGATTTGTATTCTAAAAGTGGAGCAAATGTTCTTAAAAAAGTTGAAATTTCTTTGGAATTTGATGGGAATAATTTAAAAGAAAATGAAAATAAGTTAATTGATGCTGTAAATACGGTAATTTCAGGGTTTTTTTATGAAGATATTTTTACAGAAATTGGAAAAAATAATTTTAAAAAAACTTTAGAAAAATTTTTAGATAAGAAATATAAGATTAAACTAGATGATATATATATCATATCTTTAAGTGGAGTGGAAAAATTTGATTTAGAGGAGTTTAAACGCTTTTTAGAAAGCACTGAGGCTAAAGAGAAAGGTATGGGTAGTGAGGTAAAAAAAGCACTTGAAAACTTAGAAGTTCCTAAAACTCAAGTTCCTAGTGTTGAAAAGATCCCAGCTCCTAGTGTTCCAAATTTAGAAGCCAAACAAGTTGAACAGCTTTTCAAAGATCCAGATGAAGAAAATAAAAATAACAATGGAGAAATCAATATAGATAATTTAAATACACCTAAAATGACTCCAGATATAGAAGAAAAAATTAAAAGAGATTTAATCGCCAATCCTCCACAAATATTCAAAGAAAATAATGCAAGCAAGCCTTATCATTTGCCACAAACAGGCTATGATATAAAGCTTGATGAAAATTCAACGCAAAATTAGCGAACTATATCATAATTTTGCGGAATTTTTGCCTTGAAAATATCGGAGTTGATTTTTGGATTTTTAATTTGATTGTTTAGATTGATTATAACATCATTTTCAAATTCATCTTTATAGGATATGCTTTGAATTTGCTCTTGATTGAGTTTAATTGTATAATTTATATTATCATATTTCGCTACAAGTTTATCTTTGTCTATAAGACTTGCTTTTTTGAAAATTTCATTAAGATTTGGAATGTTATCAAGATGAGAGAAAATGACTTGTTCTAGATCGTGCTCTACTATGGTTACTTGATTTTTGTTGATATAAATCTCTTTTTTACTAGGAATATCATAACTCCAATATGCTTGATCTTTGCTCAGTATAAAATGCCCAGAATAAGAAAGTGTAGAGTTTTTGGATTTTACTATTTGGATAAAATTGCTTGAAAAGGTATTAAAATTAAGATCAAGGGCAAAAAGTTGTCCTATAAAAATAAAAAATATCAAGAATGTTTTTTTCATTTATTTTCCTTAAAAAAATATATTTTTTATGTCATTCTAGCTAATTTTAATTAAATAATCGTTATAATGATAGTTTGAAAAATTTATAAAGGTTTAAAAATGTTTTTAAATACTTTAAAAGCCGTGTTTGGCACAAAAAATGATCGTGAAGTTAAGAAATATTTCAAGCGTGTAGCACAAATCAATGCTTTAGAAGGCAACTATCAAAATTTAAGCGATGATGAATTAAAAGCCGAATTTGCAAAATTTAAAGAGCAAATTTTAAGCGGAGAAAAAAACGAAAATGATGTTTTAAATGATGTTTTTGCTATAGTCAGAGAGACAGGTAAGAGAACTTTAAATATGCGTCATTTTGATGTGCAGTTAATCGGTGGTATGGTTTTGCACGATGGAAAAATCGCAGAAATGAAAACAGGAGAAGGTAAAACTCTTGTAGCAACCTTACCTGTTGTTTTAAATGCCATGAGTGGCAAAGGCGTACATGTCGTTACAGTAAATGATTATCTAGCCAAAAGAGATGCTGAGCAAATGAGTGCGATTTATAATTTTTTAGGTTTTAGTGTTGGCGTGGTGCTTTCTTCTCAAAATAGTGATATAGAACACAAGCAAGCTTATGATTGTGATATTACTTATGGAACCAATAATGAGTTTGGTTTTGATTATTTGCGTGATAATATGAAATTTTCAAAAGCTGAAAAAGTTCAAAGAGAGCATAATTTTGTTATCGTAGATGAAGTAGATAGTATTTTAATTGATGAGGCAAGAACTCCGCTTATCATCAGTGGTCCTACAAATCGTACTTTAGATGGTTATATTAAAGCCAATGAAGTAGCTAAACAAATGCAAAAAGGTGAAGCAGTTTTACCCCCTGCAAAACCTGAGGGTGATTTTGTAGTAGATGAGAAAAATCGTAATATTTTAATTACAGAAGCAGGTATTGCTAAGGCTGAAAAACTTTTTGGCGTAGAAAATTTATACAGTCTTGATAATGCTATCTTAGCTCATCAGCTTGATCAAGCCTTAAAAGCACATAATCTTTTTGAAAAAGATGTGCATTATGTTTTAAGAAATAATGAAGTTATCATCGTTGACGAATTTACAGGGCGTTTAAGCGAAGGACGTCGTTTTAGCGAAGGATTGCATCAAGCTTTAGAAGCTAAAGAAAATGTAAAAATTCAAGAAGAAAGCCAAACTCTAGCAGATATTACTTTTCAAAATTATTTTAGAATGTACAATAAACTTGCAGGTATGACAGGAACTGCACAAACAGAAGCGACTGAATTTTCTCAAATTTATAGTTTAGATGTTATTTCTATACCGACAAATATTCCTATTAAAAGACAAGATAAAGATGATCTTATCTATAAAACTCAAAATGAAAAATTCAAAGCTGTAATTGAAGAGATTAAAAAAGCCAATGCTAAAGGTCAGCCTGTACTTGTAGGAACCGCAAGTATAGAGCGCAGTGAAGTTTTTCACAATATGCTTGTAAAAGAGAAAATCCCTCATCATGTTTTAAATGCTAAAAATCACGAGCAAGAAGCTTTGATTATCCAAGATGCAGGTAAAAAAGGTGCTGTAACTATCGCTACAAATATGGCAGGTCGTGGTGTGGATATAAAAATCGATGATGAGATTAGGGCTTTGGGTGGGCTTTATATCATCGGTACAGAAAGACATGAAAGCCGCCGTATTGATAATCAACTTCGTGGTCGTGCAGGAAGGCAGGGTGATCCTGGAATAAGTCGTTTTTATCTAAGTTTAGAAGATAATCTTTTAAGAATTTTTGGTGGGGATCGTATTAAAAGTATTATGGATCGCTTGGGCATAGAAGAGGGCGAAAGCATAGAATCAAGAATCGTTACAAGAGCGGTTGAAAATGCGCAAAAAAAAGTTGAAAGCTTGCATTTTGAAAGCAGAAAGCATTTGTTAGAATACGATGATGTAGCAAATGAACAAAGAAAAACTATTTATCGTTATCGTAATGAGCTTTTAGATGAAAACTATGATATTAGAGCTAAAATTTCTCAAAATATCGCTGAATATAGCGCAAATGTAATGAATGATTATATGCTTGACGAAAGCGGTTCTAATGTAAATTTTGAAAATTTGAAAGCAAAAATTTTGTATGAATGTTCAACTCAGATTAGTGAAAAAGATTTTGAGAATTTAAGCGTCATTGAAATGCAAGACAAGCTAAGTCAAATTCTCGAAAATTCTTATAATGAAAAGATGTTAAGACTTGAGATTAAAGAATTGCGTAATATAGAGCGTATTTTATATTTGCAAGTTTTGGATAATGCTTGGAGAGAGCATTTGTATCAAATGGATATTTTAAAAACAGGAATAGGACTTCGTGGATACAATCAAAAAGATCCTCTTGTGGAATATAAGAAAGAAAGTTATAATCTTTTCTTGGAGTTGGTCAATCGTATTAAATTTGATAGTATTAAACTACTTTTTAGCGTGCAATTTAATCAAGAAGAGGCGCAAAATTTAGAAAATAAAGCCAATGAAGAAAATGAAAAGCTACTTCAAAGCTCAGTAGAAATGGGCGCAAGCGAAGATAATCTTGGCGAAGCTGAATTTAAAAAAGTTCCACGCAATGCTCCTTGTCCTTGCGGAAGTGGAAAAAAATTTAAAGAATGCCATGGAAAAAGTGGTCCTAAGCAAGGAATTTTAGCTTGAATAAAAGCGTTTTAAAATATTTACTTTTTAAGTATTTAAGATTTGATAAAGAGCAACCCTTTATCAATCTTTCTATGCTTTTGGCCTTTTTAGGAGTTTGTGTAGGACTTTGCGTTTTGCTTGTAGCTATGGCAATTATGAATGGTTTTGATAAAGAATTTGAAAAACGCTTTTTTGTGATGAATTATCCTATTACTATTTTGCCTAAATTCTACGCTCCTGTAAATGATGAATTTATAGATGAGTTAAGAAAAACATTTCCAAATTTGTTATTTAGCCCTTATTTAAGCACTCAAGTTGTTGTAAAGGGAGATAATCGTTTTGAAGGTGGTGTGCTTTTTGGCGTTAATTTTAATGATGAAAAAAAAATAAACGAAGTGGTTGCTAAAGCTTTAAAGGATGAGAATTTAAGTGGTTTTGATATACTTGTAGGATCAGCACTTACTGATGAATTTGGTTTGCATAAAAATGACAAACTTTCACTTATTTTTTCAAATCTTAATCCTAGTGGATTTTCTTTAGTACCGCAAACTAAACGTTTTGATGTTAAAGCGCGTTTTACTTCAGGGCTTGCATTTTATGATAAGGCTTATATGTATACAGATGTTGATGCATTGAAAAAAGTACTTGGAATGCCTAAAAATCCAAATTATGATGGAATTCATGTATATAGCGATAATGCTTTTAAGGATGTTGAAAAAATTAAATCTTATTTAAAAGATGATTATGCTGTAGTAGGTTGGTGGGAACAAAATAAAAATTTCTTTTCAGCCTTAGAACTTGAAAAAAGAGCGCTTTTTATAGTGTTGATGCTTATTATTTTGGTTGCAAGTTTAAATATAGTAAGTTCTTTATTGATGATAGTAATGAATCGTCGCAGTGAAATAGCACTTTTACTTGCTCTAGGTGCAAGCAAAAATGAGGTAAAAAAGAGTTTTTTTGCCTTAGGTATGCTTATTGGCGGTGGCGGTATGATAGTGGGTGTGGTACTTGCATTTTTTGCTTTATGGCTTTTGGGAAATTTTGATATTGTAACTTTACCTGCTGATGTTTATGGAACCAGTAAATTACCACTTGATTTGTCTTTAATGGATTTTTCTTTAACCATTGTGGGTGCTTTAATAATCATAGCTTTATCATCTTTTTATCCTGCAAAAAAAGCAACTCAAATTAATATTTTAGATACTTTAAGAAATGAATAAATTGTAATTTTGGAGATTTTTATTGTCTTTGTTTACTCAAAAAAATAAGAATTTTAAACCTTTAAAACCTCTATCAAAGTCAAAAATAATCACTAATTTAATTCTTTTGATTTTATTTTTAATATTGTTTTGTTATTGTAGTTTTAGTATAAGTACTTATCATTTTGATTTTAGCGCAATTGCGACCTATAAAGAAAAATTTCTTCAAGGTTTTTTAAATACTTTAATAATCAGTTTTTTTTCTTTATTATTGAGTATAATTTTGGGTGGAGTTTTTTGTGCTTTTTCTTTAAGTTCGATTGTTTTTTTAAGATTTTTATCTACATTTTACATAGAGCTTATCAGAGGAACCCCTTTACTAGTGCAGATATTATTGATATATTATATCATTGCAAATAATTTAGGACTTGATAATCGATATGTGGCTGGAGTTATTATTTTATCATGTTTTTCTGCTGCTTACTTAGCTGAAATATTTAGAGCTGGAATTTTAAGTATTTCTATATCTCAGCTTGAGAGCGCTAGAGCTTTAGGGTTAAAAGAGATGCAGGTTTTTGCGTATGTAATTTTTCCCCAAGCTTTAAAAAATATTTTAGCACCGCTGAGTGGACAATTTGCAAATTTAATTAAAGATAGTTCCTTATTAGGCGTTATTGCTGTAAATGAATTAACCCAAAGTGCGCAAGAGATAAATTCTTATACTTTTGCTACTCTTGAAGCTTATGTAATTTTGGCTATTACATATCTTGTTTTGACCTTACCTATAAGTATATTTTCTCGTTATTTGGAGAGAAAATGCTAAAAATGATTTAAAAAAGCTTGACAAATAGAGCTAATTTTGGCATAATCACATTTTTATTTCAGAAAATGTCTCGTTAGCTCAGCCGGTAGAGCATCTCCCTTTTAAGGAGGGGGCCGTTGGTTCGAATCCAACACGGGACACCATTATAAAGGTCGCTTAGCTCAGCCGGTAGAGCGCCACCCTTACAAGGTGGATGTCATAAGTTCGAGTCTTATAGTGACCACCATTTTATAAAATCATAAATAGGTTTTATAATCTCTACTTCTTTACTTTGGATGCAGCGGTAGTTCAGCTGGTTAGAATGCCGCCCTGTCACGGCGGAGGTCGCGGGTTCGAGCCCCGTCCGCTGCGCCATCTTGTCTCGTTAGCTCAGCCGGTAGAGCATCTCCCTTTTAAGGAGGGGGCCGTTGGTTCGAATCCAACACGGGACACCATTTTTATTGTTAGGGTTATGACCCTTTCGTCTAGTGGCCCAGGACAACACTCTCTCTGTGTGGAAACAGAGGTTCAAATCCTCTAGGGGTCGCCAATCATAGGTCGCTTAGCTCAGTTGGTAGAGCGCCACCCTTACAAGGTGGATGTCATAAGTTCGAGTCTTATAGTGACCACCATTTTATAAAATCATAAATAGGTTTTATAATCTCTACTTCTTTACTTTGGATGCAGCGGTAGTTCAGCTGGTTAGAATGCCGCCCTGTCACGGCGGAGGTCGCGGGTTCGAGCCCCGTCCGCTGCGCCATCTTGCTTGGTAACAATTTTATAAGTATAATTTGCAAAATAATAAAAAATAGAGCTAAGGAAAAAAATGCTTATTATTGGACATAAATTATTAAAAAATTTAGATTTTTCTTTTATTGAAAGTGTTGAAGAAGTTAAAGATAATAAAGTTTATTGTATTATTTATGATGAAAAATTGATTTCTTATTTAAGTCAAAATGATTTTGAATTTGCTATTTTAGTTCAAAATAAAGACGAGATATTTTTAGCCAATGCTTTAGGAGCTAAGTTTTTGCTTTGTAATGATAAAAAACTTGCAAAATTTGCTAGCAAAGTCGCAGAATTTTATGTTTTTGATAGTAGGGTTTTAATGATTGTTGATAAATTAGAGAATTTTAAAAAATTTTATAAATTAAAAATCGATGGAATTATTTTAAAAGATAATATAGATAATTTTCCTAAAAACTGATAAATTCTTTTGTAAAATAAGTGCTAATTGACGAGGTTTAAATAATGCAAAAAAAATCTTTTTTGAAAATTTACGGATTAATTCCTTTTTTACTTATAGCATTCATCAATGCTTTTGTGGATTTGGGACATAAAATTATTATTCAAAATACTATTTATAAGGCCTATGAAGGAAGTGAGCAGTTATTTTTAAATGCTATAGTTAATGCTTTGATTTTACTTCCTTTTATTCTTATGCTTTCTCCTTCGGGTTTTTTAGCGGATAAATATCCAAAAAATATTGTAATGAAAATTTCAGCAATTTTCAATGTTATACTCACTTTAATAATTTGCATTTGTTACTATAGCGGTGCTTTTTGGATGGCTTTTATTTTTACTTTTATAATGGGAGCACAAGCAGCGATTTATTCACCAAGTAAATACGGTTTTATTAAAGAACTCGTAGGAAAAGACTTTCTTGCTATGGGTAATGGTGTAATTAATGCGGTAAGCATTGTGGCAATCTTAGCGGGAATGGCTTTATTTTCTTTAAGCTTTGAAAGTCTTTATAGTTCTATGTATAATCAAACAGATGAAATTTTAAAAGAAGTAGCACCTTTAGGAATTGTGCTAATTTTATTTTCTTGTATCGAAGTATTTTTTGCATGTCGTTTACCTAAGCTCAAACAAACAAATAAAGATTTAGTTTTTGATAAAAAAGACTATATTCATGGAAAACTTCTAATAAATAATCTTAAGCTTGTTTTTAAAAATAAAACTATTTGGCTTTGTATAATTGGAATTTCATTTTTTTGGGCTATATCTCAACTTTATCTTGTCAGCTTTCCTGTCTTTGCCAAAAATGAACTTTTCATAGAAAATACTTTTTATGTGCAAATTTCACTCGCTTTTTCTGGTATAGGAGTGATTTTAGGCTCTTTAGTAGCTGGTAAATTTTCAAAAAATTATATAGAACTTGGATTTATTCCACTTGGTGCATTGGGTATGTTTTTAATGGCTTTTTTAATGCCTTGTTTTATAAGTTTATTAAGTTATAGTTTTTTATTTTTCTTTTTTGGATTTTGCGGAGCCCTTTTTATCATTCCTTTAAATACTTTAATCCAATTTCATGCTAAAGAAAATGAATTAGGACAAATTCTTGCAGGAAATAATTTTTTTCAAAATATTGCCATGTTAGGATTTTTACTCTTAGCAACTTTATTTGCAAAATTTGAAATCAATGTGATTTATTTGTTTTATTTTATTGCTTTGGTAACCTTTATAGGAAGTTTTTACATACTTTTAAAACTCCCCTTTTCTTTAGTGCGTATACTTTTAAGCATAGCTTTTTTACAACGATACCGTTTACTTGTGGAAGGTTTTGAAAATATACCAGAAAAAGGTGGAGCTTTACTTTTGGGTAATCATATTTCTTTTATTGATTGGGCTGTTGTACAAATGGCAATTCCAAGAAAAATTTATTTTGTTATGGAAAGAAGTATTTATTCTAAATGGTATATTAAAATTTTTCTTGATAAATTTGGTATTATTCCTGTATCAAGTACAGGAAGTAAGACGAGTTTAGAACTGATAGCAAAGCATATCAAAGAAGGTAATTTAGTTTGCTTGTTTCCTGAAGGTACGCTTTCAAGACATGGACAATTAAATGAATTTAAAGCAGGATTTGAATTAGCTTGTGAATATTTAAGCGAAGATGATGGAAAAATTATTCCTTTTTATATAAGAGGACTTTGGGGTAGCGCTTTTTCAAGAAGCGATGAAGAATTTTCAGCAAGAAACCGCACTTTAAATAAAAGAAAAATTGCTATAGCTTTTGGTAAAGCTATGTCTTTGCATTCTAAAAAAGATGAAGTTAAAGCTAAAGTTTTTGAACTTTCTTTTATGGCTTGGAAATCACAATGTGAAGCTATGCATACTATAGCAAGAGCTTGGATAGATACAGCTAAAAAAAATCTAAATCAAATAGCTATTATCGATACGCTAGCTGGAGATATTTCTTATAGAAAAATGTTGAGTCTTAGTTTAATTCTTAATTTTTTTATTAAAAGAAAATCCAAAGAATTAAACATTAACCTTCAGCGTGGAAGTTACGCTCCTAAAGAGGAAGCTATAGGAATTTTACTACCTGCTTCTTTTGCAAGTTCTTTAACCAATCTATCTGTTTTAATCGCAGAAAAAATTGCAGTAAATCTTAATTTCACTGCTGGAGAAAAAGCTCTAAAAGCAGCTATAAAAAATGCGCAAATTTCACAAATTTATACTTCTAAAACTTTTTTAGAAAAATTATCAAATAAAAGTATAAACCTAAATTTCGATACAAATATACATTTAATTTATTTTGAAGATATTGTAGAAGATTTTAAAATGCAAAAAACTAAAATTTTTAGCATGATGCTAGCAGTTAGTATTATACCTAGTTTTATACTCAAAAGCATCTTCACTCCTTCAAAAAACAATCTTGCCATAGCAGCTATTTTATTTAGTAGTGGAAGCGAAGGTTCTCCAAAAGGTGTTATGCTAAATAACCGTAATATTTTAAGCAATATAGCACAAATTTCTGATGTGCTTTGCACAAGAAATAATGATGTCATTCTCTCATCTTTACCACCTTTTCATGCTTTTGGACTTACCGTAACTACATTTTTGCCTTTGCTTGAAGGTATTAAAAGCATCACTTTTTCAGATCCAACCGATGCCTTAGGGGTTGCCAAAGCTGTTGCTAAAAATAATGTCACTATTATGTGTGGAACTTCAACCTTTTTAGGAATTTATGCAAGAAATAAAAAGCTTGATGCTTTAATGTTTGAAAGTTTAAGAATAGTTGTATCGGGCGCTGAAAAACTAAAAAATGAAGTAAGAACTACTTTTGAAATGAAGTTTAAAAAAAGCATTTTTGAAGGTTATGGAGCTACGGAAACCACGCCTGTGGCGAGTGTAAATTTACCAAATCGTTTTGATGCGGATTATTGGCTTATACATCGTGCCAATAAAGAAGGAAGCGTAGGAATGCCTCTACCTGGAACTGCGGTACGTATTGTTGATCCAAATAATTATGAAAATTTAAAAACAAATGAAGATGGACTCATACTTATAGGCGGTCATCAAGTTATGGTAGGCTATCTTAATGACAAAGAAAAAACCGATGAAGTGGTTAAAGAAATTGATGGCATAAGATGGTACAACACGGGAGATAAGGGACATTTGGATGAAGATGGTTTTTTATATATTGTCGATCGTTATTCTCGCTTTGCAAAAATTGGCGGAGAGATGATTTCTTTGGGTGCAATAGAAGAAGAAATTGCCAAATTTATAGACACTGAAGTGGTTAAATTTTGTGCCACATCTTTAGAAGATGAGAAAAAAGGGGAACAAATTGTTTTACTCATAGAATGCAATAATGAAATTTTTGAAGGAGTATGTGAGGCTATAAAAAATTCTAATATACCTACACTTTTTAAACCTAGATATTATTTTCAAATAGAAAAAATTCCCCTCCTAGGTTCAGGAAAAGTTGATCTTAAAAAAGTTAAAGAATTAGCTAAAAATTTAGCCCTATAATTTGAGCTTATAACAAAGTCCAAATTAAAATTGGCATAGAAACAAAAGCAAAAAGAACTCCAAAGGCTACAGCACTTACGGCTAAATTGCTATCTAGTTTAGCTTTCATTACCATAGCCCCTGCTAAGGTCATAGTAGGAGCTGCGCTTTCTATAATAGCAACGATGGTAGAATCTTTTAATTCTAAATTAAATATTTTCAAACAAAATACAAAAAATAAAGGAGCTAAAATCATTTTAGCAAAGATGACAACTACTGTAGGTTTGTAAGAGGTTTTAATCGCCATAAAGCCAAGTCCTAAACCTATAGCAAAAAGTGCAACAGGGGTTGCAGAGGCACCAAATAAACGAATAGGAGAGAAAATAAATTCAGGTAAAGCAATTAATTTACACAAAAAACCAAAAAGCAAAGCTAAAAAAGGTGGAAAACTAAGAATTTTTTTAACATTAGTAAGCAAACTGACTTTTTCTCCATTTCCCAAAGAAAGTATAAAAGGTCCAAAAAGTGATATAGGTAAAGTTGTGGCTAAAGCATCGTAAAATATAACTTCAGCGCTAAATTGTGGGTCATTAAATACACCAGCAACAATAGGCATACCCACAAATATAGTATTTCCAAAACAAGAAAGCAAAAACATACTGACTAAAGTTGCTTTAGAAAAATGAAAAACTTTTCCAATAAAAATAGCAAAAAAGGCTGCTAATATACAGCTAAACAATCCAATAAAAATAAAAATAATCAATGAAAAATTAAAATTTAAATGATATGCTTTATCGAAAATCAAACAAGGTAAAGCAAAAATAATAGCAAAATCTAAAAAAGTCCTAGCTTGTTTTTGCTTTAAAACGCCAATTCTTTTGGCAAAATATCCGCCTGCAAGTAAAATAAAAATTGTAAATAATGGTATAAAAACAAACATTGAATAATCCTTTTTAAGGGATGTTTTTTGAAAACGGATAGAATTATATTCTTTATACTTAAAAAAAATCTTAATATTTTTTAAGTTTTTTTAAAAACCAATATTTTTTTATTTTTTGTAACTTTAAGAAATTGTAAGTTGAAATTTGATTTTGAATAGTTAGTATTTTAAGCTGAATGATTATAATTTTAAATAATGGTGCGGTTAGCGAGATTTGAACTCGCACACGCGGAGCGCACCACCCCCTCAAGATGGCGTGTCTACCAATTCCACCATAACCGCATAGAAAAAAGCCCAAAAAGGGCTTTGATAAGTTTTATTGTAAAACTATAAAAGGATTTGCGTAAAGTGCTATTAGCGCGATAACAAGAGCATAGATAACTTGTGCTTCAATCATCGCTAAAGCGATAAACATAGTTGTCATTAATTTTGGCCCAAGACCAGGGTTTCTAGCTGTTCCTGCAATTGTTGCCGCTGCAGTATTACCCATGCCGATAGCACCACCAAGTGCTGCAACACCAAGACCTAAGCCTGCTGCAAGAACTGAAAATGCTTTAATCCATACATTAATAGCTTCTTGCTCTACTGGAGCATTAGTTTCAGCTGCAAAAGCTACTGCTGCACATGCTAATAATAAAAAAAGAACTTTTTTCATTATCTTAACCTTTCTATAAAAAAAATTTTTTCAATTTTTAAATCAGTTCGGCTTGCGTATCCCTACTTAAGACTTAAAAATAAATCCGAATTATAACCAAAAGTATCTTTATTTTTATTGAAATTTACAAAAATTCACATTTTTGATTTAAATTTGATTGTTTTCAATAAAGCTTAAAAGTTTTTTTGCTTTAATAATATTTTAAAATAATTTTTAAGTTAAGGTTGTAACATTGAGTTCTAAATTTTCAAAAATAGGTTTCATTTTAGCGGTAGCAGGTTCAGCAGTGGGTTTGGGTAATGCTTGGAAATTTCCAACACTAGTAGGTCAAAGTGGTGGATCTGCTTTTATCTTGCTTTATATAATTCTTACTTTGGGTGTAGGTTTTGTGATATTTTTAGCTGAGCTTAGCATAGGAAAAATTAGTGAAAAAGATCCGGTTAATGCCTATGAAAAGTTAGCACCTTCAAATAAAAAAGCTTGGTCTTATGTTGGTTTTACTATGGTGGGGGCGATTTTAATAGTTTCTTTTTATACCTTGGTGATTGGCTGGATAGTTAAATATGTGTTTTTAAGTATCGCTGGAAATTTGCCTATGGATCTAGAAGTAAGTAAAGCACAGTTTGGATTTTTTATAAGTGAGGATTTTTTAAGTCAGTTTATTTGTTTTACTTTGGTTTTTTTATGTGTTTTTTATATTGTTTCTAAAGGTGTTAAGAATGGGATTGAAAAGTTAAATGTTTGGATGATGCCTTCATTGTTTATTTTACTTATTTTGATGCTTGTTTATGCTATTAGCAAAGATGGTTTTATAATGGCGGTTAAATTTCTTTTTGTACCTGATTTTTCCAAAATCAACACTTCAAATGTTCTTGAAGCCTTAGGACTTGCTTTTTTTAGTCTTTCTTTGGGCGTTGGAACGATTATTACTTATTCTGCTAGTCTGCCTGATAAAACCAATTTTATTACCAGTACTTTAAATATTATTTTTATCAATCTTTTAGTTGGTTTATTAATGGGTTTGGTTGTTTTTACTTTTATCTTTGAATTTGGTTACAATCCTAATCAGCAAGGACCAGGACTTGTTTTTATTTCCTTAGCTACTTTATTTGAAAAAATTGGAGTGATTGGTTGTATTTTTGGAGCAGCGTTTTTTATTTCTTTAATCTTTGCTGGTATTACTTCAGCTGTTTCAATGATAGAGCCTTTCACTTTTTACCTTATTAATACTTTTGGTATGAGCCGTAAAAAAGCTTTGATTTTAATAGGAATTGTTGTTTATATTTTAGGAATGTTGTGTATTTTATCTTCTTTAAAAAGTACTCAGTTTGGATTTTTTGGAATGAGTTTTTTTGATTTGCTTGATAGTGTTTCAAGCAAGGTTATTATGCCTTTAGGTGGAATTTTGGCAGCTATTTTTGTGGGATTTGTGATGAAAAAAGAAGCTTTAAAAATTTTATTTAAACCTTATATGAGGGGTATATTTTTTGAACTTTGGTATGTGTTTTTGAGATTTATTTCCCCTTTGGCTGTTGTTATAGTTATGATAGCCGCTTTTTTAAAGTGAGTTTGAAAAATAATGAGAACATATTTTTCAAAAATCGGTTTTGTATTGGCTGTTGCTGGTGGAGCCGTTGGTTTAGGTAATGCTTGGAAATTTCCAACTTTAAGCGCAGAAAATGGTGGTTTTGTTTTTGTGCTTTTATATTTGTTTTTTACTTTAACTATAGGATTTAGTATTTTTTTGGCTGAAGTGGCTATGGGACGTTTAAGTAAAAGTGATCTTGCAAATGCTTATTCAAATCTTGCCATAAAATATGGCAATAGATGGCGATATGGCGGCGTTTTTATGTTAGGTGGTATTTTTATCCTCTCTTTTTATCTAGTTATCATGGGATGGGTTTTAAAATATACTGTAGTGAGTCTTTATTATCTTCCTAAAACTTTAGATGAAGCAGCAAGTAATTTTCAGAATTTAATTACTACAAATTTGACAAGTTCTGTTTTTTTCTTCACTTTATCTTTTTTTCTTACTTTATTGATAGTATCTAAAGGTTTAATCAAAGGGATTGAAAAATTAAACGTTGTTATAATGCCTAGCTTATTTTTAATGCTTGTTTTTATGTTGTTTTATTGCATGGGATTTAAGCAAGGTTTTGCAAATGCTTTTTCTTATTTATTTTATCCCGATTTTTCACATTTTAAATTCAGCTCTATTGCCGAAGCTTTAGGGCTTGCATTTTTTACCTTATGCTTGGGAATAGGTTGTATAGTTACATATTCATCGGCCTTGGATAAAAAAACAAATTTTATAAAAAGTTCAGTGTATATTGTTTTGATTAATTTATTGATTTCTTTTATTATGGGACTTATTGTTTTTACTTTTATCTTTGAATTTGGAGCCGATCCGCATACTCAAGGAGCAGGAATTGTTTTTGTATCCTTGATGAGTTTGTTTAATCAACTTGGAGCTTTAGGCTATATTTTTGCATTTTGTTTTTTCTTAGCACTTTTTTTTGCTGGTATTACTTCAGCTATTTCAATGATAGAGCCTTTAACTTTTTATATGATTAATAACTATCAAATTTCTCGTGTTAAAGCTCTATTTTTAATAGGTTTATTTGTTTTTGTTTTTGGAATTTGTTGTATCTTGTCATTAAATTTAAATTTTTTTTCTATGTTTAGTTTTTTTGGCAAAGATTTTTTTACTTTATTAGATAAATTAACTTCAAATTTTTTACTTCCACTTGGTGCTATAGTATGCTCTATATTTGTAGGTTTTTTTATGAATAAAAAACAAATTTATAAAATTTTTTCTAAATTTATAAGTCGAAAAATTTTCTTAATTTGGTTGTTTTTTATTCGTTTTATATCGCCTATAGCAATAATTTTGGTAATGTGTTATCAAATTTTTGTATAATAATGAAAAAATATTTTTTTAAGGAAAAATAATGGCTAAAAAATTCATCGATGTAATGGATACAAGCTTTAGGGACGGTTTTCAGTCTGTTTATGGAGCTAGGGTTTTAATGGATGATTTTTTTCCTGCAGTAGAAGCAGCAAAAGAAGCGGGTATTACTCATTTTGAATTTGGTGGTGGTGCTAGATTTCAAAGCTTGTATTTTTATCTTAATGAAGATGCTTTTACCATGATGGATAGATTTAGGGCTATTGTAGGAAAAGATGCTAATCTTCAAACTTTAGCAAGAGGAGTCAATACCGTTACTTTAGATACTGGAAATAGTGAACTTATTGATTTGCATGCAAAACTTTTTGCAAAACACGGTACTACAACGATAAGAAATTTTGATGCCCTTAATGATGTAAATAATTTAAAATTTAGTGGTGAATGTATAGTAAAACATGGGTTAAAGCATGAAATTACTATTACTTTAATGGATTTACCGTCAAATTGCAAAGGTGCTCATGATGTGCCTTTTTATGAAAAAATTTTAAAAGAAATTTTAACAGCAGAAATTCCTTTTCATAGTATTTGTTTCAAAGATGCAAGTGGAACTTCTAATCCAAATAAAATTTATAAAACCATTAAAATGGCTAGAAAAATTTTACCTCAAGATACACATATTAGACTTCATACGCATGAAACCGCAGGGGTGAGTATAGCTTGCTATCTTGCAGCGCTTGAAGCAGGGGTTGATGGTATTGATTTGGCTGCAGCTCCTGTAAGTGGTGGAACTTCTCAGCCTGATATTTTAACCATGATGCATGCTTTAAAAGGCAAAGATTATGATTTAGGTGGACTTGAAGAAGAAAAAATTTTAAGATACGAAGAAGTTTTAAAAGATTGTTTAAAAGAGTATTTTTTACCACCTGAAGCTACTATGGTAAATCCACTTATTCCTTTTTCTCCTATGCCAGGAGGAGCTTTAACAGCAAATACACAAATGATGAGGGATAATAATATTTTAGATAAATTTCCACAGGTCATTCATGCTATGAGAGAAGTTGTGGAAAAAGGTGGATTTGGTACTTCGGTTACTCCAGTTTCTCAATTTTATTTTCAACAAGCATTTAATAATGTTATGTTTGGGCCTTGGAAAAAAATCGCAGAAGGTTATGGAAAAATGGTGCTTGGTTATTTTGGAAAAACTCCAGTTACACCCGATGCAAACATTGTTGAACTTGCTTCAAAACAACTTAATTTAGAACCCACTACAGAGCTTGCTATTAATATAGCCGATAAAGATGAGAGTAAAAGCATAGCTTATACTAAAACCTTGCTTGAAAAAGAGGGTATAGAAACGAGTGAAGAAAATATATTTATTGCAGCAGCTTGTAAAGAAAAAGGTATAGCATTTTTAAAAGGAGAGGCAAAGGTAAATATACGCAAATTAGCTAGCATGCCAAAGCCTATGAGTGTAGATGAAAACAAATTTACTGTAGCTGTAAATGGTAATAAATATCATGTGGAAGTGAGTTATGGTTTTGATAAAGATGTTAATGTTAAGAGTGTAAAAAAAGTAGAAGAAAATAAAAATATTATTTCTTCAAATTCAACAAGTTCTGTCGATGCTGAAAATGAAATTTTAGCAGGTATTTCAGGTAATGTCTTTAAAATTTATGTTAACGAAGGTGAGGAAGTAAAATCAGGTCAAGCTATTATGGTTTTAGAAGCAATGAAGATGGAGATTGAGGTTAATGCCCCAAAAGATGGAATTATTTTAGAGCTTTGTATTAAAATAGGTGATACTGTTAATGAAGGCGAAGTATTAGCTATTTACAAGAATTAAAGTGAGGGAAAAATGAAAAAATTTGATAAGTTAGGTTTGGATAATATAAAGGAAATTTTTCATAATTTAAGTTATGATGAATTAAATGCTCATGAAAAAGCAAATAATGAAGGTTTAAGCACGGATAATGATACTTTTTGTGTAGATACAGGGATTTTTACAGGTAGAAGTCCTAAAGATAAATATTTTGTAAAACAAGATCCATCTAGTAAATATATAGCTTGGGGAAAGGTAAATCAGCCTATTACAAAAGAATTATTTGATAAACTTTTAACTAAAGCAAAGCAAGAATTAAGCGGAAAGAAAATTTATGTTCAAGATGTTTTTTGCGGTGCTTCTTTGCAAAGTCGCAAAGCAGTAAGATTTGTTACTGAAATTGCATGGCAAGCGCATTTTGTTAAAAATATGTTTATTCGCCCAAGTCAAGAGGAACTTGAGAATTTTAAAGCAGATTTTATTGTTTATAATGCTTGCAAATGCATCAATGAAGATTACAAACAAGATGGTTTAAATTCAGAGGTTTTTGTGATCTTTAATGTTGAAGAAAATATAGCGGTTATTGGTGGAACTTGGTATGGTGGAGAAATGAAAAAAGGTATTTTTTCTATGATGAATTATTGGTTGCCACTAGAAAATAAACTTTCTATGCATTGTAGTGCAAATGTCGGAGAAAAAGACGATGTGGCACTTTTCTTTGGACTTAGCGGTACAGGAAAAACTACGCTTTCAACCGATCCAAAAAGAAGACTCATAGGTGATGATGAGCATGGCTGGGATGATGAAGGTGTGTTTAATTTTGAGGGCGGTTGCTATGCAAAAACAATCAATCTTGATCCTGAATATGAGCCTGAAATTTATGGAGCCATTAAAAGAAATGCACTTTTAGAAAATGTAGTTTTAAGAGCTGATAAGAGTGTTGATTATGCTGATGCCTCAAAAACAGAAAACACGAGAGTTTCTTATCCTATAGAGCATATTGAAAATCATGAGCCTAGTCTAAAAGCAGGGCATCCAAAAAATATTATATTTTTAAGTGCAGATGCTTTTGGAATTTTACCCCCGGTGAGCAAACTAAGCAAAGAGCAGGCTATGTATTATTTTTTAAGTGGCTATACAGCAAAAGTAGCTGGAACTGAGCGCGGTATAACAGAGCCTCAAGCAACTTTTTCAGCTTGTTTTGGAGAACCTTTTATGCCTTTACATCCAACGGTTTATGCGAGATTGCTTGGTGAAAAGATTGAAAAACATGAAGTTAATGTTTATCTTGTTAATACGGGTTGGAGTGGCGGAAGCTACGGTGTGGGTAAAAGAATGAGCATTAAGGCTACTAGGGCTTGCATTAATGCTATTCTAGATGGAAGTATTACAAAATGCGAATTTGAAAATTTTGAAGTGTTTGATTTAGCTATTCCAAAAGCTTTAGAAGGTGTAGAAAGTGTACTTTTAAATCCTATAAATACTTGGTTAGATAAAAATGCTTATATTGCAACAAGAGATAAATTAGCACATATGTTTATACAAAATTTTAAACGTTATGAAGATGTCAAAGAAGGCATTGAATTTAGCAAATTTGGACCAAAAATTTAAGGCATTTAAATGAAAAATGAAATGTGGTCAGGACGTTTTAGTGATGCAAGTGATGAGCTTTTAAAAGAATTTAATGCAAGTTTAAATGTAGATAAAACTTTGTTCAATGAAGATATACAAGGTTCTATAGCACACGCTACAATGCTTGAAAGTTGTGGTATTTTAAAAAAAGAAGAATTAGATGCTATTATAAAAGGTTTAGAGCAGGTTAGAAGTGAAATAGAGCAAGGTAAATTTATTTTTGATATTAAAGATGAAGATATTCATATGGCCGTAGAAAAGCGTTTAAGCGAGATTATAGGTAGTGAAATTGGTGGAAGACTTCATACTGCAAGAAGTAGAAATGATCAAGTGGCTACTGATTTTAAACTTTTTGTCAAAAAATCTCATATTGAACTTATAAAGCTTTTAAAAGAATTGATTCAAACCATGCTCGAACATGCTAAAGTGCATAAAAAAACTATTATGCCAAGTTTTACACATTTACAGCACGCTCAGCCTGTGAGTTTTTCTTTTTATATTTTAGCTTATGCTTTTATGTTAATGCGAGATATTAAGCGTTTGCAAAATAGCCTAGAACTCGCAGACTTTTCGCCACTTGGATCTTGTGCATGTGCAGGAACAAGCTATAGAACCAATCGTGAGTTGAGTGCTGAAATTTTAGGATTTAAAGATATTATGCTAAATGCTATGGATGGAGTGAGTGATAGGGATTTTGCTCTTGATTTGCTTTATGATATAGCAGTTATTTTTACACACACATCAAGACTTTGCGAAGAAATGATCTTATTTTCAAGTTCGGAGTTTTCTTTTATAACTATAAGTGATAGCTTTTCAACAGGAAGTTCTATTATGCCTCAGAAAAAAAATCCTGATGTTTGTGAGCTTATACGTGGAAAAACAGGGCGTGTTTATGGAAATTTGATTTCTCTTTTAACTATAATGAAAGCTTTACCTTTAGCCTATAATAAAGATATGCAAGAAGATAAAGAAGGGATTTTTGATAGTGTAAAAACCGCTAAAGATAGCTTAATCATCTTAAATGCAATGCTAAAAGAAATACAAATTAATAAAGAAAATATGCTTAATGCTTGTAAAAAAGGTCATTTATTGGCTACCGATTTGGCAGATTATTTGGTGCGTGAAAAAAATATTCCTTTTAGAAAAGCACATTTTATAGTGGGAAATGTTGTTGCACAAGCTGAAGCACAAGGTATTGATATAAGTGAAATTAAAGATCTTTCAAAAATAGATCCTGTATTTGATGAAAAAGCTATGGAACTTTTAAATTTTGAATTTTCTTTAAATTCTAAGCAAAGTGAAGGCTCAAGTTCTATTGCAAGCGTAGAAAAGCAAATTCAAATTTTGGAAGGTTTTATTCAAAATTTATAAATATTGTTTAGGCTATTTTGCCTAAACATTGAATCTAAAGTGCATTACATCGCCGTCTAAAACGATATAGTCTTTTCCTTCAAGGCGTAGCTTTCCTGCTTCTTTGGCGCCATTTTCGCCTTTGTATTGGATATAGTCTTCATAGGAAATAACTTCAGCTTTTATAAAGCCTTTTTCAAAGTCATTATGAATCACGCTTGCTGCTTTTGGTGCTTTCCAGCCTTTTTTGATTGTCCAAGAACGCACTTCAACTACACCAGCGGTAAAATAACTGATCAGTCCAAGCTTAGCAAAAGCAGTGCGTATGATTTGATCAAGACCGCTTTCGTTAACTCCTAGAGAGCTTAAAAATTCATGACTTTCTTCATCGCTTAATCCTACTAATTCTTCTTCGATTTTTGCACAAAGCTTGATAACTTCATGATCATTTTTTTTAGCATATTCTTTTAAAGCTTTTACATAATCATTATCTTCACTAATACCATTTTCATCAACATTTGCACCATAAATCACCTCTTTAGCAGAAAGCAGTCTTAATTCCTTGATTAGGGCTTGATAAATTTCACTTTCCTTTTCAGGATAAGAACTTGCAGCTAAGCCTTTGTTTAAATGATCAAGTAAGGAATTTGCAAGTTCGAGACTTTCTTTGGCACCCTTTTGATTGGCTTTGGCTTCTTTGGTGAGTTTTTCTATTTTTTTACTCAGTTGCTCAATATCTGCTAAAATAAGCTCTGTATTGATAATTTCTACATCACGTAAAGGATCAACTCCACCTTCAACATGGGTAATATTTTCTTCATCAAAACAACGTACTATATGCAAAATAACCTCAGTTTCACGTATATTTGAAAGAAATTTATTTCCCAAGCCTTCGCCTTTACTTGCGCCTTTAACAAGTCCAGCGATATCTACAAATTCTATTAAAGAATGCATAATTCTTTCAGGTTTTACTATTTTAGCAAGTTCATTAAGTCTTAAATCAGGAACTTCAACCATGGCTTTATTAGGCTCTATGGTGCAGAAAGGATAGTTTGCACTTTGGGCATTTTGTGCTTTAGTTAAAGCATTAAAAGTTGTTGATTTGCCAACATTTGGAAGTCCTACTATACCTACGCTTAAACTCATTTAGCTTTCCTTAAAATTTGAATTAAATAATTAACACACATTCTAACTCCAGCTCCACCTGCACCAAAACTAGAATATCCCCAAGATTTTTCTGTATAAGCAGGTCCTGCTATGTCAAGATGCAGCCATTTATCTTTATATTCTTTACGAATAAATTTATCTAAAAATAACCCTGCGGTAATTGCACCTCCGTAGCGACTAGAGGCAGTATTACTAACATCGGCAATATTTGATTTTATAAGTTCTCTTAAGTGAGGGTTGAAATGTAAGATTGTGGTATATTCTCCGCTTTTTTTAGAGCTTAGATAAAAATCATTTTGCAATTCCTCATTATTTCCCATAATAGCACTTGTAAATTCTCCAAGTCCTACAACACAAGCTCCAGTAAGAGTTGCCATATCGATAAGTAAATCAGGTTTTAAATCCTGTGCAAAAGAAAGACAATCAGCTAAAACCAAGCGTCCTTCTGCATCTGTATTTCTTACCTCTATGCTTACACCTTCACGACTGATTAACACATCATCAGGCTTATAAGCATTGCCGCCTATCATATTTTCAGTTGCGCCCAAAATGCAATGCACTTCTAAATCTAAAGCAAGTTCAGCTACGGCTTTTATGATTCCCATTACTGCTGCTGCACCGCTTTTATCAGCTTTCATTGTAAGCATAAAATCAGCTGGTTTTAAGCTTAATCCACCGCTATCGTAAGTTAAGCCTTTTCCAACAAATACAACACGTTTTTTTGCATTTTTGGCTTTATAGCTTAGATGAATGAGGCGTGGTGGGTGTATCGAGGCGCGATTTACCGCTAAAAAGGCATTCATTTTTTCTTTGGCTAAGAATTTTTCATCATAAATTTTACAAATAATGTTTTTATTTTCTTTAGCTAAATTTTGCGCATCTTCTGCCATTTTTAAAGGGGTGTAAATTTCAGGAATTTCATTGACTATATTTTTAGTAAAATTTGTAGCATTAGCTAAAATTTCTCCACGCTCTAAACCTATCTTAGCTTCATCTTTATTAAATTTCTCACCATTTAATTCTTCGCTTGAAATAATAAATTTTTCCAAAGTACTTGTTTTTTTCTCGCTTTTATATTTGTCAAATTTATAAGCTCCAAAAAGTACGCCTTCAACTAAAGATGCAAAACTTCTAACTACACAATCTCCTATTATGCTAGGAAGTTTTACGCTTTTAATATTAAGTTTCTCAAGAGTTTTATATGCTGTGCAAAGACTTAATCTTATATCCTCATAAGCAAGACTTTTAAGCTCTAAATAAAGCTTTTTATTGTTTAAGTCTAATAATGCACCTTCGCCTTTGTAATTATTAAGTTTAAAAAAATCTTTTTCTTTGTTAAAAATTTTTAAATTTTTATCCTGTATAAAAACAAGTTCAAAGTCTGCTTTTATAGCATCTAGTTTTTTATCGTTTAATTCAAATTTCATGATTTTTTCCTTTTATCTTTAAGTATAGCTTTTTCCATTTGTTTAAAACCAAATAATAAAAGGGATAAAAAAGCTATAATAATAATGGCTGCATAATACCAATGTTCTTCAGCCCAAGTCACCATCTTCCAAATTTGTTCTCCAAAATACCAAGCTAAAAGTATAGTGATTGATGCCCAAACCCAAGCACTAAAAAGATTGATAATAGCAAATTTTTTTGCACTATAACGCGTGATTCCTATACTCATAGGTATAATGGTTCTAAAACCATACATATAGCGTTGTATAAAAATAATAGGCCAACCAAAACGTTGTAAAAGTAGGTGTGCTACTGCAAATTTACGCCTTTGAGTTTTTAATTTTTTTTGTATGTAGCGTTTATTATATCTTCCTATATAGAAATAAATTTGATCACCTACAAAACCACCAAGTCCTGCTATAAATATAACAAAACCTAAATTTACATGTCCTTGATGAGCAAAAATACCTGCTAAAATTAAAGCTAACTCTCCTTCTAAAATGCACCATAAAAAAATAATAATATAAGCTAGATCTTTGTATTGGTAAAGTAAATTTTTTAAAAATTCTTCCATTTGTACCTTTCTATAGTTTTAAATTTCTAAAACACTATAAACTGAAGTAAGTTTTTCAAGTTTATTTGCTCCATTTAAATCTTTAAGATTCATTAAAAAACAAGCTTCAACACATTTAGCTCCAGCTTTTTGAATGAGTTCATATGAAGCTATAGCTGTTCCGCCAGTTGCTATTAAATCATCTACAAGTAAAACTCTTGCATTTTGAATATTTTTAAATGCATCTTTATGAAGTTCTACTTTATCGCTGCCATATTCAAGATCGTATTCGCAGCTAAAGGTTTCAAAAGGGAGTTTTCCAGGTTTTCTAATAGGCACAAAAGGAAGATTAAGTTTTGCACAAATCATAGATGCAAAGATAAATCCTCTGCTTTCTGTTCCTGCTATGAAGTCTAGATTGTAATCTTTGTAGCGTTCTTTTAAATGTCTAAGTAGAAAATTTAAAGCTTCTTTGTTATTTAGTAGAGTGGTGATATCTCTAAAAATAATTCCTTTTTTTGGAAAATCAGGAATAATCCTAATGCTATCAAGCAGATATTTTTTTTCTTCTTGTGTTAGTTTTATCATAATAATGCCTCGATTTTTGCTTCTAATTCTTTAATTCTTTGTCTTAGTTTGTCATTTTCCAAGCGATATTGAGAATTTCTGGTTCTTAAAGATGTAAGGTCTGCTTTGATTTTATTAAGCTCTTCTGTGAGTATATCTATATTTCCAAGGCTTCTTTGAAGTTGAATTTGTAGTTTTCTAATGACAATCTCAGTATCATCAAGATTGTTTTTGATAAAATCTTTTGATGTTTTTTCTTTATTAAGTAGAGTTTTATAGTAAAACAACATTACAATAAGATAGATAGTTGCACAAATCAATATAGTTAAAACAAGCCAGTTTGTAAACATTATATTTTTACCTCAATTTTTTGAATTCTTTGCATATGTCTCCCTTCTTCAAAAGGAGTTTGAATGAATTTTTCTATAATATCTATAGCTAATTCAACCCCAATTAATCTTCCGCCTAATGCCAAAACATTGGCATCATTATGCCTTCTTGCAAGTTCTGCACTTAAGCTTTCGTGGCATAATGCACAACGAATGTTTTTATGACGATTTGCTGCAATAGAAATTCCAATTCCACTTCCACAAATAAGAATGCCAAAACTCCGTTTGTTTATTTTTTCGGCAAGTAAATGCGCATAATCAGGATAATCGCAGCTTGCGCAAGTGTTTGTTCCTAAATCGTTAAAAATTATATTTTTTTCTTTTAAAAATACGCAAATTTTTTCTTTTAATTCAAAACCAGCATGATCACTAGCAATATAAATTTTTTCCCTAAGCATTGGTTTCCTAAATTACTATATAAAATAAGATAAAAACCTAATCTTATCATATTAAATCATAAAAACAGCTTTTCTTTGTTTTAAAAATAAGCTTTATTTTTCTTTATATATGTTAGAATCATGTGACAAGAAAAATAAAATTTCAATAAATTAAGAGGAGAAGAAAGTGAAGCTCATACTCATAGGATCTTCAACAGGTGGTCCTAATCAGCTTAAATTTCTTTTAAAGGATATTGATGTAAAAAATACTTGTGTAGTTATAGCTCAGCACATGAGTGCCAGTTTTATTCCATCTTTTGTGGGGCAATTTAATAAAGAAGCTTTTAGTGAAGTGTGCTTATTGAACGATAAAGAGATATTAAGCAATAAAATTTATATTTGCCCTAAAAATACTATTTTATCTGGAAATTTAAATATTGTAGCCGCTTGGCAAGATGTGGCTTCAAGCTTTAAACCGAGTGTGGATTTACTTTTTCATTCCGCTGTTTCTTTGGCAAAAACAAATAAAATACTTGCTATTATTTTAACGGGCATGGGAGATGATGGCGCAAAAGGTTTATTTGAGCTTTATAAAACAGGAGTTAGATGTTTATGTGAGAATGAAGCAGATAGCGTCGTTTATGGTATGCCAAAAAGAGCAAAAGATATGAATCCGCATTTAAAACCTATGAGCTTAAAAGAAATTAAAAAAGAAATTGTAAATTTTATTGATCAGGATTAATAAAAGGAAAATTGCATGGAAAAAAAAATAACTCCTAGCGAATTGGAACTTAATGAATTTATAAAAATTATCAACGAAATGAGTGGTATTGATTTAACCGATAAAAAAAATATACTAGCTTTAAAGTTGAATAAATTTCTTGAAGGAACTAATACTAAAAATTTTTCCGAATTTTTGGGAAAATTAAAAAGCAATAGACAACTTAAACAAGAAACTTTAGATTTTGTAACCATAGGTGAAACTTATTTTTTAAGAGAATTGGCTCAATTGAAAGAAATAATTTATTATGCCAAAAGCTTAGAAAAGAGAGTAAATATCCTAAGCGCCCCTTGTTCAAGTGGAGAAGAAGTATATTCTTTGGCATTATTGGCTGCACAGAATTTTATTAAAGATATGTATATTTTAGGCGTTGATATTAATTCAAGTGTGATTGAAAAAGCAAAACTTGGAAAATATCAAGGAAGAACTTTACAGCGATTGAGCGAGAGTGAAAAAAGAAGGTTTTTTTTAGAAAGCGAAGATAAATTTTATACTATTAATAAAAATGAGCTTTGTACTTGTAAATTTGAACTTTGCAATGTTTTTGAAGAAAAATTTTCAAGATTGGGAAAATTTGATATTATAGCTTCTAGAAATATGATTATTTATTTTGATCATGAATCAAAACTAAAACTTATGGAGAGATTTCATAGAATTTTAAATGATAAAGGAAGGCTTTATGTTGGCAATGCTGATTTAATTCCAGAGACTATTTATTTTAAAAAGATTTTCTCTCCAAGAGGTGTTTACTATGAAAAAGTATAAATTCTAAAAATTACTAAAAGTTACACTTTGGAAATTTATTAGTAAAAATAAGTTACATTTTGAAGTAGTTTTCTTTATTTAATGATAAAATAATTTCAATTAATTTTATATTTAGCTAAAAATAAAGGAAAAAACTTGATTGAATTAAAAAATGTAAACAAATACTACGGAACTCATCATGTTCTAAAGAATATTAATCTTTCTGTTAAAGAAGGTGAGAAGCTTGTTATTATAGGTCCAAGTGGAAGTGGAAAAAGTACAACTATCCGTTGCATGAATGGGCTTGAAGAAGTTAGTTCAGGAGAGGTCGTAGTTAACAATCTTGTTTTAAATCATAAAAATAAAATTGAAATTTGCCGAAAATATTGTGCAATGGTTTTTCAGCATTTTAATTTATATCCACATATGACGGTTTTGCAAAATTTGACCTTAGCTCCAATGAAACTTCAAAAAAAATCTAAAAAAGAAGCTGAAGAAACAGCTTTTAAGTATTTAAAAGTTGTAGGGTTGCTGGATAAAGCAAATGTTTATCCAGCAACCCTTTCAGGTGGACAACAACAACGCGTTGCTATAGCAAGATCACTTTGTACTAAAAAACCCTATATTTTATTTGATGAACCTACTTCAGCCCTTGATCCAGAAACCATACAAGAGGTTTTAGATGTAATGAAAGAAATTTCACATCAAAGCAATACTACCATGGTGGTTGTTACACACGAAATGGGTTTTGCAAAAGAAGTAGCAGATAGGATTATTTTTATGGAAGATGGTGCTATTGTGGAAGAAAATATTCCTAGCGAATTTTTCTCAAATCCAAAAACTGAAAGAGCGCGACTCTTTTTAGGGAAAATTCTTAAAAATTAACCAAAATTGAAAGGAGAAAAAATGGTTTTTAGAAAATCTTTGTTAAAGTTGGCAGTTTTTGCTCTAGGTGCTTGTGTTGCATTTAGTAATGCTAATGCAGCAGAAGGTAAACTTGAGTCTATTAAATCTAAAGGACAATTAATAGTTGGTGTTAAAAATGATGTTCCACATTACGCTTTACTTGATCAAGCAACAGGTGAAATTAAAGGTTTCGAAGTAGATGTTGCCAAATTGCTAGCTAAAAGTATATTAGGTGATGATAAAAAAATAAAACTAGTTGCAGTTAATGCTAAAACAAGAGGCCCTTTGCTTGATAATGGTAGTGTAGATGCAGTGATAGCAACTTTTACTATTACTCCAGAGAGAAAAAGAATTTATAATTTCTCAGAGCCTTATTATCAAGATGCTATAGGGCTTTTGGTTTTAAAAGAAAAAAATTATAAATCTCTAGCTGATATGAAAGGTGCAAATATTGGAGTGGCTCAAGCTGCAACTACAAAAAAAGCTATAGGTGAAGCTGCTAAAAAAATTGGCATTGATGTTAAATTTAGTGAATTTCCTGATTATCCAAGTATAAAAGCTGCTTTAGATGCTAAAAGAGTTGATGCGTTTTCTGTAGACAAATCAATATTGTTAGGTTATGTGGATGATAAAAGTGAAATTTTGCCAGATAGTTTTGAACCACAAAGTTATGGTATTGTAACCAAAAAAGATGATCCAGCTTTTGCAAAATATGTTGATGATTTTGTAAAAGAACATAAAAATGAAATTGATGCTTTAGCGAAAAAATGGGGTTTATAATATGAATGAAAGTGTAGGTTTTGTTGAACATTTAAGACAAATTCTTACTTCTTGGGGTTTATATGATGAAAATAGTATAAGCCCTTTTGCGGTATGGAAATTTTTAGATGCTTTGGATAATAAAGATGCTTTTATTAATGGTTTTATTTATACTTTAGAAGTAAGCATTCTTGCTTTGCTTATAGCTACAATTTTTGGAACTATAGGCGGAGTTATGGCTACAAGTAGATTTAAAATTATCAGAGCCTACACTAGAATTTACGTAGAGCTTTTTCAAAATGTTCCTTTGGTAATACAAATTTTCTTTTTGTTTTATGCCTTGCCTGTTTTAGGTATAAGACTTGATATATTTACTATTGGTGTATTGGGTGTTGGAGCTTATCACGGAGCTTATGTAAGCGAGGTGGTTAGAAGTGGAATTTTGGCTGTGCCAAGAGGTCAGTTTGAAGCTTCTGCTTCTCAAGGGTTTACTTATATTCAACAAATGCGTTATATTATAGTACCTCAAACCATTAGAATTATTTTACCACCGATGACAAATCAAATGGTAAATTTAATCAAAAATACCTCTGTATTGCTTATTGTAGGTGGAGCTGAGTTAATGCATTCTGCTGATAGCTATGCAGCTGATTATGGAAATTATGCGCCAGCTTATATATTTGCAGCGGTTTTATATTTTATAATTTGTTATCCTTTGGCTTATTTTGCAAAGGCTTATGAAAATAAATTAAAAAAAGCACATTTAACGAGATAAAGGGTTGTTAATGGAAAATGTTTTTAATGCACAAAATATTGAATTTTTAATGCAAGGTTTATTTCTGACATTAAAAATAGCCTTAGCAACTTGTATTATTTCGATTGTTTTTGGAACTTTTTTAGCTATAACTAAAAATTATGGGGATAGATTAAGTAAATTTTTAGCAGCTTGCTATATAGATATTTTTAGAAATACTCCTTTATTATTATGGATGCTTGCAGCTTGTTTTGTTCTACCTGTATTTTTTGGACAATTTCCTCAAGCTTTTTGGGGTACTATAGGATTTTCACTTTATACGAGTTCGGTTATGGCTGAAATTATTAGAGGTGGATTAAATTCTATACCAAAAGGTCAGTTTGAAGCAGCTTATTCTCAAGGTTTTGGTAAATTTTTTACTCTTTTTTATATTATTTTACCACAAACTTTTAGAAAAATAATACCTGCTTTATTATCTCAAATTGTAACCACTGTAAAGGATACAGCTTATTTAGCGGGTTTAGGTATAGCTGAACTTACTTATAATTCAAAAACTATATTGGCAAAACTAACAAGTTTTGAAGAAATTTTAGCGATGATAGGTGTTGTTGCGGGAATTTATTTTATAATATGTTTTTCGCTTTCTATGTTGGTAAGATATTATGCCAAAAAGACAGCTTACATTTCTTAAAAAAGCTTATATTTTTATATAAGCTTTTTAAATTTACAGCAGTTTTTAACATTTTTTTTATTAAAATCTTTTGTATTAATTCATAATTTTATTGATTAAGGTTTTTTATGCGAGGTTATAAAATTTTTTCAGGCTCAGCTAATGTCGAATTTGCAAGACAAGTTTCTAAATATCTCTCCCTGCCTTTAAGTGATGCTGGAGTAAAGCGGTTTAGTGATGGAGAGATTAGCGTTCAAATTGATGAGAGTGTACGCGGAAAGGATGTTTTTATTATTCAAAGTACTTGCGCTCCTACAAACGATAATTTAATAGAACTTTTAATTCTTACAGATGCTTTGCGTCGCTCAAGTGCAAATTCAATTACGGCTATTATCCCATATTTTGGCTATGCGAGACAAGATAGAAAAGCAAATCCTAGAGTGCCAATTACTGCTAAACTTGTGGCTAATTTGATTCAAGCAGCTGGGATTGATCGCGTAGCTACGATAGATTTGCATGCAGGACAAATTCAGGGTTTTTTTGATATTCCAGTAGATAATCTTTATGGAAGTATAGTTTTTAATGATTACATTAAAGCCAAACATTTTAAAAATGCTATTATAGGAAGTCCAGATATAGGGGGTGTTGCAAGAGCTAGGAGTGTTGCAAAGCATTTAGGACTTGATATAGTTATAGTTGATAAGCGTCGTGAAAAAGCCAATGAAAGTGAAGTAATGAATATTATTGGAGATGTAAAAGATAAAGAAGTTATCTTAGTGGATGATATTATTGATACTGCTGGCACTATAGTTAAAGCCGCGGAAGCTTTAAAAGAAAAAGGTGCAAAATCTGTTATGGCTTGCTGTACTCATGCAGTTTTAAGTGGAAAAGCCTATGAGAGAATAGCAAGTGGAGTTTTAGATGAGCTTGTGGTAACAGATACTATACCTTTAAAAGAGCAATTACCAAATATTAAAGTATTAAGCGTTACACCTGTTTTTGCTGAAGTAATACGTCGTGTTTATCATAACGAAAGTGTAAATTCTCTCTTTATTTAGATTAAAAAAGCTTAAAGATTATTTTTAAGCTTTTCATTTTTATGCTACTTAAAGAAACAAAAAACATATATTTTTTTAAAAATGTGAAAAAACTAAACATCTTTCTATACAATTTAATCTATAAATCTGCTATTCTTTGAAAATATTTTATTTTCTTAGGAGAAATATGACTCAGTTAAGTACTAAAATTTTATGGTTGTTTGTTGCAACTTTAGGCGCTATTTGTTTTGGTTATTTAGCTTTACAAAATGGCGAAAGTGTATCAGCGATTTATTTGGTGGTTGCTGCTGTATGTATTTATATGATAGGATATAGATTTTATGGGCGTTTTGTAGCTTATAAGGTTTTAGAACTTGATAAAAATCGTGCAACACCAGCACTTGTAGAAAATGATGGGCGTGATTTTGTGCCTACAAATAAAGCTGTATTATTTGGACATCATTTTGCTGCTATTGCAGGAGCAGGTCCATTAGTAGGACCTATCTTGGCCGCTCAAATGGGATATTTGCCTTCTATGCTTTGGATTTTAGTAGGAGGAGTTTTAGCGGGTGCTGTGCATGATTTTGTTGTTCTTTTTATATCTACTCGTAGAAAAGGTAGAAGTCTTGGCGAGATGATTAAGGATGAGATGGGTAAATTTACAGGTGGAGTTGCTATGGTGGCGATTTTTGGCATTATGCTTATTATTATTGCCATTTTAGCTATGGTGGTTGTAAAAGCTTTAGCAGAATCTCCATGGGGTTTATTTACTATCGCAATGACTATTCCTATAGCAATATTTATGGGCATTTATATGCGTTTTATCCGTCCAGGTAGAGTAGGGGAGGCTTCTATAATAGGTTTTGTGCTTTTAATTTTGGCTATTCATTATGGTAGCGTTATAGCTGCTGATCCTTATTGGGCTAAAATATTTACTTTAGAAGCTCCAACTTTGGCAATTGTTATGATGGCTTATGGTTTTATTGCTTCTGTTTTACCTGTGTGGTTTTTACTTGCTCCAAGAGATTATCTTTCAACTTTTTTGAAAATCGGTGTTATTGTGGTAATGGCTGTAGCTATTGTTTTGGTTGCTCCTGATTTACAAATGCCAAAAGCAAATACTCAGTATTTTGATGGAACAGGTCCAGTATTTGCAGGTGGAGTGTTTCCATTTTTATTTATTACCATTGCTTGTGGTGCGATCAGTGGTTTTCATGCTTTGATTTCTAGTGGAACTACTCCTAAAATGCTTGAAAACGAAACTCATGCTTTGGCTGTTGGATATGGCTCTATGCTTGCTGAGAGTGCTGTGGCGATTATGGCTTTAATTTGTGCTTGTATTTTACATCCAGGTCTTTATTTTGCTATAAATTCAAGCTCTGCTTTGATAGGAACAGATGTTGTAAATGTAGCACAAACTATTTCAAGTTGGGGATTTAGTATTACTCCTGAAGAAATTACTACTTTAACCACAAATATAGGAGAGCATACTATACTTTCAAGAACAGGGGGAGCCCCGACTTTTGCTATAGGTGTAGCTTTGATCTTGCATGAACTTTTTGGCGGCGTGGATTTGATGGCTTTTTGGTATCATTTTGCTATATTGTTTGAAGCTTTATTTATTTTAACAGCGGTGGATGCTGGGACAAGGGCTTGTCGTTTTATGGTGCAAGATATATTGGGTAATGTTTATAAACCTTTAGGAGATATTCATAATTATCCAGCTGGACTTTTGGCTACGGCTTTAAGTGTTGCAGGTTGGGGATATTTTCTTTATCAAGGTGCCATTGATCCTAAGGGAGGAATTTATACGCTTTGGCCTCTTTTTGGCGTGAGCAATCAAATGCTTGCGGGTATGGCTTTGCTTCTTGCTACAACTATACTTGTAAAAATGGGCAAGGCAAGATATACTTGGGTTACTTTAGTACCTGCGGTATTTGTCTTAGTGGCAACTCTGTATGGAGGAATTCAAAAAATTATGCCTTATGAAGAAGGCAATAAAATAGCAAATGCGGTAAGTCATGTAGCCGCCGTTAGCATACAAAGTCAAAAAATTAAAGATTTAGAATTTAAATTAAATAATACTAAAGATGAAAAAGAAATTTCTACAATTAAAAAAGAAATTTCAATAGCCACTCAAAATAAAGTTGGAAATTTACTTAATGCAATTCTTTGTGTGTTCTTTATGATAGCTACCTTGCTTGTTATAATTTCTTGTATAGGAATTTGCTTAGGTAAAATTAAAATTCCTCTTAAAGAAACTAAGTATATTAAGATTGATGAATTTCAAAAAATTTAAGTATTATTATGAAAAAGCCGAAAGGTTTTTTCATCCCTTGGTGGGACTTTCTAGTTATGATAAGTATTTAGAACACATGAAACAAAAACATCCAGGAAAAATTCCAAAAACCAGAGGGGAATTTTTCAAAGAATGTCTAGATAAAAAATATAATAGTGGCGGTTTAAATAAATGCTGATAAGCTTAAAGGATAAAGTTTTATCATACAAAATAAGCTTTAAGCATTTAAAAAGCCATGAATTCTTTTAAGTTCTTCACTAATAGGCTTTTTCTTTCCATCTCTTGTAACACTTACATAAGTTACTAAAGCCGAAGTTACATTAATGCAAGAAGTACAACCTTGAGAATCCACTCTTTGAGCTGTGACTTCTATTTCAACGCTGATTGAAGTGTTGCCCACATTTACAACTTTAGAGTAACAAGAAATTATATCGCCTATAAAAACAGGTTCTTTAAAAACTACTTTATCCATAGAGATGGTTACAACGCGTTCAGGAGAAAGTTCTCTTGCTGCGATAGCTCCTGCTAAATCGATTTGTGAAAGTATCCATCCGCCAAAAATATTTCCTGCTGGATTTGTGTCACTTGGCATAGCTACAATTTTTAATTTTGGTTCTCCCATATCTCTCATTTTTACTCCTTATTTTAAAAAATGAATTATAATTAAAAAAGTTAAAAAGGAGAATAAAAGTATGAATAATTTTAAAGAAATAGCTAAATTGGTTAGAAAATACAAAGAAAGAAATAATGCGTTATATGAGTTTTTAGACAAAGAAGATGTGGGCGAGTATTTTAGATCTTTGATTTCTTTAAGTGAGTTAAAACAAGATAAAACAACTATGCTAGCCATACTTAGGCGTTTGGTTGATTTAAAGGAAGAAAATTTAGTTCAAGAGTGGAAAAAAAACAACTTTAAGGAAGATAAGATTATAGAGTTAAAACATAAGTTCTATGAAGAGGTTAGAAAGTTTTATGAAAAAGAACATCAAAATTTAATTAATGAAATAAAAGAGAAAAAGCTTTTAAATAATTTTTATCAGTCTTTAATACAAGGAGTGCATAATATAGGTTTAATTATGAATATTTTTGAAATTTCTTGGACTAAAGAAATTATAGAAAAAAATAATAAAATTTTATCTACTCAATTTCCAAATTTAGATGATGCAATGGAATTTTTACGTAAAAATCATTTATATCAAAAAACTCCAGAAGGAGAAATTTGTGAGCGAAGCTATGGTGTTTTAGTTAGAATAGGAAATTTATGGAAATTTGTTCCTTATGCGAGATTTTTCGAGAATGAAATTTTAAAATTAGAATTTGCTTTTGAAAATATGATTGATCAGCTTAAAATATTTGCTAGCAGCGAAGAGGAAAAAGCTTATATAGAATATTTTGAAAAATTAAAATTAGCGTTTTGTGAAAAAGATGAAGATAGGGTTATAAAAGCTTGGCAAGAAGCTGAATTTGCTTGGATGAAAGTAAAATCACCTTTACAAGTGGGACATCCTTTAGAATATTATGAAGATAATTATACTCATGCGGTGGCATTAGAATGGGATATAAGAATAGAAGATGAAAATGATTTTGATGTTTTGAAATTTGGTAGTGAAATTAAGGAAAGTTTTGAACATGTTTATAAAAATATAGGACTTGAAGATTGTGAATTAGAAAAAGAAGTTTTATCTAATATAGAAAAAACTCAACTTTATATTTGCACTCCGATGATATTTTATGGTGCTGAACTTAAAGGTTTATTCTCAGCTCAAGTCGTTCCAAATGATGAGTTTGTAAGTTCTAAGGCGGGCAAAAAAATATTTGCCTTTATAAATTTTGTATATGAAAATGCTAAAACAAAGCCTTTTATGAAAATTTCTAGCGAGGTTT
Organism: Campylobacter sp. CFSAN122748; assembly: GCF_045277125.1. Classification (NCBI taxonomy): domain Bacteria; kingdom Pseudomonadati; phylum Campylobacterota; class Epsilonproteobacteria; order Campylobacterales; family Campylobacteraceae; genus Campylobacter; species Campylobacter sp. CFSAN122748. Next base: position 884,213 of record NZ_CP116953.1, on the reverse strand, counting down.
TTGATAAAGAATTTTTGGATTTTGGAAGAAATATTTTATTTTATCAGGAAAAAATTTGGAAAAGGGTTTATGAAGTATCAACTATAGGCCATGAATTTGGTCATATATTTTTTATTGCTAATGATACCGAAAAAACAATGAATCAGAGTGGTTTTTTTAAAAATATAGAAGAATATAAAGCTACTACAGGTGGACTTATAAATTTCTTTTATCATGAACAAGATGACTTGATAATGCCTGTTTTTCATGAACTTATAAAAAGAGCTATTGGACTTATTTCTTGGCAAAGGGTTGATGAAGTTAGACCTTATTATACAGAAGGACTTATTCATCTTAGTTTGCTTTTTGAAAGTGAAGTATTGATTTTTGAAAATAATAATTTGAAGATAAATTTTGATTTAGGGCATTATGAAAAATTTAAAGAACTAACTTTAAAAAATTATCATGAATTAGCAAAACACTATGCTTTAAGACTTGATGCAAAAGAGTTTTTAAGTAGATTTTGTGAAATTGAAGATAATATTTTTCTTCCTATTATGCCTAAGTGTAAAGAATTTGTTAAATTTTATTATGATTTATACGAGAAAATTGGTAATGAAATTGATAATAGTGGAGAATTTGAAAGATATAAGAAAAAATAATAAAGTTTTTTGAAAAAAACTTAAAAAAAGCTGTTTTTTACTTGATATTGTTTTTTAAATATGCTAAAATTAGGCGTTTCAATTAAAACAAAGGAGCTTTTATGACTAAAGCAGATTTTATTTCATTAGTTGCTCAAACAGCTGGGCTAACAAAAAAAGACGCTACTACTGCTACTGATGCAGTTATTTCTACTATTACTGATGTTTTAGCTAAAGGTGATAGCATCAGTTTTATTGGTTTTGGTACTTTTTCAACTCAAGAAAGAGCTGCTAGAGAAGCTAGAGTACCAAGCACAGGAAAAACAATCAAAGTTCCTGCTACAAGAGTTGCAAAATTTAAGGTAGGTAAAAACCTTAAAGAAGCTGTTGCAAAAGCAAGCGGCAAAAAGAAAAAATAAAACTTCGGCTAGATAAATTCTAGCCTTCTTTCTTAATTAATTCAGATATTTTGTATCTTTTATTTACTTTATTTTTTTAAACTTTTATAAAACTATCATTATTAAATAAAAAAGGATATTAAAATTATGAAAGTATATGAAAAAGTAAGTGAGCTTATAGGAAATACTCCTATTATACATTTGAAAAAATTTGGTATCAATGTTTTTGCTAAATGTGAATTTTTAAATCCTAGTCATTCTATAAAAGATAGAGCAGCTTTTGAAATGATTAAAGATGCTTTAGATAGTAAAAAAATTAATCAAGATACTACAATAGTTGAAGCAACTAGTGGAAATACTGGAATTTCTTTGGCTATGATTTGTGCAGATTTGGGACTTAAATTTATTGCTGTAATGCCCGAATCTATGAGTTTAGAAAGAAGAAAAATAATAACACTCTTTGGCGCTAGGTTAGAATTAACTCCTGCAAATTTAGGAATGAAAGGAGCGGTTGATAAAGCAAATGAAATATTATTAAATACTCTAAATTCTTTTATGGTTTCTCAATTTGAAAATATTTCAAATAAAAATGCGCATCGTAAGAATACGGCTTTAGAAATTTTAAGAGATTTGGATAATGAACTTGATATTTTTGTAGCTGGTTTTGGAACTGGCGGTACTATTAGTGGAGTTGGGGAAATACTAAAAGAAAAATTAGAAAAAGTGCATATTGTTGGAGTCGAGCCTCTAAATTCTCCATTGCTTAGCAAAGGTGAAGCGGGAAGCCATAAAATACAAGGAATAGGGGCGAATTTTATACCTGCTATTTTAAATAAAGAAGTTATAGATGAAGTGATCACAGTAAGTAATGAAGATGCTATAAATACAGCCAAAGAACTTGCCAAAAGTGGTTTAATGGTAGGTATATCAAGTGGAGCAAATGTATTTGCCGCAAGTATGCTAGCAAAGAAATTTCCAGATAAAAGAATTTTAACTATGCTAAACGATACGGCTGAAAGATACCTCTCAACTGATCTTTTTGCTTAAGTATAATTATTGAGAATTTAGAAAAATTCTAAGTTCTCTTAAAATTTCTTGTGGATTTAAATCGCTAATTTCTTTATAAAAATGACCTTTTTCATCAATAAGATAAAGCATATTGCTATGTGCTATAGAATAACCCATAAAAGAATCATTTAGATCTATTTTTTGATATTGAACATTATATTGTTTTGTTATTTTTTGAAGAGTTTTTTCATCTTTTGCAATTAAGGCATCTGCTTTTGGGTAAAAGTATCGTAACCATTCGTTTGTATTGCTTAAGTTATTATCTCTATTTGGATCTAAAGAAATAAAAAGAAGGCGAGCCTTAGGATTATTGATTTGCTTTAAGGCTTTGCCTACTAAACTAAGAGTTGCCGGACAAACATCAGGGCAATAAGTATATCCAAAATAGATAATAAGCTTATCTCCTTTAAAATCTTTTAGGGTGGTTTCCTCTTTTAAGTCTGATTTTAAGATAAAATCATAAGAATTTTGATGATTTTTAATAAAAAATATTACACCTAAAATAATGGCAACTATAACTATAAACAAAATAATATTTTTTTTCATTTTTTTAGCTCAAAATCAAAATAAAACCCTATGGGTTTATTATTATCCATAAATTCTACCCTGAAACGCATAGTATCTAAAACGCAAGCAGCAAGAACTATTTTACTTTCATAGTCTGTTGAATTTAATCGATGTATTTTAGGTTTAATTTCGCCCATATACATATTTAATCCATAAATTTTAATTCCTAAGTTGTTATAATTTCCTAGATTTACAATCTTTAGATTTGTAACATCTAAAGATTGTAAGGGCTTGGGATTTAGGGAAATTAAGACTTTTTTATTGTTAAAACTATATGTGCAGTCTTTAACATTAAGATCGCAAGTCAATGGGGTAGAAAAATCAGTTTTTGTTATTTTTTGAGAATCTTTTATTACATAAAAATCAAAAATAATATATAAAATAGCAATAACAAAAGCAAAAGCTAAGATAAAAATAATTTTTCTCATTAATTAAAATTCTTTAGAATCAATATTTTTTAACTCTATGGTTTTGTGATTATTAAATTTTAAATCTAAATTTACCTTCGTGTCTTTAATAATAGGTTTTTTTAGTTTTAAAAGCATTATATGGTAACCTCCAGATTTAAGCTCTGTGCTTGAATGAGCTTTTATAATAATTTCAGGAATTTTTTGCATCATCATTTTTCCATCTTTATGTATATGTGTATGCAGTTCACTGACTTCACTGATATCGCTTTTGGCACTTATTAGAGCAATATCCTTATCAGTATTATTAAAAATAGTAAGAAAAATAGCACTATTTTGCGCATGAGGTGGAGTTTGTTTTACAAAGGCATTTTTTACCTCTATATCATTAACAGCCCAAAGATTTACAGCAAAAAGAGCACCTAAGAGAAGAATTTTTTTCATATTGTATCCTTATTTTTATAATATTAAATATTTGTTCATTATATCAAAAAATATTTTTATTTGAATATAAAATTTTGAAAATTTTTCAATGTGTGTTACCTGTTTGAAATTTTTTTGCATAGTAACATCAAAATCAAAGAAAAAACCAGTTGGAGCATTATTGTTTAAAAATTCAACCCTAAATCTAGAATCATCGGTAATGCTTCTACCTATAAAATTTATAAGAATATCACCATTAACTATATTAAATTTAGGAATGATATCGCCTATATAGGAATTTAAACTATAAATTTTAATCTTTAAATTAGAATAATGAGGAAAATTCTTAATTTTTATAGTAGTTTTATTGAAAATTTTTATAGGTTTTGGGTAAGCTGAAACTTCAATATTTTTTTTATTAAAAGAAAAAACACAATCTTGTAAATTTAAGTCACAAGTTAGAGGTTGGCATGTATTTAAGCTAAATATACTTTCTTTCTTTTTATCATATAATGTATAAAAAGCTAAAAACAAAATGCCTAAAAAAGACATTCCTATAAAAAAATTTCTTATCATTATAGACAACCTTTTAAAACAAGCCTTTATGATTTGTAAAAATTATATCATAAATAAGGCTGCATTGTTAATATAATTAATATTTTTTAAGAAAAAAAATATTATAATCACAAACATTTTTGACTTAAAAAAATTTGAAATACCTAAGGAAAAACATTGTTAAAACGACTTGCTTTATTAATTGCACTTTCTTCATTGGTGTTGCATGCCTCAGATCTTGTTAAAATTTATCTTAATCAAGGATTAGATGCTGTTGGTGTAGCGATTGAAAAAGAATTAACTCAAAAGGATTTTTGGTTAAGTGAAATAGGAGATAAAAATATTTCACTTGGATACTATGATGATAATGTTGCTATCGTGCTTGCAAATAAAACAGATAAAATTCTCCGTGTTTATTCTTACGAGGACGGAAAAATAAGAAAAGATTTTGAACAAAAAGAAATAATAACTGGATTAATGGGTGATAAAAAAATAGAAGGAGATTTGAAAACGCCAGTAGGTTTTTATGAGTTAGGCCGTAAGTTTAATCCAGGTGATCCTTATTATGGTCCCTTTGCTTTTGCCACAACTTATCCAAATTTACTTGATAAAGTACAAGGAAAAACAGGTGGTGGTATTTGGATCCATGGCTATCCTTTAGATGGTTCTAGACTTGATGAATTTAAAACAAGAGGGTGTATTGCTTTATTTAATAATAATTTGGAGAAATTTGCAAAAGTTGTGCAAGATAAAAAAGTTTTTGTTATGACAGAAGAAAAAGAAAAAATTAGAGCTAAAAAGGATCAAATCGCTAGTTTATTGGCTGATCTTTTTACATGGAAACTAGCTTGGACAAATAGTGACACTAACGCCTATTTAAGTTTTTATGATGAGCAAGAATTTAAACGTTTTGATAAAATGAAATTTGAACAGTTTGCTTCCATGAAAAAATCTATTTTTTCTCGTAAAGAAGATAAAAAGATTAAATTTTCAGATATTAATATCAGCCCTTATCCGAATTTAGAAAATGAAACTATGTATAGAATTTCATTTTATGAGGATTATTACACTAAAAACTATCAGTTTAGAGGCGATAAAATTTTATACGTTAAGATAGATAGTAAAGGTAAAATGAAAATTTTAGCAGAGCAATAAATGTCTTTAATAAAAATTGATCAAAAAGCTTATGAATACAATTTAAGACATATTGCTAAAAAAATAGGGAGTTTTCAAAGATTAATTTGTGTTTTTAAAGATAATGCATATGGACATGGAGCTAAGCTTTTAGCTCCATTAGCCAAAAATTTAGGAGTTTCTTTTGTTGCTGTTAAGAGTGAAGAAGAAGCTCGAGAAATCGAAGAATTTTTTGAGAATATATTAATACTATCACATCGTCCTCATGGTAATGAAAATTCTCGATTTATTTATGCTTTAAATGACATTTCTCAAGTAAAAAATTACAAGCAAGATATAAAAATACATCTAAAAATAGATACAGGCATGCATCGCAATGGAATTTGTGTAGAAAATTTAGAGCATGCTATAAATCTTATTCAAGGTAGTGATTTAAAACTTACTGGAATGTTTACACATTTTGCTAGTGCAGATGAAATGGATGGAAGTTTTTTTGTTCAAAAAGAAAATTTTCAAAAAGCTAAAAAGATAGTAAAAAAATATTTTTCAAATTTATTATTTCATTCGTATAATTCTGCAGCATTATTTAGAGGGAAAATTCCTGAAGATGAATATTGTAGAGTTGGGCTTGTTCAATTTGGATATGGGGATTCAAATTTAAAAAGAGTTTTAAGTTTGTATGCTCATAGATTAAGTCAAAGGATTTTACAAAAAGGACAGAGCATAGGATATGGAGGCATTTTTACTGCTGCAAAGGATATGGAAGTAGCAACTTATGATTTGGGTTATGCTGATGGTCTTTTCCGTTACAATGGAAAAGGGGAGTTGGTACTTGGAAATGGAAAAACAATGCTTGGAAAGATGTCAATGGATAGTTTTTCTTGTGAAAATTCTGGTGAGGAAATTTGCGTGTTTAAAGATGCTGATATTTGGGCTGATTTTTTTCATACTATTAACTATGAAATTTTAGTAAAATTAAATCCTAATATTCAAAGAGTTCTAGTATAAATATGTTTAATATAGTTTTAGTTCACCCTAGAATACCGCAAAATACAGGTAGTATAGGTAGAATGTGCTTTAATGCTGGTTTTAAACTTCATATTGTTAAACCAACTGTTTTTGATATTTCACAAAAGGCTGTTAGAAGGGCAGGACTTGATTACTGGGATAAATTAGAGCCTATTATTTGGGAGAATCTTGAAGAATTTTTGAATGAAAATATGATTTATAAAAATCGCTTTTTTTTCGCAACAACTAAGAGTCAAAAAGCTTATTTTGATGCAGAATTTCAAAAAAATGATTTCTTATTCTTTGGAAGTGAGAGTTATGGTTTGCCTATGGAATTAATGCAATTAAACTGGGAAAATGCTATAACTATACCTATGAAATCTTATGGAAGAAGTTTAAATTTAGCCACAAGCGTTGGTATAATCTCTTATGAAGCTTTAAGACAAAATTTTAGAAATTTTGCTTCTTAAAAGTTTCAAATTTACACAATAGCTTAAAACAAATAAAATCATAAAGTCCTTTTTATAAAAATTATGTTAAAGTAAAATTTAGATTATTTTTTGAGGAGTTTGGATGAAATTAGATATTATGCTAGATTTTGCCAATAAAGCGTCTGATATTATAGCTAATAAGATTGTCCCAAATACAGACATTATTATGGTAGTTTTACTTATTGTTTGTGGGCTTTATTATAGTTTTTTAACTCGCTTTGTTCAGTTTCGTATGTTGAGTTCTGTATTTAAAATTCTTACAGAAAAAAACGAAGGACACGCTAAAGAACATATTTCACCTTTTCAAGCATTAATGATCTCAACTGCTTCTAGAGTTGGTATAGGAAATATTGCTGGAATTTCTTTGGCATTGGCTACAGGTGGAGCTGGTGCTTTATTTTGGATGTGGGTTATGGCATTTTTTGGTGGTGCCTCAGCATTTGCTGAAAGTACCTTAGCTCAAGTTTACAAATCAAAAGATGATACAGGCGGGTTTAAAGGTGGTCCAGCTTATTATATAAAAAAAGCCTTAGGCTCACATTTTTTTGGAGCTTTTTTTGCTTTTATTCTTATTATTACTTATGCTTATGGATTTAATGGACTTCAAAGTCAAACAATGACTTCGTCTTTTAAAGTTTATTATGATATGTTTAATCCAAATGCTGCTGTAGATTTTGCATCAAGTTCTTGGCCAATGATTATTGGTATTGTTTTAACTATTTTTGGTGCATGGATGTTTTTTTCTCACCATACTAAAATAGGTAAAATTAGTTCTTTAATTGTTCCTTTTATGGCTTTAGCTTATGTTTTACTTGCCGTGATTGCTGTTTTAATGAATTTTGATAAAATTCCTTCTGTGATTCATATGATTTTACAAAGTGCTTTTGATTTTAAAGCGATTTTTGGTGGTTTTGCTGGTTCTGCTTTGGTTATAGGGATTAAAAGAGGACTTTTTTCAAATGAAGCGGGTATGGGCTCGGCACCTAATGCAGCTGCAGCAGCTTTGACAAGTCATCCAGCTAAACAAGGTGTTATACAAGCCTTTTCAGTTTTAATTGATGTTGTTGTTTGTACAAGTTCTGGATTTTTAGTTCTTTTTTCTATGGCATATTTAGGACTTGGAGAAAGTAAAATTGATGGTGGAATGCCTTTAGTTCAAGAAGCTATGCGTGAGTATTACGGTAGCTTTGGAATCCATTTTATTACTATAGCTATTGTTCTTTTTGCAATAACTTCTTTAATAGGAAATTATTATTATGCTCAAGCTAATGTTAAATATTTAACAAATTCCAAATTTGTAATGAATTTGTTTAGAATTACAGCTGTGGCTATGATTTTTATAGGCTCGCAAATGAATTTAAAACTTGCTTGGAATTTGGCTGATTTGACTATGGCTTTCATGGCAACGACAAATATTATATCTTTATTGCTTTTAGGTGGTATAGTAAATAAAGTTTTAAAAGATTTTAATATGCAACAAAAATCTGGTATAGATCCTAAATTTAATGCTAGCAAACTTGGAATTAAAAACGCTGAATGTTGGGATTAAAATTCATAAGCCTTAGTGGCTTATGAATTAATGATTTAAAACCTTGTTTAAAAATTCTCTCAATCTTTCATTGCTAGGATTTTCAAATGCTTCTTTAGGGCTTCCATCAACAGCAATTTTTCCTTTATCCATAAAAAATATACGATTGGCAACATTTCTAGCAAAGCCCATTTCATGAGTTACTACAAGCATAGTTAAACCTTCTTTTGCAACATCTTTCATAATGCTTAGAACCTCGCCTATCATTTCAGGATCTAGAGCTGAAGTAGGTTCATCAAATAAAATAACATCAGGATTCATCATCAAGCTTCTAGCAATAGCTATGCGTTGTTTTTGTCCGCCAGAGAGCTTATGGGGCATTATATTTTCTTTGTCTGCTAAACCCACCTTAGCAAGAAGTAATTTTGCTTTTTTTATGGCTTCTTCTTGACTTAAAATTCCTGTTTTAATGGGCGTTAAACATAAATTTTCCATAACATTTTTATTAGCAAAAAGATTAAAATGCTGAAATACCATGCTAACTTTTTGCCTGATCTTGTTAATATCAATTTCTTTATCAAGTATGTTTTGCTTATTGATTAAAATTTCCCCACTATCAGCTAGTTCTAAGCGATTGATGCAGCGTAAAAATGTACTTTTTCCGCCTCCACTTGGACCTATGATAGCTATTACATCGCCTTTTGAGATTGTAGTGTTAATATTTTTTAAAACTTCTAATTCTCCATATTTTTTTTGTAAATTTTTAACTTCAATCATTTTTATTCATCCTAAGTTCAAGTTTTTTTGCAAAATAGCTAAAAATTTTTACACTTACATAATAAACAAGTCCAGTGAAAATAATAGGTTTTGGATTGTAAAGTACGGCTTGCAAGCTTTGACTTTGCATGGTAATATCAATAACACTAATAAATCCTACAACAGAAGTTTCCTTAAATAAAGAAATAAATTCATTAGCTAATGCAGGTAGAATGTTTTTAGTAGCCTGTGGAAGAATAATTTCTTTCATTGAAGTTTTGTAATCAAGCCCCATTGCTCTTGCAGCTTCCATTTGTCCCTTATCTACACTATTAATGCCACTTCTTACAATTTCTGCTATATAAGCCGAGCTATTAAGTCCTAGTGCAAGAATGGCTGCATAAAGGTTATCTATAAAAGTAAAAATTACAAAAGCAAAAATCATCAATTGTAAAATTACTGGTGTTCCTCGTATAATGTCTATATATTCATCTATAATAAAATTAAGCGTTTTAAATTTAGAGAAGTGTAAAATAGCTAAACTAAAACCAATAATCACTCCGATAATAACAGCGCAAGCAGTTAATAAAAGTGTAATAAGATAACTTTTTAAATAAGCTTTTGCATTTTCTGTATAGCCATAGCTTACAACTCCACTAGGATCTTGAATTTTTAATATTTCTATTGGGAAAGAAAAATAGCCCCATAAAATAATAATAACAAAAAAAACAAAAATTTTTATATTTTTCTGATTCAATTTGTAAACCTTTTCAGAGAAATTATTTAAAAAAAGATTTTATAGAAATATCTTTGAATTTTCTCTAAAGATTTAAAAAAATGTGTTAGAATTTCCCAAAAATAAGGTTGTATTTATGGAAATTTTAGATTTCATTCTAATAGTTATTTTTGTGTTTTTAATGATTGTTTTGGTCATAGGTTTTAATCGTCAAATGATGCAAAAAAACAAAGAAAGAGAAGAAAGATTTAAAAAATATAAAAAAGGAGAACAAAATGAGTAAAAAAGTATTAATTCCATTGGCTCAAGGTTTTGAGGAAGCTGAATTTATAGGAATTGCGGATGTTTTAAAACGAGCAAAAGAATTAAATCCAGATTTGGAAGTTGTTATAGCTTCGTTAAACAGTGAGTTATTAGTAAAAGGTGCTAATGGCATTAGTATAAAAGCAGATTGTTCTATAGAGGATGTTGATATAGAAAATTTAGATGCCATTGCTTTGGCGGGTGGCTTTGAAGGTATGATGAATCTTAAGAATTCAAATGTTATTTTAAATATCATTAAACAACTTCATAGCAAAAATAAAATTGTTGCCGCAATCTGTGCTTCTCCTATAGTCTTAAATGAAGCAGGTGTTTTAGAGGGCGAGTTTGCTTGCTATCCTAGTTGTGAAGTTGGACTTAATGGAAATCGTGTTAACAAGGCTGTAGTTGTAAATAAAAATGTTATAACTTCAGCAGGTCCAGCTACGGCAATTCTTTTTGGTTTAGAGCTAGCTAAAAAGTTATGCGGTGATGAAATTTATCAAAAATTATACGAGGGAATGTTGCTACCTTTGACAAAATAGTTTAAATGGTAGTTTTTCTACCATTTAAACTAAAATAAAGCTTGAGGATTTTCTTTTTTTGTTTTTTCCTTAGGCAGTTCAAAACCTCCAAGCATATGAAAATGCAAATGAAAAACTTCTTGTCCACTATTTTTTCCACAGTTTGTTACCAAGCGATATCCACTTTTATCTACACCTAAAAGAACAGCTAATTCTTGTATGAAACTTGTCATTTTGGCCATAAGTTCAGGATCAAATTCTTGAAAGTCTTTAAAATGTTTTTTAGGGATTATAAGTATATGTATGGGTGCTTTGGGTGCAATATCATGAAATGCTAGAAAATCGTCACTTTCAAGCACTTTATTGCATGGAAGTTTACCTTCAACTATGAGTTCAAAAATTGTTTTTTCTTGCATTATTTATCCTTTTTTACTGTTGGTTTGATACAATTATATCTTTAAAGTTTGGTTTTTATGCTGAATTTAAAATAGTTTTTAATAGAATTAGAACTTGAAATATTTTATTTAAGGTAAGAAAATTGCAAAATTTTATAGAACAGATTCAAAAATGTGAGAATTTAAATGATTTGGAAGCCATTAGGATTTCCGTTCTTGGAAAAAAAGGTATTTTAACAGAAGGCTTTACAAAGCTTAAAGAGTTAGAAGATGGGGCGAAAAAAGAATTTGCTGCTAAATTAAATGCACAAAAAGAAATATTTAATGAGGCTTATTTAGCCAAATTTAAAGATTTGGAAAATCTTGCTTTAGAAGAAAGAATGAAACAAGATGCTTTAAATTTTAACTATTTTGATGAAAGTATTACAACAGGTGCCTTGCATCCTGTTATGAGCACCATGGATAAAATCATAGAGTATTTTATAGCTTTGAATTTTAGCATAGAAAAAGGGCCTTTAATAGAAGATGACTTTCATAATTTTGAAGCGTTAAATTTACCTAAATCTCACCCTGCAAGAGATATGCAAGATACCTTTTATTTTGATGATAAAAGGCTTTTAAGAACACAAACTTCGCCAGTGCAAATACGGACAATGCTTGCACAAAAACCTCCTATTAGGATGATAGCCCCTGGTGCTGTATTTAGAAGAGATTTTGATATTACGCATACTCCTATGTTTCATCAAGTTGAAGGCCTTGTGGTGGAAGAAGGGCAAAAGGTTAGCTTTGCAAATTTAAAAAGTGTATTGGAAGATTTTTTGCGTTATATGTTTGGGGATGTGAAAGTTCGTTTTCGTCCAAGTTTTTTTCCATTTACAGAACCTTCTGCTGAAGTTGATATTTCTTGTGTATTTTGCAAAGGAAAGGGTTGTAGAGTTTGCAAACATACAGGTTGGCTTGAAGTTTTAGGATGTGGAATAGTTGATCCTAATGTTTATAATTTTGTTGGCTATGAAAATGTAAGTGGTTATGCCTTTGGATTGGGAGTAGAACGTTTTGCAATGCTTTTGCATCAAATTCCAGATTTAAGATCTTTATTTGAAGGTGATTTGAGATTATTGGAGCAGTTTAGATGATAATTACTAAAAGTTGGTTGAATGATTGGTTAGAACTTGAAGAAATAAGTTCGGATAAAATAGCTAAAACTTTAAACTCTATAGGTATAGAAGTTGATAGGGTTGGCGCTTTAAAGGCTCCAGATAAAGTTGTTGTAGGCTATGTTAAGGAAAAAATTAAACATGAAAATTCAGATAAATTAAGCATTTGTCAAGTTGATATCGGAAGTGAAACCTTGCAAATTGTCTGCGGTGCTGCAAATGTTGATGCAGGACAATTTGTAGCTGTTGCAACTAAAGGTGCTATCATGCCAAACGGTATGGAAATAAAAGAAGCAAAATTACGAGGAGTGGATTCTTGTGGTATGCTTTGTTCTAGTTTAGAACTGGGTTTTGAAAAAATCAATGAAGGAATTATGCTTTTAGATGAGAGTATAGGGAAATTAGAACTTGGGAGACCTTTAAATACTTATGAAATTTTTAATGATGAGCTAATAGAAGTGGAACTTACTCCTAATAGGGGTGATTGTTTAAGTATTTATGGTATAGCTCGTGATTTAGCCGCAGCTTTAAATTTAAATTTAAAAGAACCAAAACCATTTAAAGAAAGTGAAAATGTTTTAGGTATCGGTAGAATTTTGCGCTTAGCAGCTGAGAAAGAACTTAATGGACTTTATAATTATCGAGCCATAGGGCTAAAAGAAGAAATTCAAACAAATTTATTGCTTAGTTTAAGACTTGCTCAAATTGAAGGTTTGGGAAAAAATTCCATAGAAAATTTATTAAATTATGCAACGCATTCAACTGGTGTTCTTTTTAATGCTTATGATTTAAGTAGTTTTTCTGAAAAAGATGAAGAATTTACCATTAATTTAAGCAAGCAAGTGCATGGAGAAACAAAAGTATCTTACAAAGATAAACTTTTAAGCTTTAGCGGAATTTTCCAAAATAATGAAAGTAGATGTAAAGATGATTCTAAAATAATTATTATTGAGGCTAATTATACCGATCCATTGGTAATTGCAGATGCTAAAATATATCATAAAGATCAAGATGAAAAAATGCTTTATAGAAGTTTTAGGGGAAGTGAACCTAAATTAAATTTAGGAATGGATTTTTTGCTTAGTATTTTTGAGCAGATTCCAAATCTTGTTATTTATAGTTCTTCTCAACAAATTTTAACCGACAAAGAATTACCAATCATACCAATAAGTATTGAAAGTATTGGCGATATAATAGGGCAAAATGTTGATAAAGATGAAGTATTAAAAATATTAAAGAAATTAGGTTTTGAGCTCATACTTTCAGGTGAAGGGCTTATAAATGTTAAAGCACCTTTACATCGTCCTGATATTAAAAATTTATCAGATATTTGCGAGGAAGTTGTAAGAATTATAGGTATTGATAATATTGCCTCCAAGGGTTTAGAATTTATAGAAAAAAATCGTTTAAATTCTGCATATAAAAAGTATATTGAATTTTTAAATTTAAGGAAAAGAGCAGTAGCTAGTGGTTATTTTGAAAGCTTACATTACGTTTTGGATAATGAAGAAGAACTTAAAAGATTGGGTTTTGACTCTGTTAAACTAAAACTAATCAATCCAATTACAGCAGAACTTAATACTTTAAGAACAACCCTTTTAAATCATTTGTTAAATGCAGCAAGTTTAAATGCAAAAAATTCTAAAAAAATTATTAAACTTTTTGAACTAGGGGCTGTTTTCAATGTTAATAATCAAGAATTAAACCATATCGCATTTATCCATTCTGGCTTAAAAGAAGAAGCTAAAATTTCCAACAAGGCAAAACCTGAATCGGTGCAATTTTATGATTTTCTTTTAGACATTAAAAATATTATAGGTGATTTTAAACTAAAATCATCAAAATATAATATTTTAAGCCCTTATGAACAAGCAGATATTTATCTATCAGATATTAAAGTAGGTTTTATAGGCCGTTTGCATTTAAAAATAGAAAATGAGAGAGATTTACCAAAAACATATATTTGCGAACTTGATTTAGATTTAATCAGGCAAGATTTTAAAATAGCTAAGCCTTACTCCAAATTCCCAGCTATCACTAGAGATCTTAGTGTGTTAATACCTAAAGGTTTTGAATACAATCAGATTAAAAATTGTATCGAAGAATTGAATTTAGAAATACTTGAAAATTTTCGTTTAGTTGATATTTATAGTGATGAAAACCTTAAAGAATTTTATAGCATTACTATAAGTTTTTCTTTTAGGGATATAAATAAAACTCTAGAAGATAATCAAGTGAATGAATGTATGGATAAAATTTTAAATACTCTTAAAAATTTGGGTCTTGATTTAAGATGAAAATTTACAAATTGCAAACCCCTGTAAATGCTATACTTGAAAATATAGCAGCAGATAAAAGCATATCTCATCGTTTTGCTATATTTTCGCTTTTAACACAAGAAGAAAATAAGGCTCAAAATTATCTCTTAGCTCAAGATACTTTAAACACTCTTGAAATTATAAAAAATCTTGGAGCTAAAATTGAACAAAAAGATTCTTGCGTCAAAATTATACCCCCTAAAGAAATTTTATCTCCAAATTGTATTTTAGACTGTGGAAATTCAGGAACTGCTATGCGTTTGATGATAGGATTTTTAGCAGGAATTTCTGGTTTTTTTGTTTTAAGTGGAGATAAGTATTTAAACAATCGTCCTATGAGAAGGATAAGCAAACCACTTACTCAAATAGGCGCTAGAATTTATGGAAGAAATGAGGCAAATTTAGCTCCACTTTGTATAGAAGGTCAAAAATTAAAAGCTTTTAATTTTAAAAGCGAAATTTCTTCGGCTCAAGTTAAAACAGCTATGATTTTATCTGCTTTTAGAGCTGATAATGTATGCACTTTTAGTGAAATTTCTCTTAGTCGAAATCATAGTGAAAACATGCTAAAGGCTATGAAAGCTCCAATAAGGGTTAGTAATGATGGCTTAAGTCTTGAAATAAATCCTTTAAAAAAACCTTTAAAAGCTCAAAATATAATCATTCCTAATGATCCTTCTTCGGCTTTTTATTTTGTTTTAGCAGCTATTATTTTACCTAAAACTCAAATTATTTTAAAAAATATTTTGCTTAATCCTACTCGTATAGAGGCGTATAAAATTTTGCAAAAAATGGGTGCCAAACTTGAAATGACAATAACTCAAAATGATTTTGAAACTATTGGTGAGATCAGGGTGGAGTCTAGCAAGCTTAATGGCATAGAAGTTAAAGATAATATCGCTTGGTTAATAGATGAAGCGCCTGCTTTGGCTATAGCTTTTGCTTTGGCTAAGGGTAAATCTAGTTTAATAAATGCTAAAGAATTACGCGTTAAAGAAAGCGATAGGATTGCTGTGATGGTTGAAAATCTAAAGCTTTGTGGTGTTGAAGCTAGAGAACTTGATGATGGTTTTGAAATAGAAGGTGGATGCGAACTAAAATCTTCAAAAATTAAAAGCTATGGAGATCACCGTATTGCTATGAGTTTTGCTATTTTAGGTTTGCTTTGTGGAATCGAGATTGATGATAGTGATTGTATAAAAACTTCTTTTCCAAATTTTATAGAGATTTTATCAAATTTAGGAGCTAGGATTGATTATTGAATTAGCAAAAAACTATGGTTTTTGTTTTGGTGTTAAAAGAGCTATTAAAAAAGCAGAACAAATAAAAGATGCTGCAACTATAGGCCCTCTTATTCACAATAACGAAGAAATTTCTCGTTTGCAAAAAAAATTTAATGTCAAAACTTTGGAAAATATACAAGCTTTAAGTAATGAAAAAAAGGCTATTATAAGAACTCATGGTATTACAAAGCAAGATTTAGAAGAATTGAGAAAAAAAGATATAGAAATTTTTGATGCCACTTGTCCTTTTGTTACAAAACCACAACAAATTTGCGAGCAAATGAGTAAGGAGGGTTATGAAGTTGTTATTTTTGGAGATGAAAATCATCCCGAAGTTAAAGGAGTCAAAAGTTATGTAAGTACAAAAGCTTATGTAGTTTTGGATAAAAAAGAACTTCAAAATATAAAACTTCCTAATAAAATAGCTGTAGTAAGCCAAACAACTAAGAAGCCTGAGCATTTTATGGAGATAGTAAATTTGTTAATACTTAAAACCAAAGAAGTAAGAGTTTTTAACACTATATGTGATGCAACCTTTAAAAATCAAGATGCCATTAAAGAACTCTCGCTTAAAAGTGATGTTATGGTTGTTGTAGGGGGTAAAAACTCAGCCAATACAAAACAACTTTTTTTAATTGCAAAAACCAATTGTGAAGATAGCTATCTAATTGAAACCGAAGAAGAGTTAAAAAAAGAATGGTTTTTGGATAAAAAACATTGCGGCATTAGTGCAGGTGCTAGTACTCCTGATTGGATCATACAAAAAGTTATCGCCAAAATAAAAAATTTTAAAATTAATTAAAAAATGTTTTCAAATAGAATAAAAAAGTCAAAAATTTAAAAAAAATTAACAAAAATAAAAAAACTTAACACTAATTAAAGAAAAATAAGGTAAAATCAATCAATTTCTAAAAATTATTTTAAAGGACCATAATGAGCGAGGTGAACAAAAAAGTTCAAGGCGGCGTAGATGATTATCTTGAGGAAGAAGATTTTGGACAGCTTTTAGAAGCTTTTGATAAATCAAGAGAAGAGGCTACAACAGAGGGTGTGATTGTAGAGATCAAAAATGATGAAGTTTATGTAGATATAGGTAAAAAATCTGAAGGTATTTTAGCTCTTAGCGAAATACAAGATGACAATTCTAAGCTATTATTTAATGTAGGCGATGGTATTAAAGTTGCTGTTATGGGTTCTCGTGGTGGCAGATCTTTACTTTCTCATAAAAAAGCTTTGAGAAAAGAAAAAGTTATCGAATTTATTAAAAACTATCAAGAAAATCAAGATGATATTTTTACCGTAAAAGTAGTTGGAAAAAATAAAGGCGGATTGATAGTTGTTGATGAAAATGATGTTGAATTTTTCTTACCAAAATCTCAATATGGCTTCAAAGAAACAAATAATATTATAGGCAAAACGTTTAAAGTTAAAATTATTAAAATCGACAAAGATGAGCAAAGTATCATTGTTTCTCGTAAAAAAACTTTAGATGACGAGAGAAGAAAACGCAAAGAATTGATCAATAATATAGCACAACAAGAAGATTTAATTGAAGGTATTGTGAAAAAAATTACTACTTATGGTATGTTTGTGGATGTAGGAGGTGTTGATGGTCTTGTTCATTACAGCGAAATTTCTTACAAAGGACCTGTAAATCCTGGAACACTTTATAAAGAGGGTGATAAGGTTCCAGTTAAAGTTATAAAGTATGATAAAGAACGCAAACATTTATCCTTGTCTATAAAAGCGGCTTTACCCGATCCATGGAGCGAGATAAAAAATACTCTTGATATAGGTGATACCATTAAAGTAATAGTATCAAATATAGAGCCTTATGGTGCTTTTGTGGATTTAGGAAATGATATAGAAGGATTTTTACATATCAGTGAAATTTCTTGGGATAAAAATATTAAAAATCCAAAAGATTATATCAACAAAGGTCAAGAAATTGATGTTGAAGTAATTGAAATCAATCCAAATGAAAGACGCTTAAGAGTTTCTTTAAGAAATTTACTTTCTAGACCTTTTGATGAATTTATGAAATCTTACAAAATTGCGGATGTGGTTGAAGGAGAAATTACCTCAGTAACTTCTTTTGGTGCGTTTGTTAAACTTGGCGGTATTGAAGGTCTATTGCATAATGAAGATGCTTCTTGGGATAGAAACGATAAATGTAAAGACAAATTCTCTCAAGGGGATAAAATCAAGGTAAAAATTATCAAAATAGATGAAGAAAACCAAAAAATATCATTAAGCACAAAAGAATTAAACAGTTCTCCAGTGCAAGAATATGCCAAAATTCATAAAGTCGGCGATATTGTAAAAGGCACTATCCGTGATATTAAAGATTTTGGTGTTTTTGTAGAGCTAAGTAAAAATGTTGATGCTTTAATTCATAAAGAAGATATAAGCACTTCTATGCTTGAAAATTTAAAAATTGGCGACGATATTGAAGCTGCTATAGTTTTTATTGATGAAAAGAAAAATAGAATTCGCCTAAGTGTCAAAAATCTTGTTAGAATGAAAGAAAGAGAAGTTCTTAATGAAATCAATAATGATGATAAAGTAACTTTAGGTGATATCATTAAAGATCAGCTAGCTTAATGAAAAAATACATTACAATAAGCATTTTGAGTATTTTATTACTCATTTTGCTTGCTGTTGTTTTTACATTGCTTTGGCAATTTAAAGCTAATGTAAATTTCATTCCACAATTTGCTAAAGATACAAATACGCAGCCAAGCATTCAAACCCAAAATCAAGATCTTTCATGGCAAGAAGAATTAGCAAAATGGCCTACAAGAGATTTTACCCCAGCAGCAGAAAAATTTACCTTATATTTTGATGCAGATACTAGCGAGCTTAAGGAGAAAAATAAATATTATCAGCTTATAGTTGGAAAATATGATATTTATTCTATGTTTTGCTTAAGGCAGACTTTAAATTCTTTTAATGTGAAGTATTTTCTTCTTAAATCTGGCGATAGTCCAGAAATCTTTTTGGATACAGGCAATGAAAAACTTATAGATGATATTATCAAAGAATTAAAAAAATATAAAATAAATACAGAAGTAAAGGAAATTTGGTTATGAAAAAAAAGATTATAGTGTGTGATGCTATTTTGGATAAAGGTGTCGATATTCTAAGAAAAGCTGAAGATATTGAGCTTATAGAAGCTGCAAAATTTCCAAAAGATGAACTTATGCAAATGCTAAGCGATATTGAAGTTGCAATTACTAGAAGTTCTACGGATGTAGATGTAAATTTTTTAAATCATGCCAAAAAATTAAAAGCGCTTGTGCGTGCTGGGGTGGGTGTAGATAATGTTGATATTCCAGAGTGTTCTAAACGAGGAGTGATTGTGATGAATGTCCCAACTGCAAATACTATTGCCGCAGTTGAACTAACAATGGCACATCTTTTAACATCAGCTAGAAGCTTTGTCAATGCTCATAATTTTTTAAAAATTGAAAGAAAATGGGAAAGAGAAAAATGGTATGGCATTGAATTGATGAATAAAACGCTAGGGGTTATAGGTTTTGGAAATATAGGTTCAAGAGTAGCTATCCGTGCTAAAGCATTTGGTATGAAAATTTTAGCCTATGATCCGTATATTTCTGCTTCTAAGATTACAGATTTAGATATGGAACAAGCAAAAAATTTGGATGAAATTTTAGAAAAAAGTGATTTTATTACCATTCACACACCAAAAACCAAAGAAACCAATGGTATGATAGGAAAGCAAGAAATTGCAAAAATGAAAGATGGAATAAGATTAATAAATTGTGCTCGCGGAGGATTATACACAGAAGAGGCTTTATATGAAGGTTTAAAAAGTGGTAAAATAGCATGGCTTGGTATAGATGTGTTCGATAAAGAACCCGCAACCAATCATCCTCTTTTAGACTTTGAAAATATTTCAGTTACTTCTCACCTAGGAGCAAATACTTTAGAAAGTCAAGACAATATCGCAAGAGAAGCTTGTGAGCAAGCATTAAGTGCAGCACGAGGCGTGGCTTATCCTAATGCCTTAAATTTACCAATTAAAACTGAAGACTTACCACCTTTTGTAGCTCCTTATATAGAACTTGTTTCTAAAATGGCTTTTTTAGCTGTTCAAATTGATAAAAATCCTATAAAAAGTATTAAATTAGAGGCTGAAGGAATTATTGGTGAGTATGCAAATTCTATGCTAACTTTTGCAGCTGTTGGTGCTTTGGGTGGAATTTTAGGAGAGAAAATTAATTATGTTAATGCAGAATTTGTTGCCAAAGAAAAAGGAGTTGAATTATCTTGCGAAACTCTTCCAAATAGTGGTTATAATAATAAACTTAGCGTTAAAATTATCACCGAAAATTCAAATATCAGTGTTTCAGGAACAGTGTTTAATGAAAATGAACAACGCATAGTTGGATTAAATGGCTTTAAAACTGATTTTAAGCCAAAGGGAAAAATGATTATTTTTAAAAACAAAGACATACCAGGAGTTATAGCTAAAATCAGTTCCGTTTTGGCAGCTAAAAATATCAACATAGCTGATTTTAGGCTTGGTAGAGATGGTTTTGGGTATGCTTTGGCTGTTGTTTTGATTGATGAAAAAGTTCAAAAAGAAGTATTAGATGAACTAAAACAATTAGAGGCGTGTGTATTTGTCCAATATGTTGAAATTTAAAATTTTAATTATAGAAGATGATATAGATTTAAACGAACTGCTTGTTTTAAAGTTAAAATCTAGTGGTTATGAAGTTATATCTTTAGCGGATTTTTTTGGAGTTGAAGATTTGCTCGATAATGAGCAAATTGATCTTTTAATAGTCGATAGAAATTTGCCCAGTGGAGATTCTTTAGAAAAAATTCAAGATTTAAGAGAGCAAGGATATAAAGAAGCAGTTATTTTTCTTACAGCCAAGGCTTTACATCAAGATTTACTCGAAGGCTTTGAAAGTGGTTGTGATGATTATGTTTGTAAACCTTTTGATTTCAATGAGCTTTTGCTTCGCATTAAAGCAATTTTAAAACGCCATAAAAAAGAAGAAGAAAAACTATCTTTTGGTGATTTTATTTTAGATTTGGTTAGTTATGAATTCTTTTACAAAAATCAAAAATTAGAAATCTCAAATCTTGACTATGAGCTTTTAAAATGTTTTTTTGAAAATCCAAATACCTTGCTTACTAGACAATTTTTAAGCGAAAGTGTTTGGAAAGATGATACTACAAGTGATAAAACAATCAATATAGCTCTAACAAGACTTAGAAATAAATTTCCAAAACTAAAAGATCATATTATAAGTGTTAGGGGTATTGGCTATAAATTATGCTAAAAACTAAAAATATTTTTATAGTTTTTTTTGTTGTATTGGCTTTGATTTTTGGGTTTATTTTTTATACTTTTACTAATTCTTATCTTAATTTCTTGCTTATAAAACAATATGAACAAAAAATCAAAAGCCTTGATGATGTTTTAAAATTTTCTCTCTTAGAGCATTTAAATGATGCTAATATCAAGGATTTTGCTAAAGATACTAGGGCTGATTTTATTATCCTAAACAATGATATGAAAATAAGTTCTGTAAAAAATCCTGATTTTTTTTCTAATCTTAAAGAAGGAGAAATTTTAAATTTCAATTCAAAAAAAATTCTCACTAAAAGCTTTATTTACAAAGGATATAAATATATTATTATTGTTTATCCTCGTTTTTTAGATTTAGAACTTTTTTGGACAAAAATGGCAATCGGTTTTGGAGTATGCTTGCTGTTTGTTTTTATTTTAATGTTGTTGTTAGGTAGAAAAATAGAGAAAAATTTTAATAAAATTTTGGATTTTTTGGATTCTATAGGGGATCATAAAGTTGTTATATTAGAAAAAGGAATGTTTAAAGAATTTAATTTACTAAATGAGAAACTTTTAAAAACTAAGGATAAAATTCTAAAGAATACCCAAAAAAATAAAAAACAAAGCGATAAAATCACTTTAAAAAATACTCAGCTTGCTAGCGTGATTTCTGCTATTTCTCATGAGCTTAAAAATCCATTAAGCGTGATTGATCTTAGCTTAGAGATGCTAAAAGATGAGAAATTGGAAGATAAAAAATTAAAAAAGGAATTACTAGAAAAAATTTCACGTCAAAGCGTTAAACTTAATGCTTTAACCCATAAGCTTAATTTTGTTTTTAATCTTAATAGTGAAGCCTTGCAGATGCAAGAATTCGATCTTTTTTCTCTATGTGAAAAAATCACTAAAAACCCAGGCTTTGAAAGAGTTGCATTGCAAGGTAAAAGCACGAAAGTTAAGGCTGATGAATTTTTAATCGAGCAAGTGATTATAAATTTGCTTTCTAATGCTTTAAAATATAGTCAAAAAAAAGTCATTTTAACAGCAAGAGATCAAAAGATAATAGTGCAAGATTTTGGAAAAGGCATAGAAGAAGATAAAATAAAATTGATTACAAAAAAATTTTATAAAATTGATGTAAAAAGTGATAATTCTTTTGGTTTGGGACTTTTTTTAGTAAAGAAAATTTTAAATATACATAAAAGTTATCTTGAAATTTCTAGCACTTTAGGTTATGGTTCTAGTTTTAGCTTTAAACTCAGTCAAGGATAAAAAATGGCTCTTATAGATTTAATTGAAGCTTCAAAAAAATTTGGAGACAAAATAGTTTTAAATGAAGTAAATTTTAGCGCAAACGAGGGAGAAAAGATTGCTATTATAGGCAAAAATGGAGAAGGAAAATCTACTTTTTTAAAAACGCTTTTAGGCACACTTCCTTTAGATAGCGGTAGAATAATAAGACAAAATGGAAAAAGCATAGCCATGCTTTCACAAACCGTTGATTTTAATGCAAATTTAAGCGTAAAAGAAGCCATCAAGCAAGAGCTTGTAGAAATTTACAATACCTTAGAAGAATATGAAATACTGCATAAAAAATTAGAAGAAGATCCTAGTAATAAAGATTATCTTCAAAAAATAGATACGCTTATGACTTTGATTGATAGTAAAGATGCTTGGAGTATAGAATCTAAAATAATACGCGTTTTAAAAGAATTTAGTTTACTTGAGTATGAAAATCGCATTATATCTACTTTAAGTGGTGGAGAAATACGCCGCGTTGGGCTTTGCATACTTTTACTAAAAAATCCTGATATTTTATTGCTTGATGAACCAACTAATCATTTAGATGTATATATGACAAGCTTTTTGGAAGAATTGCTAAAAAATTCAAAGATGTGTGTGATTTTTATTTCCCATGATAGATATTTTATTGACGCTATAGCACACAAGTGTGTAGAAGTAGAGCAGGGTAAGCTTAGTATTTTTAAAGGCGGATATGCAAACTATTTAGAGAAAAAAACACAAATTTTGCAAAGCCTTGCTAAGAGCCATGAAACTCTTTTAAAGCAATTAAAAAGCGAAGAAGAATGGCTTAGAAGAGGGGTTAAAGCAAGACTTAAAAGAAATGAAGGACGAAAAGAACGCATTTTTAAAATGCGTGAAGAAGCGAAAAAAAATCCTGGGGCAATCAAACGCTTAAAACTTGAAATTTCAAGAGCGGCTTTAAATTTTAATGGAGAAAAAACGATCAATCGTAAAAAAATGCTTTTTGAGCTTAAAAATATAAGCAAAAATATAAACAATAAAAATCTTTTTAAAGATTTTTCAACGCGTATTTTACAAGGTGAACGCATAGCTATCGTAGGAAGAAATGGTTGTGGAAAATCAACATTGTTAAAAATTCTTCTAGGGCAAATAAAACAAGATAGCGGTGAAATAAAACGCGGAGAGCTTAAGATAGGATATTTTGATCAGGCTAGAAGCTTGGTAAATTCTGATAAAAGCTTGCTTGAAATTTTTTGTCCCAATGGTGGAGATAGGGTTGAAGTTCGTGGTAAAAATATGCATGTTTATGGATATTTGAAAAATTTTCTATTTCCTAAGGAATTTTTAGATAAAAGCGTGGCTCTTTTAAGTGGCGGAGAGAAAAATCGCGTTGCTTTAGCCTTGCTTTTTACTAAAGAATATGATGTTTTGATTTTAGATGAGCCAACTAATGATCTTGATATAGCTACGATTAATATATTAGAAGAATACTTACTTAGTTTTGAAGGGGCTATTTTGCTAGTATCACACGATAGATATTTTGTTGATAAAATCGCAACAAAACTTTATGCTTTTGAGGGAAATGGATATATAAATATTTTACACACTCTTTATACTGAATATCTTGAAAATGAAAAAGAAATTGAAGAATTGGATAATTTTGCTTTAGAGCTTCAAACCCAAGAGCAAAATAATAACCAAAAAGAAAAAAGCTCCAAAAAATTGAGCTACAAAGAAAATGAGATATTAAAAAACCATCCTGAAAAAATAGATTTTTTAGAGCAAAGGATAGCTAAATTAAATCAAGATTTATCCGATCCAAATGTATATCAAGAAATAGGTATTAACAAGCTTTATCAAGAGCTTGAAGTAATGCAAAAAGAACTTGAAATTCTAGAAAATGAGTATTTTTTAGTATTAGAGAAAAGCGAGAATTTATAATTAAAGAGATTTTATATTTTTTATTCTATGGAGCGGGAAACGAGATTCGAACCCGCGACCCCAACCTTGGCAAGGTTGTGCTCTACCCCTGAGCTATTCCCGCAAAAAATAAGTGGTGCCCGAGGTCGGACTCGAACCGACACAAGGTTGCCCTTACCAGATTTTGAGTCTGGCGCGTCTACCAGTTTCACCACTCGGGCTCATTTTTAAGATTTAAAGCTAAAATTATACTTTTTTAGGCTAAAAAATACTTTAAAAATAAAAAGTATTTTCAAAAAGACAATATAAAATTATATAATTTAAATTTTTGGAACAGTTATTGCTTTTGTTTATTAGCAATGTTTGAAAAGATTTTAACTTTAATACTTTAGAGGAAAAAAATGAGAATTACAAATAAACTTAACTTCACAAATAGTGTGAATAATTCTATGGGCGGTCAAAGTGCTTTATATCAGATATCTCAACAACTTGCTTCAGGTTTGAAAATACAAAATTCATATGAAGATGCAAGCACTTATATAGATAATACGCGTCTTGAATATGAAATTAAAACATTAGAACAAGTAAAAGAATCAACAAGTAGAGCTCAAGAAATGACTCAAAATAGTATGAAAGCTTTACAAGATATGGTTAAACTTCTTGAAGATTTTAAAGTTAAAGTAACCCAAGCTGCAAGCGATAGCAATTCTCAAACCTCAAGAGAAGCTATAGCAAAAGAACTAGAACGTATAAAAGAAAGCATAGTTCAGCTTGCAAATACCAGTGTTAATGGTCAGTATCTTTTTGCAGGTTCTCAAGTTGCAAACAAACCTTTTGATTCTAATGGAAATTATTATGGAGATAAAAATAATATTAATGTAGTAACTGGAGCTGGAACTGAAAGCCCATACAATATACCAGGTTGGGATTTATTTTTTAAAGCAGATGGAGACTATAAAAAACAAATAAGCACTAATGTTAGTTTTACAGATAATCGTTGGGATTTAAATAAAGACCCTGATAAAACTAAATATCTCACAGGAGATTCTAAATGGCAACAACTTATCGGACAAGGTTATGTAAAAGATAATAGCTTAGATGCTGACAAAGACTTTGAGTATGATGATAGCAAACTAGATTTTCCTCCAACAACTCTTTATGTTCAAGGAACCAAGCCTGATGGAACAAGTTTTAAAAGTGCTGTACTCGTCAAACCCGAAGATACTTTAGAAGATGTAATGGAAAATATTGGAGCTCTTTATGGTAATACTCCAAATAATAAAGTAGTAGAAGTAAGTATGAATGATAGTGGTCAAATTCAAATTACAGATCTAAAGCAAGGTAATAATAAACTCGATTTTCATGCTGTAGCTTTCACACCACAAGCTGATACCAAAGATGAACTTAAAAATATTATTGAAGCTGCTAATCAAGAGGGTATTTCAATGAATGAAGTTACAAATAGGGTTATGCAAGCTGCTACGGCTGCTCCTAGTAATGGAGATATAACAAAATTAAACAACCCTGTAACTGTAACAATCAACAATCAACAATTCACAATCGATTTAAAACAAACTGATTTTATCAAAAGTAAAATGACAGATACAGATGGAAATGCTGCTAATGGAGCTGATTACGATAATGTGTATTTTGAAAAAAATGGCAATACTGTTTATGGTAATGTTTCTCAAGTTATCAAAGGAAGCAATGCTTATGCCACTGATTCAACCAAACTTAGCGAGGTAATGGCAGGAGATAGCCTAAATGGTACTACTTTAAATTTAAAAGTCAATTCCAAAGGTGGAAATTCTTACGATGTTACTATAAATTTACAAACTTCAACTGTAAGCTATCCTGATCCTAATAATCCAGGTCAAACCATAAGCTTTCCTATTATGCATACTAATCCTGCAACTGGAAATAGTGGGGTTGTTACAGGATCAAATGATATTACTTATGGTCAAATTAATGATATTATAGGTATGTTTGCTGCAGATAAAATTCCTACAACAACCATACAAGCCAATAATGGTCAAATTAATAATGCAGATTATACCCAAATACAACAACTCATGAAAGATTCACAAGCTACTGTTGATGTAAGTATGGATTATAAAGGTCGTATTAGTGTTACTGATAAACTTTCTTCAGGCACTAATATAAAAATTTCTCTTAGTGATTCTCAAAGTGGCCAATTTCCAGCACCTCCTTTTACCACAACTTCTACTGTACAAAATGGTCCAAATTTTAGTTTTAGCGCGAATAATTCTTTAACTATAGATGAGCCAAATGTGGATATTATTAAAGATTTAGATTCAATGATTGATGCTGTTTTAAAAGGCAATATGAGAGCAGACTCCGAAAGTGAAAACCCTAGAAATACAGGTATGCAAGGAGCTTTAGAAAGACTTGATCATTTAGCAGATCATGTTAGCAAGCTTAATACAACTATGGGAGCATATCATAATACTATCGAAGGTGTTAATACACGCACATCCTTTTTAAGCGTTAATGTCCAAAGTATAAAATCAAATGTGATTGATGTAGATTATGGTGAGGCAATGATGAATTTAATGCAAGTTCAACTTGCATATCAAGCTTCTCTTAAAGCTAGTACAACAATTTCTCAACTTAGCTTATTAAATTATATGTAAAATTTTTTATGGTATAATTTGGCTTTGATTTTATTTTCAAGGAAAGAATATTAAAAAAGAAGCCATTTTTACCAGCTCCACGCTTGTTATTTTTTATCTTTGTCTTTGTATGCTAGCACCTGGCATGGGAGAATGGGTTTACAAGGCTAATTTATTTTTATTTGGAGAATTTGGGTATTATTATCCATTTTCTTTGCTTATATTAAATTATCTCTACTATAAAAAAAAATATAAAATAGAAAATTTTAAGCGTAGGGAGCTTTTTGGTTTTTCTTTGGCCTTTTTTTCTGCCTTGCTTTTATTTTCTGTCTTTTATAGAGAGTTTGGGTATATTTTAGAAATTGTATATGGATTTTTTTCTATAATCTTAGGGCGTACAGGGAGCGGAATTTTTGCTCTTTTACTTCTACTATTTTCTTTGGTTTTATTGTTTCCAAAATTTGCAAAAGAAATTTTAAAAATAGAATTAGATTTTACTTATTTATTAAAAATAGAGCAAGCTTTTAAATCTTTACTTATGCGTGTATTTGGTGGAGAAAACGAGAAAGAAGATGTAGGTAAATCAGAACCTATAGCTCCAAAATTAAATATTTTGCAAGATAGTATTTATGGAAATTTACAAATAAACAAAAAAGGGGAAACCAATAACTTAGAACAGATAATTAAAGATAGCAATATCAATGCAAGTAAAAATTCAATTACCACGGCCAAGGAAAATTTTGAAAAACTAAAAAATCAAATTTTAGATGAAACCATAGAGATTGATAAACAAAGTTTAAAAGAATCAAGAAGTTTTGTTTATGAGCATTCTCAACAAGTGCGAAATTTCGCACAAAAGGCTAGTAAAATGAGCATTAGTCTTGATGAAGATTTTAATTTTATTTCAGAAGAAGAGGTAGATATGATTCCTGAACGTTTTTTAAAACCTAAAAAACTTGAAGATATAAAGCAAATAGATACAAATAAAAATTTAGATGAGCCAAGTTATAAACGTAAAAATATTGAAATTCCAGTTTCTAATCAAGAAGTTAAACCAAAAATTTTTACAAAAGAGCTTGAACTTAGAGAGAATTTGATAAAAAAAGAAAAACTAGAACAAGAATACAAAGCCTATCAAAATGAAATTTTAGAAAATAAAGTAAAACAAGAAATTAAAAAATTAGAAGAATATGATGCGATAAATTCAAGCGATATTATAGAAGGGAATAAATATAGTTTTAATAGCCCAAAAACAATTAAAACAGAAACAGAAGAATCAGACAAAATAAATGAAAATAAAAATCTAGATAAAGCAGACAATATCTTTGAATTTGCTCCCATTGTAGAAGAGTTAAATCATCCTTATATAGAACCTACTCCTATAAAAAATATAAATGAAATAGTTATAGAAGAAAAAAATACACTCGATTTTATCCAAAATACAGAAACTAAAATCGATAATGAAAAAACAAATGATCAAGAAATTAAACTTCAAAAAGCAGTTTTAGCCAAAGAAATTGCTATTAACCAAGCTTTATTGCGTGAAATAGAGCAGGGCGAAGTAGAAAAACCAAAAGATTTCACCTTGCCGCCATTAGATTTTTTAGCTAATCCAAAAGAACACAAACAAGAAATCAATGAAAGTGAAATAGATAAAAAAATTTATAATCTTCTTGAAAAATTGCGTCGTTTTAAAATAGGCGGCGATGTTATAAGCACTTATGTTGGTCCTGTGGTAACTACTTTTGAATTTCGTCCTAGTGCAGATGTGAAAGTAAGTCGTATTTTAAATTTACAAGATGATTTAACTATGGCTTTAATGGCAAAATCAATCCGTATTCAAGCTCCAATACCAGGAAAAGATGTTGTAGGTATAGAAGTTCCAAATGATGAAATTCAAACCATTTATTTAAGAGAAATTTTACAAAGTGAAGTTTTTAAAAACGCTAAAAGTCCTTTAACCATAGCTTTAGGTAAAGATATAGTAGGCAATGCTTTTGTAACCGATCTTAAAAAACTTCCGCATTTACTCATCGCAGGAACGACAGGTAGTGGTAAAAGTGTGGGGATAAATTCTATGCTTTTAAGTCTTTTATATCGCAACTCTCCAAAAACCTTGCGTTTGATGATGATAGATCCTAAGATGCTTGAATTTAGCATTTATAATGACATTCCTCATCTTTTAACTCCTGTTATCACAGATCCAAAAAAAGCAGTCAATGCGCTTTCAAATATGGTAGCTGAAATGGAAAGACGCTATCGCTTAATGGCTGATGCAAAAACCAAAAATATAGAAAATTACAATGAAAAAATGAAAGAATTAGGCGGAGAAGAACTTCCTTTTATTGTAGTAATTATCGATGAACTTGCTGATTTGATGATGACTGCGGGTAAAGATGTAGAATTTTATATAGGAAGACTTGCGCAAATGGCAAGAGCAAGTGGAATCCACTTGATTGTAGCTACACAACGACCTTCTGTTGATGTTGTAACAGGACTAATTAAAGCGAATTTACCAAGTAGAATTTCTTATAAAGTAGGGCAAAAAATTGACTCTAAAGTTATTTTAGATGCTATGGGTGCTGAAAGTTTACTTGGAAGAGGGGATTGTTTATTTACTCCTCCTGGAACAAGCTCTATAGTGCGTTTGCATGCGCCTTTTGCAAGCGAATTTGAAATAGAAAAAATCGTGGATTTTCTAAAGAATCAACAAAGCGTAGAATATGATGAAAGCTTTTTAAAGGATCAACAAAGCGTAGGTGTTACAACAAATGAAAGCTTTAATGGGGAAGTAGATGAGCTTTATGAAGAAGCTAAAAGAGTAATCTTAGAAGATGGAAAAACAAGCATTTCTTATTTACAACGCCGTTTAAAAATCGGCTATAACCGCTCTGCAAATATTATTGAACAACTTACGCAAAACGGGATTTTAAGCGAACCTGATGCCAAAGGACAAAGGGAAATCTTGTAAGATTTTTCTTGTATTTTTGATATATAAAACTGATTACAAAAGAAGAAATTTAAAAGGCAAAAGCCCCGTAAAAAGGGCTTAAAAATTATTTATCTCTAAGATTTAATTCAGTAATTAACTTACTATAAGAATTATAATCTTTTCTTTTAAGATAAGATAAAAGTCTTTTTCTTTGACCTACAAGTTTTAGAAGTCCTAATCTTGATGAAAAGTCTTTTTTGTAGATTTTTAAATGTTCTGTAAGTTCTGCAATTCTTGCAGTTAAAAGAGCTACTTGAACTTCTGTTGAACCAGTATCACCTGGTTTTTTAGCGAATTTCGCAACTATTTCTGCTTTTTTGGCCGAATCCAAAGCCATGATAGACCTCCTGATTGGTAAAATAATAAAATTAAAGAACTGTAATTTTATCTTAAAAAGCAAAAAATAAACTGAATTTATCTTTTTTAGAAGGTTTTGTCAAAATTTAAGTCTTTTTCTAAGAATTATTTATTATAATTACAGCTATTTCTGTAGTTATAACAAGGAGAATCTGTGCTATTTACCAAAGCTAGCGAATACGCTTTACTTTCTTTAATTTATATTTCTCAAAAAGAAACACCTCAAGATGTAGATTCTTTAGCTTTAGAGCTTGATATTCCTAAAAGTTTTTTAGCTAAAATTTTACAAACTTTAGCTAAAGATGGCTTGTTAAAATCCTTTAAAGGGGCAAAAGGTGGTTTTGTTTTAATCAAAGAACCAAGTCAATATACTATAAAAGAAATTGTTAATAGTGCTGAAAAAAAGGATATCAGTGTATTTGAATGCAGTGGTGGCACTTGTCCAAATAATAAAGAAGAAAATTGCACCTTAATGCCTATGTTAGTAAATTTACAAAATAAAGTAGATGAATTTTTAGATTCTATTACTTTAGAAGATATTATGAAAAATAATGGCAAAAAATAAAATAGTCGATTTAGTTTTTCCTTTCTTGGGGCCTTTAATCGCTCCTGTTTTAAAAGCTAAAAGCTTGACTATTGTTGGTTTTTTAGTTTGTATTTTAGCTATTATTATAGTTCCTTTACCAAGTCCTATTTTGGACTTTTTCTTGGCTTTAAGTATAGCTTTATCGGTATTAATTATTTTAATTTCTATTTATATACCCAAACCGACAGATTTAACAACTTTTCCAACTTTAATCTTGATTATCACTTTATTTAGGCTTTCATTAAATATAGCTACCACAAGGATGATTTTAAGCGAAGGGCAAAACGGCCCTGAAGCTGTGAGTGAGATTATAGCAGCATTTGGAGAATTTGTTGTTGGTGGAAATATGGTCATTGGCGTGATTGTATTTTGTATTTTAGTATTGATTAATTTCATGGTTGTAACAAAAGGTAGTACAAGGGTTTCTGAAGTACAAGCAAGATTTACACTTGATGCGATGCCGGGTAAACAAATGGCTATTGATGCAGATTTAAATGCAGGACTTATTGATGAACAAACCGCTAGAGCAAGACGTCAAGAAGTTATTGCTGAGGCAAACTTCTATGGTGCAATGGATGGTTCTTCTAAATTTATCAAAGGAGATGCTGTTGCAGGAATTATCATAACTATTATAAATATCATAGGTGGTTTTTTAATAGGATCTTTTCAGCACGATATGGCTTTAAGCGATGCTGCTTCTACTTATACTATTTTAACCATAGGTGATGGACTTGTATCTCAAATTCCAGGGCTTATTACTTCTACTGCAACCGCTATAATTATCACTCGTGCAAGCAAAGATGAGGAAAATTTTGCAGAAGGAACTTTAACTCAACTTTTAAGCGAATATCGCACGCTTTTAATAGTAGGTTTTGTACTTTTTATCTTTGCGTTAGTGCCTGGTTTGCCAACTTTATCCTTGGGCTTTATGGCTTTAGTATTTTTAAGCCTTGGCTATCTTACCAAGCAGGTTAAGGAAGGTAAAATTGATATAACTACAGTTAAAAAAAGCAAACCAAGTGCCGCAGCTGCATCTCAAAGTGGAGCAGGTGGGACAACGGCAGCGCCTGCTAAGAAAAGCGAAGAAGAAATTCTCAAAGAAGAAGAGCACAAGATTAACGATATACTCAAAGTTGAAATTTTAGAACTTGAACTTGGATACGGACTTATTAAGCTTGCTGAAAACGAACTTACAGAAAGAATTCGCTCAATGAGAAGAAGTATTGCTGAAAGTTTAGGATTTTTAATGCCAAAAATAAGAATAAGAGATAATTTAAGACTTAAACCAAATGAGTATAGTTTTAAACTCAAGGGCGTGTCTATAGCAAGTGCTGAAATTTATCCGGATAAATATTTAGCCATGGATAGTGGTTTTATCACAGAAGAGATAGAAGGGATTGCTACAAAAGAACCCGCTTTTAACTCTGATGCACTTTGGATTGATGCGAATTTAAAAGATGAAGCAACATTAAATGGCTATATAGTAATAGATCCTGCAAGTGTTATTTCAACACATATGAGCGAACTTATCAAAGCGCACGCAAGCGAACTTCTCACACGCCAAGAGGTACAAAATCTTCTTGATAAGGTTAAAAATGATTATCCAATCATCGTAGAAGGTGCTTTAGGTGTTGCACCTGTAAGTCTTATTCAAAAAATTCTCAAAGACTTGCTTAAGCATCACATACCAATTAAAGATATGCTTACTATTTTAGAATCTGTAAGTGATATAGCAGAAGTAAGCAAGAGTTTTGATATGATTATTGAACATGTAAGGGCGTCCTTAGCTAGAATGATTACAAATATGTATTTAGATGATAAAGGAAATTTGGATATTTTTATCTTAGACTCTGCTAGTTCTGCGGTTTTAATGGAAAATGTACAATTTAGAGATGGAAGTTATCACTTGCCTTTAAGTGTAGCTCAAACAGGTACTTTAGTAGATACTCTAAGGGCTGAAGTTGCCGCAGTAGCAAATGGTCGTATCAAGCCTTTTATACTTTGCGTTGAACCGCAGCTTAGAAAATTCATTGCTGATATTTGTTATAATTTTAGCATTAATATAGTAGTGTTAAGTTTTGCAGAAATTGCAGAAAATACAAATTTTAATACCGAGGGTATTATTAGGATAGAACTTTAAGGAATATAATGAAAATTTATCATCTTTCGCATACAGATCTTGATGGCTATGCTTGTCAATTTATAGTAAATTTTTATTTTAAAAATGTGAAATTTTATAATTCTAATTATGGCAAAGAAATTAATGAAAATTTTAACTCTATTATAGGCGATATAGAAAAAGATGAAAATTTCGGAAAAGCTATTATTCTAATAACAGATTTAAATTTAAATTTAAATCAATGCGAAGAATTTGAAAAAATTTGCAAAGAGAAAAATACTAAAATTTTTCTTCTTGATCATCATCAAAGTGGTGAAGAATGTGCTCAAAAATATTCTTGGTATTTACTTGATTCTAAAAGATGTGCAACCAAAATCGTTTATGATTTTTTCTCTAAAATCTGTACTCCTGTTTTAGAACTTTCAAAATTTGTTGATGTGGTTAATGCTGTTGATATTTGGCTAAGCGAGGATGAAAATTTTGAACTTGGAAAGGTTTTTTTAGGCTTGATTGCCAATGCAAAAGAAATAAATCGTGTAATGTTTAAAGAATCTCAAATTGATTATATGTTTTTCTTGCTTGATAAGGCTTGGAAATTTATAGGAAAAGAAAATGCAAATATTTTACTCGATAATGCTACTCATTTTATAAAAAAGGATTATTTTGCCAGAAAAAATGATGATACTCTTTCTAATTTAATTTCTTATTTTGTAGTTGAAAAACTAAGTGAGCTAAAAGAAAATTTCAGCATAGAATATGAAGGCCATAAAGGCATCTTAACTTCAAATATAGGAAATACTTCTGTTATTGGAAATGATTTTTTAGTAAAAAATCCTGATTATGACTTTTTTATTGATGTTAGTTCTAGAAAAACCTTAAGTTTTCGTGCAAATGGAAAAATAGATGTAAGTTTAATGGCTAAAAATTTAGTAGGTGGTGGCGGACATAAAAATGCTAGTGGTGGACTTTTTGTGACATTTAAAGATGGAGCAAATTATAATTATATTAAGGCTCAAATTATTGATTTAATTAAAAGCAAAGAACTTAAAAAAGAAAACAATGAATCAAAACAATAATAAAACCTTAAAAAATGAATTAGAAGATTTACAATATGAGCTTAGCATAGTTTTAGAAGCTATGCTTTTATACGCTGGAGTTAAAAGAGAAAAATTAGAAAATGCAATAGAAGCTTATATTGATAATATAGATAATGTACTCGAAAATTCCAACAAAGAAGGGGTTGATGAAATTTTAGAAGTGGTGGAATTTCTAAAAAATAAATACAAAGATTTTTTTCAATGAAAAAGTGTATTTTAATTTTTTTTAGTTTATATTCTTTAAGTTTTGCTAATATTTATGAAAAATTAAATGATTTTGCTTATGAAAAAAAACCGAATAAAGATTTTAAGATTCAAGAAGTTAAATTAGTGCAATTTTCACAAGAAAATAAAGATTGCCTTGAACTTTTAATAGAAGCCAGTCAAGTTAGAATTTTAAATAGCTATAATTCTTGTCAAAAATTATCTAAAGATGAAAGTTTTCAAAAATTTCTTAATGAAGATTTTTTAAAACTTTATAAAAATAATGGATATTTGATTAATGAAAATTTGCAAAATTTGAAAAATACCATGCAGGATATTATGATATATTATAAACTCCGATATTCTTTTAGTAAAGATGTAAAAGATATGAGTAAAAATAAGAATTTGGATATTTTAAATATAGATGAAAAAGACGGTGGCACTTTACTTTACAAAATCAACAATCAAACTTGCGTTGGAATAGAACTTACAAGACATGACTCAAGAATGGCTATGAAAATATACGGAATAGAAAATTTGGATAAAGAGTGTAAACTATTTATCCAATCGCCTTCTTTTAAAGATCTTTCCTACACAAAAAAAGATTTTAAGTGGTATTATTTAGAATAAATAAATGCTTTAATTTTTAAATAAAAATTTTTAAAA
This sequence comes from Campylobacter sp. CFSAN122748, assembly GCF_045277125.1. NCBI lineage: Bacteria > Pseudomonadati > Campylobacterota > Epsilonproteobacteria > Campylobacterales > Campylobacteraceae > Campylobacter > Campylobacter sp. CFSAN122748. Next base: position 849,373 of record NZ_CP116953.1, on the reverse strand, counting down.
ACCACACTTAAAGTAAAAGTATCTTGCCTTCCAAGATTTTGAAAAACGCAGTTGTCTAAGTCTTTTTTTTCTTGAATGCTTAAATTTTTCATTAACCTAACCTTTAAAAATATTGCAAGATTTTATTATAGCAAAAAAACTTTATTTTTGCTTTAAATATATAAGTTCTATTTTAAATATAAACGAATATTATTTTAAGGTTTAAAGCTTTTTTCTTAAAATGTAATTAGGTTTTATTGACTTTTTCTAAATAAAGTCTTATACTGAATTTAAATTACGCAAAATAAGGAGGGAAATTGATGAATAAATTTTCTATAGTTTTAACTTTGTTGTTATGTGGAAGTTGTGCTTTAGCCTTAGATCCAAATTTGGAAAAAACTAAGAGTGCTACAGGTATTGATCTGCCTACTGCCAAATGGAATTTACCTAAGGAATTAAATGAAGATGGCACTATAGATGAAACTAAAATGCCAAAAAATTCAGAATATAGCAAAATGGTTATTTTGGGAAATAAAATTCTTAATGAAACAAGCAAATATGTGGGTCCACAAGCCAAAGATCCTAAAAAAAAGATTTGCGGGAAATAATCTTTCTTGTTCAAGCTATCATGCTAATGGTGGAAGTGTGCAAAATCAATCAGGTTTTGTAGGAATTTGGGCAAGATTTCCACAATATAATGCAAGAGGAGATAAAGCAATTACCTTAGCAGATAGGATCAATGGCTGTTTTGAACGCTCTACGAATGGCAAAAGAATGCCTAGTGATACACCTGAAATGAAAGCCATGCTAACTTATATGCAATGGTTATCTCAAGGAGTTCCAGTAGGAGCTAAGATAGAAGGACAGGGACTTAAGAAGATAGATTTCATCTTAAGAGCAGCTGATCCTAAAAAAGGTAAGGCAATTTATATGGATAAATGTGCCGTTTGTCATCAAGAAAATGGCTTAGGGCTTAAAATGAGGATAGCGCAGGGGCGTATTATCTTTAATCCACCACTTTGGGGTGATGATAGTTATAATACAGGAGCTGGAATATATCGTCTTATCAAAGCTGCTTCTTATATTAAAGAAAATATGCCTCAAGGTGTGCCTGACTTAAGTCTTGAAGATGCTTATGATGTAGCAGCTTACATGAATTCACAAGCTCGCCCTATTAAAGCAAATAGAGATAAAGACTTTCCAAATAGAAAGGTTAAGTCTTTAGGATATGGATGTAGAATCTTATGACGATAGCTTTTCTACAACCCAACATCGCTATGGACCTTATACAAATATGATCAAAAAATAATTTTAAGGCAATTTTTATTGCCTTAAAAATTTATTATTTCATATTACTTAATTTTTTAACTAGATCTTCTAAATCTTGCATTGAATTGATTGCGCTTGGGTTAATTTGATATTTTCCATTAACAACAAAAGCAGGGGTACCATAGGTTTTAGCTATATCATTAGCTCTTTGAAACTCGCTTAAAATTTCTTTAGCTTTTGGGGTATTTAAAAAATTTAATACTTCATTTTTATTTACATTCATAGCCTTTAAACCTATGTCGTAAAATTCATCTAAATTTGAAAAATTTCTTTGCTTGTTTAAAAAATAAGAAACAAAATAAATATCAGCAAGTTTATGAGATAAACTATCAGAATAACTCGCATCTTTACCATTTTGCTCATCTTTGTATTGAGCAAAGGCAAAAAGCTCATTCATTTCTTTGGAAAATTCCCCATTCGTTAAACTTACAGGATAGAGTTTAAAATGTAAATTTGGAAAAGCTTCTCTCAGTTTTTCAAGGGTTCCAAATTTATGATGATTATAACAATGTATACATTTATAAGAAAATGCTTCTATTACACTATTTTCAGAGCTAGGTAAACTTGGATTAAGAGTAATAAAACTATTATTTGCTAATGCAAAACTTGAACAAAATACAAGCGTTAAAACAAATTTGCAAAAAAATTTACGCATATTATATCCTTTAGTTAAATAAAATTTTCAAAGATAATTTTATTTAACTAAAATAAATAAGCCGCCAAAATTTATTTTTTGGTAATTTTTATTGATCAACACTAAAAGACATTGCTTGATAACCCGTTCCTGAACCGCTAAATTGAATTTGAACCGAAGGCTCCTTGGCACCCCAGTTAAATTCATCAATTTCAGGTTTTGGCTCTCCAAAACTTACACCTTTACTAAGATCAAAAGCCATTCAGGCTGTTGCACTATAAACCATAATAGAATTTTTATCTGGTTCATATTGAGTTAAAGAAGTTACAGGAGAAAACCATTCATTTCCACGATTTTGCCATATTCCCAAATTTGTTCCACAGTTTTATTTTGCTGATCGATTTTATAAATTACAGAACGAGAATATTTTTGACTTGCAAATACAGGTTGTTCAGCTCCTCTTGCATCACCATTATCAAAAACACTTATATACATATAACGCTTGTTTGATTTACTATCAATTCTCCAGCCTGTATGCTGCGTCCAAGTAAAATCAAATCCACCATTGTCATTTTCATAACCTGGGCATTTGCTATAATCATCGCAAACAATTTTTTTGCCATTTTTATCTACAGGTTGCAATAAATATTTTTTGAAATTCTTTATTCCACCCTTTATGTACCCCTAAAATCCATTTTATTTTTTATCACGACCAATTTTAACAACAGCACTTTGATGGCGACTAGAAATAATAATACTATCATCACTTGGATCATAATCAACGCTATTTACATGAGCCCAAATTCCTGCCTATACCTGCTATATCTCCAAATTTGTCGCTTTCATCCATTTTGGCAAGCTCTTCATCGCTTAAAGTTTTACCCGCTTTGCTTGCATCTATATTTAAACACACTGCACCTTGATCTAAAGCTTTGATAATGGTACTTCTATAAGGATCTAAAATCTCATACAATCTCCAATCATCAACAACATTACCATCCTCATCTACTTCTATAATAGTATCACACACTGTGCGTACATGCTTACTATCTTGGACGCAAAGATAATGCCCATTTTTTGCATATTGTCCATAGCATGAGAAAAAATCTATATAGGCAGCAGGTAATTTGCGATTGAAAATTTCTCTTCCCAGACATCGTATTTTACATATCTTTGACCAAATCCCCAAGTTAAAGCTCCATCTTTGTTTTGACGAAAACTTATCATAATTCCACGATTGTAAATATTGCCCCAGTTCATTAGTTTATTGTTATCATAATACCATCTGATTTCACCCTTGGTATCTTATAATAAAGACATTTGAATTTCCATCCCATTCCATAGCACCACCTACAAGATTATTCCATACAGATTATGAGTCTTTGCCAGATTATTTTCCAGGAGCATTATTTACTAAATATAGCCTATCTGAAAATTTTGGATCCATTTTTAATACTTTCACATTTTCAAAAAGAGTTCCTCTTTGATCAGTGCCTTCCACTTGGTTCTATACTAACCCCTGGAGTTGCAATTTTATAAATCTCATGAATGATTTTTTGACTTTTACTATTTGTAGATTTAGCATAACTTACCTTTACTATAAGAAGGATAAAGTCCAAAAATAGGAATTCCACCATAAGTCTTAGCCATTTTAGAATTCACATTATAAGAGATAGTTTGGCCATTTGGTTTAGGAACAATGGTTACTTTTATATCACTTAAAACATAGGCATTATTCATGATAATAGCGGTCAAAGGAGATAATCCATAAGGATTCATTTTAATCATACCCATTTGTCCTTGAATTTGCTAATCTATTTTCACTCCACTAGGATCACCCATGGCCATTAAAGCATTAGGCGCAAGCAGGGTAGAACACGCCAAAAGTGCCATGCAAAGAGTTTTGCTAAGTCTCATGATAAATCCTTTAAAATTATTTAAGCCATCCTAAAATAGCTTAATAAAATTTTAATAATACGCAACAAAAATAATTTGTTGCGTATTTTAAGAGCATCTTAAAACGACTTGATTCAAATAAATTAAACTAACTATATTTTGATTTGGATTTTTTGGTTCGCCTATAAATTTAAGCACTAAAACCAAAATAACAATCACCAATGCAAAAATTTTAGCATTAGGTTTATTTTTATCTAAAACATAGGCTATAAACATTGCAAAAAGCACAATAAAACAACATAAAAATGCTATAAGACAGCAAATTGCCATATTCATAAACTTTAAACTAGGAATCAAATACCAACCATTGCTATAAAGCCCATTTTCAAAATCAGGTAGAGTTCCTATAAAAAATTTTTGAAAAGCATTGAGATGATTATAAGTATTTTTTGGAACTACAGGGGTATCCATCCCACATTCTCCTGTTGGCAAAAACCAACTAGGAGCCCACTCATGCAAAGGTAAATTAAATGGATAAATAGGAATTTCACGACATCCATCTACACCTGCAAAAGGATTTTCAGAATGAACCACTTCATGAATATGATTTAAAGTTAGACAATGCTCCAAGCCAAGCCAAATTCCATAAAAAGCTAAGCTATAAGAAAAAATTTTTATAATATTATTTGTAGGGTTGATTAATGCAATCATACCGCTTATAGCCATAACAAGCATATCAAATCTTATATATACACATTGTTCGCAAGGTTCCATAAAAAGATATTCTTGAAATAAAAAATGTGCTATACAAGTAAGTCCTATAGTAACTATAATCAAAATTAACCAAGGTTCACGCGTATCTTGCCATTTAGAAAGTGAAAAATTTCTGCATTTATCTTTCATTTTTATACAACTCATTTTTGCTTGCTAAGTTCTTTAGTAATTTCAATCAAAGCCTCTGGAGTTTTTAAGAAATTTTCAAAATCAGCTTTACTTACATTCATTGCTTTTAAACCGACACTATAAAAAGCTTCAGGATTTTTACCATTTTCCCATCTTTGTTTTTTCTTAAAATATGCATTAAAATAAGCTTCAGCAACTTTATGAGTTAAGCTATTTTTATCCGTAGGATCAATTTTATTTACACCATCCTTAAATGCCGCAAAAGCAAAAATTTCATTAGCTTGCCTTCCATAATCTCCCATAGAACTTACAGGATAAAATTTGTAAGTTAAATTAGGTAATTTTTCTTTAACTTTACCCATGGTATTAAATTTGTGATGATCATAACAATGAGTACAGCGATAAGAAAAAATTTCAATCAATGAATTATCAGCGTTAGCAATAGGATTTTTAAGAATTACATATTCTTTACCTTCACTTAATGCACTAGCACTTATACCTGCTAAAAAAGCACATACAACAATAGATCTTGCTAATTTTACTGGAAATTTCATTACCCTCTCCTTGAAATTTGGTTTTGATAAAACTTTTTATTAAGTTTTTATGTAATAACCATTATAAAACTATTAAAATAAAAATATTCTTAAAAAATGTTATAACTAAGAATATTTACTTTAACTAAAAATCAAGAATAGGGGATTAAAAAATTTAATGCACAAGTTATCATTTTTATGTATATTTTGATAATAATATAAAATAATTTAATTTTTAAATATTCTTTATAGTTTTCAAGAAAAGTAAAATATAATTTTAATTTACGAAATAAAATTATCAATTTTTTACATTGTATTTTATGGATAAGTTTATTTCACTCAAAAGGTAAAATCATAAAAGTATGTAAAAATAGTAGCTTAATCTATATCAAAGTAGAATAATCTAGGTGTATATAAAAAAGTTTGAAAATTACAGTTTTCAATACAAAATTATAAATTTTACATATTTTTACCTTTTATCATATCTTTTTATGATTGATATAAGATTTATTTAATAAAAATATTTCAATCTTTTTGCCTTGCATATAAAAACAAACTTTTTCCTAAAAAAGCTTTTTTTTACTAAGTTAATACTAAAATACCTTTTATAGTTAAAAAGCTAAAAAATTTTAGATTTTAGGAAAAGTTTTCATGAAATACCCTTTAGATTGTGAAGAAAATTTTGAAAAATCATTCTTATTTTGGCTAGCAAAATATGTAAAATTTAAACTCAATTCGCTATCTAACAAAGAGCTAAAAAATCCACAAGCTTTAGCAGAAGTTAATTTTGCTCTTACAAAAGGTGTAAAAAATATTGATGAACTTGATGCTCTAGTAAAAAAAGCAAGAAATGCTGGTTTAAGTGGAGTTAATACTTATTTTAATCCTTTAAAAAAAGTATTTGAATATTTAAATTTTTATAAGCTTTACTCTTTAAAACAGATTGATGAAGAACTCATTGTAGAAGTTTTAGCAAGTATAACAGGTGCTTTATCAGATGCAAGCAAAAAAAATTACCGTATTGCTGTGATTAATTTTTTTGATTTTTTAGACAAGCAAAATGAAGAAGATGAAAAAGCGCATATTTTCGATATCAATCTTAAAAACTGGGCAGGTATAGCAGGTTCTAAAGGGGTAAAATTACCTGAATTTATGAGTGAAGAAGAGCTTAAAAAATTTCTTGATGCTATTGAAAATGCAGATTTTAGAAACAATACTGTACGCAATAAACTTATTATTAAAATCATCATTTTTACAGGCATACGGGTAAGTGAAGCTATCAATATCAAAATGGGTGATATTAGCGAAGAAAACGATCTTTATATCATAAGAATAAGAGCTAAAGGCAATAAATATCGTGTTGTAATGATAAAAAAAGAACTTATTTACGATTTGCTTAAAAATGTAAGTATTAATTATATGAGTAAAGACGCCCTACTTTTTGTCAATAAAAAAGGCACTCCACTGACTCAATCTTATGTCAGTCGCATAGTAGAACAGCTTTTATTTCGTGCAGGAATTCGCAAACAAAAAAATGGTGCTCATATGTTGCGTCATACTTTTGCCACCCTGCTTTATAAAAAGCAAAAAGATTTAGTTTTAGTTCAAGAAGCTTTAGGGCATGCAAGTTTAAATACCTCAAGAATTTACACTCATTTTGATAATGATAAATTAAAACTTGCCGCACAGGTTGCAAAGGAATTAAGTGACTCTTGAAAACTATGCTGTTTTTGGTAAATATTTTTACCATGATTTAAAACACACTTTAAAAGCCTTTAACCACAAAGAAAGTAAAAAGTGCTTTAAATTTATAGAAAAATATAAAAATGATTTTTATATTTTAATGCTTGCTGATTATGAGCTATATAGATATTTTCAAGATAAAAATTTCACAAGCAAAAAAGCTTATTTGTCTATATTTGCTTTTAAAAAAAGAAAAAAATTTCAAAAAGAAGATATCGATGAAGAAAAATTTATTCCTGAATTTATAAATTTTTTAGATCAAGATAATTACAAAGAAAATTTCATCAAGGTTAAAGAGGCAATCTCTAAAGGAAGAGTTTATCAAATCAACCTTACTCAAAATTTTAAATTTCATAGCAAAATGGATTCTTTTGAACTTTTTAAACTTTTGCTTTCTAGACAAGATACTGAATTTAAAGCTTTTATAAAAGATGAAACAAGAGAAATTTTATCCTTTTCTCCTGAACTTTTCTTCAAAACTAAAAAAAGAAAAATATTTACAAAACCTATGAAAGGCACAATTAAGCGTGATAAAGATCCTATAAAAGATGAAGAAAATAAAATTTTCTTGCAAAATGATACAAAAAATCTGAGTGAAAATGTTATGATTTGTGATCTTTTACGCAACGATCTTTCAAAAATCATCACAAAAAAAAGCTTAAAAACCAAACTTTTTGAAATTCAAAGTCACCCTACTTTACATCAAATGACTTCAAGCGTACAAGGAAAACTTAAAAAAAATATTTCTTTATATCAAATTTTTAAAGCTCTCTTTCCTTGTGGTTCTATTACAGGTGCTCCAAAGCTTGAAAGCATTAAATTTATTGAAGAATTAGAACAAAGAGATCGTGGTATTTACTGCGGAACTATAGGTTTAATACACAAAAATAAAAATAAATTTAGCGTAGCCATACGCACCTTAGAAAAACAAGATGAAATTTATACTTATAGCACGGGTAGCGGCTTAGTTTGGGACTCAAAATTCAAAGATGAATTTGAAGAATTAAAACTTAAAAGTGCAATCTTAAATCCTTGTGATTTTTATCTTTTTGAAACCATGTATTTTAAAAATTCTCAAATTTTATTTTTAAAAGAACATTTATTAAGGCTTATAAATTCAGCTCTTAAATTTAATTTTAATACTCACAAGCTCTTTAAAGATTTTTATAATGTTTTAAATCAAAAAAATTCTTATAAAGAATATCAAAATTTTACACTTTTTAAACTCGATGAAAAAATTTTCCACAAAAAACACTCTTTATTTTATAATTTTCCCCTACCCTTTAAAAATCCACATAAAGAAGGAATTTTAAAGCTTATTTTATACAGAGACGGAAGATACGAATTTCAACAAAGTGCCTTAAAACAAAATTCAAACGATATTTTGCTTTTAAGTGATGATAAAATTAACTCAAAAAGTGACAATCTCTATCACAAAAGCTCTTTACGTAGTTTTTATAATCAACACTCATACAAATGGCAGCAAAACTTGTGTTATGACATAGCTTTTTTTAACGAAAAAGATGAACTTTGCGAAGGCTCAAGAACCAATCTCATCTTAGAAAAAAACGCTCAATTTTATACTCCACAAATTCAAAGTGGTATGTTAAATGGCGTATATAGAAATTTCTTAGTCAATCTTGGTTTGATAAAAGAAAAAGCATTATTTAAACAAGATTTATTTGAAGCAGAAAATATTTATTGCATTAATTCCGTGCGTGGTTTAAAAAAGGTAAAATTACAATGAAGAAAATTTTATTTATAGATAATTATGATTCTTTTAGTTATACCATCATCTATTATCTTAAAGAACTTGGTTTTGAATGTAAAGTGATAAAAAATGATACCTTTAAAAAAGCCAAAGAATTAGAAAAATTTGATTTTACTCATCTTATCATCTCTCCTGGGCCTCATTCTCCTAAGGAATCTAAATTAAGCTTAAAAGCAATCAAATATTTTAAAAAAAATAAAAAAATTTTAGGTATATGTTTAGGGCATCAGTGTATAGCTGAAGTTTTTGGCGGTAGGGTTTCTAAAATGCAAAATCCTATGCATGGTAAAATTTCTAAACTTTATTTTAAAAAAGATCCTATTTTTAAGGGTATTAAAAAAGAAATTGAAATTTGTTTATATCATTCTTTACATATCAGTTTTATGCCTAAAAAATGCAAAATTTTAGCTCATAATTCAGAAAATATCATTATGGCAATTAAACATAAAAAATATCCCATTTATGGATTACAATTTCACCCTGAAGCGGTTTTAACTCAAAAAGGTAAAAAAATACTTAAAAACTTTATGAAACTTTAGTTTTTTTTGCGTTTAAAATATAAATATAAAAATCTAAAGCAAAATATCCTTAAAATAACTATCATTAATATAAATTTATAAATAAAAAAACCGATAACAATATAAATTAATTTAAAAAGATTTAAGATGAAAATAGATACTTTGACAAAAAATTTTAGCAATTATCAAACACAAATAAACAAAGACAATGATTTGGTAAGTAATGTTCATAGCGACAATGTGGTTAAAATTCAAATTCAGATGAAGCAAGAAGTTTAAGTCAAACAAATTCAAAAAATGAAAAAGAATATGAAATCAAAGTAAGTCAAGAAAAAATAGAAAACCACAAAGACCAAAATTCCATTCAAAATAGCAAAGGTGGCGTAAATCCCGCATTAGAGGCTTTAATAGCAAAATTAGCTGGAATTTTAGCTAAAATTGCAGAACTTACTCAAAAAATGACAAACGCTAACGAACAAATGAAAACGACATTTCAAAAACAAATTGATGTGCTAAAATCTCAAGCAGATATAATTCAAGCTCAAATTCAAGAACTCCAAAGCCAACAAACTTGATTATATTTTTTCAAAAGTTTAAGAATGCTATAATGATGCATTTTTAAACTTTTTCAAGGAAAAATATGACTTATCTAGAAATCGAAGGCACAAATCATCTAAGCGGAAATGTTACAATAAGCGGAGCAAAAAATGCTGCCCTACCCTTGATCGTTTCAAGCATACTTGCTAAAAATGAAGTAAAAATCAACAATGTTCCTAATGTTGCTGATATAAAAACTCTTATATCTTTGCTAGAAAATTTAGGAGCTAAGGTCAATTTTCAAAACAATAGTGCTTTATTAAACACAAACACTCTTAATCAAACCATAGCTAAATATGACATTGTACGTAAAATGCGTGCTTCTATACTTACTCTAGGGCCTTTGCTTGCTCGTTTTGGGCATTGTGAAGTATCTTTGCCTGGTGGATGTGCCATAGGACAAAGACCTATTGATTTACATCTTTTAGCCTTGGAAAAAATGGGGGCAAATATACAAATTAAACAAGGCTATGTCGTAGCTAGTGGAAATTTAAAAGGCAATGAAATTCTTTTTGATAAAATCACGGTTACGGGTAGTGAAAACATCATCATGGCAGCAGCTTTAGCCAAAGGTAAAACCAAGCTCTTAAATGTTGCAAAAGAACCCGAAGTAGTTCAACTTTGCGAAGTTTTAAAAGACGCAGGACTTGAAATCAAAGGCATAGGTACAGATGAACTTGAAATTTATGGTAGTGATGGAGAACTTTTAGAATTTAAAGAATTTAGCGTTATACCTGATAGAATTGAGGCAGGAACTTATCTTTGTGCAGGGGCTATTACAAATTCTAAAATTACTTTAGATAAAGTTAACGCCACTCATCTTAGTGCAGTTTTAGCAAAACTTCATCAAATGGGTTTTGAAACTTTGATTGCAGAAGATAGTATCACCCTACTTCCTGCTAAAGAAATTAAACCTGTAGAAATCATGACAAGTGAATATCCAGGCTTTCCAACCGATATGCAAGCGCAGTTTATGGCACTAGCTTTAAAAGCTAATGGAACTAGTATTATTGATGAAAGACTATTTGAAAATCGTTTCATGCATGTAAGTGAACTTTTAAGAATGGGTGCGGATATTAAACTCAATGGTCATATTGCTACCATAGTAGGCGGAAAAGAACTTAACGCTGCTGATGTCATGGCTACAGATTTGCGCGCTTCTTCAGCCCTTATCTTAGCAGCTCTTGCAGCTAAAGGTACAAGCAAAGTCCATAGAATTTACCATCTTGATAGGGGTTATGAAAATTTAGAAGAAAAATTTAAAGATTTGGGTGTGAAAATCACAAGGCTTGAAGAATGAAAAATATCTTTGAAACCTTAAAAGACTTAGAAAATCAAATTTCATGTTTAGATGAAAGTGAGCTTATTAGCCTTGAAAAAGCAAAGGATAGAATTTTAGCTAAAGATTTATACGCTAGAAAAAATCTACCTAGTTTTGACAATGCTGCTCTTGATGGCTATGCTTTTAATTATACTGATATCAATGAGGCTTTGGAGATTAAAGGGACTATTTTTGCAGGAGATAAAAATTTTTATACAGTTGCTAAGAATGAATGCTATAAAATCATGACAGGGGCTAAAATGCCCAAAAATGCTGATACTATCTTAATGTTAGAAGATGAGTATATAGAAGAAAATAAACTCATCATTAAAAAAACCCCTAAACAATACAATGCCTATCGCTACAAAGGCGAAGAATTAAAAAAAGGCGAACTTTTGCTTCAAAAAGGCACTAAACTTAATGATAAACATATCGCCCTACTTGCTTCTCAAGGGCTTTATAAAATAGAAGTCATAAGAAAAATTCGCATAGGCATTTTTTCAAGCGGAAATGAACTTAAAGAACCTTGGCAAGAATGCGATGAAGAAAGTATTTATAATGCCAATGCTTTACCTTTGCTAACCATGTTTCAAAATGCTTCTTATTTAGGTATTATCAAAGATAATTTTAAAAGCACTAAAGAGGCTTTAGAAAATACAAATTTTGATCTTTTAATCACTTCAGGAGGTGCAAGCGTTGGCGAGGCTGATTTTATGGAAAAAGCTTTAGATGAATTAGGCTTTACTCCACTTTTTAAAGGTTTAAAAGCACGCCCTGCAAGACCTACTAAGCTTTATAGAAAAGGTGAAAATTTCGTATTGATTTTACCAGGAAATCCTATGGCAGCTTATCTTTCTTGTTTTATTTTTGCTAAAAAAATCATTAATTTATTAAGTGGAAACCTAGACAATCCTTTAACATTTTATGGCAAAATGGGTATGGATTTAAAGCTTAAAAGCGGAAGAAATAATCTCATCTTAGGAAATTTAGAAAAAGATATTTTTACACCATTTAATGAAAATAAATTTGGATCTGGTATGATACTTCCACTTATTAAAAGTGAATTTTTACTTATAAGTGAAGAAAATATAAGCGAATTAAAAAAAGGTGATGAAATCACGCTTTTAAAAATATAATGTTTGTGTTTTTCACAAACATTAGCTTAATTTATCCTCATCATCATGATCATGGATATATTGTTCATCATTTTCCAAGGTATCAACAAAACGCCCTATCCTTTCCCAGCGAACATTTTTATCTTTATCCCAAGAGAAATATACAAACCAAGGTTTACCTACTATCAACCTATAAGGAACAGAACCCCAAAAACGACTATCATAAGAATAATCGCGATTATCACCCATCATGAAATACTCATTTTCAGGCACATCAAAAACATAAGCATTTCCGCCGCTAAAACCTATATGATTTCCAAGTTCTTTAATATAAGTTGGAGACATAGCAAAATCACCTATGCTAAGAAAGCGTAAAATATCGCTTTCTATATCTTTTTTTGGATCATAATGAATACCTTTTTGTTTATAAGGTTCTTTTACATAAATTTGCCCTCCAAGAGCAACAAGATCATTCGGATAATGTTCTTTCATAAATTCATCACCCTCATGCATTCTTACATAAAGTGTTTTATTTGCATAAACTATCCTATCTCCTCCTGTGCCTACACAACGCTTTACAAAGTGTTCTTTTTCATTTCTAGGATTTCTAAAAACAACTATATCTCCTCTTTGTGACCCTTGTGCTTTTATCAAATGCCCATCTTTATTGAAATCTGGCAAAACAGGAATTTCCAACCAAGGAATATGAGGAGTTGGGATACCATAGCTAAATTTTTTAACAAATAAAAAATCCCCTACCAATAAGGTGTTTTTCATAGAACCAGAAGGAATAACAAAAGCTTGTATAAAGAAAAAAATCACCAAAAGAACAATAACTACAGTTCCAGTCCAAGACTGTGAAAATTTATATAATTTCTTTAAAATTTCCATAGATTTTCCCTAATTAAGTCTATTTTTAGCAGATTTAACTGTGTTTTCTAAAAGCATGGCTATAGTCATAGGACCTACTCCACCTGGAACAGGAGTTATATAACTAGATTTTTTAGATACCTCTTCAAAATCCACGTCTCCAACTATCTTTCCACTTTCAAGACGATTGATTCCAACATCAATAACAATCACTCCTTCTTTTACCATATCCGATCGAAGTAAATTCACACAACCTGCTGCTACTATAATCAAATCAGCTTGCCTAGTATAAAGGCTCAAATCTTTGGTTTTAATATGACAAACGCTTACTGTAGCTCCAGCGTTTAAAAGCATAGTAGCCATAGGACGACCTACTATATTTGAAGCACCTATAATAACAGCGTCTTTTCCTTCTAAATCAATTTCATAAGCCTTCAAAAGCTTCATAACTCCAAGTGGAGTACAAGGCAAAAACCCACTTTCTAAGCCTAAATTTAAATATCCTACATTAATAGGATGAAAGCCATCAACATCTTTACTACTTATAATACTTTCAAGTATTAAATCTTTACAAATATGATCAGGTAAGGGAAGCTGAACCAAAATTCCATGAACACTATCATCGTGATTTAAGGTATTAATCAATGCCAAAAGTTCATTTTGTGTAGTATTTTCATTAAGATGATAAACTAAAGATTTAATTCCACATTCTTCACAGGCTTTAGCCTTAGATTTTACATAAGTTTGACTTGCAGGATCATCTCCAACCAAGATAACAGCCAAACAGCTTTCAATCCCTTTGCTTTTCAAAAATTGATTTTTTTCTTTTAATTCTTCTTTGATTTTTGCGCTTAAAGCTTTACCATCAAGCAAAGTCATTATTTTCCTTCTATAAATTTAATCACTTTTTTAAAGTAAAAATTGTATCATATTAAAACTTCATTAACAAGGTGAAACTTTGAAAATTGTTTTAATGTTTTTTTTATTTAGTATCAGTCTTTTTGGCGCTGATTTTATCACTCTTAAAGAATACTCTAAAATGCTTTATGAAAATCCAAGGGGCATTAGTTGTAAAGAATGTCATGGAGCAGATGGAAGCGAACGAATTTTAGGATATTATATGAAAAATGGTATTCAAACAGCTTATAAAGTTCCAAGTATACAAAATCTTAGTTTTGAGAATTTTAAAAATTCTCTTAATCAGAGTAAAGACGCAAAATCAATCATGCCAAATTACTCTTTAACAAATGATGAAATTGTAACTTTATATAATTACATCAAGCAATTTAGCAAGGAAGAAAAATGACAAACAAAAAAGCTTTTAAAGAAGCGTGTAAATTCATCGCAGGTGGTGTAAATTCTCCAGTTCGTGCTTTTGCAAATGTTCAAAGTGAGCCAAAATTTATTTCCCATGGAAAAGGTGCTTATATTTTCGATATAGATGGAAATTCTTATATAGACTATGTTCAAAGCTGGGGGCCTTTACTTTTTGGACATTGCGATAAAGATATACAAAAAGCTTGCCAAAAAGCACTTCACAAAGGTTCAAGTTTTGGAGCTCCAACTTTATTAGAAACTGAACTTGCCAAGCTTGTTTTATCTGATTTTCCTCATTTAGAAAAAATCCGCTTTGTAAGCAGTGGAACAGAAGCAACCATGAGTGCTATTCGTCTTGCCCGTGGCTTTACTAAAAAAGATAAAATTTTAAAATTTGAAGGATGTTATCACGGGCATTCTGATTCATTATTAGTGAGTGCAGGAAGTGGTGCTGCTACTTTTAACTCTCCTAGTTCTTTGGGTGTTTTAGAAGATGTGGCCAAACACACTTTAGTAGCAAAATATAATGATATAAATAGCGTTAAAGAGCTTTTTGAAAAAAATAAAGATATTGCATGTGTTATCATTGAGCCTATTGCTGGAAATATGGGGTTAGTTCCAGCTAAACAAGATTTTTTAGAAGAACTTGCTAAGATCTGTAAAAACAATCAAACTCTGCTGATTTTTGATGAAGTAATGAGTGGATATAGGGCATCTTACCTTGGTTCCTATGGAATCAATCATATTCAAGCAGATATAATTACTTTTGGTAAGGTAATAGGAGGCGGTCTACCTGCAGCAGCATTTGCTTCTAGGACTGAAATTATGGATATTTTAAGTCCTTTGGGTGGAGTTTATCAAGCAGGAACTTTAAGTGGAAACCCTTTGGCAATGGCTGCAGGTATAGCAAGTCTTACAAAAGCCAAAAATAAAACCAAACTTTATGACAAACTTGGAACATTAGCAAAAAAACTTACCCAAGGAATGAAAAAATTAGCAGATGAAAAAGGACTTCCACTGCAAGTTTGTCATGTAGGTTCTATGTTTGGATACTTTTTCACCAAAAATCCTGTATTAAATTACCAAGATGCATTAAAATCTGATCTAGCATTATTTTCAAAATTTCACAAAAATATGCTTGAAAATGGAATTTATTTAGCACCTTCTCAATTTGAAACAGGCTTTATATGTTCAAAAATGGATGATAAAGTTATAGATATAACATTAGAGGCTGTTAGGGAAAGCTTTAAAAGAATATGAGCAATATTTTAAAAGAAGAAAAAAATCACTTAGAAAATTCTAACAACAAAAGACAAAAAATCGTTCGCAAAACTCTTGAAGCTGCGGATGGTTTAAGTCTTGGCATCTCTATGGTTGTTGCTGTATTTATAGGTGTGGGAATAGGATATTTGCTTAAAAAATTTACTCCTTATCCTTGGCTTTTTTGGCTTGGAGTTTTTTGGGGGATCAGTGCTGCCATACTTAATGTTTATAAAGCTTATAAAGTTCAAGTAAAAAGCTATGAAGAATTTAAAGAAAGAGATGAGTTGATCAAAGAAAAAATTCAAAAAGAAAAGAACAAATAATGGAACATAAAAAAGCTCTATTTTATACTTTTGCCATTATTCATTTATTTTTTTGGATCATATTTTCATCGTTAAATCATTTTAAATTAAATACATTTTTAAGCTATGAAATAGCTTTTTTTAGTGTTTTGTTGATTATTTTTGTTTCTTATTTAAATTATAAAAAAGTCATTATAAAAAAATCAAAAAATTATGAAAAAGATTTTAATTTTATTTCATCGCTTTTTATCAAAAAAAAACAAAATTTATCAAAAATTATTCATTTTAAAGTTCTAAAAGACGATTTAAAGCCAAATGTTAAAGAGAAAATCCATTTTTTTGCTATGTTTTTTACTCTCTTTAAATTGATGGCTTATGTGATATTGGTTGCTGGATTTTTATTTTTACATCGCCAAGATAAATTAGATATCTTTGCTTATATTTGTGGAATTTCATCCTTGCTAGTTTGTGTGTTTATTTTTATTTTATATATAAAAAAGTATGAGTCCAAAAAAAATTATTAAATCAATGACAGCGCTTTTTGCTGGTATGGCATTTTTATTTGCAGGTAATGCCTTGATAGTAAGCTCTATAGGTGTTATATTAAAAGAAAACGGAGAAAGTTCTTTAGCTGTTGGAATGGTAAGTTCTTGTTTTTTTGTGGGCGCCCTTGTTGGAACCATCAGTGCTCATAAAATTATTTCTCGTATAGGTCATATACGCTCTTTTGGGCTATTTGGGGCTATTTTTGGAATTTCAGCCATGCTTCATACAGTAAGCGAAAATCTTATTTTTTGGGCTGTTTTAAGATTTTTCATAGGAATTTGCTATTATGGACTTTTAATGGTCATAGAATCATGGCTTAATGAAAAAAGCAAAAATGCCATTCGATCTAGAATTTTAGGTTTTTATGAAATTGTTTTTTATCTTGCATTTGGTATTGGAGTTTTAATCATAGCGTTAAATTTAAGCAAACATAGTGTATTTATTCTCAGTGCAACTTTAATTTTACTTTCATCTTTACCTTTAAATTTGATTAAAATCAAAGAACCTGTTTTGCCCGCATCAAGTCCTATTTCTATACCTAAAATTTTTGATATAGCTCCTTTGGCTATCGTCACAAGCTTTATAGCTGGAATGCTTATAAATGGCTTTTTTTCTATGGCATCTTTATTTATACTTTTGCAAGGTTTTGATACAAAAGCGGTTTCTTATTTTATATTTTGTGGGGTTTTAGGTGGTTTTATTGCACAAACCATCATAGGAACTATTTCGGACAAACTTGGTCGTAAATTTGCCATTATCACTTGTGCAAGCATAGGATTTATCACCATGTTTATATTTATCTTTTTTAAACTTCACTTGTATATGCAATATTTTTTAGGAATTACTCTTGGTATAGGAATATTTTGTTTATATGCTTTAGCACTTGCTAGAGCAAATGATGTTTTAGTAAGCAAAAATAAAGGCGTAGAGTTAGGTCGTGGGGTTCTTTTTTGCTATTCTTTAGGCTCTTTGTTTGGTCCTTTAGTTTTAGGTTTTTTAATGCAATACTTTGAAATCAAAGGTTTTTTATGGTTTTATATAATTTCTCTAGCATTTTTAATTCTTTTTGCTATCAATAAACCAAATATTTTAAATAAAAAATTTAAGAAAAAACCTGGAAATATGGTGATATTTGATGATTAATACTCAACTAGCAAGTCAAATTGCCAATACACAAAAAAATGATTTAAAAGTAGATAACTCTACTTCAAAAGATAAAACAAATTTAAAGGACAATCCAAAAGAAGCACTTGCACAAGCTTTAAAGCAAAATTTAGGTTTAAGCAAGGACGCTAGTAGTGAAGAAATACTAGCAAAATTTGTTCAAAATGAAACAGGTACCAAATTAAAAGAACTTGTTAATAAACTTTTAGATCAAATCAATGCTCAAAAAAATCCCGATTCCCCTGTACTTAAACAAGGAAAAAATTTAAATTTAGCTCCTAATTTTGCTAATGAATTAAAAACTTTAAGCACAGAACTTGCAAAAAGCGATACTTTTACACAAGTTTTAGATAGATTAAATCAAATTTTAAAACCTGCCAGTGAAATAAAAAACAATAACTTAGCTCCTTTATTTAAAAATTCGGGCGTATTTTTAGAAGCTAAATTAAAAGATGCCTTAAACGAAGAATTGCTACCCAAAAGTTTTCATTCTCTTTTAAGCACAATCAAAGGTCTTAGTAGTGAAAAACTAAGCGTTCAGATAGCCCAACTTGCAAATACAAATTTAAATCCAAAAAATACTCTAAAAGAATTAAAAAATATTATTAATTCTAGCAAAAATGAAAATAAGCAAATTTTAAATCAAAGTTCTTTTAAAGCACTTTTAAATTTAAGTTCTAAATTGGAAAATTTTAAAAATTATATAAGTAAAAACCCCAGTCATGCTCAAGAAAAAATCACCCCTATAGCTAATAAAATTTTAAAAGAATTAAATTCCATCAAAAATGATTTTTTCAAAGCTCTTAATAAACCAGAAAATTTAATGATAAAAGATCCAAACATCCTTAAGCAAACTGCTACAGCCTTTGAAAAACTTGAAAATACTTTAAAAAATATACTAGGTAATCAAGCTTCTAAAATACAAGATAAAGAAAATATTTTAGAAAATCTTTTAAGCAATAAAGAAAATATCAAAGAAGAACAACTTAATCATAACACAAAAAACCAAGATGAAGAAAAACATATAAAAGTATCAAAAGAAGAAACTCTCGCAGATGATGCTAAAACCGATATTAAACAAGATGTAAAAAACGAAGAAAATTTACCTAAAAAAGAAGTTAATGCAAATTTAGATTCTAGCACAAAAACTCACGAAGAAAATATCAAAGAAAATCCAAAATTTTATGAAACAAAAACAGAAAACAAAACTTCAATCAATACAAATACCAACACTTCAAATCCTAACACAAACAATACGCAAAATTTAAATAATACTCAAAATATTCAATCTAACAATAACCAAACTATGCAAAATATTTTTAAAAATCAGGAATTTATAAAACAAAATATTGTAAAAAATTTAGCATTTAATGTAGAAAATTTAGATCTAGAACAAGTGCAAGATTTAAGTAAAAATTTAAGCAATCTTTCTCGTAGACTTAATGAAAGCTTAAAAGAACTTGAACCCTATACTCAAAATGCCAAGCTTAATCAAGCAGAACTTAAAAATCTCGAACACAAACTCAATCTTTCTATCAAAGATCTAGCACAAATTAAACCAAAAACAGAACAAGATATAGCTGAATCTTTACATCATGATGTAAAATCAACACTTTTGCAAATTTCAAATTTAGCTAAAAATGAAGGCAATGAAGCTGTATACAATCAAGCTAATCGTCTTTTAGCGCAAATTGAAATCAATCAGCTTATGTCTTTAGCTAATGATTCTATCAATACTTATCTGCCTTTTTCTTGGGATGATTTAAATGATTCTAAAATTATGTTTAGACGCGGAAAAAAGGACAAATTTTTTGCTCAGATTAAACTCGAATTTGCAAAACTTGGGGATTTAGAAATTCTTATTTCTTTAAATAATGAAAAATATATAGATATTAATATTATGGCAGAAAATATTGAATTTAGAAAAACCATCTATGAAAATGCCCATGAGCTTAAAAGAAATATCAATAAAGCAGGACTTTTAAGTGCAAATTTCTTTGTAGGTGATATCATAAGAAGTAAATTTGATACTAGAAATATGAAAAATTTAGATCTTGAAATGGGTATGGATAAAAAAGTATGAGCAAAATCAAAAGATCGATTAAAAAAGCTGTAGCTCTAGGCTATCAAAAAGAAAAAAACTCTGCACCAAAAGTGCTTGCAAGTGGCAAAGGCGAAAGTGCTGCTAAAATTATTTCTTTAGCCAAGGAACACGGAGTTCCTATTAAAGAAGATGAAGATTTAATAGAAATTTTAAGCAAGCTTGACTTAGGTGATGAAATTCCACCTAATATGTATAAAGCTGTAGCTGAAGTTTTTGCCTTTATCTATCAAATGGCAAATAAAACTCCTAAAAACTAATCCGCTATTTTTTCTCCAAATTTAATACCCTGCCCTACTTTTAAATTAAAAGTTAAAAGTCCTTTTTGAGAGATTAAAACTATAGTAGAACCTAGCTCAAAATTTCCTAGTTCTTCGCCTTTTTTGAAATTTAAATTTTCATATTTTCTAGTAAAATTATGAGAAATTTTAGCATTGGTTTGTATGCTTGCATCAAAATTAAAACGCATTTTTCCTACATTTTGCGCTCCTACAAAAACAAGCCAAAAAATACCTTTTTCATTTTGACATTTCAAGCTCACTCTTTCATTTTTTACATATAAATTACTAATGCGTTCTAAATGTTTTTCATTTACGCTATAAAGCACTCCACTTGTGTAAGTTGCACTTAAAATTTGCATATCACAAGGGCTGTGATAACGATGATAATCTTTTGGAGAAAGATAAATATTGACATAATCAAGCCCATTTTTAAGTTCATCTTTTTCAAAGCTATCTTTTAAAAGCTCCTCAACGCTATAAGCATGTCCTTTTATAGAAAAAGCAAAATGTTCTTCATTTGCTAAAAAAGTACTTCCACACTCTAAAATTTTACCATCACTTGGACTGATAAAACCTTCTTCAAATTTTCTTGGAATTTGCAAAGTTCTTGTAAAAAGAGCATTTAAACTCTCATATTCACAAGGAGCTTTAAATTCACTCATATTGATATTAAAATACTTAACATAATTTTCATTAATAACTTTTTGTATCATTTTAGGAAATTTAATCCCCGCTACAAAACCAAAAAGTCTCGAACTTTCTTTTGAAAAACTCATTTTTTTCCTTTTAAATTTAAAATCACTATTTCACTCGGAGCAAAAACTCTAAGACTTGGCCCCCAAAATCCTGCTCCACTACTCACATAAAGCTTAGTTTTTTCTCCTAAATCATAAAGCCCATGAACAAAACCTTGCTGAAGTTTAACTAAAAACATAAAAGGGGAAATTTGCCCTCCATGTGTATGCCCACTTAAAACAAGATCAAAATCACTTAAATCATAAAGCAAAGCTGTTTTAGGTTGATGTGTGAGTAAAATACTAGCTTTACTTGTATTTAAATCCACTTTTATTCTTGCTAAATCAGGAGCATATAAACCCCTATCAAGTCCGGCTAAATCTCCAAGTCCAGCAATATTTATAAAACCTAAATCTAAATTTTGATTGACTAAAATTTTCATATTAGTATGTTTTCTAAGCAAATCCAAAACTTCATTGATACCATGATAATACTCATGATTTCCCAAAGCATAAAAAGTTCCGTAAGTGGAGTTAAAATCATTAAGTTTTGAGATGTAATTTTTTAAATCTTTAGGATTAGTATCAATCAGATCCCCTACTATTACAACCATATCAGGACTTTGCAAATTCACTTTAGTGATGAGCTTGTCTAAAAAATTTTCATGCAAATTTTTACCCAAATGTATATCAGTAAGCATGACAATTTTTAAATCTTTTTTAAGATTTGGTATTTCAACATCAACACTCTTTACTTCAGGTGTTTTTAGAGCATTATTTATACTTACATAAATTAAAAACACACTTAAAACTATAAGAGAAAGTTCAAAAATCAAACGCAAAATAAGATTATATGTTTTATCTCTTTTACCCATAAGAGCTAAAATCAATTTAACAAAATCCCATGCTAAAGTCATAAAAAACAAACAATAAGTCGGCGCATAAAACATGGCTAAAATTTCATACCAAGTATCACTTAAATATTCATCTCTACGAAATATTAAAAACACAGCTTGAGCTAAAAAAAGCACAATAAAAATAAAGGAAAAAATTTTATAAAAATACTTAAAAAGAGTAATTTTCTTGATTAATCTTTTATAAATATAAACATTTGCTAAGCCAAAAATTAATAACACAATGAAAGAAAAAATTAAAAATATCATAAAAGTATTATAACCAAGTAAAATTAAATATCCGTATAAATTTTTCTGTTATAATAAGCTTTTAAATAATTTTAAAGGCTATAAGATGTACCGTTTTGCACCTTCTCCCACAGGTGATATGCACATAGGAAATTTACGCGCAGCAATTTTTAATTATATCTGTGCAAGACAAAAAAATATGGATTTTATCTTACGTATTGAAGATACTGATAAGGCTAGAAATATAGCAGGAAAAGAAGAAGAAATCAAAGAAATTTTAAATCTTTTTAGTATTTCATGGCAGCATTACTATATACAAAGTGAAAATTTAAAATTCCATCGCCAAATGGCTTTAAAACTTGTAAGCGAAAAAAAAGCTTTTGCTTGTTTTTGCACCGAAGAAGAACTTGAAGCAAAAAAAGAGCTGGCTAAAAAACAAGGTAAAGCTTATCGCTACGATGGCACTTGTGAAAAACTAGCCGATATTGATGTTTTAGAATGTGAAAAACCCTTTGTTATCCGTCTTAAAAAACCTACTCATACTATGAAATTTACTGATTTTATCAAAGGCGAGCTTAGTTTTGAGCCTGAAAACATAGACTCTTTTGTGATTATGAGAACGGATAAAACTCCAACTTATAATTTTGCTTGTGCGGTTGATGATATGCTTGAAAATGTCACTTGTATTATACGCGGAGAAGATCATGTTTCAAACACTCCAAAACAAGAACATATCCGCGCAAGCTTAGGTTATAATAAAGCCATGACTTATGCACACTTGCCTATCATTTTAAACGAAGAAGGTGTTAAAATGAGTAAAAGAGAAGCACATTCTTCTGTAAAATGGCTACTTGAAAGTGGAATTTTACCTAGCGCAATCGCAAACTATCTGATCATGCTAGGCAATAAAACTCCTTGTGAAATTTTTACCTTAGAAGAGGCTATAAAATGGTTTGATATTTCTAAAGTTTCAAAAGCTCCCGCAAGATTTGATCTTAAAAAACTCTTACAAATCAATCGTGAACATATCAAAATGATCAAAGATGATGAGCTTAATAAAATTTTAGATTTAAACAAAGATCTTGCACAACTTGCTAAATTTTACACTCAAGAAACAAGTACTATAAAAGAACTTAAAGAAAAAATGCAAGCTATTTTTAACGCAAAAAATTTTGGCGAGTTTGAAACAGAATGTAAAATTTTAAAAGAACTCTTAAAAGATATTGAACTTTTTGAAAATTATGAAGATTTTAAAAATGAACTTTTAAACAAAAGCAACTTAAAAGGTAAAAAATTTTTCATGCCTTTAAGGATAATTTTAACAGGAAATATCCACGGACCTGAGCTTAGCGATCTTTATCCTTATATTAAAAATTTTATTCACGAATTAGCAAGGATTTAACTATGGTTATAGACTCTTTTATTATTTCTATTTTTCAAGTACTACAAATTGTCATTAACATTTATACTTGGATTATTATCATCACAGCACTTCTAAGCTGGGTAAACCCTGATCCTTATAATCCTATAGTGCAAATTTTATATAAACTAAGCTACCCTGCTTACGCCTTAGTTAGAAAAATTCCAACACGCATTGGTAATATTGATCTTGCGCCTTTGATTATAGTCTTAGCATTGCAGTTTCTTGGCATTTTTCTTGGGAATATCTTAAGGAGTATATTGTGATAAAAAAAATACTCGTTTTTTTATTTATTTTTTCAAGTTTAAATGCTACACAATATAGTATAGAAAAACTCAAAAAGGAAGAAAATTCACTTGCTAAGGATTATTATATTTATAGGCTTTTAGAAAAAAATAAAATCAGTAAAAAAGATGCACAGGATTTAAATTCTCATATTTTTCGCTATATAGGAAAAATTAAATCTGAACTTGAAAAAATCATCCCTTTAAAGCCTTATATCAACCCAAAATATGCTAAATGCTATACCTATATAGCAAATACTATCTTAGATGCAAATTTAACTTGTCAAAGTGTGCGCTTAAATTCATTAGTTTTTATAGCGAGTCTAAATTCCAAAGACCGAACTACTTTAGCTCAAACCTTTAAAAATCAAAGACCTGATTTGACAAATTTATTGCTAGCTTTTAATACTTCTGATCCTATGAGCTATATAGTACAAAAAGAAGATATTAATGGTTTTTTTAAACTTTATAATTATTCTAAAAAATACGACTTAGATTTAAATACAAGTTTAGTCAATAAACTACCAAACCACATTGGTTTTAAAGATTTTGCACAAAATATTATTATTAAAAAAGAAAATCCAAAATTTAGATATTCTATACTAGAAATAAATCCTGAAAATGTAAGTGAAGATTCTGCTTTCTATTTAGGAGTCAATGCCTTAACTTATGATAAAACAGAGCTTGCTTATGACTTTTTTAAAAAGGCGGCACAAAGTTTTAAATCGCAAAGCAATAAAGACAATGCTATATTTTGGATGTGGTTGATTAAAAACAATGAAGAAGATTTAAAAACTTTATCGCAAAGTTCTTCTTTAAATATTTATAGTCTTTACGCAAAAGAACTTACTAACACACCTTTTCCAAAGATAGAAAGCCTTAATCCAAGCAAGAAAAAAAATAATTTTAATATGCAAGATCCTTTTGCTTGGCAAAAAATAAACAAACAAATTCGCGATGCTAACGCAAGTCAACTAGATGTCTTGGCAAAAGAATTTGACACACAAGAAACCTTGCCTATTTATGCTTACATATTAGAACGCAAAAATAATTTTAAAAAACATTATTTTATAATGCCTTATTATGACAATATAAAAGACTATAACAAAACAAGACAAGCTTTAATTTTGGCTATTGCCAGACAAGAAAGTCGTTTTATTCCAACTGCTATTTCAGTTTCTTATGCTTTAGGCATGATGCAATTTATGCCATTTTTGGCCAATCACATAGGGGAAAAAGAATTAAAAATTCCAAATTTCGATCAAGATTTTATGTTTAAACCTGAAATAGCATATTACTTTGGAAACCATCATCTAAATTACCTTGAATCACGTTTAAAATCTCCGCTTTTTGTCGCTTATGCTTATAATGGCGGTATAGGATTTACTAACCGTATGCTTGCAAGAAATGATATGTTTAAGACAGGCAAATTTGAACCTTTCTTGTCTATGGAGCTAGTTCCTTATCAAGAAAGCCGAATTTACGGAAAAAAAGTTCTAGCTAATTATATTGTGTATCGACATCTTCTGAACGATAGTATAAAGATTTCGGATATTTTTGAAAATTTAATTCAAAACAAGGCAAATGATCTAAACAAATCTTAGCTACAAGCCTAGTCTCTTCCTTGACACTAGGAAGAGATGCTTTAAAATAATCAGTATAGTTGTTTTGTATTATATATTTTAAATACTCATTATCCAATTTTTCAATATTGGCTTTTTTATTATTGATAAAAACTTCTAAATTTTGAATTTTTAATGTATTTGGAGTAAAAGACAAGGCCAATACATCATCTTTACTTGTCTTGTCTAGAATTGGGTTTAAATAAGACATAGTTATAATGGCATTAATCTTATCTTGTGTGATTTTGTATTTTTGAGTAAACATTAAAGTTTGAGATTTTAAATTTGTATCCACAATCGCCTGATCTTTTAAAGAACAAGCTCCAAGCAAAAAAGCACCTAAAATTACACTATAAATTTTCATTCTTTTTCCATATTTTTTAGTATTATTGTAGCCTTTTAACCCTATTTTTTGGTTTAAAAAGATATAATTTTACAAAAAAATTAAGAGTATATTTTATGAAACAACTTATCATGGCTTTTAGCGGCCCGTCAAATTCAGGTAAAACTACACTTATTACCAAAATAGCTAATAATTTTTTGCAACAAAATTTAAAAGTTTTAATCATTAAACATGATCCTGCCGATAAAGCTCAATTTGATTTTAACGGTAAAGATAGTTTTAAATTTTTTCAAAGTGGGGCTGAAGTCATGGTTTTAAGCCCTACGAGAACAACTTTTTTTTCTCATAAAAATAGAGATATTTTAAAAGCTTTAAAATTAGCACCCAATTTTGACATTTGTTTGGTTGAAGGATTAAAAACTCTTGATTTACCACGCATTAGCGTATTTTGTAAAGAAATTGATGAAAGTTATTTTACTTTTTCAAACGCTATTGCAAGCTATGAAAAAATTTCTCACCCTTATCTTACTTGGCTTGATTTAAACGATATACAAGCTATTTGCCAATACATACTTAAAAATGCTAAAAATTTACAAGGAGAATTATAAAATGCAAGAAGTGATTTCTTATATACAAAAAGCGGTTTTAGAAATTTCTAACGCTTTAAAATTTCCCGATACAAGCTACAGTCAAAATCAAAATTTTACAGGCGATACCCAACTCAAATTTGATGTTTTAAGCGATGAAATCATCACAAAAACTCTAAGTCAATGTTCAAGCATTAAAGCCATCATAAGTGAAGAAAAAGACGAAATTTTAACGCTTAACGAGAGGGCAAATTTTATCGTAGCTTATGATCCTTTAGATGGTTCTAGCTTAATGGATGTTAATTTTGCCATAGGTTCTATTTTTGCTATCTATGAAGAAAAAGCAAATGCTAAAAATTTAAGAGCTGCACTTTATAGTATGTATGGAGCACGCTTAGAACTTGTGATTTGCAAAGATCAGCCAAAACTTTATCGCTTAAATGCAAATAATGAATTTATTTTTATAAAAGATCTTAAAATGAATGAAAAAGGCAAGATTAATGCTACAGGCGGAACGCAAAAATTTTGGGAAGAAAAACACGCTAAATTTATCAAAAATCTTTTTGATGAAGGCTATCGCTTAAGATATTCTGGAGCCATGGTAAGCGATATCAATCAAATTTTATTAAAAGGGGGTGGGATTTTTAGTTATCCTGCAACACAAGATGCACCTAATGGTAAACTTCGCGCCTTTTTTGAAGTTTTTCCTCTAGCCTTTATCATAGAAAAAGCAGGCGGAAAAACTACAAATGGAAAAAACCATTCCTTGCTTGAACTTGAATTTGATAAAATCCATGCGACAACTCCTTGTTTTTTTGGCTCAGAATATGAAATTTCAAAACTTTTAAAGGCTTACAATGAATGAAATTAGAGATGAATTTGAACAAGATATGGATAAAAAGAAAGAAATTTTACTTTCATGTCAAAACTCAAAAAATCTAAACTCTTGTTATAATTGCGATGAAATTTTTAACTGCCAAACTAGAAAAAATTATGTGGATGCAGTCTATAATAGTATGTCTAAGGGTAAAACCGAAGGCGGATTTGACTTTTAAAGGAAAAAAATGCGTTATGTTACAACACCAATTTATTATGTAAATGATGTGCCTCATTTAGGTCATGCTTATACTACCATCATAGCCGATACTTTAGCAAGATTTTATCGTTTGCAAGGACATGAAACAAGATTTCTAACAGGAACAGATGAGCATGGACAAAAAATCGAAGAAGCTGCCAAACTAAGAAATTCCACTCCTCAAGAATACGCTGATAAAATCAGTTTTGAATTTAAAAAATTATGGGATGAATTTGAAATCACCTATGATATTTACGCAAGAACAACTGATACAAGGCATATTGAATTTGTTAAAGCTATGTTTTTAAAAATGTGGCAAAAAGGTGATATTTATAAAGATGAATACGAAGGACACTATTGTATTTCTTGTGAAAGCTTTTTTACTCAAAGTCAGCTTATCAATGATTGTTCTTGTCCAGATTGTGGCAAAAACACTACGATTTTAAAAGAAGAAAGCTATTTTTTCAAACTTTCAAAATATCAAGATAAAATTTTACAATGGTATGAAGAAAAAGATCCCATCTTGCCAAAAAACAAAAAAAACGAACTTATAAATTTTGTCCAAAGCGGCCTTAAAGATCTTTCCATTACAAGAACAAGTTTTGATTGGGGGATTAAACTGCCTCAAGAAATTAATGATGATAAACATATTGTTTATGTATGGCTTGATGCACTTTTTATCTATATAAGTTCGCTTGATTTTCAAAGCAAGGGAGAAAATGCTAAATTTTGGCCTGCGCATGTGCATTTAGTAGGAAAAGATATCTTGCGTTTTCATGCCATTTATTGGCCAGCTTTTTTAATGAGCGTAGATTTACCTTTGCCAAAATTTATAGGTGCACATGGCTGGTGGACTAAAGAAGGTGAAAAAATGAGCAAATCTAAAGGCAATGTTGTAAAACCTAAAGAAGTGGTTGATACTTATGGAAGCGAAGCTTTTAGATATTTCTTGCTTAGAGAAGTACCTTTTGGTAATGATGGGGATTTTAGCGAAAATATGCTGATAAATCGTATCAATGCTGAACTAAGCAATGAATTTGGAAATTTACTTAATCGCATTATAGGTATGAGTACAAAATATTCTCAAGGAAATATTTCAAAAGAAGGTGTTTTAAAATTTTACAATGTTGAATTAAATCAAGCAAAAGAACACTTAAATTTAGCGGTAGAATTTTTAGAAAACTTACAGTGTAATCGTTATTTAGAAGAACTTTTTAAAGCCTTAAGTGTGGCAAATTTAGCTATTAGCAAATACGAACCTTGGAATTTAATCAAAGAAAACAAACACGAACAAGCTAATGCTTTAGTAGCACTTTGTGCAAATATTTTAGCCAAAACAAGCCTTTTATTAAGCCCTACTCTACCAAAGTCTTGTCAAAAGGTGGCCTTAGCTTTAAATTTTGAAATTTCATCTACAAATTACGCAAAAATAATACTTGATAATGAACTTTTAGATTTTAAAGCAAATCCTTGCGAAGCTTTATTTCCAAAAGTAGAAAAAGCTCTTTTAAAACAAGAAATTAAAGAAGAACCTAAAAAAGAAGAAAGTCCTAAAATAAAAATCGATGATTTTGCAAAAATTGAAATCAAAGTCGCTAAGGTGCTTGATTGTCAAAATATAAAAGGAAGCGAAAAACTTTTGAAATTTCAACTCGAACTTGACGATAAAGAAATCCGTCAAGTACTCTCAGGCATAGCAAAACACTATAAAGCCAGTGATTTAATCGGTAAACAAGTTTGCATTATAAGCAATCTTAAAAAAGCTAAAATTTTTGGACATGAAAGCGATGGTATGATACTTTCTGCAAAAAGCGGAGATAAGCTTGTTTTAATCACCCCTGAACAACTTGTGCAAAACGGTTCTTTAGTAGGCTAAAATATGCAAATTAGCAATTTAGGTGAACTTTTAAACGCAACGCTCATTCATGAAGGTAGCGTTTTAAGCGTGGAAGGTTTTGCCATAAATTTAAACGAACTTAAAGCAGGCTTTGCCTTCTTTAATAACAATAAAAAAGAAATTACCCAAGCTGTAAAAAAAGGCGCTTATGCTATAATTACAGAAAATGACATTACTATTGAAGATAAAGACATTTTTTACTTTAGAGTAGAAAATCTAGAACAAGCTCTTGTAAGATTTTTACGCTTTTTTTGCGAAGATAAAGAATGTGAATTTTTGCTTTTTAAATCTTACGAACTAAGTCTTTGTAAGGCTTTTTATTTTAACATTTTAAAAGGAAATATTTTTGCTGATTTTGAAAAACTAATCAAAGCAAAAAAGGGTGAAATTTTTTGCTACTGTGAAGAAAATTACTTAAATAAACTTTGTGCCTATTCTCATAGTCTAAAAGATGCTAATTTTACCTTATTATCGCGATCTAGCTTCTTTTTTACAACTTTGATTTGTGAAAATTTATATTTTAAAAATCTTAATTTGCCTTTTTTTTACGCAAATAGTTTTGCAAAAATTATTTCTTTTTTAAAAGAAAAAAATCAAAAAATAATATTTGACTTTAATAAGATTGATGATTTTAAAATTTATTTTATTGATGATAAATTTGAAATCACTCCTTTTGGTTCAAGCTCTCAAGCGTTTATTGTAAGCAACAACCAAAATACCTTTGAATTCTGGAAAGAAAAATTTAAAAACATAAAAGACTTTAAAATTGCTTCTAAAAATTCTTTATTTTGCGATTTTTCCTATAATCAGCTTTCAGATTTAAGAAAATTAAAAAATTTTAAATATTGTTTAATTCTTGAAAATTATGATATTTTTGAACAAGAATTTGAAAACAAAGAAAATCAAACCCCAAGCTTATTTTAAATTCACTCCTTCATTTTCAAGCAAAAATCTTTTTATTTCAAGCCCTCCATTATATCCTCCTATGCCATTGCTTGCAATAACTCTATGACAAGGTATAAAAATAGGAATTTGATTTTTAGAATTTGCATTTCCGACAGCTCTAAAAGCTTTAGGATGATTGATTTTTTGGGCTATATCTTTATAGGTAACCATTTTACCATAAGGAATTTTCATTAAAGCCTTATAAACCTTTGATTCAAAATCTGTACCTTGTATCAAAACAGGAATGCTAAATTTTCTAAGCTTATGAGTAAAATATAAATCAAGTTCATATTTTGCTAAGTCAAGCAAACTACAATTTTTTTCTGATCTTTTATTATCACAAAAATCAACTCTAGTTAAAAATTTTCCATCACTATGTAAAGATAGGTAACATAAAGGCATTTTATAATAAACTTTAAACATTTTTTATCCTTCAAAGAGCTACAATTATAATAAAAAATATTTAAGGAGTAGAAAATGTCTTTTATGCAAGAATACAATAAACTTGTTGAAGAAAGAGCCGCTTTGGGTATACCACCCCTTCCTTTAAATGCAAATCAAACTAGAGAACTTTGTAAATTACTTGAAAATGAAAATAATGAAGAGCTTGCAAATCTTTTAGAAAATAGAGTAAATCCTGGTGTTGATGATGCAGCTTTAGTAAAATGTGAATTTTTAGATTCCATACTTAAAGGCAAAATCAGTGCTCCAAATATAGACAAAAAAAGAGCCTTAAGAATGCTTGGAACTATGCTAGGCGGATATAATGTTAAAGTTTTAATCGATGCCTTAAAAGATGAAAACATAGCCAAAGATGCTGCAGAAGTGTTGAAAAATATTATTTTTGTACATGATAATTTCCATACCATAGCTGAACTTAGCAAAAACAATCCACACGCTAAGGAAGTTTTACAAAGCTGGGCAAATGCGGACTGGTTTAATAAAAAAGAAAAACTACCACAAGTGATTAAATGTATAGTTTTTAAAGTAGCAGGGGAAACAAATACCGATGATCTAAGCCCTGCAGGAGATGCTTTTACAAGAAGCGATATTCCTTTACATGCAAATGCCATGCTAAAGGTAAGACAAACAGGATCCTTAGAAAAAATCAAAGAGCTTAAAAAAAGCGGTCGCGAAGTGGTTTATGTAGGTGATGTTGTAGGAACAGGTTCAAGTAGAAAATCGGCAATAAATTCCATACAATGGCACTTAGGAAAAGAAATAGAAGGTGTGCCAAACAAGCACAGCGGTGGTATAGTAATGGGTTCAACCATAGCACCGATTTTCTTTAACACTGCTCAAGATAGCGGGGCTTTACCTATCATCTGTGATGTAACAAACTTAGAAATGGGCGATGAGTTTGAAATTCATCCTTATGATGGAAAAATCATAAAAAATGGCTCTACAATTGCAGAATTTACACTCAGTCCAAACACTCTCTTAGATGAAGTTAGAGCAGGAGGAAGAATCCCACTTATCATAGGTCGTGGGCTTTGTGCTAAGGCTAGAGAATTTTTAGGCATGGAAAGTGAAAATATCTTTACCAAACCTGAACAACCTAAATCTTCAAGCGGTGGTTATACCTTAGCTCAAAAAATGCTAGGTCGTGCCTGTGGAGTTGAAGGTGTGCGTCCAGGTATGTATATAGAACCTATGACTTTAACCGTAGGCTCTCAAGATACTACAGGTCCTATGACTAGAGATGAAATTAAAGAACTTGCAAGCCTAGGTTTTAATGCAGACTTTGTGATGCAAAGCTTTTGCCATACAGCTGCTTATCCAAAAGTAAGCGATTCAAATTTACATAAAACCTTGCCCAATTTCATGACAAGTCGTGGTGGGGTGAGTTTAAAACCAGGTGATGGGGTTATTCACTCTTGGCTTAATCGTTTTGTATTGCCAGATACCGTAGGAACGGGTGGGGATTCTCACACACGCTTTCCTATAGGAATTTCTTTCCCTGCAGGAAGTGGACTTGTGGCTTTTGCTGCGGTTACTGGTTCTATGCCTTTAAATGTACCTGAAAGTGTTTTAGTGCGTTTTAGCGGGGAATTACAAGCTGGAGTTACCTTAAGAGATTTGGTTAATGCTATACCTTATTATGCAATCAAACAAGGACAACTTACCGTTGAAAAGAAAAATAAGAAAAATATTTTTGCAGGAAAAATTTTAGAAATAGAAGGCTTGCCAAACTTAAAAGTCGAACAAGCTTTTGAACTTAGTGATGCAAGTGCTGAAAGATCTGCAGCTGCTTGCAGTGTGGATTTAAGCATAGAAAGTGTAAGCGAATATATCAAATCCAATATTTCTTTAATTGAAGCTATGATAGAAGCAGGATATGAGAATAAAGCTACCCTTGCTAGAAGGGCTGAAAAAATGAGAGAATGGCTTAAAAACCCTACTCTTTTAAGAGCAGATAAAGATGCAAAATACGCTTATATTATAGATATTAATCTTAATGACATTAAAGAGCCAATCCTAGCTTGTCCAAATGACCCTGATGATGTGGCGACTTTGAGTGAAATTTTAGCCGATGATAAGCGTCCAAAAAATATAGATGAAGTTTTTGTAGGCTCTTGTATGACAAATATAGGACATTATAGAGCTTTAGGAGAAATTTTAAAAGATAAAGGCATACTTAAAACCAGACTTTGGGTAGTGCCTCCAACAAAAATGGATAAAGCACAACTTACTAATGAAGGTTATTACAGCATCTTTGGCGCAGCAGGTGCTAGAATAGAAGTTCCTGGTTGTTCTTTGTGTATGGGTAATCAAGCTAGAGTAAATGATGGAGCTGTAGTTTTCTCAACTTCTACAAGAAATTTTGACAACCGTATGGGAATGGGTGCTAAAGTATATTTAGGCAGTGCAGAACTTGCGGCAGTTTGTGCGATTTTAGGTAAAATTCCAAGCAAGGAAGAATACTTACAAATTGTCAGCGAAAAACTAAGTGATGAGCATAAGGCAAATATCTATAGATATTTAAATTTTAATGAGATTGAAAATTTCAAACTTGAAAATTAATTCAAATTTAATACTTATTTGGATTAAATAACAAAATTAAAATTTTCAAAGGAAAAATATTGAAGTTATTATTCACTTCCTTTTGTTGTTTTGCAAGTTTAATGGCTAGCGATGCCATTAACTGCGACAACATTAAAAATAATAAAACATTGCTAAATGAAAGTTCAAATTTAGATTATTTAAATATAACTTCAAGCTGTAAAGAATCTTTAAAAAATCAAGATTTTACAAAAAAACTCTATGCAATTTCCAATGAAATTCGCGGAAGCAATAGCTCTTGTAATGGTGTGGCTTATTTGCCAAAATTACAACAATTTGATTTTTTATTATTAAAAATAGCTATCGATCCCATCGCTTATCAAAAAACTTTAGATACACCCGAAAATTTAGAAAAAAAATATGATATTTTAAAATCTTATTTTAGATATTGGGCATATCAAAGTATAGGAAATTTTAGACTTTACAAAGCTTTTTGGAAAGAATATAACAATGCTATAGAACCTTTAGAAAAGTATTTTGAAAGTAATTTTAATTTTGACAAAGGTAGTAATATTTACTATACTAGCAATGCCTTAAACGAATTTTTAAATTGGGCTGTTGGTGAAACAAAAATTTACAAAGATATTAGTCCTTTAGCAAAAATCATGTCAAATAAAAATTATTCAGTATCTTATATACAAGATTTTATTTTTTCAAATAATCCAAGCCAAGATGATCTTACTATAGCCTTGCAAGCAGCGCTTTTAAATCAAAGAGAAAAAGAAATTTTAGAACTTTTGATTCGTTTTGGTGCTAGGATTGACGAAGGTTATGAAAGTGCTATTTTTTACGCATTGGAAAATTATGAAAATACAAATTTTTTAATCCAAAATGGAGCGAATGTTAATCAAGCCAATGCCTTTGGTAAAACCCCACTTTTTTATGCCATAGAGTTTAATCGTCTTGATATCATAAAACTACTTCTTGATAATGGAGCAAATGTTAATCAAAAATATATTAATAACAATGAAAAATTAGCATTAAGTGCGAACATAGGTTCAAATACGCCTTATTTTATTACATTTTGCGCTCTAGAGCACACTTCAAAAAATGTTTTAATGCATGCTGCAGCCTATGGAAATGTTGAAATTTTAAAACTTCTTATTTCAAAAGGAGCAAATTTTAACGCTGTTGATGATCTTGGTTTTAATGCACTTGACTTTGCGCTAGCAGCAGGTAAAAAAGAAAATGCTGATTATCTAAAAAGCTTGGGTTTAAAAGCAAACGAAAATCTATTTTACGGAGGTAGTTTGGAATGAAAACCGCATTTATTACAGGAGCGAGTTCAGGTTTTGGTAGAGCTTGTGTTGAAGCTTTTATACAAGAAGGCTACAAAGTAATCGCCCTTGCTAGACGCAAAGAGCGTCTAGAAGAGCTAAAAAATGCTTATAAAGATAAGATTTACACCCTTTGCATAGATGTAAGAAATCAAAAAGAAATCTTTGAAGCTATTGAAAATTTACCTAAAGAATTTCAAGAAATTGATGTGCTTTTTAATAATGCAGGTTTAGCTTTAGGGGTAGATGAATTTGATAAATTAAACCTTGAAGATATTAACACTATGGTAGATACAAACATCAAAGGATTTTTATATGTTGCAAAAGCTGTTATTCCTATACTTCGTAAACAAAAAAATGCTTATATTTTTAACTTAGGTTCGGTTGCGGGACGCAATCCTTATTTTGGAGGCAATGTGTATTGTGGAACCAAAGCCTTTGTAGGACAATTTTCATTGGCCTTAAGAAATGATCTTAGAGGAAGCAATATCAAAGTAACAAACATTGCTCCAGGACTTTGCAAAACTGAATTTAGTGAAGTGCGTTTTAAAGGAGATATCCAAAAAGCTGATGCAGTGTATGAAAATACGCAATTTATCAGTGCTAATGATATTGCCAAAGTGGTAATGTCTATCATTAACCTACCAAGCCATATTAATGTTAATGAAATCGAGCTTATGCCGGTAACACAAACTTGGAATGGATTTTATATAGAAAGAGATGAATGAATAAATTTTTAGTTTCATTGTTTTTACCTTTAGTTGCATTTGCAAACTCCTCAGAAGCAGCTGCAAATGCTAATTTATTTGGAGCTTTTACGCTTATACCACCTTTAGTTGCTATTGCTTTAGCCTTTATCACAAAAGATGTTATTTTATCGCTCTTTACTGGAGTTTTAAGTGGAACTTTTCTACTTAGCCTTTCTGCAAATATTTTTAAAGCACAACATTTAACTTTTGTAAATTATTACAATACTACAGTAGAATCTTTTTCAAAAATTATTTCTTATATCTTAGGTTCAACTTCAGATCCAGTAAATGCAGGAATCATTTTACAAATTCTTTGTATAGGTGGTCTTGTGGCACTTATCACAAAAATGGGAGGTGCAAAAGCTGTAGCATTAAAATTTGCCAAAAGAGCCAAATCAGCTGTATCAGCTCAAGTTAACACTTGGTTTTTAGGGCTTTTAATATTTTTTGATGACTATGCTAATTTACTAATCGTAGGTCCAATTATGCGTCCTTTGGCAGATAAATTTAAAATTTCTCGTGAAAAATTTGCCTTTATTATCGACTCTACCGCAGCTCCTGTGGCAGGAATAGCTGTAATTTCTACTTGGATAGGCTTAGAAGTTTCTTTAATTAAAACCGCTTATGAACACATAGGCATTAGCAATATTAGTGCTTTTGGAATTTTTGTTGAAACCATACCTTATCGTTTTTATAATATCTTCATGCTTTTTTTTGTAGTCATGACTGCAATCATGGGGCGTGAGTTTGGTTCTATGTACAAGGCTGAAGTGCGTGCAAGAACCACAGGACAAATTGCTCCTCTACCTAAATCAGGCACACTAGATACTACTGAATTAGAAGATCAATTTTTAGCACCAAAAGAAGGTATTAAAATTCGTACTTTTGATGCTATTGTTCCTATTTTTACTTTAATCATTTTAGCTATAT
The DNA here is from genome assembly GCF_045277125.1 of Campylobacter sp. CFSAN122748. NCBI lineage: Bacteria > Pseudomonadati > Campylobacterota > Epsilonproteobacteria > Campylobacterales > Campylobacteraceae > Campylobacter > Campylobacter sp. CFSAN122748. Next base: position 813,122 of record NZ_CP116953.1, on the reverse strand, counting down.
TAGGATTTTATTTTAATGGACTTAGCACTTTAGAAGGCGAAGAACTTGCAAAAGCAAGTGCCAATCCTTTGTCTTTTGAAACTTTTAGGGCTGCTTTTGGAAATGCTGATTCTTCTGTGGTGTTATTCCAAGCTGCTTTGTTTGCTGCTATTGTAGCGATTTTTATCGGGGTGCGTCGTAAAATTTTCAATCTTAAAGAAGCGGTAGAAACTTGGATATATGGCTGGAAAACCATGATTTTTACCATAGTATTGCTTTTATTTGCTTGGTCGCTTTCAAGTATAGTAAAAGATCTAGGAACTTCTTTATTTATCACTAGTTTGCTTGCAGATAAATTGCCTGAGTTTATTTTGCCTGCTACTATTTTTGCTTTTGCTTCAGCCATTTCTTTTGCCATAGGAACAAGCTATGGAACTATGGGGATTTTAATGCCTTTGGCTGTGCCTTTAGCTCATGAAATCGCCAAAATCAATGGCATGGATGCAAACGCTATGCATCATTATATGGTTATTAATATAAGCTGCGTTTTAACAGGTGCGATTTTTGGAAACCATTGTTCACCAATTTCAGACAATGTAATCCTTTCATCTATGAGTGCAAAATGCGATCATATGGAGCATGTAAGAACACAGATTCCTTATGCTTTATTTATCTGTGGCATTTCTTTAATCGCTGGATATATTCCTGTATCTTTAGGACTTAGCGTTTGGTTTGTCTTGCCTTTAAATTTCATACTTATTGCACTTTTACTAAGACTTATCGGAAAGAAAGTTCCATGAGTCTTGAAAATTTTGGAAATTTTCTTACTTTAGATGAAAAGCATTCTTTCATAAAAAAATATTTTAAAGAATTTTATACAAAGGATTTTAAACTTTTTGCTTCAAAAGATAAGCATTATCGTACAAGAGCTGAACTTTCATTTTATCATGACGATACGCTTTTTTATGCGATGTTTGATCCAAAAAACAAAAAAAAGTACATTATAGAATATTTAGATTTTGCTGATGAAAAAATTTGTACTTTTATGCCAAAACTTCTAGAATACTTGCGTCAAGATAACAAATTAAAAGAAAAACTTTTTGGCGTGGAGTTTTTAACCACAAAGCAAGAACTTAGCGTAACTTTACTCTATCATAAAAATATAGAAGATATAAAGTCAAATTTAGAAAATTTAAGCAATATTCTTCATATCAACCTTATAGCAAGAAGTAAAGGCAAAAAGCTTATTTTTAAAACAGAAAATCTAAGACAAACTTTAAATATTCAAGGTAGAAAAATATTTTATGAATTTAACAACGATTGTTTTATTCAACCTAACACTACTATAAATGAAAAAATGATTACTTGGGTGTGTGAAATTTTAAACACTCAAAAAAGAATGGATTTACTTGAGCTTTACTGTGGATATGGAAATTTTACTTTAGCTTTAGCACCATTCTTTTTTAAAGTTTTAGCCACTGAAATTTCAAAAAGCAATATTAATTTTGCTTTAAAAAATTGCGAGCTTAACAATACAACAAATATCCACTTTGCAAGACTTTCAAGCGAAGAATTAAGTCTTGCTATCAAAAAAGAAAGAGAATTTTTTCGTTTAAAAGATATTCGATTAGATGATTTTAATTTCTCTCATGTTTTAGTTGATCCACCCCGTGCAGGACTTGATAAAAGCGTAATTGACTTAATAAAAAAATATGAAAATATTATTTATATTTCTTGCAATCCTATCACTTTAAAAGAAAATTTAAAAGAATTAAGCCTAACACATAGAGTGGAAGAGTTTGCTCTGTTTGATCAATTTGTCAATACTCCACATCTTGAATGTGGAGTATTTCTTAGCAAGGTATAAAAAAATAATTCATTAATTTAGCCAGTATTACTATCGCGATACAAAGCACAAATACAAAAGGGTGGATAAAAACACCGAGTGGATTTTTCTTCTTTAATATAAAATGACAAAATAAAGAAAAAACAACTAAAGATAAAATTCCAAAAGCCAAAATAATTTTTACAGCAAAAAGTAAATTTAAAGGTTTAAAATGAAAACCTGCCAAAGCACCTCCGCTTAAAAAAAGCAAAAGAACCACAAAAGGCATTATTTTAACCCCAGTAGCACTAAAAAGACTTTTGTCAAAATTAGGATTTTTCTTTTTAACTACACCCAAAACAAATACATCAACAAACAAATAACCTATAAACAAAATAGCACAAAGAAGATGGATTGTTAAAGTATATGGATAAAATTCTTCCATTTTTCCCTCCTTATTAAACTTCGGAATTTGCTATATTATAACACTTTTTTCATTTTTTAAATTCACTTTAGTTAATTTTTTAATCATTTAAGATAAAATACCAAAACAAAGGTTAACAATGAATGAAAAAGAAACTATCTCTTATATTATAAATACAAGTAAAAATATTGCCATATTTGCTTTAAGTCCAGATAAGACAAAAGCTTCTTATAGGGTAGCAGAATTTTTACAAAGAAAAAATTATAAAATTTTTCCTATTTATCCTAAAGAAGAGTTTATTTTAAATGAAAAAGTTTATAGAAATTTAGATCAAATAGAAGAAAAAATCGATACACTTATACTTTTTAGAAAAGGGGAAGTGGCACTAGAAATTCTTCCTAAGCTTGTTGAAAAAAATATTAAAAACCTATGGCTTCAACTTGGTATTAGTAACGAAACAGCCAAAGAAGAATGTAAAAAATTAGATATAAATTTTATACAAAATCGTTGCATTATGCTAGAATATCCGTATTTTAAAACAAAGGAAAAATAGTGTTAGAGCTTAATAAAATTTACAAAGCAAAACAACAAATTTCAGAGTTTGTAAACAAAACTCCTTTCATATACTCTTCTTTTTTAAGTGATATTTGTCAAAGTGAGATTTATCTTAAAAATGAAAATTTACAAATTACAGGTGCTTATAAAATTCGTGGAGCTTATAATAAAATAGCCAATCTTAGCGCTGAACAAAAACAACACGGAGTCATTGCGGCAAGTGCAGGAAACCATGCTCAAGGCGTGGCCATTAGTGCAAAAAAATTTGGCATTAAAGCAGTTATTGTAATGCCAGAATCTACTCCGCTCTTAAAAGTTTCTGCTACAAAAGCCTTAGGAGCAGAGGTGATACTCAAAGGGGACAATTTTGATGAAGCTTATGTCTTTGCAACCTCTTATGCTAAAGAAAATAATCTTAGTTTTATCCATCCTTTTGAAGATGAATTTGTAATGGCAGGACAAGGAACTTTGATGCTTGAAATGCTTGATGAAATAAGCGATCTTGATATGATTATCACACCTGTTGGAGGTGGAGGACTTATAAGTGGTATCGCAAGTGTAGCTAAACAAATCAATCCAAACATTAAAATCATCGGAGTTGGAGCCAAAGGAGCTCCTGCAATGTATGAAAGTTTTCATGCCAAAAAAATCAAAAATGCAAAAAGCGTACGCACTATAGCCGATGGTATTGCTGTGCGTGATGCAAATCCTATTAATTTTAATATTATTTTAGAATGCGTAGATGATTTTATCCAAGTTGATGATGAAGAAATCGCTAATGCGGTATTGTTTTTACTTGAAAAACATAAAATCATAGTTGAAGGTGCAGGAGCTGCGAGTGTAGCCACCCTACTTCATCAAAAAATAAATACACAAAATCATAAAAAAATTGGCGTAGTTTTAAGCGGAGGCAATATCGATGCACAAATGCTAAATATCATCATAGAAAAAGGTTTATTTAAATCCTACAGAAAAATGCAAATTCATGTTACTTTAGTAGATAAACCTGGGGCATTATTACACCTTACAGACAGCTTAAAAATAGCCAATGCAAATATAGTAAAAATCGACTATGATAGATTTTCCACCAAGCTTGATTATGGCGATGCGATGATTTCAATTACCCTAGAAACCAAAGGTAAAGAACATCAAGAAGAAATAAGAAAAATTTTAACCCAAAAGGCCTTTAATTTCTATGAAAGTTTTTAATAACATATACGGCTTAAATAAAGTCCATTTGGCGGTGCTAAAAAGTGATTGTATTGCTTTTTGGCCTCAATCTGTTCTTTGAGTTCTTTTTCACTCATTTTTCCTTCTAAAACCTTTAAAACACTTGCTACACTTAATCTAATTTGCCCTCTTAAAAAACCATTAGCTTTAAAATGAAAAATGCTAAAATCTTTATAAGCATAAGCTCTAGCAATAAAAATTTCTCTTAAAGTCGTTTTATTATCTCCTCCACTTTTGCAAAAAAACTTTAAATCCTTTTTTCCCACAAAAAAACCCAAAAGCTCGTTAGCCTTATCTAAGTCAAATTTAGGATAAAAATGCACATAAGAAGCCATAAAAGGACTATAAGAAGAGTGAGAAAATATATAGCGGTATTCTCTACTTTTTACATCAAATCTTACTTCAAAATCATCTTTTACTTTTTCAATTTTTTTGATATGGATAAAAGGATGGGAAAATTTATTAAGCTGTTTTTGAAGATATTCTAAATTTGTAAAATAATCTCCACACTCCACACTAGCTACAGCATAGCTTGCATGTACTCCTTTATCTGTACGAGAAGCCATCAAAAGAGGTGAAAAAATACCCAAATGCGATAAGGCCCCACTTAAAGCATCTTGAACACCTTTTTTATGAGGCTGAGTAGCAGAACCTAAAAAAGCAGTGCCATCATAAGAAAATATAATTTTTATTTTCATCAATAACGACTCAAAATCATTTTCTTAAAACAATAAGCCGAAACAAATAAACTTAAAGAAAAAATTCCAAGGCAAGCCAAAATTGGAGGTTGAGAAAAAGAACTTAAAAGTCCAAAATATATAGCAATCACTCCAAACATACCTAAATACACATAGCCTTTTTCATAACGATAAGTAACCAAACCAAAACAAAGCGCAAAAAGCGTACTAGCAAGTGGAAACAAGGCTATAGTTGTATAAATCACAAATTCTCTTGCTCTTTGTGGATTTTCGTTTAAATCATTCCAGTATTCATAAAATTTCTTTGTTTGAAGATTGTCTGTATTAAACTGAGTATTTACTACTAAAGTGTCAAATTCTCCACTAAAAATACTTTGACCTTGCTCAAAATTATACATTTTGCCTTGATTCAAGCTAAAAGCAAAGCTATCATCTTTTCTTTGCACATGCGCTTCTTTGGCTATGATAAGTTGTTCTTTATCATCTGCTTTATGTTTAGGGCGATACATAATTATGTTTTCATACTTATCACTATCTTGTTTTTCTATAAAAATCATCCAGTCTAAAAATTTTTGTCCAAATTCTCCTGTTTTGTAGTTAAATTTCACTTGAGTGCTTTTATAGTTTACAAAGTTATCCTGAAGTTCAAATACTATAGGTATCATTACCAAAGCCACAACAAGCATAAAAGCACTAATCAAGCTTGCAATTTTAAGGAAAAATTTTGCCAAAATCATTGGTGAAAATCCCAAAGTAAAAAGTACTATGCTTTCATTTTCCTTAGAAAGCCTAAACAAAGCCAAAGTTAAAGAAATAAAAAAAGATATAGGCAAGGTAAAAATTAAAATTCTAGGCAACATAAACCCATAAAGCTTTAAAAGATCCAAAAAACTAATCTCTATGCTTGAAGTAAGTTTTGCAAGTTGAATAAAAAACACCATAGATACAATAGCAAAAAGTACGAAAAATATAGACAAATTCGTACTTAAAAATTGATTTAAAACATATCTTAAACTAAGCTTCATTAGAATAATCCTAAGTTTTTATAAAATAAAACTGCCACAAAAGCGATATTTAAAAAGGGTATCATAGCAAGTTCTTGCTCTTTTATTGCTTTAATTCTAAAAAAAATAAAAAAAGGCAAAGTCAAAATAGAAGCTATAAATAATACTAAAAATCCATACTCAAAACCTAAAATTCCACCTATACAAGACATAATAATAATATCAGCATCACCCAAATTTTCTAAAATTTCATCTTTTTTTTGGAAATTCATTAGAAAAAAAACCAAACTTTTTAATAAAAAAACAAATCCTCCAAAACTAAAAGCATTTAGTAAAAAACCTCCACTAAACTCTTTAAAAATCAAAAAATGTAAAATTTCACTCTCCCTAAAGGCGTAAAAAAAAGCAAATAAAAAAGCACTCCAAAGTAAAATTTGTGGTACGGCTTTGAGTTTAATATCAATTAAAGAAAGTAAGAAAAGATTAAATAAAAATAGAGATAAAAATAAAAAATCATAAAAATTTTGACTTAAAGAATAAACCAAAATAAGCAAAATTGCGCCTAAAATTTCATTGATTAACAAAGAAATAGGCAAATGACATTTACAAGTTTGACATTTTGCCTTTAAAAAAATATAAGAAAAAATAGGAATAATTTCATAGTATTTTAATTTTGTATCACAAGAAAAACAAAAAGAGCGCGAGATAAAAAAGGGCTTTTTTTCAATTATCCTACTTGCCAAACTTGTGCAAAAAGAACCCAAACAAGCCCCTAGAATTATTATGAAAAATATCATTTTCCAAAAGTTCTTTCTCTATTTCTAAATTCTTTAATAATCCTTTTAAATTCTCTCTTGGTAAGAGATGGAAATAAAGTTTCACTAAAATAAATTTCAGCATATGAACACTGCCAAAGTAAGAAATTTGAAAGTCTTTTAGCGTTTCCAACGCGAAGCATCAAATCCACATCTAAAGGTAAATCTAAATTTTGCGTTAAATTTTCTTCATTTAGCTCAAGTTTTTTTTCAATCACACGCTTAGCAGCTCTTATAATCTCATCTCTTGCACCATAACTTATAGCCAAATTAACACAAAGTGCGTCACAATGCTTTGTTTTTTCTTCAACTAAGGTAATTTTTTCTCTTACTTTATCTTCCAAGCGCGATAAATCACCTATAGCTCTTAAACGCACATTATTTTTTTCAAATTTTTCTAAAGCTTCATCTAAACAACGATCTAAAAGTTCAAAGATAAAATCAATTTCATCTTTAGGACGCTTCCAATTTTCCGTACTAAAAGCAAAAAGGCTTAAATTTGAAATATTTTCTTCCATGCAAACTTCCATCAATTTTTGCATAGTTTTGACTCCTTGGGAATATCCAAGCTTTGCCAAAAAACCCTTAGCTCTAGCCCACCGCCTATTGCCATCCATAACAACAGCAAGGTGTTTTAATTCATTCATTTTTCATCCTTTAAAATCAAAAAGCCTTTTGAAAACAAACAAAGGTTCAATCTTGTTTTCTTGCGATACATTAAAATCTAAATGTTCGTTTAAAAATTTTCGCACCTTAGCAAAAGGTGTAAAAATACTAACACCTTGTGAATCTATTAAAATTTTCAAAGCTCCAAAAACACTAAAATATAAGTAAATTTCTAAATATTTTGCTCTTTTACGCATTTGAAACAAGCAAGATTTATTTTCAAAGATAAAAGGAATATGATAAATATTTTCAAAACTTGCAAAAAGCATTTCTTTTAATATCTGATAACGCTCTATATCTTTACAATCTAAAAGATTTTGTATGATGAATTTTTTATAAGAAATTTTATCCTCTAAAATAGCGATTATCAAAGCCAATCCCTCTTCAAAAGGTTTAAAATTAGGACGCTTTGAAAGATGTTTAAATTGTATAACTCCACCATTTTGCATATAAAGTTCAGCTAAATATTCAGCACCAATTTCAAGCTCTATCATGCTTTTGGTTTGAATCTTTTTATGATTTAATAAAAGCGTATAATGTCCATAACCTGATTTAGCTAAAACTTTCATTTGTATAGGTAAGGTAGAATTAATCATACTCATAATTTTTCACACCATTTTACTAATTCAAATGCCAATTTTTCTTTGCTTTGCAAAGTGCTTTTATTTTCATTGTTTAAAGTGATAAAATAAAGCTCATTTTGATCGCTTCCAAAATAATTTTTTTGATCAATGATATTAAGACAAACCATATCAAGTTGCTTATCTTTTAAAGATTTTTTCGCATTTTCTAAGGCATTTTGAGAATCAAATTCCATCTTAAAACCTATCTTTTTGCCTTGAAATTTGCAAGTTTTAAGCAAATCTTCATTTAAAGATAGATGCAAATTTAAACCCTGTAAATGCTCATTTTTTTTAATTTTCCCTTTTACACTTTGAGGGATAAAATCACTCACCGCAGCCGTCATAATCAAAAAGTCATGATTTAAATTTTTATCCAAAAGCTCCTTTAGATCCTTAGAACTTTCAAATTTGCAAAGCTCATAAGGCGCATCAAATTCCACAGAGCTTAAAAGTTTTACCCTAGCTCCTAAAAAATAAAAAGCGTCAGCTATGGCCTTTGCCATTTTTCCACTTGAAAAATTACTCACACAACGCACATCATCGATCTTTTCTTTTGTGCCGCCACCTGTGATAACTACACTTTTATCGCACCAAAACTTTTCTTTTAAAAGCTCTCTTTTGGTGATATTAAAAATATCCTTAACTTCAGCTAAGGCTCCTACGCCTTCATCTTTACAAGCTAAAACTTTACAAATAGGCTCTATAATCAAAGCTTTATTTTCTTTAAGTATCTTTAAAGAATTTCGCGTGCTAAAATGATGAAACATATTTGTATTTGCCGCAGGAGCTATGATAAGAGGTTTATTTGCTGCGATTAAGGTTTGGATAAAAAGATTATCCGCTATACCAAAAGCAAGTTTATTGATAGAATTAACACTTGCAGGAGCAAACAAAACAAGATCTACATCCTTGCTAAAAGCTATGTGATTGTTTGAATTTTGCCAACTTTCATTTTCCTCACATAAAACTTCATCAACCAAGGCTTCAAAACTCATTTTGCTAGCAAATTTTAACAAACCATTAGAAAGCAAAACTTTTACCCTAAAGCCTTCTTTTTTAAACAAAGAAATAAGCTCATAAGATTTATAAAAAGCTATACTACCGCTAATGGCTAAAAGTATGGTTTTCATTTTTGAAATTTCTTATAATAATAATCTTTTATCATTTTATGCCCTGCTCTATTGATAAACAAAGCACCCTTTTCTACATTGACACTTACTGTGCTTCCTGCTGCTATGATCACTTCATCTTCAATTTTTACAGGTGCGATAAATTGCGTATCAGAACCTACAAAAACATTTTTTCCTATGATGGTTTTATGCTTTTTTACCCCATCATAATTACAAGTGATAGTCCCACAGCCTATATTGGTTCCACTATCTATCTCACAATCTCCTAAATAGCTCAAATGCCCTGCTTTTACGGTATTTAACTTTGCATTTTTACATTCTACAAAATTTCCTATATGAGTGTTTTTTAACTCACAATTTGGACGCAAATGTGCCAAAGGCCCTACATCGCTATTTTCTACGATGGAATTTTCTATCACGCTTGAACTTTTAATGATAGAGTTTATAATCTTACTTTTGCCCTCTATCCTTACATTTTCATATACTTCACATTCACCTACAAATTCAACATCTGCACCTATAAAAGTGCTTTGCGGTAAATGAAAAATCACACCCTGTTGCATCCAGTATTTTTTAATTTTTTTTTGCATGAAATTTTCAGCTATACTGAGTTCAAATTTATCATTAATACCCATAAATTCATCTTCATCTACAAAAACTGCTTTAATCATCACATCTTTTTCTTTTGCTAGTTTTACAATGTCGGTTAAATAATACTCTTTTGCCGCATTATTGTTATCAATCAAAGGTAAAAGCTCTTTTAAAAGCCTCGAGTCAATCACATAAACCCCAGCATTGCAAGTATTTATCTCTTTTTCTTGCGTATTTGCATCTTTAAATTCAACAATTTTTTCAACGCTATCGTTTTTTATCACCACCCTACCATAACTTTTAGGATCTCTTGCTTTAAAAACTGCTAGATTTAATTTTGCATTATTACCCAACAAAGCTTCCAAACTTGTTTGCTCAACCAAAGGCATATCACCACAAAGAATCAACACTCTTTCATTTTTAGGCTCAAACCCACTTAAAGCTCCCGCAGTTCCTGGATAATTTTGCAAATCTTGCTCTAAAATTTGTGTTTTTGGAAAATATTCTAAAATTTCTTTTTCAACGCGTTCTTTTTGATGCGATAAAACTACACTTACATCATCACTTAAAGCAAAAGCCTTTTTTAAAATGTGTAAAATCATACTTTTTTGACAAAGCTCTTGCAAAACCTTTGGCTTTTGTGATTTCATTCTAGTGCCTAATCCTGCCGCTAAAATCAAAATAGAAGTTTTCATTTTTTACCTTTGTTATTAAGAAGTCTAAAAGACTATTTTAGCAGTTTAAAGTTAAAATCCTAATACCCTTAAACTAGTTTTTAGTCATCAAAAGATAAAATTTAAATTTCTTTAATAAAAAACAAAAAAAGGTTTTTAAATTTTGAAAAAAATATTATTATTTTTACTTTTAAGCATGAGCTTATTTGCTGCTGAAGCAACTATCCCTACAGTAAATTTAAACTTAAGTGCACCCAATACACCTAATCAGCTTGTTACTACTTTAAATATAGTGATTGTTTTAACCATACTTGTGCTCGCTCCAAGTATAGTTTTTGTTATGACTTCTTTCTTGCGTCTTATTGTAGTATTTTCATTTTTACGACAAGCTATGGGGACGCAAAGTATGCCACCTAACACTATTTTGGTAACCTTGGCTTTAATTTTAACTTTTTTTATCATGGAACCTGTAGCTACAAAATCCTATAATGAAGGTATAAAACCTTATTTAGCAGAAAAAATAGGCTATGAAGAGGCTTTTATAAAAGGAGCAAAGCCTTTTAAAGATTTTATGCTTAAAAATACTCGCGAAAAAGATTTAGCCCTTTTTTATCGCATACGCAATCTACCCAATCCCAAAACCATAGATGATGTTCCCCTTACGGTTTTAGTTCCTGCTTTTATGATTTCAGAGCTTAAAACCGCTTTTGAAATAGGGTTTTTAATCTACCTGCCCTTTTTAGTCATAGATATGGTTGTAAGCTCAGTTTTAATGGCTATGGGTATGATGATGCTACCTCCTACTATGATTTCTTTACCTTTTAAACTCTTAATTTTTGTATTAGTGGATGGATGGAATTTGCTAGTGCAAAGGCTTGTGGAAAGCTTTGTAACCTAAGAAGGAAAATCCTTCTTAGAAAAAGAATTCTAAATTATTCTTTTTAAAAGTATCTTTAACATCTTTAAGATATTTCTCTCCTAAAGAATCAAAAAGCCCATCTTTTTTGCTTTCTGCAATAAATTCATCAAGCTCTTTTTTAAGTTCTGCATTGCCTTTTTGTACTGCTATACCCCAAAACTCAGGATTTTCTTGAAAAGGCGCCAAAATGGCTCTGGTTGTATCTTGATGTTTTTGCCAAGTGCGATAAATCGTAAGTTGATCATAAAAAAATCCATCAGCCTTACCTTGAATCACTTCCAAAATAGCAGCATTTTCTTTATCAAATAAATTAATAGTTGCATTTTTTAAATTTTTAACCGCATATAAATGTCCTGTAGAGCCACGCTTTAAAGCCAAAACTTTGCCCTTTTTATCTAAATCTTTGATATTTGTAATATCAGAGTTCAAAGGAGTTAAAATAGCCAAATTTGCCTTAGCATAAGGAATGCTAAAATCCACCACTTTCTTTCTCTCATCGGTAATTGTCATAGAGGACATAATAAGATCTATCTTGGCTGTTTTTAAAGCAGGTATTAAACCATCCCAAGCGATATTTTTTACTACAAGTTTATAGCCGTTTTTCTTTGCAAAAGCTTCTAAAAAATCCACGCTAATTCCACTTGCTTTGCCTGTTTTATCGCTCATTTCAAAAGGCGGATATCCAAGCTCCATTCCTACAACCAAATCTTTTGCACTCAAATTTAAAGCAAAAAAAGAGATAAAAATCAAAATAATTTTTTTCATAATTTCCTTTCAAAATTTTTTGTAAAAAAATTATACTAATTTTATCTTATTTTGTTATTAGCAATTTGTTTCAAACTTAAAAAATTAAAACTTCTAAACCCTAGTCTGCCCTATAAGATTATTAAGTCTATCCATTATATTATTTACAAAAGAATTTATACTTTCATTACTTGCTTTCCAACCATTAGCTTTTGCTTGATGAAATTCTCTATCAAAAGAGATTCCACTGCCTACGTATACATTTTGCCATTTAACTCCTTTTTCCATTGCATATATACCTGCATCAAGCCAGCCATCTTGTGCATAGCCTTTTAACAAACTTGCAAAATCTACTTTGCCTGTCATGATGTCGTCTAAGGAAATATCAAAAGAAGGATTTGCTTTCATTTCTTGCTTACGTTGTGCTTCCAAAACTTTTGCTTCAGGACTTAAAACAACTTGATTTGAAGATGGAAAAGGCGGATAAGACTTTAAAAAACTCATAAACAAAGCTTCTTTAGAATAACTTCCATCTTCATTTTGTGGATAAACTGACATATCAGGATTAAAGTCACCTTCAATTGAAGGATCTTGCTCCATACTTTGTGGAGAAAAGTCAAGTTTCATAAGGTTCATATCCAAACCCATAGTAGAATATTTAATCGCTTGTGCTTCGTGAAATTGTTCTGTATTGAATATATTTTTTACAATTTTTTCATTGTCTTCATTATTAATATAATTTAATCCTTTTGGTAATTGCTCTAAATCTGCTTTGCTAAAACTTGTTTTATCATTTGGAAATGCTCTTATTACTTGATTAAAGCTATTATAATAGGATTTAACAATAGAAGCCATATCAAAACTATTATAATAGTTTCCACTAGTTTCATCAGCCATACCATTTTGATTAAATCTTTCTATCTCATCCAAAGTAGATTTATGTATCTTAAAATCTTCAGGAAGTCCCGCAGCTTTGTTAAAATCACTTCCCATATAACCATCTTTATCCACACTATAACCATAGGCTGTATTGGTAGAAGTGCTTATATCTGCTTGTTTATATTTTAGAGTATAAATAGAGTTTTTAAATTCACTTGATATATCATAATTAGGAGAACTTGTCTTACTACTTATACTAAAATTAGTATTATTGCTAGTATTTGTTGTATTAGTAGAATTTAATACTTCACTTCTTGCTAGAGTTTGTGAATTTTTACTTTCTATATCGCTTAACTTACTAGCATTTTGTTTTAAAAAAGCATTAGCAAAACTTATTTTAGAATTTTCTTTACTTTCTTTATTAGCTTTTACTTGTGAAAGTATAGAATTATAATTTGAGTTATCATTAATGCTAAAGATACTCATATTAATTCCTTGATTTAGATTTTTTTGCCTTCAATCTAAATATATTAAAATAATATAAGCAAAATCTGTTCCGTTTTGGGGTGGAGTTATTTTTCTAAATAAATTTTTAAAGCCTTTTCATAGTCTTCTTTGGTATCAATCCCCATGCTTGTTGTTGAAATTTCAAGCATTTTGATTTTTTTACCATTTTCTATAGCTCTTAATTGCTCTAATTTTTCCGCTCTTTCAAGTGTAGAACTTAATAAAGAACAAAACTCTCTTAAAGCTTTTACACTATAAGCATAAATGCCTAAATGCCCTTTAAAACTTTCCTCGTAATTTTCTCTTTCATAAGGGATTTTAGCTCTTGAAAAATACAAAGCATATCCTTCTTTATCGCAAAGCACTTTAACCAAATTAGGATCCATAGCTTCTTCTTGAGTGATTTTTTTATAACAACTCGCCATAAAAGCTTTTTTATCCAAGCAAGAACTTGCAAATTCTTTAAATTTTAATAAATTTTCACATTCTATAAAAGGCTCATCAGCTTGGACATTGATAATAATCTCATCATCTTTTAAAGATAGTTTCTTACAAGCTTCATTAATCCTATCCGTACCGCTTTCATGATTTTTGCTTGTTAAAACTGCATTTAAACCATATTCTTTAGCGATACTTAAAACCTTTTCATCATCTAAAGCTATACAAACTTCATCCACACTACTTACCCTTCTTGCAGTAGCCACAAACATAGGCACTCCACCTACATCACATAAAATTTTCTCATGAAAACGACTTGATTTTAATCTTGCAGGAATAATAATCATTTTTGCATCCAATCTAAAATTTCTTTTTTTATATTTTTGGCTTCAAATACCTTTTCATCGCTATTTTTCAAGTCAAATAAAGCCAAAATTTCATCTTTAACTTGGACATTAAACTCTTTAGCTATAAATTTTAAATCTTCTTTTTCATTCTTAGAATCCCTATCGTATAAAGCTTTTATCATACTTGGAGTAAATTTTGTCCATTCTGCTGTAGAGGTAATAATGCTAGGTTTTAAAGGATCAAGCATTTTAAAACAAGTTGCGGTGTGCGGATCGATTAAAATCTTGCTTTGTTTGATAAATTGCATACATTCTTCATCGGTGCAAAAATCCGCCTCAAAATCTTCTTGTAAACTTTGCAATTCTTCTTTTTCAAGTTTAAAATATCTCTCATTTTTCAACAAATTCATCAGTTCTTTGGTTCTTTTATCTTTAAATTTCGCAAACAAAAGTCTTTCGATATTAGATGAAATAAGTATATCCATAGCTGGAGAAATAGTCTTCTTAAGACTTTTTTCACGCAAATCATAAACGCCATGATTAAAAAATTCACTCAAAATATTATTCACATTTGAAGCGATTTTGATTTTTGAAATTTTAGCTCCCATTTTTTTAGCATAAAAAGCTCCTAAAGCATTGCCAAAATTTCCACTTGGAACAATGATTTGTACTTCTTCTAAAAACTCATTAAAAAGTTTTAAACTCGCATAATAATGATAAATAATCTGAAATAAAATACGCCCAAAATTTACAGAATTCGCTGCGCAAAGCTCATAATTTAAAGCTTTAATTTTGTTTTGAAAATCTTTTGAAAAAAGCAATTCTTTTAAAGTGCGTTGCGCTGCGTCAAAATCCTCATCTATAGCAAAAACTTTCAAATTATCCTTATCTAAAGCTCGCATTTGCAACTCTTGAACTCCACTTGTGCCACCTTTTGGATACATACAAGCTACTTTAACATTTTTTGCATTTTCAAAGCTTTTTAGGGTTGCAGGTCCTGTATCGCCGCTCGTAGCACAAATAATTAAAATATTTTTATCCTTTGAAAATTCGCTTAAAAGCACGCCAAAAGGCTGTAAAGCCATATCTTTAAAAGCTCTTGTAGGCCCATGCCAAAGCTCGTTAATATAGGTTTTTTCAGAGATTTTTTGCAAAGAAATAGGTGTATTTTTATCATCAAAGCTTTCGTAACTTTTCAAAGCCTTTTTAAAAAGCTCTTCTTCGCCAAAACCAAAACTTTCTATAAGCTTTAAAGCAAAATCTTTATAAGACAAATTGGCATATTTTTCTCCTTCAAAAATAGGCAAATTTAAAGGCGAGTAAAGCCCTCCTTCTGGGGCGTTTGGGTTAATCAAAGCTTCCTTAAAACTTGATACATTATTTACATTTCTACTCTCGACTAATTTCATTGCTCAAACTCCTTGATATAAGTTTTTATTTTTTCCCTTAATGAATCTTTTAATTCTATATTTAATTCTATAATTTGACATTTAAAACCAAAATCTTTAACTTTAACAAAATCCTTAAAAGTAAGCATTAGTGTATCGCAATTATGTTTTTTTAGCAAATTTTCTAATTCTTCTTTTTTAAACTCATAATGATCTTTAAAAAAATAACAAGCCCTTGCTTTGATAAAATGCTCATACAATCTAAAAGGTTTAGCAATAGCAGTTGCCAAAACAGCCTTTGGATTTTCTTTTACAAAAGAATAACGCACAAAATCCCTGCCTTCTAATGCAATAAAATCAGCCCTTTTTTCATAAAATTTTGGCAAACGATAAGCTCCACTTGGTAAAGTAAAATCAAAATAAGGTTTGATTTTGCTTTCAAGCAAAATATCAAATTTTTTAATATGAAATTTAGAAAAAGCATCATCGAGTACAACGATTTTAGCTCCCAATTCAAAGGCTTTTTCAATACCTTTTACTCTATCTTCACTCACAATCACACCTTTGATATTTTCTTCAAAAGCATACTCCATAGCTTCATCGCCACTTTGTGCTAAGGTGCATAAAATTTCATTTTGATTTTTAACAACAAACAAACCTTTAGACTTTCTTTTATAGCCCCTAAGTACTATAAAAACGCCATCAAATTCCCTTGCTATAGCTTTACAAAGCGGGGTTTTTCCATTACCTCCAAAACTTAAATTACCAACGCTAATAACAGGTTTTTTAAAAACTATTTTTTTACGAAAAAAAGTATTTAAAATCGCAAAAAAAGCATAAAGCACACTTAAAGGTAAAAGTATAAAAGCAAGGCATTTTTGCCAAAAATTGGGCTTAAAAAAATAATTATCAAGCCAAAGTTCATAATTTTTTTCTTCATTCATTGTTTAAATTTCCAAAATTTCAGGCATTTTTCCCTTAAAAGCATTTTTTTGCATGCGATTTTTTAACATAGCAATCAAAGAAGGATCAAGCGTTCTTAAAAGTTTTTCATCATTAGTTTCTAAAGCTTTTAAACCTTCATCGATTTTTGCATAAGAAAAACCTAAATCCGCCTCATCACTTTGATTTTCCCAAAGATCCGCACTTGGAGCTTTTTTGATGAAATTTTCATGCAAGTTAAGGTATTTTGCTAAGGCATAAATTTCACTTTTATAAAGCGATCCTATAGGATTAAAAGCACAAGCTAAATCCCCATAAATCGTACCATAACCTAAAAGCAATTCGCTTTTATTAGAAGTGCCTATGACTAAAGAATTTTTCAAAGCAGAATAATCATAAAGCAAACTCATTCTAATACGCGCTGCAAAATTTCCCAAAGATACTAGAGTGGTATTTTCACTTTGCTTTATAAAAGCATCTAAAATGCTTTGAATTTCTATGATTTTATATTCAAGATTTAAATCCGCACAAAGCCTTAAAGCATCTTCAAGATTGGCTTTGTTTGAAATTTGAGTTGGCATTAAAAGAGCAAAAACATTCTCTTTTAAAGCTCTTTTACAAAGCGTTGCTACCAAAGCAGAATCAATCCCGCCACTAAGCCCCAAAACCACACCTTGACTTTGAGAATTTTTCACTTTTTCTTGTATAAAATCACACATTTTTTCCGTAATCTTTTGCCAATCCATAAAGCTTGCCTTTTAAAAAATTTAATGTATAATTATATTTATTTAAGGCAAATTTTTTATTAAAGAGGCAAAAAATGCAAATTATCAAACAAGCTTGTGGAGCTTATGAGACAAATTGTTATATTTTATTTGGTGAGCATGGAGAAATTATAATTGATCCTGGTTTTGATGCGCTAAATTTCATCAAAAAACATGTAAAAAATCCTTTAGCGATTTTAAACACTCACGGACATTACGATCATGTTTGGGATAATGAAAAAGTAAAACAAGCCTATCAAATCCCCATTTATATTCATAAAAATGATACTTTTATGCTTGAAGATCCTTTTAATCAAGGTTTTATGCCTAGCAAAGCGGATTATTTGATTGATGATGAAAATATCATTTCTATAGGCGGACTTGACTTTAAATTTCACTTTTTACCAGGACATACACCAGGTTGCACTATGATAGAAATTGTAGGTAAAAATATCATGTTTAGTGGAGATTTTTTATTTTATAGAAGCATAGGAAGATGGGACTTTCCTTATTCAGATGCAAATTTAATGAAACAAAGCTTAGAAAAAGTTATGACTTACAAAGAAGATTTTAAACTTTTGCCAGGACATGGACAAGAAACTACTTTAAAAGAAGAGCAAGTCCATCTACCCTCTTGGCTTAGATATTTTTAAGGTATATTAAAATGGAATTAGATCAAATTTTATTATATGCTTTTATTTTTTTAAATCTTTTTGCCCTTTTTGGTTTATTTTTGGGAAATAAAAAGAAAAATCAATTTAATGATAAAAAATTTTATAAAATCTGCCCATGTAAAAAAATGGCAGAAAATGGATCTTTAAGTACGATTTGTATTTATTCAGCTGTAGGAGGATTTTTTTACAGCGTATTATCTATAGGTTTTATAGGTTTTGGTAATTGGACTTTAAATTTTATTTTTTTACTTGCATTATTAAGTGTTTTTTTAGGGTGGAAATTAAAACTTGATTGAAAAATATTTTTAAGAAAAATCCATTGATTTTTCTTAATTTTTATTTAAAAGTTGTACCACCATCAACGATGAAAGTATGTCCTGTCACCCAACTTGCCTTACTTGAACAAAGAAAAAGACATGCTCCAGCCAAATCTTCAGGCTGCCCCATGCGATTTAAAGGGCTTAAATTTATAGTAGCCTGTTTTACTTCTTCATAATTTGTAAAAGCTCTTAAAGCATCAGTTTCAATAGGCCCACCACTTACGACATTTACACGGATATTTTTTTCTCCAAGTTCAGTAGCCGCATATCTTGCCATAGCTTCTACAGCGGCTTTTGCTGTACCATGACCTGAATAATTTTCTATATACACTAAATTTCCTGTAGATGAGATAGAAATAATGCTTCCACCCCCTACTTTTTCCATCCTTTTAGCTGCTTCTTGTGCGCCCACAACAAAAGCATTTACTGTGGCTGTAAAAATGTTATTAATTCCCTTTGGTTTTAACTTCATAAATTTAGTATAGCCACCTACAACCGCACGTCCTGAAATGATAGCATTTGAGATAAAATAATCCACTCTATCAAAATCCACATCAATTTTTTCAAAAAGTTCTTTATAGGTTTCAGGTTCTAAGATATTAAACTCATAAGCTCTAGCTTTGATTTTATAATTTTTCTCCAAATCTTGAACCATTTCATCAGCAATTTGCGCATTAGAATTATAAGTAAAAGCTATATTTGCACCCACTTTAGCAAATTCATAAACTATAGCTTTGCCTATCCCGCGAGTTCCACCGCTAATCACTAAAGTTTTTCCTTGAAATTCTGTATTCATTAAAATCCTTTGATCTTATATTTTTTCATCACTTCTTCAATTTTAGCAAAATTTTCCTTACTTGGAGAACAAAGAGGAAGTCTAAATTCCAAACTTTCTATCAATCCAGCTAAATACATAGCCGTTTTAATAGGAATAGGATTACTTTCGCAAAATAAAATTTTATTGATATTATAAAGCTCATCATTGATTTTTTTAGCTTCTTTATAATTTTCATCTAAAGCAAAATGAGTTAAAGCGCTAATCATATCGGGTAATAAATTTGAAGTTACTGAAATCACTCCCTTTCCACCATTTGAAAATATAGGATAATTGATCGCATCTTCCCCTGAAATAAGCATCATTCTAGGTTCGTGTGCAAGCAAATCCACACACTTATCGATATTTCCACTCGCTTCTTTTACTCCATAAATATTTTCACAATCTCTAAAAAGCTTGATAATAGTATCCGTTGAAATTTCACAACCTGTTCTTCCTGGAACATTATATAAAAGCACAGGAATATCTACACTTTGCGCAATAGCCTTATAATGCTCGTAAAGTCCTTGTTGCGTAGGTTTATTATAATACGGTGCCACACTTAAAATCCCATCAGCACCATGCTCTTTAGCAAATTTAGCCAAACCCACTGCCTCATGAGTTGCATTACTTCCCGCACCTGCTAAAACCTTAACTTTAGTTCCTTTACAAGTCTCAACGGCTATTTCTATGCAAGTTCTATGTTCTTCATGGGTTAAAGTTGCACTTTCTCCTGTTGTTCCTACTGGAACTACTGCATCGATGCCATTTTCTATTTGCCTTTTAATCAATCTTGCATAACTTTGCTCATCAACTTTTCCATTTTTAAACGGTGTAATAAGGGCCGTCATTGCCCCAATAATAATATTTTTATCCATTTGAATCCTTTCTTAGAATTACCGTAGTTGAATTTTCTTGAATAAAATATTTTTTAGCACAAGAAATCAAATCTTTTAATTCCAAATTTTGTATATCTTTCTCATAATTTAACAAAGGATTAATATCTCCTCTTGCTAGATATGAACCATAAATATTTGCCACTGCACTAGCATTGTTAAGTGAGAAAATAAAATCGCTTTTGACATTATTTTTCACTCTTTGCAAATCTTTTTGAGAAATTTTACCCATTTTAAGCTTATCAATGATTTTTAAAAGCTCTTTTTCTACTTTTTCTGCATTAACATTGGGGTTACAATTACAAATAAAAATAAATAAATTTTCATCTATACAATCATTAACATAAGCATAATAATCATTGATTAAATTTAATTTATCAATCAAAATTTCACTCATTAAAGAACTTTTCCCACTTCCTAAAAGCTCGGATAAAGCATTTAAAGCAGGTATATCTTTGTGCTTGAAATTTGGAATTTTATAAGCAAGGGCTAATAGTTCAGTATCTGAGTTTTTATGCAAATATATTCTTTTTGCTCCATCTTGCTTAGGCTCTTTTGTGTGAATTTTAGGCATAGTCTTAGTATTTTTAATCTTTTCAAAATGTTTTTTTGAAAGCTCAAAAACTTCTTTACTTTCTATATCGCCACTTACAAGTAAAATCGCATTTTTAGGTTGATAGTAAATACTGTGAAATTCTTTAATATCTTCAATGCTCCAATTTTCTATATCCTTAAAAAAACCTATAGGAGTCCAATGATAAGGATGATACATAAATGCATGATTAAAAAGTCTAAAATAAAGATATCCCAAAGGATTATTATCTGTTCTCCATCTACGCTCTTCTAAAACCACTGCTCTTTCAGGCTGAAATTCTTCATCTTTTAAATTTAAATTCTCCATAAGTTCTGCAAAAAGTTCCAAAGCTTTATCTAAATTTTTCTTCGCACATTTAATATAATAATGAGTATAGTCAAAACCTGTGCTTGCATTATCCACACCACCAAAACCCTTAACAATCTCATCAAATTCGCCAGCTTTTAAATTTTTAGTACTTTTAAAATTTAAATGTTCTAACATATGAGCTATGCCACTTTTTCCCATGATCTCATTTCTTGAACCCACTTTATAAAAAATATCAACGCTAATCACATCGCTATTTTTATTTACAGGCAAAGCATAAACTTCAAGCTTGTTTTTTAATTGAATTTTTTCATAAGCAATCATTTTAAATTTACCCCAACAGCTTCGCTAATGTGTAAAAAACCATCTTTTCTTAAAAGCTCTATAAGATTTTGATTGATATTTTTTACCAAAGAAGGACCTTTAAAAATCAAAGCTGTATAAACTTGCACCAAATTAGCCCCATTTTTAATACGCTCATAAGCAATATCAGCACTATCAATCCCTCCACTTGCAATAAGCAAGGTTTTGCCAAAAAGAATTTTAGCTACTTCTTTGAAAAAAATACCACTTTTTTCTGTAATCAACCTTCCACTAATACCACCAAAAGTACGATTATTATCTAGCAAGCTATAATCAACACTAGTATTGGCTAATATAAACCCATCTGCACCTTTTTTAATAGCATTTTCACATAAATTTAAAGCATCATCTATTTTCATATCAGGAGCAATTTTTATCAAAATAGGCTTAGAAGTGATTTTTTTGGCTTCTTCAAGCAAGGTATTTAAAAAATCATCATTTTGCAACTCTCTTAAATTTTTAGTATTAGGAGATGAGATATTAACGATAAAATAATCACACAAATCCTTAAAATCTCTAAACAAAGTAAAATAATCCTCCAAGGCTTTGTCATTTGGAGTGATTTTATTTTTCCCTATATTTACCCCTAAAGGCAAAACAAAAGGATAAGTTTTTGTGAGTCTTAAAGCAATCTTTTCAGCACCTTCGTTGTTAAAACCCATAGCATTTTGTATACTTTCTTGTTTTACAAGTCTAAATAGGCGTGGCTTTTCATTGCCTTCTTGAGGTTTTGGAGTAAAAGTTCCCACTTCTAAAAAACCAAATCCTAAAGCACTCAAAGGTCTTATCATAGTGGCATTTTTATCAAAGCCTCCTGCTAAACCTACAGGATTATTAAAATCAAGTCCAAGTAAATTTTGTCTTAAACTCTCATCATCAACTATATATTTGTGTGCTAAAAAACTTAAAGCTCCTGGAAAACTAGCACTTAAAGCCCTTAAGCTATATTCAACCAAAGCATGTGCATGCTCAGGGTTTAACTTAAAAAGTAAAGGTTTTATCATTTCATAAGCCATTTTTTAATCCTTTTTAAAATTCTAACTAAAATTAACTAAAGCTAGGCTTTGTTTTTTCTTTGCTTTTAAATTTTTGGTATAAAGAACAAGTTTGCAAAAGCTCTTCATCTTTACCTATTGCCAATACTTTGCCCTTATCCAATACTACTATTTTATCTGCATTTTCTATAGTGCTTAAACGATGTGCAACCACTAAAATCAATCTGTCTTGTTTTAAGTTTTCTATAGTTTTAACTATTGCTTTTTCACTTTCATTATCCAAAGCTGAAGTTGCTTCATCAAAAATAAGCACATCAGGATTTTTATATAAAGCTCTAGCGATTGCTATTCTTTGTTTTTGCCCTCCACTTAAGTTCTTACCATGTTCTTTCACTTCAGCCCAAATCCCGCCCATTTCTTTAACAAATTCATAGGCATTGGCCAATTTTAAAGCTTGGATGACTTTTTCTTCTTCTAACTCTTCGCTATAAGCAATATTTGCAGCAAAACTATCATTAAAAAGATAAATATTTTGCGTTACAAGTCCTATTTTAGCATGTAAGCTTTCTATGGTAAAAGTGCTAATATCTTCTTGATTAAGTAAAATTTTACCTTTTTGCTTTTCATAAAAATACATCAAAAGATTAATAATAGAAGATTTGCCACCCCCACTTGTCCCTACAAGAGCAAGCATTTGCCCTTTAACAAAATCAAAATTTACGCCTTTTAAAACACTTTTATGCGGGTTTTCATAAGCAAATTCAACATTTTCAAAGCTAATTTTTTCAATGTTTTTTAATTCTTTGCTTCCACCTTTAATTTGAGGTTCTAAATCCAATAAATAAAAAGTTCTTTCACTTGCCGCAACAGCACCTTGAAGTTTTCCATATAAAGACGAAAGACGCTTTAAAGGAGTATATATCGCAAAAAGTGCCGAAACAAAACTGATAAAACTTCCCACACTCATAGAACCATTGATAACCTCTCTACCCCCTACAATAATCACCACAGCAACCCCAACAGAACCCATCATATCCATTAAAGGACTTGTAAGTGCATCAATACGTGCGGATTTTAGGTTTAATTTACATAAAGTATCATTATGCTTAGCAAATTTATCACTTTCTTTTTTTTCATTATCATTAGCTTTGATCAATTCAATATTTGAAAAAATTTCACCCAAATAAGAAAGTAAATCCGAATTTGTTTCTTGTATATTTCTTGCATATTTTTTAACTTTTTTAGCAAACCATACCAAAGGAAAAATAGCTAAAGGCAAAATCACTAAAGCAAAAAAAGCCAAAGTAGGACTTTGATACAAGACTACCGCAAGCAGTCCTATAGCAGTTAAGAGCTCTCTAAAAAAATCAGGAATAATGTTTGATACTATACTTTGAAGTGCATTAATATCATTAGTACAACGACTTACAAGCTCTCCGCTTCTATAGCGTTTAAAAAAATCCATATCCAAGCGTAAAACATTTTTTAAAACCCTAGCACGCAATACTCTTAACATATCTGTTCCTATAAAGGAAACATAAAAACTTTGTAAATAAGTTCCAAGATTTTTAAAAAAATACATCAATACTAGCAAAAAAGGCACTGTATAAAGTAAAGCTTCATTTTTTTCAACGAAAATATAATTTAAAATAGGCTCTAAAGCATAAAAACTTCCAGCAGTTCCTCCGCTTGCTAAAATCATACCAAAAATAGCTATAGCAAATTGTTTCCAATATCTTTTATAAAAGGGCTTAAAGCGTATTAAAACCTCTTTTAAATTCATCTCATTATGCATTTATTTTCTCCCAAATTGTTCCATTTGGAGTATCTAAAAGAGTGATTTTTTTACTATTTAATTGCTCTCTTATTGCATCAGCTGTGTTAAAATCTTTGTTTTTCTTAGCCTCAGTTCTTTCTAAAATTAACTTTTCAATCTCTTCTCGTTCTTCTTTGCTTACACCCCATTGAAAATATAAAGTTGTATCCATAAAACCAAAGCCAAAAATTTTAGCTAGCTCGCTTAAAGCTTCTTTGATATTTTGTTTTAAAATTTTATTTTTGCTTTCTTTATCCAACTCTAAATTTGCACTACTGATAAAATCATCCAAAAGAGCTAAGGCTTTAGAAACATTTAAATCATCATTTAAAATCTCTAAAATTTGCTTAGCAATTTCGCTTTTTATTTCAATATCATTTAAAACATCAAAATCAGAAATTTCACCTAAATCCAATCTTTTTTTAAGACGATAAAATTTATCTAAACGTTTTTTAGCATTTTCTAAATCCGATAAAGAATAATTAAAATGAGATCTATAATGAGAACTCAAAAGATAAAATCTTAAAGCCTCGCCCATAAATTCTTTTAAAGCATCTTTTATAAAAAAACTATTATTTAAACTTTTACTCATTTTTTCGCCATCGATTTTTACAAAACCATTGTGAAGCCAAATATTTGCTAATTTTCTCTTACATCCACAACGACATTGCGCAGCTTCATTTTCATGATGAGGAAAAAGCAAATCTATCCCTCCAGCATGTATATCAAGAGTATTTTCAAAAATAGAATCAATCATAGCAACACATTCAGTATGCCAACCTGGACGCCCTTTGCCAAATTCACTTTCGTAAAAATTTTCATCAAATTTCCAAAGCACAAAATCGCTTTCATTTCTTTTTTGCACTTCATTACTTAGACGAGAGATATTTTCTTCTAAATTGCGATTTGATAGGCTTAAATATTTTTCATCTTTACTTGTATCAAAATAAATTCCATCTTCTAGAGTATAAACAAACCCATCCTTAGCAAGCTTTTTAATCAAATCAAGCATAGCTGTTATATAATGCGTTGCACGAGGTTTAAAATCAGGATCTAATACATTTAAAACCCTCATATCCTCTTCATAACTTTTGATATAAAATTCCGTAATTTCCTCTAAAGTTTGACCACTTTGAGCCATTTTTTTCAAAATCTTATCATCAATATCTGTATAATTTCTAGCAAATTTTACCCTATTGCCCTGAGCAAGTAAAACCCTACGCAAAAGATCAAAACAAACACTACTTCTTGCATGTCCTAAATGTGCATCATCATAAACCGTAGGCCCGCATAAGTAAATACTAATATCTTTTTTATCAAGTTTTATTTTCTCTTTTGTTACACTGTCTAATAATCTCATTAAAAAACTCCTTTAAAACTTGTAAAAATTCCTATAAAAAAACTTAAAATATAAGGTTTAATCAAAATAAGTAAGATTGTAAAAACAATCAAAGCAGCTATAATCAATAAACAAATTTTAATAGATATTAAAGCAAAAAATTTCTTAAAACCAAATTCTTTGATATTAGCTCCAAGCAAATAAAAAGCACTAATAGAGCTTGAAAGTGCTACTGCAATAACCTTTAAACTTTCATCTTTAATCAAAAATATAAAAGCCATAGAACATAAAGCACTGATAATTAAAGATTTTACCGCGATCCAAGCTGCTGTTTTTTGTTTAAATTTTGCATAAAGCCACAAAGAAAAAAGCTTTTGCAAACCAAAAGGTAAAAGCCCTATAAGATAAGCAATCAAAACATAAGCCGTAATCACACTATCTTCGTGAGTGAAATTTCCTCTTTCAAATAAAAGCTTTGAAATTTCCAAAGCAAACACAGAACCTACAATACTAGAAGCAATAAGCAAAATGCTTAAAAGCGCTAATGCTCTTTGCATAAATTTTAAGGCTAAATTTTCTTGACCACTTTTTAAATGTTTTAAAATTTTTGGAAAAGAAACTTGAGTTAGAGCGATAGCAAAAAGTGCAAGGGGAAGTTGGAAGACACGATTTGCATAATAAAGATAAGAAATACTCCCGCTCATTAAAAAACTAGCTATAGTTGTATCAAGCAATGAGCTAAATTGAGTCGCAGAAGAACCTAAAACTCCATGAAAAAAATTGCCATAAAAACCTTGTAATTTCGCCTTGGCTTTTTTAAATTTTATACTTAAAGCCATAGCACGGATTACAGGATTGTTTTTTAAAACAAGCAAATGTAAAATAAGCTGTGCCACCCCACTTAAAACCGTTGCATAAGAAAAATAATAAAGTGTATTTTGCGGTGCATTTTTATCCACAAAAAAAGCAGCTATAACAATACTTAAGTTAAATAATGCCGCAGAAAAAGAGGTAATGAAAAATTTTTGTCTATAATTTAAAATAGCTCCTAAAAAAGTAACTAAAAAAATAAAAAACAAATACCAAAAATTAATCGCCACCAAAGGAGCCGCTAAAGCTATAGTATCTGCGTTAAACCCAAAAGCAAAAAGCTTAGTAAAAAAAGAGGAGAAAAAACTTACCAAAAGACAAAATAAAAAAACTATAAGGCTAAATTGCATCATTACACTAACACAAAAAGCTCCTTTTTTTTTCGCTTTTACAAAATTAGGTAAAAAACTTTGTCCAAAAGCCCCTTCTGCAAAAATTCTTCTAAAAAAAGCAGGCATTTTTAAAGCCACAAAAAAAATATCACTATAAAGCCCTGCTCCTAAAAAAAGCGCTATTAAAACATCTCTAGCAAGCCCTAAAATTCTTGAAAATAAAATTCCTAAAGCATTGATAATAAAATTTTTAAATACTAAACTCTTCATTAAATTTTTTCATAAATTTCAAAATATAAAGAGAATTATTTTAACTAAAATTGATTAAAAATTGACTATAATTACATTCTTAATTTTTTACAAGGGGAAAGTTTTGGCTTTGGATGAAAAAATTATTGCCTATACAGAAAATCCAGCTCGAGAGCTTTTAAGCGTAGCTTCACGAACAAACCTTAGCTTAAATGAGCTTGATTTTAGTTTATTGGCATTTTCTACACAATATCGTTTTGGAGATTTAGAATGGGGAAAAATCTCTGAAAAAGAATTAATTCTTTTTGATAAAGATGAAATTTTTTTAAAAAATGATCTTCAAATCAAGCAAGAATACAAAATAGAAATTTTCCACGGTATAAACCAAAGCAAAGCATCTCAAGCAGTCAAACTAGTTGCAAATAAAAATTTAACCAAAATAGTTGCTCAAATTGATTTTACAAATTTAGACTTTCATGAAAAACTAGCACTAGAACTTTTGCAAAATATTTATAAAAAGATGTTGAAACTTAAATTTTTAATAGGTATCCGCATTTTTGATTTTAAGAGAAATTTAATGTCTTTTTGCAACCAACATAAAAACACCCCTTTAAATAAAACTATACAAATCACCGTTGCACAAGGTATTGATCCTATAGAAAGTCAAGATGAGTCCCTGATCTTGACTTATAAAGAAAAAACCAAAAACTACACTATCGATGAAAAACGCTCAGGTATTATTGTTGTTGATGAAAATGAAGTTGTTTTAAAACACGCCAAATTTAAACAAGGTAAAGAAGGAAAAGACTTAAATTTGCACACCTTAAAAGTTTTAGCCGCAAATGAAAATAAAGTTAAATTTTCTTGTTCTTCAGCTTTTAAACAAGTAGAGCAAGATGGATACACAGAATATATAGCCTTAAAAAAAGGTTATGTAGTACAAGATGGTGAAAAATTTGATATTGCAAATGAACTAGATTTTAATGGGGTAGATTTTAAAAATATAGGGATTATAAGAGCTGGACTAGACAAAAATGTCAAAATCAATATAAAATTTCTTTCAGAAGTAAAAGATGCTGTAAATTCTGGCGTTGGGATAGAATGTGAAGAATTAAATGTAGTCGGAAGCGTAGGAAGCAACACTCAACTTAATGCCACCAAAATGAAAATTGAAGGCACTACACACTCTAAAGCCAAAATTCAAGCCAAACAAGCCTATATAAAAACTCATAGAGGATTTGCAGAAGCCGAAATTTTAAATATAGATTTGCTCGAAGGTGGAACAATCAAAGCCAAAGAAGTGAGAATTAAAAAAAGTTTAGGCGGAAATATACAAGCTGATAAAATCTATATAGAAAATTTAGAAAGTAATAATTCTTGTGTGTTTTTTGAAAACACCACAATAGAACGCATTAACGGGGATAACAATAAATTTCATGCTAAAATTAAAACTCTTGATAAAAATTATGATGAAGAATTTGCGATTTTAGGAGAGCAAATTTCTAAGTTAAATCATAAAATAAATAAAATAAGACAATACATTTTATCAAGCAAAAATGGAATTTTAAGCGTTGAAAAAAAGATAACAGAACTTAAAAATCAAGGTCAAAATGTTCCTGTACAATACGAAAAAGCCCTAAAAGATTTCTCTTTACAAAATCTTGAATTAAATAAACTACAAAATGAAGAAAAAGAACTTCTTGAACGCAAAAAATCTTTACAATTAGAATTAATCAATTTGCAAAAAATGCTTTTTGAAGCAACTTTTATAAATAAAAGCGGCAAATGGACTGATATGAATGAAATCAAATTTTCACTTCTAGAGCCTAAAGAAGATATTTTTTACTCTTCATTTGTTAATGAAAGTGCTAAATTTATAGGCATTAAAAAAGTCATACAAAACAACCAAGAAAGTATAGAAATACATAAAAAATTAGATTATGAAGAAAAGGATATAGCATGGTTGTCGGCATCGAAGGAATAATCACAAAAAAAGAACCTACTTTTATCATTGTTAAATGCACTAGTGGTTTAAGCTATGGGATATTTATTTCGCTTTTTTGTTCTGCTAAAATTCAAACTCAAGAAAAGCATGAGTTTTTTATCACTCAAATCATCAAAGAAGATTCTAATAAATTTTATGGCTTTTTGGATAAAGATGAACAAAAAATGTTTGAAATGCTTTTAAAAGTCAATGGAGTGGGTGCAAATACTGCTATGGCGGTATGCTCTAGTCTTGATGTAAATTCTTTTTACAAAGCGTTAAGTTTGGGCGATGAAAGCGTGCTTAAAAAAGTACCTGGCATAGGTCCAAAAAGTGCAAAACGCATTATAGTAGAACTTTCTGACACAAAAACCAAACTTGAAAATGTAAGCGATGATAAAAGCGAAGCCTTAGCCGCACTTCTTACTCTAGGCTTTAAACAAGAAAAAATCATAAGTGTTTTAGCAAGTGCTCAAGCAACAGGCACAAGCGAACTCATCAAAGAAGCTCTTAAAAAACTAGGATAAAGGAATAAAATGAAATTTGCAATACTTTTTGGCGGAAATTCTTATGAACATGAGATCAGTATAGTAAGTGCTGTAGTACTTAAAAAAGTTATCAATCAAAATTTAGAATTTATTTTTTGTGATGAAGAAAGAAGATTTTATCATATCCCAAGTGAAAAAATGAATTCTAAAACTTTTAGTACCAAAGCTTATAAAAAAGAAAAAGAACTTTTCATCAAACAAGGAGGTTTTTTTAGCAAAGGCTTTTTAAAAGAAAATAAACTAGAGTGCGAATGCGTGATCAATCTTATCCATGGTAGAGATGGAGAAGATGGAAAAATTGCGGCTTTATTTGAGTTTTATTCTATTAAATTTATAGGACCTAGGCTTGAAGCTAGTGTATTATCTTTCAACAAAGAACTTACCAAACTTTATGCCAAAAGCGTTGGAGTAAAAACACTTGATTATACCATGCTAAGAAAAAATCAAAACTCTAAAGAAAAGCTTAATTTTCCTTGCATTATCAAACCTGCAAGACTTGGAAGTAGTATAGGCATTAGCATAGTAAAAGATGAAAAAGATTTAGAATATGCCAAAGATGTAGGTTTTGAATTTGATAATGATCTTGTAGTGGAAGAATTTAAAAACAATATCAAAGAATACAATCTTGCAGGATGTATGATCAATGATGAGTTTGTTTTTTCCATCATAGAAGAGCCAAAGAAAAAAGAATTTTTAGACTTTGAACAAAAATATCTTAGCTTTTCAGGACACAATGAGCTTATAGAAGCGGATTTAAGCGAAGAATTAAAAGAAAAACTCAAAGACAGTTTTAAAAAGATCTACAATCCTTTGTTTAAAGGTGCTTTAATACGCTGCGATTTTTTTATACTGGATAATGAAATATATTTAAATGAAATCAACCCAAATCCTGGTTCTTTGGCTAATTATCTTTTTAAAGATTTTAATACCACTTTAAACGCTTTAGCTGATCAAATTTCACTTGAAAAAATGATAAAAATCAACTACAACTTCCTTCACTCCATCAACGGACAAAAAGGAAAATTATAAGCTTTTAAGTCAAAATACGCTAAATTATACATAAAATTTAGCGTATTTTAGGAAGAAAAATGCTCTCTTTTAAACAAGATGAAATTTACACTGCCACCGAGGTGGTAAGAAATTTTAGCCCCATTATGGAAAAACTCAAAAAAAGTGAAAGTGGAAAAATAGTTATTTTAAAAAATAACAAATTTGAAGCTGTAATGCTTAGTATGAAAGAATTTGAACGCTTACAAAATGCCATGCAACTTTTAGAAAATATCTACAAAAATCAAAAGGCTTAAAATGGCTCAAACTCAACTTTCTTATAAAAACAAAACTTATCAAATTTCTTATGAAATTTTAGGCGATCTTTCCTTACCGCAAATACTTATCTTACACGGCTGGGGAGCTAATAAAGAACTTATGAAGCAAAGTTTTTGTCCTTTTTTAAAAGATTTTTGTCAAATTTATATGGATTTGGCGGGTTTTGGAAATTCAAGCGTGGAAGAAATTTTAAACACTCAAGATTACGCCAATATCACAGAACTTTTTTTAAAACAAAAAAAACTCAATGTCTGTTTTTTCATGGGGCATTCTTTTGGCGGAAAAGTAAGTACCCTACTCGCAAAAGAAAAAGACACTCTAATCTTACTTTCAAGTGCAGGAATTTTGGCTAAAAAATCTCTAAAAGTGCGTTTTAAAATCCGTATTTTTAAAATTTTAAAACTCTTTGGTTTGGGAAAATTTTATCGCTATTTTGCTAGTAAAGATGGAGCAAATCTTAGTCCTATGATGTATGAAACCTTTAAAAGGGTTGTTGATGAGGATTTTAGTGAAATTTTTGCCAAGCAAAAGGCTAAAAGCTTGGTTTTTTGGGGGGAAAGCGATGAATCTACGCCTTTGTATTGTGGTGAAAAAATGCATCAATTTTTAAAAAATAGCACTTTTTATCCTTTAGAGGGAAATCATTTTTTCTTTTTAAAACATTCTGCTTTCATAGCTCAAAAAATTAAGGAAATTTAAATGCTTGTCAATACTCTTTATTTTATTAATTCTTTATTTTTTAATTTTTGTATAGCTTTTTATCTTATGAGTGCTTTACAATGGTATTCTTATAAATTTAAACGCGTGTTTTTTCATTATCATAAACCTTTGTGGCATTTGTATTTTTTATTTATTCCTTATTTTTTATTCTTAGCTTTTCCTTTATACTCTTTGGCATATTTTGCATTGATCCATACTCCGATTTTGTATTTTTGGAACAAAGGTATAGATAAAAAGCTTGTTTTTACAAGTAAGGTTAAATGGTTTTTTGTTTTTGTTTTTGTTTATAATGCTATTTTTGCTATCCTTGCTTTGCGTTTTTCTTTTCTTTTTAATCTTTTTAGCCTTCCTTTTGCTTTATTTAGTCTTAAAATTTATGAGTTTTTTACAAATTTATATTATAAAAAACAAGCCAAAGCCAAACTAAGAGCCAATGAAAATTTAAAAATCATACTCATTACCGCAAGTTTTGGAAAAACAAGTATTAAAAATTTTTTATACGAACTTTTAAAAGATGACTTTAAAAGCTACAAAACACCACGCTCTGTCAATACCTTGCTAGGCATAGTTGCTGATATCAACACCAATTTAAGCCAAGATACTCAAATTTACATAGCTGAAGCAGGTGCTAGACTTAAAGGCGATATTGATGAAATCACTCGTTTTTTACAACCTCACATCAGCATAGTAGGAGAGATAGGCAATGCACATTTAGAGTATTTTAAAAGTGTTGAAAATATCCGCTCAACCAAACTTGAAGCCTTAAATTCCAAAAGACTAGAAAAGGCTTTTTTACACTCTAGCACCCAAAAAGAAGAAGATAAACTCATCAGCCTTTATGATGAGAAATTAAGTCTTATTCATTCAAGTCTTGAAGGTTTAGAATTTAAAGTCGATATAGAAAATAAATCCTATGATTTTAAAAGTCAAATTTTAGGGGATTTTAATGCGCAAAATCTTTGTGTTTGTATACTTTGTGCTCATTATCTTGGCATAAAACTAGAAAAAATTCAAAAGCAAGTTTTAAATATAAATTCCGTAGAACATCGCTTGCAAGTGCTTTCAAGAGAGCCTAAATTTATCATAGATGATGGTTTTAATGGAAATTTTAAAGGTATGAGCACAAGCTATAAACTTTGTAAAAGCTATAAAGGACGCAAAGTTTTAGTAAGTCCTGGTATAGTAGAAGTAAGCGAAGAAGAAAATATAAAACTTGCTAAAATCATCAATGAGTGTTTTGATCTTGCTATCATTAGTGCACAAATCAATGCTGAAATTTTCAAAAAAGAGTTAAAAATAAAAACCATTATACTTAAAGAAAAGAGTCAGCTAGTTCAAACTCTAGCTAAAGAAACAAAACACGGAGATTTGATACTCTTTTCAAACGATGCACCTAGCTTTATGTGATTTGCATAAGTATTTGCAAATGTCATCATTTTCAATTTGACTTCGTGCAAATACTTCCTAAACCCTAGTCTGCCCTATAAGATTATTTAATCTATCCATTATAGAATTAACATAAGAGTCTATACTTTGGTTACTTGCTTTCCAACCATTAGCTTTTGCTTGATTAAACTGATTATCAAACCAAGCTCCACCATAACCTATGCTTGCATTTTGCCAAGCAACTCCTTTATCCATTGCATATATATCTGCATCAAGCCAGCCATCTTGTGCATAACCTTTTAATAAACTTGCAAAATCTACTTTGCCTGTCATGATGTCATCGAAATCTACATTAGAGTATTTTGGAATACTTTGTTTGGCAACATTAAGATTATAATTCATTGCTTGCGGTGCAATAGTTGTATTTTTTCCTGCAACCATATAACCACCTTCTGATTTTAAAAAGCTCATAAACAAAGCTTCTTTAGAATAACTTCCATCTTCATTTTGTGGATAAACTGACATATCAGGATTAAATCCACCTTCCATTAAAGCTCCTTGTGATAAACTTTGAGTTGATATATTTAATTTTTGCGAATAAAAATCAATACCCATCATTCCCATTTGTATTGCTTGAGCTTCATGAAATTCATCATCTGTTTTAAAAACATTAGTTACTTTTGTGTTAGAATGATTAACTAGTCCTAATGCATTATAAGGATTGGATTGATCTGAAAAATCTAAACCTTTATAGCCAACAGAAATATAACCCTTGGGCATAGAATTTATATCTGCTTCAGTGAAACTTGTTTTATTGGTATCATTAAAAGTATGATTAACAATTTGATTAAATTGATTATAGTATTGTTTTATGGTATCAGCCATATCGATATTGGTAAAATAGCGAGAAATTCCTAGCTGTTCTTTTATATCTTGATATTGTGCTTCATTAAAGTTATATATCTCATCCAAAGTAGATTTATGTATCTTAAAATCTTCAGGAAGTCCCGCAGCTTTGTTAAAATCACTTCCCATATAGCCATCTTTATCTACACTATAACCATAGGCTGTATTGGTAGAAGTGCTTATATCTGCTTGTTTGTATTTTAGAGTATAAATAGAGTTTTTAAATTCACTTGATATATTATAATTAGGGGAAGCTGTTTGAGTGGTATTATTAATGCTAAGATTAGTGTTATTGCTAGTATTTGTTGTATTAGTAGAATTTAATACTTCACTTCTTGCTAGAGTTTGTGAATTTTTACTTTCTATATCGCTTAACTTACTAGCATTTTGTTTTAAAAAAGCATTAGCAAAACTTATTTTAGAATTTTCTTTACTTTCTTTATTAGCTTTTACTTGTGAAAGTATAGAATTATAATTTGAGTTATCATTAATGCTAAAGATACTCATATTAATTCCTTGATTTAGATTTTTTTGCCTTCAATCTAAATATATTAAAATAATATAAGCAAAATCTGTTCCGTTTTGGGGTGAAAAGAAAATATTTATCACATCAAAGGCAAGGTAAAATAAAAATTCTTAGGATCGCTTTGAAAACTTAACTCTCCTTTATGAGCGTTTATGATTTCTTTAGAAAGAGACAAGCCAAGCCCATTGCCTTTAAGTTTTGTTGTTTTAAAAGCTTCAAAAACCAATTTCTCATCTTTTATTTCACAACCATTATCATACACTCTGATGCATATTTTTTCATTATCACAACTTGCTAAAATTTTAATCATAGGCTTTTCACATTCGCTTTCTTCTATCGCATCAATAGCATTATAAATCAAATTTTGCAAAACCAAACCAAGAAGAGCTTTATCAGCACAAATCTGCTTATCCAAAAAAGATATTTCAAAGTCTATTTGAGAAGTGAAATTATAAGAGTTAATGGCACTTTCACACTCTTCTTTTAACTCTAAAAGATTAAAATTTAAAGCATTGATGTGCACACCCTTAGTAAAAAGTAAAGTTGAATTTACGATACGCTCTACTCTAGCAATAGCCTTTTGGATTTCAAGAACTATATGCTTATTTTTAAGCTCACTACGAGCAAAAAGGGTTGAAGCAAGCAAAGATATAGATCCAATAGGATTTCTTATCTCATGTGCCAAATGAGCCGCTACACTACCCATGCTTGCAAGCCTTTCATTGCGTTTTTCATCGCTAATATCTGTAGCTGAAACTATAGTTTTTTCATTATGTGCTATGATTTTTACCGCATAAAACCTACCTTCAAATTCAAGCTCATCGCGAATTTTATCAAGACTAATGATACTAAGTAATTTTGGATTTTTCAAGGCTTCTTGATTTTGTAAAATAATATTTTTTTCTTTATCTAAAATCCAAAGCGCACTAGGCAATACCTCTATAATCTCATCAACCATTGCGCGTAAGGAATTATAGTTTTCATTTAAAGTTTTGTATTCATTTTCTATTACATAAGTTTGTTCTATAAGACTTTCTAAGCCTTTTTGTAGGGTTTCTTTTTCATTTGAGTCTAAACTTTTTAAAATACTTTCATTCATTTATCATTCCTCTAATAAAATCTTAAAATCATTCAAATCAAGTAAAAGCAAATTCTGTTCGCATATTTTATCAAATTCCTTGCTAAAACCATTTTTTGAGATTATAATGTAATAATTTGGAGTCAAATTTAAAGACTTTACTTTTGATTTTAAAAGATTTAAAATATTTTTACAAATTTTTTTATTTTTAAATTTAACTTCTCCGACAAAACACAAATTTTCATTTTGATAATAAAGATCAAGTTCTAAATTCTTATCCCAGTAGCTTTGCACTCCGTTGATATTGAATTTTTTCTCAAGCAATTCTCTAGAAAGTTGTTCAAAACAAAAACTTTGATAAAGCTCAAATTTTTCCTTAATGCATTCTAAAACTTCTTTATAACGATTTTGCAAAATAAGCTTTTCATTGGGCTTTAAAAAATAAAAAAAGAAACGAGTAAAATGGTTGCTAAATATAATCTTATCTTGGACAACATAAGATCTTAGTTCTTTTTTGATTTTTTGTCTTTTATCTTTTATTTTTTTAGCTTCCTTACTATACTCAAGTTTTATTATACCTGTTTCTAAAAGATATTTAAGTGTAGATAAAGCTTTAAAATGTTGAATTTTTCTATTGATAGAAAAACGCTTGCGATTGTTTTTAGCTAGTAAAGTAAGAGCGTAAGAACTTGTTTCATCCAAGGCGAAATAACTTTTAATTTTTAGATAATCATCAAGCAAAATTCGCTCTATATTTGTAAATACATCGTCTTCAAAATTTAAAATGTTTAATTTTTCAAAACCTTCAAACACACTATAAAAATCAAAAAGCTTGCTTAAAGACAAATTCTTATGCAAATCTACAAAGTTCTTAAATTTTATATTTTTCCTTTTATAAAGCATTTTTATAGTATAATTTTAGCAAATTTTTATAAGGATTGTATTTGCAAATTTCAGATTTAAAAAAAGAATTGATCTTAAAAAAAGGTATTTTGCATTTTGACTTCACAGCAAGTGCTTTAGCTCTAAAATGTGTAGAAAAAGAAATTTCAAAAATTCTCCCAACCTATGCAAACACACATTCTGATAGCTCTTTGAATTCTTTTAAAACTCAACAAACTTACGAACAAGCAAGAAAAGATATAAAAAAAAGTTTATCATTAGATGAAAATTTTGCCCTTATAGCTTGCGGAACAGGATCAAGCAGTGCTATTAAAAAATTTCAAGAATTGATCGGCATTTACATTCCCCCTCTTGTAAAAGAAAGATATTTTACGCAAATTGATAAAAATACCTTACCTTTAGTTATCGTAGGGCCTTATGAGCATCATTCTAATGAACTTTCATTTCGAGAAGGCTTGTGCGAATGTATTAGAATTCCCTTGGATAAAAATGGGGAAATTGATTTTGATTTTCTAGAAAAAACTTTACAAAAAAACAAAAAAAGAAAAATAATCGCTAGCTTTTCTTTAGCTTCAAATGTTACTGGGATATTAAGTGATTACAAACGCATTTCTGAAATGGTTCGTAAATTTAAAGGGATAGTTGCTTTTGATGCATCTAGTTTCATTCCCTATAAAAACATATCTTGTCAATACTATGATGCGTTGTTTATAAGTTCTCATAAATTAATCGGTGGTATTGGCGGTTCTGGACTTTTAGCTATCAAAAAAGATCTTTGTGGAAACAAGCCTAGCTTTGCAGCAGGTGGAACTGTGGGCTATGTTTCTCGCACTTCACAATGCTACCTTTGCAATGAAGAAGCTTTAGAAGAAGGAGGAACACCTGGAATTTTACAACTCATTCGCGCTAGCTTAGCTTTTAAAATCAAAGATTCTATAGGGATTAAAAATATAGAAAAAAAAGAAGAAATTCTAAAAGATTATTTTTTTGAAAAACTAAAAACTATACCTAATTTAATTTTATACGCAAAGAATTTAAAAACCCGATTGCCTATTTTTGCTTTCAATATCAAAGGAATTTCTCCTTTTGATATCGCTTACGAACTTAGTAAAAAATACCACATAGAAACACGCGCTGGATGTGCTTGTGCTGGGCCTTATGGTCATGATTTGCTAGGCTTAAAAGATAATCAAAAACTTAAAACAAAACCAGGTTGGTTAAGAATAAGCTTGCATTATACGCATGAAAAAGAGGATATTGATTATTTTTTTAATGCTTTAAATAAAACTATAATAAAATTATCACATTAAAATATTATAGTTTTATTATTATATATAAAAATTCTATCTTCAAAAGCCAAATCAAGTGCTTTTGAAAGAACATCTTTTTCTATATTTCTACCTGCTTGCTGCATATCTTGCCAAGTAAATTCATGGTTTACAGGCGAAACAGCTTGAGTGATAATAGGACCTTCATCAAGATTATTATTTACAAAATGTGCCGTAGCTCCAATTATTTTAACCCCTCTTTCAAAGGCTTGTTTATAAGGATTTGCTCCTATAAATGCAGGTAAAAAAGAATGGTGAATATTTATAATCTTGCCTTCAAAATGCCTAACAAAATCAGGAGATAAAATTCGCATATATTTTGCTAAAACCAAATAATCAAATTTATATTGTTCAAGACATTTTAAAATCTGATTTTCTTGCTCTTTACGATCTAAATTTTCAGCGCTGATAAAATGATAAGGAATTTCAAATTTCTCAACTAAATCCTTTAAAGAGTTGTGATTTGAAATCACAGCTTTGATATTTGCTTCAAGTTCGTTACTATAATGCTTTATTAGCAAATCTCCCAAACAATGACTTTCTTTAGTAGCAAAAACAACAATATCTTTTTTTCTCTTCTCGCAAAGCTCTATCAAGGCTTCTTGTCCAAGCATAGCCTCAAGCGTTCCTATAAAAGCTTCTTTATCAAACTCACCTTCTAAAAGAGCACGAAAAAAAAACATTCCTTCGCCTACAAATTCATCGTTTTTTACTATATTGATATGATATTTAAAAATAACATCAGAAATTCTATAGATTAAACCTTTTTGATCTTTGGTGCAAATTTTTAATACAGAAATCATTTAGCTAAACCTTTTATATATTCTTTTAATTCATTCTCTCTTGCTTCTTGAAGCTTTAGGCCAAGAATTTTACCACAAAATCCAGCATTTATGAAATCTTTTGCTAAAATTTTACTTTCAAACTTATTCTCATAAAGCCCTAATCTTTTAGCTTGCTCAATACGCTTTTTACTCCAAAGTCCAAGCCATTCCTTCAAAGGCATTTCAAAAGCAATTTTTGCTAGCTCAAAATCACTTATATCATCAAGATAAAAAGCTTGATTTGCGTATTTTAGGTATTCTTTTTGAAGTTTGGTTCTTTTAAAAAATATATCTTTTTCTAAATTAAAAAAATTCAAATACAAATACAAGAATAAAGCATCGCTTTTTACAAATTCTCTACTTTGTCTGAGCAAATTTTGAAATTCCAAACTCTTAAAAATACTCTCAAAGCCGAAAATCTGTTTTTCTAAGTCAAGTTCTTGCAAATATCTATAGCCGACATCAAGTCTAGGACTTTTAAAGAATTTATAAAGCTCCGCATTGATCCTATCTTTGCTAAGATCAGTTATATCCATACTTTGCATCAATTTCAAGCTTTCGCTAGTTATCTTAAAGTTAAACCTTGAAGCAAATACTACTGCTCTTAATACTCTTAAACTATCCTCTTGAAAGCTTTGTTTATCAATATGCCTTAAAAAGCCTGCTCCTAGATCTTTTAATCCTCCATAAAAATCTAAAAACTCATCGTTAAAAAGATTAATCATCATAGAATTTATGGTAAAATCGCGTCTTTTGGCGCCAAGTTTTTCATCATTACAAATTTGAACTTCAAAACCTTTATGTCCATAGCTTATTTTATTTTCGGTTCTAGCAAGAGCTAAATCATAATTTTTAAACTTATACACAAAAAAACTTTTTCCAAAGCCTTGTGCGCCCAATTTTTGCATAATCTTTTCAAAATCTTTAGGTTTTATATCATAAAGCTCTATATCATAGTCACAAATTTTTAAGCCTAAAAACAAATCCCTAACGCTACCTCCAACCAAATACGCTCGTTTGGTATAAGGCTTTAAAAACTCAGCAATAAACTGTAAATCGGGATTATTTTTTAAGCTTATCTTCGATATTTGCAAGTAAAAACTCTAAAAAATTTATGGTCAAGTTTAACCTATTTTCAAGATCATCTTTTTTTATGCTATTTAAACCTTCAAAAAGAACTAAAATTCTCTCTCTAAGATGTTTTAAAAAAATATCCTCATTAAGCGTTTGAACCTCTGTCATAACACTAGGATTTAAAATTTCACTTTGTAAAAAAGGCTCTTCTTTTTTAAACTCTTTATTTTCCTGAGTAGAAATTTCAATATTATTTTGTATTTTTTGCTCTTCTTCAAATTTTGCCATAGAAATTTTATCTTCTAAGTCTTGCGGAGTATCAAGCTCTTCGCATACAAACTCCATAGGTGGTAATTCATCTTTTATTTCAGTTTTTCTATTTAATTCTTGTTCTTTTAAAATTTCATTTTGTCTTCTTTGCTCTTCCATGATAGAGCTAACTTCGCTAATGGTTTTTTTAGCTAAATCTTCCAAATTCATATTTTTATCAACCACCTTTTAAATTCATTAATTTCTTCATCGCTTTTCATATTAATAAAAAAATCCAACATTTGAGTGTTTAAGTCTTTATGCTTGGATCTAAAACCACTAAGACGACGAACCGCATCGATAGCGTTTTGATTATCCGGATCTTCTTTTAAGATATTTTTATAAATTTCTAAAGCTTCGTCTTTTAACCCTTGAGCCTCATAGATAGAAGCTTCAGTGACTGTATTTTTCATCACTGTTTCCTAAAATTTTTCTTTAATTCTAGCAAAAAGCTTTTTAATTTATCTTTAAGAAAATAAGATGTTTTTTAATGTCTATTTTGTTTTAAACAGTTTTTCTATATATTCTTTTTTTTCTTTCTCTAAACTAGAATTTAATTCTTTTTGTTCTTTTTTAACTTGCGCTTTTAAATCTTGATTTTTAAAATACACATAATCAATTCCAAAAATAACACCAATTATAATAAGCAATGGGATTAAAAATACCATCTTTACACTTTAAGAAAATTGATTAAATACACTACCATAGTAGCGAACATTCTCAGCATTTTCATTTTTTTCTATCGTTTCTATTGCGCCGCTATTGATTGCTTTTTGGATATCATCATTTAAATCTTGATAAGAAAAAACCATATTAATACTGATAATATTTGGCAATTTCTCAAGCATTTTATAAGAGTTTAACTCATCTTCTAAATTTTCACTTTCAATCACAACTATAATCTTTTCATTTTCACAAAGTTCTACAGAACAAAAAGGAATTTCAGATATAGCCTTTTTTAAATCATTTATATATTCTTCTTTTGCTAAAATCAAAACACTAGAAAGATTATTCATCAATACTCCTAAACATTATACTATCACCAAAGCCTGAAACGATAAAATCTTTATTGTTTAAAAAAATAATAAACTCACTCATCAAATTTTCATTATTAAAAGTTTTAACAGGCTTAAAATCACTTGTGCTAAAAACTTCACTAACTCCAGCTTCATTATCGCTATAAACAGCGAATTCTCCACTAGGACTTAAAGCACAAGTATATATCAAAAAATCTTTTTGCAAAAAATTTTGCTCTTCATTTTTTACAACTCCTATACGCCTATCCGTTCCACAACTTAAAATAACATTATTTTTAAAATCTACTTGATAGATATTATCTTTATGCATTTTATCATAGTTTTTTAACATCTTCCAATTTTTCAAATCAAAAAGTTCTACTTCGCCACTCTCAAAACCTGCAACTAGTCTACTCTTATCTTCATTTAAAACTGCATCATTAAGACTAGAATGGGAAAAATTAAATTTTTTTATATTTTTTAAACTTTTATCAATCAATTCTATTTCAGAACCAATAGAAATCAAAAGATAAGTGTTTTCATTGATAAAAAATGCTTTTATTATGCTATTTTCTTCGAGCTTTTTGATTTGTAAATTTTCCTTATAAAAACTTAAATTTTTAGCACCAAAATCACCCTCGCTAAGTATTAAAAGTGTATGTTTAAAAACATCAATGTTATAAATCTTAGCAAAATCATAACCATAATAATTTTTAATCTTTGGTAAAGATAAAAGTTCTTTTAAACTTTTATCTTTAATGTTATATTGTAAAATTTCACCTTTATCAGTGCCTATATATAAGTTTTGCTTATCAAGCTTTAAAGCTGTTATATTAGCATTTAATTTCAGCTCATAAGCATAAGACAAAACACAAAAAAGACTCAAAATAAAAAGAAATTTTTTCATTTATTTACTTTACACCCTCATTAATCACATCAATTAAATTTGAACGACTTTTTAATTGTTCATTTTTAAATTCAGGTTTAAAGTTATTTCCCACTAAAGGTTTTGCATCGCTTTGTGGAACATGACACTGAGTGCAATTAAAACGACTATCGCTAATCACATCTCCTGTGGTTTTATTGTGTCTAAAATCATAATAATGACTAGCAGGAAGTGGAGTTGCACCAGCATCTGCTGCTATAGCCTTATCATGGCAGCTTAAGCACATATTGTTATCTTTAGTTATAGGTAACAAATCTTCAATAGCATGCGGAATTAATGGTGGTGCATTTTCATAAGAACGCTCAAAACGAGTAGATTCCCCAGGTTGTAAAGTTGTGAAATTTGCTTCCACTAAATTTACTTTATTTTCATTTTCTAAACTTGCTTTTCTAAGTCCAATTTGTTCCGAACTTACCCCACTATTCATTGCACAAGCGGCAAAAAATACCACTGCAGCACTTCCTAATAAAACCAATTTCTTCTTCATTATTTATTCCTTAAATCAAAAATATTAAAATTCAAAGCATCATCATTACAAACTTCTATACATCTTGCACACCTTATACACTCTCCTGATTTCACGCTAGTACTTTCTTTTCCAACCATCCACAAAACCTGTTTTTCAGGACAAATACGGATACATTCATAACATTTAGTGCATTTATCACTATCATGCTTTATTTTAAGCAAAGCAAAACGAGAAATAAAAGCATAAAAAGCTCCTAGTGGACAAAAATGTGAACAAATTGCCCTAGGACTTAAAAAAGTATCGATACAAAAAAGTATAAAGGCTACAAAAATCCAAGAACTTGTAGCAAAAATAATCCCTCTATGTATCATTCCTATATAAGAAAAACTTTCAAACACAGGCAATGAAAATACAAAAGAAAGGACTAAAACCAAGACCAATACAAAATAGCGTAAATTTTTAGGCAAAATTAAAAATTTATTATTAAGGGTTAATTTATTTCGCACAAAAGCAGCAAAATCTGTGATTAAATTAACAGGACAAACCCAAGAGCAAAAAACCCTTCCTAAAAGCAAACCATAGATAAAAAATATAATCAAAGCTCCTATTAAAGCCACTAAATCTATACTCCAGCTTGCTAGAATGATTTGCAAAACCGCAAAAGGATCGCTTAAAGGTATGGTATTAAAAAGTCTAGAAGAACTTAAATTTCCCTGCAAGATAAAATCTGTAGCTTTAAAACTAAAAAGCGCTAAAATTCCAAGCTGAACGATGCGTCTAGCAATTAAATACTTCATCACAATTCTCCATCATTTAAATAATTGGTTGCTTTTTTAGCATCAAAATGTTTTGAAGTATCTGCATTTTTTATACGACCTTCATCTTTTTCATCCCAACCTTTTACATAATGAGATCCTGCTTTTCCCAATACATACTCCCTTGGCAAAACACGAATGGCCGGTTTTTCAGTAATACAAGCAAGTTCACAAAGCCCACAACCTACACACACTTCATGATCCACACTAGGTAGTAAAAAAGCGTGCTTGGCGGTGCGTTCATTGCGTTTAAGCTCAAGTTTTAAAGCCCTATCTATCAAAGGACAAGCTCTATAACAAGCATCGCATTGAATTCCCCAGTGTGCCACACAAGAAGCACTATCAACAATAGCAATACCCATTTTCAAAGATTCTATACCCTGCTCTAAATGCTTTTTATCTAAAGCATCAGTTGGACATTCTCTAATGCAAGGAATATCCTTACAAAGATAGCAAGGAATTTCTCTTGCCTTAAAAAAAGGCGTGCCATTTTTTGGACTATCTAACAAGCTAGCAAGCTTTAAAGTATCATAAGGACAGGCTTTTACACAAAGCCCACAACGAATACATTTGCTTAAAAATCTAGCTTCATCTTCAGCTCCAGGAGGACGCAAGGTATAATTATCATCGGCTTTTAAAGCCAAATTAGCCAAAAATCCACCTCCTGTACATAAACATGCAGCCTTAAAAGCACTAACAAAAAATTCTCTTCTACCTTTCATTTAATCAAAACCCTAAATTAAGCCTTATAAATTTTTACAGCGCATTTTTTAAAGTCAGTTTGTTTTGAAAGTGGACAAGTCGCATCCAAAGTAACTTTATTGATATATACATTCTCATCAAACCACGGCACATACACAAGTCCTACAGGCGGTTTGTTTCTTCCGCGCATATCTACTCTTGCTTTTACTTTACCGCGACGAGATTCCACCCAAACCAAATCACCTTGATTTAAGCCTAATTTCTCTCCATCTTTCTCACTCATATAGCAAAGTGCTTCAGGCACAGCGCGATAAAGCTCAGGCACACGCATAGTCATAGTTCCACTATGCCAATGCTCTAAAACCCTTCCTGTTGCAAGCCAGAATGGATACTCTTTACTTGGTCTTTCAGGTGCTTTCATAAATGGCCTAAAGAAAATTTTAGCCTTATTTTTAATACTGTGCTCTTTTTCATCTTTAGGAGCTATTAAATCCCCATTTGTAAGCATTTTGTTAAAATCACCATAAAAAGCAAAATCTGAATTTGGAGCCGCTTTTTTAGCATAATAATCAAATTTAGTATTAAATCTCCACTGTGTTTCCTTGCCATTAACCACAGGCCATCTTAAACCTCTTACTTTATGATAGGTATCAAAATCCGCTAAATCATGTCCGTGCCCTAAGCCAAATTTACGATATTCTTCCCAAAGATATTTTTGAACGAAAAAGCCATAGCCTGTAAATTCTTTTCCATCACTGCCTTGAATTTTTCTCTCATCACCTTTAACATCGGTATTATCAAAGCCTTTTGCGATAGCATCGTTTGGATTAAAGCTTTTTGCTTCTTTATTGGCAAATAGTACATCAAAAAGTGT
The DNA here is from genome assembly GCF_045277125.1 of Campylobacter sp. CFSAN122748. Classification (NCBI taxonomy): domain Bacteria; kingdom Pseudomonadati; phylum Campylobacterota; class Epsilonproteobacteria; order Campylobacterales; family Campylobacteraceae; genus Campylobacter; species Campylobacter sp. CFSAN122748. The sequence continues at coordinate 768,677 of NZ_CP116953.1, read as the reverse complement.
ATCATCTTCGCTATAACCCATAGCTTTTGCCTCTTCTAAAACACTTGGCAAGGTAAGCTTATTATCCACTTTTTGCTCTTTCCAAACTTCTTTAAGCTTAAAGCGTTTTGCAAATTCTAAAATTTGCCAAGTATCACTCATGGCAGCACCTACAGGTAAAACTTGCTGTTTCCAATGTTGAGTTCTTCTTTCAGCATTACCATAAGCACCCCATTTTTCATAAATCATAGCACTTGGCAAAATAAGATCAGCTACTTTTGCTGAAATTCCAGGATAACAATCACTTACAACAATAAAATTATCCATTTCTCTTGCTGCTGCGATCCAGTGATTTGCATTTGCAGTGTTTTGCCATGGATTATTCACTTGCACCCATGCAAATTTAATTTTTCCATCTTCTAAATCTCTCATGATATTAAGATAAGGAGAACCTGGTTTTGGGTTGATAGTCTTTGCAGGAACTTTCCAAATTTTTTCAGAAATTTCTCTGTGTTTTGGATTGGCTACAACCATATCTGCAGGCAAACGATGTGAGAAAGTTCCTACTTCCCTAGCTGTTCCACAGGCACTTGGCTGTCCTGTTAAAGAAAAGGCTCCACTACCTGGTTTAGCTTGCTTTCCTAGCAAAAAATGTACCATATAAGCTTGTTCATTTACCCAAGAACCTCTTGTGTGTTGATTAAAGCCCATAGTCCAAAAACTTACGACTTTGCGATTTTTCTCTATGTAAAGATTAGCTAATTCTTGAAGTTTTTTCTTAAAATCTTCCAAAGACTCATTATCATCACCTTTGGCTACTCTTGCAGTGTATTCTAAAGTATAAGGGGCTAAACCTTTTTTAAATTCGTCAAAAGAAATTTCCCAGTTTTTATCAGCCACACCTTGATGTTTCATTTCAAATTTATCACCCGCTTTAACGCCAAGATAAGATAAAGAAGTAGCCTCTTCATCGTCTAAAGTGATTACATTTTCTTTTTCAACCGTATCTTTTTCACTTTCTTTAAATTTTGGATGATTTGGATTATTTCTCATACCATAACCAATATCAGCATAACCAGTTGCAAATACGCAGTGATCTTTGATAAATTTCATATCCATAGCCTCTGGATGATTATAAACAATCTCTCTTGCTATGTAGTTCCAAATAGCCAAATCTGTATTTGGTTTAAAAATAATTTCAATATCAGCAATATTTGAAGTACGGTTAGAAAAAGTGCTTAGATTAACAACTTTAACCTTATCAAGATTGCTTAGTTTTCTATCACTTACTCTTGACCAAAGGATTGGGTGCATTTCAGCCATATTAGCTCCCCAAGTGATAATAGTATCTGTAAGCTCTATATCATCATAACAGCCTGATGGCTCATCTACACCAAAAGTTTGCATAAAACCAACCACTGCAGAGGCCATACAATGTCTTGCATTTGGATCGATATTATTTGTTCTAAAACCCGCTTTTGCAAGCTTTAAAGCAGCATAACCTTCTTGGATAGTGTATTGCCCACTACCAAAAATCCCTATACCTGTAACGCCGAGTTCATTGTAGGCTTTTTTAAATTGTTTTTCCATTTCATCAAAGGCTCTTTGCCAAGAAACTTGTTGAAATTTGCCTTTTTTATCAAATTCGCCTTTTTCATTCATGCGAAGCAAAGGCATAACAAGACGATCTTCACCATACATGATCTTAGCATTAAAATAACCTTTGATACAATTAAGTCCGCGATTTACGGGTGCTGCAGGATCACCTTTTGTTGCTACGATTTTGCCATCTTTTCTAGCTATCATAATTCCACAGCCAGTTCCACAAAATCTACAAACAGCTTTATCCCATTTCCAATCTTCTTCTTGCGCGCCAAGCATAGAGCTTGGAACACTAAGCCCTGCAACACTAGCAGCACTTGCAATAGCGGTATTTTTAATAAAATCCCTTCTATTCATCCTTATTCCTCCAAAATAAAAAAATCATCTTATTATAAAAAATGAAGTATAAAAATCTCTTGAAATTTTAATAAAAATAATAATTTTAAAGCTCTATTTTATAGGAGTTTTATTGTCCTTTTTATATTATTCTTACACAAAATAAATATTAAAAATAATCAACTTAACAATTAAAATATAATCAACTTAAAATAATAAAAAAATGAAGATATAAAAATTAAGCCCTAAGAATGGGCTTAATCAAAATTAATGGCAACCACAACCACCGCAGCAGCTAGAACCACCAAAAAATGCATCAAGTTTTGCAATATCTGGCATTTCTGTGATTTCATTTACAAGTTCTTTATATGCCACTTTACCCTCTTTAATCACAAATACGGCACGAGCTAAAAGCCCTTCTAAAGCACCTTCATTTATCAAAACACCATATTTTTCACCAAATTCTTTTGCCACAAAATCACTTGCAACACTTAAATTTTCAATACCTTCTGTACTGCAAAATCTTCCCATAGCAAAAGGTAAGTCCATACTTACTACAATCACTTCAGCACCATTGTAACTGGCTACTTTTTTATTAAATTCTCTAGCCTCTGTAGCACAAACTGGTGTATCTAAGCTTGGAACACTTAAAATGATTTGAGTTTTACCCGCTGCACCGATTTCAATCACGCTTAAATCTTTAGCTTTAAGATTTACCTTAGGAGCATCTGCTCCAACTTCTACTGAATTTCCTTTAAGTTTTACAGGATTTCCTTTAAAATTTACTGTACTCATTTAATTTCCTTTTTTGATATTTTAAACATTATTGCAATTAATGTTTTAGGAGTGATTATATCCTATAAATATTAATTATTTTTTAATTTCACTCAAAATTATTTTACTTCTTTCCAAGTATATTTTTTCCACACTTTTTGAGCTTCCTTACTCTTAATAAAATCTACAAATTCTAAAGCTTTTTTATTTTCTAAACCTTTTTTTGTAGGAGCAATTTCAGCTGCACGATAAATCACTGCATTTTTATCTTTGATAAATAAAGCTTTATCATCGCCTAAAGCCTTTGCCCAATGAGACCAAATGATTAAAGCATCAATATTTGGATTGTTATTCCACTCATCTACAGCAGCTTTGGAATTTTTAGCATAAATTTTTATATTTTTACGTAATTTTACCAAATTTTCTCTTTTTGCACTTTTTAAAGCCATATCTTCATAAAGTCCAACTTGTCCTGCGCCATCAACCACCATAACATTTATGTCATCTTTTAAAATGTCTTCAAAATTTTTAATATTTTTTGGATTATTTGGACGCACGATAATACCTGATGGACGCACATTTAAAACGCTTAAATTTTCCAAACTTAAACTTGGAATTTTTTTAGCAAAATCATCCATCATTGAAGTATTGCCTGAAAAAATCAAATCTGCATTTTCTTTTGCTTTGTCTATCCAAGCTGGAGTTGGACCTGCGGTTACAATCACCTTTTCTTTTGTTTTTTCTTCAAATTTTAAAGCAAGCTCTTTTAGCACAGGAGCGGGACCACCTGGACCATAAACTAAAATTTCAGCATTTAAAAAACTTGCTGCTGCTAAACTTAAAATTAATATTTTTTTCATAAAATAAACCTTTCTTTATAATAATATAAAGGAAATTTTATCAATCTATAGTTAACTCTCCCTTGCAAAGCCCTGCTTCTATAAGAAAACGAGAAGGGGCGAAAGAAGTTTTTTTATTTTTATCATATTTAGCATAGCTTAAATAAAGTATATTTTTTGCCCTAGTTACTGCAACATAAAAAAGCCTTCTTTCTTCTTCTAAGCTTCCACCCATTCCCATAAGCTTTTGATTAGGAAAGCGACCTTGCGCAAGATCAATCACAAAAACAAGATCAAATTCCAAGCCCTTACTTGCATGCACACTAAGCAAATTAACTCCTTTGCCACTACTCATTTCGCTTGCACCTAAAGTTAGAAAATTATAATACTTATAAATATCACTATAATTTTTTGTAAGCTCTTTTAAGACATTGAATTTTGTTTCTATTTTTTCTAAATTTTCACTCTTTCTTAATAAATCCACCTGTCCTGCTTTATTTGTTGCTCTTTTGATTGCAAGTTCTTCACAAATTTCTCTATAAAAAGAATTTTCACAAATTAAATTTACCAAAGTCAAAGAATGTTTTATTTCCATAGCTTTTTTTAAAAAAAGATAAATTTTTTCTAAATTTCTAGCACATAAATCATTGATTTTTGAAAGTTTTAAAATAGGATGTGCATCAAATTCACTCTCAAATTTAAAACGAGTTTCGCTGGCTAATTCTTCTAAATCCGCAAAAAGCCCAAGTTGATAATTTCTTTTTTGATGATTTTGCAAATTTACATTTTTATCAGGATCTAAAAAACCTTTTATTAAATTTCCATGCCCTAATTTTAAAAGTGCGTCAAAAATTTCTTTTGCTAAAACTCCACCCACACCTTTGGTATATTGAACCAAATGAATAAAAGCCATAATATCCTTAGGATTTACCACAAGAGCAAGCATAGAGCTAAAAGCTTTAACTTCTAAACTTTCAAAAAAACTTCCACTTCCCTTTCTCACACTTGCAATGCCCTGCTCCCTTAAAGCTACTTCAACCCCATCAGAACTTGAGTTGTTGCGAAAAATCACGGCAATTTCTTCCAAACTTACTCCGCTTGTAAGTATCATTTTGGCTATATTTTGATACTGATCAAATAATTCTTCAAAAGTAAGCAAAGATGGGGCTTTAAACTCATCATTTCTTGTAACAATAAGTTCTTTTGGATATAATCTTTCGTTATTTAAAATCACTTTATTAGCCAAAGCTAAAATACTTCTTGATGAACGGTAGTTTTTATTTAAAGAAAAAATTTTTGCATCTTTAAAACGATCTTTAAACCCACCTATGATATTAATATCCGCTCCATTAAAAGCATAAATACTTTGATCATAATCCCCTACGCAAAACAAACTTTTACTATGAAAAGCCTCTATTAAGGAACTTTGCAAAGTATTTGTGTCTTGATATTCATCTACTAAAATTTCATCAAATTCATATTTTTCTTCTTTTAAAAGATCTTTTAGATTGATAAGCAAGTCATTAAAATCTACATAATTAAAACGCTTTTTTTCATTATCATATTCTTTTAAAATATCTTCATAAATTTCAGCATAAATACTTTGATCTTCGTAGTTTTGGCAAAACCAAGTATAAAAATCTTGATTGTGCGCTTTGTTTTGAAACAAAGAATAAAGATCATATAAATAACTTGATTGATAAGGTTTTATATCACTTAAATGCCTAAAAGTTCTTTTTTCATAGACACTTTTAAGTAGAGTTTTTAACTCGCTTGCTTGCTTTAAGGCTATATTTTTATCCGCATTTCTAAGTAAGGTATAAGCCGTACTATGAAAAGTTCCTGCAAGTATTTTACTGGTAATATTTTTATCAAAAAATTTCCCTAAACGCCCTATCATTTCTTTACTGGCTTTATTTGTGAAAGTTAAAAGCATGATTTTTTGAGGTGCCACTCCCTTGCTTAAAAGATAAGAAATTCTTGCAACAATAGTAGAAGTTTTTCCCGTCCCTGCACTTGCAATAACAAGATTGTGTCCAAAATCAGCAGTAGCAGCAAGATATTGTTCATTATTTAATTTTGAAAGTGGCATTATTTTCCTTATAAAAGTTAAAATTATAAAAAAAAATTACTTAAAAATATAAAAATTTAAAATTACTTTATATTAGATTATAGTACAATGCTAAAATTATTTAACTTTCTGTTTTTAAGGGATAGCAAATGAATTTGAAAATTTTTTCTATTATTGTTGGCATATTAATTGCTGTTATTGTAATATTAGGTGGAACATATTATTATCTTTTTGAATATTCAAAACCAAAGAATTACACCTTAAATACCAACACTTACACCGAACAAAAATCGTATACCAATAACTACGATAATTCCTATTCACCCTCGATCCAAACCAACAATAATTCATCAGATATAAATATTAATAACAATACCATCCAAAAGCAAGAAACAAACCTATTAGATGAAAATCAAAGCTTAAATAACGATACATTGAATACATCAATAAGCGAAAACAATCAAAGCTTAAATAATGACACCAATGCAAGTAATAATATTAATACAAATGAAAATAAGCAAATTTTAGATACGGATAAAGAAAAATTAAAACAAGAAAATAAACAAGCCAAAATAGAAGCTCTTAAAAAAGAAATCAGCAAACAACAAAAGATCTTAGAAAGAGAAAGAGCTGTAAAAAAAGAACTTCAATCAAACAAATCAAACAAAAATAAATATCTAAATACCGCTAGAGAGTATCTAAGCATAGGAAAAAACAGTCGTTTAGAACCTGAACTTAGCACAGAAAATATGAAAGTTTATATTTTAGATGGAAAATTTTTAAGCCAATACAGAATCAATCTGTTAAAAGATATGCTAAGCGTTATACAAGATAATGCAAAAGATTATTATCTAAGTATTTTTGTCAAAATGCTACCAAAAGGGGAAATGAAATTAACTATCTATAACAAAGAAATTATCTTTTCAGATATGAAAAAAGCTTATAAATATATTAGTTTAGATAGATTAAGCCCATATTTAAACAATCCAAAAGAATTAAATGAACATATAGCACGTGAAGAAATTTTAGAAAGACTTAAACTTCAAATTAAAAAAGATGGCAAAGGAAGTGATTTTTCTAAACATATCAAAAGTTTGAAAACTGGACTTAACACAGCACAATATTTCTTCCCGTTTTGTGAAATTATAGAAATTAGCTCTATTAAATAAGCTAAAACAATAAAGGCAAATAATGTATGATAAAAATTTAGAAAAAGAGTATTATCAAATTTGCGAAGAACGCGGATATTTTGAAATCGATGGCAATAAAACCATACAAGAAAAAGATAAAAATTTCTGCATTATGATGCCTCCTCCTAATGTCACTGGAGTTTTACACATAGGACATGCTTTAACTTTTACTCTACAAGATATTATGACGCGTTATAAAAGAATGGATGGCTATAAGGTTCTTTATCAACCAGGGCTTGATCACGCAGGTATTGCCACTCAAAATGTTGTAGAAAAACAACTCCTTGCTCAAGGCATTAAAAAAGAAGAACTAGGTAGAGAGGAATTTATAGAAAAAGTCTGGGAGTGGAAAGAGCAAAGCGGTGGAAAAATTTTAGACCAAATGAGAACACTAGGCATCACTCCTGCATGGAGTCGCTTGCGTTTTACTATGGATGAAGGTTTGGTTAATGCCGTAAAAAAAGCCTTTGTAGAACTTTATGATAAAAGACTTATTGTACGTGGAAACTACATGATAAATTGGTGTACTCACGACGGTGCTTTAAGTGATATAGAAGTTGAATACAAAGAAAACAAAGGAAAACTTTATCATATTAAATACTTTTTAAAAGATAGCGATGAATTTTTAGTAGTAGCCACAACGCGTCCTGAAACTTTTTTTGGCGATACTGCAGTTATGGTGCATCCTGATGATGAACGCTATGCTAAATTTGTGGACAAAGAAGTGATTTTGCCTATAAGCAAAAAAGCCATTAAAATCATAGCCGATGAACATGTAGAAAAAGAATTTGGAACAGGAGTTGTAAAAGTTACTCCCGCTCATGACATGAACGATTATGAAGTAGGACTTAGACATAATTTAGATTTTATAAGTGTTTTTGATGAAAAAGGAATTTTAAACGAACATTGTTTAGAGTTTCAAGGTTTAGAACGCTTAGAAGCAAGAGAAAAAATCGTAGCCAAACTTGAAAGTCTTGGTTTTATAGAAAAAATAGAAGAGTATAACAATCAAATAGGATATTGTTATCGTTGCAACAATATAGTTGAACCTTATATCTCCAAACAATGGTTTGTAAAAAAAGAAATCGCCCAAGAAAGTATAGAAAAAGTTGCGCTTGGAGAAAGTAAATTTTACCCAAATCACTGGATAAATAGCTTTAATGCTTGGATGAAAGATTTAAGAGATTGGTGTATTTCAAGACAACTTTGGTGGGGGCATCAAATTCCTGTGTATTATTGCGAATGCTCTCATGAATGGGCAAGCCAACATACGCCTAAAACTTGTCCAAAATGTCAAAGTCAAAATTTCAAACAAGATGAAGATGTGCTTGATACTTGGTTTTCTTCAGGACTTTGGGCTATGAGTACTCTAGGCTGGGGAAATGAAAATTGGGGTAAAGATAAAATTTGGTCTGAAAAGGATTTAAAAGATTTTTATCCCAATTCTTTACTCATTACAGGTTTTGATATTTTATTTTTCTGGGTGGCTAGAATGATGTTTCAAAGCACCAATGTCTTACATCAACTTCCTTTTAAAGATATTTATTTACATGCTCTTGTGAAAGATGAGCAAGGTAGAAAAATGAGTAAAAGCCTTGGAAATGTTATCGACCCAAATGAAAGCATTAAAGAATATAGTGCTGATATTTTACGCTTTACTTTAGCACTTCTTGCTATACAAGGACGCGATATTAAACTTAGCAATGATAAACTTTTACAAGTTAGAAATTTTACAAATAAAATTTATAATGCTACAAATTATCTGCTTTTAAATGAAAGTAAATTTGAAGATTTGGAAAATATCACACTTCATTCAGAATTAGCAAAATATATTTATGCCAAATTTCAAACTTGTGTTAAGGATGTAAGAGAAAATTTAGACAATTATCGCTTTAATGATGCAGCCAATACTCTATATAAATTCTTTTGGGATGATTTTTGCGATTGGGGTATAGAGCTTAGCAAAGCCGAAAAATCGAGCGTTAAAGAACTTGGTAGTATTTTCAAAGAAGCTTTAAAACTTTTAAATCCTTTCATGCCTTTTATCAGCGAGTATTTATACCACAAACTAAGCGATACAGAACTTAAAACAAGCCCTTCTATTATGATAAGCAAATATCCAAAATTTAAAGAACAAGATAAAAATATAGAAAAAATCTTTTCTTTGCTCATAGAAAGCATAGTTAGTATCCGCCGTGCTAAAAGTTTAATCGATCTTGGAAATTCTAAAATAGAAAAAGCTTATATCAAATTTAACGATAAAAAAATCAAAGATGAAATCAAAGCTTATATGAATTTTATCATAATGCTCGCAAAGTGCGAGCAAATAGAATTTAGTGAAGAAAAATTACCAAAGGCAATATGTGATGTTAGCGAGAATTTAGAAATTTTTATTACGCTTGAAAATGTTGATTTAAGTGGTATTTTAACAAGACTTGAAAATCAAAAAAATAAGCTTGAAAAAGAAAGTTTCAAGCTTAACTCCATGCTTTCAAATGAAAAATTCATCGCTAACGCACCTAAAGAGGTGGTGGAGCAAAATAAAGAAGCTCTAGAAAATTTAAAAATTCAACTTGAAAAAATATCAGTTGAACTTCAAAATCTAAGAGGTTAAAAATTTGATAAAAATAAAAAATTTAAAAAAATATTATGGCAAGGAACTCGTGATAAACGATGTTTCTTTGGAGATTAAAAAGGGTGAAATTTACGCCATAGTAGGTCATAGTGGAGCTGGAAAATCCACTCTTTTAAGATGTATTAATGGACTTGAGAATTATCAAGAAGGAAGTTTAAAAGTCTTTGATCAAGAAATTAAAGATTTAAGTCAAAAAAAATCAAAAGAGTTAAGAATGCTTAGAAAAGATATAGGGATGATTTTTCAAAATTTTGCCCTAATGGAGCGCAAAAATGTATTTGAAAATGTTGCTATGCCTTTAAGAACACACTATACTCAGTGTAAATTTCATGCCAAGCTTTTTAATAAAGAATACATGAGCGAAAAAGAAATTGCCCAAAAAGTCAATTCCTTACTTGAAATCGTAGGGCTTGATCATAAAAACAAATCCTACCCAAGAGAACTGAGCGGAGGGCAAAAACAACGCGTTGCTATTGCTAGAGCCTTAGCTTTAAACCCAAAAATTTTACTTAGTGACGAAGCTACTTCGGCTCTTGATCCAAACACTACAAAAAATATTTTAGAGCTTATATCTAAAATCAATGCTGAATTTGGGATTACTGTTGTTTTAGTAACTCACGAAATGGATGTGGTAAAAGACATAGCTCAAAAAGCTTTATTACTTGAACATGGACAAATCATAGGAAGTGGAGCAATTGATGAGCTTTTTTTAAGGCCTAATGCCAAAATGAAAGAATTTTTAGGAGAAAGCGACTTCTTGCCTGAGCACGGACTTAATATCAAACTTTACTTTCCAAAAGAAGTTGCCCAAAATAGCGTCATCACTCATATGGCAAGAACTCTAAATATAGACTTTAACATAGTTTGGGGTAAAATAGAAAAACTGAATGGAAAAGCCTTGGGAAATTTAGTTATAAATATAAATGAAAAGGATAAAGACAAGGTTCTTGATTACATAGAAAAAAGTGGAGTATTATGGGAGGTGGCATCATGAATGAAGAAAACATCTCTATCATCAGTGCTTTTTTTAGTAGAATTTCTCAATTTTTTAATGAATTTTCTTGGCAGGATATTAAAGAAGTGAGTTTAAGTTCTATTACAAGTTTCAGTGAAAATTATGAAAACATTTTAAAACCTGCGCTTAATGAAACAATTTATATGAGTTTAATGGCTGTACTATTTGGATTTTTATTGGCTATCATTCCTGGAATTTTACTTGCTATTTGGGATAAAAATGGAATTAAAGAAAATAAAATCGCTTATAGTATTTTAGATTTTATTACCAATATATTACGCGCCTTTCCATTTTTAATTCTTATAGTTGTTCTTTTACCACTTTCTAAAATCATAGTAGGCACAAGCATAGGTACAAATGCTGCCATAGTTCCTTTAGCTATCGGAATAGCTCCTTATTTGGCAAAGATGCTTGAAAGCGCTTTTAAAGAAATAGACAAAGGAATCATAGAAGCAGCAAAAAGTTATGGTGCTAGCAATATTCAAATTATCTTCAAGGTTATCTTTAGTGAGGCCCTTCCTGCTATAATTAGCGGAATTACCCTAACTTTGATCTTTACCATTGGTTTTTCTGCTCTTGCTGGAACTGTCGGTGGTGGAGGTTTGGGAGATGTCGCTATTCGCTATGGTTATGAAAGATTTAACAAAGAAGTTATGATTCAAACTGTAGTTATTTTACTTATATTAGTTCAGTTAGTTCAAATTCTAGGTAATTTATTTTATACTTGGGCTAAAAATAGTAAAACTACATATATCATTGCCACTCTATTGATTTTACTTGGAGTTAGTATAGTTATCAATATAAACAATGATGAAAATTTCTTTTGGCAAGTAATTGTTTTTATCTTATTTTTAGGAAGTTTGCTTTATAAAGGTTTCAAAAAATAAGGAGATTATATCTCCTTTTAAGATAAATATAAGTTTTTTTAAGTAAAATTTAAACAAAAAACTAAAGGAATTAAAATGATGTATCAGATGCGTTAATCTGACTATCAACAAGTTTTTATATACTTCTTCCTGATAGTCAGAGTGAATTTATTAAGATTAAAGCAAGCACAAAATGACTAAAAAGGAAAAAAATGAAAATCAAATCTTTATTTATAGCAAGTATTTTAACATTAAGTCTTAATGCAAATGCATTAGAAACCATCACAGTTGCAGCAACTCCCGTCCCTCATGCTGAAATCCTAGAACAAGTAAAACCTGATTTAGAAAAACAAGGCTATAAACTTGAAATCAAAGAATTTACGGATTATGTTTTACCTAATCTAGCTGTTGATAACGGAGAAGCCGATGCAAATTTTTTCCAACATACTCCTTATTTGGAAGAATTTAATAAAAACAAAGGCACCAAACTTATCAAAGTAGCTGCCATACACATAGAACCTATGGCTGTTTACTCCAAAAAATACAAAAGTCTAGATGATATTAAAGAAGGGATTAAAATCGCCATTCCAAATGATCCAACCAATGAAAGTAGAGCTTTAGATATTATTGCAAAAAAAGGTTTGGTAAAATTTAAAGATAAGGCTTTAAAAACACCTCTTGATATTATAGACAATCCTAAAAAAATTAAATTTGTAGAATTAAAGCCCGCACAACTTCCAAGAGCTTTGGATGATGTTGATTTTGCTGTAATTAATTCCAACTACGCTCTCTCTGCAAATCTAAATCCTGCAAAAGATAGCGTATTTATCGAAGATAAAGAAAGCCCGTATGCAAACATTCTTGTTGTAAGAGTGGGACATGAAAACGATCCAAAAATCAAAGCCTTAATCCAAGCTCTACAAAGTGATAAAATCAAACAATTTATCATAGAAAAATACAACGGATCTGTTTTACCTGCTTTTTAATTTTGTCCCTTACCTAGGGACTTTTTTCTTAAATACAAAGGAGTTTTTATGAATTTATTTAAAATTATTATACTCGCTTACATTCTAAATTTATCTAGCCTATTTGCACAAAACATTACTATAGGAGCCACTCCAAATCCTTTTGGTAGCTTACTAGAACTAATGAAAGATGATTTTAAAAACAAAGGGTATGAGCTTAAAATAGTAGAATTTTCAGACTATATTTTGCCCAATCGTGCATTAGAGGAAAAAGAACTTGATGCAAATTTATATCAACACAAACCTTTTTTAGAAGAATACAACCTAAAAAAAGGTTCAAATTTAATTGCAACAACGCCTGTACTTATAGCTCCAGTAGGAGTTTATAGTAAAAAAATCAAAAATTTAGAAAATCTTAAAGAAGGTGCTAGAGTTGCTATACCTAATGATGCGACCAATGAAAGCAGAGCTTTAGAGCTTTTAGAGAAAGCAAAATTAATAGAGCTTAACAAAAATACTCTAAAAACCCCATTGGACATAAACAAAAATCCAAAAAAACTTAAATTTATAGAACTTAAAGCCGCACAACTTCCAAGAGCTTTAGATGATGTTGATATTGCTATAATTAATTCTAATTTCGCACTTGGAGCCGGTCTGAATCCAAGTAAAGATACTATTTTTAGGGAAGATAAAAATAGCCCTTATGTAAATTATGTTGTGGTACACTCAGAAGATAAAAATAGCGAAAAAACCAAAGTAATTGATGAAATTTTAAGAAGCGATAAATTTAAAGCCATCATTAATGAACATTATAAAGATATATTAATCCCAGCTTTTTAGGAGTATAATATGAATATTAAAAAAATATTTTTAAGTGTTTTATTTACAATTAGCCTTAGTTTTGGGGCGGATAAAACCATAATCATAGGTGCAACACCAACGCCTTATGCTGAAATTTTAAATTTCTCTAAACCCTTATTTCAAGAAAAAGGTTGGAAGTTAATAGTTAAGGAATTTAATGACTATAATATACCTAACATCGCTTTAAATGAAAAAGATTTAGATGCAAATTTATATCAGCATAAACCTTTTTTAGATGATTTTAATACCCACAAAGGAACAAAATTAAGTTCTTTAGGTGCTATTGTTTTAGTTCCTATGGCTATATATTCTAACTCCATAAAAGATATAAAAGACATTCCTAATGGTGCTAAAATCGCTATACCTAATGATGCTACCAATGAAAGCAGAGCTCTTGATTTACTAGCTAAAGCAAATTTAATAGAGTTTAAAAGTCAAAGCACCCTTAAAACCCCTATTGACATAAGTAAAAATCCAAAAAAACTTAAATTTATAGAGCTTAAAGCCGCACAACTTCCAAGAGCCCTAAATGATACTGATTTGGCTATTATTACCACAAACTATGCTCTTGGAGCAGGCTTAAACCCTTTAAAAGATGGTATTTTTATGGAAGATAAAGATAGTTTATATGCTATTGTTTTAGCTACAAGAAAAGGTGAAGAAACAAGTCAAAAAAGTCTTGTTATTAAAGAAATTTTAACAAGCGATAAAATTAAAAATTTTATCATAGAAAAATACAAAGGCTCTGTTATCCCTACTTTTTAACTCTATACAAAGCCTTCTAAAGGCTTTGTTAAACTTATAAAAGCTAAAATACTATTTATTGCATTATAATTCTTAGGATAAAAATGAAAATTATTTTTTTAACTTTTTTTATTGTGATAAATTATATCCAAGCAGCTAGTTTAGAAGAAATCAAAACAGCACTAGCTAAAGAATTTAGAAATAATTTTCCTAAAATTATAATTTCTCAAATTGATTTAAAAATAACATCATTGCCTAAAGATTTTGATCAATATGAATTTCTAAGAATCGCTAATGGGCGTTTTAATCAAGCACAAGGCTTTTTAAGGGCTGAATTTAAAACTCCGCAAAATATACAAAAAAATGTATTTTTTAGATATTTCATTCAAGCAAATTTAGAAGTTTTAAAAAGCGAACGCGCTATAAAAAGAGGAGATAAACTTGGAGCTTTTGACTATAAAAGCGTATTGATTGATTTTGATAAAGTTCCTTTAAATGCCTTAACCTTAGATGATGTAGATAATCTTGTAGCTAAAAGCAATATTAACAAAAACGCCATTTTAAGAGCAAATATGTTTAAAACCACAGCTTTAATACGCCGAAATGATCCTATAATCGGGATTTTAAGCGAAGCAAATGTTGATGTTTTAATCGAACTTGTGGCTTTGCAAAGTGCAAATATGGGCGAAAGGATTCGTGCAAAAAACAAAGAAGGTAAAGTTATGCAAGGCATCGTAGTGGGTAAAAATAGGATGATTATACAATGAAGGTTTTATTAGGAATTTCTGGTTCAAGCAGTGTCAATTTAGGCTTAAAATTATTAAAAAATCTAGAAAACCAATGCGAACTTTATTGCATTTTAACCCAAGGTGCAAAACTTAGCTTCAAAACTGAAAATCAAGCAAATTTAGAAGAAATTTGTCAAGAAAATTTTAAATACACTTATTTTTTAGATGATAAAAATTTAAGTCTAAGTGTAGCAAGTGGATCTTTTGGAATAGAAAAAACCATCATTGCTCCTTGTTCAATTTCAAGTTTAGCAAAAATTCACGCTGGTTTTGCAGACACTCTTTTAATGCGTGCTGCAGCAGTGGCCTTAAAAGAAAGAAAAAAACTTATCTTAGGCGTACGCGAAATGCCTTTTTCTACTTTAAATTTAGAACATATGTTAAAACTTAGCCAAATGGGAGTTATTATCGCCCCTCCTATTATCGCAAGCTATTCTAAAGCAAACAATCTAGAGCAAATGGAAAATTTTATCGCAGGTAAATGGTTAGATCTTTTAGAAATAAAACACAATTTATATGAAAAATGGCAAAATTTTTAGTTTAAATTTGTTATATTTTTAAAAAAAATTGGAGCAAAAATGACTTGTTTATATCCTGGGACTTTTGATCCTATTACCAACGGGCATTTAGATGTTATAAAACGGGCTTTAAAAATTTTTGATGAAGTCATCGTTGCCATAGCAAAAAGTGAACATAAAAAACCTTGCTATAATTTAGAAAAACGCAAAGAACTAGCCCTACTCGCAACACAAAATTTAAAAAATGTTAAAATCATTGCTTTTGATAATTTACTTGTAGATTTAGCCAAAGAATTAAAAGTTAATACTATAATCCGTGGACTTAGAGCAGTGAGTGATTTTGAATACGAATTGCAAATTGGCTATGCAAATCACGCACTTTGGGAAGATATGGAAACCATTTATCTTATGCCAAGTCTAAAACATGCTTTTATTTCAAGTTCTATTGTGCGTTCTATAGTAGCACATGGGGGTGATGTAAGTTCTCTTGTTCCAAAAGAAATTCTACCTTTTTTAAAGGATCAATCTTGTATGTAGTTTTTGAAGGTATTGACTGCGTAGGAAAAAGTACGCAAATTTCACTTTTAAAAGAAATTTACAAAGATGCCATTTTCACACTCGAACCTGGCGGAACAGAACTTGGAAAACATTTAAGAGAAATTTTACTTAATAAAACTCATCCTATTAACAAAAGAGCTGAACTCTTGCTTTTTTTAGCTGATCGTGCTCAACATTTTGAAGAAATCTTAAAAACCAATCAAAACAAACTCATTATTAGCGATAGAAGTTTTATTTCAGGCATGGCTTATGCCAAAGATTTTGAAAACGATTTGCTTTTTGCTTTAAATAGTTTTGCTTTAGAAAATTTTTTTCCACAAAAAATTATCTTTTTAAAAGGAGATGCAAACCTTATCCAAGAACGCCTCAGTCAAAAAGAACTAGATAGTATAGAAAAACGTGGCATTGAGTATTTTTTAAGTGTACAGGACAAACTCGAAAAAGTGCTTCATTTTTTAAAAGAAAAAATTTCTGTAGAAATTTTAACACTTGACGCAAAAGAAAGTAAAGAAAAATTACACCAACAAATAAAGGAATTTTTACAATGATTAACGCTTTAAAAGGAATGAAAGATTTATTAGATAAAGATGCGTATTATTATGAAAAAGTGATTAAAACCTGCGAAGAAGTAGCTAAAAACTATGGCTTTACTTTTATCAATACACCGCATTTAGAACTTTGCACCCTTTTTAAAAGAAGCGTAGGAGAAAGTTCTGATATAGTAGGTAAAGAAATGTATGAATTTATCGATAAAGGCGAAAATCATGTTTGCATGCGTCCTGAAGGAACTGCTGGGGTGGTGCGTGCCTATATAGAAAAAAAACTCGATAAAAACACTAGTGTGAAAAGATGGTTTTATCATGGTTCTATGTTTCGTTATGAAAGACCTCAAAAGGGTCGCTTAAGAGAATTTCATCAATTTGGAGTTGAAAGCCTTGGCATACCTAATGTTTATGAAGATGCAAGCATTATTTTAATGCTAGTAGAAATTTTCTCACGCCTTGGCATTGATTTTAAACTTCAACTTAATTCTTTAGGCTGCTTACAATGCTTGCCAAAATACCGCGATAGGCTCGTTGAATTCTTAGATTCCAAAGAAGGTTTTTGTGAAGATTGTTTGCGTAGAAAAAATTTAAATCCTATTCGTGTCTTAGATTGTAAAAATGAGCATTGTCAAAATTTGCTTGAAAATGCTCCGCTTTTGATCAATAATTTATGCACCTCTTGCCAAAAAGACTTTGAAACACTGCAACAAATTTTAAAGGATAATGGAGTTAAATTTGAGTTAGATTCAAAACTTGTGAGGGGTTTGGATTATTATTCTAAAACGGCTTTTGAATTTATAAGCGATGAAATAGGAGCAAAGGCTGCTATCGCAGGTGGAGGACGCTACGATAGACTTATAGAGTATTTAGGTGGAAAAAGTGGCTATGGTATAGGTTTTGCCATGGGTATAGAAAGAATTATAACTATTTTAGAACAAAAAGAAGAAAAGATTCAAAGAGAAGGAATTTATCTTTGTGCTATGGATGAAATTTATATCCAAAAACTTTTGCATATCGCTACAAATTTAAGAAAAGAATATAAAGTACTTTTAAGCTATGAAGCAAGAAAACTAGCCAAACATCTTGAAAACGCGGATAAAAATAATACTGAAATTTTTCTTTGTATGGGAGAAAATGAAGCACAAAATGAAAGTTTGTTTTATAAAAATTTAGCAAAAAAAGAAGAAAAAATGATTAAAATTTCAGACTTAAAGAAGGTTTTATGATGGATTATGGTATTGATATTTGGGGAAATGAAAATTTCATTATCAAAAATGGTAAAGTTTGTATCAATTACGAGAAAAAACCTGCTATTATTGATATAGTTAAAGAATTAAGAGATGATGGATACAAGGGGCCTTTACTTTTAAGATTTCCTCATCTTATCCAAAAACAAATTGAAAATATTTACGGAAATTTCAATAAAGCAAGAAAGGAATTTGGCTATAAAGGAGGATTTAACGCTGTTTATCCTTTAAAGGTCAATCAATACCCTGGTTTTGTAAAAAATCTTGTAAAACTTGGAAAAGACTATAACTATGGACTTGAAGCAGGTTCTAAGGCAGAGCTTTTACTCGCTATGGCTTATAATAACGAAGGCGCACCTATTACCGTAAATGGCTTTAAAGATAGAGAACTTATCAACATAGGCTTTATCGCAGCTGAAATGGGACATAATATCACTTTAACCATAGAAGGACTTAATGAACTTGAAGCTATCATAGACATAGCTAAAGAACGCTTTAAACCTAAACCAAATATAGGCTTACGTGTACGTTTGCATTCTGCTGGAGTTGGAATTTGGGCAAAAAGCGGTGGGATTAATTCTAAATTTGGACTTACATCCACTGAACTCATAGAAGCGGTAAATTTACTCAAAGAAAACAAACTTTTAGAACAATTTACCATGATTCACTTTCATCTAGGCTCACAAATTACCGAAATTCACCCCTTGAAAAAAGCCTTAAATGAAGCAGGAAATATCTATACAGAACTTAGAAAAATGGGAGCTAAAAATCTAAAAGCTATCAATCTTGGTGGCGGTTTAGCTGTGGAATACTCACAATTTAAAAATGAAAAAAGTAGAAATTACACCCTAAGAGAATACGCTAACGATGTAGTTTTTATCCTAAAAAACATAGCCGAACAAAAAAAAGATTTAGAGCCTGATATTTTCATAGAAAGTGGACGTTTTGTAGCAGCTAATCACGCTGTTTTAATCGCTCCTGTATTAGAACTTTTTTCTCAAGAATACGCAGAAAACAAACTCATACTTAAAAAACAAAATCCAAAACTTATCGATGAGCTTTATGATCTTTATAAAAGTATAAAACCTTCCAATGCTTTAGAATACTTGCACGATAGCATAGATCATTTAGAGAGTATTTTAACTCTTTTTGATTTGGGCTATGTGGATTTACAAGATCGTTCCAATGCTGAAATTTTAACTCATTTGATTACAAAAAAAGCCATCTTGCTTTTAGGCGATAAGCAAAATCCTGCGGATTTACTTGCCATACAAGATGAAGTGCAAGAAAGGTATTTGGTAAATTTTTCGCTCTTTCAAAGCATGCCTGATTTTTGGGGTTTAGAACAGAATTTCCCCATCATGCCACTTGATCGCTTAGATGAAGAACCGACACGAAGTGCAAGTATTTGGGATATAACCTGCGATAGCGATGGAGAAATTTCATACTCTAAAGATAAACCTTTATTTTTGCACGATGTAGATGTAGAAAAAGAAAATTATTTTCTAGGGTTTTTTCTTGTAGGTGCCTATCAAGAAGTACTTGGAATGAAACACAATCTTTTTACTCATCCTACTGAAGCTATTATAAGCATCAATGAAAAAGGCTATGAAGTCGAGGGGATTATAGAAGCGCAATCCATACTTGATACCTTAGAAGATTTAGACTATGATATACACGCTATCATGGATATACTTAATGAACGCATAAGTAATTCTAAGCTTGTAAATGATAAGCAAAAAAAGCATATTTTAGGCGAACTTTATCTTTTCTTAAATGATAATGGTTATTTAAAAAGCATAGGAGTTTAGATGAATTTTTGGGGTATTATAAAAGAAGATTTTTCTCAGCCAAAGGCACAAGATCCAGCTTTTAATTCTTGTATAGAACTTTTTTTTAATTACCCTGGAGTATGGGCTGTAGTAAATTACCGCTTTGCACATTTTTTTTACATAAGAAATTTTAAACGCATTGCTAGAATGATTAGCGGAATTTCACAATTCTTAACTGGGGTAGATTTGCACCCTGGAGCAGAACTTGGAAGGCGTATTTTTATAGATCATGCCAATGGAGTGGTTATAGGTCAAACAGCAATTATAGAAGATGATGTTTTAATTTATCAAGGCGTTACTTTAGGTGGAACAAGCCTTGAAAAAGGTACTAAACGCCATCCAACCATAAAAAAAGGAGTGATCATAGGCTCAGGCGCAAAAGTGCTTGGCAATATCACCATAGGAGAAAATGCCAAAATAGGCTCAAATGCTGTAGTGGTTAAAGATGTAGGTGCAAATTTAACTGCCGTTGGAATTCCTGCTTATATTATCGAAGAGCGTAAAAATAAAAACATTAGAGCCATAGATGCAAATTGCGATGACAAACTAGAAAAGTTAGAAAAGAAAATTTTAGAACTTGAAAATCTTATATTAAAACAACCTGAATCACAAAAATAATAATTTTTTATAATACATAAAATTATATGTATTATTATGCGTATTAATTTTTCCTAAAAATTAATACAAATTTTCACATTTATTGAAATTTACAACTCATTTTTAAATTAAATTTATTGTAAAAATGCAATTTTCTGCTAAAATTAAACAAAAATTATCAAGGATTGAAAAATGCTTACAAAAAGATCTCAAGTTTTAGAAGAATCTATCACTTTAGCTATCACTGCACTTGCCAATGAACTTAAAGCCAAAGGCGAGGATATCATTAGTTTTTCAGCGGGTGAACCTGATTTTGACACACCACAAACCATCAAAAATGCCGCTATAAGTGCTATTGAAAAAGGATGTGGAAAATACACTGCTGTTGCAGGAATTCCTGAAGTATTAAAAGCTATTCAAACCAAATTTAAAAAAGATAATAATCTTGATTATGAAACAAATGAAATCATCACCAATGTAGGCGCAAAACACTCTCTTTTTGAATGTATAGAATGCTTAGTAGAAAAAGATGATGAAGTGATTATCCCTAGTCCTTACTGGGTAAGCTATCCTGAAATGGTAAAATTTGCAGGTGGAAAACCTGTATTTATAGAAGGCTTAGAAGAAAATGGCTTTAAAATTACCGCTGAACAATTAAAAAAAGCTATCACAGCTAAAACCAAAGTTTTGATGCTAAATTCTCCTTCAAATCCTGTGGGATCGATTTATTCTAAAGAAGAATTAACTCAAATTGCTAAAGTTTTAGAAGGAACGCAAATTACTGTTTTAAGTGATGAAATGTATGAAAAACTTCGCTATGATGGTTTTGATTTTGTAGCTTTTGCAAGTGTAAGCGAAGATGCTTTAAAACGCACTGTGACCATTAACGGACTTAGCAAATGTGGAGCTATGCCAGGATGGCGTTTTGGCTATATGGCAAGCAAAAATAAAGCCCTAATTTCAGCTGTTAAAAGACTTCAAGGACAAAGCACTTCAAATATTTGCTCCATCACTCAACATGCAGCCATTCCTGCTTTAAATGGAGAATGTGATGAAGATATAGAAAAAATGCGTCAAGCTTTTGAAAAACGCCGTAACTTAGCCTTAGATATGCTTAAACAAATCCCAAAGATCAGTATTTATAAACCAGAAGGTGCTTTTTATCTTTTTGTAAATATACAAAAAATAGAAAAAGATTCTATGAAATTTTGCCAAAAATTACTTGAACAAGAAAAAGTTGCCGTTGTTCCAGGTATAGGTTTTGGAATGGATGGATATTTTAGGCTTTCTTATGCTACGAGCGATAAGCTTATCAAAAAAGGTTTAGAAAGAATAGCAAATTTCATTAAAAACTATAAATAATTCTAGGTTAAAGCCTAGAATTATTTAAGCAAATTAAAACCTTATAAAATCAAAATAAAATCAAGGCTTTTTAAGCACAGCATTTACCCTTTGAATACTATCTGATTTATTTAAACTCAATCTTATTATAGAATTTTCCAATCCACCTAAAGAATGCGCTACATTTGCCTCTAGGCCTATCATATCTAAAACATTTAATTCAAATTTTTCCTTTTCCACTTCAAACCAAATTTTACCGCTTAAAACTTGAACATGTATAGCAAAAGGAGCTTTATGCTCTTTCATCACGCTATCTTTAGCTAATAAAATTTGAATTTCTTTACCTTTTTCATTATCAATTAAAACATTGATTTTCACTTCTTTTGGGCTAAATTCCGCTCCATTCCATTGAATGATTTTCACAAAATCTCCTTTTTTAGTTTTATAAAACTATAGCAAAAGCCAAAATATAAATTATAAACTTGTGTTAATTTATTCTTCTTTCCACCAAAAATCCTGTTTAAATTTAGCTCCTACTTCATAAGCCTCGCCCATTTTTGGTGTGATAAGGGGTAAATCTAAATTTTCATAAAGAAATTTTACCACCTCATTCCATGCATGAGTTCCTGCTAAAAATCTCCCCCAATGTATAGGCATGACAGCTTTTGCATTAAGATCTTTTGCTTCTTTTAAAATTTGCTCAGGAAAAGAGTGTGAATATGGCCAGGCGATATTAAATTGTCCGCTTTCAAGACAAGCTAAGTCAAAATCTCCAAAATACTCACCTATTTTTTTAAAATGTGTAAAATACCCTCCATCTGCGCTAAAAAACACTCTCTTATCTACACTTAAAAATTCCATCACAAAAGAAGCCCAAAGGGTTTTGTTTTTACCATCTCCCCTGCTTGAACTGTGTTGTGCAGGTGTTGCAATGATTTTTAAATCACCAAATTCTATGCCGCTCCACCAATCAAGCTCTATGATTTTTTTCTCACTCACCCCATAGCTTTTTAGATAATTTCCCACTTTTAAAGGTGTGATAAAAAATCGTGCTTTTTCTTTTAAAGCTTTGACACTCTTAGCATCTAAATGATCAAAATGTGAATGCGTGATAATCACAGCAAAAATTTCATTAAAATTATTTACATTATAAACAGGAGCATTTTTAAAAGCCTTGTTAATAAAAGAAATAGGCGAAGCATGAGTGTTAAAAACAGGATCGATCAAAATTTTATATTCTTTAAAACTTATAAAAAGCGAAGAATGTCCAAGCCAAGTAATATGCGGAGTGCTAAAACCACTCAAATCAGGCTTGAAAAAAGGTAACTTAAAAGAAGGGATGGCATTTTTTGGATAAAGATAATAATACCTCAAAATTTCTTTAAAAGACACTTTAGGAGTTATAAGACTGTGCTCATTTTCATTAAGAAAAATTTCATATTTTTTACCCTGCACTTTTTTAGCTTTTGATCGTTGTGTATTGGAAATATCAAAGGTTTTAAATGATAAATTCAAATTTTTCCTTTTATGTTTATTAAGATTATATCTAAAAAGTTTTTAGATTAATTTTATTTTATTGCTAATTTTTTAGTTTGCTTACACTAAAATGAATTGTCTGATTTAAATTAGAACTTCAAAAAGAATTGGTTAAAAAATCAATGAAAAATTAGGTAGCAAGCTAATAAAAAAATTATATTTTACAGATTTTGTCATTTTTTTAAAATTTTAAAAAATTTTCAAGCCTTTTAAAAAGGCTTGAATAGAGATTTTAAGATTACTCAACTTCAGCGTCGATTACATCGTCATCTTTTTTCTTTTTATCATTTGCTGTGTTTGGCTCATCTTTTTTATACATATTTTCAGCTAGTTTGTGAGAAACTTCACTTAAAGCTTTCATTTTGCTTTCAATCTCTTCTTTGCTTGCATTTTGATTTTTCAAAGTCTCACGCAAATCATCAAGAGCTTTTTGAATATTTTCTTTATCAGCAGCGGCAACTTTTTCACCCAACTCACTTAAAGATTTTTCTACTTGATGCGCCAAGCTATCAGCTGCATTTCTAGCATCTACAGCTTCTTTGCGTTTTTTGTCTTCTTCTTTGTGAAGTTCAGCATCTTTTACCATGTTATTAATCTCTTCCTCGCTAAGTCCGCTTGAACCTGTGATTTTGATCTCTTGAGCCTTACCTGTTGCTTTATCTTTTGCACTAACAGTTAAAATACCATTTGCATCGATATCAAAAGTAACTTCGATTTGTGGCATACCGCGTGGTGCTGGTGGAATTCCTTCAAGATTAAAATTTCCTAAAGATTTATTATCACGACTAAATTCTCTTTCCCCTTGTAAAACATTGATAGTTACAGCACTTTGATTATCTTCAGCGGTTGAGAAAACTTGCTCTTTTTTAGTTGGAATAGTTGTACCTTTTTCGATAATCTTAGTCATTACCCCGCCTAGAGTTTCTATACCCAAAGAGAGCGGAGTAACATCAAGTAAAAGCACATCTTTTACATCACCTTTTATAACCGCACCTTGAATCGCCGCACCGATAGCCACAACTTCATCAGGATTTACAGACTTATTAAGATCTTTATTAAAGGCTTTTTTCACTTCTTCTTGCACTAAAGGAACACGAGTAGAGCCCCCTACCATAACGATTTCTTTGATCTCATCTTTTTTAAGCCCTGCATCGCTTACTACTTCATTGATTTTAGTGATGGTTTCAGCCACTAAAGAATCAATCATACCTTCAAATTTAGCTCTAGTAAGTTTTTTAACCAAATGTTTTGGCCCACTTGCATCTGCTGTGATAAATGGTAAATTAATTTCAGTTTCATTAGCTGAGCTTAATTCTTTTTTAGCATTTTCTGCTGCTTCTTTCAAGCGTTGCAAAGCCATAACATCATTTTTAAGATCTATGCCTGTTTCATCTTTAAATTCATTAGCTAGAAAATCTATAAGTTTATTATCAAAATCATCACCACCTAAGAAAGCGTTACCACCTGTTGCTAAAACTTCTACTACATTATCCCCTGTTTCAAGTACGGTAACATCAAAGGTTCCCCCACCTAGATCATAAACCACAATTTTTTCACTATCTTTTTTATCAAGCCCATAAGCTAAAGCTGCTGAAGTAGGCTCGTTGATAATTCTTAATACATTAAGTCCTGCGATAGTTCCTGCTTCTTTTGTTGCTTTTCTTTGTGCATCGTTAAAATAAGCAGGCACAGTAATCACCGCATCAGTAACACTTTCACCCAAAAAAGCTTCTGCATCTTCTTTTAATTTCATCAAAACTTTTGCTGAAATTTCTTGCGGAGTATAAATTTTACCTGCGATTTCTATTGCGCACGCACCATTTCTTTCGGTGATGTGGTAAGGAAGTCTATTTTTAGCTTCTTTAGCCGCATCTTCATTGATCATTAAACCCATAATTCTTTTGATAGAATAAATGGTTTTTTCAGGGTTGGTTACCGCTTGGCGTTTTGCACTATCGCCTACTAAAACTTCGCCTTTATCTGTAAAAGCTACCACTGAAGGAGTTGTGTTTTTTCCTTCTTTGTTTGGGATTACTTTGCTCTCGCCGCGTTCATACACAGCAACACAAGAATTGGTTGTTCCTAAATCTATACCTATAACTTTACTCATTTTTTATCCTTTTATTAAAATTTATTTTGCTACACTAACTTTGGTTGGGCGGATCACGCGATCGGCTATTTTATAACCTTTTTGAAGCACTTGAACCACTTCACCACTTTGATGGTTTTCACTATCTACATGAAACATTGCTTCGTGTAAATTAGGATCAAACTCTTTTTCATCTTTGATAAGAGCCACCCCATGTTTTTCAAGTTTCTTAAGAAATAAATCTAAAGTATTTTGCACTCCTTCTTTGATTTTTAAGCTAATTTCATCTTGGCATTCGACATTAACAGCTGCTTCTAAAGCATCTAAAACATCAAGCAAATCCTTTGCAAAGCTTTCATTTGCATAAGCCATAGCACTTAGCTTTTCTTTTTCTATTCTTTTTTTAATATTTTCAAATTCAGCGTTTGCACGCATATATTTATCTTTTAATTCCTCTAATTCTTTTTGTAATTCATTTGTTTCGTTTTTTTCATTATCTTGCAAATCATCCTGCAAATTTTCAGAATTTTGTGCATTTTCATTTTCAATTTCTTGCTTTTGTTCGCTCATGCCGCCTCCTTTATGTATTGTAATATCTTTTTATAATCCGTATAAACACTACCTGCTAAGATAATATTTACATCTTCGCCCAAAAACTGCGCATCTACCTTAAGCCCCATAAAACCTTCTTTAAATAAAGGTTCAAATTCAAGACTTTCTTTAAAATGACGGTGAATTTGACAATCTAAGAGCTTAACAAATTCATCATTTTGATAAATTTGATAAGCTCTTTCTTCATTGCTTCTATAGCAAATCAAATTTTGTCTTAAGCTAGCTATTTTTTCTACAAGATCTATAAAATGAACTCTCAAAGCTATTTTTTCTATACTAGAAAGATCAAGCCCTATAAGACTTTGTAAAAAATTCCACGCTTCTTTTTCGTATTTTAAAACCAGCTCTTCATCTTCAAAATCAAGCACTATAAATTTAGTATTAAGATCTAGTACTTCTTTAAGTACTAAACTTCTACCTCCATAAACAAGACAATAAATTTCAAATTCTTTACTTAACTCTTTCAAAAAGCTTTCGTTTTTGATATGGATATTTTTATCTTGTTCTTTTTCCCAAAAACTTTGCCAATAATTTTGCATCGTTAAAATAGTAGGAATTCTACCACTACTTATATGAAGCTGAGTGATCAAACCCTCATCGCTAAGTCTTTTAAGATAAACGCGTATAGTCGAAGCAGGTATACAAAGGTTTGAATTTAATTCATTAGAACCAATAGGTGCATTATCCAAAAGATAAGTTTGGATAATAGACTCTAAAATCAAATCCTTTTTATCTCGACTTTTCATCATGTTTTCCTTTATATCTAGCACTCTATTTTTTGATTGCTAGATATATTATACAACATTGAGTGTTATTTTGTCAAGTATAAATATAAAAAAATATACTTAATTTTATTTAGTCTATATAACTAAAGTTTTATTAGTTACTTTTTTATAAGGATAGGATATATTTCAATATTGGTAAACAGGGTGATAATTAGATAAGAAATTTTAAATAGATTCGATAATTTAACTTTTTTAAAAGCACAAGATGCTATAAACAAAAAACCAAAGAAGCCTTTACAAGCTCTTTGGCTTTTCTATCAAAGCTTAAAAACTACCATTAATGGAAATATATATTCTTCTTCCTTCTTCTATGCGATTGTAAGTATTGACCCAAGTAGTAGTACCGCTATTTTGATAAGATTCCCAACCATCTGTAAAACTTTTGTTAAAAAGATTATAAATAGCTGCGTTGATACTCCATTGCTTATTGATATCATAACGCACACCCATAGAAGCTAAAAAGATATCCTTATAATATTCCCTATTTATATTAGTATCACCCATATAGCGATCTATTTGCCATTCGCCTTTTATCCAAGGGGTAATTTTATTATAGAAGCTGTATTCAGTTTTCAACATAATATTATGTTTTAAACTATCCTGCTCAGGTTTACCTATCACACTTTTATCTTGTGCTTCTTTAACCTCACTATCAAGATAAGTATAAGCAAAATTTACATTTAAATTATCAAGAGGGCTTATCCCTGCTCCAAGCTCTACACCTTTGTACTCAACCTTACCATGATTGATCGCTCTAAAACATCTATCAGCATTACAAGTACCAATTCCTGGAATCATATTATTTTTGTCATATCTTTGGGTTGAAATTTTATCTTTAAAATTTGTTAAAAAACCTGTTGCTGAAACATAAAATAAATCATTATTATAAATAGCTGCTATTTCATAATTTAAAGATGTCTCTTCTTTTAAATCAGGATTTCCATATATAGGGAATCTACCTTGACCACTATAATTATAAGCTCCATTTATCAAACGATTTGCATAAGGAGTCCTAAAACCCGTAGATACACCGCCTTTTAAAGTAAGTTCATCGGTAGGATTATAAACCAAATAAGCTCTTGGTGAAACATTGTTTCCAAAAATTTCATGATGATTATATCTTGCTCCAAAAGTAAATCTTAAATCATCTTTTATACTATACTCATCCTCTGCAAATATTGCCAATAAATACTGATCAAAATTAGTAGGATTAGCTATTTTATCTTGCATTTTTTCAAGCCTATATTCACCGCCTACGCTTAAAATATGACTTTGTCCTAGAGGAATAACAGACTTAGTATCTAAGATAATATCTTCTGCGACTATATCCCTATTTTCTCCCAAAAACGGCTGCGTGGCTTGTCCTACGACTTCACGGCCGTTATTGCTTACTCTATTATACTGCAAACCAGAAGTGATAGAAAAGTTTTCATAAACACCCTCATGACTTAAATAAGTCACAAATTTATCAACTTCCATTATATCAGTATAACCACCTATTAAGCTACCTTTATCACCTGGTTTTGTAATAGTTCCTAATTGACCTTTTTTATTATCATAATGATTTCTTGAAAAATCTATATCAAATATAAAGGTATTATAATCATTAGCTAAATAACTAATTCTTGTTCCTATGTTAAAATTATTTGCCTTTGTAGGACTTTGAGCTTGATCTCCTGGAACTCTTTGTCCACTTCCATTTGTAAATTCAACATTAGATTGCTGTCTGTAAAATTCTCTAAAACGAAGCGTTAGACCTAATTTATCATTCATCAAAGGACCACTAGAATAAATACTTGCTCCATAAGTATTGCCCCAGTCTTTATTTTCATTTAAAAGAGCATCCAAACTTACAGAAGTTTCCCATTTATCACTCACTTTTTTGGTAATGATATTTACCACCCCACCTAAAGCTTCGGATCCGTATAAAGTACTCATAGGACCTTTTATAACTTCTATCCTTTCTATACTAGAAATTGGAGGTAAGAAAGAATTTGAAATTTCATTAAAACCATTAGGGCCCACCTCTCCGCCAATACCCTGACGACGCCCATCAATCAAAACCAAAGTATATCCAGTAATACCCCTCATAGTGATATTATAAGAACCTGTTTTTCCCTTGCTAGCATATAAATCAACACCTGGGATGTCTGCAATAGCTTCTGCAATATCTCTATAAGGCTTACTTTGCAATTCTTTTTTAGTGATAACATTGATAGTAGCAGGAGCTTCTTTAATATCTTGAGCAAATCCAGAAGCACTAATGATCGAACTGTCTAGCTCTACATTTTGCGATATAGCATTAGAAGCCAAAAGGCCAATGGCACAAACCGATAGACATAATTTCTTCATTTTTCTCCTTTTGTTAAATATTAATTAGAAATCAAAATATTATGATAATAATTATTAATTTAAGATAAATTTTGTATCAATTGTGATAATTAGTATTAATTAAAAATTTATTTTTTCTTGCTATAATTCTTGAAAAATAAGCTTTTTAAAGAAATAAGTAGAAAAATAAAAATACCTATATATATAGAGTATACTTTGGGTATTTTATTGCTATTTTCTCTATAGTTTTTATTAAACAAAAAATAGAAATTAAAATCATAAATGGAGTAAAAATGAAAGCATTTATAAGCAATCATAAAAATCAATCTTCTCTTATCACTTTATTTGTTTTTACACCTTTATTTTTTGTTTTTCTTTATTATAAAAATTTTTTACACATACAACCCAATGACACTATTAAAGAAAATAAATTTAATATAGCGATAAAACATTTTGTACAAAATTCCTCCGATATAAAACCGACACAGCCAATACAAACTATACAAGAACCTTCTAGCATACAACCCGAAGAATCTGTACGAGAAATAATCAAAAAAACAAAAACAAGAAAAGAAAAACCTATCACCAAACCTAAAAAGGCAATTCCCTCAATAAACCCTAAAACAATAAGTCAACCCAAAAAAGATACAAGCTCGCAACAACCGATCGTGCAGCAACAAACCCCGCAAACCAACTCTCATCAAAGCGTATCTTTAACTAGCAATAGCGAGCTTTTAAAAGAAATAAAATCAGCAATAGATGAAGCCTTAATTTACCCTAGACAAGCTAGAAAAATGCGTATGAGTGGGGAAGTTCTTGTAGAATTTACTTGGACGAAAGAAAAGAAATTAGAAAATTTAAAAATACTTAAACCTTCAAAATATGATTTTCTAAATAAAAGTGCTTTAGAAACTATACGCATAGCTTCTAAAAAATTTCCACAATATGAAAAAACTTTTCATATAAAAATACCATTGGTATATAAATTAAGCTAAATCTTTCACAATATACTCTATTTTTAATGCAAATCACTCCAGCTTTGCTAACGCTTAGAAGTAGAAGCTTCCTAGCTAAAGCTAACTAGTATTAGCTAATTCGAAAGGCTTTGAGTTTATAGTCCTCAAGGCTAATTCCTAACCCAAACAACTTTAATCCACGCTTTAAGATATTATTTGCAGCATTAATATCTCTATGTAAAGTGTTGCCACATTTTTCACAAAGATACACTCTATCTTTAAACATAAGATTTTTTTGATATTTCCACATACACTACAAGTTTTGCTTGTATATTGTGGATTGACTTTTATAAAGAATTTGCCATTATGCTTTGCTTTATACTCTAGATATTGAGAGAATTGATAGAATGAAGTATTAAGAATAGATTTATTTAAACCACTTTTAGCTTTTATATTCTTTAATTTAGCTCTTTTAGACATATTCTTAATTTGCAAATCTTCAACTACTAGCAAGTCAAATTCTTGTATGAGTTTTGAAGTTATCTTGTGATAACTATCCTTTTTGATATTTGAACTTTTTTCATAGATTTTATTTAATTTTAATTGTGTTTTTTTGAAATTATGGCTTAACTTTGTTTTCTCCTTTTTTGTTTTTAATATTCTCCTGCTTTGTTTTCTTTGCAATCTTTTAATATTCAGCTCTACTAAGTAGCTTTGAGTTAGTAGCTATTAACTCTCCACTGCTTAAGGTAATCTCATTGATATTTAAATCAATATCAACTGCTTTTTTAATATCAAAATCTTTGCTAGATATTAAAGAAGCATTTGATTCATCATAAATGATACTAAAAGCTAAATAGTATTTATTGTGATTTTTGATAATAGTGATTTGATTAAACTTATAAGTATTTGGTAAATCTCTGTGATAACGCATTTTAAAAAATGTATTCATAAGTCTAAATATCTTAAACTTAGTAGTATCACTATCTTTGATTTTGTAGGCTTGATTATTCCAATTAAAGCTTTGCTTTGCAAATTTAGAGTTTTTAAATTTGGGAAAGCCTTTGTTTTTATCTCTAATTACTTGCTCTAAGGCACGAGAAGATTAATCCTTGCTTGTTGGGTTACAACACTTTTATAGCTTAATTCTCTTGCTTTTATAAGGCTAGTTTTATTGATTATCTATCTTACTTGCCTTTAAATAACTCCTATCTTTTTTATCTAAATTCTTATTTTTATCCCACTGCTCTTGCTGTAAATTTAAACAAATATTATAGGCTTGATATAGATGAAACATTGATGATTAATAAGCTTTTGTTGTTCTTTGTTTAGGTAGAATTCTATATTTAAAACCTTTGGTTATTTGCATTGCTTTGTTCCATTAGGGCTTTTTTTCTTTTTGGTTATATATTTTTTTAGGGTAATTATCTTCTATGCCTTGATTTTCTGCATATTTTTTAAGAGTTTCTAGCATTATTCCGCATAGGTATTCTATAAAAAATTACTGATTATGTCAAATACCTAACTAGAGCTGTACAACAACACTGTAAGCAATTCATCTCCCACTTAAGAAGTGAGAGTTTTATTGAATAAAAAAAGATAAATTTAAAGCAAGTAATCTTTTTTTAGACAACACTAAACCCTTGCATGTATTTACAGCAATATTTATTTCATCATAAACAACCCCCAACCCATAAAACCTCAATAAACACTATAAAATAAAAGTATTGGTAAAGAACAAGCAAACAATAAATCTCAATCACCCAGACAAAAACAATCTCAACCGACCCATAAAGCAATAAATCAAGCAAGCATAATTAATTTAATTGATTAAACCAATAAATTTAATTTATAAGATTAACAATAAAAAACCATAAATTAACCAAGCTAATCCCACCCAAACCCAAACAAGCCATAAATTACACACACTCTTTTACAAACATCAATTAAATAGCAAGACTATCGATGATAAAAATTTATCTCAAGTATAACATTCATTCTCGCCAACAAGAATAGACAATCATAGTCTATCCACCCTAACCCAACATTAACCCCTAACCCAACCAAGAAGTGTATAACAACCCCAACCCATAAACCTCAATAAACACTATAAAATAAACTTGAGTGATTAAAAATCCAACCCAATTATTGAATAAACCCAACCTACATAATAAAATATAAACTAGACATATAAAGAACAATTGACACATAAAAATAGATTGAATAAATAAACCTATACAAGTAAACATAAAAGAATAATTGAGATATAAAAACATATAAACTAAACAACTCAAACAACCATTAAATTAACCCAAGCCAATCAACAACCATAGCTAAGCTGACAACACAACAAATCAATTTAAATATAAAACTACAAATTAAATCAACCCAAGCTAATTAAACCTATAAACATAAAAAAATAATTAAATATAAAAACAACGATTGACATATAAAAACTAAGATTTTAAATCTATAAGAATAAGATAAAGCAGAATTAACAAGTCCGCAATGAGCTACTTTCCCCCTGCCAGTAAGGCGTAGTATCATCACCCACGATGTGCTTAGCTTCTTGGTTCGGGATGGAGCAAGGCGTTTCCACATCTGTATAATCACGGACATTGTTATTTAAATATTCTTTGAAAGATTGAATTTAAGAATAAAACTTAATCTTTTATTCCTTTACTTTTTTCTTTATTCTCTTTCTTCTTTTCTTATCTTTTATCTTTGATAAGTTTTTATATAGAATACTTAAAAAACAATGTTAAGAGCAAGTTCTAATACAAACTCTACTTGAAAGATTTCTATTAAACTCTAAATATTATCTATATTCAAAGTCTTCTTAAAAACCTTAACAAGGAAGTGATGCTTTATTAAAGATAAGCCAAACGCTCTATTAGTACTGGTCAGCTAAAGGACTTTCATCCATTACACACCCAGCCTATCAAACTAGTAGTCTTCTAGAGAGCTTAGAGAAGATTCATCTTAGAGTTGGCTTCACGCTTAGATGCTTTCAGCGTTTATCCTTTCCAAACTTAGCTACGCTGCGATGCTCTTGGCAGAACAACAGCTACACCAGTGGTTTGTTCAACCCGGTCCTCTCGTACTAGGGTCAAATCTCTTCAATCTTCTTACGCCCACGGCAGATAGGGACCGAACTGTCTCACGACGTTCTGAACCCAGCTCGCGTACCGCTTTAAATGGCGAACAGCCATACCCTTGGGACCTGCTCCAGCCCCAGGATGCGATGAGCCGACATCGAGGTGCCAAACCTCCCCGTCGATGTGAGCTCTTGGGGGAGATCAGCCTGTTATCCCCGGGGTACCTTTTATCCTTTGAGCGATGGCCCTTCCACACAGAACCACCGGATCACTAAGACCGACTTTCGTCTCTGCTTGACTTGTATGTCTTGCAGTTAAGCTGGCTTATACCTTTATACTCTACGAACGATTTCCAACCGTTCTGAGCCAACCTTTGTAAGCCTCCGTTATTATTTGGGAGGCGACCGCCCCAGTCAAACTACCCACCAGACATTGTCCCACTTGAGGATAACTCAAGCTGGTTAGCTACCCAAATAAGAAAGAGTGGTATCTCAACAATGGCTCATATACAACTGGCGTCATATACTCAAAGCCTCCCACCTATCCTGCACATTCTTATCCAAGTAGCAGTGTCAAGCTGTAGTAAAGGTCCACGGGGTCTTTCCGTCTTGCCGCGGGTAGGAGGAATTTTCACCTCCACTACAATTTCACTGGATCCCTCTTTGAGACAGCTCCCATCTCGTTACGCCATTCATGCAGGTCGGTATTTAACCGACAAGGAATTTCGCTACCTTAGGACCGTTATAGTTACGGCCGCCGTTTACTCGGGCTTCGATCAAGAGCTTCGCTAATGCTAACCCCATCAATTAACCTTCGAGCACCGGGCAGGCGTCACACCCTATACATCCTCTTACGAGTTAGCAGAGTGCTGTGTTTTTGGTAAACAGTCGGGAGGGACTCTTTGTTGTAAGTTTCCTTGCTTTCGGAGTAAATCCTAATACAAAGCTAACCACACCTTATACCGAAGATACGGTGCTATTTTGCAGAGTTCCTTAAAGAGAGTTCTTCCACGCGCCTTAGAATACTCATCCCACCCACCTGTGTCGGTTTACGGTACGGGCAACATTAGCTAAACTTAGAAACTTTTCTTGGCTCGACGGCATCAGGGGTTCTTCTATCCATCCGAAGACTTCAAAAAGCCTTTCAGTTCTCGGAGTATTGTTATACGGATTTGCCTGTATAACCTCCTACGACCTTAGACTAGCACTTCCATCCGCTAGCCCCCTTAGCCCTAAGCGTCCTTCCATCGCACACTAATGTTGGTATTGGAATATTAACCAATTTGCCATCGTCTACCCCTTTCGGACTCGACTTAGGACCCGACTAACCCTACGATGACGAGCATCGCGTAGGAAACCTTGGGTTTACGGCGTTAATGATTCTCACATTAATTATCGCTACTCATGCCTGCATGCTCACTTCTATTCGCTCCAGCACTCCTTACCGGTATACCTTCGACGCAAATAGAACGCTCTCCTACCACTTAGTAAACTAAGTCTACAGCTTCGGTACTTACTTTAGCCCCGTTATATTTTCCGCGCAAAATCACTAGACCAGTGAGCTATTACGCTTTCTTTAAAGGATGGCTGCTTCTAAGCCAACCTCCTGGTTGTTTAAGTAACTTCACATCGTTTTCCACTTAAGTAAGATTTAGGGACCTTAGCTGGTAGTCTGGGTTGTTTCCCTCTTGACGACGGATTTTATCACTCGCCGCCTGACTGCTGTGATTACATATAAGGTATTCGGAGTTTGATAGGGTTTGGTACATTGGTGTATGCCCTAGCCCATTCAGTGCTCTACCCCCTTATATTACGACACAACGCTATACCTAAATATATTTCGGAGAGAACCAGCTATCACGAAGTTTGATTGGCCTTTCACCCCTATCCACAAGTCATCCCGGGGCTTTTCAACGCCTATGGGTTCAGTCCTCCACTAGTTCTTACACTAGCTTCAACTTGCTCATGGATAGATCACTTCGTTTCGGGTCTGCAGCATCTGACTAAGCGCCCTATTCAGACTCGCTTTCGCTACGGCTTCGCGTTTGCTTAACCTTGCCAGACACCACAACTCGCAGGCTCATTATGCAAAAGGCAGTCCATCACCCTGTATTGCTACATAGGGCTCTGAATGATTGTAAGCAAATGGTTTCAGGTTCTATTTCACTCTGATCACCTCAGTTCTTTTCACCTTTCCCTCACGGTACTTGTGCACTATCGATCTGGTATTAGTATTTAGGGTTGGATCGTGGTCGACCCGGATTCAGACAGGATTCCTCGTGTCCCGCCCTACTCAGGATACTGCTAGCTAAGGTTTGTTTTTCGCATACGGGACTATCACCCTCTATGGTTATACTTTCCAGAATGTTCTGCTAAACTTACCTCTTGCACATTGCAGTCCTACAACCCCCAGTGCAAGCACTGGGTTTGCCCTCTTGCGCTTTCGCTCGCCGCTACTGACGCAATCTCTATTGATTTCTTTTCCTGAGGGTACTAAGATGTTTCAATTCCCCTCGTTCGCTCCTATATAGGTAATGTATATCTCTATACATTGGGTTGCCCCATTCGGAAATCTACGGATCAAAGCTTCTTGACAGCTCCCCGTAGCTTATCGCAGTCTAGTACGTCCTTCATCGCCTTTACCAGTCAAGGCATCCACCATTCGCTCTTAGTAGCTTACCTTTTTTACCTTTTATTATTGATTCTAAAACGCATCACTTCCTTGTTAAAGTTTTTATGATAAGACTTCTTTATCTTAAGACGGAAAGCATTCAAACACTTAATATAAAACTAAATGATTTAGTCTCAACTAAGCTGTGAGTTTGAAACTTGTCTTTAATTTATAATCCTTAAATCTAATATTCTCTTTATTCATAGAAGAGAAGACAGCTAAAAGTTAAGTTAAACTAAAGAAAAGATAAATAGGTTTTATCCTTTAACAAGTCCTGTAAAATTGTTTTTATTAAAACTTGCTTGTGACTCTTAACAATGATAATTAAAAGAACATTTAGGTTTAAAACCTAAAGGAAGTATATATATTAACATAATCATTATAAATATAAATGCATAATGTATATGCTACTTATATCTATTAAAGTATATTCTTTTATAGTTAAAGATAAAAATAAATCTAAGTATAGAGTTTATATTTTATATTTAATCTATTTTATATACTTGCTTTAGATTTTAAAGCTTCTTTATTCAAATCTTTTTTATGGTGGGCCTAACAAGACTTGAACTTGTGACCTCACCCTTATCAGGGGTGCACTCTAACCAGCTGAGCTATAGGCCCTTAATAAATGGTGGAGAATAGCGGGATCGAACCGCTGACCTCCTGCGTGCAAAGCAGGCGCTCTCCCAGCTGAGCTAATTCCCCATAAACAATTAGCTTTATCATCAATCTTTGAAATCTAAACAAGAATCAATTGAGTTTATATATTGAAGTAATAGTTGTGAGACTTATTACTTTGTACTCTAGAAAGGAGGTGATCCAACCGCAGGTTCTCCTACGGTTACCTTGTTACGACTTCACCCCAGTCGCTGATTCCACTGTGGACGGTAACTAGTTTAGTATTCCGGCTTCGAGTGAAATCAACTCCCATGGTGTGACGGGCGGTGAGTACAAGACCCGGGAACGTATTCACCGTAGCATGGCTGATCTACGATTACTAGCGATTCCGGCTTCATGCTCTCGAGTTGCAGAGAACAATCCGAACTGGGACATATTTTATAGATTTGCTCCACCTCGCGGTATTGCGTCTCATTGTATATGCCATTGTAGCACGTGTGTCGCCCTGGGCATAAGGGCCATGATGACTTGACGTCGTCCACACCTTCCTCCTCCTTACGAAGGCAGTCTATTTAGAGTGCTCGGCCGAACCGTTAGCAACTAAATACGTGGGTTGCGCTCGTTGCGGGACTTAACCCAACATCTCACGACACGAGCTGACGACAGCCGTGCAGCACCTGTCTCTAAGTTCTAGCAAGCTAGCACCCTCTTATCTCTAAAAGGTTCTTAGGATATCAAGCCCAGGTAAGGTTCTTCGCGTATCTTCGAATTAAACCACATGCTCCACCGCTTGTGCGGGTCCCCGTCTATTCCTTTGAGTTTTAATCTTGCGACCGTACTCCCCAGGCGGTACACTTAATGCGTTAGCTGCATTACTGAGATGACTAGCACCCCAACAACTAGTGTACATCGTTTAGGGCGTGGACTACCAGGGTATCTAATCCTGTTTGCTCCCCACGCTTTCGCGCCTTAGCGTCAGTTGAGTTCCAGCAGATCGCCTTCGCAATGGGTATTCTTGGTGATATCTACGGATTTTACCCCTACACCACCAATTCCATCTGCCTCTCCCTCACTCTAGACTATCAGTTTCCCAAGCAGTTTAATGGTTAAGCCATTAGATTTCACAAGAGACTTGATAATCCGCCTACGCGCCCTTTACGCCCAGTGATTCCGAGTAACGCTTGCACCCTCCGTATTACCGCGGCTGCTGGCACGGAGTTAGCCGGTGCTTATTCCTTAGGTACCGTCAGAATTCTTCCCTAAGAAAAGGAGTTTACGCTCCGAAAAGTGTCATCCTCCACGCGGCGTTGCTGCGTCAGGGTTTCCCCCATTGCGCAATATTCCCTACTGCTGCCTCCCGTAGGAGTCTGGACCGTGTCTCAGTTCCAGTGTGACTGATCATCCTCTCAGACCAGTTAAGCGTCATAGCCTTGGTAAGCCATTACCTTACCAACTAGCTGATACTATATAGTCTCATCCTACACCGAAAAACTTTCCCTACTCAACTTGTGTTAAGCAGGAGTATAGAGTATTAGCAGTCGTTTCCAACTGTTGTCCTCTTGTGTAGGGCAGATTAACTATACCTTACTCACCCGTGCGCCACTAATCCACTTCTAGCAAGCTAGAAGCTTCATCGTTCGACTTGCATGTATTAGGCACGCCGCCAGCGTTCACTCTGAGCCAGGATCAAACTCTCCATAAAAATTATAGATAGTTTAATCTTTTTCTTCAAAGAAAAAGTTATGAAAGATTAAAAGAAAAGCTTTTAATCTTTTTAATTATTAGATTGAATAGATTTTACATAATTGCTTATGCCTAAATCTTTTCTGGCTCAATCGATCACTTATTTAGATTTCAAAGATTGACTAATAAGATTTGAATAACAATACTAAGTTAAAAGAACAAAACAAAAAATCATTTTTAAAAGAAAAGTTTTTAAATTAAAAAACAAGATTTATAAAAAAGCTTTTAGTTTATAAGACAAAAACCAAAAGAGTTAATTTATAAAATCTACTAAGCTAGTGAAACTTTATAATTTAAAAGATTTTAAGTCCTTTTTTCAAAAAAAGGAAATGAAAGTATAACCAATTAAACTTAAAAGTGTATTAAACAAAGGATTAAATAGTATAAATATTTGTGTAAGTATTTATATTAAGTATTTGGTGGGTTTAAAAATGGCGGGGGGGGGGGGATTTTCCAATCACCCCAAAGTTAAAAGTATTTTTCTAGGCTTGCATAAACTCTTGCTCAATGTTCTCCATCGTGTTTAAACCGATGAACAGCTCTTGCAGCATCCATTTTTACATAAAAATTAGCACTTCTTGTATAGAGTATTTGTATACCCATTGCATCCATAAGATAATGATTTTCACTTTGATATTCTTTATTTTCATACCAAGAATACCCTATATCATAAAAAGGAGTCGAGTAAAGCCCTTCTAAAGGTGTTTGAAATCTTATTCCCAAGGCGCCAGAAACAACATTATCCGCACTTCCCTCACCTTCTAAACAAACACATATACCACAAGGTCTACCTAAAGATACGGATTCACTACTATCTAAAACAGCATCGCTGATAACTTTTTGATAATTAAGTTGAAAAATGTGAGTTAAGCGTTCTTAGAATTGATATTTGTTGCTTAAATTTAAATTCATTTTTCCAAAATTTCCTAAATTTACTTCATTAAATCCAGAAAAATCACCATCATTTTCAACATTACCATATATAAAATTTAAAGTATAACTTAGGACATTATTCTCCAAACCTCTATAAGTTCTTTCTATGCCCAAATTTACACTATTTCTCGCTTTTTCATTGCTTACTAAACCATCAAGATAATAATCTTTAATCTTTTTATGAGTAAAACCCGAAACAAGATATAAAGAATACTCAGTATATAAAAACACAGGATAAGAAAAATTTACTCCAACATTCATAGAGTCCCTATAAAAACTAAGATTTCTATAAATTCTGCCAGGAACATAATGTCCTTGAGTTGCAAATGGAGTAATTTTTAAATTCCCTATAAAAGTACTATAATTAATCCCATAATCTGTTTGATTTTCATCACTATCTTGAAGATAAAAATTTAAGTTATCCCCTTATCTTGCTATATTGTTTAAACTTTGACTCATTCCTGCTCTAAAACGACCTGTTTCTTTAGCCCCATAGTTGTTAGAATATAAAGTTAAAGTTGCACTATCTCACCTTTGTTTACTTCTATAATAACATCGCTTTCTCCATAACCATCACCTGATTGTAAATTAGCATTGGTTTGGATTCCGTATATTTCATTGATTTTATAAATTTCATTTTCCACATTTTTAGTTGTGATAACTTTCCCTTTAAGATTTTTGTTCAATTTACTCTCTAAAGCATAATCTCTGACACCTGAGTTGTTTTTAATAATTACTTTTCCTAAAAGTTCCAAAAACTATGTTAATTTGCACTTTGTTAGAACTTAAATCTTGCGGTGGTATATAAGCAGTTGCCGAAGGATGGCCACTTAATTGACAATAATAAACTATAATGTTTGTTATATCTTTTAAATTTTGTAAGCTTAATTCTTGGTTGCGATATTCAGCTATTGCATCTTGAATTTATTTTTCGCTAATTCTTAATTTTTTAAATGTCAAATCTTTATTATCGATATGCAAAACATACTCTCTTACAAAAACCTTAGCTTCATTTTGATCAGTTTGTAAATTTGCAATATTTGTAGTATTTTGCTCTTTAAAATTTACAGGGCTTTTTTGATTTTTTAATGTATTTTTTAATTTTTATTTTGTGGTCCATTTGCTTCAGAAGAGCTTTCTATAAGCTCTCTTATTTTATTATTATTTAGCTCTTCAGCATGTGAAAATACTTACAATAAGATTAAAACAACTAAAATTTTTCTCATTTTTATTTCCTATTTTGCATTTACACAAATGTTCATTGTCTTAAAATTATCACTTACAATACAACGCAAACCACTACTTCTAGCATCTACTTCTCCTATGTCCACTTGATCATCATCTTCTTTTTTTGTGTCTACTTTAGTTTGAATTTTTATAGGAGCTTCTACAACCTTTTCAGGAATTTCAGGCGGCAATACAGAAGGTTTGTCTGGATCTTCACCCCCTCCCTCTTTTTTTTGTTTATCTGGCTCATAGATAGATATATTTGATTTTTCTGGCAATGAGGCTAATTTTCCTTCAAAATTATATTTTCCAGTGTACACTTTACCATCTACATCGCTTCCATTTATAGCAAAACCTTGAGAATTTAGAATCTCATTTTCAAGCTTATAGTGAAATCCTTCATTTCCACTAAGATCCGCAAACTGCTTTTCAAGAGCTTCTTTTTGTTCTAAAAGTTTTGCATACATAACTCTAAGCGTTTCATCGCTAACTAAGCCTGATTCTTTGATTTTTCATAGTTTTTATTTTCTTTGTCAAGTTGAGCTAAGGCTTCTTGGTATTTTTATAATTCTTCT
Organism: Campylobacter sp. CFSAN122748; assembly: GCF_045277125.1. Taxonomy (NCBI): domain Bacteria; kingdom Pseudomonadati; phylum Campylobacterota; class Epsilonproteobacteria; order Campylobacterales; family Campylobacteraceae; genus Campylobacter; species Campylobacter sp. CFSAN122748. The sequence goes on along the minus strand of NZ_CP116953.1, from coordinate 728,201 downwards.
TTAAAACTAGCGAAACAACCTTTGCCGGTTTTGATTTTATCCATAGCAGTTTTCTTTTGCGTCCATTTTTCATAAAGATTGGTATAATTTTTATAACTTTGTTCTTGCGAACCTTGCCATAACTTTAAAAATTCTTGTTCTACTCCAGTATCTTTAAATGCATTTAAGAAATTTAAACTTTGAGTGATCTCACTGGCTTCATTTTCCCCTGCCACACCCTTGCTATCTGCGTAAGTCCAAGTTTTGGTATCAAAATCATAAGTGTATTTTCCATTCATCAAATCATCTAAAATTCTTTGAAGTAATTTAGGGTCAAAGTCGTCTTTGGATAATTTCACAGCATCTGTTACCTTGGTAAAAGAATCAGCAAAAGCATAAGAATTATTATTAAGATATTTTATATCGTTAAATTTCTTTCTTACAGCGCTATCAAAATCTTTTTTTCCTGTTACTTCATTATTATATTGCACAGACTTAAAAAAATTCTGTCCTTCATCAATGTAACCATTTTCTAAATTATGATAAACATAAATATTACTAAAATTATTATTTACACTAATTCCAGGATCACCAATAACTTTTCCAGCTTGTGTTTTATAGTTTCCAGCACTCAAAATTGCTCCATTTTTATAAAATAAGTAAGCATTATTAATCTTTAAATTTCCAACTTTTCCAGTAAATCCTCCTGTTTTACTATCATTCCCAGAAGTTATAAGTTTTTCTATGTCATTAACCACAACATTATTAAAATTACCACCATCAATTTGTCTGCCTATGCCACCCACATAAGAACCTTTTTTTGCTACTATACTTATATTATTAATAGCAACATTTGTAAAATTGATAGTGTTATTCCCTCCACTACCATTTCCCCAGCCTATTATTCCGCCAACTTTAGTATTTACAGCTGTATTAATAACGAGATCATTAACAGTCACATTTTCAAAACCCGTATAACTGTTTGCAATATTTTGCCCTACTATACCTCCAACATAAGCATCATAACCAGTTGAAGCAATTTTCAATCCTTGAATATTAAGGTTTCTTATATAGCTATTTTGAACAACTCCAAAAATTCCTACATATTGATTTGATGAATTAATATTAACATTTTTTAAAGCATAACCAGAACCATCGAAAGATTTAGCAAAAGCATTGCTTGTATTATCACCTACTATGTATGTTTTCACGCCACTAAAATCAATATCATCAATCAAACGAAAATGATCAAAAGCTGTTCTAAATTTTTCTTTATTTACATTCCAAAAATCAGCAAATTTATTCCATTCTGTTGCATCCGCAATACTTCCATATTTAGTCCAGTTTTTAACTTTACTACTATCATCAAAACTAAATTTACTACTAGAATTACCCAATAAAGCTCCATTTTCTTCAAAACTTGTTATGCTTTGTTGAATGATAACTTCTTGCTCTGCTTTGGCTACGATATTTTTTGTATCTTTTACCACTCCAGCATCAACATAAACTTTATTACCTTCAAGTTTTAATACATCCAAAGTAATTTTTCCTTTATTGATTTCAACCTTATTTCCTATTAAAACAATATTATCTGCATTGATCTTTCCAAGATTTATAATATTTCCTTGTTTGCTTACATCAAATGCCGGAGAGAAACTAGCTCCTTTCTCTAAAAAAGTTTTGACATTATCATCGCTTAAAGCTGTTGTGCTAGCTACAAATTTTCCCGCAGTAATAGTTCCTGTTTTGCCAATCAAAACTCCCATAGGATTAACTAAAAAGATATTGTTATTCCCTCTATTTAAAGCTCCGTCTATCTTAGAAGCATCTTTTTGATAAGCAATGTTTAGGTAGTTTTGATTTTTGCCGTTAAAATTTACACTTTCATTTTGTCCTATATTAAAACCGCCACCCCATTGGATAACATGATTTTGTCCTTTTCCTGCAATCGTTACAGTATTGCCAGAGGTATGGATAGTCCCACTTGTACCATGAGTGAATTTACCTCCTTGTGGCAAAGCATAAGCTTGAGAAAAGAGCAAAGAACTCACCGCAAATGATAAAACTATATGTTTACTCATCTTTTTCATGTTACTCTCCTTTAAAGTATGTTGATATAAATTATTTTTGCATCATCTGAAACTTCAAAGCTAAAATTTACATTTTTCAATGTACTTTTAGCCAACTTTTCTATCTTGTTGTAATTAAATTTATTTTTATTATTTTTCATTTTTTCTAACAAATTTTCTAATTCTTGTTGATTTAACAATCTATTGTCACCATCATAAATTCCAACATCACTTTGTATGAGAATATATTTTCCTTTTGTTGGTTTATTTTTAGCAAGAATTTCCATACTTCCATTTGAAGGAAGATTTATAAGTTTTTCTATAGTCAAGATAGGATTTTTTATTTTATTTGGTAAAATAAAAGTAAAATTTTCAAAGTTATTTACCACTTCTGATTTGACATCTTGAGTATCTATAATCAAACGATTATTTTTAGAAAAATCTTCTTGATGCGGTAGAATTTGAGTGATTATTTTGCCTTTTTTATTTACTTCATGAAAAACAGAACCAGAAAGCAAATCGATATTTACATCTTTAAAGAAATTTAACTCTCCACCTAAATATAAAGTATTGTTATAAGATTTAAAATTTGAAATATCCGAAGTTCCAGATGGAGCTAAAAATATAGCATCTTGATTTTTATACTCATCTATATTTAAATTAACAAGCTCCATGATATTATCATGAGAATTTGCAGACACTCCAGCTATCAACCCCACATAACCTTGTCTTTTATCTGAGGCAGTACTAAAAACTGTGTTGTTGATGATTTTATTAAAAGCACTTTCTTTATCTGCTTTTATGATGCACGAACTTTCCACGGCAGCCGAAGAACAATCTTTAAGCTTTATAAGATTGTTGTTTGCATTTTGAGTTGCTTTTAAAATAATTTTTGAGCCCTTTCCTAAAGAACTCGCTTCGGTTAAACTCTGAATGAGATTATAATTTATTTTATTATTTGAAACATTTTTAGCATTGATCATCAAACTTAAATTTTTAGATGATTTAATATTTTCAAAATTTACTTCATTATTGTTTGATTCATCAGCGATATAGTCTATACCATCTAGCGTAGTTTCACTTGTAATAAAAGCATATAAAGGCAATGAAATAACAGAATCTTTTATACTTAAGGTATTATTATTTGCTTTTCCACTTAAAGTTCTAGCTGCATATACAGTAAATTTATCAGAATAATTTTGTGGAACTTTTTCATAGGTTAAATCATTTTGTATATCAATAATATTAAAATTCGCACCCTCTGTAGCAAAACCTCCGTAAAGATTGTAATAATTTTTTCCATAAAAATTATCACTGATTTTTAAAGGTTTTTTAAGGCGAAATACAATTTTATTTCCATTAGCTTCACCATCGTTAGAATACCCACCATAGAGGTTTAACGATGCATGTGTTTTAATGTTTTTATTAAGATGATCTAATGAGTTAAAATGATAAACTTCTATAGAATTTTTCTCTGCATTACCCTGTAATGTTCTTCCACCGTAAATTTCTCCAAATAAAACAGCATCATAAAAAGTTATTTTATTTTGCGAATTTACCATTAAATCTAAATTTAAATTTTTAATTATTACAGAATTTTTACTTACATTGTATTTTTTAAGATTATTTACATCAGCTAAAGCACCCAAAATTTCAAAGGTCGAACGAGCTGTATACTCACCATCTGGCCCATGAAGGACGATATTAGCTGAATCGATAAGAACTTTATTGTTTTGTAAATTAGAATTTATGCCAAAAGCTCCCATTAAACGAGTAATTCTTTCATCATAAATATCCTTACCTTCTTCATCTGAAAAATACTGGGAATTATGAAGGTCAATTTTTGTATTTGACTCTAAGATTAATTTATTGTCCTTAGCTTCACCATCAAAAGCTACAGATCCTGAAATATAAGGAGCTCCATTTAAGGGCAAGGTGTAGATATTTTCTACACCCATTATTAATATAGGAGTTTTCTTTTAAAATGGTTTGATTGTTAAATCCCCCCCCCCTGTCAGTAAACGCCGCAGTAATTAAATACTTAAAACGATCGCCTTTTTTGAGAATTATTAGGCACTCCACAATCCCCTATGCTTGGTTTGCAAAAATACACAGAAGATAATTCTCCATTTTCTAATATAAGTTTATTATTTGTTGCATTTGTATTTTGAGCATAAGCTGTTACAATAAAAGGTATAAAAGAACTAGGAACGGCTTGAGTATCTGAAGATACGGTTCCTAAAGTGCTAAAAGCTGTTATGATCTCTTCTTTTGAAGTATCCGGAGTTAAAATTTCAAGCTTGGATAAATTTTTATTTCCAGATTTAGGGTTATTATAAATCATAGTTAAATTTGATATAGGATATTTTGACTTAGAAGCATAGAAATTTTTTCCATTAATTTTTTTAAAAATTTCTGCTTGAAGATCATAAACTTGATTATCCTTAAAAGAATGTTCAGAAATATAAAAAATTTTTCCATCCTTGCTTGTAGCCTGAACCGCAGCAAAACAAACCGAAGAAGATAAAACCACACTACAAACGCCCAATCCAAATTTTGCATTTGTCTTATTTGTAAAAATTTTAAAAATATTAAAATATTTTTTCATCTCATTTCTCACTAAAATAAAATCCTTTTGATTTATCGCAAATTGATTATTTGCAACACTATCCCGTATGTCCTGAGTTGATTATAAAATAAAATATTAATTTGATATTTTATTTTTCAATATTTAAATTTAATGAAAATTTAACAAATTTTATATTAATATATTCTTAAATAAAATTTTATTTTAAATATTAAAAAAATACTTTTATAATTATTTAAATATTATCTAAAAGCACAACATTAATATAACTTTTCTAAAAATTGATCCAGACTTAATTAAATATAAATTTAAAATAAGTATAATTTTAAAACATTTTATATCAAAGGAAAAAAATGAAAAAAATATTAAGCATTGCCCTAGTTGCTTTAGTTGGTTTATTTTTAGGTGCTTGTAGTGATTCTAAAAATAAAGAATCAAATGCAAGTGTAGAATTAAAGGTTGGAACTGCTCCAAATTATAAACCTTTTAATTATAAAGAAAACTCAAAACTTACAGGTTTTGATACTGATTTGGTTGAAGAGATCGCCAAAAAAAATGGTATTAAAATTGTTTGGGTTGAAACCAATTTCGATGGATTGATTCCTGCTTTAAAAGCTGGCAAAATCGATATGATTGCCTCAGCTATGAGCGCAACTGACGAAAGAAGACAAAGTGTTGATTTTACCAAACCTTACTATATGAGTAAAAATCTTTATCTTAAGCTAAAAAACAACGACTCTCTTCAAACGAAAAATGATTTAGAAGGTAAAAAAATAGGAGTTCAACTAGGAACTTTACAAGAAAATACTGTAAAAGCTATCAAAAATGCACAAGTACAAAGCAATAAAGATTTAAACATAGCTGTTTTAGCACTAAAAAACAACAAAATCGATGCTATTGTAGCTGATCAAGATACTGCTAAAGGTTTTTTAGCTGAAAATCCAGAATTGGTAAGTTTCTACCAAGAAACAGATGGAGGAGAAGGCTTTAGTTTTGCTTTTGATAAAAATAAACAAAAAGATATTATTGAAATATTTAACAAAGGCATAGATGAAGCAAAAACTGATGGATTTTATAATACTTTAATTAAAAAATATGAATTAGAATAAGCGTGAATTTTCACGCTTATAGCTTAAAAAGTTAAAATTTCATATTTTCTCTCTTTTGCAATTTTTAAAATTTTTTCATCACCATTACATACAAAGGCTTTGCTAACAGACTCTAGTAAAGGTAAATCATTGATAGAATCACTAAAAAAATAAGAATCTTTCATCCATTTTTCATAATCTTTACCCAAATATTCCTTAAGTCTTAAAACCTTGCCTTCCTTAAAGCTATAAATCCCATAAGCTTTTCCACTAAATTTATCACCCACACGCTCGCATTTTATGGCTATGCTTTCTCTCACCCCCAAAAAAGAGGCGATTTTTCTAACTAAAAATTCAGCCGTAGCTGAAATTATAATACACCTTTGATCTTGATATTTGATTATAAGTTCTTTAGCTTTTTCATAAGGTTTTATATAAATTTTTATAAATTCATCTACTAAAGATGAAATTCTATCTTCATTTTTACCCTTAACACTTTGAAGAAAAAAAGTCATAAATTCATCCATATCAAGCTTTTTTTCTTGATATTGTTTTTGATAAAAAACGATTTTTTCTAAATATTCTTGAGGTAAAAAACCTTTTTCAACACAAAATTTAAGCCAAAGTTTAGCACTATCGCCTTGTATTAAAGTATCATCTAAATCAAATAAAACAAGCTTCATTTTAACTCTTTTGCTAAAGAAAGATTGAATTTTAAAGCGATTTTATCACCTGCTTCATAAGTACTATGAGTGCTAAAATTTAAAGTATCTACCTTAAATTCAATTTCTTGCACTCTAACCCTATAGCGTATGATATTACCTAGCAATGATTTTTCTTTGATCTTAGCCTCTAAGCCTTCGTTAGAAATTTCTATGGTTTCAGGACGCAAGGCTATATCTTTTTTAAAATCGTGTTTTAAACCCAAGCTATCAAGCTCTTTAGGGCTTAAAATATTGTAATTTCCTATAAAGCTAGCCACAAAATGAGATTCTGGCAAAAGATAAAGATTGTTTGCGTTGGAATTTTGTATGATTTTACCCTCATTCATTAAAATAATCCTATCGGATAACTCTAAAGCTTCTTCTTGATCGTGCGTTACAAAAATAGTGGTGAGTTCAAGTTCTTTTTGAATTTCTTTAATTTGCACCCTTAAATGCTTACGAATTTTAGCATCAAGTGCCGATAAAGGCTCATCAAGCAAAAGTAAATCAGGTTTAGTCACCAAAGATCTTGCTAAAGCCACTCTTTGCATTTGTCCGCCTGAAAGCTTATGTGGATAAATTTTAGCGTATTCTTCAAGCTCGACGAGTTTTAACATTTTTTTCACTCTTTTTTCTATGTCCTTTTTATCCATTTTTTTGATCTTTAAACCAAAAGCTACATTTTCAAAAATGTTAAGATTTGGAAAAAGAGCGTAATTTTGAAAAACCATACCTATATTTCTTTTTTGAGGACTTAATTTGGTAAGATCTTTATCATTTAAAGAAATTTTTCCTCCATTAATTTGGCTAAGCCCTGCTATACACCTTAAAAGAGTGGATTTTCCACAGCCACTTGGGCCTAAAAGGGTTATAAACTCACCCTTTTTAGCACTAAAATTAATATCTTCAAAAATAATTTTATCCCCATAAGCTTTTTTAAAATTTTTAATCTTTAAATAAGCCATTTTTCACTCCTTAATCAAACTAGCTATAAAAGTTGTTATAAAAATTAATACAAAATAAACTATTACCAAAGCACTAGAATAATGCCCGCTTTGATTTTTGATATTATAAAGATAAACTTGTAAAGTCTCATAAGCACTTCCTACAAGAATATTTGCGTATAAAAATTCGCCTATTAAAAAAGAAAAACTTAAAAAAACTGCCACCAAAATTCCATTTCTTAAATTAGGCAAGACAAGCTTAAAAATCGCTCCCATTAAAGAACCTCCAAGCATAGCATTAGATGCGATGAGTTCATTTAAATTGACATTAGACATAGCATTATCTAAAGCCCTATATATAAAAGGCAAAGCTATAGTAAAATAAGTAAAAATGAGTATCCAAGCTGTGCCTCCTATATTGTCAGCATAAAGTTGCAAAAGCCCCACACAGCTAACTATAGGAGGTACAGCAAAAGGCATGATAATAAGTATATTTACAAAGGCTTTTAATTTTAAAAAATAATAATTTAGCACAAAAACCAAAGGAAAAACAAGAATCACAGAAAGTAAAATACTGCCCACACAAACAAGCAAAGAATGCCAAAGAGCAAGTAAAAATCTTTCATCATGAAAAAGTTCTTGATACCATTTAAGCGTAAGATCATCAGGCAAAACACTTACACCCCAAGAAGTGGAAATAGAATATAAAAAAGTAGCCATTAAAGGCAAAGCTAAAAATAAAAAAACCAAAAACAAAACTGCATAATGATAAATTTTAGCTTTTAAACTCAAATTTTCATTCATTTAAAGCACCTTAAAATTATATTTTTTAGAAAGGAAATTGGCCATAAAGGTAACAACAAGCATGATAATAGTTATAATGATACTTAAAGCACTAGCCATATAAGGATCAAGATTGATATCGCCTGCGATTAAAGCAGCGATTCTTACAGGAGCGACATTAAAATTTCCCGAACTTAAAGCATAAATAGTCGCATAAGCTCCAAAAGCATTGGCAAATAAAATCACAAAAACACCAAACAAAGCAGGAGCGAGCAAAGGCAAAGCTATTTTTAACCAATATAAAAAATTGCCTCCACCTAACATTTTACAAGCATTTAAATGTGAATTTTCAAGACTTTTAAAAGCTGGAAGCAAAAGCAAGATCGCCAAAGGAATTTGAAAATACACATAAACAATATTTACCCCGAAATTAGCATAAACACTAACAAAAGGCTCTATACCTAAATTCTTCAAAAACACATTAACTACACCATTGCTTCCAAGAACTATAATGAAAGCAAAAGCTAAAGGAACTCCTGAAAAATTACTTATCATAGTATTTAAAGAAAAGAGAAAATTACATATTTTTGATGGAGCTAAAATAAATAAAGAATAGCTCGCCAAAAGCCCTATTAAAAGTCCAAAAATACTAGAAATAAAACTGATTTGTAAAGAATTTATAATGCTTTGTAGATAGAATTTGGACTCAAAAATATGTATAAAATTGGCTAAAGAATAAATTTCATCCTCTTCTACATAAAAAGCATTAAAAACAATCCAAATCAAAGGTGCTATCATAAAAAAAGTAAAAACTATAAAAAAAGGTAAAATACTTAAAAAGGCTAGAAATTTTTCTTTCATTTTTTGGCCTTTAAAATTTCATCATTATATCTCTTATCGTGTTTAAGTCCTAAAATTTCACAGACACTGCCACAAATTTCATCCTGTTTTATCTTGGCATTTTCATACGAAAAAGCACTACCAAAAGTGAAAAAAGGCACTAAAATTTCATCTTCGCTTAAGCCTCCATGACTTTTACCCTCTGTCATACCATGATCGCTTGTGATGATTACATTAATACCTTGTTCTAACCAAGTAGGCAAATACTCAGAAATCAAATTATCAACTTTTTTGGTTTTATTAGCATACTCGATAGAGTGTGAGCCAAATTTATGTCCTGCATCATCTATATTCATAGAGTGTATAAGAGTAAAATCTAGATTATATTTGTTTCTTAAATGCTCTCCATCTGCAAATAAATGAGAATCTAAATAATCATCTTCATAATAAAAATGTCCATAAGGCAAAGTTAAATTTTCATCCTCTATATGGCGATGTAAAGAAGGAATAAATTCTTTTTTATTATAAAGCTCAAAAACCCAATGATAAGCTGCGCCTCCAGCTTTTAAGCCTTGTTCTTTACAAAGGTCAAAAATGCTTGTTTGTTTTGAAAAACTCAATTTATTATTAATTATCCCACTTAAAACAGGCTTTACGCCTGTTAATAAGCACTCGTATAAAGGACGAGACATACTAGGAAGTTCGCATTCTAAAGAATAAAATTTGCCTAAATTCTCTTTGCAAAGCGCATTTAAATATCCCATATTTATACTAGCACTTTTACAATTTAAGCCATCAAGCACAACTAAAATAACTTTGGACATCATTTACTCTTTAAAAAATCTTTTACTTCAAGTAAAATAAATTCATTATCATCAGTTTTATTAGGTTCTCTACTTGAAGAATAAGGAAAGTTATTGTCATTTTCTACGACTATATGAGAGTCATCTACTATATCCACACCTTCTATGGTTTCAAAAGGAAAAACAAATTTATCATTTACCAAAGGCTTTTTAGAAATTTTATTTCTATCTTTAATATTTAAAAGATCTATATAAGAAATTTTTTGAGCTTCATGGGTTTTATCATCTAATTTAACCTTGTAAATTCTTTTAAATTGGGCTACATTATTAAAACAATGCTTAGTATCTTCACCTTCTTTGCAAGTCTTATCTTTAGTGCCTTCTTTTTGATCTCTTTCTATGATGATGCCGTATTTATCATCTATCATATTAAAATCACCTATGGAATGGCTTTTATCTTCTAAGAAATATTTATAAGTTTTTCCGGTGAATTTTTTATTTTTTACATCAAATTCTATGATTCTTAGATATTCTTTGCCTTTTTCATTCTCATAAGCGTTGTTATTATAAATGCTTCCTTCTAAAAGCAAATAAAGTTTAGAACCATCTTTAGAGCTTGCCATAGCTTCAAAGCCTTTAGAACGTTTGATATTAAATTTCTCATTTTCTCCATCAGGCTTATCGCTAAATTTTAAACTTGGATTATCAGGAGAAATAAGTTTTTTACCCTCCACATACACATCAAAAACTTCTTTTAAATTCCCATTCTTATCAAAATGAAGCAAATAAGGACCAAATTCATCACCTATATAAAATTCATCATTGATAACCTGTATACTCTCAGTATCAAAATCAACCCCACTTAAATACCTTTCTTTGGTTGTTTCGGTGGTTATAGGATAGGGGTATTTTTTATCACTATCTTTAAAAAAAACTGTTTTTAAAAGTTCGTATTTTGAGTTTTTAAAATCAAATTTAAACTCGTGAGCATAAAGCATAGCATCATAAGAATTATACTTTTTACCCAAGCCATTATCACTAATCACCCAAAAAACATCTTTTTTTGGAATATATTTTATCCCACTATGTCCTTGTATAGGTTGATTTTTAAAAGGTAAATAAAAATCTGTTTCCCTGTTTCCCTTGGATTTAAAAGTTCCAATTTTTTCTTCTCTAGTGATATTTGCAAATTTCCCATAAGTTTTAAAAAAATCAGGAGCATCCTTAGGAGGTTTTACTGTACTTTTAGAATCTATGATAATATGCCCTGCTAAATTGGCCTCATACTCTTGAACTCCAAATAAAACACTGCAAAGCATAGCACTTGTTAAAATAACCTTTTTCATCCAATCTCCTTTATTTCATATCCACTATAACTTTTTCTTGCCAAAGTTGTGGCAATTCTTTAGCGCTTTTTTCCCAAGCTTTTTGATCTTTGATTGCTCTTGCATTTTTGTATTGCTCACTTGGTAAAAGTTTAGCTTTTATATCATCTGGCAAGGTAATATGATCAATTCTTATTGGCCTTGCATAACCTTTTGCTAGATTGATTTGTCCTTTATCAGAAAGTATAAATTCACGGGCTAATTTAGCTGCGTTTGGATGTTTTGCGTATTTATTGATAATAGTTGTATAACCCGAAATAACACTACCATCAGCAGGGATTAAAACTTCATAACGATCTTTGCCCACTTTATCTCTATAGCCTAAACCATTAAAATCCCAAACTAAACCCACTTCAACTTCACCTTTTTCAAGATTGGCTATACTTACATCATTATTTACAAGTCTTCCTTGTTTGGCTAAAGTATTAAAAAAAGCTAAAGCAGGACTTAAATCTTTTTCATCCCCACCTAAGGCATAATTAGCTGCCAAAACTGCACTCACAGCTTGAGCTGCTACACTTACATCACCCACGGTAATTTTATAATTTCCCTTAAGCAAATCTTGCCAAGTTTTAGGTATATCTTTTACTACATCTTTATTGACTATAAAAGCTATGGTTCCTGTATAAGCTAAAAGCCAATTTCCATCTTTATCTTTAGCCCAAGTTGGAATTTGATCCCAGTAGCTTGTCTTAAAAGGCTGAGCTACTCCTTGTTTAACCGCTATCTCTCCAAAAGAAGCCCCTACATCCCCTATATCACCGCTTGCATTTTTCTTTTCGGCTTTAAATTTAGCAATTTCTTGAGCTGAACTCATATCTGTATCACTATGTTCTATGCCATAAAGATTTTTAAGATCTGCCCAAGTATCCTTCCAATTTGCCCAAGTATCAGGCATAGCTAAAGAATTTACCCTACCTTCTGCTTGCGCAGCTTTAATCAAATTCTCATCAATAGCTTGTGAATTTGAAAACAATAAGACAACAAGACCTAAACTTAAGAAAAATTTCTTACTCATTTTTTTCCTTTCAAAAAATATTTTGGAAATTTAATGAGTTTTAGAAACATTTTAGAAACAAGTTAATTTTTAAGCAAACAAGGTTATAATTTTAAAGTCATAAACAAGGAGCGATCATGCTTTATATTTATATCAAAACTCAAAATGCTTTAGTTCAAAGAATCAATTTTAATCTCGATAGTCAAGAACTACCACAAAATATTTTATGGATTGATTTACTTCATCCAAGTGCAGCAGAAATTGCTTTTATATCAAGTGAATTTAATCTTGAGTTTCCTACAAAAGAAGAAAGGGAAGAAATAGAACTTAGCGCAAAATATTGGGAAGATAATGCGACAATAACCATCAATGCTCATTTTTTAGTAAGAGATCTTAAAAGTGATGAAGAAGATAGGAATTTAATCAAGCTTCGCACAGAAATTGTTACTTTTGCTACCGCTAAAAATATCTTATTTACTATAAGATATAACGAATTTAGCACTTTTGAAGAAATTCAAGCAAGGATTTTAGCTAGTCCGAAGAATTTTGAAGATGGTTTTGATATTATTGATAAAATGTTTGAAGTACGCGTTGAAAAAGATGCGGATTTACTAGAATGGATAGATAAAGAAGCAAGACGCTTAAGAACAAGTGTTTTAGAAAAAAAAGATGAATATAGTTATGATGAAATGCTAAAGGATATTTCAAGTTTACAAGAGCTTAATATGCGGGTAAGAGATTCTTTGTTTGATAAGCGTCGCGCTATGACTTCTTTGCTAAAAAGCGATAAAATCGATAAAGATATAAAACAAAATCTCACTATAGTTTTAAAAGACTTAAATTCTTTGGTTGAATTTAGTGTTTCGCAACTTAATATCTTAGATAATATCCAAACCATTTTAGCCAGCCAAATCAACATAGAACAAAACAAAATCATTAAAATTTTCACCGTTGCAACTGTTGCCATGATGCCACCTACTTTAATAGGAACTGTTTATGGTATGAATTTTAAATTCATGCCCGAACTTGAACTTCACTATGCTTATCCCATAGTGCTTGGCGTGATGGTAATTTCTATCATTTTACCTTTGGTTGTTTTCAAGAAAAAAGGATGGTTATAAAAATTTATTAAGGAGAAATAATGGATGCAATAAACATAGGAATTTTAACCCTAAGCGATAGAGCAAGTAGTGGTATATACGAAGATAAAGCCACTGCTGAAATTGAAAGAGTGTTAAATTCATATATAAAAAATGATATTATTTATCATAAAGAATTAATCCCCGATGATTATGATTTGATCATTAAAAAATTACTTTATCTAGCAGATGAAAAAAAATGCGATTTGATTGTTACAAGCGGAGGTACAGGTCCAGCACTTCGTGATGTAACCCCAGAAGCCACGGAAGCCGTGTGTGATAAAATGATGCCAGGTTTTGGAGAGCTTATGCGCTTAGAAAGTTTAAAATATGTGCCAACAGCTATACTTTCAAGACAGAGTGCAGGAATTCGCAATAAATCTTTTATCATTAATTTACCAGGAAATCCCAAAGCTATAAAAGAATGTCTAGAGCCTGTTTTTCCAGCTATACCTTATTGCATTGATTTAATAGAAGGTGCTTATATAGAAGCAAATGATGAAGTTGTTAAGGTTTTTCGCCCTAAGAAAAAATGTCAAAATTAAAAATTTATTAGCTCTGATAAGTCTGCTTAATTGTCTAGCAAGCAGACTTGCCGAAGCTTCATCTTTGCTTATCTTTTGCACTTTATTTTTAAACTTACAAAGTCTGTCATCTAAAATCACATCATTGATTGGAATTTTAGGCTTTTCTTTTTGTTTTTGTGAAATCTTTTTCTTAAAAAACATTCTTTAATCCTTTTTTTATAAATATACACCAACTTAGTTGAAAAGAATATTATTTTAGATTTTAAACTATTAACTTTATTTCATTATTTTAAGCTAGAATTCGCAAAAAACTAATCAAGGAAAAATAATGACTTTAATTGCAATTTTATGTCTTTACACAGCACTTTTATCTTGGATTTCCTATACTCAAATTCGTTTCTTAGAAAGAGAAAAAAACAAACAAGCTCAAATTTTAAGCGAAAAAGACTATCAAAATGCAGCAAATATTGCCATCGAAAATGAAAAATTTAAACTATTTTCCAATTTTTATAATTTAATCATCAATATTGCATGGATAGGTTTTGGATTTTTATACCTTAAAGAATTACTTATCTTAAACAACACTCGTTTTGAAAATACTTTATTTTTATTATCTTTTTTAATAATCACAAGTATTTTAAATCTACCTTTAAGTATTTATGAAAGTTTTATCAAAGATAAAGCCCATGGTTTTTCAAATATGACTGTAAAACTTTTTATCAAAGACACTATGAAAAGTCTTATTTTAACTTTAATATTTGGATTTTTAATCCTTTATACTTTGCTTTTTTGCTATGATTTTTTTGGAACTTTTTGGTGGATTGCAGCCTTTATTTTTGCCTTTTGTATTATAGTGATTATAAATCTCATCTACCCTACCTTGATAGCACCTATTTTTAATAAAATGGAAAAACTAGACGATGAAAATTTACTGAAAAAAATCAGCTCTTTAATGAAACAATGCGGGTTTAGTGCAAATGGGGTTTATGTTATTGATGCAAGCAAAAGAGATAAACGTTTAAATGCTTATTTTGGTGGACTTTTTAAAAGCAAAAGAGTGGTGCTTTTTGATACATTATTAAAAGCCTTAAATGAAAGAGAACTTTTAGCTGTTTTAGGACACGAGCTTGGACATTTTGTTCATAAGGATATTATCAAAGCTTTATTTAACGGCGCTATAACTATGTTTTTACTTTTTTTTGTTTTTGCAAATTTACCTGAATTTGTTTACTTAGAAAGTCATCTAGAAGGAGTAAATGGTGGCGTATTTGCTCTTTTGTTTATCTTGGCGAATATTTTTAGCTTTTTAATCTCTCCTATGCTTAATGCCTTAAGTAGAAAAAATGAATTTGCAGCTGATCAACACGGAGCTAAAGTTACAAGCAAAGAAGATATGAAAAATGCATTGATAGCTCTAGCAAGAGAAAATAAAGCTTTTATCAAAACAAGTAAAATATATACATTTTTTTATCTCAGTCATCCAAGTATTAGTGATAGAATCAAGGCTCTTTCTTGACTATAAAAAATGCTCTTATGGAAGCTAAATCTAGCTTAAAAGGTTATGAAAATGAAGCAGTATTTATACTTTGCGAATATCTAAAAAAAGATAAAGCTTGGTTATTTTTAAACCAAGATATACAAATAGATCATGAACCTTATTTTGAGCTTATAAGGCGTTTTAAATCTGGAGAACCTTTTGAATATATATTTGAAAAAGTAGATTTTTGGGGATTAGAATTTAAGATAAAAAAAGGTGTTCTAATCCCTCGCTACGATAGTGAAATTTTACTTTTTCAAATTTTAAATTTATGCAAAAAAAATACTTTTAATGGGATTTTAGAAATAGGATTTGGAAGCGGAATTTTAAGCATTGTTTTAGCCAAAGAACTTGGGTTAAAAATCACAGCCTGCGATATCAATCCCAAAGCCTTAGAATTAGCTTTAGAGAATGCCAAATTACACAAAGTCGATCACTTGATTGACTTTAAACTTTGTAATTTTAAGCAAATTAAAGAAAATTATGATTTTATTTTTTCAAATCCGCCCTATATTAAAAATTCATATCCTATAGATATTTGGGTGCAAAAAGAACCCAAAGAGGCTTTATTTGGCGGAGAAAAAGGATATGAAATTCTAGAAGAAATCATACATTTTTCCCTTGATAAAAAAGTTAAATTTTTAGCTTGCGAATTTGGCTATGATCAAAAAGAAATTTTGGAAAAAATTTTATATCAAAATAATTTCATTGTTGATTTTTTCAAAGATGAACAAGGTTATAATCGTGCTTTTATAGCTAAATTTACAAATATGCGTTATGATAAAAAATAAAAGGAGAAACTCTTGAAAGCTGTTAATTTATTTTTACTTGGCTCCATCATAGGGGTTGAACTCATACTAGGAATAGTTGTTGCACCAGTAATTTTTTACCCAGCTAACCTTATAGGCGAGGGAGTTTTAAGTCGTTTTCAAAGTGGCTTAATGATGACTCAAATTTTCATTAAAATGGGATATTTGTTAATTTTTGTTTCTATTATTAATTTATTATTTGAAATCTATTCTTTTGCAAAAGAAGATATGAAATTTCAGATTAAATTCTCAAAATTAATGCTTACTATACTCATTTTAATTTTGAGCTTAGTGTTTGTTTTGTATTTTACAAATACCATTATTGAACTTCAAAATTTGGGCGAACAAGCTACAAAAAGCCAAGAATTTCTTAGTATACATAATGCAAGCGAAGTGGTTATAAAAATTATTTTATTAATGCAAGTTTTTCTATATTTCTTAAGCTTTAAAATAGCAAAAAAATGCTAAAATCCAATAAAAATTTATAAGGAGGAGTAGGCTATGATGATCTCTGATGCAAGCATGATGCAACAAAATTATTATTTAAATAATGCTCAAAAAGCTAGTGAAAAAGCTTTAGAAAACATTGCAGCTGTCCGTGCGATAAGTGGGATTGATAGTGCTAATTTAGCTATTGCTGATTCTTTAAGATCTCAATCAAGCACTATAGATCAAGGTGTCGCAAATGCCTATGATGCTATTGGTGTTTTACAAATTGCAGATGCAAGCCTGACAAATATTTCTCAAAGTGCTGATAGACTTAATGAACTCTCCGTAAAGATGAATAATGCAGCATTAAGTGATTCTCAAAAAAGCATGCTAAGAACAGAAGCAACACGCATACAAGAGTCCATTAATGATTCTTTTAATAATGCTACCTATAATGGAAAAAATGTATTCCAAACTATGAATTTTGTAGTAGGAAGTGGAACTGAAACGACCAATTTAAATCCATTGACAACTAGTGGTCTTAGCATAGATAATCAAGACAGTATTACAAATTTTATGGATCAACTTGGTGCTTTAAGAAGTGAAATAGGATCGAGTATCAATGCCATCACTTCTAATATCAATGCTAGTGTGCAAAATAGCATCAATACTAAAGCAGCTGAAAATAATTTGCTGAATAATGATATGGCAAAAAATGTCAATGATTTTAATAGCAATTACCTAAAAGAAAATGCAGCTGCTTTCGTCGCTGCACAATCTAACATGCAACTTCAAAGCAAAATTGCTAGCTTATTACAATGATAAAAGCCCTAATCTAGGGCTTCTCTTTTTATAAAAATGACTTTAGAACAAATTTTAGAAAAAACCAAAAATATCCGTCTTGTAGCAGCAAGCAAATATGTTGATGCAAATATTATCGAAAAACTTTTTACTCAAGGAATTACAGAATTTGGAGAAAATCAAGTTCAAACCCTAGTACAAAAAAAAGAAATTCTTGATAAAAAAGATTTAAATATAAAATGGCATTTTATAGGAACGCTACAAAGCAATAAAATCAATCTTTTAATCAAGCAAAAACCAATACTCTGGCATTCTTGTAATGGATTAAAAATAGCAAAAGCCATGGATAAAAGACTAAATTATAAACTAGATACCTTACTAGAAATCAATAGTGCCAATGAACTCAGCAAAAGCGGACTTAATCCGGATCAAGCTATAGAAGAATATTTACAAATTCAAGAAGAATGTCCTAATTTAAATCTTTGTGGAGTTATGAGCATAGGTTCACACAGCGAAGATCAAAGAGAAATTGAAAAAAGTTTTGAAACAACCTATAAAATCTATGAAAAACTTCAAAAACATGGGGCTAAGATTTGCTCTATGGGGATGAGTAATGATTTTGAAATTGCTATAAAATGCGGATCCAACCTGGTAAGACTCGGAAGCATTTTATTTAAAAATCTTAAGTAAAACAATCTTACTTAAGCATATTTATTAGAAATTTCCTCTACTATACTATCAGAGATAATAAAATCTGTATGATAAAGCAGGCAAGATCCCGCGCTAATAACTTTTAAAACAAGTTTTTTATTATTTTTTTCATTAGGATTATGTGCATTTCTAGCAATTTCATGAATTTCATAGATTAATTCTCTATTTAACCTTGTCAAATCTAGCTCTATGATATTTTTTTCAAATTCCTTAGGTTCTGCGGTAAAATGATTTTCTTCTTTATTTTTAAAATCTTTTTTTGTGCCAAATTTTTTTATAGCTTTAATCTCACCATCTTCAAGACTTTGCAAGTCTTTAATTGCTTTTAAAAAAAAGCTGGGCTTTTCCCCTCCTTCAGCTTTAAATCCCAATACAAAACCATAAGCATTATTTTTCAAATTTTCATCTTTAATGATATTTTCTATTTCTTCTACATTACTTTCAAATACAGTAGCATCAAACGAAGAATAATAATCCAAAATTTCAATTCTACCATAACGCTTATTATTTTTACTCATCATAGATTTAAAATCTTCAATTTTACCTATACTTAAAATTTCTCCATTGTTTTTTAAACCTTCAAACTCTAAACTTTTAACATAATCTATGGCATTAATTTGTTCATAAAATCGATCTAAAGGATGGCCTGAAACATAAATTCCTAAAATTTCTTTTTCATATCCCAATTTTTCCATCACTTCAAATTCTTCATTTTTGGGAGTAAAATTTACTTGAACACCTGAAGTTAACTCCTCTTTACCAAAAAGAGAACTTGCAGCATTTTTTCTTACTTCAGCCATTTTACGCGATGCTTCGCTAAGATTTTCCATATTATCAAACAAAGCTTTTCTAGTAAAACCAAACTCATCAAAAGCCCCTGCTTTAATAAGACTTTCTAATGTTCTACGGTTTATCTTGGTAGGATCTATCTTACCTAAGAAATCATTAATATCCTTAAATTCTCCATCTTGCCTTGCTTCAAGTAAATTTTCAACTGCAGGAATACCCACACTTTTTATAGCCCCAAGTCCGTATATAATAGCATCCTTGCCATCTTGCTCTAAAGCACTAAATTCACGGATCGCTTTGTTAATCGATGGAGGTAAAAGTTTAATATTCATTTTTTTCATCTCATCAATATAAACAGCAATTTTATCCACATTGTTTTCTTCGCTTGTTAAAAGCGCTGCCATAAATTCACTAGGATAATAAGTTTTTAAATAAGCTGTTTGAAAAGTAATCAACGCATAAGCCGCAGAGTGAGATTTATTAAAACCATATCCTGCAAATTTTACGATAAGCTCCCATAAATCTTCAGCTTTTACTCTATCATATCCTTGTTTTTCTGCTCCATCTGCAAAATCAGTCTTAAGCTTCTTCATCTTCTCAGGATCTTTTTTACCCATAGCACGACGCACTACATCAGCACCTCCTAAAGAAAAGCCACCTATAATTTGAACAATTTGCATAACCTGTTCTTGATAAACAATAACCCCATAAGTAGGTTCTAAAACCTTTTCTAAACTGTCAAAAGGATATTCTATGCTTTTTAAACCGTGCTTTCTATCGATAAAATCATCAAGCATTCCTGATTCCATAGGACCTGGACGATAAAGCGCAAGAACCGCAATGATATCTTCAAAACGCTCTGGTTTTAAGCGTGCATTTAAGCTTTGCATACCGCCTGATTCGATTTGAAAAATCCCTAAAGTATTTCCACTTTGTATGGTTTTATAAACCTTGCTATCATTTACATCTATAGTTTCCCAAATAATGTCTTTATTGTAACGCTTTTTAATAAGCTTGATTGCATTATTAATTACTGTTAAAGTTTTAAGACCTAAAAAGTCAAATTTTATCAAATCCACATCTTCTAAATGATCTTTAGAATACTGCGTTACTAAATGTCTTTCATCATTTTTACTTTGTCTAAAAAGCGGAGTTTTCTTCCATAAACTTTCATTAGAAATTACAACACCCGCTGCGTGCATACCAGCATTGCGATTTAATCCTTCCAAAGCTCTTGCATACTCCCAAACTTCAAGACCTTTAGGATGACGATCGATAAATTCTTTGATTTTAGGTTCTTTTTCATAAGCAGCATCAAGAGTGATTTTAAGCTCTTCAGGCACAAGTTTAGCAAGTTCATCAGCATCTTGAATACTCATATCACAAACTCTAGCCACATCACGAATCACCCCTTTAGCCAAAAGTTTACCAAAGGTAATCACCTGTGCAACCTTATCCGCTCCATATTTATCAATCACATAATCAATCACTTCAGCACGTCTGTCTTGACAAAAATCCACATCAATATCAGGCATGCTCACACGCTCAGGATTTAAAAAACGCTCAAAAAGTAGACTATAAGGAATAGGATCTAAATCCGTAATCCTTAAACAATAAGAAACCAAACTTCCTGCAGCTGATCCTCTTCCAGGGCCTACTGGAATACCTTTATCCTTAGCCACTTTAATAAAATCATGAACAATAAGCATATAACCTGAAAATTTCATATTTTTAATGATGTTAATTTCTACTTCAAGTCTTTGTTTGTATTCTTCATGCTTACTTTCATCGATAAATTTTAATCTCTCTTCAAGTCCTTTTTTACAAAGTTCTTCAAAAACCATGTCATCATTATCAAAGCTAAATTCTTTTGTTTCTTCAGGTAAGATAATATTATGATCTTTAGCATATTCTCTTGTAAATTTAAAATTCGGTGGAGTGGGATTGCCAAGATTAAGCTCTAAATTACATTTTTGTGCGATTTCTTGTGTATTTTCTATAGCTTCTGGAATATCTGCAAAAAGCTCACTCATCTGCTCAGGACTTTTAACATAAAATTCATGCACACTATGACGCATTCTATCAGGATCGTTAAGTTTTTTTCCCATGGCTATACACATAAAAACCTCATGGGCAGCCGCTCTTTCTTTAAAAGTATAATGCGTATCATTTGTAGCAATGATTTTTATATTTAATTCTTTAGAAAGTCTGATAATATCATCATCTATCATTCTTTGATCGCCTATACCATGACGCATGATTTCAAAATAAAAATCATCTTTAAAAACTTTTTTATACCATAATGCCGCTTCTTTTGCTGCTTCATAGCCTTTTGCACCAAAACGCACATTTCTTTCACTATAAGTATTTAAGTGCCAATTTACTTCACCTTGCAAGCAAGCAGAAGAGCAAATAAGACCTTCGCTATAATCTTCCAAAAGCTTTTTATTGATACGCGGATAATAATACAAACCTTTAATATAACTTTGAGAACTTAAATACATTAAATTTTGATATCCGATCTCATTTTTTGCATACAAACAAAGGTGAAAACGCTGACGAGAACTTTTATCATCTAATTCATCATGATTATGTAAATACGCTTCCATACCAATGATAGGTTTTAAACCTTGTGCTTTCATTGTTTGATAAAAATCAATTGCCCCAAACATATTTCCATGATCTGTCATAGCAACACTTGTAGCACCCTGCTCTTTTAAAGTCAAAGCTAATTCTTTAAGTTTATTGGCTCCATCAAGCAAAGAATATTCTGTATGTAAATGCAAGTGTGTAAATTGACTCATTTTCTTCCTTTAATTTTTTAAGGCTTATTTTAATTTTGATAAAAATTATAAATTTTTCTCGCTGAATTTGAAAGAAATTAGCCCTAAATTTCAACTTAAATTTGACAAAAAGGCAAAAATTCAGCCAAAATAAACTATAATAAAGTCTAAGATTTTAATCTTAATAAAAAGAACTTTTCAAAGGATGAAATGATGAAAGTAAAAATTGCTTATTGCAATCTTTGAAATTATCGCCCACAAGCTGCAAGGATTGCAGAAGAACTACAAAGCGATTTCAAAGATGTTGAAGTAGAATTTGAAATTGGCGGCAGAGGTGATTTTATCGTTGAAGTAGACGGAAAAGTTATCTTCTCTAAAACACAACTTATTAATTGCGAAAGTGAAAGATTTCCATATCAAAATGAAATTAATCAATTAATAAAAAATAGAGTGTAATCAAACACTCTATCATAACATTTTCTCATATTCCTTACCAATATATATGTTTTGCTCATACTCGATAATAGGACGCTTAATACAACTTGGATTTTCTAATACAATTTTTTCAAGTTCTTTTTCATTTAAATTTTTAACTTTTTCTTTGTTTAAGCCAAGTTTTTTAGAAGTTAATCCAGCAGTATTGATAAGTTCTTCAAAAGATTTTTGTTTTAACCATGTGTATAAAATATCTTGATTAATCTTCTTAATATCCATAAAATCAAACACAATACCTTTTTGTGTTAAAGCATCTATAGCTTTCTTTACAGAATTGCAATTTTTAATACCATAAAATTTCATTTTCTAGCCTTTTTTACCAAATCTGCGATTAAAAAAGCAAGTTCTAATGCTTGATCCGCATTAAGTCTTGGATCGCATTGAGTCTCATAACGATCTTCCAAGCTTTGAGCAGTAACATTGCTTGCACCACCTGTGCATTCTGTTACATCTTTCCCAGTCATTTCAAGATGCACTCCACCTGGATAAACCCCTTCGCTTATTGCAATCTCAAAAAAAGATCTCACTTCTTGCATAATTTTATCAAACTCACGTGTTTTAAAATTGCCTGCTTTTACCGTATTTCCATGCATAGGATCTATGCTATATACTAAATTTAAACCTTCACTTTTAAGTTTAGAGAAAATTTTTGGCAAATTATTGATAATTTTATCTGCACCCATGCGGATAATAATATTTAATCTTCCTTCTTCATTATTTGGATTTAAAACATTTGCTAAAGCTATGATATCATCAGCACTTGCACTAGGTCCTATTTTAACCCCTAAAGGATTTTTTACTCCACTTAAAAAATGCACATGAGCTTCATCAAGCGCCCTTGTTCTTTCACCTATCCAAAGCATGTGAGCTGAACAATCGTAAATTTCTCCACTTAAACTATCCACTCTAGTTAAAGCTTCTTCATAAGGCAAAAGTAAAGCTTCATGTGAAGTATAAACACTAACTTCTCTTAGACTTGGAGTATTACTTGTATTAATTCCACAAGCTTCCATAAAAGCTAAAGCTTGTGAAATTTTTTCACTGATATCAGTATATTGCTTATGGAGTTCACTCTTTTTTAAAAAGCCCAAATTCCAACGATGTACTTCATGTAAATCTGCTAAACCACCCTTAGCAAATCCACGCAACAAATTTAGCGTTGTTGCGCTTTGATAATAAGCTTCAAGCATTCTATGTGGATCAGGAATGCGTGCTTGTTCACTAAATTCAAAACCATTAATAATATCACCACGATAACTAGGAAGACTTATACCATCTAACTCTTCAAAATCACTACTTCTTGGCTTGGCAAACTGCCCTGCAATACGACCAATTTTTATAACAGGACATCCACCAGCAAATGTAAGTACTATAGCCATTTGAAGTAAAATTTTAAACATATCACGGATATTTACAGCGCCAAAATTTTCAAAACTTTCAGCGCAATCTCCACCTTGAAGTAAAAAAGCTTCTTTTTTACAAACTCTTGCTAAAGACTTTTGAAGATTTCTCACTTCTCCAGCAAAAACCAAAGGAGGAAGTTTCTCAAGTCTTGCTAAAACTCTATTCATTTCCTCTTGATCTGGATAGATAGGTTGCTGTTTTATAGGATAGTTTTTCCAAGAATTCTTAGTCCACATGGTTTTTTCTTTCGTTTTATTTATCAGCTTCCTCTATAAGTTGAATAACCAAAAGGAGAAAGGGTTATTGGAACATGATAATGTTTCTGATCTTTAGAAAGCTCAAAACTTACCTCTACAAAAGGATAAAAAGTATTTATTTTGTGTGATGTGTAATAGTCTTTTGTAAAAAATTTAAGCTTATAAATTCCAAAAGCCCTATTTTCAGCTTTTTCATATGGTAATAAATCTCCTATTCTACCATTTTCTTCGGTAAATTCTTCACTTACTTTTTTCCACTGTTGATTTGCTTCCAACTTATAAAGCTCAACTTTTACTTTAGGAGCAGGTTGTCCAGAAGTAATATCCAAGACATGAGTACTTAATTGATATTCAGTAGCACTCAAAAACATTGGCACGCTTGCTAGTATTAATAAAGTTTTTTTAATAGAAAACATTTTCTCTCCTTGTATAATATTTACAAGAAATATTATACAAGAGTATTATTAATAATTAAAATCAAATAAATAATAATTATAAATTAATTATAATTATTTAATTGTTAAACTTATAATAGAAAATAATTATAAATTATTTTTTAAGCTCTTTAATACGCGCTGCTTTACCACGTCTATCTCTTAAGTAGAATAATCTTGCACGGCGTACACGACCACGACGCAAAACAGTAATACTTTCTAAACTTTCACTATAAATAGGGAAAATTCTCTCAACGCCAACATTATTAGCGCCAATTTTACGCACGATAAAAGTTTCACTTACGCCATTACCTCTTCTAGCAATACAAATACCCTCAAAATTTTGGATTCTTGTTTTATCCCCTTCTTTAATGCGAATTGCAAGCTTTAAAGTATCACCAGCACGAAAATCTGGAACATTTTTACCTTCAATTTGTTTTGCTTCAAATTGTTCTATATATTTATTTTTCATAAAAAATCCCTTATTTTTTGCGTTCATGCTCTAAAAATAAATCTGGACGAAAAAATTTCGTTTTGCAAGACGCCAAAGTAGTTTTTAAACTTGCAATTCTAGCGTGATTACCCTTTAAAAACTCTGAAGGAGTATAAAATTTTTTATTTTTTTTCTCAAAAATAAAAGGTTTTGAAAAAGCAGGCGCTTCGAGTAAATTATTTTCAAAGCTTTCTTCTTTCAAACTTTCCATATTTCCTAAAACCCCATTAACATTTCTTAAAATCGCATCACACATTACAAGCGCAGGTAATTCTCCTCCTGTTAAAATAAAATCCCCTATACTAAAAATTTCATTCGCAAAAATTTCAAGCACTCTTTCATCTATACCTTCATAGCGCCCACATACAAAAACTATATGTTCTTTTTTACTTAAGCGTTTGGCGTCTTTTTGATTAAAGGTTTTACCACTTGGATTTAAAAAAATAAAATAGGGATTTTCTTTTTTTTCTTGAATACTTCTTAGCACCTCATACATAGGTTCAGCTTGCATCAAAAGTCCAGCTCCACCACCTATTTTATAATCATCGACTTTATGATAGGAATTTTTAGAAAAATCTCTTGGATTATAAAAATTAAGTTTGAAAAGTTTTTTTTCTTTTGCTCTTGCAAGTATAGAATCTTGAAAGTAAAATTCCATAAGATTAGGGAACAAAGAAATGAAGCTAAATTTCATGAATTTTCTAAAATTAAAAAAGCATCTTGCGTGCAAAAAATCTGTCGTTTTTCTATATCTATATTTTTAACAAATTTATCTAAATATGGAATAAAAAATATTTTAGGATATTTTTTTTCAACCCATTTTTCATCACTTTGAATTTCAAATAAATAAGAAGCTCCAGTTTCCAAGATATCAACCACTTTACCTAATCTCTTATCTTCTTCAAAAACTTCACACTCTAAAATATCAAAATAAAAAAACTCATCTTTTTTTAATTTACAAGTTTGTCTACTTTTCTCGATACTCTGAAAAAGAATAAGATTAGTTAATTCTTTGGCCTTTTCTATATCTTCATAATTTTCAAATAAAACAGTAGAATTGCTTGTATTATAATGCTTAATCTTTAACATTTCTTTAGTGTTTTTTATAAAAAAAGTAGCATCTTTTTTAAATTGAGAAGAAAAGTCGCTCAGGTTATGCAATTTTACATAACCCTTAAGACCCACAGTTTTACCAAGTTTTGCAACTTGAACAAAATCTTTTTCACTCAAGTGCTTTTACCGTTACTCTATAAGAACTTGCATCCTTGCTCTTATAAGCAGAGATTACAGTTTTTATAGCATTGATCATTTTTCCATTTTTACCTATAAGCTTACCTGTATCAACCTTATGTGCAAAAAGAACAATCTCAAAAAAATTTTCACTTAATTCAATTTTTTGAGTATCAATCTGTTCAGGATAATCTGCAATTAATTTTGCGTATTCTCTAAGAAAATTCTCTACCATGATTATTTGCTAGTGATAGAAGCAACTTTATCGCTAAGTTTTGCACCAACGCTTTTCCAATAAGCTAAACGCTCTGCATCAACTTTAATTACTTCAGGTTCTACCATAGGATTATAATACCCAATACTTTCTATCCAACCACCATCACGACGTTTTCTACTGTCCGTAACTACAATACGATAAAATGGTCTTTTGGTTCTACCCATTCTTGTAAGTCTAATAACTGTCATTTATACTCCTTAAAAAATTAAAAATTTTATTTATAGATACTATAAAAAGTATTTATAAATAAAATTTAAAATTGTCTTCTAGCTTGACTCATCATTTGTGTCAAACTCTCCATTCCTTTTTTACCTGAAAATCTTTTTGCAAGTTTTGCTGCATTGCTAAATTGTTTTAAAAAACGATTGACTTCTACCTGAGAAAGACCTGCTCCCTCTGCTATACGACGCTTTCTAGCATTATTTAATAAATCAGGATTTTCTCTTTCTTTTGGAGTCATTGAAGAAATCATTGCTTTAATGTGTATAATTTCTTTAGAATTATCCAAATCTATATCTTTTACCGCATTTGCCATTCCACCAAGTCCTGGTATCATACCGATTAAAGACTTCATACTTCCTAATTTTTTAATACTTTCCATTTGGTTAAGAAAATCATTAAAATTAAATTCCCCTTTTTTGATTTTTTGATTGAGTTTTTTAGCTTCTTTTTCATCAATCACTGCAGCAGTTTTTTCAGCTAAAGTAGCCAAATCACCCTCGCCCATAATGCGACTTACTATACGATCTGGTATAAAAACTTCTAAATCTGCTACTTTTTCACCTACACCAATAAATCTTAAAGGAATACCGATTTGTTTTGCTATACCCAAGGCTACTCCACCTTTAGTATCTGCATCAAATTTTGATAAAATTACCCCGCTGATATTCAAAGCTTCATTAAAACTAGCCGCAGTCTTAACCCCATCTTGACCACTCATTGCATCAGCAACATAGAAAATCTCATCAGGATTTAAAACATCCTTAACTGCTTTTAATTCATTCATCAAAGCCTCATCTATAGCCAAACGTCCAGCAGTATCTACAAGCAAAACATCCACCATGGAACTTTCAGCCTTTTTTAAAGCCTCTTTAGCAACTCTAATAGGATCTTTTTCATTTTCTATAAAGAAAAGTTCAATTTCATTAGCTTCACAAAGTTGTCTTAGTTGCTCCACTGCCGCTAAACGCTGCAAATCACAAGCTGCAACTAAAACTTTTTTATTGCGTAATTTTAAATAATTTGCGAGTTTGATAGTGCTTGTAGTCTTACCGCCTCCTTGCAAACCTACCATTAGAACTACTGTTGGGGGTTTAGAAGTAAAAACAAAACCTTGATTTTTGCCATTGACACTTAAAATATTTTCTAAATTTATTTTAATGGCATTTAAAAATTGTTTTTGACCTATGCCATTTTGTTTTACATCTTCTTCTATTAAAGTCAAAAGCTCTTTAGTTACCTTATGATGAACATCTGCTTTTAAAAGAGCTTTTTTTAAGGTTTCTAAAGCGTTCTTAAGTGCTTTTTCATCATCAACAAAACGTAATTTATTAATCGCTGATTTAAAAGATTCGCTGACTAACTCAAACACTTTATCACCTTTCTATAAAATTTTTAAATTAAACCTTGCATTATACAAAATTTTTTCTTAAATGGCTTTAAAAATCTAAATTTTTTATATCAAAGCCAAATTTTGCAAAACCACTATCTAAATTAGCCCTAAAATGATAATTAAAAATTTTAATTTCATAGCTATGCAAATACATTCTATCGCTTGAAATTTTAGCATATTTTTCATCACCTACAACGCCATGTTTTATAAATTTAGCATGCACTCTGATTTGATGAGTTCTACCTGTTTGAATAACTATTTTTGCTAAGGTTTTTTTTGACTGCATCATGATAGGAGTAATGATACTTAAAGCACTTAAACCATCTTTTGAAACTTTACTTAACGCCCCGCCTTTTACTTTTATAGTAAAAATAGGTTCATTCACTTCAACCTCTTCAGCCAAAACCCCATCTAAAACCGCAATATAACTTTTATAAACCCTGTGTTTTTTAAATTCTTCTATACAAAGCTTTCTAAAATCTTCATCTTTACAAAGCAAAATCACACCACTTGTTTCTTTGTCTAAACGATTTAAAAGCTTGGCATTAAATTTTTTCTCTAAATCTTCACTCACATAAGCATAAGGTTTATTAATAGCAATAATCTTATCATCTTCAAAAATAATTTGAGGATTTTTAGCTTTTATCACATTAAATCTTGCCTTATCGCTCATCAAAGCTCTAGCAACCACAACTTTTTTTCCATGTGAAAAAACACAACCCTTATCAATCAAATCTTTAGCTTCACGATTTGAAATTTTTTCTTGCAAAGCTAAGAGTTTATAAGCTTTTTCTTGCATCAATTCCCTTTTGTATAGTTTGTATGATAAGATCTAAATTTTCTTTTTTGGAAATTTTAGCTTTTAAATTTAAATAATGAATTTTATCATTTAAATCTTTTAATTTTTCACAAAAATATACATTTTCCACTTCTTCAAACAAAACCTTTTGATTGTGAATAAATTTCCCACTGATTAATACATTGTTAAAATATGCCGCTTCTATAGGATTATGTCCTCCTATGCCTTCTATGAAAGAACCTCCAAGCACAACAACATCAGAAATTGCATAAAAATTTACAAGCTCCCCTAAAGCATCTAAAAGCAAAATTTTTTTAGAAAATTTCTTATTTTCATCTTTCAAAGAACTAAATTTTTCAAATTCTAAACCTTTGTTTAAAAGCAAATTTTCAACTTCTTTAAAACGTTCAGGGTGTCGTGGGGCGATAATGAGTTTTTCATTTTCTTCTAGTTTAAAATGATCAAGCAAAAGCTCTTCTTCATCCTTATGAGTACTGGCAAAAATGATAAGTTTTTCCTTAGGTTTGGTATAAATTTTATTATTTTTAATTTCTAAATTTGCCTTAATATTTTTAAAAATTTTAACATTTTTAGCTCCCAAACTTTCAAGTCTTGCTTTATCTAAATCGCTTTGAGCAAAAACTTCATCAATATAAGAAAAAATTTTTTTATAAAAAAAAGAAAATCTTTGATAAGAATGATAAGACTTATCAGATATTCTCGCATTAAGCAAAATAATCTTAGCCTTATAAATACGTGCCATAAAAACAAGCATAAGCCAATATTCTGCTTCAAAAATTACCAAAACCTTGCAAGGCTTAAGCCAAAAAGGCAAAAAATTTTCAAAAGCAAGATAATTTACCTTTTTACAAAATTCTTTTGCACATTCAAAACCTGTTTGAGTAATAGTAGTTATTCTTGAATCAAATTTCAAAACCAAAGTTTTAATACTTCTTACCTCCCCGTAAGAACAAGCATGAAAATGTACATCAGCTTTTTCTTGATGTAAATTTTTATAAAGAAAAAATCGGGATTTTAAACTAGTTTTGTATTTGGATTTTAAAAAAGAAAGCAAAAGAATAAAGACAGCACAAAATAAAAATGCCATCCAAGTTAAAAAATAATAAAAAAAGATCAATTTTGTTCTTCTTGCTCTTTATAAAGAATTCTTCCACAATGAGGACAAGTTACAATCTCTTCGCCTTTTACAACAGATAGATAGGTCTTATCGTAAATTTTCATAAAACATCCATAGCATGCTTGTTTCTTAACGGGTACTACAGCAGTATTTTTCGCCCATTTGCGAATTTTCTCATAAAAACTTAGAACTTTTTGATTCATCTCGCCCACAAGTTTGGTTTTTTTATCATAAACACTCATTCTATCTTTTTCAAGAACTTCCATTTCAGATTTAATACTTACTCTAATCTCATTAATGTTTTGCTCTTGTTTGATTTTTTCTTCTTCGAGTTCTTTTTTATAAGTTTCTTTATTCTCTAAAATTTTATCCAGTCTTACAATCTCATCATTTGCAGCGTCTAATTGCTCTTTTGCAATATCTTCTTCAATTTTTAAAGCATTAGCTTCTTTTTCTGTTTTTACTGCGCCACTTTTTTTAGAAAGCTCTTTAATTTTTGCTGAAAACTCGGAAATATGAGCATTATTTTGCACTTTTTGATTTTCTATATCTTTGATTTCTTCATCGATTTTTTCTAAATCTGTGTTGATTTTTCCTATTTTTAACTCAGCATCTTTTAAAGTCCTATTAATACTGTCTATTTTTGGTTCATAACTATCAATTTCTTGATCTATTTTTGATAAAAGCACTAATTGTTTGAGATATTTATTCATTTATTTTCCTTAAAAATATTGAAATGGATTTTTTGAAACTGTTATTATAACTTGTAGTGGCAAATTTTTCAAGTCTTTTGCTAAACATTGAGAAAAATATCTCTCACTTTCAAAATGACCTAAATCAATAAGACTGATTTGATTGCTAAGCGCCTCTAAAGCTTGATGATATTTAAAATCTCCACTTAAAAAACAATCTGCATCTACTTTAGAAATTAAATCCCCGCCACTTCCAGTACATATAGCAATACGCTTAATGTCTTTTTTGCCACAATCGCTTACACGTAAAATTTGTAAATTTAACTTTTTTTTCACCCAGTCACACAAAGTTTCAAAAGACATAGAATTTTCTACATAAATTAAAAATTCGTCTTTAAAAAAAAATTTAAAACCTAAAATTTCTTCCGTAAAATAAGTATTTAAATGACTTAAATCATAATTTGTATGCATACTGATTAAAGAAATATTTTTACAAATCATTTCTTTAATAAAAGCCCTAGGATAAGTCTTGTCATATAAATCTTTTAAACCTTTAAATATCAAAGGGTGATGTGTGATAATTAAAGAATTTTCACTCACTTCTTTAATAATATTTTCATCAATATCTAAGCTTAAATAAACAGTTGAAATTTCACCATCCTTATCTCCAAGCAAAATTCCACTATTATCCCATGATTCTTGGATATTAAAGGGACTTAATTGATCTAAAAAATTATAAATTTCACTCAGCTTCATTTAAATTTTTCTTATAAATTTCAGCACAATTTTTTGAAAGTTCACGAATTTTTAACATATAATCTTGTCTTTGTGCTACAGAAATTGCTCCTCTTGCATCCAAAAGATTAAAAGTATGTGCAGCAAGCATACAATAATCATAAGCAGGTAAAGCTAATCCTTGTTCTAAAATATTTTTACATTCTTTGTAAGAGTTTTCAAACTGCTCATTTAAGATTTTAATATCACTTACTTCAAAATTGTATTTACTAAATTCATATTCACTTTGCTTATGCACATCTGCGTATTTAATTTTTTCTCCATTAAATTCACTCCAAACTATATCATAAACATTATCAACATTCTGAAGATACATGGCTATTCTTTCAAGACCATAGGTAATTTCAGCACTTACTAAATCTACTGCTATACCACCAACTTGCTGAAAATAAGTAAATTGAGTGACTTCCATACCATCAAGCCATACTTCCCAGCCTAAACCCCAAGCACCCAAACTTGGACTCTCCCAATTATCTTCAACAAAACGAATATCATGACTTTTTAAATCAAAACCCAAATTTTCAAGACTTTTAAGATATAATTCTTGAATATTATCAGGACTAGGTTTAATCAAAACTTGAAATTGATAATAAGCACCTAAGCGATTAGGATTTTCACCATAACGTCCATCAGTAGGCCTTCTACTTGGAGCCACATAAGCAGCTGCCCAAGGTTTTTTTCCTAAACTTCTTAAAAAAGTTGCTGGATGAAAGGTTCCTGCACCTGCTGGCATATCATAAGGTTGCATAATCGCACAACCTTGCTCTTGCCAATAATTTTGCAAATTAAGTATCATTTGTGAAAAAGTCATTGTATCTCTCTTTATTGTTCCATATTTTCAATAGGTTTTTCTAAATTTTTATTCATTTCCAAATCAGGCTCTGTCTTAGCTCCAAAAATTTCTGCGGTTTTACTCCACATTAATTTATATTTACGCTTGAGAAATTCTATCTCTTCACGCGCATGTTTTAGCTCATTGTTTAAGGTTTCTATAGTTTTTCTATCTTCATCATAAAGTTCTTGCATAGAATAAAGGGCGTCTTTTAAAAATTTATTCTCATTTTTTAATGCTTCAAGTGTTTCATCTTTAGCATCTAAAACTTTTTCATGCAAATTTAAAATAGTTCCTATTGTTTTTTCAACAAAACTTTCTCCTGCTAAAGTCATTGAATTTACCATTGCAGTTTGAGATTTTGCAGAACTAGGTACTACACTAAAAGTACCTTGATGAGCTTCGATGTAAATTTTACCCTCTTCTTCTTTAAAATTTAAAGCCCCATTGGCTATCATACCCTTAACCACATCTTCATTTAAATGCACAAGTTTACAAAATTCTTCAAGTTCAAGATAGGTTTGCATTTTTATCCCTTATAATAAAACTTCTACTTCTTTTGAATCAGATACAAGTTTTTTTTCTTTTTCAAGACGATCTTCTTTAAGCTTTTGTGCTAAATCAACATCATAAATAGCTAAAATTTGCATAGCCAAATAAGCAGCATTGATCGCTCCAGCCTTACCAATAGCTAAAGTTCCTACAGGAATTCCACTAGGCATTTGCACCGTAGAAAACAAAGAATCCATACTTGCAAGATTGCTTCCTGACATAGGCACTCCCAAAACAGGTTTTGTTGTATAAGCTGCAACAGCTCCAGCTAAATGCGCTGCCATTCCAGCTGCTGCTATAAAAACTTTCGCACCTTTTTCTTCAGCATTTGCAATATACTCTTTTGTTCTTTTTGGACTACGATGAGCTGATGAGATAATAAGTTCATACTTTACCCCAAAACTTTCTAAAGTTTTAGCAGCCTCTTTCATAGTCTCATAATCACTCTTGCTTCCCATTAAAATAGAAACAAAATTCATCTATATTTCCTTTCTTAAAAAACTTAATGCACTGATTTTATTTGGTAATTGGATTTCATGTTCATTGCCACTATGAATTTCGCTAAATTCTTTATTGTTTTTAGCAATGAGTTTTTTAAACTCTATAAAATATTTATCCTCTTTTTGATAAATTTTACCTAGTTCATTATCGCAAGTTTGAATCACATCGCCTAAAGGGGCTAAAATTTCATAAGGCGTGTTTAAAACGATTTTCCCTTTACATTTAAAAAAGCTTCCATCTTCGCTTATAGCATGCACTTGATGAGAACCTTCTTCTATGCTTGTATTATGATTTTGCGTGTCGGTTTTTTCCAAAGGACGCGAAACAAGATAGCCATCTGTAAAACCACGATTTTTAAGTGTAGCAATCTCTTTTTCATACTTACTTGACTCAAATTTACCCTCTAAAGCATCTTGTATGGCCATTTTATAAGTCCTTGTTGTAAGCGCAACATAATACTCGCTTTTAGTACGCCCTTCTATTTTAAAAGCACTGATACAATTTTCTTGCATGATTTTTTCTATATAAGAACAAAGATTTAAATCTTTAGAATTAAAAATATGAGTACCATTTTCATCTTCTTCTAAGCGAAATAAAGTGCCATTTTCTGGATTTTTAGCATAAAGCTCATAATTAAATCTACAATCATTTGCACAAGATCCACGATTGCTCATTCTTCCACTTTGCACAGAGCTTATTAAACAACGCCCTGAATAAGCAAAACACATAGAACCATGCACAAAGGCTTCGAGTTCAATATCGCAATTTTCCTTTAAAGCTTTAGCGTCTTTAAGCCCTAATTCTCTGGCAATTACAACCCTTTTAGCACCCATATCCTTATAAACTTGAACATCTAAATAATTTAAAATATTTGCCTGAGTAGAAACATGTAAAGAAATTTCAGGTGCAAGCTCTTTAACAAGACGCATAGCTCCAACAGAAGCTACAATAAAAGCATCGGGTTTCATCTCGCGTAATTTTAATATATGTCTTTTTAAACCTTCAATTTGGGAGCTTAAATGAAAACCATTTAAAGTAACATAAATTTTCTTACCACACTTATGGGTATATTTAATAGCTTCTTCAAAACTTTCATAATTAAATTCTCTTGCGGTGCGTGATCTTAAAGAAAAATTATTCACACCCGCATAAACCGCATCTGCGCCGTAAGCTAAAGCAATTTTTAATTTTGTGAAATTTCCTGCAGGAGCTACTATTTCAGGAATGATCATTTTTGCCCTAAACTTGCAATTAAAGCTTCTATATCATCATTACTTACAACATCGGCAGTACTATCACCTTCAATATGCACTGCAGAACTTACACGTTTTTTATCATCAATTTTACCTTCAAATAAAGAACTCATATAACGGCTTAAAGCACGCATTACATTAATAACACGTTCGATTTTTTGACGATGTATATCTTGATACTGCATTGCATCCATTGCCATCATCACTTCATCTTGTCCGCTTTGAAGATTTCCGACAATCTCCTTGGAACTTTTTTTAGCTTGATTGTTTAATTCTAAAGCTTCACTGAAACTTTCCACATTAGGAAATTTTTCACTAAGTTTAGAAAAAATATCAATATTTTTTTCTATTGCTTTATTTATTTCTTTGAGTAAACTTTCAGAATTCGCAAAAAAATTATTAATACTTTCAAGCTTATCCATCATTTCCGTTGCTTTAAGCTCGCTATCTTTTGTAACATCATCTAACTGATGTACAACTTTATGCTCCTGATTTGGTGGGGGTGGTGGCCATACCACGCTAGGATTAGTTTTGTAATCAGCTATTTTGACATCTTCTAACATCAAAGCATCTTCTTCGGTATTCGATTCTTCGGTTTTTACATCTGCTTCTGTCTCTGAATCAAGATCAACATCACCATTCATCAAAGCATCAAGCTCTTCTTGAGTCATTTTTTTCCTTTTTTTAAATCTAGATTTTCAATAATTGCTCAAAATTATAATCAATTTTATCTAAAACAAAAATATAAATTTTTATTTTTTAATCTTTTTAAATTAAATTTTAAATTTATTAAAAAAAATATATTAATTAAATCTTAATTAAAAATTTTATGATATAATTTTATAAATTTAATTACATAAAAGGAGTAAAAATATGGGAAAATTTGTTAATAATATAGATGATTTTTTCAAATTTTGCAAACAAAATGAAGTGCTTTTTGTTGATTTTCGTTTTACAGATATGATAGGAACTTGGCATCATATTACCTATAATCTTCATGCAATCAATGAAGAAACATTTCAAACTGGTATTCCATTTGATGGAAGCTCAATTCATGGATGGCAACCTATAGAAAAATCAGATATGATTTTAAAACCTGATGTACAAAGTGCTTTTTTAGATCCTTTTACAGCTGACCCTACTATCATAGTGTTTTGTGATGTGTATGATATTTACAAAGGACAAATGTATGAAAAATGTCCAAGAAGCATAGCAAAAAAAGCAATGGAATACCTTAAAAATAGTGGCATAGCTGATACTGCTTACTTTGGACCAGAAAATGAATTCTTTGTTTTTGATAGTGTAAAAATAGTTGATACTACTCATTGTTCTAAGTATGAAGTTGATACCGAAGAAGGAGAGTGGAATGATGATAGAGAATTTACTGATAGCTACAATACTGGACACAGGCCAAGAAACAAAGGTGGATATTTTCCAGTTCAGCCAATTGATTCTTTAGTAGATATTCGTTCTGAAATGGTTCAAACTCTTGAAAAAGTAGGCCTTAAAACTTTTGTTCATCATCATGAAGTTGCACAAGGACAAGCTGAAATAGGAGTAAATTTTGGCACGCTTGTAGAAGCGGCTGACAATGTTCAAATTTATAAATATGTTGTAAAAATGGTAGCTCATTTAAATGGCAAAACTGCCACTTTTATGCCAAAACCTTTATACGGAGATAATGGCAATGGTATGCATGTTCATATGAGCTTATGGAAAGATGGGGTAAATTTATTTTACGATAAAGATGGATACAGTGGACTTAGTCAAACTGCTATAAATTATATAGGTGGAATTTTAAAAAATGCTAGAAGTGTCGCAGCTTTTACAAATCCAAGTTCCAACTCTTACAAAAGAATAGTTCCTGGCTTTGAAGCTCCTTGTATTTTAACTTATTCTTGTCAAAACAGATCAGCAAGTTGTCGCGTTCCTTATGGCATAGGTAAAAATTCAGCTCGCATAGAAATTCGCTTCCCTGATAGCACTGCTAATCCTTATTTAGCTTTTGTTAGTCTTTTAATGGCAGGTCTTGATGGAATCAAAAATAAAACCATTCCTGTAGGTCCTATGGATGAAAATTTATTTGATCTTACTTTGGATGAAATACGTGAAAAAGGGATAGAGCAATTACCGCATACTCTAAGAGGAAGTTTAGAAGCTTTAATCCGACATAATTCTTATTTAAAACCTGTAATGAGCGATATTTTTATCGATGACTATCAGCATTTAAAATTTGAAACACAAGTTTGGCCAGTAGAAGCTCGTCCAACTGCTTATGAATTTAAAACTTGCTACTCTTGCTAAAAATTTAATGGCGTTTAACACGCCATTAAACTAAAAAAGAATTAAAAATTATTTATTTTATATCAACTATCGCTTAAGCTGATTTACAATTCCTAGCATATCATCACTTGTTGTAATTGCCTTAGAACCCGCTTCATAAGCCCTTTGTCCTGTGATAAGATCTGTCATTTCTTCAACAAGCTGAACATTACTAAGTTCTATAAATCCATGTCTTATGGTTCCAAGTCCATCTTGCCCTGCTATACCCGCAAAAGGTGCACCACTTGCTCCTGTTTCAAGATAAAGATTATCACCCATAGAATGAAGACCCGCTGGATTTATAAACTGAACTAGCTCCACTTGGCCAATTTGAGTTTCTTGTTGTTCCCCTGGTAACATTACAGAAACGGTTCCATCTGTAGCAACATTAATTGCTGTTGCACCTTCAGGTATTGTCATTTCAGGTAAAAGTCTATAACCATCTGAATTTACAATATTACCTTCATTATCTTTTGTAAATTGCCCATTTCTAGTATATCCTATAGTGCCATCAGGAAGTTGTATTTGAAAAAACCCATTGCCTGCAATAGCCATATCAAGACCATCAGTACTTGTTGATTTTAAATTTCCTTCAGTAAAAACTTTAGTTACCGCTGTTGGACGAACACCCACACCCACTTCTATACCCGAAGGAGAAAGAGTAGTAGCTGAAGTTGAAGTTCCTGCATACTTCATAACTTGATACATAAGATCAGCAAATTCTGCACGACTTTTCTTAAAACCTGCTGTATTAACATTGGCGATGTTATTTGAAGTAACATCAATTTGTGTTTGCTGCGCTACCATTCCTGTAGCAGCAGTATGAAGTGATCTCATCATCTTGAATCCTTTTTTATTTTATTTTAAATTATTTAACAGCTGCAAGCTTATTGATAGCTTCTTGATTTAAGTCATCCATATGAGCTGTCATAACTTTTTGATACATTTCTACCATTCTGTTTGCTTCAATCAGTCCTACCATTTCAGTAACTGGATTAACATTTGATCCCTGAGAAAAACCTTGGCGAATAGCATTGGAGTTTTTCAAATCTCTAATACGGGTTAGATCATCTATTTTATAGACATTATCCCCATCTTTTTGCAAAGCTCTTATATCATCTACTTGTGCTACAAATAATCTTGCATTTTGAGCTCCGTCAACTTCAATGCTTCCGTTTTTATCAACGCTAATTTGAACAGCACCATTAGGAATGCGTATGCCAGCATTCTGAGGATTATTAAAATAATCACTACTTAATACCTTGTATCCTTGCTTATTTACCAAATAACCCTCATCATCAAGTTGAAAATTTCCATCTTTGGTTAATCTTACTTCTCCATCTTTGGTCTGAACCAAATAAAAAGCATCTTCTCTAGTCATTGCCAAATCCAAAGGATTGTTTGTGGCCTTTAAAGAACCTAGGCTAAAATCCGTATATTCTTGAGAAACTTGTGGGATTTCATCTATTGTAGTATTTACAAAACGAGATGCATCTCTTGTGTGATTTTCTATAGGCAACTCATCCTGAGTTTCTTTAAAAATCCTTTTAAAATCTGCAATAACCACATCATCTCTTTTATATCCACTTGTATTGA
The DNA here is from genome assembly GCF_045277125.1 of Campylobacter sp. CFSAN122748. Taxonomy (NCBI): domain Bacteria; kingdom Pseudomonadati; phylum Campylobacterota; class Epsilonproteobacteria; order Campylobacterales; family Campylobacteraceae; genus Campylobacter; species Campylobacter sp. CFSAN122748. The sequence goes on along the minus strand of NZ_CP116953.1, from coordinate 689,815 downwards.
TATTGGCAAGATTATTAGTAATCACATCAAGTTTATTAAACTGAGTTACCATTCCGCCAGTTGCTTGATAATATCCATTTTGCATATTTTCACCTATAAATTTAAGATTTTATAACTATAAAAGCAAAGAGTGTTCCAACTTTTAAAAACAAAGAAAAATAAATATTTGAAAGATTATTAGGAGAGAATTTTAAACTATAAAAAGCAAGATTTGACTCAATCTTGCTTTAAAAATCAATTTTAATCCATTTGACGACGCAAGAAAGTTGGTGTTTCAATTTGCGCCATTATCTCTTCATCGTAACCACCGCTTACCTTTTTAAGACTTAAATAAGGATTTTTCTTAGAAGCTTGAGCTTCTTCGGTAGATTTTTTAGCTGCTGTATCTTTATCTTCAAACCCTGTCGCAATAATAGTTACTTCAACTCTATCTTCCATGCTATCATCTGTGGTAGAACCAAAAATAATCTTAGCATTTTCATCAACAATTTCTTGTATACTATTTGCTGCTGCCGAAATTTCAAACAAAGAGCAATTAGAACTTGTTTTAAAATGTAAAATAACTCCCTTGGCACCTTTAATATCCATTCCATCAAGCAAAGGAGATTCTATAGCGTTTGAAAGAGCCTCTTCTATAGCATTTTCACCGCTAGCACTACCAACACCCATAAGCGCGAGTCCGCGATGACTCATGATGGTTCTTACATCCGCAAAGTCAACATTAATATCTCCATTATCAAGTAAGATAGACACCATACCTTTTACAGCACGAGCTAAAATATCATCAACCAATCTAAAAGCATCTTTAATGCCTGCTTTTTTATCAATAATGCTCAATAATTTTTCATTTTGAATTACAAGAATAGAATCACTTTCTTTTTTAAGCTCAAGGAGACCGCTTTCAGCAAGTTTTTTTCTTTGTTTTCCTTCGAATGCAAAAGGCATAGTTACAACAGAAACAGTTAAAGCTCCAATCTCTTTAGCTGCTTGTGCAATAACTGGAGTGGCACCCGTTCCAGTACCTCCACCAAAACCTGAAGCAATAAATACAATATCACTTTGACTAAGACTTGCTTTTATTTCTTCAAAACTTTCTCTAGCACTTTCTGCACCTACTTCAGGAAGCATACCAGCGCCCAAACCTTTAGTTTTTTTCTCGCCAAGTTGAATTTTAGTTTTTGCTAATGAAATTGAAATAGCTTGTGCATCAGTATTCGCTGCAATTAAATCAAGATCATTTAATCCCATTTTAACCATATGGTTAATCATATTACCGCCACCGCCACCGCAGCCTATAACCTTAATTTTTGCACCTTTATTATGTTGCATTTCTTCTACTAAAAATTCACTCATAAAAATTTCTCCTTGTTAAAATTGATTCATAATTTTATGCCAGATATTTGAAAAAACACTAGGTTTTTTTTCTTTTGGCTCTTTAAAATCTAATTGTTCTTGTATTGCAATTGTATCATTTTCTTGCAAATTTTCATCAAAAAAATCAGATTTTATTTCACTTTCTGTATCTTTTTGCAAAACAATATCTTGTTTAATTTGACGATTAAAATTTTCAATTTCCCCTTTATATCTTAATTTCTCATTAGAATCAAGTTCATAAGGCGTAAAATATCCCGCTCCATATAAACAAAGTCCTATAGCACAAGTATTTTCAGGATCATTAAAAATTTCACTAAAACCAGTAATCAAATCTTTTCTTGCAGTAGCCAGTCTAACTGAGCGATTATCAAATGTTGCAGGAGCTAGCTCATCAATACCTGCTAACTTAGTCATTCCACCTGTTAAAACAACTCCGCCACCTATAGCATTGGCATAACGATTATCACTTAAGATTTTTGCCAAAATCATCAAAGTTTCTTCCGCTCTTGCATAAATTACGTTTGAAATAATATCCAAAGAAACTTCATTAACTTTTCTTTCATCACCCATTGAAGGAATTTGTATAAGGGTATTAGGCTGTTGCGAAAGAGCTGCATAATTAAGCTTGATTTTTTCTGCTTCTTTTAAAGGTGTATGCAATGCCATTGATAAATCTTGGGTGATATTAATCGAGCCAATTTGCAAACAATCATTATATCTAATTGAATTTCCAGTATGAACAACCATATCACAAATCGCTCCACCCATATCAATCAAAACAGCACCTAATTCCTTTTCGCTATCATCTAAACAAGCTATAGCTGAAGCATATCCTGAAAGAACTATATTATCCACTCTTAAATCAGCTAATTCAACTGCTTTCTTAAGATTTTTAATATGAGATTCTTGTGAAATCACTATATGGGTTGAAACTTCTAAACGATTACCACTCATTCCCAAAGGATCATCAACATGTTCAAGATCATTAACCTTAAAATTATAAGGCAAAACATGGATAATTTCATAACCACTTGGTAGATTGGCAGTATGCTTAGCTGTACTTACAGCACGATGAATTTCTTTAATGCCTATTTCATGATTTGGAATATTAACAACACCTATGCTATCAACGCTTTTAGTATAAGCACCTGATATAGACACCACAACCCTATCATAATGAACTCCGCTCATCATCTCAGCACTTCTAACAGCCTCTTCAATAGATTTAGAAGCAAGCTCTATATTGGTAATGGCACCTTTTTTAACCCCGTTGGTTTTCGACTTGGAAAAACCAATAATTTTTAATCCATCTTCATCTTTTTGAGCAATAATGGCACAAGTCTGGGTTGAGCCTAAGTCAATTCCTAATATATTCAAAATCAATTCCCTTTATAATAAATTTTTATCGGATATATCTTTTTAAGTTCATTAACAAGTTCTTGCTTAAGCTCATTTGCTTTTAAATTTTGCAAATTTTGTTCAAGCATAGTTTTGTATTGTTCAAATTTATCGGAGTTCATATCTAATTTTTGTTTATTTATTTTATATAATATTGCTTTATTGTCATTAATGACCACATAAGAACTATTTTGATCAGTATTAAATACATTCATTAAAAAATAAGCAAATTCAGAATCGTTTAATATTTTATCGCTAACCTTTACACTCTCGCGAGAACTATCTCGACTTACAAAGCCTATATCATCGCCTTTAAAATTTACTAAACTATTTTTAGCTTTTTCTTCTAAATTTTTTCTAGTTTGTTCGCTTAAATACATAGGTAAAACTTCTTCTCTAGCTTCTTCAAAAGTTTTATTTCTTATAGGATCTACTTTATTTAGTTTAACTATGATATATCCGTTATTATAAGGTGCTGGCCGTAAAACATCTCCATTTTTAGCTTTACTCAAAAGATCAATTGGATAATAAACATCAGATTCACTAATATTTTGATCTTTTTGAAAATTATCTTTCCCATTTTTTAAATCTAAAAATTTAGCATTAGCCACATTCTTTAGTTGCATTAAGGCGTAATCTTTAGCAACTTCATTTTTAGCAGACTGAAAATCCATCACTTTACCTGCAAAATCTTTATATTTTAGTTTATTTTCATCTTGATTATAAAATTTTTCTAATTCTTTGTCGTCAATTTTCTCATTGCTAACTGGCAAAAAATAAGTTGAAATTTCATATATTTTTTTAGTTTTATAATCTTCTTTATGTTCATTCCAAAGCTTTTTTAAATCCTCTTCGTTAATCTTAATATTTTTTTTGTCATAATCAATTTTTGCAATACTTAAAGCATCTTGCATAAAATAACTAGAAGCTAACATTTTTAATTCCTCATCTTTGCTAGGAATATTAAAAATTTGATTAAGTTTATCGGTAATTACTTCATTTGCAAGTTGTGTTTCATAATCTTTTGGAGCTAAATTATTGGCATTTAAAAGTTCATAATAAATTGTTTTGTTAAAATCCCCTGTAGGATCTTGAAATTCTCTAGTATTTGCAAGTTTTTGTAAAATTTCATTCTCGTTTACACCAATACCCAAATCTTTGGCAAAATTTAACAAAAGCTTATCTTCAACAAGAGAGCTTAAAGCTATATTTTTAATGCCTAGTTGCTCAGCATTTTCTGGAGTTAAAGCACCATTGCTAATTTGATTATAATAACTTAAAATTTGTCTATATCTAGTATCAAATTCGCTAAAACCTATCTTTTCATTTCCTACAGTTGCAACACTCGAACTTCTATTGAGATTAAAATCATAAGCACCCCAACCTAAAAAGCCAGCGCCAACAAAAGCTATAGTACTAACCCATATAGTAACAACAAGATATTTTTTGTGATGTTGCATCCAAGTAAGCATATCATTCCTTGATTAAATTTAAACCAGATATTGTATCGTAGAAGTGTTTAAGTGGAGTTTAATTATAAAATTTTTACCAAAAAATATTTGTTCTTTAAATTTTATGATTTTTACAATGAAATTTAGTTATAATTATAGTTTATAAAAATTTATTAGGATTGATTTTGGAAATTCCTCATATCCCAGTTTTGCTTAATGAAGTTCAAGAGATTTTTAAAAATCTTAAAACAGGTTATTTTTTAGACTGCACTTTAGGATTTGGCGGACATAGTGAAGCTTTGCTTAAAAATCATCCTGATCTTAAATTCATTGCTTGTGATCAAGATCAACAAGCTTTAGAATTTTCTAAAAAACGTCTTAAAGATTTTCGCAATAGGATAACTTTTATGCAAAGTAATTTTAGTGAAGTTTTAGAAAAAATTTCACATAAAGAAGAATTAAGAGGTATTTTAGCAGACATTGGAGTTTCTTCATTTCAGCTTGATAATAACGAAAGAGGTTTTAGTGTAAATTCTGACTTTTTGGATATGAGAATGAATCAAAACTCCAAAATATCGGCTTATGAGATTATTAATACTTATACAAAAGAGCAATTAACTTCCATTTTTAAAGATTATGGAGAATTACATGATGCACATTTTATTGCTGAAAAAATTTGCCTAAAAAGAAGTAAAAATCCAATCAAAAGTGCCAAAGAGCTTTATCAAATCATAGGAAAAGGTAAACAAAATCATAGAAAAATTTCCAAAGCTACTTTAGCATTTCAAGCCATTAGAATAGAAGTAAATCAAGAACTTAAAGTGCTTAAAGATTTTCTTGGGCATTTAGAAAATTTAAAACCAAAAAATTGCATTTTAGCTATCATTAGCTTTCATTCTTTAGAAGATAGAATAGTAAAACAATTTTTCAAAAAATGGTCAAAAAACTGCATTTGTAATGAAAAAATAATGCGTTGCGAATGTGGAAATAACCATAGCCTAGGACAAATAATAACTAAAAAAGCTATAAGTGCGAGCAAGGAAGAACTTTTAAAAAATTCTCGCTCTAGTTGTGCTAAAATGCGGGCTTTTTATTTTAATAATTTGGATAATAAATAATGCTAGAAGATGATTTTATAAAAGAACGCCAAAACATACGCCAAAAAATGCTGAAATTTTCTCGCGCCATAAATCAAGGCAAACCGCTTGATGATGATTTAAGAGATGAAATTTCTAGCGATGATATTTTAAGACGTCGTTTTAAAAAAAAGACTCCTAATAAATTCTTAGAAGAACTCGATGAAGAGTATGAGTCAAAACATACTAAAAAATCAAATATATATTTAAAAGAAGATCTAATCAATGTTAAATTAGAAGAAAAGCAATCTCTTGCTAAAAAAATTTTTTCCAAAATGAAAGAAAGAAGAAAAGGAGAAAATAAAAAAACTAAAAAAAATTTTTTATTTAGCAGAAAAAAAGCAAACGAAATAAAAAATATCCAAACCAAAACACAAATTCAAACAAAAAGCAATCAAGCTACCACTCAAACAAAACAAGAAAAAAAGGGACTTACAAATTCTATAGAAAAAATTCAAAAAACAGAAACTAAAATACAAAAACCCCTAATTATAGAAAAAAAACTAGATGTTAAAAATCAACCTAATATCAAGAAAAGTTTAGAAAATTTACAAAAAAAAATAACACCACAAGAAAATAAACAAGAACTTCCAAAACCATCTAATCAAGCTCAAGAAAAACAACAAAATGATGAAGATGCTCAAAAGGCAAAAAATATTTTACTAGAAGGCTTCTCTAATGCTACCAAAGAAGATAGAAACCTAAACTTCAATCATCTTCTTTTTGCAGCTTTACTTGTTAGTTTTACATTATTTTTATTTGCCCCACAAATTTATATTAGAAATCAAATTTATTATCTTAGTAGAGAGATTGCTACATTAAGAACAGAAGAAAGTGTTTTAAACGAGGAAAATAAAGACTTAAAAAGAAGACTTGAAAATATGCGATTCCAAAATCAAATTTTAGATTATTTAGAATGAATAATCTTATCTAAAACATACTGCTCTAAATTTGCTTTTGGAATTTCTTCTTTTAAAGCTTCTTTATAAAATTCACCCGCCATTGTAGAGTACTTTTCATAAGCAAAATAAGGAAAGTGTAAAGCCCAGGCTTTTTGTATTATTTTTTTTGAGATTATTTTGCGAGTATAAACTTTAAAAATATCATATCCTATAAATACACAAGCAGTAACCATAACAGCGCTCACTATGCTTATATGAAAGTCAAGCTTTGTTAAAAAATAATGAGTAATTAAAAGCAATGGCAATAAAATCACAGCGCAAAAAACACCAAAATAAATATAAGAATTTAGAATTTTGAAATTAAAATTTAGCTTAGAAGGATCTACAAGCATTCCATCGTTAAAAAGTGCATTTGCCTCTAATAAATCTCTTATAAGAACAGGTTGCTCTGATACTTTAAATAAAAAACGAAGGCTAAATTCTTTAAATTTTTTCATAATCCACGCTTTATTTTTTAATTAAAATTTTATCCAAAGAAAATTAATTCCAACTAAAAAATCATTTTCATAAATAAGCACAAGTCTTTAAAGTTTTTTAGATATAATTTAAAATGTCAAATTTTTAAAAATACTTTAGAAAGAAAGCCATGAATTACTATCAAGAACTTAAAAAATACCTCAACAATAATCTTTTTACAAGCTATTCTTTAGAAATTGACTTTCCTAAGATTTATAATTTCAACGCAAATCAAAAAGCCTTTAGAGATATTTTAACTAAAATTACAAAAATTTACGACAAAAATAAATTTATAAAACAAAACGAACATCAATTTGAAGATGAATTTATATCAAAAGTATTAGAAATTTTAGGATGGTGCTTTGTAAGACAAGATGAAAAAATCATACAAGGAAAATTGGAAAAACCTGATTTTCTACTTTTTAGCAATGACAAATTAAAATCAAAATACGAAAATTTAGACAAAGAAACAAAAAAATCAAGCAATGATTTCACAATCATTTTAGAGTCAAAAGCTTATAATATAGAAATAGACAATAAAAAAGTAAAAGACAACCCTCACTTTCAAATTCTAAGATATCTAGGCAATCTTAAGAAAAATTATGGTTTTTTAACCAATGGTAGATTTTGGCGTTTTTATGATAATTCTATACTGAATTCAAACAAAGTTTTTTACGAAATCAATCTAGAAAAAATCATTGAAGATCAAAATATTGAAGCTTTTGCGTATTTTTATAGTGTATTTAGCGCTTTTAATTTCACAGAAAAAGAAGATCATTTAGAAATAACTCTACAAAACAATAAACTTTCAAAAATCAAAATAGAAGATGATTTAAAATCTATCATTTACGGAACCAATGGAAATGAATCTTTATTTGAATTCATAGGCTCTAGAATTTACAATAAAACAAAGGCGGATTTAAAACTAATCTATGAAAATTCTTTATATTTTATCTTTAGGCTTTTATTTATTGCTTATTTTGAAGATAAATTTGAAATTATACTAGAAAAACATAAGTATTTTAAAAGTAAAATCAGTCTTAGAACCTTACTTGAAAATTTACAAGAAGATGAAAGCTCAAGTGGTGGCTTTGGAGAACTTGAAAATATTTTCAACATTTACAACAAAGGCAAAGGCAATTTTGACATGCCTGTTTTTAATGGCGGTTTGTTTGATGAGAGCAAAACCGCTCTTTTAAGCACGCCAAAAATCTTTAATGATAAAGATTTAAAATTCATTTTAAACCAATTATTAAATTTTAAAGATAAAAATCTAAGCTTTAAAAGAGATTACAAAACTTTAAGTGTAGAACATTTAGGCACGATTTATGAAGGCTTGCTTTCTTATTTTTTTGAAATAGCAAATGAAGATATTTACTATGTAAGCTATAAAGAAAAATCAAAAGAAATAGAATGTTATTTTGATAATTATGATTTCAAAATTTTAGAAAAATCAAAAAAAGTAGAAAAATACACCTTTTACAAAAAAGGACAAATTTACCTTAAAAATACTAGCAACTCAAGAAAAGCAAGCGCAAGCTTTTACACACCTCAATCCATAGCTAATTTTTTAATCCAAAGTGCTTTAAAAGACAAACTAAACAATGAAAATATTTTGAAATTTAAAATACTAGACAATGCTTGCGGTAGTGGACATTTTTTAGTTGGAGTTTTAAATGCTATTACACACATTGTTTTATCAGATTTTGATCATTTTACAAATTTAAAAGAACTTTACGAAGAAGAAAAAGAAAATATTTTAAACTATATAAAAGATTTTGTGCAAGACTATGAAATAGATGAGAGTGATATTTTAAAACGACTTTTACTAAAACGCATTATTTATGGGGTGGATTTAAACCCTTTTAGCATAGAGCTTACTAAACTTAGCCTTTGGATAGATAGTTTTATCTTTGGAACCCCACTTTCTTTTATAGAACACCACATAAAGTGCGGCAATGCTTTGATAAATTCTAATCTAAGTGATTTTAAAGATTTGATAAAACAAAACTCAAGCAACCTTTTTACAAATTCCATAACACAAGAATTTGAAATTTTACAAGAAGTATTTGAAAAACTTGATAATCTAAAAGATACCAACGAAGAACAAATCAAACAATCTAAACAAATCTATCAAAATGAAATCACACCAAAACTTAAGAAACTAAATTTATATCTAAACTATATCAACACGCTTCATTTTGTCAACAAAGAAGAATTACAAATTCTAAAAGCCCTAAGTCAAGATGATATACAAAATTTAAGCCAAAATGAACAAGCAAAAGCTGTCATTAGCAAATATCAAAAAGAATTTAATTTCTTTAACTATGAGTTAGAATTTCCTGAAATCGTAGAAAATCAAGTCTTTAAAGGCTTTGATATCATCATAGGTAATCCACCTTGGGATAAAACTAAATTTAGTGACGATGATTTCTTTCCGCAATATAAAAGCGATTATAGAAGCTTAATCGCTAGCAAGAAAAAAGAAATTCAAGACAATTTGCTAGCGAAAGATTATATAAAGCAAAATTATGAAAAACAAAAAGCATATATAAATGATTTAAGCGAGTATTATAAAAAAGCTTATCCTTTAAACAAAGGCAGTGGAGATGGAAATTTATTTCGTCTTTTTGTAGAAAAAAATCTTTCTCTTTTAAAACAAGATGGAAATTTAGCTTATGTACTTCCTAGTGCTTTGATGTTTGAAGATGGAAGCTTAACTTTAAGAAAAGAAATTTTAGAAAATAAAACTTTAGAATATTTTTATAGTTTTGAAAATAGACAAGCTATATTTGCTGATGTGCATAAAAGCTATAAATTTGCTCTTATGCAAGTAAAAAACACACAAGCAAATCACACTCACAAAATCAAAACGATGTTTTATAAAACAGATATGAACTCATTAAAAAACAAAGATGAAATTTTAACTCTAAGTTTAAAAGATATCAAAAAACTAAGCCCAACTCACCTAGCTTTAATGGAGTTAAAAGACAAACAGGCTTTAGAAATTCTAAGAAAATGCTACAATGCTTTTCAAAACTTGTCTTTTGATTATATAGATTTTGTAAATGAACTTCATATGACAAATGATAAAGATTTGTTTATAGAAGAGTTTAGGGAAGGACTTTTGCCTTTATTTGAAGGCAAAATGATACATCAGTTTGATACAAATTTTAGCCAAGCTACTTATTTTTTAGAAAAGGCTAAATTTGACGAGCGATTAAAAAGCAAAGAACTTTCAAGAGCTAAAAAAGCTACTGGGAAAGAATTAAATCCTAAATTGATAAAATACGATAGAGAATTTTTTAGACTTGGATATAGAACTATTGCAAGCGATACAAATGAAAGAACCTTGATAGCTTCTTTATTGCCAAAAAATTGCGGGTGCGGAAATAGTGTTTATTCTAATATTCCGAAACAATATATTGTAAAAGATGATGCAATTTGCATGGATATAGTGCCTTATGAAAGAATTTTATTTGTTTTGGCTTTGTTTAATTCTTTAGTGGTTGATTTTATCATAAGAAATATGGTGCAAATCAATGTAAGCAAAACCTATCTAGAAAGAATTCCTCTGCCTCAACCAAGTGATGAAGAAATTCAAAACAATGAAATTTATAAAACCCTCGCTAAAAATGCTTTGCTTTTACAGCTTTACAATGATAAAAATCATCATTTTGATGAGCTAAAACAAGAATTTAATATAAAAAATGAAGAAATTCCAAAAACTAAAAAGGCTTATGATATCTTAAGAGCAAAAAATGATTTATTGGTTAAAAAACTTTATGATTTAAGTGATGATGAATTTTCTTACATGATAAGCACTTTTAAAGTTTTAAATGAAAAGCAAAGTGAATATACAACCTTGCTAAAAACTATATAAATGAAAGATTTATATAGTTTTTAAAATTTAATTTTTACCGATAAGTTCTTCTGTGATTCTAGCGATTTCTAATTCTTCATCTGTAGGAATAACAAGCACTTTAAGTTTAGAATTTGCATGATTTATCATTCTTTCGCCCGAAATCCTTTGTTTGTTAAGTTCAAAATCTAACTCGATACCAAGATGAGCTAATCTCTCGCATACTTTTTGTCGAACCAAACTATCATTTTCTCCTATACCACCTGTAAAAATAATAGCATCGGTTTTTGGCAACACAGCAAAGTAGGATCCTATATATTTAACAAGACGATAACAAAACATATCAAGAGCCAAGCGTGCTTTATCATTACCTTGTTCTATCTCTCTTTCTATATCTCTAAAATCATTATAACCGCAAATTCCATATACTCCACTTTTTTTATTCATCAGTGTATCTATTTCTTCTATAGTTAAACCCTTAAGATGACTAACAAAAGGTAAAATAGCAGGGTCTAAATCTCCACAACGCGTTCCCATAATAAGTCCTTCAAGTGGAGTAAAGCCCATAGAAGTATCCATACTCTTACCTTTTTCTATAGCACATACACTTGCACCATTTCCAAGATGAGCAGAGATGACATTTAATTCATTTTGATCTTTTTGAAGAAATTTTGCCGCTCTAGAACTAACATAAGCATGAGAAGTCCCATGAAAACCATATCTTCTAATATTATGCTTATCATAAAAATCATAAGGCAAAGCATACATATAAGCAAAATCAGGCATAGTGCGATGAAAAGCTGTATCAAAAATAGCTGCATTAGCAACACTAGGTGCAGCTTTGATCATTGTTTTTATACCTGCTAAATGGGCAGGATTATGCAAAGGAGCAAAAATACTAACCCTATCTATCTCTTTAAGAACATAATCATCTACTAAACAATGCTCACTTAAATTTCTTCCCCCGTGAACTATACGATGACCACAGCCATCAAGCGCATTTAAATCTGCTAAAATTCCTGATTCTTTAAAAAGCTCGTTGACTATACTAAGTCCTTCTTCGTGATTATTTATTGTTAATTCTCTTTCAAAACTTTCGTTATTTAAAGTATTTTTTAATACAACCTTTGAATTTTGCTCTCCAATTTTTTCTACCAATCCACTGGCTTTAACGATTTTATTATCAAAAAATTTAAATTTAATCGATGAAGAACCTGAATTTAAAACTAAAATTTTCATTTATTATTCCTTTCTATTGAGCTTGTATAGCACTTAAAATAACAGTATCTACAATATCATCTACCAAACATCCACGACTTAAATCATTAACAGGTTTTTTAAGACCTTGCAAAATAGGACCGATTGCTAAAGCATTAGCAGTTCTTTGAACTGCTTTGTAACAAATATTTGCTGCGTTAAGATCAGGAAAAATATATACATTTGCATGGCCTGCTATCTTAGAATTTGGCATTTTCTTTGCTGCAGTCTTTGGATCATAAGCGCAATCAAACTGCATAGGACCATCTATATTTAACTCAGGGTATTTTTCTTTAGCAATCTTTAATGCTTCTTTTACAAGATCTACGCTTTCCCCTTTACCACTATCGCCACTAGAATAAGAAAGCAAAGCTATTCTTGGTTCAAGTCCAAAAGATTTAGCAGTCATAGCACTTACATAAGCACTAGTTGCAAGCTGTTCGGCAGTTGGACTTGGATTTACAGCACAATCAGCAAAAGCTAAAACTTGATCTTCAAGCCCCATAAAGAAAATTCCTGAAACGGAACTAATACCTTCTTTGGTTTTAATAAGCTGTAATGCTGGGCGAATCGTTTCAGCTGTAGTAGTTGATGCTCCACTAACCATAGCATCAGCTTTTCCAGTATGTATAAGCAAAGTTCCAAAATAAGTTTTATCCTGAACTAGCATCTTAGCCTCTTCTAAACTCATGCCTTTAGATTTTCTTGCTTCATAAAGAATAGAAGTAAATTCTTGATTATATTCTGAATTAAGTGGATTCATAATTTGCATAGCACTTAAATCAAGACTTAATCTAGTAGCATCTTGTTTGATTTTTTCTTCATCGCCCAATAAAATAAGATCAACAACTTTACTTTTTAATAAAATTTCAGCAGCTTTTAAAATTCTCTCATCATTACTTTCTGGCAAAACAACGGTTTTTTTATTTTTTATACTTTGTTTGATTAATTCATATTTAAAACGATGAGGAGTTATAAAATCATATTCTTTAAGTTTTTGCACTTCTTCAAAATTAAAATTTTCATTAATCAAAACATAATTACGACCATCTAGAGCATGATCAAAATATTTTTGAGCTATAAGTTTATCTTCATCGTTAATAATAGCAGCGATAGGGGTATTAAGATTTTTAGCCAATTTTATACTAAGATCAAATCCATCAAGTATTCCAAATTCGCAAAAACTATTTACAAGCACAAAATCGTATTTGCGTTTTAACTCTTCGTATTCTTCTAAAATAACATTAAAAAAATTATGAGGATCTTTGCTAAATTCCTCCATTGCCTCTCTAAAGGTAAAACCATAAGCGCTTTTTACGGTTTGATTGATATTAAATTCTTCCAACCAACCCTGCAAAACAGGAACGCGATGTATGTATATCACAGGGCAATAAATTGCGATATTTTTGTAAATTTTGCTATAATTTTTAAGCAAATTTGTACTAATAATAGTATTTAACTCATCACTTCTAGATCTCATCAAATAAAGATTTGCCATCATTTTCTCCTTGAATTTATAAATGTGGAACACTCTTTGCTTTTTCTAATTTTAACAAAGAAAAATAAAAATTCATATTTTAAAGGACGAAAATGAAAAAAGTTTTATTTTATGTGTTACCGTTTGCATTTTTTGGTTGTTCTGCAACGGTTGATCCGCAAATTTCAATGAAACCACCTGCTTATGTAGAAGAACTTGCACCAAAACAAAGCAATAATGTAGAAAGTGCACCAGGATCGCTTTTTGGCAAAGGGGATAATCCTTTATTTTCAGATAAAAAAGCTATGAATGTAAATGATTTAGTTACAGTTGTTATACAAGAAAGTACCACTCAAAGCACACAAGCTAATAAAGCAACAAGTAGAACTAATACCTCAAATTTAGGCGGAGGTGCTTTAACAGGAAGTTCAGGAGTGGTAGCTAATGCTCTTAATAAAGTCAATGCTTATTCTAATATAGGCTTTCAAACCAATAGTTCAAACAACTACACAGGAACAGGCTCACAAAGTAGAAATGAAAGTTTCAATACTACAATTTCAACACGTGTAATTAAAATTTTATCAAATGGTAATTATTTTATCGAAGGTTCAAGAGAGCTTTTAATCAACGGAGAGAAGCAAATCATACAATTAAGCGGTGTTATTCGTCCTTATGACATCGGTCAAGACAATACTATAGATAGTAAATATATAGCAGATGCTAAAATTCTATATAAAACAGAAGGAGAAGTGGATAGAAGCACAAGAAAACCTTGGGGTAGTAAAGTTATAGAAGCGATATGGCCATTCTAAAAGCAAGGTTAAACCTTGCTTTTAGGCTTTTATTCTTTTACAGCCCTACTTTTAACCTCATCTTCAACTTCAGCTAAAAATCTATCTACAAGTTCACTTTCTTTTAATTTAGCTACAACTTCACCATGTCTTATGACAAGTCCTTGATTTTTCCCAAAGGCTATAGCCACATCAGCGCCCTTGGCTTCGCCTAAAGCATTTACCACACAACCCATGACACTGATGTTTAAAGGTTCTTTTATATGCTTGGTTTTTTCCTCTACGATTTTAATCGCACTTAACAAATCACTTTGAATCCTACCGCAAGTTGGACATGAAATAATATTTACTCCGCTTTTTTGTACTCCGCTATCTTGCAAAATTGCTCTTGCTACACGAATTTCTTCTTCAAGCTCACCCGTCATAGAAACACGCATAGTATCGCCTATACCTTTAAGAAGTAAATTTCCTAAAGCTATAGAACTTTTTACAGTGCTATGAAATTTAGTTCCTGCTTCAGTTACCCCTAAGTGAAAAGGATAATCACAAAGCGGTCTTAATCTCTCATAAGCTTCTATAGTTTTTTGAGCATCTGAAGTCTTCATGGAAATTTTAATATCAAAAAAGTCTAAATCCTCTAAAAGCTTGATATTATACATCGCACTTTCTAGCATGGCATCGACACCATAACCAAATTTATCACTAAATTGTTTTTCTATGGAGCCGTGATTTACACCGATGCGTATAGGGATACCCCGTTCTTTACATGCTTTTACCACTTCTTTAATATTTTCTTTAGAGCCTATATTGCCAGGATTTATACGCACGCCATCGATAAATTCAGCACAATATACAGCCAAATTATGATTAAAATGAATATCTACGATTAAAGGTAGAGGACTTTTAGCTTTAATCTCTTTTAAAGCCCTTGCATCAGCCATATCCAAGCACGCCAAACGCACTATGTTTGCTCCTGCAAAATAAAGACGATTGATTTGTTCTAAAGAACCTTCTATATCTCTTGTTTTAGTAAAAAGCATAGATTGAACTGAAATGGGTGCATCACCGCCTATTAAAACATTTCCTACTTTGATTTGTCTGGTTTTAAATCTTTTATACTCCATAACTTCACTCTTTGAAAAATTTTAATATCAAATTTTAACTTTTTATTGCTTTAATTAAAGTTTATTTTTGATAATATATTTAAATTTCATGACATTTAAATATTTATGAATTATATATAAATTAAATACAATTAAAAGAGGTTATATGCAAAATCTTTTACTCTATATAAAAAATAACCTAACTCCAACCCTAGCTCAAATTCTTTTACAAGCTTTAAAAAATTCGAATAATGAAAAATTTTTTACCTTTGTTTTGAAAAATATTGAAACAATTTGCACTTGGCTCAATTCTAACGAATTTAGGGATAGATATTTATCAACAAAACATCCTTATCCACCTTTAATCAATCCTAATTTTATAGAAATAGATTCTAGTCGACATTGCGCAGAATTAGCTTGGGATTTAAATTTACCCCTACCTAAACACTATAAATTTATCTATATTTCTCCACATGGCGTTGGAGCAGCAGCATTTTTAAGATACCTTAATCAATGTTGCGATGTAACTTGTTTTGCCTCCTGGGTTTTACCACCTGATAGCAAAGAGAGATATTGTATTAATTACATGTGTCTAAATGATAATACAATTGCTCAATATGCTATTAATATATCAGAAATTAATCTACCTTATTTTGATAAATATCTATCTTTATTAGATTTTAATTCTAAGATTATTTGCGGAGTTCGAGATCCAATAGGACTTTTAAAGCATAGCTGGGGAAGAGATTGGAGTAAAGTTTTAAGAAACTATCCCCCTGAATTTAATCTAACTTATGATTGGCGTTATTACATCAACTATCTTACTCATCAAAATCATAAAATTAAAATCGATATAAATGAACTACAACAAGAAGTTTTTATCATCTCTTATTTATTAAAATATTTTAACAAAGACAATGTATACTATCTTGATATGGAAGAAATCCGCCAATCAAAGGCCTTCGATACCATGAATTTACTTGCTATAAATTTTAATTTTACCCCCCCCCATAAAGATAAATTAGATTTATTTAAAATTAAAGAATTTAGAGGTTATATTCGCTATCTTTTTCCTATTACACTTTATGCAAATTCTAAAGATATTAATAACACCTTTTATCTCAATACTCCTAAAAATAATAAAAATTTCAATATTGATAGAACTTCTAGCATTCCCATAATTTTAGACAGAAAACATATCAATCATGAAAAAATAGACATAATACAAGAAATTATAAAAAACGACCTATGTAATGATATGGGTGTATATATTGATAAAAATGATTTTAAGCAATTAGAACAAAACAATCTTTTATTTTCAACAATTAAACATTATTTGTATGATTTTTTATATCAAATTAAAATAACCATAGATGAAACAGAATCAAAAATGATGAAAGAAAAAGATGTAATAGATTATTTTATAAAAAATAAATCACTTATTTACACTTTTTTTAATATATTTGAAAATGAACTAAATCATTTAAAACAAACACATCCTCATATTATTGATTCTTGGAAATATTATAAAGAATTTGAAAAAATATACAAAGATAAATAATCATATCACTTACACAAAATCAATAGGATCAATATCCGCACTTGCATTTTTAAATTGCAAAATATAATTTTCAATTGCCACTAAAGCTTTATGATTTTCACTTCTAAGCAACAAATAAAAACGATATTTTCCATACAGCATTTCAACTCCACAAATTCCATAGCCTACCAATTCTACCTGTTTGATATTTCTAAATTGAGAAGCAAATTTTTCACAAAGTTTTTGTGCACTTTTTTGATCTTTATCTTCTATAAGAACTCTTAAAAGGCGTTTAAATGGGGGGTAAAGATCTTTTCTATTTTCTAACTCATCTTTTAAAAAAGCATCATAATTCTCTATATACCTTTCAAAAAAAGCTCTATTTTTTGTTTGCAAAAGCACTCTTGCTTCGCCTTTACGCCCTGCCCTGCCTGCAACTTGCATAGCTAAAGCTAAAGTTTCTTCACTCGCTCTAAAACTAGGACGCAACAAATATTCATCAAGCCCTAAAATCACACTCAAATCCACACTATGATAATCATGTCCTTTAGCAAGCATAGAAGTGCCAATAAGTATATCGATCTTATTTTCATTAAAGTCTTTTAAAATAATATTAAGCTTTTTAACGCTTGTGATTTCATCGCTATCAAATTTTGCTATTTTTGCTAAAGGCAAAGCATTTTGCAAAAGCTCTAAAAGTTCAGCAGTCCCCATTTTTCTAGCTTCTAACATTTCTCCTTTGCAACTTGGACAATTTTGCTCTATTAAAGAAGTATAATTACAATAATGACATTTTAAAACATTTTTCTTTTTATGCATACTCATAGCAATAGAACAAAAAGGACATTTTATCGTTTCCCCACAATCCTTGCAAATGATTTGCCTAAAATTAGCCCTTGTAGGTAAAAACACTATAGCTTGTTTTTGATGTTTTAAACTTTTTTCTAATTCGCTTAAAAGCATAGGCGTTATACCAAGCTCATTTTCATCATATAAAAAATGCTTTTTACTCTCAAAAAAAGTTCCTTTTAGTCTAAAACTTTTTTGTTTGTAAAAACTCGTTAAAGATGGGGTTGCAGAACCTAAAACCACTTTAATATTATTTTTTTGACCCAAAAAAAGTGCTAAATCTCTCGCATTGATAAAAGGCTGATTAGAAGCCTTATAAGAATTATCATGTTCTTCATCTACTACAATAAGTCCTAAATTTCTAAAGGGTAAAAACAAAGCCGATCTTGCACCCGCTACTAAAAGCACTTCTCCCTTGCAAAAACACTCTAAATATTCTTGCTTTTTTTTCTTTGAAATTTTAGAATGCCACAGGAAAAAATTATCCTTAAAATACACTTCTAAACGCTTTTGCATTTGTGGAGTAAGTGCGATTTCTGGCATCAAAAGTAAAGCTTGCTTACCCTGTTCTAAACACTCTTTTATTAAAGAAATATAAATTTCAGTCTTGCCACTACCCGTATCAGCAAAAAGCAAAGAATTGTTTTCTTTTTGAAGAAAACTTAAGGCATTTTGTTGTTGATTGCTTAGCTTAGGGGTATCTTTAAAAAACATTTTTTGACATTCATACTTAGGACTAGTTTCGAAAAAGCCCAAAACAAAACCAAGTTTTGAAGCATAATAATAAACAATAAAATTTGCCAATTCAAGTTGCAAAGGAGTTAGAAAATACTTTGTAATTTCTTTAATTTCTATAGTTTTAAAATCAGGTTTTTGACATTCTTTAAGTACGATGGCTTTAAGATTTTTTTTAGATTTTAAATCCACTAATACCTGTGTTAAAGGTTTGATTTCATCAAAACTATGAAAAGTTAAATTATCCAAATACAAACCACAAATTGCAAGTTCATAATATCTTATATCAGATCTTTGCATCTAGAACTTCCTATACACTTTAACAAACCTTCTTTAGAATCATAAATAAATTCAACCATCTCTTTGGCATTTAATGCAAATCTATAGTGATTTTTACCTATTTTTATCCAAGATTTAAAATCAGAATAAATAGGTGTATCAAGCAAAGAATAATCACAATCATTTAAACAATAAAAGAGTTTTTCTTTGGCTTGATTGTTTTGCGCATTATCTAAAATTTCTGGAAAATTTAAATTTTTAAGTCTCATTTGACTACGCATTAAAGCAAGAGCTGAGCTTAGCATTTCATAGTCCATTTTTAATTTTAAAATTTTAACCTCATCTTTTGTAGTATTGATAAAAGATAAAGATAAGCTTGATAAAATTCCCAAAATCAAAATCACAAAAACAAGCTCAAGCAGAGTAAAAGCTTTATTCATTTTGTCGGGAGTTCTTCATTGATTGCTTTTATTAGTTTCTTAAGTTCTCTTTCTAAAATATAATTTTCATAACTTTTTTTAACAAACGCATCTACAAAGCGTTTAAGTTCTATTTTTTTAGTACCGCCAGAAATCAAAGCGATATCATCTTCTAAAAAATTTGCAAATTCTTCACTGCACTTAACAATGAAATCTTTTGCACTAACATTAACAATGACTTGTTTTAGATTATCTGCCAAGAACAGCCTCTATTTTCTTATAAATATCTTCGCTTTCTATATTGCGAGATTTAAGTTCTTCTTCTAAACGCATGATTTGATTACTTTTTGCTTCATTTTGTGCTTTAACGCTTACAAGCTCATTTCTTAAAGCCTCATTGGCTTCGCAAACTTCGTTATATTTTTCAATGAGTTCATTTACTTTATCTGTCATAGTATTGATTATTTTTTCATCAAACATATTTTTGCCTTCTTAAGAAATTTGTAATTTATGGAAAATATTATTTGATATTGTAGCAGAAAAAAATTTAAATTTAGGTTTTTATTGTCAATTAATTTTTAATTAAAGCATTTTCTTTTAAAATTTTTTCAAAAATAAAAATAAAGTAGAAAAATGTTAGAACTTACCAGCGAATTTAAACCTAGTCCTGATCAACAAGAAGCCATAAAAGGTATAGTAAAAAGTATAAAAAAAGGCAACAAATATCAAACCTTACTAGGCGTTACAGGAAGTGGAAAAACCTTTACCATGGCAAATGTCATTAAAGAACTTAATATGCCTACTCTTATCATGAGTCACAACAAAAGCCTTTGTGCACAACTTTATAGCGAATTTAAAGGCTTTTTTTCTAAAAATCATGTGGAATATTTTATATCTTATTATGATTATTATCAACCTGAAGCCTATATCCCACGCACTGATGTTTTCATAGAAAAAGACAGCTCCATTAATGAAGACTTAGAGCGTTTAAGACTGAGCGCTACTGCTTCTCTTTTAAGTTATGAAGATGTAGTTTGCATAGCTAGTGTTTCGGCAAATTATGGACTTGGTAATCCAAATGAATACATAGGCATGGTTTTAATCTTTGAACTAGGTATGCAAATTTCACAAAAAGAACTTTTAAAAAAACTTGTAGATATGGGTTATAAAAGAAATGATAATTTTTTTGATCGTGCAGATTTTAGAGTTCAAGGAGATATTATAGATATTTATCCAGCTTATTATGAAGATGAAGTAGTAAGACTTGAATTTTTTGGCGATGAGCTTGATGCTATGTATCATTACAATGTTTTAGAAAATAAAAAAGGTAAAGATTTAAAACGCTTCATACTCTATCCTACAAGCCAGTTTAGCGTGGGCGAAACAAGATTAAAACAAGCGATAAAAGACATAAAAGCAGAACTTAACGAACGCCTTGCTTATTTTGAACATGAAAATAAACTCGTAGAATATCAACGCCTTAAACAAAGGGTTGAATTTGATCTTGAAATGCTTACAAGCACAGGAATGTGTAAAGGAGTTGAAAACTATGCAAGGCATTTAACAGGGCTTAAAGAAGGTGATACTCCTTATACGCTTTTTGATTATTTTGCGATTAAAAATAGGAAATTTCTTGTTATAGTCGATGAAAGCCATGTATCTTTACCACAATTTAGAGGTATGTTTGCAGGAGATAGAAGCAGAAAACAAACCTTGGTAGATTATGGTTTTCGTTTGCCTTCAGCCTTGGATAATCGTCCTTTAATGTTTGATGAATTTATCCATAAAAATTGTCAATTTCTTTTTGTTTCAGCCACACCTGCACCTTTAGAACTTGAACTTAGCAAAGAAAACATCTTTCATCAAATCATGCGTCCTACGGGACTGCTTGATCCTTTAATAGAGTTAAAAGATAGTGATAATCAGGTTGAAATTTTATTTGATGAGGCTAAAAAAGTCATACAAAGGAATGAACGTGTTTTAGTGACTGTGCTAACTAAAAAACTCGCTGAAGAACTTACAAGGTATTATTTAGAGCTTGGTATAAAAGTCAAATACATGCACTCAGACATCGATGCTATAGAACGCAATGAAATCATAAGAGGTTTAAGAAGCGGTGCTTTTGATATGCTAATTGGCATTAACTTACTTAGAGAAGGACTAGATCTACCTGAAGTTTCACTCATTGCCATTATGGATGCAGATAAGGAAGGATTTTTAAGAAGCGCTACAAGTTTAATCCAAACCATGGGAAGAGCAGCTAGAAATGTCAATGGTAAGGTTTTGCTTTTTTGCAAAAAAATCACAAAATCCATGCAAGAAGCTATGGATACCACCAATGAACGCCGCAAACTTCAAATGGCTTATAATAAAAAATACAATATTGCCCCAACCTCAGTCAAACGCCATATTGAAGAGAGTTTGAAAAATGAAGAGGATTTAGGCGAAATTTATCGCAAAGGTAAAAAACTAGAAAAAATACCTGCTAGCGAAAGAGCTAAACTTGTCAAAGAGTTAAGAAAACAAATGCTTGAAGCAGCTAAAGCACTTGAGTTTGAAAAAGCTGCTGCTATTAGAGATGAGATTAATAAATTAAGGGATTTATAATAAAAATATATCCCTTGTTCTAACTCCTGCCTCATTAAGTAAAGCACTTAAAATTTCATACTGAAAGTCTTGTAAGGGACGTTTTTCTTTTAAAACTATACCTATAACCCCTTTAGTTTTTTCCCATCTTCTATAGGTAAATACATAGCATTAGCATTAGGCAGGGTATTTGTACAAACACCTGCTCTTTCTTTATTTGTTGCAACCCATTGAGCAATAGCAATCTCATCAGCACTAAAACAATTTTTTAACATTTGCTTATCATCGTTAAAAAACAACAAAGGTTTCGATAAAATATTGTTTTTATTTATAGGATAAATAATAATAGGCAAATTTATAATTTTAAAGCTTGATTTCCAAGTTGTTCCCAAAGCTCTTGTTTGCTTTTCACTCTTGCTAAATTTTCACTATTTTCAAGTAAAATAGCTGTTCTATAAGCTCTTTTAGTGAGTTCTTTAGATTGCAATTTTAATCTTCTAGTAAAAACAGCTGTTAAAAATCCAACTATAAACATAGTTGTAAAAGTAATAATATTTCCACTATCATGAACTTTAAGACTAAAAATAGGTTCTAAAAAGAAAAAATTATAAATCAAAACACTTACCAAAGAAGAATAAAAGGCGAAAATTTTATTGTCAGAAATAAAAGAAGAAGCAAAAACTGCTAAAATAAAAATCATAACTATATTACTTGGCTGAGTATTAAATTTATGAAATACAAAAGCTATAAAAGTTGCTAAAAGCAAAACTCCTGTGATTTTTAAAAAACCTAAAAAATCAAAACTTTTTTTACTTCGTATTTTAGGAGTAGAAATTTGATTTTCATTAACAAGATATAAATCAATATCGGGTGCTTTTTTAGCAACAGCTTCAAAAATCTCTTCTTTAAACTTTTTTTATCTTTATTTTTGCCTAAAACAATTTTAGAAACATTGCTAAGGCTTGAATACTCTGCAATTTGTCTTGCTATATCATCATATACGCTAATGATTTCAGCATCAAAACTTTTAGCTAGTTCTATATTTTCTTCTAAGGCTTTTGCTTCTTTAATATTGGGATTTTTTATATAAAGCGCACTCAATTTAGCATGAAAAGCTAAAGCAAGTCTTGCAGCTGCACGATAACCTTTGCATTTGAAGCATTAATACAAACTAAAATATGCTCTCCAGTATGATAAGCTAAATCATCATTAATAAGCCTTTGTTCACTTGCTCTTAAATTCACTCTTGAAGCAAGTCTTCTTAAGGCAATCTCACGCAAAGCTATAAGTCTTTCTTGGCGAAAGAAATTTTCAAGTGCTAGTTTGGCTTGTTTTTCCTTATAAATTTTACCATCTTGCATTCTTTTTAAAAGCTTATTAGGTTCAATATCAACAAGTTCAACCTGATCAGCCTCATCAAAAATACGATCAGGAATACGCTCTTTAACTTCTATCTTACTGATATTAGCGACTAAATCATTTAAACTTTCTAAATGCTGTATATTTAAAGTAGTATAAACATCAATCCCTGCTTTTAGAAGTTCTTCTATATCTTGAAAACGCTTTTCATTACGCAAGCCTTTAGCATTAGTGTGCAAGCTCATCTACTAAAACCAAAGCAGGCTTTCTCTTAAGGGTAGCGTCTAAATCAAATTCTTTTAATACTATATTTTTATAAGGAATTTCAAGATTAGCTATACTTTCAAAACCTTGTGCTAAAGCCATTGTTTCAGGTCTATCGTGAGGCTCTATATAGCCTAAAACAACATCAACTCCATTATCCCTTAAAGTTCTGGCTTCACTTAACATAGCATAAGTTTTTCCAGAACCTGCAGCATAACCTAAGAAAATTTTTAATTTTGCAAGTTTGTTTTTTTCTTCTTCCTTAGCTTTAACCTCAAGTTTTTTAAGAATTTGTTCAGGACTTTGTCTTTGCATGTTTATTCTTTTTTCATGGCTTTAGCAATAGCTATATTAACGGCTAAAACATTAACCTTTTCTTCCCCAAAAATCCCTAAAAATTTAGACTCTGTATTTTCTTGAATGATTTTTTCTAATTCTTCTTTGGTGATTTTTGAAGATTGACTTATCCTAGGAATTTGCACTAGGGCTGCTTGAAGACTGATATGAGGATCAAGACCTGATCCTGAAGCGCTTAACAAATCCAAAGGAATTTGTTCTTTTGTAATTTGCGGATTTTCATCTAAAAATTTTTGCAAATCTTTTTGCACACGCTCTTTTAAAGCAGGATTTGACATAGCATAATTAAATCCACCTGAACTTTACACTGCTTTCATTTGTATCGCTTGTATTGTAATTTGACACAGATGTTCTTGAATGTAGAAAATAAGGTTTATTAAAATCTTGACCCAAAAGCTTTGAACCTACCGCTTTGCTTACATCCAAAGTCGGACGACCTTCTTTATCTACTAAACTTCCACTTGATTGATAAGGAAAAATAAATTTTGCAACTGTATTTAAAGCAAAAGGATAAATAAGAGTACGCAATATTAGCATTACCACAAAAAAACTAAGCAAAGTTCTAAGCATATCACACTCCTAAAATTCTAAGTATCCAAGCTGTAGGAATATCAATTATTTTTATCCCTATAAAAGGTGCGATCATACCACCTAAACCATAAATACTTAAATTTCTTAAAAGCAAATGCTCGCTTTTCATAGGCTTAAATTTAACTCCACGCATAGCAATAGGATGAGCAAAGGTATAATAATAGCATTAAAAATAAGTGCTGATAAAATAGCGCTTTGCGGGGTAGCTAAATGCATAATATTTAAAATTTGCATTTGAGGTAAAACCACACTAAACATAGCAGGTAAAATAGCAAAATACTTAGCAATATCATTTGCCATACTAAAAGTTGTAAGACTGCCTCTAGTAATAAGCAAACCTTTTCCTATTTCAACTACTTCTAAAATTTTAGTAGGATTAGAATCAAGATCTATCATATTGGCTGCTTCTTTGGCTATAGTAGCTGCTGTTAAAGGATTATCTCCGGTACACATTAAAGTTTTTATGCCCATTTTTCTAAGCTCATCAAAGCGCTCTTTAAGTCCTGGTTTTACTATATCCTTTAGATAAATCACTCTTAAAATTTTTTCATTTTTACACACTACCAAAGGAGTACCACCAAGATTTGAAATTTCCATTACCTTAGTTTCTAAATCGCTAGGAATTTTTCCATTCATTTCGCTTATATAAGCTCTTATAGCATCAAAAGCACCTTTGCGAATTTTTATATTATCTTGCAAATCCACACCACTCATTCTATTTTGAGCGCTAAATTCGATAAATTCTTTAATATCATTACCTTCTAATTCATAACCCATTTTTTAAGCCAATGCAACTATGCTTTTACCTTCTGGAGTTTCATCTTTTAAAGAGGATAAAACACAAGCTTTAATCATTTCTTCTTTACTTATACCTTGGACTTCATAAAATTCATTTGCCAAACGGTTTCCAAAAGTAATCGTTCCTGTTTTATCCAAAATCATAGTATCAACATCACCACAACTTTCAACAGCCTTGCCTGAAAGTGCGATCACATTAAAACGCGTTACCCTGTCCATACCTGCTATTCCTATAGCTGATAAAAGCCCCCCCCCTATAGTTGTAGGAATAAGACATACAAGCAATGCTACTAACCATGAAATAGGCAAACTCACGCCTAAAAATTGTATAAAAGGATATAAACTTACAACCACCACCAAAAAACTCAAACTAAGTGCAATTAAAAGAGTATTAAGAGCAATTTCATTTGGAGTTTTTTGACGCGCAGCACCTTCTACAAGATTGATCATTTTATCTAAAAAACTTTCCCCAGCTCCAACTAAAATTTTAATCTTTAAAAAATCAGTTAAAACCGTAGTCCCACCTGTAACAGAAGAAAAATCACCGCCCGCTTCACGCATAACAGGTGCACTTTCACCTGTAATAGCTGATTCATCAACACTTGCAGCACCTTCTATAATTTCTCCATCATTAGGTATAAGTTCACCTGCTTTAACTAAAACTATATCACCTATTTTTAACTCGCTAGAATTAAGCATTTCTTCACTGCCATCACTTTTTATGCGTCTAGCTTTAGAATCCTTTTTGCTTTGTCTTAAGGTAGCTGCTTAGGCTTTACCCCTTCCTTCTGCAATACTTTCTGCAAAATTTGCAAAAAGCAAGATTATAAATAAAATAAAAGCGATTAAGATGTTATAAATTCTTTCATCAGAATTTCCATTAAATAAAGTAGGAAAAATACTTAAAATCAAAGTAAGAATCGATCCAACTTCCACCATAAACATAACAGGATTTTTTACCATCAAGCGTGGATCAAATTTTAAAAATGCTCCTTTTATGGCATTATTTAAAATTTCTTTTGTAATGAGTTTATTTTGTTTTTTAGACATTGACTCTCCTTAATGCCATAAAGATAAATATTCTGCAACGCTTGATAAAGTAAGCACTGGAAAAAAAGTAAGTGCAGCAAAAATATATATAATACAAACAAGCACAAACATAAAAGTTAAATTATCTGTT
The DNA here is from genome assembly GCF_045277125.1 of Campylobacter sp. CFSAN122748. Lineage (NCBI taxonomy): Bacteria > Pseudomonadati > Campylobacterota > Epsilonproteobacteria > Campylobacterales > Campylobacteraceae > Campylobacter > Campylobacter sp. CFSAN122748. Next base: position 663,591 of record NZ_CP116953.1, on the reverse strand, counting down.
TTTAAAGAATTTGCAGTATTTTCTTGTGTATTTTTAGCCAAAAGCGATCCAGCTATAGCAAGCTGAGCTATTAAAACCAAATAACGCCCACAAAACATAGCAAAAGCTGTGCTTAAATTCCAAAATAAATTATCATCTTTTAAACCTTCAAGTCCTGAACCATTATTTGCTGCCGAAGAACTAAATTCATACAAAATTTGAGCCAAGTCATGAAAGCTAGGATTGCTTATACTATCTTTTGCAAAAACAACAGCTAATGCACTTAAAACAAGGATTAATAAAGGATGGATAAGAATTACCAAAGCTATAAGCTTCATTTGTGCGCTTTCTATTTTTTTACCCAAGAATTCTGGAGTTCTACCTATCATTAATGCACAAATAAACACGGTTAAGAGCACATAAATAATCATATTCATAAGCCCTACTCCTTCGCCACCGAAAGCTACATTTAGCATCATATTTAGCAAAGTAGCACTGATACTTAATGGATTTAAACTATCGTGCATATTATTAACGCTTCCTGCAGTAAAAGCAGTAGTTACAGCACTAAATAAACTCGAACCATCTGTGCCAAATCTTATTTCTTTACCTTCCAAATTTCCCAAATTTGCATTTAAACCCAAAGAATCCAAATTTGGATTTGACATTTTTTCGCTAAAATAAATTAAAAGCAAAGAAATGATAAAAATAATCCCCATTGCACCAAAAATAACTCCCCCTTCTTTTCCCATAAGAGCAAAACCTTGTCTTTCTTTTCTATGATAAACCATCAATCCAAAAGCTACAACACAGGCACTAGGAATAAGCATCATGGATAAAATTTGCAAAAAATTTGTAAGTAAAGCAGGATTTTCAAAAGGCATGCTTGAATTAGCACCAAAAAAACCACCCCTATTTGTCCCTAAATGTTTTATAGACTCAAGAGCTGCAACAGGGCCTGTGGCAATGCTTTGAAATTTATTTTCTAAAGTAAGCACGCTAAAATTTGCGTGATAATTTTACACCACGCCTTCAGAGATAAAAATTACAGCCAAAATAAAACTTAAAGGCAACATCAAACGCGTAATAATACGCGTAAAATCTTCATAAAATTCCCATTTGCATACCACATAAAGCACGACAAAAAGCCATACAAGCAGAATATCCACTTGCACTTGAAACAAACATAGCAAGTAAAATGCCTGTATTTTGGGAAAGCAAACTTAAAGCACTCTCTCCACTATAATGCTGAAGGTTTGTATTTGTAGTAAAACTAATTACAGTGTTTAAATTCAAATCCCCTTTCATAGAATTTATCGAATTGGGATTTAAAAAAAGTTTATCTTGCAAATAAAAAATCACGAAAGAAAAAATAGCCACTAAGGCATTAAAAGCAATTAAATGCAAAGAATAATTTTTGCCAAGTCATATTTTTTCTATCAATTGCACAAATTTTATAAATTAAGTTATCAATTGGATTAAAAATAAAATCAAAAATAGTTTTTTTACAGCTTGCAATTTTATAAAGATAGTTTCCAAAAATTAAAGCCAATATAAAAGCTATAATCAGTGTTATTAAAATTTCTAGCATATTTTTCCTTTAAAATTTTTCAGGATATAATAGAGCATAAAATAAATAAAGAGCAAGTATTAAGCTTAAAACTAGTAAAAATATCATCCGCATGTCCTAAGTTTGAATTTCACAAAAATAGATAAAAAACCATAAACTACCAAAAGCTAAAAGTAGAAGCAAAGATAATATCCATAGGATAGCCCTTTCTCATTGATTCAAAATAGGATTTATTCTATCCTTGTTAAGCTTATATTTTGATTAATACTAATTTTATGATTTATTTATAATTTTTATCTATATTAAATAAAAAGACAAATGAAGAATTTAGCAGGAAAAATCCTGCTAAAAATTGTTAAAGATAACCCGCTGCCATAGCGATAAAATATCCTGCTATACAAGAAGTGATTACACCTATAAGACCTGGTAAAATAAAACTATGATTGATAACAAATTTACCAATGTGAGTAGTACCTGATCTGTCAAATTGTATAGTAGCCAAATCGCTTGGATAAGTTGGTAAAATATAATATCCATAACAAGCAGCCGCAAAAGCAACAATCACACCAGGTTCAACACCAATTCCTAAAGCCAAAGGAACAAAAGCTGAAATAGCCGCTGCTTGAGAGTTTACAAATTTTGAAATTAAAAGAAGCATTACAGCATAAGTCCAAGGATGCTCTTTTACTATATCTCCAAGTACTGCTTTCATCATAGGAGTGTGAACTGCAAACATAGTATCAGCCATCCAAGAAATTCCAAAAACCGCAACAAGTGCTATCATACCTGATTTAAAAATTTCATTAGAGCCGATTTTCTTTGCATCTGTTTTAGTAAAGATGATAATCAAAGAACCTGCTAAAAGCATGAACATTTGAATCACTGAAACCATAGATAAAATATCCATTTTAGGATTGCCTAAAGCATCTACTTGAGGAATGCCATTTTTTACAACTTGTCCCCAATTTGGGCGTAAAGAATCAAATATACCTAATAAAGCCACTAAAGCAATAGCTCCTAAGAAAATCCACATTGCAATCCAATTGCTTTTTGGAAGTTGAACACCTAAAAGTGTTTTAGAATCACCATAAACATATTTTTTAAATTCAGGATCTTTAAGTTTTTCTTGAAAAACCTCATCTTTATCCAAATCTTTTCCTCTAAACCAAGAAAAAATTCCCACACATAAAACACCAAAAAGCGTACTAGGTATAGTAATTTGAAGAAGATTGATATAGCCATCAAAACCTGCTAATTTATGTTCTGCATTTAAAAGCAAAGCTGTTAAACTCACAACTGCAACAGAAACAGGACTTGCAATAATACCCATTTGTGAAGATATAGAAGCTGCTGCCATAGGTCGTTCTGGACGAATTCCATTTTTAATCGCTATGTCATAAATAATAGGCATAATAGTATAAACCACATGTCCTGTCCCACAAAGTATGGTTAAAAAGCAAGTTACAAAGGGAGCTAAAATGGTTAAGAATTTAGGATTGCGTCTTAAAATTCTTTCAGCTATTTGAAGCATTACATCAAGACCGCCACTTGCTTGTAAAGTCGCACTTGCAACAACCACAGCTAAGATAGTAAGCATTACATCTATAGCGGGCTTTCCAGGTTTTATATGAAAAGCAAAAACAAGCATTAAAATACCTATACCACCGAGTAAGCCAAGAGCTATACCACCTTTTTTTGCACCGTAAAAAAGACAAATTAAAACAATGATGATTTGTATCAAAAACTGAATACTCTCATCTAGACTGGTTAAAAAGTCCATTTTAACTCCTTTGAAAATTAATATTTAAAAACAGTTATTATTGTATCATATTTTTAAATTAAAGAATAATATTTCTAAAAATAAAACAATAATTTTTTATATTATTTAAATTAAATTTAAATATAAAACAAAAGTGTAATGGGTTTGATAGATTGATAGAATTTTATCCTTCAAGCTCATATAATTTTTTTCTATCTGTAGAGCTTGCTATATTAAGATGTTTGCGATATTTTGTAATAGTTCTTCGCCCTATATCGACTTTAAATTCTTCTTTGATTAATTCTAAAATTTTACTATCGCTTAAAGGTTTATTGCGATCTTCATTCTTTACTAAATTTGCCACAAATTCTTTAACACCTACATTTGAAGTCTCTCCCTCTTCATCAAGAGCAAAAGCAAAAAAATCACGCAAGGAAATAAGTCCTCTTTCACAACTTAAATATTTATTTGCCACAGCTCTTGATATAGTCGAAGCATTGCGTTCTAAATCAAGTGCTAAATCCTTAAAAGTCATAGGTTTTATCTCTTTTCCCATGAAAAAATCATATTGATATTCTACTATCATAAGCCCTATTTTATAAAGAGTAGCTTTTCTCATCGCTAGAGCATCGACTAAATTTTTTGCTTCTTTGATGTAATGACTTAAAAAATCATGCTCTAAACCATCAGTTTGGATTGAAATTTCAGGATAATAATCATCATTGATTTTTACTTTAATTTCACCATTTTCTTTATAAACAAAAATATCAGGAACAATTATACGAGAATCTTCAAAATATTCCAAAAAAGGAGGAGTGCTAAAACGCTTAAGTACAGCTAATGCTTCTTTATATAAAGGCTCTTTGGTATAGTTTTGTATATTTTCAAAATCCATAATCAACATTCTACAAAACTCATCAATATCTTCATCTAATTCCATATTTTCAAGAGCAAATAAAAATGCTTCTTTATAATCTTTAGCTCCCACTCCTACAGGATCTAAAAATTTAAATCTTGCTCTTACTCGCTCAATTTCTTCTAAGGAATACTCTTTTAAAAATTCTTCATCGTATTCAAAATATCCTTCCTCATTTAAGCATTCTATAATTTTTTTTGCAAGTTCTTGAGATTTGTTTGTAGGAAACAAAGGAGGAAGAATCTGTTCATTTAAAAGCTCATAAACACTTTTTTTGGCAAGTCCTTTATTATCCACAAAAGCCGAATTTACATTATGTTTATAAAATGAATCAAAATAATTCTTACCCTTATCATGAGTTTGTATCGAATCTTGAACATTTAAGAAAGGATTATCCTCAGCAAATTTATCTAAATTTTCTTTTAAATCTTCTATGTTTGCTTGTAAAATCGGCAACCAAGAGCGTAAAGTTTGAGAAATTTTAGTCTTGGGTGCTTGGGTGATTTTTTGCTTTAACATCAATCAAGGAGTTTAAACTCCGCTCCTAAATAATACTTTTTCACATCTTTATTGGTTGCAATTTCATCAGCATTCCCACTAGCAAGTAAAGAACCTGATCTTATAACATAAGCTCTATCACAAATAGCCAAAGTCTCACGCACATTATGATCGGTAATTAAAACCCCAATCCCCAATCTTTTAAGCTCTTTAATTAAAGTTTGAATTTCAGCCACTGCTATAGGATCAACACCTGCAAAAGGCTCATCAAGAAGCAAAAACTTAGGTTCACACATCAAGCTTCTAGCGATCTCACAACGCCTTCTTTCACCTCCACTTAAACTTAAACCTTTCCTTAAACGAATAGGCTCTATACTTAAGAGTTCAAGCATTTGCTCAACTTTATCATGTAAAATTTTTTTATCTTTATAAAAAATCTGAGCCGCTAAAAGCAGGTTATCTTCTACACTTAAATCCTTAAAAATACTACTTTCTTGAGGTAAATAACCTATCCCTGATCTAGCTCTTTTGTTTAAAGGATCTTTTGTCACATCTAAACCGTCTAAAAGAACTTTTCCACTACTTGGGGAAATAAGTCCACATATCATATAAAAAGTTGTCGTTTTTCCTGCACCATTTGGCCCTAAAAGTCCTACAACTTCTCCGCTATTAACCTCTAAAGAAATTCCATGTATAATCTTAGTTTTTTTAATAATTTTTTCTAAATTTACAATTTCTAATTTACTCATAAATTTCATACTTTCTTTTGTCATCTTTAATGCTAATTTTAATCTGGATAGTAGAAATTCCAAATTTCATTAAAGTTTTTTTCAAATTTTCACCGCCCCATTCAACCAAATGTAAACCTTTTTCAAAAAAATTTTCAAATAAACCATTTGCTAAAAGTCCTTCTAAACCTTCTTGATAAATATCATAATGATAAATGCAAATATCATGATTTTCATATTTTTGCATAATGGAAAAAGTTGGAGAATCCACCCTTGCATCAAGACCAAGAAATTTAACCCAAGCTTGCACTAAGCTTGTTTTTCCACTAGCTAAATCTCCTTGAAGTAAAACAACACCTTCTTTAGGCATTATTTGAAGCATCGTTTTGATCTCATCTTTTGCTAAAATAAATTCTTTCATAATTTTACCACATATTCATTTTGTGCGTTTTTAGGAATACTTTTCGTACTAGGTATAGCTAGGACTTTATATTTTTGAGTGTATTCAGTAAAATGTAAAGTGATAATATCACCCACCTTAACCTCTTTACTCGCTTTAACAATAACGCCATTAATCCCCACTACACCACTTTTACACATATCTTCAGAAATAGCTCTTCTTTTCGTGATATTAACTACATTTAAAAATTTATCTACTCTCATAAAAGCAATTTTAGCAAAAAAAATCAATTTTTGGAACAAAATTTGCTTACGCCTTTGCTTTATTTTTTAAGAAAATAGCAAGTAAAAACTTTTCTTTAATGAAATTTGGATACAATTTTACAATTTTCAAATCTATTTTAACAAAGGATATCTTATGAAAAATGAAGTAAAAAAAGTAGTTTTAGCGTATTCTGGGGGGCTTGATACGAGCATTATTTTAAAATGGCTTCAAGATGAGTATAATTGTGAAGTTGTAACTTTTACAGCAGATATTGGTCAAGGTGAAGAACTCGAACCTGCAAGAAAAAAAGCCCTTTCTTTAGGCATAAAAGAAGAAAATATTTTCATTAAAGATTTAAGAGATGAATTTGTTAAAGATTATGTATTTCCTATGTTTAGAGCCAATGCGATTTATGAAGGAGAATATCTTTTAGGGACAAGTATAGCAAGACCACTTATAGCAAAAACTCAAGCACAAATCGCCCTGCAAACAGGTGCTGATGCAGTAAGTCATGGTGCCACAGGTAAAGGAAATGATCAAGTGCGTTTTGAACTTGGTTATCTTGCTTTTAATCCCGATTTAAAAATCATCGCTCCATGGCGTGAGTGGGATTTAAACAGTCGTGAAAAACTCCTTGCTTATGCACAAAAACACGGTATTGATATTTCTAAGAAAAAAGGAAAATCTCCTTATTCTATGGACGCAAATTTACTTCATATTTCTTACGAAGGACTTATCTTAGAAGATCCTGCACACGCACCTGAAGAAGATATGTGGAGATGGAGTAAAAGCCCAAAAGATGCTCCAAATGAAAGTGAAATTATAGAACTTGATTTCCAAAAAGGAGATTTAGTAGCGATAAATGGAGAAAAACTAAGTCCTGCAGGACTTTTAACCAAACTTAACGAACTAGGCTGCAAACACGGTATAGGACGCCTTGATATAGTAGAAAATCGCTATGTAGGTATGAAAAGCCGTGGTTGTTACGAAACTCCAGGCGGTACCATACTTTTAAAAGCACACAGGGCGCTTGAAAGCATCACGCTTGATAGAGAAGCAGCACACTTAAAAGATGAACTCATGCCAAAATACGCAAGTTTAATTTACAATGGCTATTGGTTCTCGCCTGAAAGAATGATGCTTCAAGCCTTAATCGATGAGTCTCAAATTCACGCCAATGGCAGAGTAAAACTCGAGCTTTATAAAGGCAATGTGATGGTTATAGGACGAGAAAGTTCGAACGATAGCTTGTTTAACGCAGCTTATTGTACTTTTGAAGAAGATGAAGTGTATAATCAAAAAGATGCAGCAGGCTTTATCAAGCTTAATGCTTTGCGTTTTATCATCGCAGGAAAAAATGGAAGAAAATTTTAATAAAGGAATAAAATGAAAGTATTATTAATCAAAGATGTAAAAGCACTTGGAAAAGCAGGAGAAATAAAAGAAGTAAAAGACGGTTACGGACAAAATTTCTTAATCGCTAAAGGCTTTGCTAAAGCAGCTACTAATGAAGTTTTAAGAAAATATGAAAGCGACAAGAAAAAAGAGGCTGAAAATTTACGCTTTGAAATCGCAAATTTAGAAAAACTCAAAGAAGAACTTAGCAAAATCACTCTTGAAATTTCAAAACCCATAGGTGCAAATGGAAGTTTGTTTGGTGGCGTAACCAAAGATGAAATCGCTCACGCCCTAAAAGAACAAAGCCATATAGAAATCGATAAAAAAAGTTTAGAATGTGATACCTTAAAAAGCTTAGGAATCCACGAAGTAAGCGTAAAACTTGGACACGCAATCCATGCTAAATTTAACATAAATATAAAGGCAGAATAATGTTTCACGCAACAACGATTTTAGCTTACAAAGGTAAAAATAAATCCGTAATTGGCGGAGATGGACAAGTAAGCTTTGGAAATACGGTGCTAAAAGGCAATGCTGTAAAGATTAGAAAACTCAACAATGGCAAAGTTTTAGCAGGTTTTGCAGGATCAACAGCTGATGCTTTTAATCTTTTTGATATGTTTGAAAATCTCCTTCAAAGTTCTAAAGGCGATCTTTTAAAAGCAGCGATTGACTTTTCTAAAGAATGGAGAAAAGACAAATACCTAAGAAAACTTGAAGCCATGATGCTCGTACTTGATAGAAATCACATTTTTCTACTTTCTGGTACAGGCGATGTGGTCGAACCTGAAGATGGGCAAATCGCAGCTATAGGAAGTGGTGGAAACTATGCACTTTCAGCTGCTAGAGCCTTAGCAAAACATACCGATTTAGATGAAGAAGAACTTGTAAAATCAAGCCTTCAAATCGCAGGTGAAATTTGCATTTATACCAATACCAATATCAAAACTTATGTAATCGAGGATGAGAAATGAATCTAACTCCAAAAGAAATTGTTAAATTTTTAGATGATTATGTTATAGGACAAAAAAAAGCTAAAAAAATCATAGCTATAGCTTTAAGAAATCGCTACCGCAGAATGCAACTTAGCCCTGAGTTGCAAGATGATATAGTGCCAAAAAATATCTTGATGATAGGTTCTACAGGTATAGGAAAAACAGAAATCGCTAGGCGTTTAGCTAAAATGATGGGCTTTCCTTTCATCAAAATCGAGGCGAGTAAATATACTGAAGTAGGTTTTGTAGGTCGTGATGTAGAAAGCATGGTAAGAGATCTTGCCAATGCAGCTTTAAATTTGGTAAAAAATGAGCAAAGAGAAAAAAACAAAGATAAAATCGATGAATTTATAGAAAATAAAATTTTAGAAAAACTTTTGCCACCTTTACCAAAGGGTATCAGCGATGAAAAACAAGAAGAATATAAAAACAGTCTTGAAAAAATGAGAACTAAACTAAGAAATGGTGATCTTGATGAAAGCACCATAGAGATAGAAATTTCACAAAATATGTTCGATACCAATCCTAACCTACCTCCTGAAATGGGTGCAATGCAAGATATAGTTAAGGTTATAGGCGTTGGCAGTAAAAAAGTCAAAAAAGAAATGAAAATCAAAGACGCTAAAAATGCTTTAAAAAATGAAGCAGGAGAAAAAATCCTAGACCAAGAAAGCATCAAAAGCGAAGCCTTAAAAAGAGCGGAAAATGAAGGTATTATTTTTATTGATGAAATCGATAAAATCGCTGTTTCAAGCGGAAATTCAAACCGCCAAGATCCAAGTAAAGAAGGGGTGCAAAGAGACTTACTTCCTATAGTCGAGGGATCAAATGTACAAACAAAAATAGGTACTTTAAAAACCGATCATATTCTTTTTATCGCTGCAGGGGCTTTTCATCTTAGCAAACCAAGTGATCTTATCCCTGAACTTCAGGGACGCTTTCCTTTAAGAGTGGAATTAGATAGTCTTGATGATAAAGCTCTTTATGAAATTTTAACACGCCCTAAAAATTCACTTTTAAAACAATACTCTCAGCTTTTAAAAACTGAAAATTTAGAACTTGAATTTAATGATGAAGCTATTAAAGAAATAGCAAAAATAGCTTCAAGAGCCAATGAAGAAATGCAAGATATAGGTGCTAGACGCTTACATACTGTAATAGAAAAATTACTTGAAGATCTAAGCTTTGAAGCTGATGAGTATGCGGGTAAAAAATTCGTAGTGGATAAAAAAATGGTAGAAGAAAAACTCGGAGATATCATAGAAAATAAAGATCTTGCAAGGTATATTTTGTGAAAAGTGGCTTTGTTAGTATCATAGGGCGTACTAATGCAGGAAAAAGTACTTTAATCAATTCCTTATTAGAAGAAAAAATCGCCCTAGTTTCTCACAAACAAAACGCCACAAGGCGTAAAATCAAAGCCATAGTGATGCATGAAAAAAATCAAATCATTTTCATCGATACCCCAGGACTTCACGAAAGCGGTGCTACGCTTAATCAACTGCTTGTCCAAAGTGCTATTAAATCCATGGGAGATTGTGATGTGATTTTATTTGTGGCAAGTGTTTTTGATAGTACAAAAGACTATGAAAATTTCCTTAGTCTAAACCCACAAGCATCACATATCATCGCTTTAAATAAAGTAGATTTAACCGACAATGCTACGCTTTTAAAAAAACTTAGCGAATATGCAAAATTTAGCCAACATTTTAAGGCTATCATTCCTTATTCTTCTAAGAAAAAAAGCTATAAAAAAGGCTTGTTAGATGAGATAGTAAAATACCTTGATGAACATGAGTATTTTTATGATCCTGAATTTTTAAGTGCGAGTAGCGAAAAAGAACTTTATAGAGATTTCATACTTGAAAGTATTTATGAAAATTTAAGCGATGAGCTTCCTTATAGTAGTGAAGTGCTTATCAATCGCACCAAAGACACACCTAATCTTTTAATCCTAGAAGCCAATATCATCACAGATACAAACTCTCACAAGGGTATGCTTATAGGAAAAGAAGGGGCAACTTTAAAAAGAATAGGCAAAGATGCACGCTTTAAAATTTCAAAACTTGCACAAAAAAAAGTACTTTTAAAGCTTTTCGTAACAGTGAAAAAAAACTGGCAAAAAGATGAAGAATTTTTAAAAAAACTTTTAAATGATGAAAATTAATTCATTAAATAAAATAAATTTTATAAAATCTACAGATTTGCTTTATGCTCAAAGAACAGGAATATCCAAAGAAGACGAACTTTTTAACAATTTAACCGCAGATTTTAAGCTAAGCAAACCCTTTGACTATCAAATAGCTTTTTTTAAACATAATGAAATTTATCATTGTTTTTTAGCGCCTGTTTACAAATTGAAAAAAAGTCGTTTTTGCTTTCCTGAGCCTTTAATTTTTCAAGCTTTGTTTGATGAAAGATTTATTGAGGAAAGTGATTATTGTGTTTTAAATTTATATGATCAAACTTTATATTTATATTTTTACCAAGAAGGAAAATTTATCAATCTTAAAAAAATCGAAAATTTCAATCCAGGTAATATGGATTTATTTTTTAAACAAAATCGATTTACAGAACTTTTAAAACACTATGAAAGCAAATTGCTACTTTATCAGGATTTGGATACAATCAAACATTACTTCTCATCTCAAATAAAATGTTTAAATCTAAATGATATTCTTGATAAAAATAGTTTATTGAAATTAAGTTCATATAGTATAAAAAATCTAGATCAAAATTGTAATTTTATCAAGCATAATAAAATAAAAATATCTATTTCTTTTAAAATTATATTAATATTTATTTTTAGCTTTAGTCTTAGCATGATGATTTTATTATTTAAAGATTTTATAGAGTACAAACAAAATAAGGAAATTCAAAATAAAAATTTTATCATACAAGAAGAAATTTCTAAACTAAAACAAGATAAGCAAAAATTATTAACAAACATACAAGATTTAAACTTTACTCTTTCTAATAAAATATCATCTACACAACAACAATTTCATATTTTATCCACCATAACAAAAGAAATCAATTTAGACAAAAATAAGGCAATCATTCTAAATCAAATCATATCATGGCTTAATTCCAATAAACTTAAAATCACAAATCTTGAATTTGAACAAACAAAAATCATTCTTTCTTTTATCGATGAAAACCACTTTAAAAGAGCATTAGAAAATCTAAATTCTGCTTTTAAAATTCTTGATAAAAATGAAGAAACATTTAATATCATATTAGAAGTCATACATGAATAAAATAGAAATATTTTTGCAAAATTTAAATCCTAGGGAAAAATTTCTTTTTATTTCTTTTATCTGCCTTTGTGCTTTGTTTTTAGCTTTTAAAATTCACGATCACTTTTTGGAAGATATTTTTCAAAAAACATTAGTAGAACATAATTACCTTGCATTAAATGAAGCAAAAATAGAAAATTCACATCTTAAAGAAATAGAGACAAAGCTAACAAAACAGATAAAAACAGAAGAAGAAAAATTAAAATACTATAAAGAAAAATTGCATTTATTTTTTTATGATAAAGATTTTTTCAATAAAAAAATCAATAATTTATCCAAAAATTTAATCATTAATGAAATAAAATTTTCCCAAGAAAACAAAAATTTTATTCACTATAATTATGCTTCTCTAAGTTTAAATGGCAACTTTAAAGACTTGCTCAATTTTATACAAAATTTAGAAAATCTTCCTATAGCTTTAAAAATTGATAAAATAAAACTATACAATACACAGGGTTTAAAATTAAAGCTTGATTTAATGTTTAAATTTGTTAATTTATAATAATATTAAAATATTATATTTTTAAATATTATTATAAAAAAAATATTTAAAAATATTGTAATTTAATTATTTTTCTATTACTATTAGTTAAAATATTTTAAGCATAAAAAAGAAAGGTATTGGGAAGTGACTAAACAAGAAATACAAAAACTCGATACAAATTTACTAGGTCATCCCAAGCCTTTATTCTCTCTATCAATGGTAGAACTTTGGGAAAGATTTGCTTTTTATGGCATACGATCTTTACTTGTGCTTTTCATGGCAACAACCATAAGCAAAGGTGGACTTGGAATAAGCACTGAATACGCCTCGGCAATTTATGGCATTTTTGCAGGATGCTTGTATTTAGCAGCACTTCCTGGAGGCTGGATTACTGATAATTATTTAGGGCAAAAAAAGGCTTTATTTTTAGGTTCTTTTATTATAGCTTTAGGACATATTAGCATAGCCTTATCTATTTTAAGCACACCTATATTTTTCCTAGGACTTCTTTTATCGTTATTGGTACTGGATTTTTTAAAACTAACGCTTCTGTAACAGTTGGAATGTTGTATAAACAAAATGATACAAGATGCGATACTGGCTATACGATTTTTTATATAGGAATTAACATTGGAGCATTCATTGCTCCTCTTATATGTGGTTTTGTTCAAGCAAAATGGAATTATCATTTAGGATTTGTCATAGGAGGTTTAGGTATGCTAATCTCTTTGCTTATTTTATATTTTAAAGCTGCCCTTGAGCTTGAAGAATTTCATAAAAATTGTACCTTAAAGCAAAACTGGGAACAACCATTTAAAAAAGTAAAAAATTTAACTCTTATACTAAGTATAAGCTTGTTAAGTATTATTGGATTTTTTCTAATGTTTATTAATCTTGTAAATATTAATCCCATATAATACTATCAAAAAAAACTTCTAATTGTAATTTTACTATGCTTGGTAATTTATTTCATATATCTTTTTGTTTTTAAAGCTTTAAATAAAAGAGAAAAACAGCAATTAACAATTTTAATTGTTTTATTCTTTGCAGCCACTTTTTTTTGGAGTGCTTTTAAACAAAAACCTACTGCTTATAATCTTTTTGCGCAAGATTTTACAAATAGAAATATTTTTGATTGGAAAATTCCAACAAACTGGTTTCAATCTTTTAATCCAATTTTTATCATCATACTTGCTCCTATAGCAAGTTATATTTGGATATTTTTAGAGAAAAAAATATATATTTTTCTTCCATTGGAAAATTTACTTTAGGAATATTATTTGCCGGTATTGGTTTTATGATGATGACCTTTGCTTCACAAAATCTAATAAACAACAATGGTTTGCCAATATCCATGGCTTGGATTATCATAAGTATATTCTTTTTAACACTTGGGGAATTATGCGTGTCTCCTATTGGACTCTCTATAATGGCTAAGGTTGCCCCTGATTTAATCAAAAATCAAATCATGGGACTTTGGTTTGTAGCAAGTGCGCTTGGAAATTTTGTTACAGGACTTATAGGAGGAAATGTCAATATTAAAAACATCGATCAACTTCCTAATATTTTTGGACAATGCATGTGGATGCTTTTTGTTGTAGCACTTTTGCTTTTTATTGCTAAAAAACCATCTTAACAAAAAAATAAGCAATTATCTAACTAAACTTAAAATACAAAATACACCAAAGTTGAAAATTGATCTTAATATTTCTTTTTTTATATTTGCAAAAAAGTAACATTATGATATAAATCATTTAAAAATATTACAAAGTTATACATATTTTTTAATTTCTTGTCTATAATTTATAAATAAAAATACACAAAGGATATAAATTGAGTAAAAATGTAAAAAATTTAGATACTTCATTTTTTGGACATCCAAAACCACTTTTATCTCTTTCACTTACTGAGCTTTGGGAAAGATTTTCTTTTTACGGAATTCGTCCCTTGCTTTACCTTTTTATGATAGCAAGTTTTGAAAAAAGTGGAATGAACTTAAAACCTGAAGAAGCAAGTGCAATTATGGGAATTTTTGCAAGTTGTTTATATCTTGCTGCTTTGCCAGGTGGATGGCTTGCGGACAATTACTTAGGACAAAAAAGAGCAATTTTACTAGGTGCTTTAACTATAGCATTTGGACATTTGTGCATAGCCTTTTCTTATTTTAACAATAAAATGATTTTTGTTGGTATGGTTTTTTTGGTTATAGGTACAGGACTTTTTAAAACTTGTGCTTCTGTAATGGTTGGAATGCTTTATAAAAAAAATGATGCAAGGCGTGACTCTGGTTTTACTCTTTTTTATATGTGCTTTAATTTTGGTGCTTTTGTAGCTCCTTTAATTTGCGGCTTTTTACAAAAAGAATACGGATGGCATTTTGGTTTTGGTGCAGGTGGGATTGGTATGCTTTTAGCGGTAATTATTTTCTACCTAAAAACTATGCCTGATTTAAAAGAATTTGATGAAAAAGTTGGCATAGACTCTACTTGGGATAGACCAAGCAAAAAAAGCAAAAACGCATTTTACATCATCATTGTATCAGGTATTGTTTTGCTTGGAGCAATATTTTTAATCCTTGGTAGTTTTATAAAATTAGATGCACAAGTTATTAATAAAAATATTATTCTAACTATCTTAGCTTGTGCTGGAATTTATTTTTTATATCTTTTCGCTTTTACTTCTTTAAAAATAGAAGAAAAAAGAAATTTAATTATTTTTATTGTTTTATTTTTAGCGGCTGCGTTATTTTGGTCAGTATATGAGCAACAATACACTTCTTTTAATTTTTTTGCAGAAAAATTAACAGATAAAACCATATTAAATTATGAAATTCCTACAATATGGTTTCAATCTCTTGGAGGTTTATTTGTTATACTTTTTGCACCTTTTAGTGCTTTTATATGGACTATATGTGCCAAAAATAATAAAGAAATTTCATCTATTATTAAATTTGCATTAGGACTTTTGGGTGCAGCTTTGGCATTTTTAATAATGGCTTTAGCTTCAAATCATGCAATTAGTTTAAATGGCGATGCTAATACATTAAGAGAAAATTTAGAAAATTCATCACAAATTATTTTAGTTTCACCTTGGTGGCTTGTCAGTAGCTTTTTGCTTATGGTTTTAGGAGAGCTTTGCCTTTCCCCTGTGGGACTTTCTATAATGACAAAAATTGCACCTAATTTAATTAAATCTCAAGTCATGGGACTTTGGTTTGTAGCAAGTGCATTAGGTAATGCTTTAGCTGGATTCATAGGTGGTAAAGCAAGTGAAGAAAATATAGCTTATTTGCCAAATTTATTTTACCAATATATGTGGATATTACTTGGTGCTGTTATAATTTTACTTATACTCAAAAAACCTATCAATAAAATACTAAAAATTAATATTAAGGAGAAAATATGAGTATTTACAAACAAAGAGTATTAGAACTTAGAAGATTAATGAAAGAAAATAATATTGACGCCTATCTCATCTTAAGCGCGGATCCGCATTTGAGCGAATATTTACCAGAATATTACAAAAACAGAGTCTTTATCAGTGGCTTTAAGGGTTCTGTTGGAACAGTTCTTATCACACAAGAAGAGGGCTTTTTGTGGGTAGATGGAAGATATTGGCTTCAAGCACAAAAGGAATTAGAAGGTAGTGGCATACTTTTACAAAAGCAAGATGCTAAAAATACTTTTACCAAATGGTTGGAAAAAAATTTAAGCGAAGATCAAATTTTAGGCATCGATTTTGCACTTTTACCTTTATCTTTGCAAAAAGATTTAAAGATTAATTGCAAGGCAAATTTAAAACATATAGATTTGATAAGTCCGCTTTGGAAAGATCGTCCCACTTTACCACAAGAAAAAATTTATGAACACGAACTAGAATACTGCTCTTACTCAAGAAAAGAAAAATTAGCATTAGTGCGTCAAAAAATGAAAAATTTAAATGTTACCTCTCATTTAATCTCCAGCCTTGATGATATAGCTTGGCTTACAAATTTAAGAGGGAATGATGTAAATTATAATCCTGTATTTTTAAGTCATTTGCTAATCTTGGAGGACAAAGCCTTGCTTTTTGTTGATCAGAAAAAAGTAAATTCAGAACTTGAAAAAAAATTAAATTTAGATGGGTTTTGGCTTAAAAATTATGATGAAATCATCATGGAGCTTGAAAAACTTGCAAATACAAATTTGCTTATTGAACCTTCAAAAATGACCGCTTTACTCATAAATTCTTTAGATAAAAGCGTAAAAATCATTCAAGAAATTAATCCAAGCACTCACTTAAAAGCAGCTAAAAATACAAAAGAAATAGCGCATATACAAGATGCTATGATAGAAGATGGAGTGGCTTTATGTAAATTTTTTGCCTGGCTTGAAGAAGCGATAGAAAATAAAGAACTAATAAGCGAATTAGACATAGATGTTAAAGCAAGCGAATTTAGAGCACAAAGCAAGTACTACATAAGTGATAGTTTTGCCACTATAGCAGGCTTTAACGAAAATGCAGCATATCCACATTATAAAGCCACAAAAGAGAGTTTTGCTTATCTTAAAAAAGATGGGCTTTTACTTATTGATTCTGGTGGACAATATAAAAACGGCACAACAGATATTACACGCGTTGTACCAATAGGAAAGGCTAATGTAGAACAAATTCATGACTATACCTTGGTTTTAAAAGCACATATTGCCATTTCCAGTGCAATTTTTCCAAAAGATATAGCTATGCCCTTACTTGATGCAATCACACGCGCACCTTTATGGAAAGAACAAATTGACTATATACACGGCACAGGACATGGCGTGGGATATTTTTTAAATGTCCATGAAGGTCCACAAGTTTTATCTTATCTATCCCCTGTGCTTGAAAAAACAAAAGCCAAAGAAGGTATGCTAACCTCCATAGAACCAGGTATTTATAAAGTAGGTAAATGGGGTATAAGACTTGAAAATTTAGTTATTCATACCAAAGTAGAAAATCCTAAAAATAAAGATTTTGGAGAGTTTTTATACTTTAAACCTGTTACTCTTTGTCCTTTTGAAATATCTTGTATTGATACAAAAATGTTAGATGAAAAAGAAAAAGAGTGGTTAAACAATTACCACAAAGAAGTATTTGAAAAACTTTCTCCTAAGCTAGGTGATTATCCAAAAGCTCTAGTTTGGCTTGAAAAAAGAACAAAAGCCATCTTTTAAGATACTTTTGTTAATATAGATAAATTTTCCTTGTATTAAACTTATAATTTATTTAATACAAGGTTTTTAAACCAATTGCTAAAAAAGTTTTTTTTGAAAAACTCAATTTACAACTAAAAATTATTTAAAATATCCAAGATCAATCATTTTTTGATAAATTTTAGCTACAGTTGCCCCTGAAGTAATATTTCTCCCACCATGCTCCAAAAGAACGATAACTACATATTTTGGCTTAGAATAAGGAGCATAAGAAGTAAGCCACGCATGAGATCTAGTATAATACTCAAATTGTTTTTCATCGACCCTATTTTTATCTGTTTGTGAAAATCCCACAACCTGAGCGGTTCCTGTTTTTGCTGCAACTTTCACATCAAGATTATGCAAATAACGATAAGAGGTTCCTCCTTGCTCATTGGCAACGGCATACATTGCATCTCTTATATAAGGCAATTGACTCTTTTCAAATAAAGTAAAAATTTCTTTTTTATTTTCATCCATTTGATTTTCTATAGTTGTATTATTATTTTCTATGCTTTTTAAAAAATGAGGTATAACCTCTCCACCTTTTGCGATTTGAGCCGTATATCTAGCAATTTGCATAGGTGTTGCAAGAAAATTACCTTGACCTATGGCTGTATTTAAAGTATCACCTTGAAACCAAGATTGTCTATATCTTTGCATCTTCCATTCTTTGCTTGGTAAAGTTCCTACAAATTCACTAGGTAAATCTACCCCTGTTTTCGCTCCAAAGCCAATGCGAGATAAAGTTTCACTTATTTGATCGATTCCAACTTGCAAACTGCCATTATAAAAATAAACATCACAACTATATTTTATCGCATGTTTTAAATCCACAGGTCCATGGCCTGATCGATTCCAACATCTAAAAAACCTGCCTCCAAGCTCAATGCTTCCATTGCAAACATATTGAGTCGACGGGCTAATATTTTTAGAATTTAAAAAAGAAAGCCCTACTCCCATTTTTACAACAGAACCTGGAGGATAATATCCATTTATAAGTTTATTTGTAAAAGGATGATCAAGACTATTTGAAAGCTCATCCCAATCCTTAAAAGAAATCCCTGTTACAAAAGGATTAAGATCATATTCAGGGAAACTCCCTGCAGCTAAAATAGATCCATCATTTACATTCATAATTATAGCAGCTCCAGCATTCCCTTCAAACAATGAAGTTAAATAAGACTGAAGCTCTATATCTATCGTAAGTTCTATATCATTAGACATAGCAGGAGTGTAAGAAAGCTGTTCTACTTCTTGATTTAAGGCATTAACCTTATAAACCCTAGTTCCTTTTTCTCCTTGTAAAATATCATTATAATAGCGTTCTATACCGCTTTTTCCCGTATAGTTAGAAAGTTTTGCTATTTCATTTTCTTGAACATCTTGCAAATTTGCCTTACCTACATACCCAATAATATGCGAAGCCAATTTTCCAAAAGGATATTTTCTTTTTACAACAGGATCTATTTTTATTGTTTTATTAAGATTTAACTCTGAATAATGCGGAATAATCTCATCGTAGGGTATAAAATCTACAACTTTAATAAAATCTTGATTATAGTAAGAATCATTTCTCTTATAAATTTCTGCTAATTTACTAGCATTTAAATCGGGAAATAAATTTGTAAGTTCAGATAATTCTTTATCTAAAATTCCTTTATTTGACTTTTTAATACTTAAATAAGGTTTAATAGAAATACTAAAACCCAAATCATTAATAGCCAATAAAGTTCCATTTCTATCTGTAATTTGACCCCTAACAGGTGGTAAAAATTCAGTTTTTATGGCATTTTGTTTAGCAAGCTCTTCATAATATACATTTGATTTTATACTCAAATAATACACACGACTTAATAAAAATATAAAAAACAATAGTATAAATCCAACAACTAAACGCATTCTCATTTAAATTTTACCTTTAAAAAACACATAAGCTAAACAACATTCTATAAAAACTGAAACAATATACGCCCATCCTAAAATTTTAATTTTTTCATCTCCAATATAAGACAATATCATATCCAAAAACAAAATAATGCCGTAAGCACAAAGCACAAAAACAACAGGGATAAATTTACCAATTTTTAAATTTGTCTTAATCCAATCTGCACAAAGATAATAAAAAATAAAAAATGCCAACCAAGATGAAAAAATAAAAAAATTATAAGTTATATCAGTAAAAAATAAAAAAAATAAAGAAAAATACCATCTAAAATCAAGCTTTGAAAAAGTTCTCTCTCTCTCTTCTAATAAGCAAAACATATAACAGAAAAAAATCCCATAAAGTAACGGGGTATATACAAAAGTCGAACCAAGAATCTGATAAATTAGAAAAAAAAATCCTAAAAAGACATAAGCTCCATTAAATTTTGCTTTATAAGCACTTAAATTTCTTCTCATTTATCAAGACCTAAAGTTTGATTGATAATAATATCTTCTAAAGAATCAAGGCCAAATTTATTCAAATTTGAAACTAAAATAGAGTCTTTAAATTCATTTTTTAACTTAGCTTTTTCACTTTGATTTAATTTATCGCATTTGGTAAAAACTTTTAAAATTTTTTGATCAGGTCGTAAAAATCTTTTCAAATAGTCATTTAAATTTACATCGATCTCTAAATGAGTATGTCTTGAGTCGATTAAATGTATAAATAACTTTATCGAGGTTCTTAATTTTAAAAATTCATCTAAGTTTTGATTCCATATTTCTTTTAAATTTTTAGAAACCTTTGCATAACCAAACCCTGGCAAATCGATAAAATTGATATTAAATTTTTCTTCATTTCTTTTGCAAATTACTTCGAAAAAATTTATAAGCTGAGTTTTTCCAGGAGTTGCCGAACTTTTGGCTAAATTTTTTTGTTTACACAAAGAATTGATTAAAGAACTTTTTCCGACATTAGAACGCCCTAAAAATGCTACTTCACTAAAATTTGAGCTCAAATTCTCATCAAATTTCACTAAAGAAGTGATAAATTTAGCACTAATTATCATTTGTCTTTAAGGTCAAATACAAAACGAGCAGGTTTTTGATCCTTACTCTCCACTCGATAAATATTAGCTTTTCTATCGACTATTATTTTATCACCAAAAAGTTTTTGATTGCTTCCAAGCTCATTTATATAAGCATGACCATTAATCTCGTAAGTATCTTTAATAACATTATAAATAAATTTATCTCCACTACCTTTATAAGTTTTACCTTTTAAAACAATCTTAAACCTAGCATTTTGCATTGCTTCATAACGAATAGGTTTGCGATTTTTATCCGTATAAATAATCAATTTTTCAGAATTTAAAATATCATCACCTCTAATTACTTCTACATTTCCACTAAGAATACTTTCACCCTTATTTTCATCTGAGTAAAAATTTAAAGCTTTTACTTCAATTTGAGTTGCCCAAGTTACACTTACACAAGCTAACAATAAAATTATTTGTCTTGCAACCACGCATTTACTCCTTGGATATTTAAAATTTTGTTTTTTACATCATAGTTTAAAGTATTTCCGTTAATAATACTTCCATTAATTAGAGCTTTAAAATCAGTATTTATATATAGAACTTTATTCTTAGGTTCGTATTCTACCTCTTGGGAAATAATTTTGACATTATTAGCACCTATATAAGTAACATTTCCTTCAAATAAAACCTTGCTCATATCTTTATTAAAAAATTCTAAACGATTTGCACTAAGATTAAAATCTAAATTTAAAGTAATAAAATCATTAAATTCATCTCTATCTGCATATCTCACCCAAGAATTTGCCTTATAATATGCCTTAATTGTACTAGTATTACTCTCATAAGCTTTCAAATTTTTAGCCTCAATATTTTTAAAATTTAAAGCATTAGTTTGCAAATTCAAAGAATATGGATCTTGCAAACTTAAAATCGTAAAAGTAATTGTAAAAAGAGCAATTAAAATTCCAAAAATTTTTATAGCCAAAGCTTATTCCATTCTTCTTCTAGATGATTTTTTTCTACTAAAATTTCTATCATCTGTGCTACAGCAGCCTTACCACCTTTTTTGCTAAGCACTATGTCTACATTTAAATCTTTATGACCATCTTTTGGCTTAAAACTAAGTCCTACACTTTCAAGCAAAGCCTTATCGTTAAAATAATCCCCAATAGCCGCACACTGAGAAAAATCTAAATTAAGTTTTTGTAAAATTTCTTTTGCACAAGCTAACTTATCCTTGATGCCTTGATATAAAATTTCTATTTTTAAATCTTTAGCTCTTTTTTCAACACAAGGACAATTTCTACCTGTAATAATAGCAATTTTTTTACCAAGCTTTAGCCAAGCCTCGATAGCTGCTCCATCTTTTACATCAAATTCTTTAATAAATTCTCCATTAGAAGTATAAATAATTTTTCCATCAGTTAAACAGCCATCTACATCCAAAAAAATCAATTCTGTCATAATTTCTACTCTCTTACAACAAATGCACCTGTAAATGCACCACTTGCAGCAAAATCCCTTGCTTCATCTTCACTTCTAAAGCCTGTTAAGAAAACGCGATTTAACCCATCCACTGAACTTGTGCGTATAGTAGAGCTATAAGTTCTATAAGTTTTATATCTTGCTGCTATCGTTTGTGCTCCAGCTGGGTTTTTAAAGGCTCCAATTTGAACCATGAAATTTCCACCTTCATAAATTTGTCCATTATTTGCAATCTCTCCACTATTTCCATAGTTTACATTAGAATGTACAATATTATTACCCGAATTACTTGATCCAAACCCTATAACCTCAAGCCTTACTGGAGCTGTTCCTGAAGCAATCATATCAATTTGACTAGCAGCTCCTTTTGATAAATCTATAATACGATTATTTACAAAAGGACCTCTATCATTCACACGAACGGTAACTTGACGATTGTTATTTAGATTGGTTACTTTTAAGATGGTATTCATAGGTAAAGTTTTATGAGCCGCGGTTAAAGCATTTTGATTATAGGTTTCGCCATTAGAGGTTTTCTTGCCGTGAAAGCCTGGCCCATACCAACTCGCAATACCATCAGCAGTTTCGCCTACTGCTACGACAGTAGGATAATAAGTTTTACCGTTGATAGTATAAGGCTTCATCGTTCCTTTAGCCCCTGAAGAACTAGGACTGCTTTTAAAATCATTTGAAGGATAATACACTTGAGCATTATCCAAGCTAGAAAAAAAACTAGTGCCTAAACAACCACTAAAAAATAAAGCCCCTAGACTAACGGCTGACAACTTTAGTGTAATTGTTTTTATTTGCATTTTTATTCTCCTTGATTGGTATAATTAATTTTTGATTAATACTAAGATGATTTTTTGCTATTTTATTGAATTCTCGAATTTCATCAACACTTATATTATAATTTTTTGCTATTTTATATAAAGAGTCACCAGACTTAACGGTATAAGTTCTTGTCATAGGTATAGTTGTATCAACCTTTGCAAGTTTTTCTGCTTTAAAATTTTTATCAAAAAATGCTACTTTATTAAGTGGTATATACATATAATACCCTTTACCAGGAGGCGTAAAATTATGTTTAAATTGTGGATTATATTTCTTAAAAGTTGCAAGATCCATATTTAAATTTTTAGCTATTTCTTTTAAAGATGCAGAAGAAGGCACATCAACTTTTGCAAATTCATTGCTTAAAGCATAATTCATTAAAGACGCATCTTTATCTAGCAAAAAATCCCTATCATTAGCTAAAAAAGCAAGCGTTAAAATCTTTCTTATAAAATTTCTAGTTTCTAAAGAAAGATATTTCTTATCAGGGTTCAATAAAACACTTAAATCATCACTTCCTGCTTGCTTGATAGCTTGTCTTAGCTTGCCATTTCCGCAATTATAAGCTAAAAGTGCTAAATACCATTTGCCAAATTCTTCTTTTAACTCTTTTAAATAATTTGTAGCGGCATAAGTTGACTTGACCGGATCACGCCTTTCATCAACATAAGCATCGATTCTTAAACCCAAATTTCTAGCTGTTGGTTGCATAAATTGCCAAACCCCTACAGCCTTGGCATTAGAAACACTATGAGTTTTCAAGCCTGATTCAACCATAGCTAGATACAAAATCTCATCAGGAACTTCCTGCTGGGCTAAAATTTTTCTTATCATAGGAGTAACTTTTGAAAAATTTTGCATACTATCTATTAAAGTTTGAGCATGTTTTGATTTTATATCTTGTTGAGTTTGCACAAAAATCAAATCACTAATAAAACTTGGATTAATATCTAAATTTCTTAAAACATTCATTTGTCTTTCATAAAATTCAGGAGTATTAATTTGTGCAAAAAGAAAATTAAAACATATTAAAAAACACAATAATTTTTTTTTCATTAATAACCTTTAAAAAATAATTTTTCAGAATTGTTAAAACAAATTTCTAGAAGCTCTTTTCTTGATAAATTCAATACTTCACACATTTTGTTTGCTACAAATTGAGTTAACAAAGGTTCATTTCTTTTACCGCGATAAGGCTCTGGAGTAAGATATGGAGCATCAGTTTCAAGTAGTAGTCTATCTTTTGGAATTTTAGGTAAAATTTCAACTAATTTCTTAGCATTTTTAAAAGTTAAAACTCCCCCAATACCAAAATAAAATCCATCTTCAAAAAGAGTTAGCAAATGTTCGCTTGCATTAAAGCAGTGTAAAACTCCTCCTACAAGATCCTTAGAATACCCATGTAAAATCTCATAGGTATCATGATTTGCTTCTCTTGAGTGAATGATAACAGGTTTTTTAAATTCAATAGCAAGTTCAAGCTGTGCGATAAAAATCTTTTTTTGATTTTCTTTTTCTTTTTGAATTTCTTCAGCAAGATCACTTTTAAAACGAAAATAATCAAGCCCACATTCACCTACAGCTACACACTTTTCATCGCATAAATACTGCCTTAAAATTTTCTCATCATAATTATCAATTTCATAAGGATGCACCCCTGCTGCAAAAAAAATATTTTTATATTTATGAGCAATTGTAGCTGCATAGGGCAAATCTTTTATATCAGCACCAGGTATGATGATTTTCTCTATACCATTTTTAAAAGCACGATTTAAAGTTTCATCTAAATCATCTTTAAATGCTTCACTGTCTAGATGGCAATGTGTATCAACAATCCTTAAACCATCTTGAAAATCAAGATTTAAGAACATACTTCAACTCTATCCTTGCCATTATCTTTTGCTTGAGACAATATTTTACTTGCTTTATCAACCAAAGAATCAATCTTATCTCCACTTTTTCCAAAAACCACGCCTATAGAAGCTGTAAAAAAGACTTCATCTAAATTAACCAAAACACCAGCCTTTTTTATATTTACTCGTATACGAGAAAAGATTTTAATCGCTCTTTCTTGAGATATATTTTTAAGTAAAATACAAATTTTTTCTGCACTATATCTACCTACAAGATCTCTTCCTTTAGTTTCATTAACTATTTCATTGGCGCAGATTTTAATTACTTCATCACCAACTTCACGGCCGTATTCATCGTTAATCATTTGAAGATTATCTATATCTAAGAAAGCAAAAGCAAATTCCTCGTCTTTTGTTGCTATTTCGTTAAAATAATCATCTATTCCATCGATTAAAGCATTATAATTTTTAACCCCAGATACAGGATCTAAAACATTATAAGTGCTTAAAAATTTTTTATCATCCATGTAAGATAAACAACGATCTAAGCGACAATTAAAACTTTCTTTGCTTAAAGGCTTAAACAAATACTCATTAACTCCATTTTTAAAAGAATTCGCTTCAAATGAATCATTATGATCCCCCAAAAGAATCACACCTAATTCATCATCACTAAAACGTTCTCTTACTTGAGTCAAAAGCTCAAAACCGCTAATTACTGGCATATTGACATCTGCTATAATAAGCTTAACATCATTATTATCATTTAAATAACTCATTGCTTCTTCGCCATGAGCCGCAGCTAAAACATTAAATTGTCTTTGAGTAAGTATTTTTTTAATTTCATTACGTTCAGGTAGCTTGCTCATAGCTACAATCACTTTAGTTTTTGCATATTGATTAAGTTTTACAATAGAACTAATAATCTCATCAATGCAAGTTTCACTTTCTTTAAAAATATAATCTAATATATCTTTATCCATAAATTTTTCTTTAGTAGCCTTATCACCACTAGCCGTAAGAACAATAGCAGGAATTTTCTTTTCTATAACATAATCCACAACTTCACCATTTGGGGCATCTGGCAAGCATAAATCCACAAAAGCTAAAAAATAATCATTATTCATTAACTCCTTAGCTTCAGCAAAACCAAAAGCAATATCTACCTCATAATCTAAAGTCATTTGAATTTTTTTAGCCAAAAGTTTGCCGAGCATTTTATTGTCATCAATAATTAAAATTTTCTTATTCATAGTGTGTAAAATACCTTTATATCTAAAATTTTTTATTATATTTGTTTCAAAAGAAAGGAAATTTTTATAGTTATATATTTTAACATAGCAAAATAAAAAATCCGCTTAATTCTTAAATAAGGTCTTAGCAAATTCGATCGCTTCATCACTAACAAGCTCTCCACTTACCATCCTAGCAAGTTCTTTAATTCTTTCTTCTTGATCAAGCTTTTTTACCTTACTTTCTTCACCATTTTTTTCAACTAAAAAATGATTATGTGCCTTAGAGGAAAGTTGAGGCAAATGAGAAATAGCAAAAATTTGATAAAACTTAGAAAGTTCCTCTAAAACCTTAGCTATACTCATAGCCTCTTTTCCGCTTAAATTTGCATCAATTTCATCTAAAAATAATATCCCTTTGCCTGTATTTAAAATATTACATTCTGTGGCTATAAAAGCAAGTCTTAAGCGATTTAATTCACCCGAACTTAAATTTTTTAAATGAGCTAAATTAATATCTAGCATTATCTCATCTTTGCCTAAAATTGAAATTTTTTCATTTTCTTTAAGCGTCAAACTTGCATCTTTCATATAAAGATCTTTAAGATAATTATTTAAACATTTTTCTAATTTTTTAAGGTTTTTCTTTCTTGTTTGAGTTAAAATTTGTGCTTTTTCTTCTAATTTTTGTTTTAATTCTTGAAATTTTTTTTCAAGTTCTTTTTTTTCAAAACTTAAATTTTCATAATGCTCTAGCTCATATTTTTTTTGTTTTAAAACTTCTAAAGCATTTTCTATGCTTTCATAACGCTTGATAAGATAGGATAAATTTTCAATGCGATCTAAAAGCGCCTCCACATCAAAATCCAAATCTTCCATTTTTTGATTTTCGCAAATCACACGCAATTCATTTAAACATTCACTAAAAAAACTCGCATCAACTTCGCTTAAATTTAAAGCTTCAATAACAACTTTTTCAAGCTCAAAAATACGCTCTGCCTTACTCCAAGCTTCTTCTAATTTATCTTTTTTAGAAAGCTTTTTTTTAAGTATTAAAAGCTCTTCATACTCACCTATTTTAGGATTAATGCTTGAAATTTTTTCAATTTGTGCTCTAGCTAGTTCTTTTAATTCTTCTACTTTTTTTTCTTCTTCTAAAATTGCATTAAGCTCATTAGAAATTTGACTATAAGCATTAAAATCTTTTTTAAAATCTTCTAAAAAGGAAACAAAATTTGTATTTTCTTGCATCTCCAAGGCATCTAAGAGATTTAAAAATTTTTCATTTCCAAATTCGTTATTTTCCTTTGCGCTTAAATACTTAATAAAAGTTTTACTTAAATTTTGCAAACTTTTTTTCGCTATGCTTTGATTGTTAATAAAATATTTTGTGTTTTTTTCTTTTAAGAGCTTAAAAACATTCTCCTCTTCACTTTCTATACCAAAACTTTCTAAATCCAACTTATCATCTACTTCTATTTCGACAATTTTAGCCTCACTTTCACTCAAAGAAAATGCGGATAAAATTCCTTTAAACAAGACCGATTTTCCAGCTCCACTTAGGCCTGTAAAAACGGTAAGCCCTTTAGAAATTTCAAGCTCAGCCTTTTTAAAACCAAGATTTTCTTTCATAAAAATTCTATTTATCATCAATTTCCCCAGTGTAATTTTTCTTTTAAAATTTGAAAATAATCCCTATTTTTTGGATGAATTAAAGCCACATTTTTATCACTTAAACCCACTTTTATACTTTTAAAATCATTCATTTTATAATTTTCTTGCCCATCAATGCAAAGCATGCAATCCTTTGCCATAATCTCTATTTCAAAACCTTTTGGCAAGACAATAGGGCGTTGTGTTAAAGAATGAGAACAAACAGGAGTTAAGATAAAAGCTTGAGCTAAAGTATAAACTATGGGTCCATTTGCACTTAAATTATAAGCTGTTGAACCCGCAGGAGTTGCAACAATAAGCCCATCTCCAAAATATTCATTAAATTTCTTTTCTTTTCTAAAAACTTCTATATGAGCCATAGAAGCTTGATTGTTTTTACTGATAACCACATCATTAAAAGCCAATTTTTCTAAAATTTTTCCTTGCCTATCTTCTAAAAAAATACTTAACAAATAAGGCTTTTCTATTCTAAATTCTCCTTGAAAAAAAGCTTGAAAAAAATTTTCAGCTTCATCAACTTTAAAATCTGTTAAAAAACCTAAATGTCCAGCATGAATTCCTAAAACTGCTTTATCATATTCACAAGCTTTACGGCATAAAGAAATCAAAGTTCCATCTCCACCTAAAGAAATAACAAAATCGGATATTTTAAACAAATCATCCAATCCATACTTTGGCAAATCTAAAATTTCAGAACTTTCTTTAAGCAATATAAGTTCAACTTTATATATAGATAAAATCGATTGAAGTTTTAAAATTTCCTTATCTAAACTCACATTGGGTCGCGTAACAAGTCCAATTTTTTTAATATTTTTATAATCTATTTTATTTTGCATAAAAAATTATATCAAATCTTAGCAAAGCAAAAGAATAAAAATACTATAATTTTGCTCATTATCTTAAAAAATCTTTTTCAAGGAATAAATTTGCGAAGTCATTATAATACAGACTTGGGAATTTCCCATGTTGGTCAAAGCGTTAAACTTTGCGGTTGGGTAAATAGCTACCGCGATCATGGTGGAGTTATTTTTATAGATTTAAGAGATAGAAGCGGTATTATCCAACTTGTTTGCGATCCAAATGATAGTAAAGAAGCTCATGAAATCGCTTCCAATGCAAGAAATGAATTTGTACTTATTACAGAAGGTACTATTCGTCCGCGTGGCGAAGGACTTGTAAATCCTAAGTTAAAAACAGGAGAAATCGAAGTAGTTGTTTCTAAACTTACCATAGAAAATGAAAGTGCCGTACCTCCTTTTGCTATCGCTGATGAAAGTGTAAATGAAGAATTACGCTTAAAATATCGCTTTTTAGATTTAAGAAATCCTAAACTTTATGAAAATTTTGCCTTGCGTTCTAAAGCTTGTATAGCAGCTAGAAATTCTTTGGCAAATATGGGATTTTTAGAAGTTGAAACCCCTATTCTTACCAAAGCTACTCCCGAAGGCGCAAGAGATTATCTCGTGCCTTCTCGTGTGCATCAGGGTGAATTTTATGCTCTTCCACAAAGCCCTCAGCTTTTCAAACAACTTTTAATGTGTAGCGGTTTTGATCGTTATTTTCAAATTGCAAAATGTTTTAGAGATGAAGATTTAAGAGCTGATCGCCAACCTGAATTCACACAAATTGATGTTGAAATGAGCTTTTGCGAACAAAAAGATGTGATCAAGGTAGCTGAAACTTTTTTAAAAGATATTTTCAAAGCTTGCGGCAAAGAAATTCAAACCCCTTTTAGACAAATGCAATACAAAGACGCTATGGAAAATTATGGCTCTGATAAGCCGGATTTAAGATTTGATCTTAAATTTATTGATGTGATTGATATTTTCACTAAGTCAAATAATGAAATTTTTGCAAATATTGCCAAAGATACAAAGAAAAATCGCATCAAAGCCATACGCGTTCCAAAAGGCGATACTATTTTTTCAAAAAGACAAATGCAAAGATTTGAAGAATTTGTGCGTAAATTTGGCGCCCAAGGCTTAGCTTTCATACAAGTTAAAAAAGATGGGCTTAAAGGTCCACTTTGTAAATTCTTTAGCGAAGAAGATTTAAATGAGCTAAGCAAACGCTGTGAGCTTGAAGTAGGAGATGTGGTATTTTTCGGTGCAGGAGCTAAAAAAACCGTGCTTGATTATATGGGAAGATTTAGAATTTTCTTAGCCAACGAGTTAAAACTTATAGATCCAAATGCCTTGGAATTCTTATGGGTTGTTGATTTTCCTATGTTTGAGCAAAATGATGACGGAAGTTATTCTGCGATGCACCATCCTTTTACCATGCCAAAAAATATTGATGAGACTGATTTAGAAGAAATTTCATCTATTGCTTATGATGTAGTGTTAAATGGCGTTGAGCTAGGTGGAGGTAGTATAAGAATCCATAAAAATGATATTCAACAAAAAGTATTTAAACTTTTAAATATCGATGAAGAACAACAAAAAGAAAAATTTGGCTTCTTGCTTGATGCTTTAAGTTTTGGTGCTCCACCACATGGAGGTATCGCTATAGGACTTGATAGACTCATCATGCTAGTTACAGGAGCAAACAACATAAGAGAGGTTATAGCCTTTCCAAAAACCCAAAGAGCGCAATGCTTAATGACAGATGCACCATCGCCTGCTAGCAATGAAGCAATGAGAGAATTAGGAATCAAATTAAGGGAGAATATAAAATGAAAGAATTGTTTTTAATCATAGGTGCACCAGGTAGTGGAAAAACTACCGATGCTAGTTTAATCGCACAAGCAGATGCGACAAATATTACACACTATTCAACAGGAGATCTTTTAAGAGCTGAAGTAGCAAGTGGGAGCGAGCTTGGAAAAACTATAGATAGTTTTATCTCCAAAGGCAATCTTGTTCCTTTAGATGTTGTTATAAATACTATAGTTTGTGCTCTAAAAGCTGCTCCAACTAAAACTATCATCATCGATGGCTATCCAAGAAGCGTAGAGCAAATGATGGAATTTGATAAGGTTTTAAGTGAGCAAAATGAAATTTGTCTTAAAGGCGTCATAGAAGTAAGAGTAAGCGAAGAAGTTGCCAAAGAAAGAGTTTTAGGCAGAAATCGCGGCGCAGATGATAATGAAGAAGTGTTTTACAATAGAATGAAAGTTTATACAGAACCTTTAAATGAAATTTTAGATTTTTATCAAAAGAAAAAACTTCATTTTATTATCGATGGAGAGCGCGCTATCGAACCTATCGTTGCAGACATGAAAGAACTGATTAAAAAAATTCAAAGTATATAAGGAGAAAAAATGAATTTAAACAAAATCAAAATCGGAGATATTCCAAATAAAATCAATGCCGTAATTGAAATTCCATATGGCTCAAATATAAAATACGAAATCGATAAAGATAGCGGTGCTATCATGGTAGATCGCGTTATGGCTAGCGCGATGTTTTACCCAGCAAACTATGGTTTTATTGCTAATACTTTGGCTGATGATGGTGATCCTGTAGATATTTTAGTGCTTAATGAATATCCTATCCAAGCTGGAGCTGTGATTCCTTGTCGCTTAATCGGTGTTTTAATCATGGAAGATGAAAGTGGAATGGACGAAAAACTTCTTGCAGTTCCAAATTCAAAAATAGATGCGAGATATGATAATATAAAAACTTACACAGATTTACCACAAGCAACTTTAAATAAAATCAAAAATTTCTTTGAAACTTATAAAATTTTAGAACCAAATAAATGGGTTAAAGTGCAAGATTTCAAAGATGAAAAAGCTGCAATTGAAATTTTAGAAAAAGCAATCAAAAACTACAAATAATCCTAGCCCTTCAAAGGGCTAAACTCAAGGAAAACTCGCAATGAAAAATATCGTTTTAGGTGGTGGTTGTTTTTGGTGCGTTGAAGCCGTATTTGAACGCCTAAAAGGTGTAATCGATACTGAAGTTGGATATAGCGGAGGAAATCCAAATCCTAGCTATGAAAGCGTGTGTAATGGTGATGGCAACATAGAAGTTGTCAAAATAAATTACGATGAAAAACAAATCTCTCTTCTTGAAATCTTAACACTCTTTTTTAAAATTCATGATCCAACAAGTATAGATAAACAAGGTGGAGATATTGGTATACAATATCGCTCAATAATCTTTTACGAAAATGAAGAAGATAAAATTTTAGCTCAAAATTTCATCGAAGAACAGCAAAAAATATTTAGCAAAAAAATAGTTACTAAAATTTCAAGATTGCAAACTTATTACAAAGCTGAAAACTATCATCAACATTATTTTATAAA
Organism: Campylobacter sp. CFSAN122748; assembly: GCF_045277125.1. Classification (NCBI taxonomy): domain Bacteria; kingdom Pseudomonadati; phylum Campylobacterota; class Epsilonproteobacteria; order Campylobacterales; family Campylobacteraceae; genus Campylobacter; species Campylobacter sp. CFSAN122748. The sequence goes on along the minus strand of NZ_CP116953.1, from coordinate 631,795 downwards.
TAATCCCAATCAAGGATATTGTCAAGCTATAATAGCTCCAAAACTGCAAAAAATACAATCAGACTAATTTCATCTTTTTAAGGTTAAAAAAATTTCAACTTTATTCACAGCCTTTTCACGCTGTGATTTTCTTTTCAAAGTACTTAAAAATAGAACTTTAAGCTTTAAAATAAAGAAAAAATTATTTATTGTTTTTTAAGTTTTTTTATGAATTTGTATTTAAATGTGAATAATTTTATTAATTAACATAATTTCCTAAGCTTAGCTATAAAAAATCCATCATAGTCTAAGCTTGGTAAAATCCGTCTGCATTTTGAAATTTCAGCAAATTCTTCACTTTGCCCTGCTTTAGCCTCAACATTTTCCAAATCAATATCTAAAAGCTCTAATTTAAACTCACTTTTTAAAGCATTCTCTATCACTTCTTCATTTTCTTCCTTGGTAAAGGTGCAAGTACTATATACAAGCTCTCCGCCTATTTTTAATGCCTTTAAAGCAGAATGTAGAAGTTTTTTTTGAGTTTTTGCAATATTTTTGATTTCTTTATAACTTTTTTCCAAATCAAAACCTATTTTAGCAAAAGTTGAACAAGGTGCATCAAGTAAGATTTTATCAAATTTTAAAGGGCATAAATTGCCTATATTTTTACCATCTTTCATAAAAACTTTAGCATTCACGCCGTAATTTTTAAGATTTTTTTGCAAAATAAAAAATCTATCCCTACTCATCTCATTGCAAGCTAAATAACCTGTATTTTGCATAAAATTTGCAAGATTGATACTTTTGCCACCCGGAGCTGCACACATATCAAGAACCCTTTGCCCTGCTTTGACCTCTAAATTTAAAGCACACAAATAAGAAGAATAATTTTGTATATAAAAGTGCGCCTCATTAAAAGCTTTCATAGAACTTAAGATAGCCTTATCTTTGGCATCAAACAAATAACAATAAGCATTGATCTTTTTAAATTTTAAATTTTGTTTTAAAAATTCTTTTTCTAATTCTTCAATGCTAGTTTTTAAAGTATTTGCAAATACACAAACATTTTTTTCTTGAGCAAAAGAAGATAAAATATTTTGCATTTCATCTTTGGTATAAAGTTTTTCTATTCTAGAGAGCAAAATAATCCTTTATCATGATAAAAGCGGATAAAGAGTCTAATTTACCATCTTTTTTGCGTGTATTGGCTACGCCGTATCCTAAAGCTTCTTTGCTTGTTCCGCTTTCATCTACAAAGCAAATTTCTTTATCAAATTCAAGCAAAGAAACAAAATGCTTAATGCGTCTTGTCATTTCTTCTTCACTTGATCCACCCTTAGGAATGCCTACAATGAGTAAAGAAATTTCATGTATTTTAAGTAAATTTTTGATTTCATTAGCGGCTTGATTGCGATTTTTTCTTAAAACTGCATCTAAAGGCAAAGCGATCTTTTTATCTATGCAAAGCGCTACACCTATGCGTTTTAAACCTACATCTAAAGCCAAAGCTCTCATGCTAAAACCCTTATAAAAAGCCCTTCTATGGAAATTTTTCCCTCAAGTTCATATTCATAAACTTTTTGTCCATAAATTTTTAAAGCCTCATCAACACTCACACCTTTTTTACAAAACTCTAAAAACTCATCTTGATTTATATCTATACTTGCAAACTCACTTACAAATTCTTTAAAATCACAAATTAACTTTGCTTTATTTTCCTTTAAAAGAAAATTAGCTCCTGTGCTTTCTTCTAGTCTTTGTGGTAAAACATATAAAGGTTTATTGAGTTCTAAAGCAAGTTTTGCACTTTGCATGGAACCACTTTTTATATCTGCTTGTGCAACCACAACGGCCTTACTTAAAGCAATAACCAAACGATTTCTTAGTAAAAAATCATAATTTTTTGGCAAATAATCATCTTCGTATTCACTTAAAGCTAAAGCATTTTCATAAATTTGTTTAATGATTTTTTCATTAGTTCTTGGATAAATTTGATCTAAACCATTGGCAAAAATACCTATAGTATTTGGCATAGCTGCCATACTTGCGGTGATATCCACACCCAAAGCACCGCCACTTACCACACAAAGATGAGCATTTTTAAGCATACTCGCTAAAGAAAAAACACAATTTTTCGTATAAACACTCATACGCCTTGAACCTATAATAGCGATTTTATCTTGTTTTAATAAAGATAAATTTCCTTTATAGTGTAATTTTTTAGGAGGCTTTTTTAAATCTTTAAAAAGTTCTAAAAATTCATCAGGCAAAATTTCACTTGCCATAAATTTCACTCAAATACACAAGATCAACGCCTTTTAACAAATCCTTACTTTGCTCTAAAGCTTTAAAAGTATTTTTCCTAGGATGTCCTATGGCTATAACAAAACCTTTTTTTTGTGCAAGTTTTACCGCACTTTCAAGTTGTTTTTTAACATAATTAATATCATCTTCATTATCCAAAAACACATCTCTTTGTATATAAGGCATACTGAGTTCTTTAGCGATTTTATTTGCCTTAGAATTTCCTATAGTTTTAGAATCTACAAAAAATATATTTTGATTTTTTAAAGCCTCGTAAAGCTTTCTCATAGCTTCTTCATTGCTTGTAAATAAACTTCCTGTGTGATTATTGATATATCTTAAATCCTTAAAATCTTTTTTAATTTGCTTGATTTTTTTAAAAATTCTTTCTTTGCTATCATTTGGATTTAAAGTATCAAGCTCAGGTTTATTGTAATTAATCGCTGCTAAAGGTAAATGCACCATATAAAAATCAAATTTTAAAGCAAGTTTTGGCGTTTCGCTATGGTTTTTATCTGGCGGAAAAAAAGAAGGATTTAACTTTAAATTTAAAGCTTTTAAACCTCTAACCTGACTTGCATTTGCCATATCATCGATAATAATAGCAAGTTTTGGTTTTTTAGAAATTTTATTTAAATGAATATCTTCATTAAAAGTTAAATTTTGATCTTGGGTTAAATTTGTATCTTTTAGAATAAAATTTTGTTCTAAACTTAAATTCTGCTCCACACTACTTAAATTTTGCTCATTTAAACTTGTATTTAAATCATCAATTTCTTGAATTTTTTGCTCTAAAATACTTACAGATTTATTATTATCAAACTCATTCTCTTGAAAAATACCAATTTCATAATGATCTTTATTTAATGAAATTAAATCTTCTTGTTTATCAATAAAATAATCCGGCTTAACAGAAGAAACATCTTGGGAATTTTGATATTTTACTAAAATTCCCAAAGCTAAAGCTATGCAAAGTAAAAAAAGTATAGCTATGATTAAATAACGCTGAATTTGAACTAATTTTTTCTTTGACAATGTTTAGTTCTTATCTTTATCTACTAATTTTTTAGCACTGATCCAAGGCATCATAGCACGCAAATTGCGTCCTGTTTTTTCTATCAAAGAATCATTCATATTTTTGCGTTCTGCATGCATTCTAGCAAAACCTGCACGGCGTTCTAAGATAAAATCTTTTGCAAAAACACCATTTTGTATATCTTTTAAAACACCTTTCATCGCTTTTTTAGTCTCTTCAGTGATAATCTTTGGCCCTGTGATGTAATCGCCGTATTCTGCAGTATTTGAAATAGAATAACGCATATCTGCAATACCACCTTGATAAATCAAATCCACAATGAGTTTCATTTCATGCAAACACTCAAAATAAGCCATTTCAGGTTCATAACCTGCTTCAACCAAAGTTTCAAAACCTGCTTGAATCAAAGCACTAAGTCCACCACAAAGCACAGCTTGCTCACCAAAAAGATCTGTTTCTGTTTCGGCTTTAAAGGTTGTTTCTATAATACCTGTACGTCCACCCCCGATCGCACTTGCATAACTTAAGGCTAAATTTTTAGCATTTTTGCTTTCATCTTGATGGATAGCTATTAAACAAGGAGTGCCACCACCTAGAGTAAATTCATTTCTTACTGTATGACCTGGTGCTTTAGGTGCTATCATGATAACATCTACACCTTTTGGAACAACAATTTGACCATAATGGATATTAAAACCGTGTGCAAAAGCTATAGCCTTGCCTTCACTTAAATTTGGTTTTATTTCGACATTAAAAATATCTGCTTGAATTTCATCAGGAGCTAAAATCATAATCACATCCGCTATCTTAGAAGCCTCACTCACACTCACCACTTCAAAACCAGCATTTTTTGCTTTAACAGCACTTACACTACCTTCACGAAGTCCGATAGTTACATTTACGCCATTATCTCTTAAATTCATCGCATGAGCGTGCCCTTGAGAGCCAAAGCCTATAATTGCTACTTTTTTTGATTTGATTAAATTTAAATCACAATCTTTATCATAATATACTGTAATAGCCATATTCACTCCTTAAAAATTCAAAAATTAAAGGTATTATTATAGCAATTAAAGTATAAATTTCATATTTTTTTTATAAACTTTATGTAAGAATTTTACAAAAAATCATAAAGTATCAAAAGTGAAAGAATTTTTAAACAGTCTTAGTTATGGCATTAGCTCTCACGAAGTAAACAATGAATTTAAACAAATTTTAAGAGAACTTTTAACCAATCATATCATCAAAGAACACAAAAACAAATACTATCTTAACAATGGTTTTGCCTTTGGAGTACTTGATATTTCGAGTAAAGGCACAGGTTTTTTACAATGCTTTGATGAAAGTTTCAAAAAAGATCTTTTGATAGAAAACAAAAACCTAAAAGGCGCAAACTATAAAGATATAGTCGCAGTAAAACTTCTACCTTTAAAGAAAAAACGCCCCAGTGCAAAGGTGATTTTGGTTCTAAAAAGAGCCAATGAAACCTCTTTAGTGATCACCAAAAGGTATGGCGAAGCCGTGCTTGGAATGAATATCAAAACAGGATTAAGCACCACCTTAAAAGCTTCTCAAAAATCCTTAAAAGCACTACCTTTAGGGACAATTTTAAAAATAGAAAATGAAAATAACAATATCATAGAAGTTTTAGGGCATATCCATGATGAAAGCGTAGATGAAAAAATCTCCCTAGCTCTTTTTAATAAAAATAACGAATTTAGCGACGCTTGTATCAAAGAAGCTCTAGCAAACGGTGATAGTGTTGATGCGAGTATGTATAAAAATCGCATGGATTTAAGAGCCTTGCCTTTTTGCACCATAGATCCTATACATGCAAAAGATTTTGATGATGCGATTTATTTTGACACCCAAAAACGAGAAATTTATGTAGCTATTGCTGATGTTAGCGAATATGTTTATGCTTATAGTGCTATAGATAAAGAAGCAAGAAATCGTGGATTTTCTATTTATTTTCCACATATTGCTATACCTATGTTACCGCATCCTTTAAGTGAAAATATCTGTTCTTTAAAACCTCATTTAGATCGCTTAGCGTATTGTTTTAAAATCACACTCGATCATGAAAATAAAGTCATAAAAGAAGAACTTTTTGAAGGTATTATCAATTCAAAACGCCGTTTTAATTATGATGAAGTTGATAAAATTTTGATACAAAAACCTGATTTAAAAGAGCTTTCATGGCTTTATGAGCTTTTTGAAATCACAAAAAATTTACGCAAAATGCGTCTTAAAAATGCCTTTGAATTTCGCACCGAAGAATTAAGAATGAATTTAGATGAAAATTTAAGTCTAAAAAGTACAGTTTTTGAAAAAGACACGCCTTCGCATAATTTGATCGAAGATTGTATGCTTTTAACCAATAAAGCCGCAGCAAAACTCATAGATATAGGTGTTTTTAGAAATCACTTAAGTGCTGATGTAAGAAAAATCGATAAGCTTTTAAATGAATTACGCGAACTAGGCATCGATGTAAATTTTAAGCCCAATCTTCCTGAGCTCATACGCGACATACAAGCTTTAGCCGATGAATTAAATTTAAGAGCAGAAGTAGATAAACTCATCATCAAAGCACAAAAAAAAGCGGAATATTCTAGCGTCAATGCGGGACATTTTGGCTTAGGTTTTGATAAATACTCACATTTTACAAGCCCTATAAGAAGGTATTCTGATCTTATTTTGCACAGACTTTTAAAAGCCAAGCAAAAAAACGATGAAAAACTTTTTAATTATCTACTTTTAAACATAGAAAGCACTTGTGAGAATCTTAGCACACTTGAAAGAGAGGCGGATAAGGTTGCTTTTGATTTTATGGATAGAAAATTTGCTAGATGGGCAGCTAAAAATATAGGCAAAAAATTTAAAGCTTTAGTTGTCCAAAATGATGGAGTTTGCATAGCCAAACTAGATGATGAAATCAAAGGAGCGGATATAATCCTTTATGATACGCGTGTAAATTTGCTAGAAAATGTTGAAGTACAAATCATGGAAGCGGATATAGTTATGGCAAAAATTTATGCTAAAATCACCCAAAGACTTATAAAGGAAGAAAATGTATAGAAAAGAGCTTCAAATCTTACTTTCTAAAGATTCAATACCTAATTTTTTCTTTCTTTATGGAGCAGATAATTTTCAAAGCGAACTTTATGCTGAATTTATAAAAGAAAAATATAAGCCCGATGAAACTTTGAAACTTTTTTTTGAAGAATACAACTTCACTCGTGCGAGTGATTTTTTAAGCGCAGGATCGCTTTTTAGTGAAAAAAAATTACTCGAAATTAAAACTTCTAAAAAAATTCCAACAAAAGATCTTAAAGTTTTAGTCGAACTTTGTAAAAACAATACGGACAATTTCTTTCTTTTAGAGCTTTATGATGAAAGTTCTAAACAAAGCGATATAGAAAAAATTTTCTCTCCTCATTTTGTAAGATTTTTTAAAGCTAACGGAGCTAAAGAAGGCGTGGAGCTTTTAAGCATAAAAGCAAAACAACTAGGGGTTGAAATCACTCAAAATGCTTTATTTACTCTTTTTACAAGTTTTGATGAAAACTTATATCTTGCTGCGAGTGAGCTTAATAAATTTAGTGGTTTAAGAGTAGATGAAAAAACCATAGAACAATACTGCTATAGTTTGAATACAGGAAGTTTTGAAAGCTTTTTTGATAAAATTTTAAAGAAACAAGACTTTAAAAGCGAACTTGAAAAAATTTTAGATAATTTTAATGAAATTGCTTTAATCAACTCTTTGTATAATTCTTTTTATCGTTTGTTTAAAATCGCACTTTATGCTAAAGTCAATGGTAAAATTGATTTTAAAGAGCTTTTAGGCTATACTCCACCTCCTCAAGTGGGACAAAATTTAAGCTCTCAAGCCTTTAGTTTAAAAATCGAACAATATAAAGAAATTTTCACTCTTTTGCTTAAATGCGAATACGAGCTTAAAACCAATTCTAAGCTCGTAAAAAAAGAATTTTTAATTTCAAATTTGCTTAAACTTGCAAGGATTTTAAAAAGTTAATTTTTACTCTTCAATCCTCTTCACTTCTTTTAATCGTATTAAAATAATTTAAAATGATTGTATTGTTAATCTTAACTGAGTTTTTAAAATACTTTAAAAGAATGATTGCAATCTAAAAAGAGTTTAATAACCTTAAAAACATCCATCCTAATAATTTTAAAATTATCAGGATGAAATTTTTAACAAGTAGGAGAGTAAACTAATTAAACTAAGTATTATCTTTTATAAGATTACCAAAGATAATTAAACTGAGCAAATCCTGTATGGGTATTGCCATCTTTATCAAACATTCCATTATAGTTTAAACTAAAATAGAAAGCTTCATTAACAGGAACGATAAAAGAAGTGCTTACAAATTTTTGTACTCTTGGTAAATCAAACTCATCACTTACTTTTATATTACCAAATCTAGCCTCAGCTTCTACTTTAGGATTGATATTAAACTTAGCTCCAAGTTCTACTGAAGTTTTTAAATTAGGCAACCAATCTCTAAACCAAGTAAGACTTGTTTTAGTAGAGAAAAGATTTAAATAGTTTGCATAGGTTCTTTCTCCACCTTTAACTGTTGCTTGTCCTATGGTGTCTTTCATAGAAAAAGCTTCAGTATAACCTCCTTCATAAGCAAGACCTATTTCAGGAGAGAATATATCTTTATTAGAAATAAAATTCATACCTAAGGCTGTATTGACTCCATAAGCATAAGAATTAGGTTCAGCTTTAGCTTCATTATTTCCTATTTTTTCAGTTAAATCATTTTTAATCAAAGCAGCTTTACCTTGAGCTTTGATATAAACTTCTTGACCTTTTTCTGTAGTAAATAAGGTATTAAAGTATTTTAAACCTGCATAATAGGTTCTATTATTAATATCAAAATAAGTTGAACCCATTTTTGTATCTTCATAACCTGCATACACACCATATATTCCACTGTCTTTTAAAGTAGAATAACCTATAATGGTTCCTTTAGTGTGTCCTTTACTTTCTTCATTTAAAGAAAGTTCAACATTCTGTGAAGAAGTATAAGGAAGGATGAATAAAGAATGTTCTTTATTAGAACCATAGCTTCCATTATTTAAATCACTCTTTATATAATCACTTGCATCTGCATATAAATTACCCTTTTCAGACATAGCGATGCTTTGAGATTTACTTGAAGAAGCTAAAGCAAAGCTTTGCATAGAATTACCCATAACATTATCTATAAAGGTTGATCTTCTTGAAGTAGTAGAGATTAAAGATCTAAAGGTTGCACCTGATATGGAAGCATTAAGATTAAAATCTGTAGTAAGCTTTCCTGTTATTGGATCATAGCTTAAAGATATTTCTCCACTTCCATTGGTTCCTATATTGCCAATATTGTTTTGATTAACACCTGAGATGATGTTGTTTATATCGTTTAGCTCTTCAAGATCAACATTGCTTTGATCTACGGTGATGTTTTCTACTTTTACATTAAAAGCTCTACTTCCACCTATAACCACAGTGTTTAATTTACCTGTGTTTTTATCTGTAGAAACAAGCCAATCTTTGATTCCAACACTACCACTACCATTGTTAGTTACTGTATTACCATTTTCATCTTTACCTACTGAGCCTTGATTGGAGATTTCAACTTGTGCTGATCCTGAAACAGTGATGCCGTTATTTATGGTTGAGCCTTGTGAATTGGAAATACTAGTGCTTCCACTTCCTGAAGAACTAATACCGCCACTAATAGTTCCACCATTACTATTGCTAATCACCATATCAGCACTACCTGTACTTTCAATCTTACCACCGATATTACCTGAATTAGAAATTTCAAGCTTATTATCACTATTGTTAGTAATAGAACCACTTATACCTGTAGATGATGTAGAAGTGTTAGTGATAGAATCAAGTTTACTATCTTTATCTACAGTAATTGAACCAGAAATAGCTCCATTACCCTCATTGGTAATGGAATCAATACTACTACCACCACTTACTTGAACACTTCCTGAGATACTTCCATTATCTTGATTAACAAGACCACCTTCTACCTTAGCTCCATCTTCTATCTTGATATCACTACCTATAGAAGCATTACCTATATTGATTATATTTCCTTGAAGTTTAGTGTTTTTCCCACTAACAGTAATACCACCTGTTATACTTCCTGAGCGAGAGTTAGCTATGGCTCGATTCGAAGTAGCCGTAACAGTTGCTCCATCTTTTATGGTTATAGAGCCTTCTATTTTTCCACTTCGATTCAATATACCAGCACCACTTCCACCTTCTACCCTAGAACCTTCGCCAGATAAAATCATTTCTCCACTTAAAGAGGCACCATTATCCAATCTTATACCATGGATCTTACCTTTTATAATGCCGCCATTTTTAAGTTCTATTTTTTGAGTTCGTGAGCCAGCATCTAATGAAATTCCACGTTGATCACTATAAATTCCACTTACTCTGCCATTATTTGAACTTCCATCTATATATAAATCTCCTAGAGTTTGCCATTGACCCACTCCTATTCCCACGTATTTGCCATAAACTGTACCTCCATTTTTTATGGTAAGTGTTCCAAATTTACCATGAGTTACAGATATTCCAAAACCAGCAGAATTGACAGTTCCTGTGTTGATGATATTTTCTATGGTACCACCATTTTCGAGTTTTATACCAGCACCCCAACCTACCGAACTGTCTGTATGATTAATGGTACCTTTATTTATAAGAGTTTTAACACGACCTCCGCTCATGTAAATACCAGCACTTTTACCATCCATAATGCCTTCATTGGTCAATGTTTCTATAGTTCCACTTAATGATCTTATAGATGTAGCATGTCCTTTTATGGTTCCCTTATTTATTAATGTTTTTACATTAGCATTTATCTGTATTCCATCGTTCGTTGCAGCAATTAAACCGTTATTGACGAAGGTATTTATTGTTGAACGAACATTTACACCTATTCTCTTGCCTTCAATAGTTCCGGTATTGTTAAAATTCTCTATACTTGTTCCTTGAGATATATTTACTCCTGCACCTTGTTTACTCTTAATAGTCCCACTATTAACAAAACTTGATATATTGGCGTTACCAAAATAAATACTTTCACCAGCATTAGAGTGAATAGTTCCACTATTACTAAAATTATTGATTATAGATTTAGGGTTATCTTTACCCCCCCCCCCAAACTGTTACTCCAAATTTAGAAGAACCATTGCCTATGATGCCTTGATTATTAAAGGTTTCTATGGTAACACCGTTATTGTTATTTGCTCCTAGTTGAACACTAGCAGTATTGTTTCCACCTATAAGAGTTCCTTGATTTAAAAAGGTAGAAGTTGAAGAATCTTGAGTGAAATTGACCGCTTGTTGCTCACCATTAGAAATAGTAATAGTTCCACCACTTTCTATAACTAGAGTATTGCCGGTGCTACTTATAGTTTTAGTTGAAGTTTGTAAATTATTTATAGTCTCATTATTCGAACTTTTAAAACGAAAACCTGACCTAGCTTTAGCATGTCTATTTGTCTCTTCGTAAGTTTCTATTTCAGGAGTAAGTGTAGCATGAGTACAACTTGCCGAAAAAGAAATAGTAGCTAAAGATAAAACTATCTTTTTAGAATTTAAACAGAAATTTTGTATATCTTTTGTGTATGTTTTAGTTAATGCAGTTTTATTCATAAATATTCCCTTTCCTTTTATATTTATATTTTCTTGTTTATATTTAAAAATAATATAAAACTATAATAAGAAAATAGTGAAGACTATATAATAATTATACTTAAATTATTATTAAAATTTTGGTTTAAATTTTTAGTTTAAATTAAAATATCTTAAATAAGAATAAATTTGTATGAAATATTATCAATATTTTTATAATATTTTTAAATTTTATTTAAAATAAATTTAAAAATATATTTTTTTAGTTTTTGCATTTTTAGATAAAATTTCAAAATTTATGATTTTTTTAGCTTGGTTGTTAAATATTAAAATAATAATATCGATAAAATATTTACTATTGTAACAAAAACGCCAAATATATTATTTCATCACAAGTCGCATAAGATGTAAGTCCTCACCTTGTATGATTTTATATTCTATACTTTGACATTTAGGACACTTAAAAACATTTTCTTCTAAAATACTTGTTTGATCGCATTTTAAGCATAAAATTTCAAGCGGAGCAAGCTCTATAAAAAGTTTAGCATTTTTGCAAATATTTGAGTTTTCTTTAAAAGTTTCAAAACAACGCTTAAAAAGATCCACTTCTATACCGCTTAAACGCCCGATTTTTACATAAATTTCTTGCACATTACAAGCCTTATTGTTTAAGGCATTTTCTTCGCAAAGTTCGATTAAAGATTCTACTATACTTAATTCGTGCATTAGCAAATTCTTGGTAAAAGTTCGCCTTTAGGACTTTCTAAAAAGCGTTTTGCTCCATAAGCGTTTTGTAAGATCACGCGTGCTTTTTTCTCTTCTAAAACTTCTCCTATAATACTCGCATTTACATTGTATTTTTTTAGAATTTCCAAGGCTTTTAACTCATCTTCTTTTTCCACACAAAGTATAAAAGTGCCTTCATTTGCAAGCTCATACGCTTCGTAACCAAAAAGCTCGCAAAGTCCTAAAACCTCATCTTGAACGATGATTTTTTCTTCAAAGATCAAAAGATCATTTCCACTTTGCTTTGCCCACTCATTTAAAACCGCACTAAGCCCCCCGCGAGTAGCATCTCTCATGGCCACAACCTTTATATCTTTTTCTAAAAGCTCTAAAACCTCTTTATTCAAAGCCTTGCAATCACTTTTAATATCAGCTTCTAGCTCATTTCTTTTGATTAAAACACTAGCTCCATGCCTTCCTATATCGCCTGAAAGAAGTATGCTAAGCCCTGCTTTGATATTTTTACTTTCTTTTTTAGAAATAATTTCACCTAAGGCTGTAGTGTTGATATAAATTTCATCTGCTTTACCCTTAGGAACAACTTTAGTATCGCCACAAACTAACATAACTCCACATTTTTCACATTCTTCTTTAATGCTTTTTAAAATACGTTCTAATTTTTCTAGCTCAAAACCTTCTTCTAAGATAAGCCCTAAGCTTAGATATTTTGGCTTAGCACCCACCATCAAAACATCGTTAATAGAACCACAAACACAAAGTTTACCTATATTAACCTCTTCATCTAAAAAAATCGGACTTAAAACAAAAGAATCCGTGCTTAAAGCCAAATTTCCCAAAATCGCTGCATCATTATTTGCGTTTAAAATTTCATTATCAAAGATCTTAAAAAGCTTAGTTAAAAGCTCATTCATCTCTTCTCCACCGCCTCCGTGGGCTAAGGAAATATTTTTCATGCATTCACCTTTGAGTATTTATAATACGCCGCACAAGCACCCTCGCCAGAAACCATACAACTTCCTATAGGACTTCTTGGCGTACAAGCCTTGCCAAAAACTTTACAATCATAAGGCTTGGCCAAACCTCTTAAAATTTGCCCACAAATACAGGCTTTGCTTTCATTTTTACTTTGCACCGTACAATCAAATTTTTTACTCGCATCGTAAGCGCTAAATTCTTCTTTTAACTCCAAGCCTCCATCTTTAATAAGTCCTAAGCCACGAAATTCAAAATCACACACCCTAAAGTATTTTTTTACTAAATTTTGTGCTTTAACATTGCCTTCTTTGCTTACGGCTCTTTTGTATTGATTATACACTTTAAAAGTGCCTTCATTGCTTTGTTTTATGATATTTAACACACTTTCTAAAATATCAACTGGCTCAAAACCACTCACCGCTATAGGGGTTTTAAATTTTGCTGCTAAAGGCTCATAAATACCATAACCTGTTATCACACTCACATGAGAAGGACCTAAAAAAGCATTGATTTTTACATTTTCATCATTCATGATCGCTTCTACAGGTGCTGGAACTGTGATATGATTGATATGAAAAAAGACATTATTTATTTTTTCTTCTATAACCTTTTGAAGAAGTAAAGCACTCATAGGCGTAGTAGTTTCAAAACCTATAGCAAAAAAGATGATATTTTTGTTTAAATTTTGCTTAGCAATTTCCAAAACCTCAAGCGGAGAATAAAGCGCTCTAACATCAGCCCCTTTAGCTCTTAAATCCAGTAAAGAAATTTCACTTCCAGGCACCCTTAAAAGATCCCCTAAAGTACAAAAAATCGTATCTTTCATGGAGGCTAACTTGATAGCTGTATCAATGCGAACTCTTGGCATAACACAAACAGGACATCCTGGCCCATGGATAAAGTTAATTTCCTTTGGCAAAATAGAAGGCAAAGCATATTTCATGATACTATGCGTATGCCCACCGCAAATTTCCATGATATTAATAGGATTTTTAAGTTCTTGTTCTATGAGTTTTTTTAAAGCTAAAATGCTTTCTTTATCTCTAAATTCATCGATGAAATTCATTTAAACCCAAATCTCCTTCATCACTTTTTATCTCTCCACTATTCATTTTTTCTACTATTTCTTGATAGGTTTTAATGCTTTCTAGTGCAGCTTCTTTGTCGATTTTTTCCATAGCAACGCCTACATGGATTAATACATAATCGCCTTGTTTTAAAGGTTCATCAATCAAATCCAAATTAACTTTTCTTTTCACGCCTAAAGTTTGTACTAAAGCATTGTTTAACTCATCGATTTCTAAAATTTCAGAAGGTATAGACAAACACATTAAAAAAGCTCCTTTTTAAGTTTAAGCACCTTATACCAAAGCTCCATATTGGTGCCATTTTTTGCATCAAGGGTGATAATATCTGCTCTAGGATTTAATTCTTTAATCAACCTAGTCGCCTCTTTAACATCAAAATCAAAATGATGAGCTAAATCTGCCTTTGTGATTAAAACTATATCAGCCTTTTTAAACATCACAGGATATTTTTGCGGTTTATCGCTTCCTTCGGTAACAGAAAGCAAAACCACATTTAAATGCTCTCCTAAATCATAACTTGCAGGACAAACCAAATTTCCAACATTTTCTATAAAAAGCAAATCCACATCATCAATGGCTAAATGATGCAAAGCCTCATGCACCATAAAAGCGTCCAAATGACAGCTTTGTCCTGTAGTGATTTGATACGCCAAAGCTCCGGCATTTTTTACCCTTAGAGCGTCATTATTGGTTTCTAAATCCCCTTCAATCACAGCAATTTTAAGTTCATTTTTCAAAGCCTTAATCGTGCTTTCTAAAAGCGTGGTTTTTCCACTACCTGGAGAACTCATTAAATTGATACAAAGCGTGTTAGCTTCATTAAAATGCGCTCTATTGTGCTTAGCTTCTTCATCATTTTTGCTTAAAATTTTAGAAATCACTTCTATGGTTTTGCTTTCTTTTAAACTTGGATTTTCATGATGGTGGTCGTAATGATGACCATGCGTATGGCTTGAATTTATAGAACAGCCGCAATCTTTACACATTTTCTTTCCTTATATATTTTTTGTTTCATTTTAACCTTAAAAGCATTAAAAAATTATGAGTTTTTAGAATATTTGCTTTATTTTTCTAAATTTAAAAAATGCACCATTTGTCCTAAGGCTATGGAGCTATCATTACAAGGGTACTTTAAAGGTATAAAAAAATCAAAATTTTTAGCTTTTAAAATTTCAAGCAAGGTTTTGTTTTGAAAAACCCCTCCGCTTAAAAGCACTTTTAAATCATAATCTTTGCTAAAATCTATGATAAAATTTGCCAAGGCATTAAACATACCTGTAATCGCCTTAGTTTTTTCATCTTGCAAAGCCCCTAGGATTAAATTTTTAAAATTAACCTGCCCTTTTTCTACAAAAAGCTTATAAGAAAAATCAAGATTTTTATCATAAAAAGCTTCACACATTAAGCCAACTTGAGCTTCATAAGAACTTTTTTCTAAGTTAAAAACAATACTTCCAAAAGCATCGATAATGCGTCCTAAAGAACTTGTTTGTAAGTTAGAATGAGAATAAATTTTTTTAAGATTTTCAAGTTTGATTTTTGGAATTTTTGCTAAAAACTCCTTAGCCTTATCTTCTAAATCATAATGAAAAATAAGACTTAAGGCTAAATTTTGTATATTTTTAATATCACTATTTATAAGAGTGAAATTTTCAAAATGTGCAATTCTTTCATATTCTTTTAAATTTCCTACAAAAACTTCTCCACCCCAAATTTTGCCATCTTCGCCATAACCTGTTCCATCACAAATAAAAGCTAAAGCCTTTTCATCTTTTGCAAAATTTTCTTCGTATTCAAAATAAGCCGCACAAAAATGCGCATAATGATGAGAAATTTTAATCCTTTCTTCAAATTCTTTTGCATAGCTAAAATGCGGGTGTTTATCGCACAAAATCGCATCAAATTTCAAATCATAATTTTGTTTAAAAAATTCTAAAAGTTTAAAAAATCTCTCATGCACATCAAGACTTTTCAAATCCCCTATATAAGGAGAAATTAAAAGTTTATTTTCATAAAAAATCACAAATTCATTTTTAAGTTCCGCACCCAAAGCTAAAAAAGTGCCTTTTTTATTAAAATTTCTTTCCAAATAAAAGGGATTTAAACCCCTTGAAGTACGCAAAAACATAGTTTTGCCATTTACCACTTGAGCGATGCTATCATCACTTGCATTGATAATTTCCCTATCATAATCCAAATAAAAATCAAAAACTTTATCAAGTTTTTGACGCAAATTAAACTCATCTTTAATGATACTTTCTCCGCTTAAATTCGCACTTGTTGCTACAAGGCTTCCTTTAAAATACTCAAAAAGCAAAAGATGTAAAGGCGTATAAGCTAGCATAATGCCGATTTTATCTACATCGGGAGCGATTAAAGAAAAGGCTTTTTTTGCCTTTAAAATCACAATAGGAGCCAAAACCCCACCAAGTAAAGCTTCTTCTTTTTCATCTATAAAGGCAAGTTCTTTAGCACTTTGTAAATCTTTACACATCAAAGCAAAGGGTTTTTTGGGGCGATTTTTTCTAAGTCTTAGAGTTTTTAAAGCTTCTTCATTAAACGCATCACACATGAGATGAAAACCGCCCATGCCTTTAATGGCTAAAATTTTACCTTCCTTTAAAAACTTCGCACTTTGTATAAAAGCTTCTTGATCTTTGGCTAAAATTTCACCCTTTGGATTTTTAAGAAAAACATTGATTTTACACTTAGGACAACTGATGGGCTGGGCATGAAAACGCCTATTTTTAGGATCTTCGTATTCGCTTTTACAAAACTCACACATCAATAATTCTTGCATGGAAGTATGGGTTCTATCATAAGGAAGACTTTTTATAATACTAAAGCGTGGCCCACAATGTGTGCAAGTGATAAAGGGATATAAAAAGCGTGGATTTTTTTCATCAAAAAATTCTTTTTTACACTCCTTACAAAGTGCAAAATCACTTAACATAGGCGTGCTTTTTGTATTCTCTAAAGAAGGAGTGATGCTAAAATTTTCATAGTTTGAAATAGAAATTTGCGTGATTATAAGCTGATCTATTCTTGCTAAAGGCGGGAGATGATTTTTTAAATTTTCTATGAAATTTTGACATTCTTTTTGAGTGCAAGCAAGAATAATTTCTACCCCAAAACCATCATTTCTTACCTCTCCAAAAAGCTTTGATTTCAAAGCTAGTTCATAAACTAAGGGGCGAAAACCCACCCCTTGAACTAGACCTGAAATTTTGATCTTATACCCTAAGTGGCGCATCGCTTAACTGACAATTTTTAAGATGTTTTAAAGTATTTTTAAGTAAAGATTTATGTTCAAACAAAGATCCACTTATAAGTGCTAAATCACTTTGCTTTTTCTCTCTTAATTCATCATAAGTATCACGCAAGAAATAAGCCAAACTCTCAACCGCTCCATAAGCGATATTAGCACTATCTACACCTGCTAACATAAAACTCATGGCAGATCTTAAAGTCCTTGTATAATCAAAACTTTTATCTTCTTTCAAACGATAATCAATCTTTACCCCACGAGGCATTTTTGACTCATCAGCGATTTTTAAAAGCTCGCTAGCACTCTCTTGTAAATTTCTACCCAAATTTAGCACTCTACCCAGCAAGCCAAGCAAGGAATAAAAATTGTTTTGAAGCTCAAAATTTTCATCTAAAAGAGGAAATTCCTTGTTAAAATTTTCTAAAAGCCTTGCACCAATTTCATCTTTTTTAATCTCTTTATAAAGTTCTTTGCTGTGTTTTGGTAAGCAAAGTTTAAGTAAATTAAGCTCTTTATTGATAAGCAAAATATCTTCATAATCCTTACTTAGCTCTAAAATAAAAACCTTTTCTTTATAACGGCTTACAAGATAAGAAATTCTTGCCATATTTTTATCTTCTTTAGAAAAAATAAGCTCTCTTGCCTTAGCATTGATAAATTCAAAGCCTTCCAAAACCACCACTTGCTCATCTAAAGCACTGATATAAAAATCTTTTTGATATTCTTCTATCTTTTTTACGCTTAAAAATTTATACTCATTTTCAAAAAGTTTCAAACCTAAAGCAAAGCAAAACAAATCTCTAGCAAGTCTGATTTTAAAATCACTAAAATCAAGATTGTGATTTTTTCTAAACATAGCATTAAGCCTTAGCTTCATCAAAGGTTTTTCTAAACTTGCAAGAAGTTTTAAATTTTCATTTGAACAAACAAAAACTGAATTTATAGCTTTAATATCACAAGGAAGTAAAAAATCTCCTATAAATTCGTTCTTAAACAAAGAAAATTCATAAATGCCGTTTTTATCTTTCAAATAAATCTTTTTTTCTTGACTTAACAAATCAAAGGCAAGATTTAAAAAAGTATTGAAATTTTCTTCATTGATTTTTTCAAATTCTGATAAATTGCTTGAAAATTCACACTCACAAAACACGCCCCATTCGTTTTTGTTTAAAAGTTTTTTTTCTTGATAAGCATTAGAATTTAAATGAGTAATATAAGAAAATCTTGAAAATTCTTTATCTTCTGGTATACAAGGGTTAAAACCCTGCCCCGCTTTTACATCAAATTTTTTCAAAAAAACGCTATGACTCATGAAATTCAAAGAATCGCAAAAAGTCTTTAAATTTTCTTCATCTGCATCGATAGAAAAATGATAAGTATTTTCTTCTTTACTAAGGATATAATTGTAATTTTTCGCATAAAAACGCAATAAATATTCAAAAATATCATTATCTGCATTATAAATAAAATCAAAATCCAAAGTCATATTATGCCTTTTTTGAAAAATAAACTATAAATATAACATTTTTAACTTAAAAATTCTTTCTCTCTTTGCCTAAAATCACTCATAAAATGCTCTATAAAAGTATAAAATTCTTTGCTATGATTGGGAAATTTTAAATGGCTAATTTCATGCAAAATCACATATTCAATAGCTCTTAAACTTTTTTGAATGAGTTTTAAATTTAAATTAATATAAGCTTTATTGTGATTGCAAGAACCCCAACGTGTTTTCATATTTTTAATGCTTAAATGCGTGTAAAATAAGCCTGTTTTTTTACTCCATTTTTTAAGATAAAAAGTAAAAATCTTTTTAGCATTTTGTCTTAAAAATAAATCCAATTTTGCTTTATTTTGACAAATTATTTTATCTTTATCAAAATAAATTTTTTTGGCATTTTCATCAAAAATAATTTGATATTTTTTAGCTAAAAAGATTAACTCATCATCTTTTAAAACTTTTTTTTCAAATCTTGTTTTTGCCTCATTTATCCAAGAACTTGATTTATCTAAAAACTCATAAACACTTTTAAAGGTGCAAAAATAAGGAATACTAAGAACAAATTCACCCTTTTCATTTAGCCTTAATCTTAAAGTTTTTATGCATTTTTTAGAATAAAAATAGCACTCATCTTTATAAATAAATGATTTTAAACTAGAGCTTTGCCTTGCCATTTTTTACTTTTCCATCTGTATGAATTTACCATTCCACGCAAAAATTCATCTGCACAAAATCCTATCCAAACTCCTAAAATTCCAAGATTAAAATGAAAACAAAGCACATAACCCACAGGCAAAGATACCCCCATCATAAAAACAAGTCCGCTAAAAAATGGAAACTTAGCATCGCCACTTGCGCGCAAGGAATTAACCATAACTATATTAAAAGTTCGTGAAATTTCAAGAAAGATTGAAAGAGCAAATAAAGGTATCATTAAATTTTTTAGCTCTTCTTTAAGCCCTAAAATTTGCATAGTAAAATCTTGACAAAGATAGTTTAAAAACGCCACTAAAGCACTCGCTATTACACTAAAATATAAAGCACGCCAAGCATGTTTGTAAGCGATATTTTCATACCTAGCACCGACTAATTTACCTACTATGATTTCATTAGCTATGCTTATAGCTTGTCCTATAAGCATGATAAGCATTGAAATTTGAAAATAAATCGTTTGCACACTCAAACTCGCCTCACCTAAGCTTGCTACAAAAGCAAAAGCTATAGTATATTGGACTATCCACAAAAGATTTTCCCCTGCTGAAAATCCTCCTATATTTAAAACCTTTTTTAAAACTTCTTTTTCAAGTTTTATCATTTCTTTGATTTTAAGATGAATTTTAAGTTTATAAAAAAGTATCGCAAACAAAGCAACTATAGCAACAATGCGAGCAAAAATATTACTAAGCCCTATTCCAAAAAGTTCTGACTTTGTATAATGCAAAACATAATAATTTCCACAAATCACCACTATATCCATCAAAAAACCTATAAACATGACCCAATAAGCCATATTATAAACCCTTACAATAGCAGCTAAAACAATACCTATGGCATCAAAAAACAAACAAATTGCAAGCATATGTAAGTAAATTTCGCTATCTTTGAGCAATTCTTGTGGAATTTTTAAAAGATAAAGCAAATACTCCCCATGCCATAAAATAAGCACACCGCATACAAAGCCTAAAAGTGCATTTAAGAACAAACTTTGATGAATCACTTTTCTTGCTAAAACATGATCTTTTGCACCAATTGCTTGTGCGATCACCACGCTACAACCCACACTTAAAAATGAAAAAATAGTGATAAAAAGATCTAAAATTTGATTTCCAGCGCCCATAGCACCAACAAGAAAATTAGAATAATGCGACACCATAGCGGTATTGATAATCACGGTTAAATACTTAGAAAGCAAATCCCAAAATATAGGAAAACTGAGTCTTGTTAAAGAGAGTTGTTTTTTTGCCATGATGTTATCTTATCTCTTTTTTTAAATATTTTTTTAAAAAACAATTCTACTTAAAAATTACTTTTTTAAATATAAACATTTAATATACTCAATTTGTTATATTTAAAATAATTTGATGATTTTCTTCTTTGAAAGTATACACTAGCTCATCACATTTATATGAGACTTCCTTCTTGCAAATTTTATCTTGCAAAGGTTCTTTTAATATTTGCAATAAATGTTTTTTAAAAAATAATTTTGTGCTCAATCCCATTCCATGATTTAAATTTTTAATAAACTTATTATCAACTTGTGAAATAGCAAAAAATTCTACTTTAAAATTTAATTCTTTTAAAATATGTACAAAATTTTCCTTATTTTTAAAAGGAGATCTTTCATCAAAAATACTATGATATAAAATATATTTTGGATTTGGGTATAAGCTTTGTATTATTAGATGTTCTTTGTTTAATGGTTCTCTTATGATTTTTCTAGCATTTGAAAAATAATTTTTTGAAAATTTATTATTATTCCAATAAGTTTTATCACTTAAATATAAAAATATATTTTTAAATAAAGTATCATCATATGTTCCATGATATCTAGTAAAATCGATTTCTTTTCCAAAACCTATAAGTCTAAAAATATTTCCAAACAAATTAACAAAAGAAGAATTATCTAATATAAAATCAATACTCCAAGGAGCTATTTTTGCACATAAATTTGCTAAATATCCGCCATATGAATTTCCAAACAAAATCGTTCTAATACCCCCCCCCCCCCCTCATTAGTTTAAATGGAGAATTTTCTTTTATATAAAAAATAGCATTTAAAATATCCATAGCTTGCATTATACCAAAATTTTGATATTCATTTTTAAATGGTAAAAAACTTACATGTGTTTTTAACTTATAGTTTTGATGTAATTGTTGATTTAATTTTAATTTTTGAATTTCTTGATCTATTCTTATAAAAGCATTATTTAGATTTTCATAAGAATTTATACCATAAACATTTATACATTTTAAATTTATAGCCTTTAAACTAGTATCTAAAATGAATTTATCTATATCATCCAAATAAAAACTAGAACCCAAATGAGGTCTATTTCCTATACAATGATAGTTAATATTAATAACAGCAACTTTATAATTTCTAGTCAAATAATCATCAATATAAATATAACTATTCATATCTTCAGCACCACCTGGAATAATACAAACAATAGCTTCTATTTCTTTACTATCATCATAAGTCAATCTAAATTCTAATTTACTTCCCCTTTTGATATTTAATTCTACATCATCACAAGAATCTATAGAATAAATTTGGTTTATAATCATATTAAACCTTTTTTTGGAAATTTTTAATTAATTATATCATCAAATTTCCAAAAAATAAATCTCACCCAAAAGCACCGCTTAAGTAAGCCTTGGTTTTTTCTTGTTTTGGATTTTCAAAAAATTCCTTGCTTTCTCCAAATTCTATAAGCTCACCTAGGTGAAAAAATGCTGTATAATCAGCTACGCGTTTGCCTTGTTGCATATTATGCGTAACCATGATCATAGAAAGATTATGGCTTAATTCTTTCAAAAGCTCTTCAATCACGCCTGAACTTATAGGATCAAGTGCAGAAGTTGGCTCATCTAAAAGCAAAAGTTTAGGTTTGATCGCTAAAGCTCTTGCGATACAAAGGCGTTGTTGTTGTCCGCCTGAAAGAGCTAGGGCATTTTGCTTTAATTTATCTTTAACCTCTTCAAAAAGCCCCACTTTTTGCAAGCAATCCACCACCAAAGCTTCTTCTTCATCTTTGTTTTTAATCATACCATGAAGTTTTGGTGCATAAGAGATGTTTTCATAAATGCTTTTTACAAAAACATTAGGTTGTTGAAAAACCATGCCTACATTTTTACGCAAGGCTACTACATCTTGATTTTTAACATCTTTTCCTTCAATTTCCACTAAACCATCGATTTTTGCAATTTTATCATTCATTCTATTAAAACAGCGCAAAAAAGTGGATTTACCACATCCTGAAGCACCGATGAGTGCAGTAATTTTGTTTTGTTCTATTTGCATATTGATATCAAATAAAGCTTGTTTTTTTCCATAAAATAAATTTAAATTTGTTGTTTTTGCTATCACTTTAATTTTCCTTGAAAATATTTTCTTAATAATATTGCACTAAGATTTAATACGACTAAAAGTCCTAAAAGCACAATAATACCCGCTGCGGTTCTTTCTAAAAATGCACGCTCTGGCATAGCCGACCATGAGTAAATTTGAGCAGGCAAAACGCTAGTTGAATCAAAAATCGAACTAGCTACATCAGGGATAAATGCTATCATACCGATAATCATCAAAGGTGCTGTCTCGCCTATAGCCCCTGCTAAAGTCAAAATAGAACCTGTTAAAATCATAGGCATAGCTAAAGGTAGCATAATGCCTTTTACCATTTGAACCTTAGTCATACCTAAGGCATAAGCGGCATTTTTCATGTTAATGTCCACACTTTTTAAAGCTGCCTTAGTTGAAACAATGATAATAGGTAAACTCATGATCGCCAAAGTAAGCCCACCCACTAAAGCACTTGAGCGAGGCATTCCAAAAAGATTGATAAACACTCCAAGTCCTAAAAGTCCAAACAAGATACTTGGAATACTTGCAAGGTTGTTAATACACACTTCTATAAAATGTGTAAGGATATTTTGTGGCGCAAATTCTTCTAAGTAAATTGCCGCTGCAACGCCTATAGGAACACTCACAACCATACAAACAAGCATAACAAGCAAAGTCCCTACAACTGAAGATAAAATTCCTGAATTTTCAGGAGATTTTGAGTCCCCATTTAAAAAGAAATTGCTATTAAATTTAAGCTCTATCTCGCCTTTTTGCATAAGATCATCGACTAAAGTTCTTTGTTTTTCACTAAGGCGATTATATTTTTGCTTCATATATTGATCTACTTCTGAATTTGCCAAAAGCCAAGATTTTTCAGTGATTTGCCCTGTTCTTATCTTTCTTTGCTCAGCACGAGATAAAAGATCATAAGCAGGAGAATTTCTATTAGCCTCTACAAAAATATAGGTTTGCTTAAAAGCAGGAAATCCAAGATAAGCCACACTTCCTAAAAAGATACAAAGAAAAATTAAATTAATATAAAGCCCCATTTTACAAAGTCTTTTAAAAGACTTTGAAGCTTTTTGTCTTTTTTTAAAAAGTTTTTTCATAAATTTTTCCTTTTGTGAAAGCGATTGATAAGATAAACGCTAAACATATTGATGATTAAAGTGATGACAAAAAGCACCAAACCTAAAGAAAAAGCACTTAAAGCCAAAGAACTATCAAAAGCTTGATCTCCACTTAAAGCTTCTACGATTTTTACCGTTACCGTTGTCATATCTTCTAAAAAATTTAAAGTTAAATTTGGACGCAAAGAAGCTGCCATCACCACTATCATAGTTTCGCCTAAGGCTCTTGAAAGTCCTAAAAGACAAGCTGCAACTATACCAGGAATAGCCTCAGGTAAAATCACGGCAAAAACCACTTCTTTTTTTGTCATACCTAAAGCATAAGCGCCATTAATCCTTTTCTCGCTTACTGCTTCAATGCAATCTTGAGATAACGAAGCCACTATAGGTACTATCATGATCCCCATGATAAAACCTGCGCCTAAAGCACTTTGAAAGCTTGCTTGTATGCCAAATAAAGAAAAAAACCACACTATAAAAGGCGCTACAACTATAGCCGCAAAAAATCCAAAAACAACAGTAGGAATCCCTGCAATGATTTCTAAAATAGGTTTTAAGTAATTTTTAGATTTTTTGCCAGCAAAAACACCTAAATATATAGCACACATAACCCCTAAAGGTAAAGCCGTTAGCATAGCAATCAATGAAATATAAAAAGTTCCCCAAAAAAGCGATAGCGCTCCAAAAACACCTTGTTTGCTCGTGCCATCTGCATTCATAAAAGCTGCATCAGCTGCCCACTGACTTGAGAATAAAAAGGTAATAACGCTTTCTTTTTGAAAGAATTTTAAAGCTTCAATTAAAATTGTAAGCATGATAGCAAAACTTACTATCACGCTTACAAAAGCACATAAAAAAAGTGCAAATTTGATTATTTTTTCTTTTAACAAAGTTTTTCCTTAAAAAACTTTTCCAGCTTTTACAAGCTCATCATTTAAAATTTTTCTATCTTCTACATGTTTTTGAGAAGCTTTTAATTTATCATCACTTAAAGGAACAAGTCCTATTTTTTCAAGCTCTCCACCACTTTTTGCCAAATCATCACTCATATAAATTTTTGCAAAATCAAAGGCTTCTTTTGGATTTTTCTTAGCATTGATATAAATAAACAAACTTCTTGCAAGTTCGTATTTTTCATCTGCGATACTTTCTTCGCTTGGCGTAACACCATCGATATTAGCAGCATTGATTTTGTCTGAATTGCTCACTAAAAAGCTATAACCAAAAATTCCAAAAGCATCCTTATCAATAGTAAGTTTGGAAACGATTAGATTATCATTTTCACCACTTGGGATATAAGCACCATCTTGGCGTATGGTTTTATACTCGCCTTTATACTCAGGAATTTTTTTAGACACATCGCTCATTACAAGCTCTTCTATAGCATCTCTTGTTCCTGAACTTGATGGTGGACCATAAACACTAATTTTACGATTTGGTAAATTTTTATTGATTTGATTCCAGTTTGTATAAGGATTTGGTATAAGTTTTCCATTTTGTGGAATTTCTTTTGCCAATGCTAAGAAAAGTTCTTTTTTTGTGATATTTAATGGAGCATTGGTTTTATTTTGAGCTAAAACTATACCATCATAACCTATCATCATCCCTACTATATCAGTTACCCCTGCTTTTTTGCAAGTTTCAAATTCGCTTAATTTCATAGGTCTTGAAGCATTAGAAATATCAGTAGTTCCTTCACAAAATACCTTAAATCCACCCCCTGTTCCCAAGCTCTCTACTATAGGAGTTTTTGTATTTTTGATCGAAGCATATTCTTCAGCTACAAAAGAAGTAAAAGGATACACAGTCGATGAACCTGCGATTTTTAAATCTGCTGCACTTAAAGCACCACAAAGTGCAAGATTTGCCACACTTAAAGATAGAATTTTTTTCATTTTTTCTCCTTAACTTTAAAAAAAGTAATGGAAGTTTAAAAAAACTTGGAAACATTTTGGAAACATTTTTTATTTTGTATTTTTCTTAAATATAATTTTTAACTATCAAAAAATTTAGCTTGTTTTTAAAAAAATAATATATCATTACAAAACATTTTAAATTTTAATAAGGAGATAAGAATGCTTTCTAAAGAAGTTATAAAATTACTCAATGAACAAATAAACAAAGAAATGTATGCAGCAAACTTATATCTTAGTATGAGTTCTTGGTGTTATGAAAACAGTCTTGATGGAGCTGGAGCCTTCTTGTTTGCACATGCAAGCGAAGAAAGCGATCATGCTAAAAAGCTTATCACTTATCTTAATGAAACAGATTCTCATGTAGAGCTTCAAGAAGTAAAACAGCCTGAACAAAATTTCAAATCTTTACTTGATGTTTTTGAAAAAACCTATGAACATGAGCAATTTATCACAAAGTCAATCAATACTTTAGTTGAACACATGCTAACACATAAAGACTATTCTACTTTTAATTTCTTACAATGGTATGTAAGCGAACAACACGAAGAAGAAGCACTTTTCCGCGGTATAGTTGACAAGATTAAATTAATCGGAGAACACGGAAATGGACTTTATTTAGCTGATCAATACATCAAAAATATTGCATTAAGTAGAAAAAAATAATCTTTGCCCTACTATGGGCAAATCTCGCTTTGGATTGAAGGTATGACTTATTTTTCTCTAGAATTTAGTATTTTAATGATAGCTTTTTTTGCTATTTATTGGACTTTTAAAAATGATTATAAAATACAAAATATTTTAATTTTAATTTTCTCTTATATTATTTATATTTTAATCAATCCTTATTTCGCCTTAGTTTTATTTATATATACCTTTTTTATACACTATTTCGCCTTGCTAATTTTTGTGCGTCGCAAGCGTTATATTTTCGCTACTTGTATAGCTTTTATTATTTTAAATTTATGTTTTTTTAAATACTTTCCTAGCATCAAAGGAAGTGTTGATGAGATATTAAATTTTTTCGGTTTAGAATTTTTAAATATTGATTTAGTATTACCAATAGGAATTAGTTTTTATACCTTTACTTCTATCACTTATCTTGTGGAAGTTTATCAAAAACGCCGTTTAGAAAGTTTTTTAAATTTAGCAACCTTCTTATCATTTTTTCCAACACTACTTTCAGGGCCTATTATGCGAAGTTCTTTTTTCTTTGAACAGGCCTATCAAAAACGCGAATTTAAACATGCAAATTTAATCATCATCTTGCTTGTTTTTGGTATAGTTAAAAAAGTTTTAATAGCCAATTACCTTGGAATTTATGCTAAAAGTATTTTAGACTTTCCACAATCTTATAATTTCATACAACTTTTAAGCGCAATTTACGCCTATGCAATTCAAATATACTGCGATTTTAGCGGATATGTTGATTTAGTTTGTGCTTTTGCTTTAATGTTAGGTTTTACCCTTCCGCCTAACTTTAACATGCCTTATCTTGCAAAAAACCTAAAAGATTTTTGGGCTAGATGGCATATCAGTCTTTCAACCTTTATAAGAGATTATATCTATATACCTTTAGGAGGCAATAGAAAAGGAATGCCACGCACTATAGTTAACATACTCATCGCTTTTATACTTTCAGGTATGTGGCATGGCAATACACTTGCTTTTATTGTTTGGGGTTTATTGCATGGTATTGGCATAGTTTTTATACATTTGCTAGCTTTAAGCAAATTTAGTTTACAAAAAATTCCAGCTTTAGGAAGATTTTTAACCTTTCAATTTGTATGTTTTACTTGGATTTTCTTTTACTATAGCAAAAATCTAGAAGATGCAATAGAATATTTTAAAGCTTGTTATTATAATTTCTTCCAAATTCCATCTTATAACGATATCTATATGTTGGTTGCTTTTGGGGTTCTTTTTATGATCTATCCTTTATTTATTAATTTTAAAGAATATTGCATTAAGATTTTAAATCTTACTCCATTTTTGCTAAAACCTTTTATTATAGCTTTTATTTTACTTTTGGTTTTTGCTTTTATGCCAGATGGAATTCCTGATTTTATTTATTCGAGTTTTTAGATGAGTGTAGTTAGATTTTTCTTCATTTTGATTATAGTGCTTGGCTTGGTTGTTGTAGTTATGAATCAGAGCATTAGCTCTTATATAGAACAAAAATATCATTTTGCATTCTATCCTCATAATGATCTTTTAAAAGAAGCCAATGGCTTCAAAATTAAATTAGAACAAATTCGTGCAATTTTAAGCAACGAACCCTTGCCTCAAACCAATGAAGAAACTACAAATCAAGAAAGTAAATCAACAGATGAAAACTTAAGTAAAATAGATAAAGTTCTAAACACTTTAGAAAATGATGAAAACACTTCTCATAAAGAAACAAATCTAACCTTAATCCAAGATGCAAATATTAGTTTTATCGACAATACCAAATTAGAGCTACAAAATGGAGATGAGTTTTTATTTATCGGAGATTCTTTAATGCAAGGTGTTGCAATAGCCTTAAATAGAGATTTAAGAAATTTAAATCTTAAGGTAACCGATCTTAGTAAACAAAATACAGGCCTTTCTTATAAATCCTATTTTGACTGGTCAAAAGCCACCAATGAAGCTTTTATTAAAAACTCAAATATTAAATATCTTGTTGTTCTTCTTGGCGCTAATGATCCTTGGGATATTAAAAAAGGAGGAAATTACCATCGTTTTGGCTCCCCTTCTTGGATAGATATTTACACAAGTCGTGTAGATGAAATCATTAAAATCGCTAAAAAACATAAAGCCAAAGTTTTTTGGTTTGAAATCCCTCCTGTAAAAAAAGAAGATTTGAACAAAAAAATACAAGTGCTCAATAAAATTTACAGCGATGAAATTCTTAAAAATAAAGAAATTTTTATCAACACTAAGCTATTTTTTAGTGTCAATGATGAATACTCAGCTTATATAAAAGATGAAAACAATAGAAGTATAAAAGTAAGAACAGATGATGGGGTTCATTTTACTCCAAGTGGTGCAAGAGAAATGTCTAAACTTTTATTAGAACACATAAAACTTAAGGAAGAAAATGCTAGTAAATAAATTTAAAATTATCTTATTGTTTTTTATTATTTTTACTAGCTCTTATGCACAAAATTTAAATACAAATGACACAATAGATTCCATACTCAATCAAAACAAAAATCACTCTGCTTTAACAAGTTATGTATTAAAAAAAGATCTTAAAAATCTAGAAAAAAAATTAGAAAAAAATCAAAACATAGGAATTAGAATTTATGGAGATTCTCATATGGCGGCTGATTTCTTTCCGCGTGTCATAAGAGGATATTTAATCCGCTCTAACTCTATAGGTTTTGCCTATCCTTTACAGCCCAAATATCAACAAAATCTTAATCTTGTTTATTCTTATAAAAACTTTGAAATTTTAAACTCAAGAAATCCTGCTAATGCTGGACATAATTTTCCATTAGGTGGGATAATAGCCAAAGCAAAAATCAAAGGCGCAAAAATCAACCTTGATACAACCTTAGATAAAAAAAAATTCAAGATAGGATTTTTATTTAAAGCCAAACAAAATACCAATGCTTTTAGCATCAAAGATGCAAAAAACCAAAGCTATGAGTTAAGAACTACACAAATTAACAAATGGTCTTATAAAGAACTAGAACTTGATCTTCCTTTGCAAATTTCAGCCTTACAAAAAGATGCTGAGCTAGGAGGATATTTCATCACAAATAAAGATAATAATGTTTTCTTAGATACCATTGCAATCAATGGTGCCAAAAGTGATTTATGGCTCTCTTGGAATCAAACAGTTGTAAAAAAAGAACTAGGACTTTTACACAATGATTTAATTATTCTTGCCTATGGTTCTAATGATGCACTCTTTAAAGGGTTTGAAAAACAAAAATTCAAAAATAATTTAAAAAAATGGATTAGTATTTTAAAAACTTACAATAAAAACGCTGTTATCATGCTAATCTCTCCACCAACTGTAGTTCAAAAACAAGGTAAAAACT
Organism: Campylobacter sp. CFSAN122748; assembly: GCF_045277125.1. NCBI lineage: Bacteria > Pseudomonadati > Campylobacterota > Epsilonproteobacteria > Campylobacterales > Campylobacteraceae > Campylobacter > Campylobacter sp. CFSAN122748. Next base: position 602,082 of record NZ_CP116953.1, on the reverse strand, counting down.
ACAAGCTTGCTCCTGATTTTTTTACCATACGCAAAGCATTATATGAAGTTGCTAAAGAAGAAAAAACTCTTATTTTTGATATGCATCAGTTTATGCAAGATAGTGGGGGAAAAAACAAATGGATAGAACAAAAGCTTTCGCTCAATGATGTACATCTTACTATAAAAGGCTATGAGCTGATGGCTAAAAAGTTACTCGAGGATTTAAAAAATATCATTGATTATTAAATTTAATACTTAGGAAATTCTAAGTTTTCATCATTAAAACTTAAAGCTGTGATTTGATAGTAAGAATTAATGGTTTTTAAAAGATTAAATCTAGCTCTTAAAAATTCTTGCTGGGTAGAATTTAAAGTATTGTTTGCATCCAAATAATCTTTTAATTCACTTTTTCCTAAAATATATTTTTCATAATACGCCTTAGTGATAAGCTCTTGTTTAATGTTAATATTTTGCAAATTTTGCAAAAGCAAGGTGTCGCTTTGATAATCTTTATAATTCAATGCAAATTCATTCATCGCACTTTGCAAGGCTTGCTCATAAGAAATTAAAAGTTGCTCATAAGTAAATTGTGAAATTTTGATATTTTGCTTTACTCTACCATAATCTAAGAAAGGTAAAGAAATCTTAACATTGCCACTTAAAATTTCAAATTTAAAACTATCATCGATTTTTTTATCACTTCCGCTTAATGCTCCACCTAAAGAAATACTAGGCAAAATAGATTTTTGCATGGAAGAATAATCCTTAAAGGCTGATTTTAAGCTATTGAGTTTAGATCTCACATCTGCACGGTACGCTAAAGCTTTTAAAGGTATATTAAAATCAGGACTTAAGGTTTTAAAATCATTTAAAGATAAAGTTTTAAAATACTCTATGTAAGCAAAACCTTCTTGCCTTGCCAATAAATCTTGTAAATTTTTTATGAGTAAATTACGATTTTGATCATTGCTTAATAAATTTTGTTTAGCTCTTAATAAGCTTTGTTCTATGTTTAAAAGATCTAATTCTTCTATTTTTCCAAGCTTGTATTTATAGTTATAAAGCTCTTTCATTTGTTCTAAATTTGAAAGATAAGCTCGAAGCAATTTATCTACATCGTTAAAATAAGCCAGCTCAAACACATCATTTAAAGCTGTATTGATCATACTTATTTTTAAATTTTCAAGATCATAAGCACTTGCTTTTGCACTAAATTCACTCGCACTTGCACTATCTCTTAATTTGCCATAAATATCAAGCTCATAGCTTAAATTTAAAGAATTATTGAAATTTTTACTTTGTTTGCCTGAATTTAAATCTTTATCCGCACCAAAACCCAAATTTCCACTTAAAGTCGGATATAAATCATAATCAATCAAATCAGCTCTAGCCAAAGCCGAAAGCAAAGTTTTTCTAGCAATATTAATATCACTATTATTCAATAAAACAAAATTTAGAAATTCATTTAATTTTGCATTATCATAAGATCTATACCAATCATAAGTAAGATTTAAATCTTTCATTTGTTCTTGAGTTAAATCAACTTCTTTAGGCAAGCTAAGTTTTACACCACAAGCGCTCAAGAAAAATGCTAAAAAAATGCTAAGTATTATTTTCATTTTATTCCTTTGATAATGCACTAATAGGATTTAAATTTGCTGCATTTCTTGCAGGGAAAAAACCAAAAACCACACCGATAAACATAGAACTTAAAAGTCCCAAAAGCACAGAATAGGCATTTAAAATCATAGGAAAATCCGTACTTAAAGTATTAAAAGCAAAAATAACAAAAATCGATAAAATCACACCTAAAATCGCCCCTATAGTACAAATCATAACCGCTTCGATTAAAAACTGTATCATAATATCTTCTCTTCTAGCCCCTATAGCCATGCGTATGCCTATTTCTCTTGTTCTTTCACTTACAGAAACAAGCATGATATTCATCACTCCTATACCCCCAACAATCAAAGCAATCACAGCCACACAAGCGGTAAGTATGGTTGTAGTGCGTTTATTTGCTGTAATAGCTTGCTTAAAAGTGTCAGAATTAAAAGTAAAAAAATCCTTTTGTCCGCGTTTAATTTCTAAAATTCTTATAATAGCATTTTCAGCCAAAGTTGAACTCACATCATCTTTAACCTTAACTATGATTTCACGCAAATTTCTATCTCCTGTAAGCTTATTCATCAGTGTTGTATAGGGTATATAAAGACGTACTACATTATCTTCTATAGGCTTGTCTGTATCTTTTTGCAAAACTCCTATAATCTTAAAAGGTTGAGAATTAAAAAGCACCACACGACCTAAAATATTTTCACTTTTTTCATCAGGAAAAAGATTTTTTTTAGCATTAAAATCCAATACAGCAACATTGGTACTATTTTTTACATCATCATTATTTAAAATTCTTCCCGCATCTATCCTTAAACCTTCTATAGCAAAATTATTTATCCCTACTCCTTCAGCTCTTGCGCTTAAAGAAATATTGGTATAAGTTGCCACTCCTGAAGTATTTGAATGAGCATCAACTGCTTCTAAATATTCTAAAGATCTTAGCGTTTCTAAATCACTAAAATTAAGCCTTGTTTTACCCGAACGCAAATCCCCAAATCCTTTTCCAGGGCGAATTTCAATAGTATTTGTCCCAAGTCTTGCAATAGACTCAAGCACTTTAGCTTGAGAGCCTAATCCTAAAGCTACAACACAAACTACAGAAGCAATACCTATGATGATTCCAAGCATAGTTAAAATAGAACGAAGTTTGTGTGCAAGTATGGAAGAATAAGCTATCTTAAAACATTCAAAGGCTTGATTTTTAAGCAAAGTAAGTGTTTTTTTCTCTTTGGGCATTGTTTTTAAAATAAGTTTTTCTTGAGCTTTTTCCTTTTTAGTATCGCTTAAAATTTCTCCATCTTTAATCTCTATAACCCTTTTAGCTTGTGCTGCAATTTTTGGATCGTGAGTTACTAAGACTATAGTATGACCTTGCTCGTTAAGTTTTTGTAAAATTTCAAGCACCATAATACCGCTTTTACTATCCAAAGCTCCCGTTGGCTCATCAGCCAAAATAAGCTCTCCGCCATTGATTAAAGCTCTTGCTATAGAAACGCGTTGTTGCTGCCCTCCGCTTAATTCGTTTGGCTTAGAATCTAACTTGTGAGCTAATTCTAAATCATTTAAGAGTTTTTTAGCATTTTGACTTCTTTCTTGTAAATTTTTTCCCGCATAAACTGCAGGTAAAGAAACATTTTCTTTAGCACTCAGCAAGCTTAAAAGATTGTATCTTTGAAATATAAAGCCTATTTTTTCACGCCTTAATCTTGCTTTTTCATCATTATTAAGTTTAGTGACTTCATACTCATCAAAAACATAAGTTCCACTACTTGGTGTATCTAATGTTCCTATGATATTCAAAAGTGAAGTTTTACCACTTCCACTTTGTCCTATAATAGCAACAAATTCACCTTTTTCTATACTTAAACTTACATTTTTTAAAATGGCATTTTCGCCTATATTTTTGCAAATATTTTTAAGAAAAATCATTAAAATCTCAACTTCATTTTAGGAGCTAAACCATCAGCACTTGAGCTTACTATCAATTCTTCATTTTCATTTACACCTTCTAAAATTTGAGTATTGATAGAATCTTTAATGCCAAGTTTGACATATTTTTTAACAGCTTTTTGATTTTCCAAAATTTCAACATAATAGCCTTTTGGATCGCTTTTAATTGCATAAGTTGGCACTGCTAAAACAGCCTTTGCACTCGCTACGACAATTTCATTTTGTATACTCATACCAATACGCAAAAAATCATCTTTATTGGCTACATAAAATTTTGCGTAATAATAAATAGCATTTGATGAGCTTGAGCTTGAAGAACTCGAACTTGATGAGCTTGAGCTTGTACTAGAATCACTCACTTCAGTATCAGCTGGATCTATACTTGCAATCTTAGCATGATAAGTTTTTTGAGGATCATTAAGCAAAGAAAAATCAAGCTCTGTTCCTACTTTTATCTTACTCACATCAGCCTCTGCTATTTCCATTCTTACTTCCATTTCGTCTAAATTAGCTATACGGACTATAGTAGGAGTGTTTTGATTAGCATTAACTGTTTGTCCTTCATCTACAGCTACATTAATCACAACACCATCCATAGGAGCAGTAATGGTTGTATAACCTAAATCTTTTTGTGCATTTTTAAGAGTGATTTCAAGCTGAACTACTTGAGCATTAAGCTCTGCAACATTGGCTTTTAAAGTATAATAATTATTTTTTTGAGTTTCTAAATTTTCAAGAGAACTTGCTTTAGCTGCATAAAGTTTTTGCTCTCTTTGATATTGCTTATTCGCAATCTCAAGGGCAACTTTTTTACTCTCTAAATTAGCCTTAGCGCTTTCAAGCTGAGCTTTTGTAATATCTAAATCGTTTTGTTGTTTATCTTTGTCAATTTGAGCGATCAAATCACCTTGCTTTACATGAGTTCCCACATCAACATAAAGTTTTATAATTTGTCCGCTAACTTGAGCACCTACATCGACTTGATCTTTGGCATATACCTTTCCTACTGCCTCTATGGTTTGAGATATATCTTTTTTTTGTATTTTTTGAGTTAAATAGCTGATTTTTTCATCATTATTAAAAAAAATAAAATAAGCCCCAACACTTCCAAGTATTGCAATTAAAATGATTAAAACAATCTTCTTTTTCATAATAACAAATCCTAAAGAAAAATCAAGATTAAATTTTACTCATTTTTTGTGAATTTTTTGTGAATTTTTAATTCTATTTTATAAATTTAAAAATTCTAAAGCCATCATCACATCACCCTGCATTAAAACTTTTAAATTTTCATCATCCCAACAAAAAGTAGAACTATGGTGCAAAGCTGGATGATTTAAATCCTTTGAAATTCCAACAAATACATAAGCTCCCATTCTTTCTCGTGTTAAAAAAGCAAAATCTTCAGCCCCCATGTCAGGTTTAGAAGAAACAATGATATTTTCTTCTCCTAAGACCTTTGCAAAAGCTTTTCTTGCTATTAAAACAGCTTTTTCATCATTAATCAATGGAGGAAATTCTTTAGTATATTTAAGCTTATAATCTCCACCATTAGATTTTGCTGTAGCAGCAGCCACTTCTTCTAGAGAACTTTTTAAAATATCTTGTGTTTTATCATTTAAAAAACGCACGGTTCCTTTTAAATAAGCATTTGCAGGAATAACATTATAAGTAGTTCCTGCACAAATTTGACCTACGGTAATCACCCCTGCTTCATAAGGGGCTAAACGCCTAGAAACAACACTTTGTATATTATTTACAAATTGCGTTGCCATAATTATAGGATCTATACAAGTATGCGGATGAGCTCCATGTCCTCCTCTGCCAATAAATTCCAAATCAAAAATATCCGTTCCAGCCATCATTTCGCCACTTACAATTTGAACAGTATTTTCAAGCAAAGACCCCCATAAATGACAACCAAAAACCGCATCAACATAAGGATTTTCCAATACACCTGATTCTATCATAGGTTTAGCTCCACCGCTTCCCTCTTCTGCGGGCTGAAACATAAACTTAATCGTGCCACAAAATTCATCTTTAAGCTCATTTAATATCAAAGCAGCTCCCAAAAGTCCTGCTGTATGTCCATCATGTCCACATGCGTGCATCTTACCATCAATTTTTGAAGCATAACTTAGATTAGTTTTTTCTTGCACAGGCAAAGCATCCATATCCGCTCTTAAAAGAACACATTTTGGTTTTTTCTGACTCTTCTTTTTTCCTTCTATAATAGCTAAAATTCCTGTTTTTGCAATATTTTTTTGATATTTAATGCCAAACTCATCTAAAATTTTACACACTAAATGGGCTGTATTTTCTTCTTCAAATTCAAGCTCAGGATGCATATGAATTTGATGTCTTAAATCAACTACTTTATCATAGTACTTTAGTGCTAAATTTTCAACCAGCTTTTGCATTCTTTTCCTTAATCTAAATCTTTTATTTTCTCATCTGCTTTTTTACTGTCAAGTTTTTCCAAATTCGCCTCCATTTTTCGTATTTCTTCTTCTCCACTACGCACTAATTTTGCATCAATTTTGGAAAAATCTCCAGTTTTTTTATTTGGATATTCTACCTTAGAAAGTATAAAACGCAATAAATTTAATCTTGCTTTTTTCTTATCATCAGAAGAAATAATAGTCCAAGGACAAGTTGGAGTATTAGATGCTAAAAGCATAGAGTATTTAGCTAAAGTATATTTATCCCATAATTCTTGCGATTTTTGATCCACAGGAGATAATTTATATTGTTTAAGTGGATCGCTTCGGCGTTTTTCAAAACGTTTTTTTTGCTCGTCTTTTGATACTGAAAAATAAAATTTAAAAAAAATAATATCACTATTTGAAATCATATTTTCAAACAAAGGCACTTCTCTTAAAAAATCTTTATGTTGTTGCGGTGTACAAAAACCCATAACCGGTTCTACTCCTGCACGATTATACCAAGATCTGTCAAAAATCACAATCTCACCGGCTGAGGGCAAATGTGCTATATAACGCTGAAAATACCACTGTGTTTTTTCCACATCACTAGGTTTTTCAAGAGCCACAACGCGGCAACCACGCGGATTTAAATGCTCAATCAAACGTTTAATCGCCCCACCTTTTCCAGCCGCATCACGCCCTTCTATAAGTATAAGAACCTTTAAACCCTTGGCTTTAACATGATTTTGAAATTTCAAAAGCTCAATTTGCAAATTCTTTAAATCTTTTTCATATTCTATTGTACTTTTCTTTCTTTTAACAGAAACATAAATTTCATTCTTTTTAACAACCGCTTGCGCTTTTGGAGAATTATTTTCTTGCATTTTCAAACCTTTATAAAGTATTTAAAGTAAATTTACCATAATAAATTATAATTGAAGTTAAAAATAAAGGAAAAAATAAGTTTTTAGGAAATTTATGCGTATTTTTGGTATTATTTTATTAAGTTTTTGTTTATGTTTTGCTTCTATATTATCTTTAAATGAAGCTTTTAATGTAAAATCAAACTCTTATAATAACTCTATCTCAATTGATATTGAACTTGGAAAAGATATTTATCTTTATTCTAATAAACTTAAATTATATATAAACGAAAAAGATACAAGTTCTTTGATTAATCTACCTCAAAGTTCTACAAGAGGTAATGAAAATGTTTATTATCAAAAATTAAATTTAGCTTTGCCAAATTTATTACTAGAGCGCTTTGCAAAAAATACCACAAATTTAATCAAACTCGAATTTCAAGGCTGTTCTGAACAAGGCTTGTGTTATAATCCTCAAACTTGGTACTTTGATCTCATTTCTAAAAAAGATGCTTTTGAAATTTCAAAACCTTACAAAGCTCAAAAAACAGATAAAAAAACTAAAATTGAATCTGAAGAAAGCTCTATAGCAAATTTTTTAGCAACAGATAACTTTTTTTGGATTTTGCTAAGTTTTTTTGGCTATGGACTTTTACTCTCCTTAACACCTTGTATTTTACCTATGATTCCGATTTTATCTTCTCTTATCGTAGCAAAAAGTAATGCTAAATTTTCAAAAAAATATAGTTTTTTTCTCTCTTTTATCTATGTTTTTTTCATGTCTTTAGCCTATGCTATTGCTGGAGTTATAGCAAGTTTTCTAGGAGCAAGTATTCAAGGAATTTTACAAAAACCTATTATTTTAATTCTTTTTGCTCTAATTTTCATAGCTTTTGCTTTTGCTATGTTTGGAGCTTTTCGTTTTGAATTGCCATTAAGATTTCAAACCTTTATACATAAAAAAAGCGAAAAAGGGAAGGGAGTTGTAGGTATAGCCATCATGGGATTTTTATCTGCTTTAATAGTAGGTCCTTGCGTAGCAGCTCCTTTAGCAGGTGCTTTAATTTATATAGCCAATACAGGCAATGCTTTATTAGGTGGTAGTGCACTTTTTATCATGAGTTTTGGCATGGGTATACCTTTGCTTTTCATAGGCTTAGGATTAGGTTTTATTAAACCTGGTTTTTGGATGGAAAAAGTAAAAATTTTCTTTGGTTTTGTTATGTTGGCTATGGCTATTTGGATACTTTCTAGAATTATTGAAGAAAATTACATTTTAATTGCCTATGGAATTTTAGGTGTATTTTTTAGTGTTTTTATGGGAATTTTTGAAAAAAGTTTTACAATAATTTCTAAAATTAAAAAAAGTATTTTAATTCTTATTTTAGCTTATTCTCTAAGTATTTTCCTAGGAGGACTTTTTGGGGCTAAAAATTTCTTAAATCCTTTAAATTTCAATACTATATCTGCCTCAAAACATGCTTTAAGCTATGATTATATCAACAATTTTGAACAATTAAAGCAAGAAATACAAACAAATACAAAGCCTATAATGCTTGATTTTACTGCATCTTGGTGTGAAAATTGCAAACTTTTAGATGAATTAACCTTTAGCGATGAAAGAATCATACAAAAAATGCAAAATTACAAACTTATCAAAGTTGATGTAAGCGAAAATAATAATGAACAAATTAAAACCATGAAAGAATTTAATGTTTTTGGCCCACCTGTTTTAATTTTCTTTGAAAATGGAAAAGAAAAATTAAAAATCACGGGTTTTATCAGTGCTGATGATTTATTAAAAAAACTAGAACCATGAAAATTCAAAGTTTGCAAATAGGGAAAATCAAAAACTATAAAAATTTCCAAAGCGCATTTATTAAAGATACTTACCTAGAAGAAATACAAATTGATTTTCTAAGTATTTTAGATGATCAAATAGCTGATAAAATTCATCATGGAGGCTACTATAAGGCTATTTTTGCCAACTCTTGTCAAAACTATCCTATATGGGAAAGATTTCTTAATAAAAAGCTAAATTTTGGCTCAATGGGTGAAAATTTGAGCATCGATGGGCTTTGTGAACAAAATGTTTGCATAGGTGATATACATCAATTTTCAAATGCAATACTGCAAGTAAGCGAACCTAGAAAACCTTGTGTAAAAATTTCTAAAATTCACAATAATCCAAATTTTACACATGAAATTTTTAAAACGGGCTTGAGTGGATGGTATTATAAAGTTTTACAAGTTGGACAAATACGAAAGCATGAAAACATTAAAATTTTAGAAAAAAATTCTACTTCACTTAGTGTATTTGAACTCAATCAACTTTTTTACTCCCCGCATCAAATTCTTAAGCAAAATCCGAATTTATTAGATAAATTAGAAAAATTAAACTCTCTCATATCTCAAAATTGGCACGAAACGATACACAAACGCTTAAAAAATACTTACGATATAAGCTATATGGATAGCTTATAAGTTTTTAAAGTTATTTTTAGGTAAAATAATTCTTTTTCGAAAGGATAATCATGCAAAGACAAACATGGAGTAGCACACTAACTTATATTCTAACAGTTGCTGGAGCAACCATAGGATTTGGAGCAACTTGGCGTTTTCCCTATCTTGTAGGAGAAAATGGTGGCGGTGCTTATGTATTAGTTTTTTGTATAGCCATGATTATCATAGGCATTCCTGTTATTTTAGTTGAAAATGTCATAGGCAGAAAAGCGATGACAAATAGCGTAGATGCTTTCAAACAAAAATGGCAAAGTATTGGATATATGGGACTTTTAGGAAGCTTTGGCATAATGGCTTACTACATGGTACTTGGAGGATGGGTTTTAGTTTATATTTGGGAATTAACCCTAGGGAATTTTAGTCTTGCCAATGTAGTAAGCAAAGAATTTACTCATCAGTTTTTTAACGACAAAATAGCCTTCAATCCTTTAGGAGTTGGTATTTTTACCACTGTTTTTGTAATTATTAATTATATTATTTTAAAAAGAGGCATTATAGATGGTATAGAAAAATCCGTAAAATTTTTAATGCCTTTATTATTTATCTGTCTTATTATTGTTGTAGGACGCAATTTAACCCTTGATGGAGCTATGGCTGGAGTTAAATTTTATCTTGAACCTGATTTTAGTAAAATTTTATCACCAAAACTTTTAATCAATGTTTTAGGACAAGTCTTTTTTGCTTTATCCCTAGGTTTTGGGGTAATGATAACACTTTCATCTCATCTTAATAAAAATGAAAATATGGCAAAAACCGCTATTTATACAGGGGTTTTAAATACTATCATAGCTGTTTTGGCTGGTTTTATGATTTTTCCAGCACTTTTCTCAGCGGGACTTGCTCCAGATAGCGGGCCTTCTTTGGTTTTTGAAACTTTACCTATAGCATTTTCTCATATCCATTTTGGCACCATTGTGTGTATTTTATTTTTTGTCTTACTCTTGATTGCAGCTTTAACCACAAGCTTGCCAATTTATCAAGTTATTATTAGCGTATTAGAAGAAAAATTTAAATATTCTAAAAATCTTTCTATTAACCTAACTCTAGGGTTTATCTTCATACTTGGCAATCTTCCCTGTATTCTAACTTATGGGCCTTGGCGTGATATTGTTATCATCAAAGGAAAAAACATTTTTGATAGTTTTGATTTCATTGGTGGAAATATTTTGTTTGTTTTAACTGCATTTTTTTGCTGTATTTATGTAGGTTGGATTTTAGGCAAACAAGAAAGTCTAAAAGAACTTAGCAATAACAATACACTTAAAAGTTCATGGTTTGGAATTTGGTTTTATTATGTAAAATATATAGTACCTTTGATTATTTTAATCATTTTTATCTATGGAATTTTAAACTGATTTTTTAAATTTATATCTCTCTAGCATAGTGGAATTTCCTAAAATTCCACCTTGATGTATATAAAGCAATGGTTTTTTCCACTCTTGTTTTAATGCTATACTTAATCCTAAAATATCATACAACAAGTCAAATTCTATATTACACTTTAACTTTAAATCCATATAAAGCTCATAAAATTCTTTATACGGCTTAGCAAAGTGATATTTTTTATCACTTGTTAAAAATTCTAAATTTGAAAAATCATAGCTTGGATCTAATGTTAAAATTTGTTTTTTAAGATATTTAATATCACCTACACAAGCGCAAGTAAATACTTTAAATTTAGAATACTTTGCCAAAAAAGCTGCCGAAGTGCCTGTACCCGAAGGTAAAAAAATATCAAAATCAAGCTTTAAACTTTGACTTTGCATTTGAATTTCTTGAGCAAGTTCCATATAGCCATATTGAGCTTCTAAATTAGCTATACCTTGTTCTATAAAAACATCATCTTTTTTACACAAAGACAAAGCAAATTGCTTTAAGGATAAAGAATAGATATTTTCTACAAAATCAACACCATTTTCTAAAGCTAAAGCATAGTTTCCACAAGGATTATTCTTAAGAAAAGTAGAAATTTTTTCACAAGCAAAAACAAGCTTATATGATCTTTGTTTAGCAAAAATACTTAATGCCGCCAAAGCATTACTTTGGCTTCCTCCATAACTTACAAAAGATTGATTTTTAGGATATCTTTGATGGATATAAAAAGCAAGTTTCCTAGCTTTATTTCCATTAATTTCCCCTAATAAATCATCTCTTTTAATATAAAATTCAAATCCGTTAAAATTGATTTTTTGTATAGGACTAATTGTTTTAATGAAATTCAAAGAATTTTTCTACATCCTTTAAAGCATTATCATTTTTAATGCTAAATTTTATTTCTATGCGACGACTCTTATCCTTATCTTCAACTCCGTTGACAAACACAGGATCTGAAAAAGAACGTCCACTTGCCATTAAAAGCTTTTGAAGCTTATCACTCTTATAAAAAGTATAGATAAAATTCATCACCTCATAAGCTCTTTTTTGCGACAAATCTAAATTATAAATATAAGATCCATCACTATCAGTATGTCCTTCAATAATGATATTTTCAATGTTAGAAAAAATTTTTGGATCTTCAAGAATAGCATCAAAATATTCGCTTAAGATTTTTCTCAAACTTGCCTTTGCCTCATTTTTTAACACATAAGAATCTTTATCAAAAAGTACTTCAGCAGGCAAAGAAATAGATCCTGTCTTTTCATCTATAGTGATATTATTATCAAGCTTACTTTGTAATTCCTTGCTTAAATTTTCACGAATCAAACCAAGATTTTGCACCTTTTCTTTAGCTTTTTGAAAATCTTCTTGTAAATTTTTAAGCTCTTCATCTTTTTTCTCTAGTTGACCTAGTAAAATCAAAATTTGCTTATCTTTATTATCTAAAGTTGAGTTTAAATCTTTGCTTAACTGCTTGTAATTTGTAATATTAGCCTCTAATTCTGCTTTTTGAGAATTAGCAAGATTTAAAGCACTAGAAGCATTGTTTAAATCAGAACTTAGTTTAAACACTATGGCTTCTTTATTTCTAAGCTCTTCTTTACTCTCCTCTAAGCGTGTCTCTTGTTTATTGAGATTATCTTTAATTTCTTTTAAATCACTTTGAGTTAAAACATATTTTACAACAATAGCACCTATTAGCAAAATAAAAACAAACAGCAATCCTGCCATTAAATCAGCATAAGCTATCCAAAAATTGCTATCTTCTTTTGACTCATTTTTCATTTATTTTCTTTATCTTCATTTTTTAGCTCATCATTGCTTTCTTGCTTAGATATTTCTGCTTGAATTTCATCTTGATTTTCTTCAGTCTTAGACTCTGAAAAATCTTCTATTTGTTTGGTTTCATTTTCTTTATTCTGATTTTCATCCCCAGAAAGCTTGCTCATCATTTGACTTGTTTCTTCATCAAGTGCTTTCATTTCTTTTTTAAGCTCATCCATCATTTTGATTTTAGCATCAATACTTTTTTCTTCTTCATATACTTCTTTAAATTTATGCATACCTTCAAACAAGCTTGCTTTAAATCCCTCAAAAACCTTTTCTTGACTTTCCAACATTGCTTTTTCATAAAGTTCAAAATTTTTACCAAAACGCTCTATTTTTTCATCAAATGCACTTAGCGTCTTATCAAGATGATGAATTTTATCACTACTGATATCAAGCAAGCGATTATATTGTTCTGACATTCTTGTATTGATTTCTTTTAAATTTTGATTGAGCAAACCTATACCATTTAACATTTCACTATAAAGCTTTCCAAGATCGCGTTGATCTCTTTGTGCTTTACTAAGCTCACCCATGGTTTGTTTGATATGTTCACTACTTAATCTAATAGCCTTTTCTTCTACATTTAGCATATCTTGGAAAATACCAAATTTTCTATCAATAGCATGATCAAGCTCTGCAAAAAAATCATCATTACTAACTTGTTTAAAAATTGCTCCAATTTTTTCAAAATGTTGCAAACTCTCAGTTAAATATCTTTGATCAAGCTCTTCTTTTGTCCAAAAAAATCCACTTGTAGCGTTTTTTTGACGATTTAGCAAACGATCTATTTTGCTTTTACCATATTTTTCAAAAAACATCCACCATAATGCAAGAAAAATTCCATAAATTGAAACATAAAAAGCAGTTCCCACTCCACTTAACAAATCTGCAATTTCTTGTTCTAAAGCAGCTGTATCACTAGAACTAAAATTTGGCATTGAAAAAGCTATGCTGATAAAAGTTCCTAAAATTCCCATCATTGGAAAAATTGCCGAACCTATACTAGCAAAATTCTCATTTCTTGCACCCTTAATATATGTATAAGCAAAGTCATCAAAATTGGCATTTGATTTCGTGTCTTTCCCTATGGCAAGAAAATGCCTCATAATATGTCTTTTTAAAGCCTGTTTAAATTCATCTTTTTGTTGTTCAAAAATACTATACGCATACTCAGCACTATGTCTAGCAAAAATCAATGCTGTAAAAAAAATCACACCTGTCATAATAACCGTATGTAATTCGACCTTAAAGTCAATTACATTAAAATAACCCAATAAAATCAAAATATAAAGAAAAGCTGGAATAAAAATAATTTTAAAATAAACCAAAGAACCTCTTGCATCTTTGCCTTCAGGCAAAACAAGTTCTGAAATTTCATCTGATTTAATATCCATGAAACCAATACCTCATTAAAAATTTTATTTTAAAGATTGCTACTTAATTTGATAAAAATTTTTAAAACAAAATAAAACTAAGCCTTTAAAATGCTTAGTTTTTGTTTATACAGTTTAAATCTTCAAAAGCGATTTCAAGACGTTTTATCATGCTTTCTTCACCGCTTCTTAACCAAACACGCGGATCATAGTATTTTTTATTTGGCTTGTCATCACCTTCTGGATTTCCAATTTGTCCTTGCAAATAAGCCCTATTTTTAAGTTCATATTCACGCACCCCATCCCAAAAAGCCCATTGAGTATCTGTGTCAATATTCATCTTAATTACGCCATAGCTTACTGCATTTTTAATATCTTTTAGCTCACTACCGCTACCGCCATGAAATACAAAATTTATAGGCTTATCGCTATTTAAAGCAAATTTATCTTTTACAAATTTTTGCGAATTTTTTAAAATTTCAGGTTGTAAGCTAACATTTCCTGGCTTGTAAACTCCATGTACATTTCCAAAACTTGCTGCGATTGAAAATTTATCACTAATTTTTCCAAGTCTTTCATATGCAAGAGCTACATCTTCTGGTTGGGTATAAAGCTTGGAATTATCAATACCTGTATTATCCACTCCATCTTCTTCGCCACCTGTACAACCTAATTCTATTTCAAGCGCGACACCTAAAGCATCAAGTTTTTGAAGATAAACTTCACAAATGCTAAGATTTTCTTCTAAACTTTCTTCGCTAAGATCAAGCATATGAGAACTAAATAAAGCTTGTCCATGGGTTTTTTTATATTGTGCATTTGCCTCAATAAGCCCATCAATCCAAGGCAAAAGTTTTCTTGCAGCATGATCAGTGTGTAAAATCACAGGTACACCATAAGCTTTAGCAAGCAAATGTACATGTTTAGCCCCACTAATTGCACCTAAAACTTCTCCATTAGGACAATTTTTCCCTGCATAAAATTTTGCCCCACCATTTGAAAACTGGATAATAACTGGAGAGTTAACTTTTTTTGCAGCTTCTAAAACTGCATTAATAGAATCAGTTCCTACAACATTAACAGCAGGGATAGCAAAACCCTCTGCTTTAGCATAGTCATAAATTTTATTAAGCTCATCTCCGCTAATCACCCCTGCTTTTACAATGTCTAAAACACCCATTATTTATATTCCACTTTAGCACTATTTAAAAGATCTTGGCCTTTTTGATTGATAACTTTTTTAAATTCTTCAAATTTAAGTCCGTTTTCAATACCTTGTTTTACTTCATCAAATTTGATTTGACCTTTAGCTTGCGAATTTTCTTTTAAGATTACATGATAACCAAAATTCGTTTTTACCGGAGTTGTAGTAATAGTACCATTTTTAAGCGCGAAAGCAGCATCTGTAAAAGGCTTTACCATAGTTGATTGATCAAACCAACCAAGCTCACCACCTTGGTTTTTTGAACCTGGATCAATTGATTTCTCTTTAGCAAGCTCGCTAAATTTAGCATCTAGTTCTTTACCTTTTAAACCTTTAAGTTCGTTAATAATATCCTTAGCTTCTTTTTCTGTCGCTACTAAGATATGTTTTGCTTGCACTCTTGCAGGTTTTACATATTTGTCTTTATTTTGATCATAAAAAGCTTTAACTTTAGCCGCATCAATTTTAATAGTATTTAAAATTTTCTCTTGATAAACATTAACAAGTATTGCATCTTTTGCACGATCAAGTTCTTTTGTGTATAAAGGGTCTTTTTCTAAATTTTGTTTTTTAGCATCTTGCAAAATTAAATCTTGCATAATATATTGCTGAATAAGAGCTTTTTTTTGATTATCTGGCAAAGTTTTAAAATCCTGTCCTCTAAGCATAGGGGCAAAAAATTCACTTACTTCTGTATCGCTAATGCTCTTGCCATTAACAGTAGCTACTGTAGCTGCATTTACATTTAAAACTACACCTGCAATCAAAGTTGCTGCGACTAAAGAAAATTTTTTCATTAGGTTTCCTTTTTAATAATAATGTATATAAAATCAATTATATCTAAACTTGGTTTAAAGCTAATTAACTAAAATTAAAAAATGAAAAGAAATTTAGAAATCAAAGAACTTTTTTTAAAACATTTTGACAAGCCTGTAACAGAGCTTAAATTTTCAAATTTATATGAGCTTTTAGTCTGCGTAATGCTTTCAGCCCAATGCACTGATAAAAGAGTTAATCTCATCACTCCTGATCTTTTTAAAGCTTATCCTGATATTAAATCCCTTGCAAATGCAAATTTATCAAGTCTTAAAACCTATATACAAACTTGTTCATTTTTTAATAATAAAGCACAAAATCTTATAAAAATGGCAAAAGCAGTTTGTGAAAATTTTGACGGAGAAATTCCCCTTGATGAACAAAATTTAAAATCCTTAGCAGGCGTAGGACAAAAAACCGCTCATGTAGTTTTAATAGAATGGTGCGGAGCAAATTTCATGGCTGTAGATACTCATGTTTTTAGAGTTTCTCACCGCTTAGGACTTAGCAAAGCAAAAACTCCAGAAGCTACAGAAGAAGATTTAACACGCACATTTAAAGATAATCTTAACTATCTTCATCAAGCCATGGTTCTTTTTGGACGTTACACCTGTAAAGCTAAAAAACCTTTATGTAAAGAATGTTTTTTAAATCATCTTTGCAAAAGTAAAGATAAGGAACTTAAATGAAAATTTTCATCTTTTTACTCACTATATCTCTTAATATTTTTGCCTTAGAACCTTACAAGCCTAGTGCTGATTTTTCTTCTTATTTTAACAATATAAATTGCTCGCAAATCTTAGATAAGTTTTTTTATCTAAATTGCTATGATTATAAACTCAAAGGCACAAAAGCTGTTGCTTATAAGGTAGAAGCTTCAAATTTGAAAGATAGACAAATCAAAAAACGCCCTCGCTTTGAAGATGATACAAATATTCCTAAAAAATACCGCACTACTTGGAGTAATTATAAAAACAGTGGTTACACACGAGGACACACTGCACCCAATGCTTCTTTTAGCTTTAGTAAAGCTGCTCAAAATTCAGTATTTTTAATGAGTAATATTACCCCACAAAATGCACAAATAAATAATAAAATTTGGAATGAAATCGAACAAAGAGAAAGAAATTTAGCTTTAGAATTTCAAAGTATCGAAGTTTTAAATTTAGTACTTTACGATAAAGAACCACAATACATTAAAAACCGTATTGCTATACCAAGTTTTTATGTGAAAATTATTAAAACTCCGAAATTTAAAGAATGCTATCAAGCACCAAACCACGAAGTAAATGATGAAAATATTAAACAGTATCAAATAAATTGTGATAAATTTTAAGGTATAAATTATGGAGATAAATGCTCTTACGATAACCACTCTTTATATCATAGGTATTTCCGCAGAAGGAATGACAGGAGCTTTAGCTGCAGGACGCCACAAAATGGATCTTTTTGGAGTTATTTTTATTGCTCTCGTAACAGCAATTGGAGGCGGAAGCATACGAGATGTGCTTTTAGGACATTATCCTTTAACTTGGGTTAAACATCCTGAATATATTATTTTAATCTGTTTTTGCGCCCTTGTAGCCACAAAAATTCCGCGCGTAGTAACCAAACTTGAAACTTTATTTCTAACTCTTGATGCTATAGGACTTGTTGTTTTTAGCATACTTGGAGCTCAAATAGCTATAGATCAAAACCATGGCTTTATCATAGCCGTTGCTGCCGCTGTAATTACCGGTGTTTTTGGTGGAATTTTAAGAGATATTTTATGTATGAGAATCCCCTTGGTGTTTCAAAAAGAAATTTATGCAGGAATTGCCATAATTGCAGGAGCAATCTATTATTCTCTAATAATTTGGCTTGAGCTTAATGCCCTAGTTTGCACACTTTTAACTCTTTTTATAGGAGTTTTTGCAAGGCTTTTAGCTATCAAATATCAATGGTCTTTACCTATTTTTTCTTACAATGAAGAAAAATAATTTATCGTTGCTTTATACAAGTTTGCTAAGATATTAAAAATTTTAGGAGATTGATAAATGCGAAGACTAAGTATTTTACTTGCAATTTTAATAGTTATTAATATAACAGCTTGTGATAGTAAAACAGAAAATTACTACAAAAATCTTCCTAGCGAAGCAAAAGAAAAAGCGAAAGAATGCAAAGAAAGCGGAACTCTTAGCGAAGATTGTATTAATGCATTAAAAGTTGGTGTTAAACCAACAAATGAAGAGGGTAAATACAGTCCAAACACACCGAAAAAATCTGATAATCAAATATTAGAAGCTTTAAAACAAAATGATTTAAAAAAAGAAAAAACCACAAAAGATATTAACCAAAGTTCAGAAAATAATGAAAGTATTATAATACCACCTATAGCAGAAACACCTTCTGAAATTTATCCTTCCAAAACAACAGAAAACAATCAAAGTTCTATCTTTAGCGATGATGTTAATATGACACAGGAAAAATGACCATGAAAATAACTCTTTTTTTAAGCCTTATTGGTATATTTTTTGCAGCATGCGAACAAACCAAAAGTGTAGAATATTATCAAAATCACCCCGAGGAAGCAAAAAAAAGAAGTTTAGAATGCAGACACAAAGCTATCATTAGTCAAGATTGTGTTAATGCATATAAGATAGGTTTTCCAAAAGATGAATGGGAAGATGAAAATATTTCTAATCCTTAAAAGCTATGAAAGTTTCAAAATTTGCCCATTTAAAAATACTTTCTATTTTCTTAAAACCTGCCTTTTCTAGCATATTTAAATTTTCTTTTTGACTATAAGGAATTAAAACATTTTCCAAAGCTTCTCTTTTAGCTGCGATTTCAAACTTAGAATAGCCTTGTTTTTCTTTATAATCAGCATAAAGTTCTATGATATTTTTAGACAAAAAAGCATCTTCATAAAGGATTTTTTCACTCATAATCAAAATGCCTTTAGAGTTTAAATTTTTATAAATTTGATCAAGCAATTCTTGTCTTTTAGGAGGACGAATAAACTGCATGGTATAATTTGCTACAAAAACATCGCAAGTAAAAAAATCAAATTCGCATAAATTAGCTTCAAAAAAACTTATATCAAGCCCATAAGCTTTAGCTTTTGATTTTGCAACTTCAAGCATGGAAGCAGAATTATCCACGCCAAAAAGTTTAAAATCCTTTCTTAGATTTGCCAAAAAAATCAAAAAATTAGCACTTGAGCAGCCCAAATCGCAAACACTTGCATTTGTAGGTAAAATTTTAGCCAATAAATTGCCACAAAGTTCTAAATTTTCTCTATAAAATGGTACAGAACGATTGATCATATCATCAAAAACACTAGCCACGCTTTTATCAAATTCAAATTGTTTTTTAGGGCTTTGTTTAAAAAGTTCATCTTTCATCATTTTTCCTTAATAATTCTCTAGCCTGTTCTATATCTTTAGTAATTTGATTTTTAAGTTTTTTTAGATCTTGAAATTTTTGATTCTCTCTTAGAAAAGATATAAACTCGAGTTCAAAAAACTCTCCTTGCGTGAAATTTTCACCCAATTCTTCTAAAATATGACTTTCTATAGCAAAATTTTCATCGCTTGATCTTACACCTAAAAAACTCACACTTTTATAAGTTTTTCTTTGACTTTTTAACAAAGTAGCGTAAACACCATTTTGAGGCAAAAAATAACCTTCGCAATCTAAATTTATAGTTGCAAAAAGTTCTTTAGAACCTAAGCCTTGTCCTTTAATTACCTTTCCTTTGATGCTATAATTTCTCCCTAAAAATTCTTTTGCTTTTTGCAAATTTGCTCTTGATAAAAAATCCTTAATTAAACTTGCATGAACACCTATTCCACCTATGCTAAATTCATCAACTATTATAGTTTTTATCCCACTTAAAAACTCAATATCTTTAGCACTATAAGCCCTATTTTTCCCAAAAGAAAAATCATAACCCACGACTATAAATTTTAAACTGGTAAATTCTTTTTTCAAAAAGCTTAAAAAATCTTTACCATCTAAAGATTTTATACTTTCAAAATCCACTTCTATAACTTTTTTTCCTGAAATTTCTTCTTTTTGACGATTTGAACAAAGAAATTGACCTTTAAATTTATTAATAACTAGCAAAGCCCCATTCTCATCTAAATATTTTACAAGTTTTAGATGTCCTAAATGCATACCATCAAAACAACCTATGGCTAAAGAAGTAATATTAATTTTTGATATAGTAGTAAAAATATTCAACATTACCTTCCTTTCCTTTAATGCTTGATTTTTGCGTATTTTTTAAAAGCCAACCTAACTTAGCACATTCTTTTTCAAAATCCATTCTTGCTTTTAAGATTGCCTTGTCATCTTTTAAAACACCTTTTTTATCTCTTTTGATATTTTTTCCCACTTCAAACTGAGGTTTAAAAAGTAAAATAATTTCCTTTAAAGCTAAATTATCGACGTAATAAAGTAAATTAATAAGAGAAATAAAACTCACATCACAAGTAACAAGTTCAAATTTTTCTTCACTTTTAAAGGCTCTAAGATCTGTATTTTCATGCAAGATAATTTTTTCATTTGCTCTTAAACTTGGATGGAGTTGATTACTACCCACATCAAGAGCAGTGATTTTTAAAGCCTGATTTTCAAGTAAAATTTGAACAAAACCGCCCGTACTAGATCCTATATCAAGACAATTTTTATGTTTTATTTCAATATCATTTTCTTCTAAAAATTTTTTTAATTTCAAAGCTGCTCTTGAAACATAAATTTCACTTAAAAGATCCAATTTTAACTCATTGGCTAAAAGTATATCTTCAGGATTTAAATCTTGCGTTTTTTTTAAATTTTCTAAAAAATTTTTCACATCAAAAGAAGCTTTAAAACTTTTACCATTAAGTAAAATCTCTTCATTTTCTATAAGCTCTAAGGCTTTATTTCTACTGATATTTAAACGCTTTGAAACAAAAAAATCAAATCTCATTTTAAACTCTCATTTATTCTTTTTTCTAAGTCTTCTTTTTCTTTAGAAAACCACCAAATACCTATTTCAAAAGCATTTTTTTTAAAAATTTCTCTAAGATCTTTAAGATCTTTTTCAAAAAGATCTTTTTCTTTTTGAATTAAACTTAAGTTATTATCTTTTAAAAAATTAAAATTATTCATCCATAAAAGTATTTGCTCTTGTTCGGATTTTAAGGCATTATTTCTTTGCTCTTTTAAAAAATAATTTCCTAAAACCATGATAAAACATAAAAATAAAACAATTATTTTTATGTTTATTTTCAAAACAAAATTAAAAACAAAAGCCAAAAGAGAACAAAACATAAAAAAATTAAAAAAATCAAAAATAAAATTTAAAGCCCTAAACCCCAAATATCCAAAATAAGAAAAAATAAAAAATTTTAAATTTGAAACAAAATGTAAAAATTCAGATAAAAAATCAAAATAAACAAAAGAAGCACTCTTATAAGCAATGATTTTCCTAGAAAAAAGTTCTAAATTTAAAAGTTCATTGTAAGTAAAAAAAAACCCATAAAATGCATAAAATAAAGCAGTAAAAAAACTAGCGATAACAACTATTCTAAAATCATTATAAGCATTATCTACAAATTGCAAATGCAATTCTTTTTTTAAAAATATCATCAATAAAGGTAAAATTATAAATATAAAAACAAAATCAATTTTTTCAAGATTTAAAAAATTTAAAAATAAAGAAACAAGTCCAAAAATCGCCAAAAAAAAGCTAAAAATATAAAGATAAAAATCCCCCATACTAATACGATAAAACAAACTTCCCTTAATCAAAGTAGCTTCTTTTATAATATTTTTTCTAAGCTTTAAAAATAAAAAGAATTCCCAAAAAAGTGTTAAAAAAATAGGAATTAAAAAAAATAAAGAAAAAGCACTCCTTTGCCAAGTTAGCAAAAAGCCAAAAAGGCTTAAAAGCGTTAAAATATAAGAACTATTCTTTAACAAGCTCATTAAAAGCACTTTCATTTATACATTTTACTTCAAGCTCTTTAGCCTTGCTAAGTTTAGAACCTGCCTCTTCTCCAAAAAGCACATAGTCAGTCTTTTTAGAAACAGAGCCGCTTACCTTACCCCCAAGCTTTTCTATCAAAGCCTTAAACTCATCTCTTGGACGTGAAAGAGTACCTGTAATCACAAAAGTTTTACCAAAAATCATACTATCACTTTTGATTTCAAGTTTTTCTATTTTCAAATTTAAAAGCTTGTAAAATTCATCAATTCTTGTATGATTAACACGCGTAAATTCGCAAAGACTTAAGGCCATTTGCTCTCCAAAACCTTCTAAATTGGCATAAGCTTCAAAGCTTTGCTTGTGCCACTCTTTACCAAAACTTAAACTTAATTTTTTAGCCGCAACCTCGCCAATATGCTCTATCCCTAAAGCCGTGATAAAACGAAAAAGCTCACATTCTCTGGCTTGCTCTATGGCATTTAAAAGATTGTTGATTTTCTTTTCTTTAAAGCCTTCCAAACCTTCAAAATCACTAAATTTTAAATGAAAAATGCTCTCAAGCGTAGTGATTTTTTTGTGCTTGTATAAAAGTTCTACTATATTTTCTCCAAGTCCGTCGATATTAAGACATTTTTTAGAAACAAAATGAATGATAGAATTTACAAGTCTATCTTCACAATCTATATTTTGACATTTTATTAAAGTTCCTTCATCCAAAAGCTCACTTTGGCAAGTAGGACAAAGTTTAGGGCGTGAAATTTCCATCTCTAAACCTTCTCTACGCTCTTTAAAAACCTTAGTGATCTTAGGAATAACATCACCACTTCTTATCACGCTTACAAAATCATTGATTTTAACATCAAGTCTTGCAATTTCATCAAAATTATGAAGGGTGGCTGATTTTACTACAACCCCATCTAAATTTACAGGTTCTAAAACCGCCACAGGAGTGATCACTCCACTTCTTCCTACTTGTAAATTTACCCCTATTAAACGCGTGGTTTTTTCAAGTGCAGGAAATTTAAAAGCTGCCATAAATTTTGGAAATTTTACCGTATAGCCTAATTCTTCACAAAGTGCAAGATCATCAACTCTTACCACCATTCCATCCATCATCATAGGTTTTTTTTCTCTTAAAACTAAAAGCTCATCATAAGCTTTTAAAACTTCGTCTAAATTAGCGCAAAGTCTTACAAAATCATCCTTTAAAAAACCAAGCTCTCTGATAAATTGCATCACCTCGCTGTGTTTGGTGAAATTTAAGGTATTTTCCCCTACTCCCCAAGGATAAAATTTCAAATTTCTTTCTTTAGTGATGCTTGTATCAAGCTGCCTTAAACTCCCGCTTGCAGCATTGCGTGGATTAGCAAATAAACTTTGATTTAAAAGGGCTCTTTTTTCGTTGATTTTCTCAAAATCATCTTTTAAAATCACCACTTCTCCACGAATTTCTATCCTTTCTTTATAGGCTATATTTTTAGGTATATTTTCTATCTCAAAAACATTAAGCGTTATATCCTCACCCACTTCGCCATCGCCCCTAGTGGCACCGCTTACTAATTTACCATTTTCATAAAGTAAATTTAAACTCGCTCCATCAAATTTAGGCTCTATAAAAAAGTTTTTTTCACATTTTGCGCGTTTTACCCAAGCCCTAAGCTCACTCTCATCAAACACATCTTCCATCGACCACATACGCCTTAAATGAGCTATTTTTTTAAACTCGCTTTGTATGATAGGAGCTATTTTTTGCGTTGGAGAGTCTTTTGAAATTTCATCTTTGTTTTGTTCTTCAAAAACACTTAATTCTCTGATTAAAGCATCGTATTCTTCATCGCTAGCCAAGGGTTCATCTTTTTCATAATATGCCCTCATCCACAAATTTGCTAAAGCAACTTTTTCTAAATACTCTTCTTTTTTCATCTAAACTCCTATATTATCCATTGCCTGCGCTAAAGCAAAAAGTTGTTTATGTTCATATAAATCATGCACTCTTATAATACTAGCACCATTTTCAAAAGCTTTTAAATGCAAATACAAAGTTCCTGCTAAACGATCTTTAATCTCGCTTTGAAAATACGCATTAATCACACTTTTGCGACTCGCACCTATAAGTAAAGGTTTATTAAATTGCAAAAAATGTTCTAAGTGTTTGATTAAAATCATATTATGCCCCGCACTCTTTCCAAAACCAATACCTACATCTAAAATACTTTCTTTTACTCCAAAACTTTCTAAAAGTTCAAGTTTTTCTTTAAAAAATAAAGTCATCTCATCAAGCAAATCTTCATAAAAAGGATTATCTTGCATATTATTTGGATTGTTTTGCATGTGCATTAAGCAATATTTTGCCTCATATTTACTTGCAAGTTTGGCTAGATTAAGATTTCTTAAACTTGTAATATCATTAATGAGTTTAAAACCCTTATTTAAAGCATATTCTAGACAATATTCATCAAAACTATCTAAACTAAAAATCGCTTGTTCGTAATAATTTTTCTCATAAATTAAGTCAAGTACTTTTTTCAGTCTTTTAAATTCCTCTTCCTTACCACAATACTCACTCCCAGGTCTTGAACTTACCGCACCTATATCGATATATTCAGGCTTTAAAGCAAGAAAGTCATTAAGCCTTTTTTCAAAGTCTTCTTCACTCGCACGACTTTTTGCATTAAAACTGTCTTCATTGACATTAATTACTGCCATAAGCTCGGCTTTTTTCGGTTTTAAAAAATCTTTTTGCAAAAAAAGAGCCAAATTTTTAAGTCCAAAATCTTGAAGTTTTTCTTTGACAATAAGCTTTTGAATTTGCTCTTTACTTGCCATTAAAAGCGCATTTGAATGAGTAATTTTGGCAGTAATTACTTCTTTATGGGTGATGAGTTCAGCTCCTACTCTTAAAGCATCTTGCTTTAAAATATTTGCTGCAGGAGTAGAAATATCTTTGATAAAAATAAAATGAGTTTTTGTTTTTTCACTCATGATCTTTTGCCCCATTTTATGGGGATTTATGAAAGAACAAAGTAAATTAAAATCGGTATTTGGATTGATTTTAAAAAATTTCATTTTATTTCTTTGTATAGTAATTTAATAAAAGAGTAGCCAAAAGTACCCCACTTTTAGAATTTAATTTTGCAAGCTCATAACTTTCATAAAAGAACTCTAATTCTTCAGCATTAAAATCTTTATATTTTACACATTCTTTAGCAAGTAATGCAATTTGATCCATAAGTTCATTTTTATCCAAATTTTCATTTTTTTGCAAAAAATCAAAAAGCATTCTTAAATCCATTCTTTTAAGGTCTAAATCAAGTTTTTTAACCTCCTTTTCAACTTTTCTTTTTTCACAAATAAGACGCGATTTTATGGTAGGTAAAAGTAAATTTTTAGAAGGTACCACGATAAGAAATTTAATATTTTTTGGAGGTTCTTCAAGAAGTTTAAGTAAAAAATTTTGCGCTTCTATCCTATAAGAATCCGCCATTAAAACAATAATTTTTTCTTCAGTTTCTGCGATATAGCTTTCTTTTTCAACCGCTCTTGCATCATCAAGTAAAAATTCATTTTGTGGTATAAAAAATCTTAATTTTTTAATACCAAAATTATTAATCATTTCTTCCTTAATACCTAAAAAATCTTCACTGATAATAATCTTACTAATAAACAAAATATTTATCCTAATTGCACCTTGGAAAATAATATTGCATCCAAACTTACATCAAAAAGTTGATATAAACTAATAAGCTTGATATCCAAGTCTTTATCTTTAGAATTTAAATAAAAACTATCTTGTAACTGCTCATCAAAAAGCCACAATAAACTATCATCTCTTGATTTAGCGATTAAAGATTTATTATCAGAAGCACTTCCTATATAAAAATATACATAACCATTAGGAAAAGAAATGTCAAGCAAGTCATTAAGTAAAGCTATATCTTCTGAACTTTGTACTTTCTTCTTACATAAAGAATTTAACGACACAAAAGGGAGCATGGGACGAGTGGCTTTTGAATTTATATTTTTTAAAAAATACTCTTCATACCAAGATCTTTGTTCATCACACATTAATACAAAAGTGCGTCCTTCTAAAAGATATTTAAGTCTTGCAGCCATCAAAGGAGCCCATTCTAAACGACGCGACTCCAACCATGCCATAAAAGCTCCGCCATTGCGAATATTTTCAAGAGTAAAACTTAAAAAATCACTCATTTATTTATCAAGTCCGTAGCACTCATGTAGTGCTCTAACTGCAAGTTCTCCGTATTTTTCATGAACTATCATTGAAATTTTTATTTCACTAGTAGAAATCATACCGATATTAATCCCCTCATCAGCTAAAGCTTTAAAAGCTTTACTTGCCACTCCTGAATGTGATTTCATACCTACGCCGACTATAGAAACTTTTACTACAGCACTATCACTTTCTATAGTTGTTTTTGAGCTTAAAATTTTTTGCATAGCATTTTTGGCTAATTCAAGTTCATTTTGAGGAACCGTAAAACCCAAATTTGTAGCACCATCAACTCCAACATTTTGTATAATCATATCTACATTAATATTTTCATTTGCTAAAACAGAAAAAATTTCAGCTGCGATTCCAGGCTTATCTTCTACATTTCTTAAAGTCACTCTTGCTTGATTTTTATCCAAAGCAATACCACTTACTAAAGCTTGTTCCATTCCATCTTCCTTTGTTATCATTGTTCCTTCGTTATTGTTAAAACTACTTCTAGTTACTAAGTTAACATTTAATTTTTTTGCAAGCTCTACAGAGCGATTTTGCAAAACTTTTGCACCCAAACTTGCAAGTTCAAGCATTTCTTCATAAGAAATTTTATCCAATTTCTTTGCCTTTGGTTCAATTCTTGGATCTGTTGTATAAACCCCATCAACATCGGTATAAATTTCACACAAATCCGCATTTAAGGCACCTGCTACCGCCACAGCACTTAAGTCGCTTCCACCACGCCCTAAGGTAGTTACATTACCTTCCTCATCTACACCTTGAAAACCTGCTATAACAACTATTTTACCATTTTGAAGTTCTGATTTTATCGCTTTTGTATCAATATGATGAATTCTTGCCTTTGTAAAAACACTATCTGTAATAATTCCTGCTTTTCTCCCAGAAAACGATATAGCGGGACAACCCTTTTCATTTAAAGCGATAGAAAGTAAAGCGCTTGTTACACGCTCTCCGCTGCTTAAAAGCATATCCATATCTTTACCATTAGGAGTTTTACTAAAATATTCAGCTTGCTCGATAAGAGTATTTGTCACCCCACTCATTGCAGATACTACAACAACAAGTTGACTACCCTGTTGCACACTTTGGATAACCCTATTGGCTACTGCTTCGATACGCTCAAGTGTTCCAACGCTTGTTCCACCATATTTTTGAACTATAAGCATTTTAGATATAACCTTTCTCTTCAAAATATTTGATCACTCTAACATAAATATTTTTTTTGAAATGATTAATCATTTCAAAAATTTGTTTAACACTCACAAATTGATAATCATCAAATTCAGGATGCTTGGTATTGATATTGATTGTAGCACCGTGCTTTAAACGCACTAAAAAATATTTTTGAATCTGCCCATCATAAGGATACATTTTTTTAACAATTTTACTCGGAAAATCATAACTCAACCATTCTGGATACTCAGCAATGATTTCAACCTCATCAGTGCCTATTTCTTCTTTTAGTTCTCTAAATAAAGCGTTTTTGACACTTTCACCTTTATCAATACCTCCTTGTGGAAATTGCCAAATATTATCCATATCACTTCTTTTAGCTACAAAAATCTTACACTCAAAAGGATAAGAACTTGATAAAACAATAGCTGCAACATTTGGTCTATAATTTTTCTCGTTTTCCACAATATTTTTCCTTAAATCTCAAGAATATAATTTTAACCTAAATCAAATCAAATTTTTATTAAAATACATTAAAAATTTAATAAAATATTCTAGGGTTTTTATGCATTTTTATATCCATATTCCATTTTGTGAAAGCAAATGTAATTATTGCGCTTTTACAAGTTTGAAAAAAAATGATTATGAAAAAGCTTATTTTCAGGCTTTAAAAGAAGATATTGTTTTTCAATTAAAACAATTTAACATTCAATCAAATCAAATTAAAACCTTATTCATAGGCGGAGGAACACCAAGTTGTGTCGATGCGTATAATTATGAAGATATTTTTAAAATTTTATATCCCTTACTAGATAAAAATGTAGAAATTTCATGCGAAGTTAATCCCAACTCAGCAACATTAAATTGGCTTAAAAATATGAAAAATCTAGGAGTTAATCGCATTTCTTTTGGAGCTCAAAGTTTTCATCCTAAAAAACTTCACTTTCTTGGAAGAATTCACAATCAAGAAATGATTATCAAAACATTAGAAAACGCAAATAAAGTAGGTTTTAAAAATATCAATTTAGATCTTATTTATGATACAAAATTAGACAATAAAAAAATGCTTGAATTTGAACTCTTACACTTAAAACAAATCAAGGATTTAATCACACACCTTAGTGCTTATAATTTAACCATAGAATCAAACACAGCCTTTGCTAAAAAAGAACATTTCAAAAAAAATGCTCCTAATTTAATGAAATTTTTCATCAAACAACTTCTAGAGCTTGACTTTTTTCAATATGAAATCAGTAATTTTTCAAAAACCAAAGCCCAAATTTGCAAACATAATCTTGCTTATTGGCAAGGAAAAAACTACCTAGCTTGTGGATTAAGTGCAGTAGGATTTTATGAAAATAAGCGTTTTTATACAGCAAAAAATTTAAAAAATTACATAGAAAATCCTACTTTTAGATCTATAGAGCAACTAAGTTCCAAAGACTTGAATTTAGAGCACCTATTTTTAGGACTTAGAAGTATAGTAGGGATTGATGAAACAAAACTCAATCAATGGCAAAAAGACAAAATAAATATATTATTAAAAGAAAAAAAACTTTTTTACAAAAATAAAAGATATTTTAATCCTAATTTTCTCATTAGCGATGAACTTACTTTATATCTCTCATCTTAAATTTAAGTTTTTTAAGTAAAATATTTATTTAAAATATCAAATCAAAGAGTAATGATTAATGAGTTTTGGTGAAATTATAGTTATTTTAGTTGTAGCGATTTTAGTCTTAGGACCTGATAAACTTCCAGAAGCTATAGTACAAATAGCAAAAATTCTAAAGGCTGTAAAACGCAACATAGATGATGCAAAATCAAGCATAGAAAAAGAAATACGCATCAATGACTTAAAAGAAGAAGCTAAGAAATACAAAGATGAATTTTCAAGCACTAATGAAAATATACGCAAAAAACTCAGCTTTGAAGAATTTGATGACCTTAAGAGAGATATTTTAGATAAAACAAAGGTAGATTTAACCTTTGATAGCAGAGATGATAAAGTAAAAAATAACCTTAGCGAACAAAATTTAAATACAGAAGAAAAACCAAATCTTACCAGATTAGAAACACAAGATAAAACGGAAAAATAAATGTTTGAAGAATTAAGACCTCATTTAATAGAACTTAGAAAACGCCTTTTTATAAGCGTTGCTTGCATTGTAGTTATGTTTATTGTATGTTTTGCCTTGCGTAGCTATATCTTAGATATTCTAAAAGCTCCACTTATAGCTGTTTTACCCGAAGTAGCCAAACATGTGAATGTAATTGAAGTACAAGAAGCCTTATTTACCGCAATGAAGGTTAGTTTTTTTGCAGCCTTTATCTTTTCTCTACCTGTAATTTTTTGGCAATTTTGGAAATTTGTAGCTCCAGGACTTTATGATAATGAAAAACGCCTTGTAGTGCCTTTTGTTAGCTTTGCAAGCATTATGTTTGCCTTTGGGGCTTGTTTTTGCTATTTTGTTGTAGTGCCTTTGGCTTTTAAATTTTTGATTAATTTTGGTTTAAATGAAGATTTTAATCCTGTGATTACCATAGGAACTTATGTAGATTTTTTTACCAAAGTTGTTGTGGCTTTTGGCTTAGCTTTTGAAATGCCTGTAATTGCCTTTTTCTTTGCTAAAATCGGACTTATAGATGATAGTTTTTTAAAACGCCATTTTCGCATAGCTGTTTTAGTTATTTTTGTTTTTTCAGCCTTTATGACTCCACCTGATGTTTTATCTCAATTTTTAATGGCAGGACCACTTTGCGGACTTTATGGACTTTCTATTTTAATTGTTCAAAAGGTAAATCCTGCTCCAAAAGATAAAGAAAGCGATGAATAAAGACTTACTTCTTTCAAGCTATGATTACACTCTAGCTAATGAACTCATAGCCAACTATCCTACAAATCCAAAAGAAGATGCTAGGCTTTTGGTTTTTGATCGCAAAAACAAAGAAATTTTTCATACTACTTTTAAAAATTTACAAGACTTTTTACCCAACTGCGCGATTTTTTTCAATGATACCAAAGTTATTAAAGCAAGAATTTATGGCAATAAAGCAAGCGGAGGAAAAATAGAGCTTTTCTTGCATCAACCTTTTTTAAATTCTCACAATCCGCTTTTTCTAGCTCAAATTAAAGGGCGCATTAAAAAAGATGAAATCTTATATTTTAAAGATGATTTAAAAGTACGCGTTGTAGAACTTTTAAATGATGGTCTTCGAAAAGTTCAATTTTTTCAAAATGATAAAACCTTAGACACCTCAAATCTTTACAACCTGCTTGACAAGATAGGACATATACCCTTGCCTCCTTATATTAAAAGGGAGGATGAAAAAAGTGATTTGAAAGATTATCAAAGTATCTTTGCAAAAAATTTAGGCGCAGTGGCTGCTCCGACTGCAAGTTTACATTTTAGTGAGACTATGCTTGAAAATTTAAGAAAAAAACACGAAATTTATCATTTAACCTTGCATGTAGGAGCTGGAACCTTTAAAAGCGTGGAATGTGAAAATATACAAGAGCATAAAATGCATAGCGAATTTTTTAATATTCCGCAGCAAGCATGTGAAATTATAGATTCTAAACAAGCTATTTTAGGCGTAGGAACAACGGTAACAAGAACCATAGAATATTATACAAGAACTAAAACAAAAAATGGTTTTTGTGATCTTTTTTTACACCCACAAAATCCACCTATAAGACAAAATCATCTTTTAACCAATTTTCATTTACCAAAATCTACTCTTATCATGCTAGTTTCAGCTTTTATCGGTAGAGAACAGTGTTTAAAACTTTATGAACTCGCCATAAAAGAAAAATATCGCTTTTACTCTTATGGCGATGCGATGTTAATCTTGTGATTTTTCTTTAAAATTTATTGCTATTTTAGCTTGAAGTTTTAGCCAATCTTTTTGAAGCATGATAGGAAAACCTCCATAAACACGCCCGCCTTCTAAATTTTTACTCACACCGCCTCTTGCAGCTATAGTACTAAAATCGCCTATTTTTAAATGTCCACTCGTTGCACTTTGACCACCCATAATAACATTGCGTCCTAACTCACTTGAACCTGAAATTCCAGTTTGTGCCACAATGATACAATTTTGACCTATATTGCAATTATGTCCGATTTGAACTAGATTGTCTACCTTAGTACCTGCTTTGATAATAGTACTATCAAAAACTGCTCTATCTATAGTTGTACAAGCCCCCACTTCTACAAAATCTTCTAAAACCACATTGCCATTATGATAAATTTTATAATGTTCGCCGTTTTTATTGTGCGCATAACCAAAGCCATCGCTTCCTATTACACAATTGGCAAGCAAATGACATTTTTTACCGATTTTAGTATCATTATAAATCACTACATTAGGATGGATAATACTCTCATCACCAATGCTGACATTATCGCCTATATAAGCTCCCGCCATAATGATTACATTTTCACCGATATTTACATTATCACCTATATAAACATTAGGCATGATTCTTGCGCTTTTTGCGATATTTTGTACTTTTTCTTTAGCTGTGCTTATCAAAGGTTTAGCAAAAAGCTTGCTTAAAAAAGCAAAACTCAAATGTGGACTTTGAGTAATCAAAGCTTTAGTATCTTTAGGTACTAAATTTTCATATTCTTTAGATACTAAAATAGCAGCAGCTCCTGTGTGAGGTATATCTTTGGTATTTTTCTCACCATCACAATAAGTAAGCTCTGTAAAATTTGCTTTCAATAAAGAATTTAAAGCACTGATTTCTATATCCTCGCCTTTATATTCCAAGCTTAAAAATTCTGCTATTTCACTTAATTTCATTTAATCTCCATCAAAACAGATCCACTGCGAACTATATCACTAGGATTGTATTTTTTAATTGTTTTTAAAAAATTATCAATGCGATTTGCATCATCAGCAACCATTAAAAACAAAAAATTTTCATTGCTATTTGCAATAGTACCATTATAAGCTTTCAAAACGGCATCAAGTCCACCTAAATTTTCATTTAAAGGAATTTTCACTAAAGCCATTTCTTTGTCAATAAATTCTTCACTTTCTATCACTTTATAAGTAGGAATGAGCTTATGAAGTTGTTTGACTATCTGCTCAAAAGTTCTTTCATTTCCTGAGGTGACTATATTAATACGAGAAAATTCTTTATTTTCCAAAGGTGCTACTGTAAGCGAGTCAATATTATAACCTCTTCCTGAAAAAAGTCCTACTATACGAGATAAAACCCCATGCTCATTTAAAACAATTACCGATAAAACCCTTCTCATTGTCTATCCTTTGCCTTTGGTAAAATCATATTATAAATCGCACCTCCTGCAGGCACCATAGGTAAAACATCTTCAAAGCGATCAATTTTTACATTTAAAAGAGAGGTTTTATCACTTTTTAAAGCTTGGCTAAAAGCTTGAATGAATTCTTCTTTGTTTGAAATTTCATAACCTTCACAACCAAAACCTTGGGCTATTTTGATAAAATCAGGCTGAGTGCTTAAATCAGTTTGTGAAAAATGCTCTTTATAAAACATACTTTGCCATTGTCTTACCATACCTAAAAAGGCATTATTTAAAATAATATTTATAGTTTTTATACCATACTCATAGGCAGTCATAAGCTCTTGGATATTCATTAAAACCGATCCATCGCCTACGAAATTAATCACCACTTCTTCACCCACAGCAAGCTTTGCACCCAAAGCAGCAGGTAAAGAATATCCCATAGTTCCTTGCCCTCCACTTGTTGCAAGTTGTCTTGGATAATTAAAAGGATAAAACTGTGCCACCCACATTTGATGCTGACCCACATCGGTAATAATCCTTGCATCTGGAGCCATTTTCGCACATTCTTCAATCACCCATTGCGGTTTTAAAATCTCATTGCTATCTTCATAAGAAAGCGGATAAAGTTCATTATAACGCTTTAAAGTTTCATGCCATTCTTTAAAAGTTGTGTTGAAATTTTCCTTTTTAAGCTCTTCTAAAAGCTCTTTAAGAACTTCTTTAATATCTCCTACTATAGGATAATGCGCATTGATAATCTTTGAAATAGAACTGGGATCAATATCAACATGAACTATAGTCGCATGTTTAGCAAATTCACTTGTTTTTCCTGTAATCCTATCATCAAATCTCGCTCCTACACTCACAAGCAAATCACACTCACTTAAAGCCATATTAGCAGCATAGCTTCCATGCATGCCTGCCATTTTAAGATTAAAAACATCATCACTTCTTAAAGTTCCAAGCGCCATCAAAGTTTCAACTGCTGGAATTTTTGTAAATTTTATAAGCTCTCTGATTTGCTCGCTTGCATTAGAACTGATGCAACCTCCACCTAAGTAAAACAAAGGTCTTTTTGCTTCTTTTAAAAGCTCTGCAAATTTTTTAATTTGCTTTGAGTTACCCTTATAAACGGGCTTATAAGTCTTCATGGAAATTTCTTTAGAGTATTCCCAAAGTCCCAAAGTTGCACTTACGTCTTTTGGCACATCTATATGCACAGGCCCAGGTCTACCACTTCTTGCTATATAAAAAGCCTCTTTTAAAATGCGTGGAAACTCTTCTATACAAGTAACTAAATAATTATGCTTTACACAAGGTCTTGAAATGCCTACTGCATCAATTTCTTGAAAAGCATCTGTACCAATAAGAGAATTTGCCACCTGCCCTGAAATCAACACCAAAGGGATAGAATCGCTATAAGCCGTAGCTAGACCTGTAATAGTATTTGTAAAACCTGGTCCGCTTGTAACTATAGCTACGCCCACTTCTCCGCTCATTCTTGCGTAAGCATCAGCAGCATGCAAAGCCGCTTGTTCATGACGCACTAAAATATGTTTAAAATACTTTTGATTGTAAATTTCATCATAAATATTAAGCGCAGCGCCTCCAGGATAACCAAAAACAATTTTAACATTTTCTTCTTTTAAAGCCTCGCAAATCATTGCCGAACCGCTTAACTCTTTCATAATAACACTCCAAAAAATTATTGTAAAAGCTCTTTAAGTGCTAAATTAAGTCTTTTGCCATCAACACTCGCACCTAATTTTATTTTAGCTTCTTTCATTACCAAACCTTGTTCTTTTAGTGAACTTACGCCCAATTCTTCTATAAGTTGTTTTAAGGCTAAAGTTAACTCCTCATCACTTAGTTGTTTAGGCAGATAAATTTCAAAAAGACTTATTTCATTTTGTTCTTTTTGTGCTAAATCTTCACGATTTGCCTTAAGATAAAGTTCGATTGCGTCTTTGCGTTTTTTGATTTCACTTGCAATGATTTTATAAATTCTTTCATTATCCAACTCTATTCTTTCATCCACTTCTATTTGCTTAAAAGCTGCATTTAGAGTTCTTAAACTATCTCTTTTAAAATCATCTTTTTGTTTCATTGCCTCTTTGATATCGTTTAAAATTTGTTCTTTTAAAGTCATTTTTTTCCTTTTTAGTTAAAATTACAAGCTTTAAGATTTAAACCAAAACCTTCTAAACCTATATAGTCTTTATCACAACTTTGAGATAAAAGTTTAATTTCTT
Source organism: Campylobacter sp. CFSAN122748 (assembly GCF_045277125.1). Lineage (NCBI taxonomy): Bacteria > Pseudomonadati > Campylobacterota > Epsilonproteobacteria > Campylobacterales > Campylobacteraceae > Campylobacter > Campylobacter sp. CFSAN122748. The sequence continues at coordinate 567,210 of NZ_CP116953.1, read as the reverse complement.
CTATACCAAAATATCTTAAAATCTGTGCTCCTATACCATAGTTTTTGTATTGAGTAGTACTGGATTTTTCTCCTTGCATGAAAACTATAACGCCACCATTTTCACTAAGAAATTTGATTTGCTCTAAAAGTTTTGAAAATTTATCTGAAGTTAAAAGCTCAAAATCACTACCACTGATATGAAATTTAACATTTTCACATTTTTTGATATCTTTAAAGCAAAAAGCTATGTGTTGGGTTTGATTATGATCACTAAAGATAAATTTTTCTGCTTTAAAGCCTGCTAAAACACTTTGACTTTTTTCTTCAAGCTTAATAAGGCTTTCATGTTTTAGGCGATATTCTATAAGATCGCTTACGGCTATCATATTTAAATCATGTTTTTGGCAAAAAATTTCTAGATCTTCTCTTCTTGCCATATCTCCATTATCTTTTACAATTTCACAAATCACACAAGCACCTTTTAATCCTGCTAATTTACAAAGATCAACCGTGCCTTCTGTATGACCTGTGCGTTCTAAAACCCCACCTTTTTTTGCGATTAAAGGATTGATATGCCCTGGTCTTACAAAATCACTCGCCTTAGCATTATCATCGGCAAAAATTTGTATAGTCATATTTCTTTCATAGGCGCTAACTCCCGTTGTAGCATCTTTTGCATCTACGGTTATAGTAAAAGCAGTTTCGTGGTTTGAAGTATTTTTAGGCACCATTAAAGGAAGTTCAAATTTTTTTGCCAAAGTTTCATCTAAGGCTACACAAACCACACCACGAGCTTCTTTTATCATGAAATTTACTTTTTCTTGAGTGCTAAATTGCGCAGGAAAGATTAAATCGCCTTCATTTTCTCTATCTTCTGCATCTACCATAACAAGCATTTTTCCTGCTTGTAAATCCTTAATCGCTTGTTCTACGCTAACAAATTTCATTTTTATTTCCTTAAAATTTTTAAAATTATAACTTAAATTGCTTGACAAATAAATTAAAATTCATTATAATCACACTTTTAAAAAATATTTATTGGGGTATCGCCAAGCGGTAAGGCAACAGGTTTTGGTCCTGTCATTCAGGGGTTCGAATCCCTTTACCCCATCCACTTCTTATTTTATATTTCAAAGTATCTTATATGCCGCGAAGTAGAGCAGTGGTTAGCTCGTCGGGCTCATAACCCGAAGGTCGGGAGTTCAAATCTCCCCTTCGCAACCAGTTAAGGATTTAAAATAAATTTTATTTAGATAGATTGTTTAAATAACTTTTTAAAATATCTTCTAGCCGTATTTTCAGTTCTATAGGAGCTAGAATTTTTATATAAGGAATCCACTGTTTAACCAAGATGTAAAATTTCATCTTCATAGGAAACTTGAGTGCTTAAAGTATAGCTTGTTTCATCTTTATCAATGATTTGATAATTGCTTAGTATTTCTTTTCTAAAAAAATATTCCTTAGCATTTTTATCAAGTTTTAAAATCACTTCTTTGCTTTCTCCAAGCCAGATATTAGGATCATTTTGGATTTGTTCCTCAAGTTTTTCACTGGGAATAAAATTTTCATTTTTAGTGCGAAGTTTTGAAATTTTATCTAAATTAAAATGTTTTAATTTATCGTTTTCATCCCCTAAAAGATACCAAATTCCCTTGTAATTTACGAGTTTGCAAGGTTTGATTTGGCGTTCTTTTTCCTTATAGAAAAAATTTAATACATTGTGTTTGAGTATAGCCACACTAAGATCTTTAAAAAGCTCATAATCCACCTTTTGAAAACCTTCATTTTTTACCATCAAAACTTTATTTACCCTATGGCTTAAAAGATCAACTATAAAGCCTTGATCGAGTTTTGGATAAAGCTCAGCAATGCCACTTAAGGTGGCGAAATTCTGTATATCTTTAAAGCTTAATTTTCCCAAAGCAAAGCTTTCTAAAACATATCTTCCATTTTCTTTTTTAATAGGCATAAAAGTAAGTCTTTCGTTAAGATCTCTTTGTATGGTTCTTGTATCGACATTAAACTCTTGCGCAAGCTCTTGGGCACTTAGACTTTCTCCATTGTTAAATTTTGATAAAATCTGCACCAAGCGTATGCTTAATTTGTCGTATTCTTTCATGAAATTTCCTTGTGGGTTAAAATGCTTTTTAACAAGCTTACACCTTCTATGCCTAAAATTTCATTTCTAAGTTTTTTGACTTCATTTAAACTTGGGGCTTTTGCATGAACGGCTTCATTACGGATTTCTTGAATGAGAGTAAGACTTTTTGAAAAAGGATAATTGATAAATTGAGTTAAACTTTTTCCTAAATGATATTGGATATTTTCATGTCTGAGTAGAAATTTAATACTTCCAAGATTAGGCTTTTGGGTAAAAAAATCTTTAAGTATAAAAGATTTGCCTTGGACATTATAAGCTAAATCATAAAGGCTAGGATCTTTCATACAAGCTTTTAAAAGAACTTTTTTGGCAAAAGCGTAAATTTCATATTCTAAGGTTTCGGAGTATTTGACTATAATGCTTGTAAAATCATTTAAAAGATCGTTTTCGCTTTGTAAAAGCTCTAATTCTGCATGAATGATATTGCTTATGCTATCAGGGTGCAAGAGATAAAAAATCCTTTTGCCAAAAACAAAGCGTATGAAATTTTCTTGCATGGCTAGGTATTCTTTGCTTTTATACACGCTTAGATAATGCTTTTCATCTCCTAAAAAATAAGAACACTCTTCTTTTAATCTCACAGGCAAAGGATAGGTGTAATTATTGCCATAAATGGCATAGGTGTGATCGTTTGGGGTGATGAAATTGGCTAAAAATTTATCTCTTAAAAGACTAAAATCTTCCCTGACTAATTCTCTTAAATCACTGATGATAAAAAAGTCTTCCACTTCTAAATTTTTTTCTTTATAATAACTAGGAATCAAACTTTCATCGACATTTTTAGAAATTTTTACCACCTTAGCGACAAATAAATTAGCATAATCGCTTAAAAAAGTTGCAAGAAATTTTCTTCATTTGTACTTTGGTAAATTTCTTCTAAGAAATTTTGCTTTTCTTGATCGTTGAGTTTTGATTTGATTTTGCCAAAGGCAACTTGGGATTTTTCTTGTAAAATGCTTAAATGTTGCTTGATGACATCTTCTTGATAGTAGGGATTATAAAGGATTAAAAGGTGGTTCATGCTTTGCCTTATTTTAGGATTTCTTTAAAAGGCTTAGATTTATTATGAGCTTCAATTAATAAAATTTTACAAGTGTCATCTAGATATTTTTCTAATTTTTTATTATCTATTTTTCCATTATTATATAATATATAAATTTCTTTAAGAATTAAAGTGCTAAATCTTATAACATTAATTAAATTGATTTCAGAAAGGAAAACTACCGGATTTGTTATAGGATTTTTACTTTTTATCCATGCACCACCAGTATCAATTAATAAAAAAGTACCAGATCCTATTAAAAGCATTTTATTTAATTCAGGTATGTCATCTTTTGGTATACATTCTTTCCATTCTTTTTTGTGGTAAAATTTAGCTTTTATTATATACATAAAACGAATTAGCATTTCATTAATCATAACAGGAATAGACATAGTAACTCCATGCCTAAGATCATATCCTTGTTCAAAAACTTGGGTTGCAATTTGTGCTAGTGTTTGTCTATGTTGTCCAAAATTTCCAAAATCACAAAGTAAAAATAAATTATAAAAAGGCATAGGAATGCCTGCACCTCTTTCCTTTCCTCCACTAGATCCACACCAATCAGATGCTAAATGTCCAAACCAATTAAAAAATCCACAAAATATTTTAGCAATAAAATTTCCCCCTTGTAATTCAAAAGTATTTGTATCTATGGTTATGATTTTTCCGTTGCTGACAAAAGTTGAAGTATTGGTAAATTGATTTACTATAGATACAAATAACCCGAAAATATCTGGAGAGTGACCTATGCTTTTTAAATGATGATTTTTCATACTTAAATTATCTACTTTTCCATTTGTTCCATTTCTTCCGTTTGTAGTAGTTTGATCATAATTAATTTTAAATTTGTTTTCCAAAAACGCTATAACACTTTTAGTTAAATCTTTGTTTTTGTCTAATGCTTTTTGCTTATCCCAACCACATAATTGTGCAAATTTTTGAGTCATTTTTTCTACCGTCTTATCTACCTTTTTTCCTAGATAGCTATCTTTAGGATTTCCAACTAAAAAAATGTCCATAATGCCAGCTATTGCTCCACATGTTATTGCTATTAAATAATCATACTTATCGCACTCTGCATTTCTATGGGTAAATTCATCTTCAATTCTTTTTTTAACATCTGATAAATTTGAATAAGTGGTCAAAAATTTTAAAGAATCTTCATTTGAGTTTATTTTTTTTAAGTTTAAATATTTTTCAATTTCTTGACAATATGTTTCCCAATTGCTATAAGTGTTAAAAAAATTTTCCAATGAATCGATTGATTGATTTTCCTTATATTCTATATTGCTCAAATTTTGATTTTTTTCTGTGATACTATTTTGAATCTGTTCTATGGTTAAACATTGTTCTTTGATATTTTTTTCAATTTCGGATAATTTATTTTGTATTAAAAAGATTTGTTGTTTTTCGGCTAATATAGCCTTTTCTATTTTGGTGTTTTCTTGTATTTTATCCATAAAATTATCCTTATAGATTTTTTAATTTAAAAAAATTTGAAAGTTTTTCTAAATCTGACGAAGAAAGATTGTCATTGCGCTCATACTCATGAGTATTTTGATTATAGGTATAGTATTGTTCTATAAATTGAATATCATCTTCTTTTAGATGATTATTTATTGTTATCAATGAAAGCGTTTCTGGGCAATATAAAAGTTTTTCCCTTTCTTTAAAAGTTTCATTATTTTTTGAAGCCAATTTTAATAATTTTATTAATTCTTGTAAATTTTGTGTATTTGTATTACATTGCTCAATTAAATTATTGATGATATCAATAATTTGGGTAATTGTTTTTTGATTTTCTTTGAGAATTTCTTGAATAATAAAAAGACGTAATTGTTGTTTGTTTTTATTGTGATATTTTTTTGAAGAATCAATTAGTGGTAATTTTATTAATTCCCCAAATCCTAGTAACTCCATAATTGATACAGACATGCCAATTGTCATTCCTGAAAGATATAAACCGTTTAATGATATATTATTTTTTGTAGCTGTTTCGGATATAAAGTTAAAAATTTGCTGAATTTCTTTATTATCGTCTAATATTATTTGATATTCTTTTTTAATGATTTCTTTTATCCAATAGATTTCTTTAAGGTCTTTGATTTTAAAAATGTCTTTGTTTTCATACAAAAAATTATAAATTTTATTATCTTCAAAATCTATATCAATTAAGTCTTTTATTAGTGAAATTAAAATATATTTGAATTGCATAAATCTAGATTCTTGTTTTATGATGTTTAGCAAATCTTCAAAACTAGAATGTTTATTATGTAAAAAATCTTGTATTTTATACCTTGTTTCTGAAGCAACATTAATTTTATTCATTAGAGCAAAAATTTTGATTGATCTTTTTTCATCTAAAAAACCGTATTGATCTAATATTATTTTAATAATAACTTTTATATAGTTTTCTTTAATACTTTCGTTTGTTTTTTCTAAGGCTTGTGGAAACATACTTTCATTTTTAAAACTTTCTATGTTATTTTTTGAAGTTAAGATGTGTAAAAAATTTATTATAAGCTCATCATTTTCTTCTATGTAGTTTTTCTTTTTGAAATCATCAAATGAAAGATAAGATGTTCCAAGATTATGAAAAGATATGGGAAATTTGATGTCTTGAAGAGTTGTTGTTTTTTCAGGTAAGGATTTATTTGCCTCTTTGAAATCTTCATAGTTGATTTTCATTAAAACTTCATCTTCTTTTCTTTTAAAGATAACTTCTTTGCCAGTAAAACATATTCCGGTAGTTTTGCTAAAATAATTAAAGGATGTTGAGGTATCATAAAAAGCAATAATGTGTTCCGAAGATACCTTAAATATCTTCGAAATTGTTGTAATTTCTTGCTCTTGCATATTGAAAACAAGTTTTATTTTTTTTGTATTTAATGAATTTTTATCAATATTTTCTATGATAAATTGGCAAATATTTTCCATTAATGCATTTCCTTGTGTTTAGTTTTTGTATTGTGTTTTAGTCTTAAAATTATAATTTGAAGTACTGCTGGTATAGTAACCCTATAGGCTGGGCTAGCTAAATCCAATGCAGTCCATGTGGTCATAATTGTCCAACCTACCGGACCAGAAAAAAGACTTAAAGCTCTTGTAAGTGTTGCATTTGCCGCAAGAGATAAACCTCTTCCTAGTAAAACTTTCATAACTTGATTTGCAACTATTACTGCAATTTGATAGCTTTTAAATCCACCTATTTTAATAAGAGATTGCAATCCCATTACAACTGTTTGTTTATTAATATTAGAAATGCCAAGTTCGAAAATATTTACAAGTTCTCTTAATGTATTTTCATCTTGAGAATTTTTTAACTCTTCTTCTATTAATTTGCATAAAAGTGATGTTTCTATGGAGTTTGTGCTTTCATTTTCATCAAATTTTACATCAAATTTTTTGCAACATCGCGTAGAATTTCATTATATAAAACTCCACCACCTCGAAATATATTAAGAATACTATTTCCTCCAAATTTTTGAAATTCTTCTAAAATGAGTTCGATATATTCTTTATGATCTGGATAATGTTTTTTATAAAGATCATTATTGGTTAACTCTTCAGTAAAACGAACTTTCCCGTCTTTATCATGGGTTAAAATTTTTACAAGCTCATCGAGTTCTGGACTGCTTAATTCTTTTAAGAATTCTAAATCTTTATCATATCTGTAGGCCATATTTTCTCCTTGTTTTTAAAATTTTTAACTTTGTATTTTATCAAATCCCCCCCCCCGTCAAGGGAGAAGTGAAATTTTTAAGTTTTACGCCATAGCACTAGCGCTAAAATTGTGATTAAATATATAGCGCAAAATATTATATTATAAGGATAAGGTTGCATAGAAAAAAAATAAGTATCGCTATGCCAACAAAAACCATAAACGCTATAAAATACAAACTACACATCAACACTATGGCAACAAAGCCAGCTATAAGGCTTAAAATTCCAAGCATTATTCCCATTGTTTATTCCACATAGGAGAACTCCACATAGAAGGAAAAATATACTGAGGAAAAGTTTAAAATTTTGTTTGCAGATAAAATCTCTGTGTTTTTCTCTCCATGCTTTCGCTTATCATTTTTACAACCGCTAAGTCATTTTTTTCGCTTTGTGTTTCCAAAAAAGCACTTAAGCATTCAAATTTTTTAGCATAGTCGATTACTTTTATCATTTGATCTTTATAAGACGACAAAAGAAATTCTGTTTTATGATTATTTTTAGAGGTAAAATTTTGCTCAAATTCTAAAAATTCCTTAGAATTAAAATATTTTGAAAAGCCGCTATAACACTCCATACATTCGCAAAGAAATTCTTGAATTTGATTTTTCTTTTGTTCGATTTCAAGCTCTCTTTTGAGTTTGTATTCTTCGGTATTGATCATATCTTTACAGCTTGGAACAATAGCATGTGTATCAAATTTTCTTTCTGGCTTGGATAATTTTTCGTATAATTTTTTTATGCCATATCCTGTAGCTGTAAGAGCTATACTACCAAATGCGATTTGTTTTAACATTTTCTCTCCTTGTTTTAAAATAACAAAGAAAGTATAAAACACCCTTGCGACAGGTTGTGTCGTAAAAAATAACTTTAAAATATTAAAAACTTATTTTATTAAAGCTAGCCTGTAAATTCAGTAGTTTCATAGCCTATAGGTTTATCTACAAAACAAGATTTTTCTTTTAAAAATACAACTTCTATAGTTCCAACAGGTCCATTTCTATTTTTTCCAACAATAATTTCAGCATTTTCTTGCATAGGATTTGGTATAAAAAGCCTTTGATAAGCTTTGCCTTCAGCTTTAGCTTTATTCTCTCTTTCTTTTTCTTCTTGTTCTCTATAAACCTCATCACGATATACAAACAAAATAGCATCCGCATCTTGCTCTATAGCTCCACTTTCTCGCAAATCACTCATCAAAGGACGCTTATTTGCCCTTTGCTCTAAGCCACGATTAAGTTGTGAAAGTGCAATAATAGGTATATCAAGCTCCCTAGCCAAAAGCTTAAGTCCTCTTGAAATTTCACTAACTTGCAAATGTCTATCATTAAAATTTGAATTACTCATCATAAGCCCTATATAGTCAATCACACAAAGTCCTATACTTTCATCTTGAGATTTTAAACGCCTTAAAATAGCCCTTACATCAGCAATAGTTGCATAACCACTATCGTAAATATATAATTTCTTTTGACTATAATCATTGCAAGCATCTCCTAAACGCTCCCATTCATCATCGTTTAAATCTGCAGTTAAAATTTTTTGCAAAGGAATAGAAGTTTTAGAAGATAGCATTCTTTGCATGATTTGAGTTGCAGGCATTTCAAGAGAAAATAAAGCCACGCCTTTTTTTTGTCTTAAAACCTTATCAATGAAATTTAAACAAAGAGTTGTCTTTCCCATACCTGGACGCGCGGCGATTATTATAAGTTCACCCCCTTTAAAGCCTTTTGTCATTTTATTTAGACCTTCAAAACCTGTATCAAGCCCTATAATACCTTTATTTTCTAAAGTTTTTTGCTTTTTAAATTCTTCAAAAAGTTCTGATATTACCATATCAACATCTTTAATATCTCTAGAATTCACACGATTTGTAATGCTAAAAATTTCTTTACCAATTTCATCTGCGATTTCACTTACAGCACGATCTTCATTGATACGAGTTGGCAAAAGATGTGCAAAACTCAAGAGTTGTCTTTTTACGGACTTTTCGTGAAGTTCATTTACATAAGCAGGCAAATCTATCATAGAAGGAGTGGCAAGAATTTCTGCTAAAATTTGCTCATCTATTTTTTTATGTTTTCTTAAAAAACTTACAGAAATGGGCTCTTTGTTATTACTACAAGCTATAACCGCTTTAAAAATATCTTGGTGAGCTTTAAGACTAAAATCTTTTGGGCTAATATCACCTGCTATACTAGCATAAGCTTCTTCACTCATGATACAACTGCTTAAAATAGCTCGTTCTAAATCCAAGTCATAATACTCTTGCTGCACTAAATTTCCTTATAAATATAAATTAATTCTAAAAATTCTATCTAAAAAAACTTAAATTATAAAACTTAATTTTTTTATAAATATTTAATGTAATATTAGTTACAATTATAAATGTAATTTAATTACAAACAACAAACATTTCAAGGAGAACATTTGAAAAAATATTTATTTTCCTGTGTTTTAGCCTCCATTTTAACCCAATCAGCTACGGCTGTAGAATTTCAAGAAGGTTTTAGTGGAAATTTAAGCATAGGTGTGGGTGCAAGGGATATTAAAAGTAATATTTCAACCTTGGCAAACAGCGATTATCTAAGCAGTCACAATGCTGATAATTCAGACTCCTCTTTCATTCCTTTTATCGGTGCAGAACTTTACTATGGTAATCTTATAGATAATGATAGAATTTTTATTAAAAACTACAATGGAAGAGATATCAGCGGTATAGCTTTAGGCTACGAAAGAGCTTATTTAGAGCGTTTTAGCACTTCTTTTTCTGTAATTTCCTCTTTAAGAGAAAAAGCTTATGCAAATCCTTATGTAATAGGAAATAGAGAAGAAACTGATGTTGATAGATATGGTTTTAAAATCTCTCAACTTTATGAAAGTGATTTTGGGAAATTTACCACTTCATATTTATTTAGCAAAAACAAATATGATAAAGACACTATTGCACAAAGCTCTTTAAAAAGGGAGGGATATTATCACGAAATTGAATTAAACTATAATTATAGCTTATTAAACCTAGGACTAAATTATGATTACAATGATGCAGACGGAAAAGCTCAAAGCTATTCAAGATATGGTTTTAGTATAGGAACAAATTTGGCTTTTGCTAATGATTACATCTTCACTCCAAATTTAAATCTTAGCAAATATGAAGCAGTAGGAACTGATCCTATCTTCCACAAAAAACAAGATGGTAATATAGTTAAGCTTAATTTAAAAGTTGTTAAAAATCAATTTTTGGGTTATAACGGACTTTATGGTTTTGCAAATTATGGCATAGAAAAAAGAAATAGCGATATAGGATTTTATGATGAAACCTATCAAATTGTCCTAACTGGTATAGGATATAAATTCTAAAAATTATAAAAAAGCTCCTTTGATAAAATTTAAAAAAGATCTATCTCCTATAAAAATAGATCTTTAAAAATTCTTTTAAGAAAAATCCAAGCTAAAATCAAAACACAAAATTCAGCAAAAAATGGACTTAGCCATACTCCATTTAAACCCATAAAACAAGATAAAAACAAAAGAAAAAACAAAGGTATAAATAAATTTTGCGCCAAACTTAAAACCAAAGAAAAGCTTGCCTTATTAAAAGCTGTCAAAAAAGAACCACTTAGAACATTAAACCATGCAAAAAAATAATTAAAAGCAAAAAGCATCAAAGCTGTATAAGCAAAAGTTTTAAATTCTTGATTGTTTTCTTTTGTAAAAAGCGTGATTAAATTTTCTCCAAATATCAATATAAGAACTATAGAGAATAAAGATAAAAATCCCCCTGCAAAAAATACCACTTTTACAATAGCTTTGATTCTTGAAAAATCTTTTTTAGCATAGTTGTAACTAAGCGCAGGCTGCATTGCATCACCCATAGCAATAATAAGCATTATAATAAAACTATCAATATATAAAACTATAGAAAAGGCTGCCACGGCTTGAGTATCAGAAATTTTTAATAAAACAAAATTTGCAAAAATACTATATAAAGATCCTGAAATATTGCCAAAAAACTCACTGCTTCCGTTATAAAGAATATTTTTAAAAATTTTTAAATTCATGTATAGGCTTGAAATTTTAAGCTCTAAATTTTGAAACAAGAAAGGAAAAATTCCAAAAATACCACCTAAAACAAGCCCCAAACAAGTTGCAAGAGCAGCTGAAAATAAGCCCCAACCCAACTCGACTATAAAAATATAATCAAGCACTATATTGCTTAATGCTATAATCACATTCATTACCATACTATAAGCAGTTTTTCCGCAAATTCTTAAATAATTATCCAAAGCAAAAGAAAGCATAGTAAAGGGCGCAAACAAAGCAAAAACAAACATACATTCTTTAGCCATCGTTTTAATCTCATCGCTAACATTTAAACAATCAATCAAAACAGGTCCTAAAAAATACTCTAAAATTCCAATAAAACAAGAGATTATAAAAATAATCAACATACTTGAGCTAAATATCTTTCTAGCTAAATTCTTCTTGCCTAAACCTAAATGCATAGAAATTTGCACTGCTGATCCTATGGCTATCATATCAGCCAAAGCAAAAGACATCATGATAAAGGGAATAATCAAGGCTAGTGCCGCTAAAGCATCACTTCCTAGATATTTTCCAACAAAAATTCCATCAACTATATAATAAAAAGAAATAAAAGCCATGCTTATAACATTTGGCACGGCACATTTTACAAAAAGCCTAAAAGGGCTTAAGGTGCTAAAAATACTTGACATAATAATCCTTAAAATATTTAAAATTAAAAATATTTTAAACCGCTAATAAAATGCCAAAAGTCCTAGTATGTAAGAATTTAAATAAAGTAATTTCGCAATAAGTTTATTAATATTTATTTTATTTTGCATATGAATTTTCTAGATTAAACTAAAATAAAAATTTAGCCCAAAGGCTAAATTTTAAAGCACAGAAAGAATTTTCACAGCGTCATTTAACCCTGTAACTATACTTGCTCCATTTTTAGTAGCAATATCTCCTGCTACAAAGATGCCTTTAACATTGCTTTGTTTGTTTTTATCCATTAAAGGCACGCCTTTATCATCAACATTAATCCCACATTTTTGTAAAAAATCAAGTGGAGTAGAACCACCAATAGCATAAATGATTCTATCATAAATATCGCTTGTACCATCGGTAAAATTTACTTTAGCTTTGCCATTATCATCTTCTACTTCATTAATGTCAATTCCTAATTTTAACTCTACCTTACCCGAATTTCCAGCTTCGTGAATATCTTTAAGATTTATATCATTTAATCTTGTAAATTCTTTTTTACGATAACAAAGGCTAACTTGATTTGAATTTGCCAAATCCACAGCGTATTCTGCTGCTGAATTTCCGCCACCTACAACAAGAATTTTTTCATTTCCCAAAACTGAATTGGCATTAAAATTAATGATTTTTGTTAAAGTCATAGGAAGTTTGTAATCAGGTTTATTAGGTTTACCCATTCTACCTATAGCAACAATAATGTTTTTACACTCATAAACACCTTTAGCTGTACTTACTAAAAAAACTCCATTTTCATTTTTAACGCTCTCAACTTCAGAACCAAATTCAACTTCTATATTGTGCTCTTTTAAAGCGTTTTGAAAAGTTTCTATAGTGCTTTCTTTGGTGCCATCTTCAAAAGGAACATGTCCGTGATTGGTTCCTTCGCATCCCTTATAAGCTTTATCTACTCTTTTGCCATCCTTATAAAATTGCATTAAAGTTTGACAAATGTTATTTGATTTTTCTAGTATCAAAACTTCTTTGTTTTTAAGCTTGGCTTCAACTGCACAGCCTATCCCTGTTGGACCTGCACCTACTACAATTAAATCTATTTTTTTCATTTATATTTACCTTTCAATTCTAAATTTTTTTGTATAATTTATCAAGTTTTTTGTAAATAAAGGATTAAAAATGCGAAATTTGCTTGAAAATATTAAGAAAAATTCTCAAAAACTACTTAACTTAACGCCCAAAGATAAAGAAAAAATTATTCTAAAATTAGCTCAAATTTTAAGAGAAAATTTCAAAATTATCCTAGAAGCAAATAAAAAAGATATGGCAAATTTCACAAAAAGCGGAGCAATGAAAGATAGGCTTTTGTTAGATGAAAAACGTATTTTAGCTCTTTGCGAAGGCCTAGAAAAAATCGCTTACATCGAAGATCCTATAGGCAAAATTTCTAAAGGCTGGAAAAATTATGCGGGTTTAAACATACAAAAAATAAGCATTCCTTTAGGACTCATTTGTGTTATTTACGAAGCAAGGCCTAGTCTTAGCGCTGAAATCGCAGCTTTAATGATAAAAAGTTCCAATGCTTGTGTATTTAAAGGCGGAAGTGAAGCAAAATTTACAAATGAGGCTATATTTACTCTTGTTAATAAAGTACTTAAGGAATTTGATTTGCAAGATTGTTTTGCTATGTTTACCCAAAGAGATGAAATCTTGCAAATTCTAGCCTTTGATGATTTAATCGATGTGATCATACCTCGCGGAAGTTCAAATATGATACAAGAAATTGCAAACAATACCAAAATTCCTCTCATTAAGCAAAATAAAGGCTTGTGTCATGCTTTTGTAGATCAAAGTGCTAACTTAGATATGGCTTTAAAAATAATCCTTAATGCAAAGTGTCAAAGAGTAAGTGTTTGTAACGCTTTAGAAACGCTTTTAATCCATGAAAAAATTGCTAAAAATTTTATAAGTCTTTTAATACCTGAATTTGAAAAATTTAAGGTAAAAATTCACGCCCATGAAAATGCTTTGGCTTATTTTAACAACTCAAATTTAGAAATTTTTAAAGCAAATGAAAATACCTTTGATACAGAATGGCTTGATTTTGCTTTAAGTGTAAAATTAGTAAAAGATTGCGATGAAGCTATAGAGCATATCAATAAACACAGCTCCTTGCATTCTGAAACCATTATCTCAAATGATGCTTCAAATATCGCTAAATTTCAACGCCTTATAAACTCATCTTGTATTTATGCTAATGCTTCAACGCGTTTTAGCGATGGAGGAGAATTTGGCTTTGGTGGAGAAGTTGGAATTTCAACCAGCAAATTACATGCAAGAGGTCCTATGGGGATTGAAGATATTTGCACTTATAAATATATAATCAATGGGGAAGGACAAATTCGAGAGTGAATAAAATAGAAATACTAAAGCAACACTTTAAAGAAATTGCTAAATTAAATTCAAGCGAACAAGTTTGGCAAATGCCTTTTTTTGCGGCTTTAGGCGTAGGTATAGTTTTAGGGCTTAGTGTATTTTTTGGAAAATTAAACTATGGACTCATTGCCATGATAGGAGCTTTGTCTTTTTTATATGTTCCAAACACTCCTTTATATCATAGAATGGCTGTTGTGATGTGCTGTTCTTTTGGCATAGTTTCTAGTTTTTTCTTAGGAATTTTAACTCATTTTTTGCCTGCAATTTTTGCCTTCATCCCTATAGGAATTATGGCCATGGGAAGTTCTATTTTAATTAGATACTATAACATTGGTGCACCTGGATATTTTTTCTTTGTATTTTCTTGTGTTTTAGGAGCCTATTCTCCTTTTGAAGCTAAGGATTTTATCTTTTTAGTAGGTCTTGTTTTTCTTGGAGCAATGGTAGCTAATTTAATGGCTTTGTTATATTCTATCGTTGTGATTTATGGATTTAAAAATGCTTTACCTAGCGAAATTCCACCTAGAGAATACATAGGTTTTGATGCAGTTTTTGTGGATTCTTTGATCATGGGTTCTTTTGTGGCTTTTTCTATATTTATAGGAACTTTTTTAGAACTTGAAAGAAGTTATTGGATAGCCATTTCTTGCACGGCTATTATGCAAGGTGTAACTTTAAATTCTATATGGATTAAACAAATTCAACGCATCATAGGAACGGCCTTAGGAGTATGTTTTGCATGGTGGCTTTTATCTAAACAATTTCACGATATAGAGCTTATTTTACTTATGATGTCTTTGTTTTTTATAGGACAATTTTTAGTCAATCGAAACTATGCTTTAGCTATGATTTTCTTTACTCCTTATGCTACTTATCTTTCGGAAGCAGCTAATTTTATGAGTGAAAATGCAGATAAATTAATACTCGCTCGTTTAATTGATGTTGTAATAGGAAGCATTTTAGGGCTTTTAGGTGGTTTTGTGATTTACAAACCTTATCTAAGAGTGCATTTTGAACGCATTGCAAAATACATCTTTAGGATAAAACAAAAAGCTTAAAAGCCAAATAAAGCACAAGCATTATCCCCTAAAATTTGCTCTTGTTCTTTTTTAGATACGACAACTTCATTAAAAGCTACTAGAGCCGATGAAAAATTAACATTTGATTCAAAATTTGTATGTGGCCAATCGCTTCCAAAAACAAAATTGCTAAGTGGAAAATGTTCTTTTAAAATTTCATATATTTTCTTTGCAAATTTTACAGCTTGTTCATTATTAGCATAATCTATTTTTGCTCTATAAAAACCGCTAATTTTAAAAAATATTCTAGAGTTTTTTAAGCAAATTAAATCCTCTAAATTTGTTAAGTTTGCATTAGCTCTTGCTAAATGATCGATAACAATATTACAACCATAAGGAATTAAATTTTCAACAATATCAACAAGATTATTATCTAAATCTCTTTGAATTTCTATTTGCATTTTAAGCTTACTTAAATTTTCAAAAAATTGAGTCCAAACCATACTTTTAAAATTTGGCAATTCTTTGCCAATTAAATTTAATCTAACTCCATAAGCTTTTCTTTCTTTTAGTTTTTTAAGCTCATCAAATTTAATATTTTCATCAACCACAACTATAGCTTTTATATTTTCATCTTTTTCGATACTCTGAAGTAAAAATTCATTATCAACACCTAAAAAACTTGGCTGAACTAAAATCCCTTTATCAAAATCATAATGATCTAAATTTGCCTTATAATCTTTAAAACTAGCGTCATAATCAGGTTTATATCTTGCATTTGCAACCGTATTTAACTTTTTCAAAAATATATGTGCATGAGTATCAATCTTCATTAAATTATCCTTATAAAATAAAACTCATTATAATAGTGGCTAAAATCGCCGCTATAAATCCTATAGGCACAGCTTTAATAAGTAAATCTTTAAATAATTTTTCCTTATATTTGTCAGGACAAGATCCTAAAATTAGACTTCCTCCAGAAGAAAAAGGAGAAATAGCAGAAGCTTGAGCCCCTACAACAATACAAGAAAAAAGCAATGCCTCGCTTAATCCACTGCTTGCAGCAATGCTTGGAACTATAGGAAAAAGCGCTGGAGTAACCACACCCAAAGTACTTGAAAAAAGCGACATAAAAGCTGCAATAGCACACATTATTAACGGAATAAAAATCACATTGATCTCATTTTCTACAAGATCTGAAAATAATTTTATAACCCCTGCTTCAACTGCTATGCTAATTAACATCCCTACTCCACAAATCATTATCAAGGTTCCCCAAGGAATTAAAGCAACAACTTGTTTCTCATCGGCTAATTTTAAAAATAAAGCAATGGCAACAAAAATCATGGCTATCATGGCTATATCTATTTTTTTATTAAAATAACTAATTGTCTCATTATGTGGAAAAATAATATTTAGCACAGGAAAGATTAAAACAACAACAATCATCATAAACATGAGAATTAAAGTAGTTTTTTGTTTATAATCAAATGGATCAGGTTTTAAAATAACACTAATTTTTATATTATTTTTAAAAGCATTAAACACAAAAAAAGATAATACCACAATAGGCAAGATTATAGTAAAAGCAAAAATAATACTAGAATTTACAAAAGCTTCATTTGCTTCAATGCCTGAATTTTCCATCAATCCTCGAAAAATAATCCCGCTTTGAGAAGTCATAAAATTTGCTCCTCCCAAAGCACCATAATTTATAGCCATAGCTCCAGCAATTTTGCTTAAACCGATTTTATCGCAAAGTAAAAAAGTAAGTGGTGCCATAAAAGCTAAAACTGTATAAAAACCTGCTCCTAAAGCAGCTATAATAGCACTAACCACAAAAATAACAAAAGGAAGCAAATAAGGATGATTAGCAAAACGATACATCAAATGTCCAGCTAATTTTTCAAGAGTTCTATTTACGGTTGCAAAATTATAAAACAATGAGACAGCAAAAATAACAAAAAATATAGAAATAGGCCAAAAAGCTATGATTTTTTTAGGAGCTAAATCCATAAAAAAAGCTCCTATAATATAAGCAAAAATCATAGCAAAAATTCCAACATTATGTCTAGTAATATAGCCCAAAATAATAGCCACTATAATACTAGAGATGATTAAAAAAAACCATTATCATCCTTTAAAATATTATAGGGCTTATAATATCAAAAAATATATTTTTCAAAGCATAAAAACAAAATCTAAATTTAAAAAATATCTATTTAGCAACAAATTTACTCATCTTATGAAATTTTTTATAAAATATCCACATCCAGAGCAAGCAAAGCAAAGCTTCCTAGCCAATGCGACCCAAGATAATCATCTTCTATATGAGCTATAGCTTTATCAAAATGCTCTGTAGCATTGTTTCTTAAAAGAATTTTTAAATTTTCATCGCAAAAATTTGAAAGTATTTTAAAACACCAAGCACGGCTTAAATTTAACCCATCTAAATGTGCTATTTTACCATCGCTCCTATCACTCACACTCACAGGGGTAAATAAAGTTGCAGGCTCTTTTGCTTCTAAATTTGGCAAATATGCTTTAAAAAATTTTACAAAATCATTTTTATGTAAAACAGCACTTAAAAGCACCGCTTCCATCAAAACAGGAGATAAAAACTCATCTCCACAAGGCTCTAAAGCTTGCATATTTTTATCATTTAAAAACCACTTTTTAGCACTTTGGATGATGCAATACTCCAATTCTTGATCTTTTTTAAATCTTGCATATTCTAAAGCAAAATACAAAGCAAAAGAGCTATTAAAATGGGTTCCAACTCGTATAGGATAATCCATCTTAGGTAAAAACTCCTTAACTTCTTTAACAAAGAAATCAGCTATGCCTTCTAAATTTTTAGCCCAAATTTCAGCTTTGTCATTTTCTTTAGCAAGTAAATTTATCTCCAAAGTCAGTTTTAAAAACCATCCCCATCCATAAGGTCTTTCAAAACCTTTGTGTGCAGGGTTTTGAAGATATTTAAGCTCTCCTTCTGCTTTTTCTTTGCTAAATTGAGAATCTAGAGCTTTGATGATTTCATCCTTTGGAGCAAAATGAGAAAAATCTTTTAAAATTTTCACCAAAAGCCAGTGAGAATGCACGCTAGAATGCCAATCATAAGAACCATAAAATATAGGATACATAAGTTTTGGCGGTTTAATATCATTGATATCATTAAAAGAATGTGTGATTTTATTTGGCAATTCTCTAAAAATATTTTCTAGTGCAATAAAGCTAAATTGTTTTATAAATTTTTCCATTGTTTCTCCTTAAAATCTAAAAGCTAAAAAATACATTAAAAAGATATTAGCTACAAGCAAAACAAGTCCTGACATAAACTGGGCTTTAATTACGCCATTTTTATCATCCAAATTTAAAAGTGCCGCAGGAACTATATTAAAATTTGCAGCCATAGGCGTCATTAAAGTTCCGCAAAATCCACTAAGCATTCCAATCGCACCTATAATAGCAGGATTTGCATGCATTTGTATGATTAAAATCGGCAAAGCAATAGCAGCAGTAATCACAGGAAAAGCTGCAAAAGCATTGCCCATTACTATAGTAAAAAGCGCCATAGCGATACAATACACAGCTACTGCAATAAAAGCATTATCCAAACTAATATAACTAGATAAAAGTTTAGATACTTGATCGCCCATTCCTGTAGAAACAAAAACTACCCCAAGTGTAGCCAAAATTTGCGGTAAAAGCGCCGCCCAACTAATGTGATCCATAGTATGTGCTGCATCTTTAACAGCTCTTTTAGGAGAAGCCTTAAACATAAAACAAGCAACTATTGAAGAAATAATTATACCTATAATCAAAGCCATCAATGTAGCATTTTTATTTTCAAAAAAACTCAAATGGGGAAATAAAAAAGTCCCAATAAGTGTAATCAAAGGAACCATTAAAGCAGGAATAAAAAGTTTATTTTTATAAATATTTGCATGTTTTATCTCGTATTCTTTTTCTTCTTTGCTAACTTCGATCTTTGCTGGTTTTAATAAATTAAACCCTGCTATAAGTGCTAGTAAAATCACTATACAACCCATCACAAAATGAGGCAAAACTCCTGCTAGTAAAAAAGTAAAACTATAACTTATCCAAAATACCCCGCCGCTTATTCTTGATTTTATATCTTTAGCTTGATTAGAAAAACTTAAAATTCCAAAAACTAAAAATAAAATTCCTACAATATAATAAAGTAAATCAAGACTTATCATCACTCAACCCTTTATAAGTTTTTTCCAATCTTTTATCAAATAAATAAAGTCTAGAGCAATGGATAATTAAAGCCAAAATTCCAGTTGGTATAGCCCAAACTGATAAATGCAATGGCTCAACAATAATACCATTGCTCTCATAAAAAGCTTTAATAAATAAAATAGAATGCACGGCTATAAAAATATCCTCTCCAAAAAATACAGCAACATTATCCGTTCCCGCGGAAAAAGCTTTGATTTTTTGACTATCTTTATGTGTTAAGTTTTTAAATTTAAGCTTAGCTGCAGCTTCTGCCATAGGGGCTATTAAAGGTCTTATCATCTGCGCATGTCCGCCTAAAGATAAAAGCCCTAAAGCTGCAGTAACTTGTCTAAAAACAAAATAACACATTAAAATTCGTCCTGTACTGGCAACTTTTATTTTGGATATTAAATTTTTAGCCTGCTCTCTTAAGCCTTTGCGTTCCAAAACAGCAAGTAAAGGTAAAATAAGCCAAATTATAGCAACATAGCGATTATCTACAAAAGATTTTCCTATATCACTAACAACCTTAACAAAATCAAAACCTGAAACAAGTCCAGCATAAATTCCAACTGAAGTTACCACTAAAAAGGGGTTAATCTTTAAAGCAAAACCTAAAACAATCAAAGGTATAGAAGCAAGAAGTAACCATTCCATCAACCATCTCCATAATATGAATTAGAAATATTATAGAAATTTTAAATTGAAGAAAAGTTTAAAAAAATATTTTTAAGAATGGAATGAGAAATTAAGTAACAAAATAAATTTTATATAAATTTAAAAAAGCCTTGGAATAGTCCAAAAGCTTTTTTTGTATTATTTGTTCGCTCTTTCTATATACTCACCACGCACAGTATCAACGCGTATAACTTCACCTTCTAACACATGAAAAGGAATTTGCACTACTGCGCCTGTTTCCAATGTAGCCGGTTTTTTATTTGATCCTTGAGTATCACCCTTAAAATTTGGAGCTGTTTCGATGATTTTGAGTTCAACAACTTGTGGAACTTCTACGCCGATAGCTTTACCATTATGGAAAAGCACATCTACCATCATACCATCAAGCATCCATTTTTTCGCCTCACCTACATCATCATCACTAATAGCTACTTGTTCATATGTTTGCGTATCCATAAATTGGCAATTTTCACCATCATCATAAAGATACTGCATAGTTTTATCTTCTAAATTTGGAGCTTCACATTTATCACCTGCATGGAAAGTTTTTTCAAGTACTTTACCATCAATAAAAGATTTGATTTTAATACGCACAAAAGCAGGACCTTTGCCTGGTTTTACATGCTGATACTCAACTATTTTAAAAGGAATTCCATCGATTTCTATTTTAAGTCCCTTTTTTAAATCACCCATTGAATAAGATGCCATAAATTTCCTTTGTTAAAAAATAAAAAACAATTTTATCAAATTTTGATTGATATCACAATAAAATTATTTTATTTGATGAAAAAATAAGTAAAATTACGTTAAAATCCAAATTTAAAGCATAGTAAATGCTCGCTTCTTTTTAGGAGAGGAAAGTCCGAGCTGCTAAAGACAAACATTCCATCTAACAGATGGCTAGGGTAACCTAAGGGATAGTGCAACAGAAAGAAAACTACCACGCAAGTGGAAAAGGTGAAACGGCGGGGTAAAAGCCCACCAGCGATTTTGGTAACAATTTCGGCTATGTAAACCCAATGTGCAGCAAGAAGGGATGGTTAGCGTCTTTGTTTTAACCCTTCGCTTGATTTTGTTTGCAAAAACAAAACTAGATAAATGAGCATTCAAGACAGAACTCGGCTTATCGCTATGCTTTTTTAAGATTTAAAATATGTCAACGCTTTTTGAAATTTTTGAATTTCAACAGCTTTTGTTTTTTTCTTTTGTTCAATCAGTATAACAGCTTCTTGCAAAAGAGCTTGAACTTGATAAAATACATCATTTGCATTTTCTTTTAAAAAATCTTCTGAAGGCGATTCTTTGGCTAAATTTTTAATAAAAGCTTTCATATCAAGTTCATCAAGTAAATTTTCAAGTTTATTGACATCTTCTTGGATTAATGCAAGTTTAAAATCACTGAGCCACTGTTTCATTGTTATGCACTTCTCTCCAAGCTTCTAGCAAACCTTTGGTTACATTTATAACTTCATTGATTCTATCTTCGTTATTTTCTAAATTTGCCAAAGATAAAAGTTGAATTTCTCTTGTATAAAGCCCGCTTAAATAATGTGCCACTTCTCCGCCTTTTTCATAGTTTAAAGTATTAATAAGCTCTATAAAAATAGCCGTGGTTCTTTTTACAAAATACACTCTTTGTTCTATATCTTCATTTCTTATGGCTACTTTAGCTCTTGCACAAAAACGCAAAATTCCCTCATAAAGCATTTCAATAAGTTTTTGCGGGGACTCTATCCCCACTTGATTTTGAGAATAAGCATTATAGGCTAAATTATTTTGCATCTTTTTTATCCTTAATTATTAGAATTGTTTGCCGCATTAATCATATTAGTCACAGTATTTAGCTGTTGATTGAGTTTATTTAAAATACTCTCATATTGCAACCATTGATTCGCCATTGTATCATATCTTGTATCAATCATAGCCTGAGTCGAGTCTTTAGAGGTATTTAATGATTTAATATCATTTGTCAAACTCTCATCATATTTTGTAATTGAACCGTCTTTTCCAGTCATCTCTTGCAACGTGGCTTTTAATTTTGAAAAAATACCTTTACCTTCTATAGGCTTAGAGGTTATATTTACATCAGACAAACCCAATTCCTTGAGAATGCTACCATCTCCTTTGATTGAAAAATCCGAACTACCATCTCCACTAAAATTCAACCTAAACCCTGTAACATTGTTTTGATTATAGGATTCAACCTTAACTTTTAAGCCTTCAATACCTTTACTGTTTATATGATTAGCTAAATTTTGAAGCAATTCTTCCTCTGTTTTCCCTGTTAATTTAAAATTAGTACCATCAGAATTTTTAGATAAATCATATGTTTGATTATTAAAAACTATAGTAAAATCTCCTGGTTTAAATGCTAAACCATTAGTATTACCTCCATTGGAATTAAGATATTTACTTAAACTTCCTGTCTTAATTACCTCTCCTGTGTGATTAATGTCTTCGTATTTAGTAATATTTGAAAAAAAACTTTCAGTAGAGTCTGGATCTTCTTTAACTTTTTGTTCAAATTTAGAAGAATCAAAACTCAAAGTGCCTGCATCATTTAAACTTAAGCCAAAATCCTGCATAGAAAGCATAACCTTAGTGTTTACTTTATTACCATTTGCATCTTCAGTAGTTCCATCAACAACTTGAGAATCAAACAAATCAGCAAGAATGCTTGAGCGTATTGAATTTACTTCACTGATGCCTTGTAAAGTTCCTTTTGTTCCAGTTTCACTATTATAGTCAGTTGCAGCATTAAGATTGGTTACTAAATCATTATAAGCATCCACCAAATCTTGCATGGCTTTTGTCACACCTTCAAAATCTTGCTGTACATCAAAATTAATTTCACCTGTTTTATTTAAAGTTAAAGTCATTCCTACACCAAGATCGGTAACAGTATTACTTGATCTAAACATCTTAATACCATCAAGTGTGAATTCTGCATTTTGCGCAGTTTGGATATGCAAAGAAGCATCCTTAATACCATAACCTTTTTTATCCTTAGCTGGATCAATAGAACTCGTTGTATCTAATTCCCATCCAAGACTTTTGAATATTTTTTCTGCCTCTAAATCACTTTTATACTGACCCTGCGCATCTTTTTTTCCAGCATAGAAACTTATCGCACTGTCTTCGCCTGTTTCTTTACTGGTTAAAGTTAAGCGGTAAGGAGTGCCTTTCTCTCCTGTGTTTACAATCTTAGCGACAATCTCTCCTCCACTAGCTTCATTAATTTTATCAGCTAAATCTCTATAGGTTGTGTTTTTATCTACCGTAACAGTATATTCTTTGCCATTTGAAAAAAAAGTAAGATCGGTGGTTCCAGTTAAATTTGCATTAATAAAACCACTGTCATTTGCTAATCCTTTGCTTTGATACACATCTTTTTGTGCAAGTTGAGTAACATTGATATTCATGCTTTGCAAAGCAACACCCGAATTAACTGTAAGACTTGCTGGAGGATTATCGCTAATACTTCCTACAACTTTTCTTTTCGCAAAAACCGTAGCATCGGCTAATGATGAAACAGCCGTCTGAAAACTTAGTAATTTAGTTTTGATTTCTGTTAAATCTTTTTGTTTGGTTGTATTTTCTTCAATTTTTTTAGTATAAGGATCAATACGAGCTTTTTGCTCTGCTTCTTTTAATTTATCTATAGTATCTTGAGTTAAAACCCCAGAACCAAATCCTAAACTAGATAGACTACCAAATGCCATTTTTAACTCTCCTTATCAAATATCATTCCTATCACATCCCTAAAATACTCAGCTAATCTCATAGCTTCTTCACTAGGAATTTGACGGATTTCCCTTCCAGTACTTTTTTCAGTCACGCTAATATACATAGAACCGATTTTATCACTATAACCAAAACGAACATTGGTATCTAGAGAATCCATTTGCTCATTTAACTTTTTTGTAATATCAGCCAACTTTTCACTCACACCTCGTTGCTGTCCATCATCGCCTTCTTGGCCTTGACTTCTATCGGTTTGAATGTTTAAACTAGCCTGTGTCTCACTTGTTCTTTGGCTAATGTTTGCCAAAGCTGTATCCATTTGCCCATTTGCCTTCGATATTTCCATTTTAAAATCCTTTTTAAAATTTCCTATTGCTAGTTAAAAGCTTATATCGACAAATTTATAAATTTATGAACACCTATAAAGAAAATTTTATTTTTCAATAATAAAAAAATAATAAGCAAAAACTGTGCCAAAATTTTAAAATAAATCTCAATTATCTTAAAAAATTTCAAATTTATTAAAAAGATCTGGATTATTTTCTAAAATATTACGCAAGATCAAATCTTCTATCACGCTTTTAGTGCAATCTGTTTGCTTAGGCCAAGCTCTTAAATAACCCTCAGCTTCACCTTTAGCACTTGCATCTACTCCAAGTCTTTCTTCTTTGATAAAAATATCTCTTTTAGCATCTATATTATTTACCACACGCCAAACAAGCATATAAGAATTTTCAAGCTTATTTTCAGCATCTAAAAATACTAAAATCCTAAAATGTTTTTTAAATTCTAAAAGTTTGTCAAAACTTTGTTCGATTTTTTCTTTTTTATCAAGCAAAATACAAACTATAGGACTTTTACTTTCTTTATAAAATTGCTTTAAATTTAAAAGTTCTACCTTAGTTTTAAAAAGTTCTAGTAATTTTTCATCTTCTAAAATTTCAAGCTCTTCAACTTGTATTTCTTCGCAAGCATCAAGTCCTGCTTTACCCCCAAAACAAGAATTAGGTGAAGCATGATCTAATTGATCACAAATTCCTTCTGAAATTAAAATTTTCTTTGTATTAAAACGATCTAACATATAAGGAATTAAAGCATCATAATCTTTCAAAGAAGGTGCATTTTTATCCACAAAAATTGCATGCTTAACAAAACTCATTTGCCCTACTCCCCAAAATGCATGCATAATTTGTTGCGCATGAGCGGGATATTTTGCATCGATTTTTGCTAAGATAAGATTATGAAAGACCCCATTTTCAGGCATATTATAATCAATTAAATCAGGTACTGAAGTTTGAAGCAAGGGTAAAAAAATTCTTTCAGTACCAAGCCCCATGATCTTATCTTCTAAAGGAGGCTTTCCTACAACCGTTGCTTGATAGATCGCATCTTTTTTAGCATAAATTTTTTCTACTTTCATCACAGGAAAAAGTTCAGCAGGAGTATAAAAACCCGTATGATCTCCAAAAGGACCTTCGATTTTAAACTCTTCTAAATCCACATAACCTTCAATAACCACATCACTATCATAAGGTATAAAAATACCATTTTCACAAGGAGTAATTTTTGCAGGAGTTTTTTTAATAAAACCATAAAGTAAAAGTTCAAAAATTCCCTTAGGTAAAGGTGCTTGAGAACACCAAATATAAAGCGGATCTCCACCTATGGCTATACTTACAGGCATTTTTTTAAAACCAGCATTTTTGTATTCGTGATAAAAATTTGCCCCATCTTTATGAATTTGCCAATGCATTAAAAGTTCATTTTTATCACTCATTTGCAAACGATACATTCCAAGATTATTTTGAGTTTTATCTAAATTTTGCGTATAAACTTGCCCCATGGTAATAAATTTACCCGCATCATCTTCCCAAGTTTTTAGTATGGGAAGTTCTTCAAGTGAGTTTAAAATTTCATAATCATACAAGGCTTTATTTTTTTTCAGTCTTTTAGGAGGAATATTTTTAAAACTTAACAAATTCATAAAAAAATCCATTTTTGCTTTAAAACTCGTAGGAATATGAAGCTTGGTGAGTTTTGAAATTTCTTCAGCCACCTCTTCATAATCACGTCCAAAAGCTAAATTTAAAGCCTTTTCATTGCAAAAAGTATTCATCAAAACAGGAAATTTATATTGTTTATTTAATTTTTTATCTATAGGATTTTTAAATAATAAAGCCTTCCCTTTTTCTCCTTTTTTAGCTTCTATATAGGCTAAATGAGCGATTTCAAGATCTACATCTACAGGTTCTTCAATTACCCTTAAAAGATCATTTTCTTTTAAAATTTGAATAAATTCTTTCATATCATACTCTCAGCTTTTTTTAAAAGTTCTTTAGCACCTTTAGCAATAAACTCCTTAGCCAAACTCTCTCCAAAACCTTTAAAATCATTCTTTTTAATCATTCTCTTATCTTTTAAAATTTCACTTCCATCGGGTAGTCCAAGTACCGCACGCACACAAATTTCATCTCCCAAGAGCTCTGCGTTAATACCTATAGGAACTTGACAACCTCCTTCTAAAGTAGCAATAAATTCTCTTTCAATGCTTGTTTCAATCAAAGCATTTTCATCATTTAAACATTTTAAAAGTTCTAAAATTTTTTCATCATTTATGCTTTCTATACCTAAAGCTCCTTGAGAAGCCGCAGGAATAAGCTCATCTTTGCTAAATTCATAAACAAAATTCACTTGCTTATCTAAGTTTAAGCGTTTAATTCCCGCCATTGCCAAAATAATCGCATCAAAATCATTATTTTTTAATTTCTCTATACGAGAATTGACATTACCACGCAAAGAAATAATATCTAAATCAGGTCTTAATAATAAAAGCTGCATCTTGCGTCTAAGACTAGTAGTGCCTATTTTTGCACCTTTTGGTAAAGAAAGAAAATCTTTATAATTTTGACTTAGCATAGCATCATTGCTTTGCTCTCTTTTGCTTACCGCTGCCAAAACTAAACCTTGAGGAAAAAAACTAGGCACATCTTTTAAACTATGCACTGCTAAATGTGCTTCTTTTCTTAACATACTTTCTTCAAGTTCTTTTGTAAAAAGTCCTTTACCACCAATTTTTGCCAAAGGAGAATCAAGCAAAACATCGCCTTTTGTTTTAAAACCTTCTAAAAGCACTTCAATTTGATGTGTATTTTTTAAAATTTGGGCTACATGTTCACTTTGCCAAAGAGCTAATTGACTTTTTCTTGTTGCAATAATAAGCTTCATTTTCTATCCTCTATAATTTCAACATCAATAATTTCTTCATTAGAATTTTGATACTCTTGCTTGGTGTATTGATATTTTGATTTAGTTATTAATTTCAAAGCAATACCAAAGAAAAATACAAAAATTCCAAAAACACTTGTAATAATCCCTGGAAAAACAAGTAAAAACCCTGCGATAACAAAAGAAAATTGTGTTAACATATCCTTTAAGCCACCCATTTGAAATTCAAGCATATTTTTCCAAAAAATTCCCAATAAAACCGCACCAAAAATCATACTCAAAAGTATGAAAAATAAAAAATTACCAAAACCAAAAAACACTATAAAAAGTATACTTGCAATAATTTCAAGTACAAATAAAGGGCTTAAACTTAATTTATAATTCATAACACTTTCTTTTTAAGAATTTCCATAAGTTCATCAGTTTTTATAAGTTCTTTTATCAAACCTTCTCTTTGGATAAGCTCTATTTCATTCTTTTCTAATCCTTTACCAACAACTAACGCATAAGGAAAGCCCATAAGTTCAAAATCATTCATTTTAACCCCAAAACGCTCATTTCTATCATCAAGCAATACCTCTAATCCAAGATTAGTTAAATCCTCATAAAGCTTATTAGCAAATTCTAAAGCCTTTTCATCTTTGAGATTTGAAACAATAATTTCAAGCACAAAAGGAGCTAAAGTTTTATTCCAAATACATCCTTTTTCATCATGACTTGCTTCAGTAGCTACAGCCAACAAGCGTGAAACACCTATGCCATAACATCCCATGTAAAAAGGCTGACTTTTGCCATTTTCATCTAAGAAATTTGCATTCATCGCTTTGGAATATTTTTGTCCTAGCTTAAAAATATGCCCTACTTCTATACCTTTACTTTGTTTTAATTTTGCTCCACATTTAACACAACAATCCCCTTCTTTAACTTCAATCAAATCTTTAAAACGATCTTTATTTAAATTTACAACATCAATACCGATTAAATGATAATCTTTTTCATTCGCACCCATAATCATTTGCTTTTCGTTTTCAAGCTCAAAATCTATATAAAAATCTATATCTTTTAATCCCACAAAACCTATAAAACCAGCTACTAAGCCAGCTTTTTCCAATTCTTCTTCGCTCGCATCGACTAGTTCAAGGGCACTGCAAGCATTTTGAGCCTTAACCTCTTGCAAATCATCACTTCCTCTTATAAAAAACACAACTAATTTGCTTTCATTTTCATAAATAGCTTTTTTTACCACTGCTTTAATCGTATAAAAAGCATTGATTTTAAAAAATTGTGCTAAAGAATCTATAGTTTTAATATTTGGAGTGTGAAATTTACTTGCATAATTTGCTTCAGGACGCTCATCTTGACAAGTTTTTTTAGCTCTTTTTGCAGCTTCAACATTAGCCGCATAATCACAATTTTCACAAATTAAAATATCATCTTCCCCATTTTTTGCTAAAACCATAAATTCCTTAGAGCCACTTCCACCAATAGCCCCACTATCAGCTTCAACTGCTCTAAAATCAAGCCCCATTCTTTGTAAAATTTGAGAATAAGTTTTATACATAAGCTCAAACTCACGCCCTAAATCTTCTTCATTAGCATGAAAACTATATCCATCTTTCATTAGAAATTCACGACATCTTAAAAGCCCAAATCTAGGCCTTGCTTCATCACGAAATTTAAGTCCAATTTGATATAAATGCAAAGGAAGTTGTTTATAGCTTGTGATTTTGTTTTTTACCAAAGAAAGCATAGCTTCTTCATGTGTTGGACCTAAAACAAATTCATTTTCTTTTCTGTCTTTAAAACGCAAAAGTTCTTTTCCAAAAACATTGTAACGCCCACTTTCTTGCCACAAACTTGCAGGAGTGATAAAACTAAGATTTACTTCTTGTGCTCCAGCCTTATCCATTTCTTCTTTAACTATATTTTTAATCTTGTCTAAAACTCTTTTTCCCAAAGGCAAGAAATTATAAAGTCCGCTACCAATTTGTTCTACAAAACCCGCACGCGTTAAAAAAATATAACTAGGTAAACTCGCATCTTTTGGCGCTTCTTTTAAACTTGGTGCATAAAATTTAGTAAATCTCATCATTATTCTCCATATCAAATTCACATTTATATTGATTTAAACCTTCAAGATTATTTTGCAAATCAAAAACATAACGCATAGCATTAATCACTGTATCGCTTTGCATTTTACCTTGTAAATGTTTCAAATTTACAGTAGGCGTGTGTAAAAAAGCCTTAAAAACTTGATGAATCAACTTTCTAGCCTCTTCTTTATCAGATTTTTTCAAATATCCTTTTTTTAACGCAATTTCAAGTTGTTTATCTGCATATTCTTTAGCTTGCAAGCGTATAGCTTTGATAATAGGCATCAAAGCCAAATCGTTTAAATACCTAAAAAATTCACTTGTTTCACGACCTATTATCCCATAAGCCATACGAGCTTCTTGTTCTCTTAGTGCTAAATTTTTTTGAACCACAATTTCAAGATCATCTACAGCAAAAACAGATATATTTTCATTTTCATTGATATCAATATCCCTTGGAACTGCAATATCAAAAAAATACCTTTTATAAGAAAGTTCTTCTATTAAAGAATTTGTAATAATAGCATTTGGTGCATTGGTAGCTGAGAAAAAAAACTCGTATTGATTTAAATATTTTTTTAAATTTTCTAAACTATCATATTCGCTTAAAACACCAAGTCTCACACACAAATCTTTAGCTTTTTGTAAATCACGATTTAAAATAATCACCTTAGCACCCGCGGCAATTAAATGTTTTGCCGCAAGTTCTCCCATCTCTCCAGCTCCAATAACAACAGCTTTTTTTTGCGTTAAATCTGCAAGTTCTTTTGCTTTTGCCACGGCAACGCTAGCTACAGAAATAGAATTTTTAGAAATTTGAGTTTCATTGCGTACCTTAGCAGCACATTTAAAAGCACTATGTACTGCTCTTGAAAGGTGTACTCCACAAAAATTATTTTTTACAGCAAAAGCAAAGGCATCTTTTAATTGTCCTGCTATCTGAGTTTCTCCAACCACCAAACTATCCAAAGAACTTGCTACAGAAAAAAGATGGTGGATTGCTCCACTATCTTCAAAAATATCAGCTTTTTCAAGTAAAATATCTTTATCAACATCACAAAGTAAAGCCAAAGATTTAACAATAAACTCCGCACAGGCCATTTTTACAAAAGCAACAATTTCAACACGATTGCAAGTGCTTATAACCAAACATTCTTCAATATTTTCATGAGTGCTAATGATTTTTAAAAACTCACTTTTTTTAGCTTCATTGGAAAAGCTTAACTTTTCCCTTAAGGCAATATCTGTATTTTTATGAGTAAAAGATATACAATAATACATTAAAATTCCCTATCTATCATAGCTTTAATAATATCATTAAGCTTGTTATTATCATATTTTTCAATTGCTTTTCTAGCCTTTTTTGCATAAGTTTTAGCTTCTAAAATAGCTTTTTCTAAAGCTTTTTGTTCTTCAAATTTAGTTTTTAGCCATTCTTTTTCATTTTCATTTAAATCTTTTTTAAATAAAGTCTGCAAATATATCCTATCTTGTTCTTGTAAATTTTCATAAAGATAAATATAAGGCAAGGTAGTTTTACCCTCTTTAAAATCATTCATAGCAGGTTTTCCAAGAATTTTTTCATCACTCTTAATATCTAAAATATCATCAATCATCTGAAAAGCAAGTCCTAAATTTTTACCATATTCTGCAAAATCTTTTTCATATAATCCAGCCAAAATAGCTCCGCATCTAGCACTTGCTTCAATCAAAACAGCTGTTTTATTATAGATCATTTTCAAATAAGCTTCTTTATTGATATTAAATTTCTCTCCCAAATCAACATCCATAAGTTCGCCTATAGCAAGCTTTACAACAGCATCTGAAATAATACTTGCAAATCTAGCATCCATTTTGCTTAATTCATAAAAGGCTTTTGAATACAAAATATCGCCCAACATAAGAGCATTTTTTGTACCAAATTCAGCATTAACAGATCTTGCTCCACGCCTTAATTCACTCTCATCGATAATATCATCATGTAATAAACTAGCAAGATGTATCAATTCTATAGCCGCACAAATTTTAAAAGCAATCTCACTCTCATCTGCGATAGTTAATAATAATTTAGAGCGTAATTTCTTTCCTGATTTTACATTTGAAAGCATATTTAAAATAGGTTCATAGCCAAGCTCTTGTAAAAACTGTTTTATTAATTCATCTATTTTTTGCACTATCTTTTCCTTGTTAATTGCTATTATTATTTTCTTTGCTTGTTAATGGTTTTACCTGAGGTTCGTTAAAATTAATCATAGGAACAACCTGATTATTTTGCGGTGGATTTTGTAAAGCTTTTTTTCTCGGATCTAAAAATTCTACCATTAAGCGAGATTCCTTATCTTCTATATAAACCGTAAAAGTTGCCAAACCTTTATTATAACCACTAAATTCTAAAATAAGTCTTGCTCTATCAATATGTGGATTAGTATAATCAGGTATTAAAGTTTGAGTTACCCAATCTAAATTTCTTCTTAAACTCATCACAAATTGACGCGGATATTTGCGAAATTTCGAATGTACGATGATATTAGTATTATCAAACAAAGTCCAATAAAAATCAAAATTTTGCACCTTATCTTCATAGCCTATTTCTTTAATCTGCACACTAGCTCTCTCATCTTTTTTAAGTATAAATTTATAAGTATAATCAAAAGTTGGTTCAGATGCTAAAACATTACTAAAAATAAAAAAAATACAAATTAAACAAGGGCTTATTTTAAACAATTTTAGCCTTCGTGTCCTAAAATTTTTGCGCCCAATTCTATATAAATATCATTTTGCCTTTCTTCTATAAAATCACCATTTTCTAATATGAAATTTTTTACATCCATTTCTGTTAAACCTTGTTTTTCCAAAAGTTCCACCATGGCAATATGATCAGCAAAAAATTCCTCAAAAACTTTTTCTAAGGCTCCTAAATTTCCATTCTGTATAATTTCTATAAATTTTTCTTTTGGAGTTTTATTAAACATTTCATCAAAAAAATCCATTAATTTTCCTTGAAAATATAAGTTTTTGATTATAAAATTTTAATCGTTAAAAGTAGCTAAATTAAAATAATTAAAATTTAAATTTTATTTGCAATGTGTAAAATTTTAGAAGTTAAATTCCGCATGATGCGGAATTTATTATGAATATGGTTTTGCTTGAGTGGCGTATTTTACACCCAGATCAAAAGCTTTAGCATTTGCATCACGAGTTTTTGCAGGAACCATATGAAGCATAGTTTCTTTTAAAACATCTAAATCTATACATTTGCTCATATAAGCAGCAATTGCAAGTGCAACAACTGATTGAGTAGCCACATTTCCTACCTCATCTTTAGCTATGGTAATAATAGGGATTTCAAAAATTTGCCATTTTTTATAATCTTCACTTTCAGGATGTACTAAATTTGGCTCTACAACTATAATACCTCCTTCTTTTACACCCCCACGAAAACCTTTATAACCCTTATCTGCAGTCGAAAGCATAAAATCTACTTCCCCTTCTACAGCATAAGGAAATAAAATTTCTTTATCATCAATGATAATATCCACCTTAGTAGGACCGCCACGCACTTGTGAAGTATAAGTAGAAGCCTTAAAAGCTTGACGACCTTCTTTAATGGCTGCTTCTGCTAAAATTTCTCCTGCGGTGATAACACCTTGTCCGCCTTCACCGCCAAATCTTAATTGATATTTCATTTTAAAGCTCCTAAATCCACCATTCTTTTTTCTTTGGCTGCACGACGTACTTCTTCATAAGCGTGGCAGTATTCTGGCTGAGAATTATCTTCATGTAAAATTCCTGTTGGAAATTTATCTTTTCTTTCTTCAAAATCCATGCTTTCAAATTTAGCTTTATCCACAACACGATTTTTAATCCAATCAAGCATAGCTACAGCTTCGCCCATTTTGTTTTTTCTGCCTAGATTGATATGACAATTTGAAAAAACATCTACAAAACTATAACCCTTATGCGCTAAAGCCTTATAAATTAAATTTTCAAGCTTATTAGCTTCTATCACATTACCCCTTGCCACAAAAGAAGCTCCTGCAGCTTTAGTTAATTCACACGCATCAAAATTGGGGTCAATATTTCCAAATTGAGCTGTTACTGTATAAAAACCTTTTGGAGTAGTTGGACTTGTTTGAGAATTTGTAAGTCCATAGATGAAATTATTGATTACAATATGTGTTAAATCAATATTTCTGCGACAACCATGTATGGTATGATTTCCACCAATTGCCAAAGTATCCCCATCTCCACTTACTACAATAACATGTTTACTAGGATTGGCTAGTTTAATGCCTGTTGCATAAGCTATTGCTCTACCATGAGTAGTATGAACTGTATTGCAATTTACATAAGAACTCATTCTGCCACTACAACCTATACCCGAAACAAGACAAACATCATCCATATTCCAACCAAGTTTTTCTATCGCGCGGATAATACATTTTAAAACAACACCATCGCCACATCCCCAACACCATTGAGTAGGCATTTTATCTACTCTTAGATATTCATCATAATTAAAAGCCATTTATATATTCTCCTTTACCTTAGCAATAATTTCACTTGGAGTGATAGGACGACCATTTGCACGGTGCAAACTAATAAAATCGCGACGCGAAGTTACTCTTTCAATCTCTTCAAGATATTGTCCCATATTAAGCTCGCTTACCATTACTTTTTTAAATTTGCTTACAACTTCAGCGATTTTTTTCTCAGCCACTGGATAAAGAGTAATCGGACGGAAAAGCCCCACTTTAATCCCTTGCTCTCTTAATCTTTGTATAGCTTCTTTTGCTGAACGACTCACGCTTCCATAAGCAATGATTAAAAACTCAGCATCATCAAGCATATACTCTTCATAAGTACAAATATCTTCTTGATTGTTTTTTATTTTACCTATGAGTCTTTCCATATTTTTTTTCACTATAACTCCATCTTCAGTTGGAAAACCTATATCTCCATGATGAAGTCCTGTAACATGATAACGATAACCTGTAAAGAAAGGATTTAAAGTTGCAGGCTCATTTTCTCCTGCTGCATAAGGTTTATAATCCTTTTTATCGCCTTCAAATTTTTTACGGTTATATACTTTAATATCTTTTAAATCAGGTAAAACCGCTTTACCATTCATGTGCCCTACAGTTTCATCCATAAGTAAAAATACTGGAGTCATATATTTTTCAGCTAAATTAAACGCTCTAATGGTTTCTGTATAAGCTTCTTCAAGACTTGCAGGAGCAATAGCAATACTTGCAAAATCCCCATGAGTTGGTGCTTTAGCTTGAAACAAATCTCCTTGTGCTACACGAGTTGGAAGACCTGTTGAAGGACCACCTCTCATAACATTTACAATCACAAGTGGAATTTCAGCAATAAATGCAAGTCCTATTTGCTCTGCTTTTAAAGAAATTCCAGGACCGCTACTTGCAGTCATGGATTTTACTCCACTCATTGCCGCACCAATAGCCACGCTAATACCTGAAATTTCATCTTCCATTTGTATAAAAGTTCCATCATTTGCAGGAAGCATATGGCTTAATTCATGAGCTATCTCACTACTAGGAGTAATAGGATAACCTCCAAAAAATTTACATCCACAATCAATCGCAGCTTTGGCGATTAAAACATTACCTGTTGCTATAACTTCTCTCATTATTTTTCCTATGCTAATTTTTTGTATTTGTTATTTTTTACGGCTACAGCTCTATCTTTAGCCTCAGCAGTAAGTTTGGCAAATTTAAATTCATCTCTTTTTGCCACCATAATAGCAAAATCAGGGCAATGTGTCTCACACTCGGTACAGCCTATACAGGATTCAGGGTGTACTACCTCTATCATTTGTCCTAAAACCGCATGCACATCATCGCGCATAGCTAAAACCCCAGCGGGGCAATAGCTAACACAAATATTACATGCTTTACATCTATGCTCATCTACCCAAACAGGGGTATCTTTTGGAGCTGTCATACTCATGTTTTTTTCCTTTATTAACCTAATATTTTTTGAATTTCTTCACCAATTAAAGCCGGAGAATCCACCACATGAATTCCATAGCTTTTTAAAGCTTCTTTTTTAGCTGCAGCACTTTCATCAGCACTTCCTACTATGGCACCTGCATGCCCCATTCTTTTGCCTTTAGGAGCAGTTGCACCTGCAATGAATGCTACCACAGGTTTGCTAATATTTTCTTTAATAAATTTAGCCGCTTCCACTTCCAAACTACCACCAATTTCGCCTATCATTATAATAGCCTTAGTTTCATCATCTTTTTGAAATTCACTTAAAAGTTCTTTATAAGCAAGACCTATGATAGGATCACCGCCAATTCCTACTGCAGTAGAAATTCCATAACCACCTTGAACTACCTGATTAGCAGCTTCATAAGTTAAAGTTCCACTTTTTGAAATAAGCCCCACGCAACCTTTTTTAAAAATAAAACCTGGCATAATTCCTAATTTGCATTCTTCAGAAGTGATAATACCTGGACAATTTGGTCCAATGATTTTCATACCCTTTTTATTAGCATATTGCTTAGCAAACATCATATCTTTTACAGGCGTATGCTCGGTGATTACAACTGCAAGCTTAATACCCGCATCAGCTGCTTCAATCACGCTATCACCCACAGCAAAAGCAGGGACAAAGATCAAGCTCACATCAGCCTTTGTTGCTTTAACCGCATCTGCAACGGTATCAAAAACTGGTTTACCTAAATGAGTTTGTCCGCCTTTATGAGGGGTGACACCTCCAACTATATTTGTACCATAAGCCATGCATTGCTCAGCGTGAAAAGTTGCTTCTTTACCTGTAAAACCTTGAACTATTACTTTTGTATTTTTATTAACCAATATACTCATTTTCCATCCTTATCCTACTAAACTTTTTACAAGCTCTGCACCGTTTTTAAGATTGGTTGCTGCTTTGATATTTTTAAGATTTGAATTATCTAAAATTGTCTTTGCTTCTGCTGCGTTAGTGCCATCAAGACGCACTACAATTGGAATATTTACCTCAACATTCTTAGTAGCTTCTAAAATTCCATTTGCTATCCTATCACAACGAACAATACCACCAAAGATATTGATAAATATAACTTTTACATTTTTATCTCTTAAAATAATTTCAAAAGCCTTTGCAACAGTTTCTGGAGAAGCTCCCCCACCTACATCTAAGAAATTTGCAGGTTTTGCACCACTATAATTAATAATATCCATAGTTGCCATTGCTAGACCCGCACCATTTACCATACAAGCTACATCTCCATCTAATTTCACATAGCTTAAGCCAAATTCAGCCGCTTCTCTTTCAGCAGGATTTTCTTCAGTAATATCTCTAAGTTCAGCAATTTCAGGATGACGATAAAGCGCACTATCATCAAAACTGCATTTTGCATCAAGGGCATAAAAATCCCCTTCTGCAGTTTTAATTAAAGGATTAATTTCAAGCATATTCATATCTTTATCCATGTAAAGCTTATAAAGTTTAGCTATCATAGAAATGAGTTTTTTGCCTTCATCTTTATCAAGTCCCAAAACTCTCGCTACTTCAAGTCCATGAAACATTTTAAATCCAATTTGTGGATCAATACCTACTTTTGCAATTTTTTCAGGACTTTCTTTGGCTACTTTTTCTATATCCATCCCTCCTTCACTTGAAGCGATAATGGTAATTTGCTCTGCCATTCTATTAAACAAAATAGCCAAATAATACTCTTTTACTATATTAGCGCCACTTTCTATATAAAGTTTTTGCACAAGTTTGCCTTCAGGTCCTGTTTGATGAGTTACTAAATTTATTCCTAAAATTTTACTTGTGTAATCTTTTACCTCATCTAAATTCTTAGCGATTTTAACACCACCACCAAGACCACGGCCTCCTGCGTGAATTTGAGCTTTAACTGCCCAAACACTACCGCCTAATTCTTTAGCATTAGCCACAGCTTCATCTACGCTAAATGCAACTTTTCCCTTTAAGGTAGGGATACCATTGTCTGCAAAAATTGCTTTTGCTTGATACTCATGTATGTTCATTTATTCTCCTTTATATTGATATTTGATTAAAGATTTTTCTAATTTGTCTTTTTCTTGCAAACTAAGATCCATTTTCATGATTTCAATCACACCTTCAAGTCCTAATCTTGCCATAACTCCCAAGGCTTTGTTTTGCACTCCAAATTCCCCATGTAAAATCACACTCATAGGTAAAAACTCGCCACTTCTTATAGACTCAAGCATTCTTATACAAGCACTAGCAGGGGCTAAATAAGCTGAAGTTTTAAGATGTTTGATTACTTTAGCTCCGCCTGTTTTAACTTCATTTTCTAAATCCTCAAATTCTTCTTCATTTAAAAATTCGCTTATATTTTTATTTTTAACACTTGCGTAAGATTTTACCAAAACCATATCATCATTATGAAAACCAATAAGTCTTGTATCCACTCTTGACATTTTGACATTAAGTTTTTTGGCAAGTTCATACTTAAATCTTGCATTGTCTAAAACACCCGCCATGGCTATAATTTTCTTTGATGAAAAAATCCCGCTTTCATAAAGAGTATTAAGTAGAAAATCCACAGGATTAGTTAAAATAATAAAAAGCGGATCTTCTGTAAAATCTTTAATTTTTTTAGCACAATCAAGCATAATGCTTGTATTTAACTGAAGCAATTCTTCTCTACTTTGCCCATCTTTTCTAGCAAAACCTGCACTAAAAAGCACTATATCTGAATTTTTGGTATGAGTATAATCTTTAGTGCAAAGTAAATCTATATTTAAATTTAAAGCAGCTATGCTTTGAGTAAGCTCTAGTTCTTTTGCGTAAAGCAAATCCTCGTTAATATCTACTAAAACAATTTCATTTGCTATTTCTCTTAAAATCAAAGCATAAGCTACGCTTGAACCTACATTGCCAGCCCCTATAACAGTGATTTTCATCTTTGTCCTATTTTTTCTAAAATAGCGTTAAAAGTTGCACTTGGACGCATGATTTTATTTGCTTTTTCATCATCAAATTTATAATACCCACCCAAATCCACTTTCACACCTTGTGCATCGTTAAATTCGGCTCTGATTTTTTCTTCATTAGAAGAAAGCTCTAGGGCAATATCTTTAAAAAAGCTTTGAAGCTCCATATCACTTGCCTGTCTTGCTAAATGATTTGCAAAATACATTGCTAAATAAAAATGACTTGTTCTATTATCATCTTCTTTGACTTTTCTTGATGGAGCTTTATTATTTTCAAGCCATTCGCCTATAGCCTCATCAAGACATTCTGCTAAAACCTTAGCTTTATGATTGCCACACTTATTTGCATAAAATTCCAAACTTGCTTGCAAAGCCAAAAATTCACCCAAACTATCCCAACGCAGATGATTTTCTTCGACTAATTGTTCTACTTGTTTAGGTGCTGAACCCCCTGCTCCTGTTTCAAACATAGCTCCACCATTTAACATAGGCACAACAGAAAGCATTTTTGCACTTGTTCCAAGCTCTAAAATAGGAAAAAGATCGGTTAAATAATCCCTTAAAACATTACCCGTGATAGAAATAACATCTTTACCTTCTCGGATTAACTCTAAACTTCTTAAACAAGCTTCTTTTGGAGTTAAAATGGCTACATTTTTACCCTTTTCTTTTAAACGATTTTGTACCAAAGTTATCATGATTTTATTACTAGCTCTTTTGCTATCTAACCAAAAAATAGCTTCGGCTCCACTAAGTTCTGATCTTTCTATACCTAAATCAATCCAATTTAACACTGCATCAAATTTAGCCTGATTAGCTCTATAAATATCACCTTTTCTAACCTTATGTTCTAATAAAACTTTACCGTTAGAAACTATTTTAAAAGTTCCTTCTTCTTTAGCCACAAAGGTTTTATCGTGCGATCCATATTCTTGAGCTTTTTTAGCCATTAAACCTACATTAGATACACTGCCAAGTTTTGAAGGATTTAAAGTACCATTTTTATGCAAATCTTCAATAACCGCCTCATAAATAGTTGCGTAAGTTTGATCAGGAATTACGGCATTTGTGTCCTTTTCCTTACCTTCCTTATCCCACAATCTTGCGCCATTTTTAAGCATTGCAGGCATAGAAGCATCAACGATAACATCGCTTGGAACATGAAGATTTGTAATGCCTTTATCTGAATTTACCATAGAAATATCTGCAGATTTAGCTAAAATTTCATTGTATTTTTTTAAAATTTCATCTTTTTTGCTTAAATTTTCGATCTTACTTAAAAGCTCACTTAAACCATTATTTGGATTAATGCCTAAT
Organism: Campylobacter sp. CFSAN122748; assembly: GCF_045277125.1. NCBI lineage: Bacteria > Pseudomonadati > Campylobacterota > Epsilonproteobacteria > Campylobacterales > Campylobacteraceae > Campylobacter > Campylobacter sp. CFSAN122748. The sequence goes on along the minus strand of NZ_CP116953.1, from coordinate 527,843 downwards.
TTTTCAAATTCATCTTGAAATTCGATAAATAATTCTTTAAAAAATACTTTTACCGCATAACCAAAAAGTATAGGATCACTTACTTTCATCATTGTAGCTTTTAAATGCAAAGAAAAAAGCACATCATCATCTTTGCTTGCTTTAATTTCTTTTGTATAAAATTCCTGAAGTTTTTGCACATCCATAAAAGTAGCGTCTAAAATTTCATTTTTTTCAAGTTTTAAGCCCTCTTTTAAAATTTCTTTTTTACCATCAACGCTTGTAAATTCTATATTAGCCACACAATCTTGATCGATTAAAACCGCTTTTTCATTAGAGAAAAAATCCCCTTCTTTCATGTAAGAAACACGAGTTTTTGAGTTTGGATTAAACTCAACCACACGATAAGGATTGTTTTTTGCATAATCTTTTACCGCTTTTGTTGAACGACGATCTGAATTTCCTTGTCTTAATACAGGATTAACTGCTGAACCTAAAACTTTTTGATATTTTGTTTTAATTTGCAATTCTTCATCATTTTTTGGCTCATCTGGGTAATTTGGTAACATGTAACCCTTATCTTGCAATTCTTTAATCGCCGCCTTAAGCTGAGGAATAGAAGCTGAAATATTTGGGGTTTTAATAAGATTTGCATCCGATCTTTTGACAAGCTCACCTAAAAGTTCTAAAGCATCTTCACATCTTTGTTCCTCTTTTAAATACTCACTAAAAGTAGCTAAAATCCTTCCAGACAAAGAAATATCCGAGGTTTTTACTCCTATATGTGCCCTACTTAAAAAAGCTTTCACTATAGGCAAAAACGAATAAGTCGCAAGAGCTGGAGACTCATCTGTTAAGGTATAAGTAATTTGCATTTTTAGTCCTTTAAAATACTTATTTTTATTTTCATTTTTAAGTATATTACAAATAAAAAAAAATGCAAGAGTAAGTTTAAAGTTTGTTTTAGTTTTCAAACAAACTTTAAATATTTTTAATTAAGTAAATTAGCAGGAAGTTGTATGATATTTTTAATAAGATTAAAAGGGGTTTTTAGGGTATCTGTTAAAATTTCGGTATGAAATTTAGGGTCATCTATACTTCCATCTATTTTTAAGTTTGTGCTAATTTCTTGATTTTTACCTAAAATTACATAATTTAAAATTGGAACCTTGGATATAGCTTCTGAAGCTGATTTTAAAGTTTTAAGCTCTAAACTAAAATCCACTGTATTTAATCTTAAATTTGCTGATCCTAAACCATATATATCTACACTATCGCCATTTAAATTAATAGCTGAAACACTTAAAAGATCTTTTTTTCTATTAAAAATAATCTTTCCATCATGTAAGCTTAAACCTTTTTGATTAAAAGTTGGAGATTTAAACATCAATAAACTTGGTACAGTATCGATGAAGGAAATAAGCTGATTTATACCTCTTAAATCCTTCACATAAGTATTTTTAAAATCGATCTGTCCATCAAAATACTCCAATCCACTTCCTTTTATACTTAAGTTAAACACTCCATCTTGAACAGCTTGTTTTTGTAAAAACTCATTTAAATAATTATCATCAATATTGCTAACGTTTAAATTTAAATCATTAGAAGAATAATAAAGATCAAATTTTGCATTTCCTCTAGAACCTTTAAGATCTAAAGCATTGCCTTTTAAATCAGCTTCTACTCTATCAAAAGCCAAAGTTTTATTAGAATCTGCCAAAATTAAAGCTACATTTGCTCCACCAAAACTAATATTTTGGGTATTAGTAGCAATATCAAATGTTGAATTTGAAGAGTTGGAATGTTTTCTATAAATATAACTTAAATTTTTTAAATGAATTTCTTTATTATCAGAACTTATTTTAGCACTTGCTGTATCACTTTGAGTATGAATTTCCATAATGCCCTTATTTTTTACAATATCAAAGCTATCATTTTCATAAGGAGTTTGACCGTTGATAAGTAAATTATTTTTAAAATAAGTATCATTAACACTTGCATTAAAATCTTCAAAATTTAAAGTTTTATAATAAACATTTTTAGCATCGATAAACCCAAGCTTTTTAAGTAATGGAGAAAATGAAAATAAAATCTTAGGATTATTAAGATTAGCCTCAAGTCCATCTTTAAAATTTAAAATCAAATTCCACTGAGGAATGCTAATATTAACATTTTGCGAATAATCTAATTTTACTTCTACATTTTGATTTTTTAAATCTAAAAGCTCTCCATTGTCAAAATAAAGCCTTGAAATCTGAGTATTGAAATTTCCTTGCTGTTTTTGTAAGTCAAATTTAGCATTAAAATCAGCTTCTAAAAAGCCATTTTTAACACTGGCATTTTCTATATTTAAATCATTTTGATTTAATTTTACAAATGCTTTTGTAATATTAAAATCAGCCAAAGAAATACTAGCATTCTCTAAAGCTAAAATACCACTATAAGAAATTTCACCCTTATCATGAAAATCAATTTTAAGCTCCAAATCACTTTTAATTTTTCCGCTTTTTTGATAAAAAGGTAGTGAAAAATGATAATCCTCTAAAGCTTTAGCAAGTTTTTCGTCAAATTTTAGATTATCAGACTTAATGCGCAAATAAATCCCAACTTTTTTTTCATCAAACAAATCATATAGATAAACCTTACTAGAACTTAAATCAGCACCATTATAGAAAGCTTTATTAAAGACAAAATCGAGCTTTTGTTTGTTTAAATTTAAATCGAGTTTTGGAATTTCAATAGCATTCATTTTATCATCCAAGCGAACTTTGACATTATTAACATAACCTGATGCACTAATATTGTCTAAATAATAATTATCTTTAGTAAAATCTATAAAGCCCTGCAAATAATCTAAATGATAAAATTCTCCCTTAGCCCTATATGCTACCCAAAGATTTAAACTCTGCGGAAGTTCTATTCTTTTATTAACTCTTTTAAAAATTTCCGTAATATTTCTAATGTTTAAATCTTCTATTTTATAAGCTAAATTTTTATCTTTGTAAGAGATGCTTGCGTTAAAGTCAAGCAATTCTCCACTTGCTCTACCTTGAAAATAATAAAACTCGCTCTTAGTATTGATGCTTAAATTTCCATCAATACTTAAATCATAATCTTTTAATAAAAGTTTTTTAATATCAGCTATAAGTTCTTTATTTTGACGCTGTAATGTTAATTTTAAAAACAATAAATCATTATCTATAAAAAATTCATTATCTTTAAATAAAATACGCACATGATTATCTTTTATATTTAAATTTTGTATATCAATCTCTTTAACAAAAGTATATAGATATTTTAAATTTTTTGTTATTTTTAAAATCTCTGTTGAAGCATTATCAGAAGAGTGGGTTTGTGATGAAATTTCGGAATTTTGAGTCTCATTTATAGTGATATTTTTTGCTCGTACAATTAATTTTTTATCTAATTTAATATATAATTGTTCCAATTTTAAAAAATCAAATTGGATACTAGAGATGACAATTCCATTTTTAAGCACTATAAACAAAGCTAATATAAGCACAACAAAAAATACAACAATATATAAAATTTTCTTTTTCATACGCAACTTCTTTTTGATATTTATTTTGGGGATTTTTTATTATCTAACTCAGCCTTTAAAAAGCAATTCTGTGGTATTTATTCCCCAAGGTTCAATTTCTCAAATTATAACATATTTAAAGCAAAATAAATATCAGATGAGTAATATTGATAAATATATTTTATTTTTTTTAGGACACCCTCAATCAGGCTGGATCAACATAGGTACAAAAGATTTAAATAGAGCTGAATTTCTACATAAACTCACTATTGCTAAAGCAGCACTTCAAACCATTACTCTTATCCCAGGAGAAACAAGCGTAATCTTTCTAGAACAAGCAGCCAAACAACTTGGACTTGATAAAGATATACTTTTAAAAGAATTTCAAGCTCAAGCTCCTTATGATGAAGGAGTTTTTTTACCAGAAACTTATAAAATCCCGAAAGGCATTACAGAAAATCTACTCATTCAAATGCTTTTAAACCATGCTGAAATTTCCAATAAAAAAACTTCTGAGAAAATTTTTGGTGATTATAATCCAAAAAAATGGCACCAATATATCATCATCGCTTCTGTAATACAAAAAGAAGCTGCTAATGACAATGAAATGCCTATAGTTGCAAGCGTAATTTACAATCGACTTAAAAAAGGTATGAAGCTTCAAATGGATGGAACTTTAAATTATGGAATTTACTCCCATGTAAAAGTTACCCCACAAAGAATAAGACAAGATAATAGCTTTTATAATACCTATAAATTTACAGGATTGCCTAAAGAAGCGGTTTGTAATGTTTCTTTAGCTGCTATTCGTGCAGCTATTTTTCCTTTAAAGACAGATTATTTATATTTTGTGCGTGATAAAAATACTGGAGTTCATATTTTTAGCACAAATATAGATGATCACAATAAAGCCATAAATTTACAAAAAGGAAAATAATTTTGATATTTTTATACAAAACAGTTAAATTGGAACAGTATTTGCTTGTTAATATTAAAAATTATAAAAAGGATAAAAAATGATTAACCCATTTAAATCAAAAGAACTAGTCACTGGTGCTTTAGCGGGTAGAAATCTAAGAAATCAACTCATCAATGCCAATCTTGCAAATGTTGATACTCCTTTTTATAAAGCAAGAGATATTGAATTTGAAACAGCTTTGGTAAATCGTGCAAATGAAATTTTCAAAAAAAATGACAAAAAAGAATTAGAATTGGCAGTAACCGAAGAAGGGCATCAAAAACCTTGGAAATTTCCTGATCCTAGTAAATCTACTATTTACTTAAGAGATGGTCATTTGGCAAGAAATGATGCAAATACTGTTGATCTAGATGTAGAAACTACAGAAATGAGTAAAAATACAGTTATGATAACAGCTCTTGATGGAGTTTTAAGAAGACAAAGCAATATCTTTAGTTCTATACTTGATGCAAGCTCTAAATTAAGTTAAAGGTAAATTATGGCATACTTAAGTGATTTTGATATTAGTGGTTATGGTTTAAGTGCTCAACGTTTTAGAATGAATGTTATTAGCTCTAATATAGCTAATGCAAACACTACAAGAACAGCTGAAGGTGGGCCTTATAGAAGACGCGAAGTGATCTTTAAAGCAACAGATTTTGATAAGCTTTTAAATGAGCGAATTAACAAAGATAATAATTTTTTAAAATATGAAAATCCTTTAAATGATCCAAGTTCGCCAGAAGAAGCTAAACCTGCTATTCAAAGTGTTGTAGTGGATAAAGTGGTCAGAGATGACAAAGATTTTCGTATGAAGTATGATCCAAGCCATCCTGATGCAAATGCTGAAGGTTATGTAGCGTATCCAAATGTAAACCCTGTTATTGAAATGGCAGATTTGATTGAAGCTACAAGAGCTTATCAAGCCAATGTAAGTGCTTTTACAAGTGCAAAAACTATAGCTCAAAGTGCGATTGATTTATTAAGAGGATAATAAAAAATGAACAATATTAATGATTTAAGATTAAATAATAATATTTCAAATACCAACAAAAGTCAAAATTCCACAGGAATTGGTGATGAATTTGCCAAGATGCTTAAAAATGAAATCGATGATTTAAATAAAGCACAAGAAAGTGGAGAAGCTGCAATGACAGACATTGCCACAGGACAAGTAAAAGATTTACATCAAGCAGCTATAGCTATCACTAAAGCTGAAAGCAGCATGAAATTTATGCTAGAAGTAAGAAATAAAGCGATCAGTGCTTATAAAGAAATCACAAGAACTCAAATTTAAACCCTAATGCAAGAATATAAAAAAAATAGGGTTTCAAAAGTTGCCTTTGCCTACTGCATGGCACTTTTGTTTATGATTATTTTTATCAGCTCTACTTTTTTTCTTACATCAAAACGTCATATACCTAACACTGAAAAAGATCAATACGCTCTTGCTCTAAGAGGATCGATTATAACCAAAGATAATTTTACTATCACAAGTTCTAAACAAATTTATCGTGCTGAAATTGATCTTAGAAGCATTAACAAAGATAAATTTGATCTATTTTTAAAGCTTTTTCAAATTTATAGTGGGATAAGTAACGATCAAGTAGCAGATATTAAAAAAAGAATGCAAAATCAAAAAAAACGCTCTTATAATTTTGTTCTTTTACAAAACTTAGACTCCAAGCAAGCAAGCTACCTTAAAGATCTTGCTAAAAAACTTTATATACAAGGTTTTTTCAAAGCTTTTACAAATAACTCAGGAAGAGTTGAAACAAGAGGATTAAATATCATCGAACATGAAGAAGATAGAATTTACATGTCAAAAGATTCTTTTACTCCTATTATCGGTTATACTAAAATGATATTAGATCCAGAAAGTGGAATTTTAAAAAATATAGGAGTTAAAGGTTTAGAAAAATACTACGATGCATGTCTAAGCCCTGTTCAAAATGAAAAAATTCAAGGACTTAAAGATATAGGTGGAAATATTATTTTAAATCTAAATTCACTACAACAAAAAAAGATCAATGGTTGTGATTTATATTTAAATCTTTCTTTAAAACTGCAAAAAAGTATAGAGAAAGCTATAGATCAAAGAAATGAGGATTTAAAAGCCAATGAAATCATCGTTGGGGTAATGGAAAGTAAAACAGGAAGAATTTTAGCTCTAGCAAGCTCAAGGCGTTATGACCCACAAAATCGCGGAAAGGATCTATCAGTTCTTAATGCAAGCGCTATAGAATACGGCTATGAAGCAGGTTCTGTTATCAAACCTTTTATCTTTACAACAGCCTTAAGACTTGGTAAAATAAAAATGGATGAAGTGATTAATACTTATGGCGGTTCTTACAAGCTAGGACGTTTCACCATCAAAGACGATCACAAAATGGACAAAATGACTATGGAGGAAGTTATAAGATATTCTTCAAATATAGGCATGATACAAATTGCTAAAAGACTTAACAATATAGAAATCGTATCAGGGCTTAAAATATTTAAATTTGGCGAAAAAAGTGGTATTGATCTACCCTATGAACAAAAAGGAGAAATTCCAAATCCTAAGCGCTTAAGAGATATAGAAAAATCTGTTTTAAGTTATGGTTATGGACTTAAAACAACCTTTATACAACTCCTTGCAGCTTATAATGTTTTCAACAATGATGGGTTTTATATCACACCACGTTTAGCTGAAAAATTCTATCAAAATGGACGCTTTACAAATCTTGATGATGATGTAAAAAAAGAAAAAATTCTTTCTAGCGAAGCCGCTAAAACGATGCAAAATGTTCTTATAAATGTTATAGAAAAAGGAACAGGAAAAAAGGCAATTACACAAGGTATTATTGCAGGAGGTAAAACAGGAACGGCAAGAATAGCCGAAAGACAAGGTTACACCTCAAATCGCTACAATGCATCCTTTTTTGGTTTTGCAAATGATTTAAATCACGCCTATACCATAGGAGTTCTCGTAAGACATCCTACTAAACCTTATAGTTATTATGCTGCACAAAGTGCTTTGCCTATGTTTAAAGATGTTGTTGATATTTTAATCAATGAAGAATTTCTAACGCCTATACAAGACAATAACTAAACTAGCACAAACAACTAGTTTGATATATCTTTAGAAAATATCACCTCAACAGCACCTATAAGTTCTTCAGCAATCTTAGCAGCAAAAGTTGTATCATTAAGTATTGAAATTCCTTCAGCTGTTGTGATTTTTCTTACTGAAATAAGATGTTCAACATTGCTCAAGGTTAAAGTATCGATTTCTTTTAAAATTTCTTTTCCTTTTTGAAGATTTTTAATAATCAAATAAAGCTTTTCACGATCTTCAACAACTCTAAGCTCTTCGATACTTCTTAAAAGCTCTCCTAAATTCGATCTAATTTTATTGTACTCTAAAGCCAAAAATTCATTAGAAGAACTAGAATATTTCTTAATATTTGCTTGGATAATTTTTAAATTTTTAGTTGTTTCGGCTAAATTTTTAGCTGCCATCTTAAAGGTAAAAATTTTATGATTCTTTGTTTCATCGTTAATATAAACTTGTGCTTTAGTTGAAAAATCGATAATAGCTTCAAAAAGAACCTTTATCCTAGTTTGATACAAATAGTCCAAATCCACATTTTTACTAAACCACTTTTTATTTTCTAAAATTTCTTTAAAACTTTTATCACTTTGTATATCTTTACGACTAAAACCTATAGCATGAGCAACAATTGCATAGGTATTGTTATAAAGATGCTCGCTTTCTTTCCTTAAAGCTTCGATGGCTGTGTCACTAAACTTAACCAAACTACTATCAAGATATAAAGGCTTGTCTTTATTCTTATCTTTAGGAGCTTTTACTATCTTATTTAAAAAAAGAACAATTTGAGGAGTAAAGAATGAAAAAAGCACAACACCAATTAAATTAAACAAAGTGTGAAATAATGCTACTTTCAAAGCTATATCTTCTATGTTTAATACAATGGATAAAAAATTAAGAAAATGTATAAAATAAGGAAAAATAAGCACTATTAAAAAAGCTATACCAAAATTAAAAATACAACTTGCAAACGCTAATTTCTTTCCTTCAATATTGGTACTTAAAGAAGCTAAAACAGCCGTTACAACTCCTCCAACACTAGTACCTAAAGTTGCTGCTAAGGAATTTTCCAAACTGATTTGTCCTGCAAGTAAAGCAGCGACAATAATAGCCATTGTAGCTGTGCTTGATTGTATAACTCCTGTAAGCAAAGCACCTAATCCTAAAAAAACAAAAACTCCTTTAAAACCAGCAAAATCAAAACGAGAAAGATCAATTATATGTTTAAAATTTTCAAAACCACTTTTAATATAATCCACACCCAAAAAGAAAAATCCTATACCAATAAAAATATTACCCAAACCTTTTAAAACACTATCTTTTTGAAAGAAAAATAATACTCCAATAATCAAAAGTGGGATAGCTAGCATTGAAATTTTAATATTTGTCAAACCAACAATCAGCCAAGAGCTTGCCGTATTTCCTAAATTTGCTCCAAAAATAATCCCTATGCCCGCACCCAAAGAAATAAGCCCTGCACTCAAAAAAGAAATCGTAATAATAGAAACTAAAGTTGAAGATTGCATAATTAAAGTACTTAAAGTACCAAAAAGTATACTTTTTATCTTTGTATCGGTTGACTTCGCTAAAATTTTTTCAAGTAAACCACCACTAAAAGCTTTAAAACCTATACCTAAATTAGTCATTCCAATAAGAAGTATTGCCACTCCTGCTAAAAGATTGGCAAGCTCGTCATAACGAATTAAAATAAAAATCAGAACTAAAGTAAAAATACTCCATGAAATAAATTTAAAATATTTTAAAGAATTTCTTTCCTCTTGCAATGCCTAACCTTTTAGTTTTTCAAATTCATTCATCAGAAATTCTCTTAAATTTTCGGCTTCTTCTTCGCCTTTTTCTAGATACTCAAGCAATAAATTTTCTAATTCCTTTAAAAAAGAAAAAAGTTCATTTTGCCAGATACTATCGTTTTTATTGCTTAAATTCATGGTTTGTATGAAAGTCAACTCTCTGCTTAAATCCCCAAGTTTTTCTAAAAATTCATCTTTTTGATCAGAATTTTTTAATGCTAAATTAGTATTTTGGACATTTTCTTTAAATTCTCTGATTTTTTCATCGATTAAATCACAAAATTTCGGATAAATATCCATTTTAATAGGCTCTAAAAGGGTTTGCTCGTCTATATTTAAAGTAAGCTTTTTAACAGCAAAATAAAGAGCTAAAAAAGACAAAGCTGCTATGAGTAAATAAATTCCTAGCATTAATAACTCTTAAGGGCTAGCATTCCGCCATCTAAATTGATGCTTTCAAGTCCCAATTTTTCAGCTATAAATTCAGCTGCAACCATGCTTCTATGGCCACTACGACAAATAAAAGCAAGTTTTTTACTTTCATCTCTTTTGCTTTGAAATTCATCTAAAAATTTAGCATTTAAAAGCCCTTGATTATCATATAAAGCCACACATTGCGCATTAGGTAAAATACCTTCTTCCCATTCTAAAGGAGTACGCACATCAAAAATTTGATATGCGTTTAAATCTTGCTTTGTCCAAAGACTTGCAGGGATATTTTCTATCATGAAAAAGCCTTATTGATAATTTTTGCAAGGCTTGCATTAAATTCAGCAGGATTATCCACTCCCATACCTTCGCTTAGTTTTGCCATATTTAAAACTAGGGTTGCTATATCTGCACTAAAACTTTCGTTGTTTTTAAGACCTGTAAAAATAGCGTGCTTTGGATTGATTTCTAAAATAGGTTTGAAATTTTGTTCTTGACCCATTTGTTTTAAGAGTTGTTGCATAGCAAAATCAGGTTTATTTTTATCGTAAACTATACAACTTGGGCTATCTTTCAAGCGACTGGTTAGTCTTACATCTTCAACTTGATCTTTTAGAAGTTCTTTAAATTTAGCTACAAGTGGAGCAAAAGTATTTTTTTCTTCATCGCTTAGTTCATTTTTATCTTCTACTTGATTAATGGCTACAAATTTCAAACCTTCAAATTCTAGCATAGGAGTTACTAAAGAATCAATCTCATCATCCATGAGTAAAACTTCTATATTTTTTTGCTTATATTCTTCAAGTAAAGGAGAGGCTCTTAATAAACTTTCATTATTTCCTGCTATATAAAAAATTTCCTTTTGCTCGCCTTGAAGGTCATTTTTATACTCTTCTAAAGAGCGTAAATTTTCACCTTTGGTGCTTTTATAAAGCATGAGTTTTAAAAGACTGTCTTTTTCTCCGCCAAAACCATAAAGTCCTTCTTTTAATACCTTACCAAAGGTTTTAAAGAAAGATAAGTATTTTTCTTTATCATTGTTTTTAAGTTTTTCAAGTTCACCTAAAATCTTTTTAACGCTAGCTTCTTTAACACCTTTTAAAATTTGATTTTCTTGTAAAATTTCACGGCTTACATTAAGTGGTAAATCTTCTACATCGATAATCCCACGCACAAAACGCAAATAAGTTGGTAAAAGTTCTTTATCATCATCGCTGATAAATACACGTTTTACATAAAGTTTTAAGCCGCTTTGATAATCCACACGGAACAAATCAAAAGGTGCATTTTGTGGTATGAAAAATAAGGAATTGTATTCTAATTTTCCTTCGCTTTTAGTGTGAAGATAAAGTAAAGGTTTGTTTGAATCATGAAAATTTTGCTCATAAAATCTTTCATAATCTTCTGCTTTAAGGCTTGATTTTTGCATTCTCCATAAAGCATTGGCTTTATTGATTTGAGAAATTTTAAGTTCAGTTTTTCCTTCTTCTTCGCCCTCTTTAGCAGGAGTAAATTCTTCTTTTTCCATGAAAATTGGAAATTGAATATGATTAGAATATTTTTCTATAATGCTTTCGATTTTATAAGTATTAGCAAACTCATCATCTTTTAAATATAAAGTAATGCTTGTTCCTTGTTCTTCTTTGCTTGCGTCATTAATCTCATAACCATTTGCATCGGAACTCCAAAGATAAGCTTTATCATCTAAAGCTTTTTTACTTAAAACTTCGATTTTGCTAGCCACCATAAAAGCAGAATAAAAACCTACTCCAAATTGTCCTATGAGTTGAGAATCTTTTTTAGCATCACCGCTCAAATTTTCTAAAAAGCTTTTAGTGCCACTTTTTGCTATGGTTCCAAGGTTGTTGATAAGATCATCTTTATCCATACCTATACCATTATCACTAATACTTAAAGTTTTTTTATCTTTATCAATTTTGATTTCAATTTTAGGTTCAAATTTTAAGCTTTTATATTTATCATCACTTACGCTTAAAAAATTAAGCTTATCTAAAGCATCGCTTGCATTTGAAATAAGTTCTCTTAAAAAAATTTCTTTATTAGAATATAAAGAATGTATCATAAGCTGTAAAAGCTGATTGACTTCGGTTTGAAATTGCATTTTAACTTCCTTTGTAATTTTTTAAAGTGGTATTTTAGCAAAAAATACAAATTCTAAAGTAAATTTAAAGATTTATTTGAAAATTATAAAACCAAGCCATGCGGCAAATAAGCAAAGAAAGACATTTAAGATAATATTTAACGCAAAATGAAGATAATTTCCACTTTGCAAAAGAAGTAAATTTTGATAAGAAAAAGTAGAAAAAGTTGTAAAAGCTCCTAAAAAACCTGTACTTATAAAGCTTTTAAGTAAAGGAGATAAACCTTTATTTTGTGCATAAGAAAACAAAAGTCCTATGATAAAAGAACCCAAAACATTAACAAAAAGAGTTCCAAGGCTGATAGAATAAGGAAAAAATTTATTCACTAAATTAATAGAAAACATTCTTAAGATTGCTCCTATAAATCCCCCAAAACCAACAACTAAAAGGGTATTTAGCAAAGCTTAGCTCTTTCTTGATCGAGTAATTCTTGCATTTTTTTTCTAGTGTTTTCAAGCCATTTGTCATCATTTGTATCGACTAAATCCATACAAATGATTTTAAGCACTCCGCTGCTTGCACTAAAACTTTTTGTGTCTAAAATTTTTGCAGAATCCACAATTAAAATGGGTTGAACTTTAAGATTTAATTTTTCACTTAAAATTTTTGCTCCACTTTGAAATTTAAGCATTTTTTCATTTTTAGATCTAGTTCCTTCTGGAAAAATAGCCAAAACCCTATCTTCGCTAATTCTTTCTTTTGCTTCTTTTAAAACTCGTACCAAATCACGCGGATTTTTTCTATCTATACAAAGAAGTTTTGGTTTTTTCATAGCAACTTTGAAAATAGGAATTTCTCCTAATTCTTTTTTGGCAATCCAGCATAAATTTTTAGGATATAATTCTTCTAAAGCGATGATATCTAAAGCACTTTGATGATTCATTAAAATCATCTGAGCTTGCGGATTAAAAGTGCCAATAATTTCTTGTTTATAAGAGATAGTATATCTTTGAAATTTAGCCCAAATTTTGCGGATTTTCCAAAGTGTGTTTTGAGATTTTGTAAAGCAAAAACAAAAAATCACCAAAGCAACACTTAAAACAAAAAAAATCCAAAAATAAAGAGCTTTAATTTTTTTGTAAATCATCTTTATTAACCCAACCTATTTTTCCATCAGAAAACAATACTTTAATATAATTTTGTCTTTTGCCCAAAACTTCTACTTTTTCATCTGCATTTGCCGTATAAAAATAAGTTGAAGGCTCTGTAGGTAAAATTTTAGCCCTAGAACCAGCCTTGATAATTGCATTTTGAGTATTGGTATCTACAAGAAAACTAAGTGCAAAACAAACAACTGCCAAAGCCAGAATAATGTAATTTTTTCTCCATATAAATAAAGCTCCAAATAAAACCGCTAAAAACCATAAGGTATATTGTTTATAAATATTTAAGTCTTTATTTACAGGATTTAAATCACTCTGAGTGCTGATCTCATCGTCACTAATTTTTAGTTTTAAATTTATATTTTCAAGCTTTTTACTGTCCTTATTGAAATACGAAAATTCAAAATTTGTTTTACTTAATGGCAAAATAGCATAATAAAAAGCACTAGAAGCATTAAAATCCCCTTTTAAATTTTCAATACCTTGCTTTTGAATTCCTTCTATAAAAAAGCTTTTAAGATTTGTATTGGTTGCGTTTAGTTCTACCATCATAATGATATTAGCATCATCAAAATAACTCGCTTTAACTTTTTTAATTTCCAAAGAACTTGCCACAAGGTGTGAAAAATCTTTATTGGATAAAGTATTTTCAAATTTGATAGGATTAAGATTGATATCAGCCTCTTGAAAAGCTTCATTATTTCTAAGAAGTTTGATAGAAATTTTACTCAAACTAGCATTTGAATTTTTGGCTTCAAACCATAAAGTTGTTTTATATTCGTTATTGATAAATTCCCATTTTGCATCTGGATTTAAAAAAGATAAGTTAGTTTTTTCTACGCTTATGTTAAAATCAAATTTTGTATTTTCCGTAGTGCGAGCATAGATCGTAATAGGAAAAACTTCTCCAACATATACCCTACTTGGATATTCATTATTTGTAAGAACCAAACTCCCTTTAGCTACAAAAGGATCATCTACATTGCTTTCAAAGTCATTGTTTTCATCACTTGGCGGAATATTTTGATAAATTTTTTGTTCTTCTTGGGGTAATTTTTGTAATTCTTTTTGCATATTTTCATCTTGGCCGCTAAATACAGAAATTTCACCCCTGCCAAACAATACAACAACACTAAAAATTAAAGTTAATAAAATTTTCAAAATAAAAAGCCTTTAAGCATTTTCAAACCTATATCATTACCTAGGACTTTTTCACAAGCACGCTCAGGATGTGGCATGAGTCCAAAGATTTTTTTGTTTTCATCACAAATTCCTGCGATATCAAATACAGAACCATTTGGATTTGGCTCGTATTTTAAAGTAATAAGATCTTTATCTTGCAATTCTTTTAAAGTAGCCTCATCAGCGTAATAATTTCCCTCTCCATGGGCAATTGGTAAATTAATAATTTCATCTTTTTTGAAATTTTTCAAAAAGGCATTACCATTAGAAACTACTCTTAAATTTTGGTTTTTTGAGATAAAACTAAGATTGTTGTTATGCTTCATTGCACCTTTTAAAAGACCGCTTTCAAGTAAAATTTGAAAACCATTACAAATACCTAAGATATATCCTCCCTTTTTTGCATGATTAAAAACACCTTGCATAGCAGGAGCAAGTTTTGCAATAGCTGCACATCTTAGATAATCTCCATAAGAAAATCCGCCTGGCAAAACAACTAAATCTGCATCAAATTCTTTTTCTTCATGCCAAATAATCTGCGTTTTTACTCCAAGTTTTTCAAAGGCATAAGCTGTATCAAATTCACAATTTGTCCCTAGAAATCTAATAATAGCAACTTTCATTTTACTCTTTCTCAATTATAAGCTCATAATCTTCAATGACGCTATTTACCAACAACTCTTCACACATTTTTTTTACTTGTTCTTTGGCTAATTTTTCATCTTTCTCATCAAGAGAAATTTTGATTTGTTTTGCTATTTTTACTTCTTTAACACTATTAAAATTTAAAGAATGCAAAGCTTTTTCCACCGCTTTGCCTTGTGGATCTAAAACCCCATTTTTTAAAGAAATATTTACAATAACTTCCATATTTTTCCTTAATTTAATATTCTTTTTAAAACTTCTTCATAAGCCATTTTTACATTACCTAGATCTTGACGAAATCTATCTTTGTCTAATTTTTCATTACTAAATTTATCCCAAAATCTACAACTATCAGGGCTTATTTCATCGGCTAAAACAAGTTCATTATCTTTAGTTAAACCCAGTTCGATTTTAAAGTCAATCAGCCTTAAATTTTTATTGTCAAAAAATGGAGTTAAAATAGAGTTAATCTTTCTAGCCATATTTTTAATTTCACTAATTTGAGCTTCATTTTGCACTAAATTTAAAATCAAACAATGCTCATCATTGATAAAAGGATCGCCTAAGGCATCATCTTTAAGACAAAATTCCACCAAAGCAAAAGGTAGCACAGTGCCATCTTTAATGCCCAGTCTTTTTGTAAGAGAACCTGTTGCAACATTGCGTACTATAACTTCAATAGGAACAATTTTACATTTTTTAACCACTTGTTCTGTATCGCTTATAGTTTCTACCAAATGGGTTTTAATCCCATTTTTTTCGAGCAAATGAAAAATTTCAGTACTGATTCTACAGTTTAATGCACCTTTTCCACTTTCATTGCCTCTTTTTTCTGCATTAAAAGCGGTTAAATCATCTTTAAACTCACTAATTAGTAAATTTTCATCATCAGTTTTGAAAAGTTTTTTACCTTTTCCTTCGTAGAGCATTTCTTTTTTTGTCATTTTATCGTCCTTGTTTGATATTTAAAATTTTAATAGTATCAATAGCTGAATTTAACTGTGCATCATCATTGATTTGTTTTTGACTGATTAGATTTTTATTGTCTTTATTTTCTTGCTTATCTTCTTTTTTATTTTTATCTATTTTTTCAAGCTCACTTTCTAAATGTTGTTTTAAGTCGCTTTCTTTTATAGAAAAACCATCTTCTTGAGTATTTACTTTACCTGGAAAAACTTCAATATCAGGTTTTACACCCACTGCTTGAATAGTACGCCCGCTTGGAAGATAATATCTTGCAATAGTAAGCCTTAAAGCTTCAGTTTTATTAATAGGTATGATTTGCTGAACACTACCTTTTCCAAAAGTATTTTCACCCACAATAACACCACGTTTAAGATCTTGTAAAGCTCCACTTACAATTTCACTTGCACTAGCACTTCCACCATTTACAAGCACAACCAAAGAAGCATTAGAAATTTTGTTTTTAGGATCGGCTTTATATTCTTGATTTTCACTTGCGATGCGTCCTTTTTGAGAAACAATAACACCTTTATCTACAAATAAATTTACAAGTCCTATGGCTTGATTTAAAAGTCCACCAGGATTATTTCTAAGATCTAAAATAACTCCTTTAACATTAGGATATTTTTTAAGTTCTTTACTTGCCACATCTACAACATTTTTATCAAAATTTGTAACCCTAAGATAAAGAATGTTTTCATTTTCTATCATTTTTGCATAAACACTTTCTATCTTAATAATTTCTCTTGTAAGTGTAACATCAAAAGGTTTTGTTGCACCTTTTCTAAAAATGGTTAAAGTGATTTGAGTTTTTGGCTTACCACGCATTTTATCTACAGCATCATTGAGATTAATTCCTAAAGTGGCCTTATCATTAATTTTTAAAATAATATCTCCTGATTTTATCCCTGCTTTATCTGCTGGTGTTCCTTCTATAGGAGAAACAACTGTTAAAGCGCCATCTTTCATACCTACGGTTATACCAAGGCCACCAAATTCGCCATTGGTTTGAATTTTCATATCATTAAAATCTTTTTCATTTAAAAAAGAAGAATGCGCATCAAGATTGCTTAAAAGTCCTGATAAAGATTTATCCACCAAATCGCTGATATTTTGATCATCCACATAGTATTGCTCTACTATAGCAAGAGTTTTTGTAAGCTTATCTAAAGCTTCTAGGCGTTTTTGAACCTGCTCTTCTTTTTGATCAACTTTAGCTTGTAAATGACTTGTTAAAAATAGACATAAAATAAAAGTAGTGGCAAAGCCTGCAAGACCCGCAAAAAATCGTTTTGTTTTCAAAATAAGCTCCATCATTGAGTTTTAGTTTAATTAGTTTAAAGAGTAAATTTTAATAAAAATTGCTTAAAACTTCGTAAATAAATTTAAATTCTTAAAAATATGTTAAAATAAACTAAAAATTCCAAAAAGAAAGTTAATACAATGTGCCAAGAAAAACATACTCATACACATTCTCAAAAACATCTTAAAGCAGTTTGCAATCGTCTAAGTAGAACCATAGGGCATTTAAGCGCTATTAAAAGAATGGTTGAAAATGACAAAGACTGTAGTGAAATTTTAATCCAGCTTGCTGCCGTAAAAGCCGAAGTTAACAATACTGCAAAAGTAGTTTTAAAAGAACATTTAGCTCATTGTATGGTACATGCTATAGAAGAAAATGATATTCAAAGTATAGAAGAATTAAACAAGGCTATAGATATGTTTATGAAATAATCTAAAATTAGTCATTTGTCCTATTATTTAAAAAATTTTACTCAATTAACTTGACATTATATGACTAAAGTTATATAATAGCAAGTATATAAACTAAATAAAGGATAAAACATGGCAAATATACAAGATTTTTTAACTGATAATATGCTTTCAAATCTTGAAAGTGCAGCATCTTTAGCTATACATTCTAAAAATAATGAAGTTGTACCTTTACATCTTTTATGGGCTTTAAGCGTAGATAATGCAAGTATTTTAAATCAAATTTTAAATAAATTAAATATTTCTAAAGAAGCCTTAGAGCTTGAAATTAAAAGCAGAATTTCAAAACTTGCAACGAGTTCAAATGTAAACCGTGAAAATATACGCTTTTCCAATGAACTTATAAATTCATTAGAAAATGCTAAAGGATTAATGAGTGCTAATGGAGATAGTTATTTAAGTGTGGATACTTGGCTTATAAGTGAAAGTCAAAAAAGTCCTATTAAAGAAATTTTGGCGCAATTTTTAGATTTAAGAGAATTTCAAAAAGAGCTTGAAAGTCTAAGAGCGGGACGCAAAATCGATAGCAAAACAAGCGATGAAACCTTAGACAGCTTAAATAAATTTGGTATAGATTTAACCTTAAAAGCAAGCGAGGGTAAACTTGATCCTGTTATAGGCAGAGAAGAAGAAATCGAACGTTTGATGCAAATTTTAATACGCAAAACCAAAAATAACCCTATACTTTTAGGTGAACCAGGCGTAGGAAAAACAGCTATAGTAGAAGCTTTAGCACAAAGAATTATCAAAAAAGATGTTCCAAAATCTTTGCAAAATAAAAAAGTTATCGCTCTTGATATGAGTGCTTTAATTGCAGGTGCAAAATACAGAGGAGAATTCGAAGATAGATTAAAAGCTGTGGTTAATGAAGTGATAAAAAGTGAAAATATCATTCTTTTTATCGATGAAATTCACACTATAGTAGGAGCTGGAGCGAGTGAAGGCAGTATGGATGCGGCAAATATTTTAAAACCCGCTCTTGCAAGAGGTGAACTCCATACCATAGGCGCAACTACTTTAAAAGAATATCGTAAATATTTTGAAAAAGATGCAGCCTTGCAACGCCGTTTTCAACCTGTAAATGTAGGTGAGCCAAGTGTTAATGAGGCTTTGGCTATGTTAAGAGGTATAAAAGAAAAGCTTGAAATTCATCATAATGTAACTATAAATGATAGCGCTTTAGTAGCTGCAGCTAAACTTTCAAAGCGTTATATAGCGGATCGTTTTTTACCTGATAAGGCCATTGATTTAATCGATGAAGCTGCAGCTGAACTGAAAATGCAAATTGAAAGCGAACCAAGTTCTTTAAGAAAAGTACGCAAAGATATAGAAACTTTAGAAGTTGAAAATGAAGCTTTAAAAATGGAAAATGACGAGAAAAATCAAAAAAGACTTGATGAAATCGCAAAAGAACTAGCCAATTTAAAAGAAAAACAAAATACCTTAAATTCACAGTTTGAAAATGAAAAAAGTGTTTTTGATGGTATAAGTACTAAGAAAAAAGAAATTGATTTGCTTAAAAATGAAGCTTCTTTGGCTAAAGCTAGAGGTGAATTTCAAAAAGCAGCCGAGCTAGAGTATGGAAAAATTCCAAGTCTTGAAAAAGAAGTAGAAATCTTAGAAGATAAATGGAAAAAAATGAGTGAAAATGGAGTTTTACTTAAAAATCAAGTGGATGAGGATTTGGTTGCTGGAATTTTAAGCAAATGGACGGGTATTAGCGTGCAAAAAATGTTAACTTCTGAAAAACAAAAATTCTTAGAAGTGGAAAAACATTTAAAAGAAAGTGTCATAGGACAAGATAAGGCCTTAAGTGCTTTAGCTAGAGCCATTAAACGTAATAAAGCGGGGCTTAATGCGGACAATAAACCTATAGGAAGCTTTTTATTTTTAGGGCCAACAGGGGTAGGAAAAACACAATCGGCTAAAGCTTTGGCAAAATTTTTATTTGATGATGAAAAAGCAATGATTCGCTTTGATATGAGTGAATTTATGGAAAAACATAGTGTTTCAAGACTCTTAGGTGCGCCTCCAGGATATATAGGACATGAAGAAGGTGGAGGGCTTACTGAAGCCGTACGAAGAAAACCTTATAGCGTGCTTTTGTTTGATGAAGTTGAAAAAGCACATAAAGATGTATTTAATGTGCTTTTAGGGATTTTAGATGATGGTAGAGCAACCGATAGTAAAGGTGTAACAGTGGATTTTAAAAATACCATTATCATTTTAACTTCTAATATCGCCTCAAGCGCCATTATGAATTTAAGCGGAAAAGAACAAGAAGATGCGGTAAAAAATGAGTTAAAAAATTTCTTTAAACCTGAGTTTTTAAACCGTTTAGATAATATTATCACCTTTAATCCACTTGGAAAAGATGAAGCTTATGAAATAGTCAAGCTTTTATTTAAAGATTTACAAATGAGCTTAGAAAACAAGGGAATAAAAGCAAGTTTAAGCGAAAATGCAGCCCTTTTAATCGCTAAAGATGGTTTTGACCCTGATTTTGGTGCTAGACCTTTAAGAAGAGCTATTTATGATCTTATAGAAGATAAATTAAGCGATATGATACTTGCTGATGAACTTCATGAAAATGATAGCATTATCATTGATGCAAAAGATGATGAAATAATCATCAAAAAAGCTTAATCATTTTGAAAGTAGATCTTTCTACTTTCAAAATATAATCTCGCTTTCATTAAATTTCATATTTGCTTTTGGTAATGGTGATTTGGTGGTATAATAAGCACTTTCTCCTTTATAATTTCCACGATAAACTCCATTAGGAATGCTAAATTTTCTAGTTGTATCAGGGAATTTTTCTATATATTGAGTTAAAAATTCTCTAAACACAGGAGCAGCTGTTCTAGCCCCACCTTCTGTATAACGCATAGGCTTGTTGTTATCATTTCCATACCAAATGATTGCTTCTATTTCAGGCGTAAGTCCACAAAACCAAGCATCAACACTTTTATTCGTTGTTCCTGTTTTTCCTGCTATTTCTATATCTTTTACTCTTGCATTACGCCCTGTGCCTTTTTCAACAACATTTCTCATCATATCTAAAACCAGAAAACTTTGCGCTTCATCGCTGACTTTACGCTCATTTGAGTTAAATTCCATGATGGTTTTACCGGTTTTATCCTGAACTTGTCTGATAATTTGAGGATCTTTAATCGTACCATAGTTCCCAAACATGGTATAAAATTTCGAATACTCCAAAGGAGAAATACCAAAACTTCCCAATACGATTGATAAATTAGGCGGTATATCTTTAAATCCAAATTCCATTAGTTTAGAGTAAAGAACATCAAGCCCCATATCAAGTGCGAGATTAATGGTAGCTAAATTTCTTGATCTTGTTAAAGCTTCTTTTAAGGTAATTAAACCTAAAAATTTACCCCCTTCATTTTTAGGTTTCCAATCCTCATTATTACCCGCTCCACCTTCAAAAATTCTAGAAATATCAGCAATTTCACTCATAGGCGAATATCCTAAATTAATCGCCACTTGATACACAAAAGGTTTAAAAGAGCTTCCAGGTTGACGCATACTTTGAGTAGCGCGGTTATAATTACTTTTTTCATAATCAACTCCACCTACCAAAGCTAAAACATCACCACTTTGATGATTTACCACGACCATAGCTCCGTTTAAAGTGCTTAAATTTGCATCTTTATCGCGTTTTACTATCTCATCATAACCAAATTTTAAAGCATTCTGTGCCATATTTTGAACATCTAAGTCTATATTTAAAATGATTTTATATCCACCTGTTTTTAAGTCTTTGATATTAGGGCTTAATTGTTTAATCACTTCATCTACGACATAAGGAGCAGCATTTTGAGTAAGCGTATCATCATAAACTTGCGGAATTTCTTTAATGGCTGTATCATAATCTGCTTTTGAAATCCAACCTAGATTATACATTCTTGAAATAACATTATTTGCTCTTGAAATGGAAAGATCTAAATGCTTTGTAGGATCATAACTGCTAGGTGCTTTTGGCATACCTACTAACATAGCAATCTCTTTAAGGCTTAATTCATTTAAATTTTTATGAAAATACCCCAAAGCTGCGGTTTTTACTCCATAATACCCATGTCCAAAAAAAATAAAATTTAAATACCTTTCTAAAATTTGCTCTTTAGTTAAAATGGTTTCCATTTTATAAGCAAGCAAAGCTTCGCGAATTTTACGCGTAATAGTTCTTTCAGGGGTTAATTCCGTGTTTTTAATAAATTGCTGGGTAAGAGTGGAAGCTCCTTCCATGGTTTTTCCACCGCTTTTTATGATTTTTACAGCAGCTCTAAAAATGGCATCGATATTAACTCCATTATGTTCAAAAAAGCTTGTATCTTCTATAGCAACCAAAGCTTCTATAAGGCGTGGAGGAAGCTCTTCATAAGGAGCGTAAAAACGATGTTGTTCAAAAATATTAGCCACAAGCTTGCCATTTCTATCGTAAATTTGTGTTGTAAGAGGAGGTTTGTATTCTTTAAAAGTATAACCCTCAGTATCAGCACTTGTGAAAAGATAAGCCACATAAATAAATCCAGCTATAAACAAAAGAGTAAAAAATGAAAAAATATATTTTAATATTTTCATAAATAAGCCTTTAAAGTTTGGATATCAAGCCCTAAAGCAGTGCTTAGATTTCCTACTTGTTGGGTGATGAAATTTTGATGAAAACCCTCACACATAATACAACCCGCCTTGCCTTTATAAAGATCATTTTCTACATAATCTCTTAAAGCATTTTCATCAAAATTTTTAAAATAAAGCGTAGTTTTTGAAAGAGAAAAAACTCTTTTTTCAGGTTTTACAAGCAAAAAAGCCGATAAAATACTTGCATACTTTCCATTTTGCAAGGCAAGCATTTCATAAGCTTCTTTTTTATCCTTTGCTTTGGTAAGAATTTTTTCATCTATACAAACTATACTATCTGCAAAAAGCAAATTTTGGTTTTGAAAATCTTTGCCTAAAGTACTTAAAAATTGTCTTTCTTTTTCAAGAACTATTTTTTGAACATATAAAAAAGGTGAAATATTTTTATTTAAATTTTCATCATAATCAAAACTAACTTGCCTAAAATCAATCTTTGCGGTTTTAAGCAAGTTAGCTCTTGAAATGGAACTTGAAGCAAGAATTAACATTAAAGTGCTTTTTCTATCGTTTCTAAGCTTTGTTTTAAAGCTTCATTGATTTTGCTTAAATCTTTTCCACCTGCAGTAGCAAAATCATCTCTTCCGCCACCATTTCCACCTAAAATTTGCGCCGCTTCTTTAACCAAAGCTCCTGCTTTTAAAGGCACATCTTTAACGCCAGCTGCTAAAGTGATTTTTTCATCTTTTACTTGGATAAGTAAAATCACCGCTTTAGCAAATTTGTTTTTAAAATCATCAATCATAGCTTTAATATCGCCATTATCTATACGTTTTACGCAAATTTCAACACCTTGGATATTTTTAGAATCAAGCTCGGTTTTACTTGAATTTTTAAGCTCATTTTTTAAACTTAAAATTTCATTTTTAAGCTTTTTAATCCCGCTTAAAATATCATTATTTTTAAGTTCATCTTTTACTTTAGAAAGTTCTTCGAGTTGATTTTTTACAAATTCTAAAGCCGCTTTAGAAACCACAGCTTCAATACGTCTAACTCCAGCACTCACACCACTTTCTTTAACTATGTAAAAACTTCCTATTTGAGCAGTATTTTTAACATGAGTTCCCCCGCAAAGTTCTTTGCTTTCACCTAGAGTTAAAACACGCACATTGCCTTGGTATTTTTCATTAAACAATGCTATAGCACCGCTTTTTTTAGCTTCTTCTAAAGGCATATTTTCTAAGATAGCTTCGCTTGAGTTTATAATCATTTTATTGACTCTTTTTTCAATGCTTTCTAGCTCTTCTTTGTTTAAAGCTTTATGATGAGTAAAATCAAATCTTAGTTTATTGCTTTCAACCAAAGATCCTGCTTGGCTTACATGAGAACCTAAAATTTCTCTTAAAGCATGATGTAAAAGATGAGTGGCTGAGTGGTGGCGTGCGATTTGCTCTCTTTTTTCTGTATCGATTCTTGCATGAACTATATCGTTAACTTTTAGTTCTTCGCCTGCTTTTATAAAGCTAAGATTGAGATTAAAAAACTTTTGCGTATCTAAAACTTCACGCTTAGCTATAAATCCACTATCAGCACTTTGCCCCCCACTTGTTGCATAAAAAGGTGTGTTTTCAAGCATCACCCAACCCGCATCTTTAAGGGTGGAAACTTCTTTAAAATCTTCATCTAAAAGGGCTAAAATTTTACTTTCGCATTCTGCTTTTTCATAACCTACGAAATGATTTTCTCCAAATTTTTCAAGTAAGTTTTTAAAATCTCCGCTTGCAGTTTTATCTCCACTTCCTTTCCAAGAAGCCTTAGCGCGTGCTTTTTGCTCATTCATGAAAAGTTCAAATTTTTCTTCATCAACTTTAAGATTTTTTTCTCTTAGCATATCAGCCGTTAAATCAAGCGGAAAACCATAAGTATCATAAAGCTTAAAGGCTACTTCTCCGCTAAAAATTTCTTTAGTGTTTTTAAGCTCTTCATTAAAAATTTCAATCCCATTTTCTATAGTGCTTAAAAATCTTTCTTCTTCAAGGCGAATTTGTTCTTTTATAAAGTCTTTTTTCTCATTAAGATAGGTATAATGTCCGCCCATTAAATCGCACACAATATCAACTAGTTTATACATAAAAGCTTGTTTAAAACCTAGCAAATATCCATGTCTTAAAGCACGACGCAAAATACGACGCAAAACATAGCCTCTACCTTCTTTATCAAAACTTACCCCTTGTGCAAGCAAAAATACACTTGATCTTATATGATCAGCTATGACTCTAAAACTTGCTCCGCTTTCATAAACATAAGTTTTATTACAAAGTTTTGAAATTTCATTGATGATTGGCATAAAAAGCGAGCTATCAAAATTGCTAAATTTACCTTCTTTAATCGCTGTTACCCTTTCAAGCCCCATTCCTGTATCAATGCTTGGCTTTGGCAGTGGGCTAAGCACTCCATCAGCACTTCTTTCGTATTGCATGAAAACAAGATTCCAGATTTCTAAAAATCTATCTCCATCTCCGCCCATATAATCTTCGCTTGAGTTAAAATGCTCTTGTCCTTGGTCATAAAAAATCTCACTACAAGGACCACAAGGACCAGTATCGCCCATTTGCCAGAAGTTATCTTTATCGCCAAATTTGTAAATTCTTTCTTTTTGAATGTGTTTTTGCCATAGATTAAAAGCTTCATCATCGTTTTCATGCACGGTTACATAAAGTCTATCTTTAGGTAGTTTTAAAACTTCAGTTACAAATTCCCAAGCATAAGCTATGGCTTGTTCTTTAAAATAATCCCCAAAACTAAAATTCCCAAGCATTTCAAAAAAAGTATGATGGCGTGCGGTATATCCTACATTATCTAAGTCATTGTGCTTTCCACCCGCTCTTATACAAGTTTGACAGCTTGTTTTGCGTGGAGGGTTTGGGCGTGGAATTTCTCCTGTAAATATACTTTTAAAAGGCACCATACCCGCATTAGTAAAAAGTAAAGTTGCATCATCAGGAACTAAAGGACTTGACGGGGTTATCTCATGTCCTTTTGATGCAAAAAAATCCAAATAAGCTTTTCTAATATCCATGAATTTTCCTAAAGAAATTTTTATAAAAACATATCATACCAAAATTACTTTAAATTAAGTAAAACTAAAATACAATAAACATTTTTATTTAATTTTATTTCTCTAAGGTTTTTTATGAATTTTATCAATCTTCAAGCCCAATATCTCGCATACAAAGATGAAATCAATGCTGAAATTGAAAGCGTTTTATCAAGCTCTTCTTTTATAGGCGGTACAAAGCTTAACGAATTTGAGCAAAATTTAGCTCATTTTTTAGGCGTTAAACACGCTATAGGTTGTTCAAGTGGAACCAGTGCTTTATATCTTGCCTTAAGAACCTTAGATATTGGCAAAGATGATGAAGTTATAGTGCCTAGTTTTACTTTCATAGCAACAGCTGAAGTTGTGGCCTTGGTAGGTGCAAAACCTGTTTTTGTAGATATAAATTTATCAAATTACAATCTTGATTTTGAAGCAGTGCAAAAAGCAATAACTCCAAAAACTAAAGCTGTTATAGTAGTGAGTATGTTTGGACAAATGAGTGATTTAAGGGCTTTAGAAGAAATTTTAAAAGATAAAAATATCACTTTGATCGAAGATGGTGCACAAAGTTTTGGCGCAAGTTTCAAAGGAGAAAAATCCTGCTCTATAGCTAAAATTTCATGCACAAGCTTTTTTCCTTCGAAGCCTTTGGGAGCTTATGGCGATGGCGGGGCTATTTTTTGCCATGATGATGAAATTGCTAAAAAAATAAGAATTTTACTCAATCACGGACAAACTCAGCGTTATAAACATGAATTTATAGGTATAAATGGACGCCTTGACACCTTACAAGCAGCGATTTTAAATGTTAAGTTAAAATACCTAGAAAAAGAATTAGACAAAAAACAAAAATTAGCACAAATTTATAATGCAAATTTAAAAAACTGTCAAATTCCACAAATTAATCCAAATGCTTTTAGCGCTTATGCACAATACAGTGTTTTAGTTGAAGATAGAGCTAGTGTATTGCAAAAATTTGAAAAAGCTAATATACCTTATGCTATACACTATCCAACCCCTTTGCATAAACAACCTTGCTTTAGTGAGTTTTCAAATTTAGAACTTAAAAATTCAGAATACGCAAGCGAACACATCTTATCTTTGCCTTTTTCACCTTTTTTAAGTGAAGAAGAGCAAGAGCAAGTTATTTGTATTTTTAAAGATTGATTCCATGAAAATAGGTATCATAGGCCTTGGAAAAATGGGGCAAAACCACTTAAATGAACTTAGTAAAAATTCTCATTTTAAACTTAATGCACTTTTTGATCTTTGCAAAAATCCAAACCTAAATATTTTTGATGATATTTTTTATGATGATCTGGATAAATTTTTAAATCAAAATAATGATATTATCATCATAGCAACACCTACAAATTCACATTTAACAATAGCAAAAAAAGTTTTTAAACAATGCAAATGCGTTTTAATCGAAAAGCCTTTAGCTCTAAATTTAAAAGAAATAGACGAAATTTCAAATTTAGCTAAAGAATACAGCATAAAAGTAGGTGTAGGTTTTTGCGAAAGATTTAATCCTGCGGTTTTAGCCCTAAAAAAAGAGCTTGAAAATGAAGAAATTATCAGCATTAACATACAAAGATTTTCACCCTACCCACAAAGAATCAGCGATGTAGGGATTTTGCAAGATTTGGCTGTGCATGATCTTGATTTGCTTTGTTTTTTAAGCAAACAAGAAATAACAAAAACCAATTTGCTTAAAAAATACACCCAAGATCAAACAAGAGAAAGTGAAAGCATTATTCTATGTGAGCTTGAAAAATGTATTGCTAGCATACATCAAAGTTGGAATAGCACACAAAAACTAAGAAAAATTCATCTTATTACTAAAAATCATTTTTATGAAGCCAATTTAAATGACTTTTCTTTATTAAAAGATGGAAATTTTATAGAACTTACTCAACAAAGTCCACTTTTTTCAGAACACGAAGCTTTGTTAAAACTTATCGATAATCAACCCAATCATTTAGCCAGCACGAGCGATGCTTACAAAGTTCAAGAAATTTTAGAAAGGTTTGCGTGAAATTAGTTTTATTTTTAAATATGGGCGGAGCTACGAATTTACAAGATTGTGAAGTTTTTTTAAAAAATATGTTTAATGATCCTTATATTTTAGGAATCAAAAATCGATTTTTAAGAAAATTTGTAGCATGGATCATAACAAAGGCTCGCGTTAAAGCCATGCAAGAAAACTATAAAAAAATGGGCGGAAAATCCCCTTTAAACGAACTTACTCAAAGCCTGTGTGACAAGCTTAATTTAAAACAAGATGAATTTAAATTTGATTTTGTAAATCTTTATGTTCCTCCTTTTGCCACAGAAATTTTGCAAAAATACACTTTAAATGCAAGTGATGAAATCATTCTTTTTCCACTTTATCCGCACCATTCTTGCACCACAGTAACTTCATCTTTAGAAGTTCTGCAAAATGAAATTTCAAAGCAAAAAATTCAAGCAAAAGTAAAAACTATAGATATTTTTTACAAAAATGAGCTTTATAACGAGATGATAGTTTCGCACATTTTGGCTAAAAAAAGTAAATTTGATGCCAAAATTTTGATTTTTTCAGCGCATTCTTTACCACAAAGCATTATTGATAAAGGTGATTTATATGAAAAGCATGTAAATGATCATGTAGAAATTTTAAAAGAAAAGCTAAAAGATCATTTTGATGAATTTATTTTAGCTTATCAGTCTAAACTAGGCCCTGTAAAATGGCTTGAACCAAATACAAGCGATGTTTTGGCAAATTTAAACGATAAAGCTCTGATTTACCCTATTTCTTTTTGCATTGATTGTTCTGAAACGATTTTTGAGCTAGGTATGGAGTATAAACATTTAGCAAAGTGCGATTATGATTTAATCACTTGCCCAAATGATAGTGATGAATTTATCCACTTTATTTTAAAGTATTTGTCTGATTTTAATTAAGAATGATTTTGAAGTCCTTGTTTATGATTACAAGGACTTTTTAGTAAAAATTTAGCCAACTAAGCTAAAGTATAAGCTTTTTCTCCGTGCAAACTCACATCTAAGCCTTTTTGCTCTACTTCTTCTTTTACTCTTAAGTCTGTAAAACAAGAGATAATCTTAAAAATAACAAAGCTTATAAGAGCTGACAAAACCACACAAATCACAATAGCAAAAATTTGCTCTTTTAAAAGTTCCAAACTTCCGCTGATAAAAAATCCCTCGCCAAGTGCATTTTGGGCAATCACATTAGGATTTACTTTAGCACTTGCAAAAAGCCCTGTGGCAATTCCTCCCCAAATACCTCCGATTCCATGTAAAGAAAAGGCATCTAAAGAATCATCCCATTTGAGTTTGTATTTAATAAAACTTAAACCAAAATAACAAAACACAGAAGACAAAGTCCCTATAACAAGAGAAGCATAAATATCTACATAACCGCAAGCTGGAGTAATTCCCACAAGCCCTGCTACAAGCCCACTAAGTCCACCTAAAATAGTCGGTTTTTTATGGATGAGCCACTCAAGTACCACCCAAGATAAAAAGCCGCAAGCTGCTGATATAATACTTACTATAAAAGCATTGATAGCAACATCATTCATTTCGCCAGCACTTCCAGCATTAAAACCTAACCATCCTATAAAAAGCAAAATCGCACCTAAGAAAGCATAAGGAATAGAATGCGCGTTTTTATCCTCATCATCACTTTTTCTAGCGCCTACCATCAAAGCTCCTACAAGTCCAGCAACCCCAGAGCTAATATGCACAACACCGCCCCCAGCAAAATCAAGACTTCCTCTTTTAAGCAAAAATCCCTCACTGCTCCAAATCATATGTGCTAACACATCATAAACTAAAGTACTCCAAAAAAGTAGAAATATCACCAAAACACCCAGTTTAATTCTTCCCACCAAAGAGCCTGTTATGATGGCAGATGCAATAAGTGCAAACATCATTTGAAAAATCACAAAAAGAATATTTGGAACGCCTGAAGCGTTGTATCCGCTAATACCCTCTAAGAGGAAATTCTCGAAATTTCCTACAAGCCCAAGTCCTTCATCTTTACCAAAAGAAAGACTAAATCCAAGCACTACCCATTGTAAAGTAATAACACCAAAAACAATAAAGCAATTCATTATAGTATTAAGAGTATTTTTACTTCTTACCATACCTGAATAAAACATTGCCAAAGCTGGAGTCATAAGCAAAACTAGCAAAGTACACAACACAATAAAACTTGAATTTATCGCATTCATTTACCTGTCCTTTCTTACAAAAATTTAATTGCGAGATAATTATATTTAAAATGATTTAAAAAAATATAAATTTAAGAAATATTTTATATATTTTTTTTATCAAAATTTATTTTTTTATCTTAAATTACTATAAATAGGTATTTTAAAAAATATTTTACTTCTCTATAATTCAAAATTACTAGCATTAAAATAAAAATTTGAGCCAAGTTAAAAAACAACAAAGATAAAAAGGATTATTACAAGATGATGAAGAAAAAATTTGATTATTTAATAAAATTATCTGATATTAAAAAAGTAATTGCGCTTTAAAATGATCTAAAAGCTCTTCTTTAGCTTTTAAAATATCATCAGTATTTAACTCAAGATCAATCTTATCTGGTTTTTTATAAGTTTTATCATAATACTCCAAAAGCATAACAATAAGCTTTTGCCATTCTTTTCTCTCATAACTTTGAAGCAAATCTTGGCGTAAATTTAAGCTGATATAAGGACTGATTTTTTGCACACATTGTTGAAATTTCAAAGGAGTCATTTTTTCTTGATAAATTTTTTGTATTCTTCTAACGCGATTTTCCAAAGAACAAAAACAATAAATTTTAAAAGCCTTTTGCATTTTTTCATAAAATTTCAAAGGTAAGATAATATCCCCTATTTTGCGACTTTCGCTTTCTATGAAAGCAAAATTTTCTAAATTTTGAATATTGTGAAAAAGTTCTGCTTCAAAAGCTTTTTGCGTAGGTTGTTTTCCTAAAATATCACCAAAAGACGAGCCTAAATGATTTGCCATTTTTTCTAAATTTATAGCTTGTGGGAGTTGTTCTAAAAGCTCTGTTTTTCCACAACCTGTATTACCACAAAGAGCAAAAAAATCAAAATTTATTTCATTTTCGAAATAATGCGTTACAAAAGTTCTATAAGCTTTAAACCCACCTTTTAAACGCACCACCCTAAAGCCAAGCTCACTTAAAATCACTGCGATAGACTTTGAACGCAAACCCCCACGAGAACAATAAATCCCCACCTTTTCTCCTATGCGAAAATTTTGAGTGATTTCTAATATATGCTTAGCGGTATTTTGACAAATATAACTCGCACCCATAGCCTTAGCTAAAGCTTGATTTTTCTTATAAATTGTTCCTATTTCTTGATATTCTTCATCATTGAGTGCATAAAAATTTAAAGCTCCTATCAAGTGAGAATGCAAAAATTCTCTAGGGCTTCTTGCATCGATTAAAAAAGAGAAATTTTCTTTTTGAAACTCTACAAATTCAACTTCACTGAGCATTTTTAAAAGCCAAAACAAGTTTTTGATAAACTTGCTCTATATTAGTGCCACAAACCCTAGTTTCTCCTATGGTTGTGATAAAATTTGTATCTCCTGACCAGCGTGGCACTAGATGATAATGACAATGAAAAGCTATGCCAGCTCCTGCATCCTTGCTTAAATTCATACCGATATTCACTCCATTTGCATGAATTTGCTCTTTTAAAATTTTTACCCCCAAACGCACAAAATAACTCATTTCTTGCCAAATTTCATCACTTAAATTTTCTATATGCTCTTCATGTATATAAGGAATCACCATAAAATGCCCTGCAGAATAAGGATAGCGGTTCATCACTCCAAAACAATGCTTTGCTCTAAAAATCACGCCTAATTCTTCATCGCTTTTGATCTTATTAGCACAATCACAAAATGGACAAATGCTTTTTTCTTTTTCAAAATACTCACTCCGCCATGGTGCATACAAATACTGCATTTTCCCTCCTTAAAGCAAAGCTTTTAAAGCCTTTCCTTCATCTTTTTCGCGCATAAAATATTCGCCGATTAAAAAAGCATCAACGCCTAAATTTTGCAAATGCTCTAAAAATTCTTTATTTTCTAAACCACTTTCTGCGATGATGATTTTTGAATTTGGGATTTGTGGGATAAGTTTTTCGCACAAACTCATATCCATAGTAAAATCCTCTAAATTACGATGATTGATACCAATGATATCCGCTCCAGCAAAAATAGCCTTACTCAAATCCTCTTTATCATGAATTTCAACCAAAGCCTCAAGACCTAAATGTCTTGCAAACTCAAGCAGTTTTTTAAGCTCTTTCATGCTTAGCATTTTAGCGATTAATAATACAAAATCCGCCCCATAAACCAAAGCTTCTAAAATTTGATACTCATCAAAGATAAAATCTTTTCTAAGTAAAGGAATTTGCGTATAACGGCGTATAAGACTTAAGTATTCTAAAGAACCTTTAAAAAAATGCGGCTCAGTTAAAACAGAAATCGCCGCAGCTTTGTTCTTCTCATAATTTAAAGCGATACTCAAAGGATCAAAGTCTTCTCTAATGACTCCCTTGCTAGGGCTTGCTTTTTTTACTTCTGCTATGATTTTAACTTCTTTTTCTACTCTTTTTAAAGCCTTAATCACATCTTTTGGAAAGAAAGGATTTGAAGCTAAAGAACGCCCTAACATATCATAAGGAAGTTTTAGTTTGCGTTCTTTTAAATCTTCTTTTGTTTTTTCAAAAATTTTATCCAATATCATGGTTTTATACACGCCTTTATCGCTTTTATATGAGCTTTGCTCTCATCAGAATTTGCAAATTCTTTATCATCTAATGTTTGTTTTAAAATTTCCCATGCTTGCTTACAATCGCCTAGTTTATAATACCCCCAAGCTAAAGAATCTAAATAATACAAATTCTGTGGATCTTTTTCTAAGGCAAGTTTCACAAGCTCTATACCTTTTTTAACATCTAAATCATAATCTATAAGCAAATATCCATAGTAGTTTAAATACAAAGCATTGCTATCTTTATCGATAGCCTGTTCGAATTTTTCTTTTACAGAATCAATTACTTTTGGAGTGATTTTTTTAGCTTCATTTGCAGCTTCAAATTCAAAAACTGCCGCTCGTAGAAGATATTCTTTATTTTTTGTTTTATGATAAAGAGCTAAACTCATTTTTTTAGCATCATCAAAGCGTTTTAAATTCTGATACAAAGCGAGTTTAATGTCATCATCTAAATCATACTGCAAAGAAATTTTTAAAGCTTCTTCTGTTTTGCCTTGAGAATTTAAAAGCTCAACTAAAGCCAATACAAAACTTTTATTTTTGGTAAGTTGATAAAGCTCTTTATATATACTTTTTAAAGCTTCGATATTTTTTTCATCAAAATAAATTTTAGCAAGCAAGACGCAAGTTTTGAGAGTGCAACCATTGGTTTTTCTTGAAAATTCTAAAACATTTTTAATATTTAAAGTATCATTCAAAATCGCATAAATTCCTATGAGTTTAAATAAAATTTCTTCATTTTGCACTTGATTATAAGCAGATCTATAGTATTTTGTAGCATTTTTTAAATCATTTTTTTTAACCAAAATATCACCATAAAGCTCTAAATTTCTAGGATCACTATCCTTTTTTGTTAAAAGCTCTTTCATAAGTTTTTGAGCATTGTTGATATCATTTGAATTTAAAGCATAAAGAGCACTAAGTCGCTTAAGATTGTCATTTTGATTTAAATAAGGCTTTGCTAGATTATCTAACTCTGCTTGCTTGTCAAGATTGTTTGCTAAAGTAAGTAAAAATGCATTTTCTAAAAAATTAGTATTATTATAATCTTGATAAAGACTTAAAAATTCATCTCTGGCTTCTTTGTATTGTTTATAATACTCATAATTATAAGCCTTCATAACCCTTAAATCAAAATCATTGCTTTTATATTTTGTATAATCAGGATAAACAACATTGATTTTTGAACTTCCACAAGCTGCCAAAAAAAAGGCTGCTAAGACAAATAACAAATACCTATACATTCTTTTTCTAATTCCTTTTGATGTGTTTTAAAATATTCCCAAAATGGAAAAGTTCTGCATTGTTTTGGACGAAAATCGTAGATACTACAATTTCTTTTTTGAGTATCAAAAAAAATGCAAGCAAAACCATCTTCACATTCGACTTCCTTAAAACTCATTTTAAAGCCCACTTTTCTCAAGTATTTTTCAGCAAATTCTTTGCTTTCTAAATTTAAATGCTTTCTTAATGCTTCTAATTCTTCCTTGCTCGCAAAAATATTGCCACTTTCTCCAGTACAACACTTTCCACCGCATTTCTCACAAGCATTTTCATCAAAAGCATAAGAAAAATTTTTATCAAATATCATAACTTTTTAACCTAAATCTTAAGTGAATTTCTTGCATTTGTTTGCTTAAAATTTCATTTTCATATACAAAAAAAGGAGGTAAAATCTCACAAGGCGATTTTGAACCTTTTTTTACCTGTATCAAAACAAGTCTTGCTTTTTTGTTTTGATGTGTATGTACAAAGCAAAGCTTTGTTATTTTCATTTTCATATCTTTTAAAATAAAACAAATTTCATCTAAAGCTAAAGCTTCATAGCAAAAATACAAAGCACCATTTGGCTTAAGCATAGAATTTGTTTTAGCTAAAAAGCTATGCAAGGGTAAAAATTCCTGAAATTTACTTATAGCTTTATGCTGATCTTCACTCTTGTAAGCTCCTTGTCTATAAAATGGAGGATTGCAGACTATGAAGTCAAATTTTTTTATGATTTGAAATTGATTAAAATCATCATGAAAAATATCGCCTTGTATTTTGTTGGATTTTAAATTTTTTTCAATCAATTTTATATTTTCTTTTTGAATATCAATCAAAGATAAACTTAAATTTGCAATATTTTTTTTAAGTAAAATACCTATGATACCACAGCCCGCACCTACATCAAAAACAGCGCCTTTAATTCCTTGTTTTAAAATAAAATCAGCTAAAATTAAAGAATCACTATTGTAACGATACCCTTGTGATAATTGTGCTAGCGTAATCAGATCTGACATATATTTTAATGCGTTGGAATTTTAATGCGTTTTGGAGATTGTTCTTTAAATATATTTCGTTCTTTTGTTATATTATTATCTTCTTTAAAATTTACTGGGCTTTGTGCTGCCAAAAAAGAAATTACAAAAGTTATAAAAAAAGCAATTTTTATCATAATAACACCCCATAAAATGGTGTCCACGGCGAGATTCGAACTCACGGCCTCAAAATTAGGAATTTTGCGCTCTATCCTGCTGAGCTACGAGGACAGAAAGCGGGAAAAATCCCGCTAAAAATTTAACCGTTTCTTTTTTTGATGATTTCATCCGCAACATTTTTAGGAACTTCATCATAGTGATCAAATTCCATAGAATAAGTCGCACGACCTTGAGTTTGACTTCTAAGATCAGTAGAATAACCAAACATTTCAGCCAAAGGACAAAATGCTGTGATGATTTTATTTCCACCACGCTCATCCATGCTATTTACTTGACCACGGCGTTTGTTAAGATCTCCAATAACATCACCCATGTAATCTTCAGGAGTTTCTACTTCAACTTTCATCATAGGCTCTAAGATCACAGCACCTGCTTTTCTAGCACCTTCTTTAAAGCCCATAGAAGCAGCAAGTTTAAACGCCATCTCAGATGAATCCACCTCGTGATAACTTCCATCATAAACAGTTACTTTAACATCTTCCACAGGATAACCTGCTAAAACACCATTTTGTAATGCTTCTTGAACACCTTTATCAACCGCAGGAATGTATTCTTTTGGAATTACTCCACCTTTGATATCATTAACAAATTCATATCCACTACCTGGCTCAAGTGGTTCAAGGCGTAAGAATACATGTCCATACTGACCACGACCACCTGATTGTTTAGCGTATTTGTATTCTTGTTCAACAGTTTTTCTAATAGTTTCGCGATAAGCAACTTGTGGTTGACCTACTTCAGCTTCAACTTTAAATTCACGAAGCATTCTATCAACGATAATTTCAAGGTGTAACTCACCCATACCTGAAATGATAGTTTGGCCACTTTCTTCATCTGTAGAAACTCTAAAACTTGGATCTTCTTGTGCTAATTTATTTAAAGCAATAGACATTTTTTCTTGATCTGCTTTAGTTTTTGGCTCAACTGCAACAGAAATAACTGGATCTGGAAAATCCATTCTTTCAAGGATT
Source organism: Campylobacter sp. CFSAN122748 (assembly GCF_045277125.1). Lineage (NCBI taxonomy): Bacteria > Pseudomonadati > Campylobacterota > Epsilonproteobacteria > Campylobacterales > Campylobacteraceae > Campylobacter > Campylobacter sp. CFSAN122748. Next base: position 492,233 of record NZ_CP116953.1, on the reverse strand, counting down.
ACCTTATCTTTTTCACTTACAAGAGTATCCCCTGTTAAAGTATCTTTAAGTCCTACAACAGCACCAATTTCGCCTGCGTAAAGCACTTTAATCTCTTCTCTTTTGTTAGAGTGCATTTTTAACAAACGACCAATTCTTTCTTTTTTATCTTTAGTTGAGTTATAAGCATAAGAACCACTTTCTAAACAACCGCGATAAACACGCACGAAAGTAAGTTGTCCTACAAATGGATCTGTCATAATTTTAAATGCAAGTCCTGCAAACTCGCCATCATCAGTTGATTTTACAGAAACTTCTGTGCCATCTTCATATTCACCCTTGATATTTGCCACTTCATCAGGAGCTGGTAAATAAGCCACAACAGCATCAAGTAAAGGTTGAACCCCTTTATTTTTAAACGCTGTACCGCAAAGCATAGGAACGATAGAAAGACTTAAACATCCTGCTTTAATCCCTGTTTTAATCTCTTCAAGGCTTAATTCTTCTCCGCCTAAATATTTTTCCATCAACTCATCTGAAGTTTCAGAAACTGCTTCTATCATTTTTGTGCGATATTCTTCTGCCTTTTCTTTAAGTTCAGCTGGAATTTCTTTTTCTACATAATCCGTTGGCTTAGTATCATCTTCCCAAACTAAAGCTTTCATAGTTACAAGATCGATTACGCCTTTAAAATTATCCTCAGCACCGATTGGAATTTGAAGTGGAACTGGATTAGCTTTTAAACGGTTGCGAATTTGATCTTCTACATTGTAGAAATTTGCACCGATTCTATCCATTTTGTTTACAAATACTATTCTTGGAACACCATATTTATTTGCTTGTCTCCAAACTGTTTCACTTTGAGGCTGCACCCCACCCACTGAACAAAATACCGCAACAGCACCATCAAGAACACGCATAGATCTTTCAACTTCAATTGTAAAATCCACGTGGCCTGGAGTGTCAATAAGATTGATTTGATGATCTTTCCAAAAACAAGTTGTAGCCGCAGAAGTGATAGTAATCCCGCGCTCTTTCTCTTGTTCCATCCAGTCCATAGTTGCAGCACCATCATGAACTTCACCGATTTTATGACTCATACCTGTAAAGAAAAGAATTCTTTCAGATGTAGTCGTTTTACCCGCATCAATGTGAGCAGCAATACCGATATTTCTAACTTTTTTTAAAGGAGTACTTCTTGACATACACACTCCTTCTTACCAACGATAGTGAGCAAATGCTTTATTTGCTTCAGCCATTTTATAAGTATCTTCTTTCTTCTTAAATGAAGCACCTTTGCTATTTGCTGCATCTAAAAGCTCAGCTGCAAGTTTATCAATCATAGTTCTTTCGCTTCTTTTTCTTGCAAAAGAAATAATCCAACGAATCGCCAAAGCTTGTTGTCTAGCAGGACGAACTTCAACTGGAACTTGATAAGTTGCACCACCTACACGACGAGATTTTACTTCTAATAAAGGCTTAATATTTTCAATCGCATCATTAAAAATATCAATACCTTTTTTCTCGCCACCTTTTTTATCAATAGCTTCCAAAGCACCATACATAATTGTTGTAGCTGTGCTTTTTTTACCATCATACATTAAAGAATTAATAAATTTTGTGATTACTTTATTACCATAAATCGGATCAGGCAAGACTTCTCTTACCGGAGCTTTTCTTCTTCTCATTATTTTTCCTTCAAATTTTAAATTTTACTCAAACAAAATCAAATCTAACGGATTTGTCTGTATGAATGATTATTTTGCAGCGCCTGCTTTAGGACGTTTAGCACCATATTTAGAACGAGAAACTGTTCTTTTTGCAACACCTGCTGTATCAAGAGCACCACGAACGATGTGATATTTAACCCCTGGTAAGTCTTTTACCCTACCACCACGCACTAAAACAATGCTGTGTTCTTGCAAGTTATGACCTTCACCGCCGATATAGCTGATCACTTCAAAGCCACTAGTAAGTCTTACTTTGGCAACTTTTCTTAACGCTGAGTTTGGTTTTTTAGGTGTTGTAGTATAAACCCTAGTGCAAACTCCCCTTCTTTGTGGACAATTTTTAAGCGCTGGAGATTTAGATTTTTCTAAAACTTTTTTGCGCTCTTTTCTAACCAATTGATTTATGGTAGGCACAATAATTCCTTTCTTTAAAAATGTAATAAACTTTGGATGATATCTAAAATTTACTTACAAAAATATAAACTAGAAATAATTTAAATGCTTTTAAAAATTTTTATAAAATAAACCTACATAATTTACATTAATATTTATAAAACATAAACTAATTTTTAATTATTGTTTTACTTATAAAAATAATCTTACTCATTTTAGATAAAATGAAAAATTCCAAAATTGATTTTAAGAAATTACTAAAAAAGTGTTTAATCCATAGTTATAAAGCATCATACTTGATTCCAAGATTATAATAACTCCTATCTAAAAATTTAGATAGGATAAAAATCATTGTTTATTAGTATTATACTGCAAATATACCACATGGGTAGCTAAATATTCTTCAAGACCATGTTTTCCATCAGCTCCGCCTATGCCACTTTTTCTAAAGCCTGCATGAAAACCTTGCATAGCCTCAAAATTTTCACGATTAATATAAGTTTCACCAAATTTAATTTCTCTGCTAGCTCTCATTGCTATATCTAAATTTTGTGTATAAATAGAACTTGTAAGACCATATTCACAATCATTTGCCATATCAATAGCTTCATCAAGTGTATCAAATTTAGCAATAGGTAAAATCGGAGCAAAAATTTCTTTTTGCATGATCTCATCTTCGTGTTTAACATTAGTAAGAACGCTTGCAGGAAAATAATATCCACTTGTATCGGTGATTTTTCCACCACATTCTACAACTGCTCCTTTATCCGTGGCTCTTTGAAGCATTGCTAAAGCATTATCAACCCCTGTTTGATTGACAAGCGGTCCCATATCAAAATCACCCTTTAAAGTATTTCCAACGCTTACCTTACTCATGGCTTTTACAAATTTATCTACAAATTCATCATAAACACTTGTATGCACATAAGCTCTTTCAGCACAATTGCAAACTTGTCCGTTATTACAAATTCTACTTGCCTTAATCGCCTCTACTGCCAAATCAATATCCGCATCTTTGCACACTATAGCCGGTGCTTTTCCACCAAGCTCCAAAGAAACTTTAATGATATTTTTAGCCGCAGCTTCCATTACTCTAATCCCTGCTTCAACACTTCCAGTAAGACTTACCATACCTATATTTTCATTGCTTGATAATTCATGTCCTACTACACTGCCTTTACCTGCAACCAAATTAAATACACCTTTTGGCAAAGAACTTTGCGAAACAAGCTTTGCAAATTCAAAAGCATTGTTTGGAGTTTCACTGCTTGGCTTTATAACAATAGTATTTCCTGTTAGTAAAGCAGGTGCCATCTTCCTTGCGATTAAGAAAAATGGGAAATTCCAAGGTAAAATTCCACCAATTACCCCAATAGCACTTTTATATAAATATATATGTTCATTAGCTCTATCACTTTGTATGATTTCACCCTCATATCTTCTAGCCCATTCGGCCGTATAATCCATATAATCTGCTGTAAAATTAATCTCTATGCTAGCCAAAACTCTGGTTTTTCCTTGCTCTTGCATTAAAACTTCGGTTAAGAAATTAGCATTTTTGCGTATTAAACTAGCTATTTCTTTTAAATGATTTGCTCTTTCAATCGCTGGTTTAGCCTCCCAAACTTTTTGTGCTTTTTTGGCTGCTTCAATCGCTCTTTTAGTATCTTCTAAAGAAGCGCTAGCTACTCTTGAAATCACTTCTTTGGTAGCTGGATTTAAAACTTCGATAAATTCTCCATTATGTGGGATAAACTTTCCATCAATATAATTTAAATAAGTTGTCATTTTTTCTCCTTTTTTAGTCTAAGTGAAATACTTCTTCCATATTTAGCCATTTTTGTCCTGCATAGCCTAAAGATATTTGACAAGGATCTGTTACTTTCCACCATTTTTGTGTGCTTTCATCTCTTGCCATTTTAGCCATGTCTGCTTCAAAATCAGCACCTATATATTCAAAATATGCAAATAAATATTCTCCAAACAAATAAATGGAATAATTTTGTATATTGCATTCCTTAATCATCTGACAAACCCCTTCATAAGGCTTTGTGTGAAGCTCTTTGTATTCTTCTATTTTTTCTTTTTTTATTTTTATGATTTGACCGTATCTTTGCATTCATCCTCCTTTATAAATTAATAAAGCATTTTTGTAAAATATTTTATCTAGATCATCAAAAATTTTACTCTCTATAATAAGCTTGGCCCACTTAGCTGGAGTTATCTTTGCCACTGGATAATTGCTCCCAAATATAAATTTATTCTCACTAAAATTTTCTTTTAAAAAAGCAAAAAGCTCAAAAATAAATTCCTTAGGAGTTTCTTGCGAAAAACCATCAGGAATAGAAAGCTTGATATATAAATTTTGAAATTTTTTCAAAAAACTTAAATCTTTTTTGTATTCATTTAAACGATTTATTTTTGGACTTCCTAGATGATTTAAAACCACTTTTAAATTTGGATTTTTACTTAAAAATTTTTCTAAAAAACCAAGCTCTTCATTTTTAATACAAGCCTCAAAAGGTATATTGAAAGTTTTTAAAATTTCTATTTTTTCTTCAAAGTCTGCTTCAAATAGTCTTTTAGCTCCTTTTTTGCTCGTGTGCATTACTTCCCTAAAAGAACTAAGCTCTTCTTTATGCTTAAAATCCGCTAAACAAAACAAAAGATTATGAAGCTTTTTTTGCTCCAAAGCAAACAAAGCTTCCTTTTCTAAATCATCACTATTAACCTCAACATACATAGCACCTATAAATTCAAATTCTTTATATTCTTGTTTCATCCTAAAAAAATCATAATTTTGCTCTAATTTTTCATCGTCTTTTATCCATGAAATAGGTATTTTTTCCAAATCCCAAAGGTGTAGATGAGCATCAAAAATCTTTTGCATTTTTTCTCACTTTTGAGCCTATAAAGCCATACCAAGCCACATATAAAAACAAAGGTGCCATTGCTAAATACCCAGCGCCTGTACCATAATGATCATTAATAAAACCTATAATTATAGGCATAATTGCTCCACCTACTATGCTCATCACAAGCAAAGAACCGCCTAGTTTTACTTGATTTAAAGGTAAATTTTTTGTTGCTACCGCAAAAATAGTAGGAAAAGAAATAGACATAAAGAAAAATAAAGCTATTAAAAGCACTATGCTAAAAAACCCGCTAGCAAAATACAAGCTAAAGCATATAAGCACATTGATTAGAGAATAAAATCCTAAAATTTTTTCACCTTTGATTATCTTCATCAAAGGAGTAGAAACAATGCGCCCTAGCATAAATGCAACCAAAGCTATAGAAAAATAATAAGCACCTTGCGCATCTTTTAAACCTTCATTATGTTCTACAACATAATTGATAAAAAAAGCTCCTGCTGCAACTTGATTGGCTATATACAAAAACTGCGCTAAAAGCCCTAAGTTAAAATGTCTGTGTTTAAAAACATATATGGGCTTAGAATCATCTTTTTGCTTATAATCATCACTTACCGCACTTCCTTCTGGAAGCTTATTTGCAACAAAAGCAATTAAAATCAAAATAACAATGACAGCAATTCCTATATAAACAAGCTGGACATTTCCCATATTAGCTACCAATGCAGCCTCGATTTGCTCTTTACTCGCACCCTCTTCTTGTTTAGTAATAGATAAAAATAAAGCTCCGCCTATAATAGGTCCTACAAATTGCCCCAAACCATTAAAACTTTGCGCAGCATTGATTCTAAAACTCGCATTTTTTTCATCACCAAGCTTTGTCATGTAGGGATTTGCACTAGTTTCTAAAGAACCAATACCACAAGCTAAAATAAAAAACGCAAACAAAAACAAATGAAAAGAAGCCAAATTTGTAGCAGGTATAATAAGCAAAGCTCCTATGGCATAAAGAGCTAAGCCAAAAATGATTCCCATTTTATAAGAAAATCTATTGGCTATATAACCTGCGGGTAAGGCTATGATAAAATAAGCACCAAAATAAGCAAACTGTAAAAAACCACTTTCATGCTGGCTAATATGAAGATGATTTTGAAAATTTTTATTCATCACATCAATAAGTCCATAGCTTACTCCCCATAAAAAGAAAAGAGAAGTTACCAAAACAATAGCTATTTTTATATTTTTAGAATCAGTCATTTTTTACTCCTTAGTTTTCATCCCAATTTAATGCTCTATCTAAATGCACATAACCTCCATCTGGCATTAAAATTTGCCCTGTAGTATGTGAAGCAAGGGGACTAAGTGTAAAAACCGCTGTATTTGCAATTTCCTCTATGGTAGTAAAACGATGGCCTAAAGGTATAGCTTTTGCGATTTTTTCATATTGCTCTTTAGGATTAGGAAAATTTTGCAGCCATTTTTCATAAAGAGGAGTCATAACTTCAGCAGGAGCTATAGCATTTACCCTAACATTATCCTTAGCAAAAGCACAAGCCCATTCTCTAGTAAAACCCATTTGAGCCGCTTTGGCCGAAGCATAAGCTGAAGTTCTTCCTTGTCCTGTGATGCCTGTTTTACTCACTATATTTAAAATACTGCCTTGTTCTTTTTTAATGTAAGGCAAACATTCTTTGGTCATAGTATAATAATGAAAAAGATTATTTTCATAAGATTTTATCAAATCTTGAGTACTTGTATTTTCAATATGTAAATTATCATTTGTACCTGCATTATTTACAAGAGCATAGATTCCACCATGTTTGATAGCAACTTTTTTTACAAGCTTTTCAATTTGCTCATAATTTTTTAAATCAATTTCATAAAATTCATACTCACTAGATAATTTTTTTAATTCTTTATCGTGCTCTTTAGGCATAGATCTTGAAAAAATTACAGGAATTCCGCCTTCGCTTGCCCATAATTTAGCAATACCATACCCAATACCTTTAGCCCCTCCTGTAATAATACAAACCTTATTTTTAATTTTTAAATCCATTTATTCTCCTTTATCTAAATTTAAAGTTATTTTTAAATGTATTAATACCAATACACCTAAAATTGCTATCAATGCTAACACTATAAGTCCAAACTCAACTCCAAAATGATTTTCTATATATGTTTTTAAAGTAGGAGCTACAAAACCTCCTAAATTTCCCAAGGATCCTATAAGAGCAATAGCAGCCGCGGCTCCTTTTCCTTTTAAAACTTGAGTTGGCAAATTCCAAAATATAGGCTGAATGACTATAAAACCTATAGCAGCCAAGCTAATAAAAAATAAAAATGCCGCCAAATTTGTAACAAAAGTTGAAGCTATCATGCTCAAACTTGCTAGCAGTAAAAATAAAATCGCATGTAAATTCCAAGAATGTTTTTTATCAGCCAATGAGGTAAATATTGGCAAGGCGATAAAAACAAAAATCCAAGGTATGGCATTTAAAAGTCCAACTTCAAAACCTACATTTATTTGCAATATTTGGGCAATTTTACTTGGTAAATAAAAAAGCACTCCATAAACACTTAATTGAATACAAAAATAAACAAATGCAAATTTCCACGCCAAAATACTTTTAAAAATATCTTTTATAGAATAATCCTTAGCTTTAGTATTGGAAATTTCAATATGTTTTAGCAAAATATCTTTTTCTTTTATATCTAACCATTTTGCATCTTTTGGATGTGAATCAAGATAAAATAAACAAAAAATACCTACTAAAACGGTAATACCTCCTTCTATTAAAAACATCCATTGCCAATTTTTAAAATATATATTTGGTGTATAATCAAGTATAAAACCGCTAATTAAAGAACCAAAAACAAAAGCAATTGGAACTCCCATTTGATAAATTCCATAAGCCTTAGATCGATATATAGCTGGGAAAAAATAACCAAGGTATAAAATAATGCCTGGACTAAAACCTGCTTCAGTTAAACCCAATAAAAATCTTAATACATAAAAACTTATTTCTCCTTGTATAAAAATCATTGCCATAGTTACAAGACCCCAAGTGATCATTATACAGCTCAACCAAATTTTTGCTCCTAATTTATGCAAAAATAAATTTGAAGGCACTTCAAAAATGGCATAACCTATAAAAAATATTCCAGCACCCAAAGCATAAGCAGCCTCACCGATGCCTGCATCAATTTCTATATGAGATTTCACAAAGCTAATATTTGTCCTATCAAGCGTAGAAAGACAAAACATCAAAACAATCAAAGGCAAAATACGCCAAGATATTTTTTTACATACTAACTCTAACTTTATTGAATTTGCATGTTTCATCACTTTACCCTTTAACAAGTTGTAGCAAGTCTCCAAACTGAAAAATCATTTTGCTCGTTAAGCTCGGCTTTTACCAATTCTCCATCTGAAATTCGCACGATTAATTCTATAAGCTCATCACGCACTTCTTCTTTTGTTTTTACCCCATCTATAATGCTTCCTGCGTTAATATCAATAGCATCATTCATATTTTCATAACAAAAAGTATTAGAACTCATTTTGATAGTAGGCACGATAGCAGAACCCGTTGGAGTGCCACGACCTGTAGTAAAAACACAAATATTTGCTCCACCTGCAACCATAGCACTAAGTTGTTCTATATCATTGCCTGGTGTATTCATAAAAGTTAAACCTTTAGAAACTACAGGCTTAGCATAATCAATCACATCCATTAAGGTTTTAGTTCCTGCCTTATAAACACAGCCTAAAGATTTTTCCTCTATAGTACTAAGCCCGCCTGCCATATTTCCTGGGCTAGGATTTGCTCCTCGAATATCAGCATGAAAAGATTTGACTAAATTCTCATAAGCTAAAATCTTATCATATACCTTTTTAGCTATTTCATCGTTTTTTGCTCTCTTAGCTAGTATGGCTTCACAACCTATAAGTTCTGTAGTTTCTGCTAAAATTACCGCACCACCCTCATCGATTACAAAATCACTCAAACTTCCTAAAGCAGGATTAGCACTAAGTCCGCTATAGCTATCACTTCCACCGCATTCTGTGCCTAAAATCAAATCACTGAAATCTCCTTCACTTTTTTGTAATTTTGCAGCACTTTCAAGCATTTCATTGACTATTTTGATACCATTTTCAATGGTATTTTTACTACCACCACATTCTTGTATCACTAAATATTCAACCTTTTTATAAGGCGTTGCTTCTTTGATTTTTTCTGCTACTGCTTTGGCTTGTATTACCTCACAACCAAGCCCTATAATTAAAACACCAAAAACATTGGCATTGCTCCCATGACCTATTAAAACATCTCTAGTTTGTAAAGCATCAAATTCAAGCTGGGAGCAACCATGCTGATGGTTGATATAAACTGCTCCATTACATTTTCTAGCTATATTTTCACACACTTTATTAGCACAATGTACACTTGGTATGATAATGACTTTATTTCTTAAGCCAAATTTTCCATCTTCCCTTCTATAACCCATTATCTTTTTCATTTTCATTCCTTATCTCCACGACCTCTAATTCCCGCAGTATTATGGATATGCACCCATTCTCCTGTATTAATATCGCAACTTGCACTAGCTATAGCTTCTGCGTATTTGATAATAATTTCATCTTTTTTTATATCCTTTAGTGCAAATTTATGTCCGCTTGCAATATCATTTAAAAGCTCAATATTTGCCACTTTTTCGCCTTTTTTAAAGTCACGCAAAGCTGTGGCAACATTGTCTTTTTCATTGACTATAATATATCCTTTCATAGTTTTATACCTGTTTCTTTTTCTATAGTTTTAATAAGCTCTTTTGCTTCATCAAAGCGAGTGTTTAATTCTTCTTTTGTAGCAGGTGATAAAGGATGAATACTAGCATTTACAAATTCAAATCCTCTGGCCTTTAAAAGCAAAGCAAAACCCATAGGAAAAGCTATGCTCATACCAAATCTTATGGCCTTTAATAAACTTTTTTGTATTAGCAAAGCTCTGCCTATATTTTTTTCATTGATTGATTTGTAAATTTCGCTCATAAGTTCTGGAAAAACTCCACCTATGCTAGTCATAGAACCTTTTGCACCTGCTAATAATGCACCTACATAAAATTCTTCTCTTCCTACAAAAACATCAAAATTACTAGGTACTACATCTAAAATATGATTTAAAAGCAAAGCATCTCCGCTACTATCTTTTATACCCACAACATTATCAAGCTTTGAAACCTTTTCTATAAATTTTAAGCTTAGTGCTGGTGCAAAAAGAGGTATATTATAAACATATAAGGGAAGTTTCACTTCAGAAGCTAAATATTTTACATATTCAAAAAGTGCATCTTCACTCAATTTATAATAATAAGGCATAGCAAGTAATAAGGCATCAAGACCTAATTCATAAGCTTTTTGCGCCAAAATAAAAGTGTTTTCATAAATTGTCGAGGTAATACCCGTGATGATAGGTATATTATTTTTTGTAGCCTTTTTGGTGAGTTTCATTAACTTAACTTGCTCTTCCACGCTCAAAGCTTGAGAATCCCCTGCACTTCCATTACAAAACAATCCGTTCAAGCCTTTAGAAATACCAAATTCACAATAGCGAATAAATTCTTTTTCATTGATACTTCCATCATCTTTATATGGAGTAAGTAAAGCCGGTAAAGTTCCTTTTAAAATTCCCATTTTTTTCCTTTTGTATATACAAAAATATATTTATATACAAAAAATATAACAAAATATTTGTAAAAAAATCAAGCTGTTAACTTGGTAAAAATTCGTATTTTATTCTTATTAACTGCCAATTTTTACAAAAAAATATTAAAATTAATAAATAATAAAAATTATGATTTTATGTTACTAAAAGTAAAAAATATGCTAAAATTTATAAAAATAAAACAAGGATAAAGACAATATGCATCAGCCCACTCTTAGAGTGTTAAATATTCTAGAATTACTTGCAAAAGAAAAGCTTACCTTAAGTGCTATAGCTAAAAAATTAAACATTCCTGCTGGAACTCTTTGGCCTATTTTACAAACTCTTCAAGAAAAAAAATATATCAAATGTGATTTAAAAAATAAAAGTTATTATTTGGATTTTAAGATTATAGAATTAGGATGTAATATAAAAAATGAAAATAATATTTTTGAAATAATCAAAAAGCATATGAAAAATATAAGAAATTTAACCAATCAAACTTGTCAAATGGGAATTTTAAAAGATGGAAATGTGCTTTATTTAGAAAAAATTGATGCCAATAATACAGTACAATTAAAATCTTTTATAGGCACTTCGTATCCTGCTTATGCAACATCTTTAGGCAAAGCCTTACTATCAAATAAAAATAAAAAGGAATTAGAAAAACTTTATCCTAAAAATTTTGATAAAATTACAGAAAACACCTTAAATAATATAAATGAACTCTATCAACAAATCAAACAAATTAAAAAAGAAAAAATTGCCATAGAAATTGGAGAAATGAATCCTCAAATTGAATGTATGGCTATAGGCATAGAACATAAAAATAAAATAATTGCTGCCATTAGTATATCTTATCTAATTTATTGCTCTAATAAAGCTTTTAGAGAAAAAAATAAAAAAATACTTCTAGAAGAAAAAAATAAAATAGAAAAAGTTTTAAAAATTTATTTTAATGATTTAGATACACTGTATTAATATAGCCCCGAAGGGCTATAAAATAGAGTTTTATTCTTGTTCTTTAAGTTTTAAATTTTGTTCGCCATAAAGCCCTGTTCCAACAGGAATCATTCTACCTAGAATAACATTTTCTTTTAAATCTTCTAAGTAGTCAAATTTACCTGCTATACTTGCTTCAGTTAAAACTTTGGTAGTTTCTTGGAATGAAGCCGCAGAAATCACACTATCACTTCCAATCGCTGCTCTTGTTACACCTAAAAGCACAGGCTCGGCAATAGCTGGTTCTCCACCCATTCTAATGATTCTTTCATTTTCTTCACGGAATTTACGTCTTGAAACCAAATCACCTTCAATAAATTTCGTATGTCCACTATCTACAACTTTTACTTGTCTTAGCATTTGAGAAACGATAACTTCTATATGTTTATCAGAAATCACAACACCTTGTCCGCGATAAACTTGCTGAATTTCAGAAATCAAATAATAATGCAAGGCTTTTTCACCTAAAATTTTAAGCACATCATGACTCGAAACAACTCCATCTGTAAGTTTTTCACCTGCATGAATAAACTCTCCATCTCTTACTTGAATATGTTTTGATTTGTCGATTAAATACTCAGCACTTGTTCCATCTTCTGCTTGGATAATAATTCTTTCTTTAGAACGCAAAGGCTTATCAAAACGAACAACACCATCAATTTCTGCAATCACAGCCGCATTTTTTGGTTTTCTTGCTTCAAAAAGTTCAGAAACTCTTGGAAGACCTCCTGTAATATCCTTTGATTTAGCTGCTGCTTTTGGAGTTTTTGCTAAAATATCTGCTTGAGCAATTTTATCGCCATCATGAACAAAAATAACGGTTTTTGGTTCAAGGTGATAACGCACAGCTTTATCACCTTTTCCTGCAATTACCAAAGTTGGTCTAACTCCGCTAGGTAAATACTCATTAATTACTAAAGAACGCTTACCTGTAGCTTCATCAATTTGCTCATCAGCACTATAACCTGCTTCAATATCCTCAAAGCTTACAACACCATCAATTTCTGCAATGATAGTATTATTATAAGCATCCCATTCTGCAATCACTTTTCTTTCTTTTTTAGGAGCACTTGCAATGATAGTATTTGCGTCATCGATTTTTTCACTATCGTTAAATTCTATCTTAGATTCTCTTGGGATATAGTGTCTTTTTGCTTCTCTATCATTTTCATCAGCAATCACTACAAAGAATCCTTTTTCTTTAACAATATCACCTTTTTGAACATTTTTTACTCTATCTAAACCATCGCCTTTAAGGATGTAAAATTTGAGTGTTCCTTTTTCGCCTGCTTTGATATTTTGAACTACAGGCTCGCCATCTTCTACTAAAATTTCACTCGCAAAAGGAATACGATTTGGTACATTCCAACCCTCTTTAATCACTTCTACGATACTTTCATTTTCTTCTACTTGCATGCCGCTTTGATATGGCAAATAAAGTTTTCCATCTATACTGCCACTTACACCTGCTAATTCATTTGGTTTAGCAAGATCGTATTTTCTTAATATGTATTTTACTTCTTGTTTTTTATCTTTAATAGAAACAATCACATCTTCATGAATATTTTCTATATTAATCACACCTTTAAATGGAGTTTTGATTTTTGGCTCCACAAGTAAAACCGCCGCATTTCTACGATTTGCTACGATATTTTTACCTTCTTTGTTTTTATAAGTTTTAAGATTATAAAATCTTATAAAACCTTCTTTTTGTGCGCTTACTTGTCTATCTTGTAAATCCGTACTTGCAGTTCCCCCGCTATGGAAAGTTCTTAGAGTTAGCTGCGTTCCTGGTTCACCGATAGATTGAGCGGAAATAATTCCCACTGCTTCGCCTGGTTTTACTAATTTACCTTCACCAAGATTGATACCATAACATTTTGCACAAATTCCTTTTTTAGCTTTGCAGGTAATAGGAGTGCGGATATTGACACTTTTTATACCGCTTTCGCCAAGAATTTTTGCTTTTTCCTCATCCATTAAAGTACCTTCTGCAAAAAGCACAGAATTTGTAATAGGATCAATCACATCCTCAGCTAAAACCCTGCCTAAAATTCTTTCTTCTAAAGTTTCTATAATAGAACTATCTGCGGTAATTTCATTGATTTCAACACCCTCATGTGTTCCACAATCTTCAATGGTAATTTTTACATTTTGTGCAACATCGATGAGTTTTCTTGTCAAATAACCCGCATTTGCTGTTTTAAGAGCGGTATCTGCAAGACCTTTTCTAGCACCGTGAGTTGAAATAAAGTATTCAAGAACATTTAGCCCTTCACGGAAATTTGAAATAATAGGCGTTTCGATAATAGAACCATCAGGTTTGGTCATAAGTCCTCTCATCGCAGCAAGCTGAGAAATTTGAGCTGCACTACCCCTAGCACCAGAATCTGCCATCATATAAATAGAGTTAAAACCTTCTTTATCTTTTTCTACAAGCTTCATCATTTCTTTTGAAAGAACATTGTTTGTACTTTTCCAAATATCAATGATTTTATTGTATCTTTCCCCTGAAGTAATCAAACCGAGATTATAAGAATTTTGAATTTCTCTTACTTGTTTTTTTGCTTCATCGATAGCTTTTTGTTTATCATTAGGAACAATAATATCTGCAATCGAAATTGAAATACCTGCTTTAGTTGCATATTCAAAACCTAAATTTTTAAGTCTATCCAAGAAACTTGCTGTAATCTCTAAACCACCTTGTTTATAAACATAATCCACAAGCGCAGCAATGTCTTTTTTCTTTAAGACTTTATTCCAGCTATTTTCAGGCACAAAATCAGGTAAAATGGATTTAATAATCAATCTTCCTGCTGTAGTGGTAATCTTTCTACCATCTACCATAGTTTGTATACTCGCATGAATATCCAAACACTTGCTTTCAAGCGCCATCATCACTTCATCAATACCTGTACAAATTTTATGCGAACCTTTAGCACCGGCTTTTTCCAATGAAAGATAATAAATTCCTAAAACCATATCTTGCGATGGAACGGTTACAGACTTACCGCTTGCTGGCAAAAGAATATTCATTGATGAAAGCATAAGCACCTTACATTCCGCAATGGCCTCTTGAGAAAGTGGCACATGCACCGCCATTTGATCCCCATCAAAGTCTGCGTTAAATGCTGCACAAACCAAAGGATGAAGTTGTATAGCCTTACCTTCCACTAAAACAGGATGAAAAGCTTGAATAGAAAGTTTATGTAAAGTAGGCGCACGGTTTAGCATAACAGGATGCCCTTTTACTACCTCTTCTAAACATTCCCAAACTTCATTGGTTTTGTTTTCTATCATTTTTTTAGCTTGTTTTACTGTGGTTGCATAACCTTTTTCTTCAAGCTTAGCTAAAAGATGTGGCTTAAAGAGCTCTAAAGCCATTTTTTTAGGTAAACCACATTGATCCATTCTAAGTTTTGGACCTACAACAATAACGCTACGACCTGAGAAATCCACCCTTTTACCTAGTAGATTTTGTCTAAAACGTCCTTGTTTCCCTTTGATGATTTCACTTAAAGATTTTAATGGGCGTTTATTTGCTCCTTTTACAGCATTAGCACGACGACCGTTGTCAAAAAGTGCATCAACAGCCTCTTGAAGCATTCTTTTTTCATTTCTGATAATGATTTCAGGTGCATCAAGTTCCATAAGTTTTTTAAGACGTGTATTTCTATTGATAACACGACGATATAAGTCATTCACATCAGAAACTGCAAATTTTCCACCATCTAAAGCCACTAAAGGACGCAAATCTGGCGGTAAAACTGGAAGATTTGTAATCATCATCCATTCAGGACGATTTGGTACGGCTTCATCACTATCGGTATTAGCGTTTAAATTTGAATTTAAGAAATTTTCTACTACTTTTAAGCGTTTAATGATGGTTTTTTTCTTAGCCTCTGAATTTGTAGCCGCCATTTCTTCTTTAAGCTGATTTAAAAGTGCCACAAGATCTAAATTTGCAAGCAAATCACGAACAACTTCTCCACCCATTCTTGCTTTAAAGCCACTATTTTCATAGCGTTGCATTAAATTTTGATATTGCTCTTCGTTTAAAACATCACAATATTCTACTTTTTTGGTGCTTTCATTATCATAGAAAGCATCGCCTGGATTTTCAACGATATAAGCTTCATAATAAAGCACACGCTCAAGATCTTTCATCTTAACACCCAAAAGCGTTCCTATACGGCTTGGAAGAGAATTAACATACCAAATATGAGCCACAGGAGTTACAAGCTCGATATGCCCCATTCTAGAACGACGCACTTTTGAATTTGCTACTTCAACACCACATTTTTCACACTTAACGCCTTTAAAACGCATTTTTTTGTATTTACCACAAAGACACTCATAATCTCTTATAGGTCCAAAAATCTTTGCACAAAAAAGCCCATCTCTTTCAGGCTTTAAGGTTCTATAATTAATAGTTTCTGGTTTTTTTACTTCTCCATAAGACCATGATTTGATTTTTTCAGGACTTGCAAGTCTCAGTTGAAATGCTTCAAAATCTCTAGGTCTTGCATCTTCTTTAATTTCTATTACTTTAAATTTACTCATTATCTTCATCCTTATCAAAAATCTCAACATCTAAAGCAAGAGATTTAAGCTCATTGGTTAATACAAAAAATGTTTCAGGAATTCCTGTTGCTGGAACATTTTCACCTTTTGTCAATGCTTTATAAGCACTAAATCTACCTTCTACATCATCTGATTTTATGGTTAACATTTCTCTTAAAGTGTGAGCCGCTCCATAAGCTTCAAGTGCCCAAACTTCCATTTCTCCAAATCTTTGTCCCCCAAAGAGTGCTTTACCACCCACAGGTTGTTGGGTAACCAAGCTATAAGGTCCTGTACTTCTTGCATGAACTTTTTCATCAACCAAGTGATGGAGTTTTAGCATATACATACATCCTACATGAACACGCTCTGCAATTTTTTCCCCCGTGCGTCCATCATAAAGTTCTGTTTTGCCATCCATATCTATCTTAGCCATTTTAAAAAGCTTGCTAAATTCTTCTATATTTACACCTTCAAAAACAGGAGTAGAAAATTTAACTCCTTTACTCCAGTCTCTAGCATAGTTTAAAAGCTCTTCATCGCTTAAGCTTTTAATAAATTCTTTTTCGTTTGCAAGTCTTGGAATAGAACAAATTTCAAGCATTTTCGCTCTTAATTCTTTAAGAAAATCTTTTTGCTTTCTATCAAAAATTTCTTGAATTTGATCCCCAAGTCTAAGTCCAACTAAACCTAAATGACTTTCTAAAATTTGACCTATATTCATACGACTTGGAACGCCAAGTGGATTAAGCGCAATATCCACACTCTTACCATTTGGCAAATAAGGCATATCTACTTCAGGAACTATAGTTGAAACTATACCTTTATTTCCATGACGTCCTGCCATTTTATCACCGACTTTAAGCTTTCTTTTTGTAGCAATATAAACTTTAACAAGCTTAATTACCCCACTTGGTAAAATATCATCTTTTTCTAAAATTTCAAGCTTTTCATCGTGTTCTGCTTTTAATTTTTTCTTCTCATTTTGGAAATGATTTTTTAAATCATCGTATTCTTTTTGAATCTCTTTAGAATAAGCTTTAATCAAAGTTGTTAAAGTAAAACGATTGATTTTTTCAAGTTCGCTAATATCTGCAGTTTGTCCTTTTTTATAATTTTTATCTCCAATTTTTTGATCGCTATTTAAAGAAGCTTTGGAAAGAAGAGCACAAACACGAAGCATTTCTTCTCTATCCATCATCAAAAGTCTATCATGATGCTCTTTTTCTAAAGCCATTTTTTCTTTATCATAAGATTTTATTGCGCGATCATCTTTTTCATAGCCTTTTTTAGTGAAAATTTTAACATCCACAACAACACCCTCTAAAGAAGCGGTTGCATAAAGGGATTTATTCACAACATGTCCTGCTTTTTCTCCAAAAATCGCTCTTAAAAGTCTTTCTTCAGGAGTTGGTTTAACCTCACCTTTTGGAGAAACCTTACCCACCAAAATCATACCTGGTTTGATATGGGTACCAATTTTTGCAATACCGCTCTCATCAAGATGCGCAACATCTTCTTCTTTTACATTTGGAATATCTTTGGTAATTTCTTCTATACCGTCTTTTAGTTCTCTTGCTTCAATTTCTTTTTCATAAATGTGCACGCTTGTAAAAGTATCTTCACGAATAATTCTCTCACTTACAACTATAGCATCCTCATAGTTATAACCATTCCAAGGCATAAAAGCGATTAAAGCATTTTTACCTATAGCAAGTTCGCCTTGATCCATAGAAGGACCATCTGCGATAATTTGTCCTGCTTTTACTATATCACCTTTTTTAACAATAGGGTGTTGAATATAATTTGTATTTTGATTGGTTCTTAAATTTTTCTCCATAGTGTAATGGTCAATAAATGGACCTTTATCATCTTCACCTAAAATGAAAATGCTTTTATTATCCACTTTCTCAACCACACCGCCACGCTTTGCTTTAACAGCTTCCCAAGCATCACGCGCAATAATTTGTTCCATACCTGTTCCTACTATCGGAGCTGAAGCAGTAAGAAGTGGCACAGCTTGACGTTGCATGTTTGAACCCATTAGCGCTCTGTTTGCATCATCGTGCTCTAAAAACGGAATCAAAGAAGCTGCAACTCCAACAACCATACCTGAGCAAAGATCGATTAATTGCACTTCTTCGCGTCTTGCAAGTATAGTTTCACCATCTTGCCTAGCCTCAACAAATTCTTCTACTATATTGCCTTTAGCATCAACCTTAGTTGAAGCTGGTGCGATAAACAAGCCTTCTTCTTGTGTCGCTGTAAGATAAACAACTTCATTAGTCACTTTACCATTTACAACTTTTCTATATGGCGCTTCAACAAAGCCAAGTTCATTTACTTTTGCATAAGTAGAAAGAGTGTTAATCAAACCAATATTTTGACCTTCAGGTGTTTCAACTGGACAAATTCTACCATAATGTGTCGCGTGAACATCACGCACTTCAAAACCTGCTCTTTCTTTTACAAGTCCACCTTCACCAAGCGCTGACAAACGACGCTTATGAGTAACCTCGCTTAAAGGGTTGGTTTGATCCATAAATTGCGAAAGCTGACCTCCTGTAAAAAATTCAATGATAGTTGTAGTAATCATTTTAGGATTGATTAAATCATAAGGCATTACTTTATCAAGATCCGCATTTAAAGAAGTAAATTTATCTCTGATCGCCTTTTGCATTTTTGCAAGACCTAAATGAAGTTCATTAGCTAAAAGTTCACCTATAGAACGGATACGACGATTTCCTAAATGATCTCTATCATCAATATGTCCTTTACCATTTTTTACTTTAATTAAATATTTTGCAGTTTTAATAATATCTTCATTAGTCAAAACAGTAACATACTCAGGCACTTCAAGACCTAACTTATGGTTCATTTTCATACGACCTACCTTAGTAAGATCGTATCTTTCAGGATTGAAGAATAAATCATTTACAAAAGCCTTCGCTGCATCTTTTACCACAGGTTCACCTGGGCGCATAACTTTGTAAATTCTAATCGCAGCTAAATCATTTTCATCATCGATATTTTCACTTTGTTTAAGAAGTTTTAGAGTTTCTCCATCTTGAGCAAAGGAGTTAATAATCGCTGCATCAACGCCATTAGCCAAGTCATTTGCTATATCAAAACTTTTTTGCTCTTTAATCTTAGCAAGCTTACTCTCATCTAACAAAGTTAAAGAATCAAATAAAACCTCTCCACTTTCTTTATCAATAATAGGATTTGCTAAATAACGATTAAGTAAAATTTCTACAGGATATTCTATCCATTTTAAACCGTCTTTAATAAGCTGTTCTGCTTTTTTCTTTGTAAGTCTTTTTCCAGCTTGATGAACGATTTTTCCTTTTTCATCTTTAATATCATATTCTATTCTATCCATAAAATCATTTGGATTAAATTCTGTTAAAAATTTATCTTTTTTCACATGTATAGTCTGAATAGGATAAAACAACTTAATAATATCTTGTTTTTTATACCCTAAAGCTCTAAAAAGCATAGTTACAGGAACTTTTCTACGCTTATTGATTCTTACATACAAAACATCTTTGGCATCGTATTCAAAATAAAGCCACGAACCACGATCAGGAATAATTTGTGCTGTATAAACAAGCTTATTTGCAACCGTTGAACTTTCTTCTTCTTTAAAAATAACACCAGGGCTTCTATGCAATTGATTTACAACCACCCTCTCAACCCCATTAATGATAAAAGATACACGATCTGTCATTAAAGGAATTTCGCGGATATAAATTTCTTGTTCTTTAATATCTTTTACGCCAACTTTTTCCCCTGTTTTTTCATCTTTTTCATGCAGAGTAAGACGGATTTTCATTTTTAAATTTACAGAATAAGTCAAACCTCTTTCCATGCATTCGCGAATGGTATATTTTGGCTTGCCTATTTCACTACTAACATATTCAAGACTCAATCTATTTTGCGGATCATGAATAGGAAAAATTGATTTAAAAACTTTTTCTATACCACTTTCACCATTATCAAGATTTAAAAAATAATCAAAACTCTTTTTTTGTAATTGTAGAAGATTTGGGATTTCTATTTGTTTTGAAATGTTTGAGAAGTCTACTCTTAAACGATTTCCTAATTTATTATCTAACATATCGCACATACCTCATGGTAAATTTTGTAAATTTAAAAAAGAAGACCTAAAAATTAGGTAAAAATAAAAAAAGAAGACTTGCCTTGGCAAATCTTCTTCTAACTTTAAAGCTTAAAATTACTTAAGTTCTACTTTAGCACCAGCTTCTTCAAGTTGTTTTTTAGCTTCCTCAGCTTCAGCTTTAGCCACACCCTCTTTTAGAGTTGAAGGAGTTTGCTCAACTGCATCTTTTGCTTCTTTAAGACCAAGGCCTGTAAGAGCACGAACGATTTTAATAACTTCAATCTTTTTAGCACCGCCATCAGTTAAAACGATATCAAATTCAGTTTTTTCTTCAGCAGCAGCTGCAGCACCACCAGCTGCAGCACCACCAGCTATCATTACAGGAGCAGCAGACACACCAAATTTTTCTTCAAACTCTTTTACAAGTTCTGATAACTCAAGAACACTTAAATTTGAAATATATTCTAATACATCTTCTTTAGAGATTGCCATTTTTTATCCTTTTATTTAATTTATTCAGATTCTTTTTTATTTTTAAGCGCATTTAAACCTATTGTGAAATTGGTAATTGGCGCATTCCAAACTTGCAAAAGCATAGCAAGCAACTCATTGCGTGAAGGCATTTTAGCAAGAGCTTTAACCTTAGCAACATCTGCAACTTCGCCTTCAATATGAGCTGTTTTGATTTCAAATTTATCGTTATTTTCTTCAAATTTAGCAGCTACTTTTGAAACACCTAGCTGATCTTCGCCCCAAAGATAAATATTTGTATCTTTAAGAACTAGACCTGTTTTACCGGAATTGTTAAGAGCAATGTTAGCCAAAGTATTTTTAACAATTTGAACTTTTACATTGTTTTCTCTTGCATTATTTCTAAGCTCTTCTAGTTTTTTTGTGCTAAGACCTCTGTAATTACAAACTACAATAGCTTCACTAGCTTTAAAACCTTCTTCAAGTTTAGCAATAATCTCAACTTTTTCGCTTCTAGTCACATTTTCTCCTTTCCGATTGAGATTTCAAGTAGAGTGGAAATCCAATTAAGCTTACGCCTCGACTATCTTCAATCTAAAATAAACATTTCAAAAAATCAAAAATTTTTTCAAATGTTTATTTTAAAACAAAAGAGTTGCAAAAAAGCAACTCTTATTTCATATCAAGCAATTCTTGTGTTTCAAGCTTTACAGAAGGGCTCATTGTCAAAGATAAAGCCGCATTTTTAATATATCTACCTTTAGCTGCAGCAGGTTTATGTTTGTTAATTGCCTTTACAAAAGTGCTAACATTATCCCATAATTGTTCTTTGGAAAAACTTACTTTACCAAGACCTGCATGGATATTTCCTTGCTTATCAACACGGAAATTTACCTGACCACTTTTTGCATTATTAACTGCTTGAACAACATCCATAGTCACTGTTCCAGTTTTAGGATTTGGCATTAAACCTTTTGGCCCTAAAATTCTACCAACTTTACCAACAAGTCCCATTAAATTTGGAGTAGCAATCAAAACATCAAAATTCATATTACCTTTTTGAATTTCTTCTACTAAATCATCGCTACCCACAATATCTGCACCAGCATTTTTCGCTTCATCAGCTTTTGCGTCTTTTGCAATTACAGCAACACGAACTTTTTTACCCGTTCCAGCAGGTAAAACAACAGATCCTCTTACCATTTGATCTGCATGTCTTGGATCAACATTAAGTTTTAAAGCAATTTCTACAGTCTCATCAAATTTAGCAGACTTTAAAGTCTTTATTGTATCAATTGCATCGCTTAAAGCATACTCTTTATTTGAATCAATTTTTTGTGATAATTCTTTTAATCTTTTTGCTATCTTAGCCATTTATTTTCTCCGCATTTTAAAGTGCTACCGCCTTTTACCTTGGCGGTGAAAGGATTAATCTACGATTTCAACACCCATAGAACGAGCTGAACCTGCAATAATTTTAGCAGCTTGATCTCTATCTTTAGTATTTAAATCTGCAATTTTCTTATCTACTATTTCTAAAACTTGAGCACGAGTTAACTTACCCACCTTATTTTTAAGTGGATTATCCGTACCTTTAGAAATTCCAGCTGCTTTTTTGATCAAATCCGTAGCTGGCGGTTGTTTTGTAATAAAAGTAAAACTTTTATCTGCATAAACAGTGATAACAACAGGGATATTAAAACCTGCCATATCTTTTGTTCTTTCATTAAAAGCCTTACAAAACTCCATAATATTAACACCTTGCTGACCCAAAGCAGGACCAACAGGTGGTGATGGGTTTGCTTTTGTGGCAGCAATTTGCAATTTAATTTCGCCTACGACTTTTTTAGCCATAACAAATCTCCTTACTTGATATAAATTAAATTATTTTCTCAACTTGAGAATATAAGATCTCCACTGGAGTTGAACGTCCAAAAATAGAAACATTTAATTTTAATAAACCACGAACCATATCATACTCTTCTACAATTGCAGTAAAGTTTGCAAATGGCCCTTCTGTGATTCTCACATTTTCCCCTTCTTCAAAAGAAATCTTTGGTTTAGGCGCTGCACGATTGTGAACTTTTTCCAAAATCAAATTAATATCTTTTTCTGTTAAAGGGGTTGGCTTTTTGGATTCTCCAATAAAACGACCAACCTTTGGAAGAGATTGAATGCGATGCCAAAGCTCTGTATTTAAATCAAGAAGTGCAAAAACGTATCCTGAATACAAACTTCTTTCGCTAATCTTCTCCTTTCCATTCTTAAATTCAATAACATCTTCAGTTGGAACAACAATTTCTTTAAGTTGTTCTTCAATTCCGTTATCTTTTACTAAATTTTCAATGGCTCTTTTAACTGCCATTTCACTGCCAGCATAAGTTTGAATTGCATACCATTTATGAGTACTCATTTACTCTCCTTATACGATCGCAGAAACAATAGAGGACATAAGCCAATCCACTAACGCCAAAAACAAAGAAATCACCACAACAACCACAAAAACTGTAATATAGGCATTTCTTACCTGTTCTTTTAAAGGAAAAATTACTTTCCTTAATTCGGCTTTTGATAATTTAAAATAAGTTATTAATTTTTCCATTTATTTAAACCTTAATTATGGCAGGGCAAGAGGGATTCGAACCCCCAACCATCGGATTTGGAATCCGGCGCTCTACCGTTGGAGCTATTGCCCTAAGGGCGCAAGCTTAACTTTTTAGCTTAACTTCTTTGTGAAGTGTATGTTTTTTTAATCTTGGGCAATATTTTTTTAATTCTAATTTTTCAGTAGTATTTTTACTATTTTTATAGGTGCTATAATTAATATCACCACATTCTTCACACTTTAAACCAACTTTAATTCTCATTTCAATTTTCCTTAAAAAATTAAAGCCAAGCTTTTAACTTGGCTTTATTAAATTATTTAATAATTTTAGAAACAACACCTGAACCAACAGTTTTACCACCTTCACGAATAGCAAAACGCGTTCCTTCTTCAAGTGCTACTGGAGCGATCAAGCTTACAGTAATTCTCACATTTTCACCTGGCATAACCATTTCAACACCATCAGCTAATTTAATCGAACCTGTAACATCAGTTGTTCTTACATAAAACTGTGGTCTATAGTTGTTAAAGAATGGAGTATGTCTACCACCTTCATCTTTATTTAAGATATAAACTTCAGCTTCGAAGTCAGTGTGTGGAGTAATTGATTTTGGTTTAGCAAGAACCATACCACGGATAACTTCTTCTTTTTTAGTACCACGAAGAAGAACACCTACGTTATCTCCTGCTTCGCCTTGATCCATTTCTTTTCTGAACATTTCAACACCTGTTACAGTTGTTGTTTGAGTATCTTTAATACCAACGATTTCGATAGTATCACCTACTTTTACAACACCTTTTTCAATTCTACCTGTAACAACAGTACCACGACCTGAAATTGAGAAAACGTCTTCAATTGGCATCAAGAAGTCTTTTTCAGTATCACGAGTTGGAGTTGGAATATAGCTATCAACTGCAGCCATAAGATCCATAATTTTTACTGACCATTCACCATCTTGTCCAGCTTTAGCTTCTTCAAGAGCTTTTAAAGCAGAACCAGAAATAATAGGTGTATCATCGCCTGGGAAATCATAAGAGCTTAATAATTCTCTAATTTCCATTTCAACTAACTCTAGAAGTTCAGCATCATCAACCATATCTGCTTTATTCATAAAAACAACAATATATGGAACACCTACTTGACGAGAAAGAAGAATGTGCTCTCTAGTTTGTGGCATAGGGCCATCTGCAGCAGAAACAACCAAGATCGCTCCATCCATTTGTGCAGCACCTGTAATCATGTTTTTAACATAATCTGCGTGACCTGGGCAGTCAACGTGTGCATAGTGACGATTGTCTGTTTCATATTCAATATGAGAAGTAGCAATAGTAATACCACGCTCTTTTTCTTCTGGAGCATTATCGATATTATCATAATCTTTAAGCTCTGCCAAACCTCTTCTAGAAAGAACAGCAGAAATAGCAGCTGTTAAAGTAGTTTTACCATGGTCAACGTGACCAATAGTACCAATATTTACGTGTGGCTTATTACGTGAAAATTTTTCTTTAGCCATTTTTTTCCTCCGTATAAAAAATAAATTGAGCAAAGCAAGTCTTATATCTATATAATTTTTTCAATTCATGGAGCTCATAGCGGGAATTGAACCCGCGACCTCTCCCTTACCAAGGGAGTGCTCTACCTCTGAGCTATACGAGCGCTCAGAAAAATTATACACAATAACAGACAACAAAAACTCTTAAATGGGATATATACTGTAAGTTAAAGGTTTTAAAATACAGCTCCCAGTTCTTTTAAATTATTGGAGCGGGAAACGGGACTCGAACCCGCGACCCTCAGCTTGGAAGGCTGATGCTCTAGCCAACTGAGCTACTCCCGCAAAGCATGGTGGTGAGTCGTGGATTCGAACCACGGAAGGCGAAAGCCAGCAGATTTACAGTCTGCCCTCGTTGGCCACTTGAGTAACTCACCATAAAAATATTGCTTTTTCAATATTCTGGTCAAACACTGCTAAAATAAATGGAGCTGGTTAAGGGACTTGAACCCCCGACCTGCTGCTTACAAGGCAGCTGCTCTACCAACTGAGCTAAACCAGCAAAAATAAAAGTAAGATTATAACTCAAAAAAAAAATTTTGTCAAGACTTTTTTAGTTTTTCTATAAAATTTTAGTCTTGTAAATTTTATTATCATAAACCAATATTATTTTTATCTATTTGTGATAATCAAATAAATTTAAAAATTTCTTTGCTCTTTCGCTTTTTGGATTTTTAAAAAAACTTTTAGGATCATTTTCTTCGATGATTTTTCCTTCATCCATAAAAATAATTTTATCTGCTACAGCTTTAGCAAAACCCATTTCATGAGTAACAATAAGCATAGTCATACCCTCTTTTGCAAGATTTAACATCACTTCTAAAACTTCTCTGACAATCTCAGGATCCAGCGCTGCTGTAACCTCATCAAAAAGCATTAACTCAGGATTCATGCATAAACTTCTTACTATAGCAATTCTTTGTTTTTGTCCTCCGCTAAGTTCTCTTGGATAAGCATGAATTTTATGCAAAAGCCCCACCTTTTCAAGCCAAATTTTAGCCTCTTGTAAAACCTCATCTTTCTTTCTTTTTTGCACTTTCATAGGCCCTAAAAGTATATTTTCTTCAACACTTAAATGCTCAAAAAGCTCATAAGATTGAAAAACCATACCAACTTTTTGACGCATTCTTGGCCATTCTTTGAAATCTTTATCTATTTTTTCATTGTCAATATAAATATTACCACTTGCAATCTCTTCAAGCCCATTAATACAACGCAAAAGCGTAGATTTTCCGCACCCACTAGGACCCAAAATCACCACAACTTCCTTATCCTTAACTTCTAAATTAATATCTTTTAAAGCATGATGCGAACCATAATACTTTTGTAAATTTTCTATTTTTAGTATACTCATTTTAGCTCCATTTTTTCTCTAATTTTCTTGAATATAAAGTGATAGGATAACAAAGTATAAAAAAGATAAAAAAAATCAAACCATAAATAATAAAAGGTGCAAAATCATTTCTATTATGAAATTCTATAATTTGTTGCCCTACTTTTACAAGCTCTACCGCGCCGATTAAATAAGCAAAGGTTGTACTTTTGATCATGCGAGTAAGTAAATTCATGCTCATAGGAGTTAAACGACGCATAGCTTGTGGAATAATAACATAAGCAAAACTTTGCACCGTATTTAAACCTAAAGATGATGCACTTTCATACTGATGTTTTGGAATACTCTGTAAGGAAACACGCACCAAATCCATCATCTCAAAACAACCCCAAATGCTAAAAACAATAATAGCTACACTTACAGAACTCAAATCCCACCCAAACCATCTAGGAAAACCAAAATACACCACAAAAAACCATACTAAAAGTGGCATAACACGTACAAATTCTAAACCTAAACGACAAAAAGCATAGATATAGGTATTTTTAAAACTCATTAAAATTCCCAAAAACAACCCGCCTATCGAAGTAATAATAGTGCTGATAAATGAAATTTCAAGAGTGACAAAAAGCCCTTGCCAGAGTCTTAAAAGCGTATCGGTATTTAAAAGTTCAAGCATAAAGCAACCTTTTTTCAAACTTTAGCAAAATAAAAGACAAAGGCAAAATAATGCACAAATATCCCATAAACAACAAAAACAATAGCTCATCTGTCTTATAGGTTAAGGAATTTAAACTCTTCATTAAATTCACCAAATCTGGCAAGGCAATAATGCTAACAACTGAAGTTTCTTTGATTAAAAATATAATATTAGCACTAATACTTGGCATAGAAATAGCCAAAGCTTGCGGCAAAATCACATAACGCAAATTTCCAAATTTTGAAAAACCCAAAGAAAGTCCTGCTTCAAACTGCTGTTTTCTTATGGCTTCAAATCCCGCCCTTAAACTCTCAGCCATATAAGAACCCCCTAAAAAACTAAGTCCTACTATAGCACAAGCAAAAGAAGGTCTTAAAGTTTCTTCTACGCTTAAACAAATTAAATTGAGCGGTGGAATTTGCTCTAAATGTATATTAAATTTAGGCAAAGCATAATATAAGAAAAAAAGTTGAATTAATAAAGGCGTATTTCTTGAAAACTCTATATAAAGCTTGCAAATATTTTCTAAAATTTTTATTTTAAAATAACTCATTAAAATGCAAAACAAGCCTATTATTAAAGAAAAAATAATTCCAAAAAAGCTTAGTTTTATCGTAAGCCAAGCAGCTGTTAAAAAAGCGGGAGCTTGAGCTAATATAAAATCAAAATCCATTCTCTACCTTAATTTTACCAAAGTTCTTTTATAATCATATCTTTATTTAAAATTTCAATTTTACCTTTTTTTGTATCAATAAGTTCTGAAATTTTAAGCTCTTTTAACATTCGAGATAAAGATTGCGCTCTAACATTTAAATCAATTGCGATTTGTTTTTGCGAAATTGTATCTATTTTTTTTTCATTTTCCAAAAGATACTTTAACAATCTCGTTCTTAAATCTAATGCATT
The DNA here is from genome assembly GCF_045277125.1 of Campylobacter sp. CFSAN122748. Classification (NCBI taxonomy): domain Bacteria; kingdom Pseudomonadati; phylum Campylobacterota; class Epsilonproteobacteria; order Campylobacterales; family Campylobacteraceae; genus Campylobacter; species Campylobacter sp. CFSAN122748. Next base: position 464,300 of record NZ_CP116953.1, on the reverse strand, counting down.
TTGAGATAATTTCTTTTCTAAAATTTTGATTTTATCAAAAAGTGAGCTGATAAGTAAAAAATTGAATTCTTTATTTTCACTGCATAAATTTTGAAAATTAATAAAATCAATTTCCAAAATTTCTCCATCTTCTTCAAAGATGGCATTAGCAGGATAATTTAATTTTTTAAAAGCAGGCATTTCTGCTATAAAATTTGGAGGATTAAAATAATGCAAAGTAATTTCTTTATCACTTGATGTACTTTTATAAATGCGTATTTTTCCCTTGAGTAAAATAAAAAATTTTTTAGCCTCTTCGCCTTCATAAAATAAAATACTATTTTTTTGAAATTTTTTTAATTTTCCTACACTAGATAAAAGTTCTAAATAATCTTTCATTATATAATATTTTCCATTCTTAACTTATGTTAAATTTAATTTATCTTATTTTTGCTATATTAACGCCATAAAATTAACATTCAAGAAAGGCTTATATGAAATTTGAAACAATTAATCAAGAAAGCATAGCAAAACTCATGGAAATATTTTATGAAAAAGTTAGAAAAGATAAGGATTTAGGTCCTATTTTTAACAATGCTATTGGAACAAGTGATGAAGAGTGGAAAGAACATAAAGCAAAAATAGGAAATTTTTGGACAGGCATGCTTTTAGGCGAAGGTGATTATAATGGGCAACCCTTAAAAAAGCATCTAGATCTACCTCCTTTTCCTCAAGAGTTTTTTGAAATTTGGCTAGGACTTTTTGAAGAAAGTTTAAATATAGTTTATAATGAAGAAATGAAAACAGTTATTTTACAGCGTGCACAAATGATAGCTTCACATTTTCAAAATATGCTTTATAAGTATGGTGGACATTAATTTGGCATTTTTTTTGCCAAATCTTTTTTTACCTTTTCTAAAATCTCCTCATCCTTAGAAAAATCAAAAAATTTAAACTCATTTCCATGTTGCATAAAACCATCGAGCAAATCTCCACTCAAACGGTTTTTAAGATCAAGCTCTGCTATTTTAAACCCATCTAAAGTGCTAGCAAATTCTTTTAAACGACTTGGAATTTCTTTAAGTTTAGTATAAAGATAACAAGTGCTTTTAAGCCCTACACGACCTACACGACCACGAAGTTGATGCAAGGTAGCAAGTCCTAAACGTTCCGCTCCTACAATCACTATCATACTCAATCTTGGCAAAGAAATGCCCACTTCCACCACTGTAGTGCTTAGTAAAATATTTCCCTCATCTCTAAAACGCTCTAAAATTTCATCTTTTTGTTTATCTTTCCCATGAGTTACAAAAACTTTTTCATAGTGACTCTGCCAATATTCTTTAGCCTGCTCTAAAGAAAGATAAGGAATATTATCACTAGCACTCACTAAGGGATAAATAATGATAATTTGATGATTTTTAGCGATTTCTTCTTTGATCTTCTCGCTAAGCTTAGAAAAGCCTTCATTTTGTATACAATAAGTTGTGATATCTTTTTTAAAAGGCATTTGTTTAATGAAACTAAAATTTAAAAGTTCAGATTGTATCATGCTTAAAGTTCTTGGAATAGGCGTAGCCGAAAACTGTATAAAATGAGGGGCAAATTCTTGTTTACTTAAAGAATGAATTTTCTCACGCTGAGCCGAGCCAAAACGATGTTGTTCATCTATCATTACAAGTACGGCATTATGGCTTTCTAAATGAATTAAAGCATGAGTACCTATAATAAGATTTGCTTTTTGAATATTTTGTTCTAAATCTTTTTCTTTTTTACCTCCTTTAATAAACAAAATATTCATAAAATCAGGCAAAAATTTCTTAGCCTCTTCATAAAGCTGATGCGCTAAAATACTAGTAGGTGCCATCAAAATAGCTTGTTTAGGATAAACCATCAAAGCCGCACCAAGCAAAACCAAGGTTTTACCACACCCTACATCACCCATAATCACACGCCTTTTGGCTTCTTTTGAGTGTAAATCTTTTTCTATATCTTTTAAGGCGTTAAGCTGATCTTTAGTAAGAGAAAAAGGCAAATCTTTAAGCCAATTGGCTATGTTAAAAACATTGATTTGATGAGCTTTAAAATGCGTTTTTTTAGCTTTTAAACGCTTTAAAAAATTATATATTTCTATATATTTTAAATCTTTGCTAAAATTTTGCAAATTTTCAAACATAAAAAAACTTTTTTCATCATAAGCATGCAAATTTAAAAGAAAATGTATATATTTATCCCCTATGCCACTTTCTTGTAAATTTTCATAATTAAGATATTTATGTATAAAAGCAGCAATTTTTGCATCTTTTAAACCTAAAATTTGATACTTTGGACTAAAACCCTCAAAAGAAGTTAAAATTTTAGGATTGTTAAATTGCCAAGTGTGATTAAAACGCGAGAGTTTAGCATTAAAAATAAGCCCTTTTCCTACCTTACAAATCCCAAAATGCCAAGCTCTAGGATGAAAAAACACAAAAGAAATATTTTCTTGCCATTCTTCACAAAAACCTAAACCAAAAAGTTGATTTTTTCTTGAACTAACGCTTTTTATAGTGATTTTTTGGGTGCAAATTTCATTTTCTTTAGGATTTTTACTTGGATTTAAATTTTCAATTTTTTTAGGTAAAAGAAGCGCTAAATCAATAGCACTTTTAATTTTTAATTTTTTAAAAAATTCAAAATCACTTTCTTTAATTTTCATTTTGTATGCTTGCAAAACTTATATTTAAAAGCTCTTGATGTTTTTTAATATAAGCATTTATGGTTTCAAGTTTAACCTTTTCCATAAGTTTTAACTCTTCTTTATAATATCCCAAATTTAAACCTTGATAAAATTCGTTAAAAGACATAGATAAACGCTTGCTTAAGCTTTCATAACGCAAAGGAGTTGATCCTATGAGAAAATTTTTAGCTTGATCAAGTTCATTTTGAGTCATGCCATTTTTTATAAAATCTTCAAAAAGCTCTTTTACGATTTTTTTAGCTTCTTTAGCGCTTTCATTTTTAGTTTGTAAATATCCAAAAACTCTAGAAAAAGACATATTCATATCAAGCATAGCATAAGCTGAGTATGCAAGACCTCTTTTAACACGAATTTCTTCCATAATCCTTGAACCAAATCCTCCTTGCCCTAGAACAAATAAAGCAATTTTTGCAAGATATAAATCCTTATCTTTAAAATCAGCAAAAAAAGGTGTAGCAAAATAAATATAAGCTTGTTCGCTTTCTGGGCGTATCAAAATTTCATCTTTAATGTTTTTGCTTAATTCATATTTTTTTGGAGTATTTTTTTTGCCTATTTGAAGTTTTGATAAGAGTTTTAAAAGATCTTCCTTGGCTTGTTTTTCTTCTAAATCTCCTCCTAAAATCACAACCAAATCGCTAAGATGGATAAAATTTTTATAAAAATTTTGTAAATCTTTTAAAGATAAGATTTCTATACTTTTTTCATCTCCATCGTTTGAGCTTTGAAATTCTTTGCATTTAAAAATTTGAGCATTAAGTAAATTTTTTGCTAAATAATCAAAATCACTATTTTTACTCGCGAGCTCACCTAAGGCATTGATTTTTAATTTTTGCAAAATTTTTTCTTCTATTCTTGGTTTTAAAAGCAATTTTTCCAAGCTCTTTAAAGCAAAATCAAAATTTTCTTTTAAACAAGAAAGATTGATTTCCAAACTTTCAAAACCACTACTTGCCTCTAAATTTATCGCTCTAAATTCTAAATCTTTAAAAAATTTATCATCCACACCTTCATTTAAAATACGTGAAAACATCTTAGCTAAGCCTGCTATTTCATCATAACTTCTAGCGCAATTTCTAAAAACAAGCTTTAAAACAACAATAGGAAAATCAGAATTTTTTTCAAAAATAAAAGGGATTTTAACACCCCTACTGTCTAAATACTGCATTAAAACCTTTCTAAAATTTCATAAGCGGTATTGCGTTTAGCTGGATTTTCGCCTAAACTTCTAATCAGCCTTATCATCTCATCTTGATTCATTCTATAACTTGCTCCTGCAGCACTTACTACATTTTCTTCCATCATGGTTGAGCCTAAATCATTGGCCCCAAATTTTAAAGCAAGTTGACCTATAAGCGAGCCTTGAGTTACCCAAGAACTTTGTAAATTTTTAAAATTATCTAAATAAAGTCTTGCTAAAGCTAAAAGTCTTAAATACTTGTTAGAACTTTGTTTCATAATCTCTGGATGTTTTTGGATTAAAGCAGTATTATCACTTTGAAAGCTCCATAAAATAAAAGCTCTAAATCCCTTTGTTTCATCTTGCAATTTTCTCAAATGCTCAAAATGATCGATGATTTCTTCATCATTTTCAACCGTTCCAAACATCATAGTAGCTGTACTTTTCATGCCGATTTTATGAGCTTGGCGATGTACTTCTAACCAAGTAGCTGTATCACATTTATTGGGTGCGATAATATCACGCACCCTATCGCTTAGCACCTCAGCACCTGCTCCTGGTATAGAAAATAAACCTTTAGCTTGTAGTCTTTGAAGTACTTCAGTAATTGAAATTTTAGATGCCTTTGCGATATAAGCGATCTCAACCGCTGAAAAACCATGTACAGTGATATTTGGATAATGTTCTTTTATCCAAGAAACTAATTCTTCATACCATTCTATTTTTAACTTTGGGTGCACCCCGCCTTGAAAAAGAATTTGCGTACCCCCAATAGCTTCAAGCTCCTCTATCTTCTTGCCTATCTCCTCAAAGCTTAAAATATAAGCATCATCTTCTTTATGATGGCGATAAAAAGCACAAAAAGAACAATCAATACAACAAACATTGGTATAATTAATATTTCTATCTACAACAAAAGTAGTGATTTTTTCAGGATGAAGTTCTAATTTTCTTTTATAAGCCATTTCTCCAAGTTCAGTTAAACTCGCATGATGTAATAAATCTAAAGCTTCTTTTTTATCCAGTCTTTTCAAAATTTTTCCTTGTTTTTTTACATAATTAAAATAATTATAGCATTTAAAATATAAATTATGCTATAGTTTCGCTTATGAATTACATTGAACTATTAAAAAATAATAAAAATATCAGAATATTGGCTTCGGTTCAGTTTATAGTATATTTTGGAGCATGGTTTTCTCAAACGGGAGTTTTTACCCTTTTAGTCGAGCTTAATGCTCCTACTTGGGCAACAGCTACAAGTGCTATGCTTGCTTTTTTACCTGGAGTTTTGCTTGCTCCTATTAATGGGGTTATAGTAGAGAAAAATAAACCTAAAAAACTTTTACTCAGTATGATTAGCATAGAATTAATTTCTATTTTTTGTCTTATTTTTGTCACAAGTCTTAGTATGCTTTGGCTTTTGTTTATTTTAATTTTCATAAGACTTTGTGTTGCTTCGATTTATTTTCAAGCTGAAATGAGTTTATTGGCCAAAATTTTAACCCCTCAAGAACTTAAACTCGCTAATGAAATGCACAGTGTCATTTGGGCGATTTCTTATACAGCAGGTATGGCAAGTGCGGGAATTTTTATTTATTTTCTAGGAGTTAAAACCGCTTTTTTATTTGACTGTATGCTTATACTCATAGGCATTTCTTTTTTAGTAAGATTAAGCATTCCTGATTTTCATCACAAAACACAAAGTCGCTTTTTTACTATGATAAAAGAAGGATTTTTCTATGTTTTAAATAATAAAATAATTTTTCATCTTATCTTGCTTCACGCTTTTATAGGTTTAACTGCTTATGAAACCTTGGTTACGCTTTTAGCACAACATCAATACAAAGAAGTTTTATCTGCTGCTTTAGTAATAGGGTTTTTAAATGCGGTACGTGCTTGTTCTTTAGCTATAGGGCCTATGGTTTTAAGCAAATTTATTAATAATAAAAATTTATTTTATATGTATCTTGGTCAAGGCTTGGGTATTATACTTTGGGCTTTAACTCAATTTAATTTTTATATTTCTTTTTTAGGTTTAATTGGTGCAGGTTTTTTTACCTCAGCGCTTTGGGCTTATACCTACACCATGATACAAAAAAATGCTGACAAAGAATATCATGGTAGAGTGATCGCTTATACAGATATGATTTATCTTAGTTTTAGCGCTATTATTTCAATGCTTATGGGCTTTTTATTTGAAATAGGCTTGAGTTTAAAACTGATTACAGGTTTATTGGGTATGATTTTTATCTTTGCGGCATTTTATTGGAAGTGGTTTTATAAAAAATATTTGTGAAAATTCACAAATATTTTAAATTTTAAACAAATCTTGAAGATTTTTCATTGCTTCTTCATTGCTGATGGCATTATTTAGCTGCGATGAGCTTAATTCATTGAGCTCTATTTCATAACCACTTAACATAGAAGCAAGGCGAATATTAATACCATTTTTTCCTATAGCTTTGCTTTTTTGTTCGCTATTTAAACTTACAATAGCTTTTTTATCTTCAATTTTTACAGAATTTACAATAGCAGGAGCCAAGGCACGAGAAATTAAAATTTCACTCTCATTTGTAAATTCTATACAATCAATATTTTCATTATGAAGCTCTTTGCTTACCGCATTAATTCTTACACCTTTAACACCTACTGTAGCTCCTACAGGATCGATATTTGCTCCATTGGCCTGAAGAATGATTTTTGCTCTTTCACCTGGAATTCTAGCACATCCTATAATATTGACATAACCATCTTTGATTTCTGGAACCTCAGCTTCAAGTAAACATTCTAAAAATTTAGGACTTGTACGACTAAGCTCGATTTTAATACCTTTATCTGTATAAACACGGCGTATCACAGCTTTTACCACATCACCTATTTTAAATTTTTCCCCTTTAATGCGATTTTTTCTCGGTAAAAAAGCTCTTAATTCATCTATTTCAATAAAAGTATTTTCTTCATTATCCACTCTAACAACTGTACCAAAAACCATTTGCCCTACTTTATTTTTATATTTTTCAAAAATAGTTTGTTCTAATAATTTTTGTATATGATATTCAAGTTCTTTATGCAAGGTATTTACCGCAGTTCTTCCTAAATTTTCCAAAGAACATTCATAGGTTAATTCATCTCCTATCTCAACATCTGGAGCTTCTGATTTTGCCTTACTTAACGCGATAAAACTCTCACTTTTATTTTGCAATCTCTCGTCATTATCTGCTACTATGGTAATTTTTTGATAAAGATTTAAATTTTTAGGATCCACAAAAAACTCATATTCTTGTCCATAAATTCTTTTTGCAGTATTGATTAAAGCGGTAGCTACCTTTTCTCTTACATTCTCTAAGTTTAAATTTTTTTCATTAGCAATAGATTCGATAATATCTGCTATCTTTTCCATATTTTATAAAACCTTTTTTGTGGGAAATTTAAAAATGTAGATAAAAATTATATCCTTAATAAGTTTAATTAAAAGTAAAATTTGCTAAAATTATAGATTAAAATGAAAATTCTTAAGGATTTAGCTATGGAATTAAAATTGGCAAGAACTTTGATTAATGAAAAACCTAAAAATATTAGCCTAGAAAAAATCGAAGAGGCTATAGAAAAAGAAGGACAAAAGTTTTTTTATTTTGATAAAGATAATACACACAAACAACTCATTGCCCTTGTAAATCATTTTGAAAAAAAAGGAGTAAGCATTTATCATAGAACCGTAAAATACGGACTTGATGATAATGATTTTATGTATGAGGTACATATTCTTTGAGCGCTAAAAAACTTTTTATCCAAACTTTAGGTTGTGCGATGAATGTCAGAGATTCTGAGCATATGATCGCAGAATTAACACAAAAAGAAAATTACGCACTAACAGAAGATATCAAAGAAGCAGATCTTATTCTTATCAATACCTGTTCAGTGCGTGAAAAACCTGTGCATAAACTTTTCTCAGAAGTAGGTGGTTTTGAAAAAGTTAAAAAAGAAGGTGCTAAAATAGGAGTTTGTGGATGTACTGCATCGCATTTGGGAAATGAAATTTTCAAACGTGCTCCTTATGTGGATTTTGTTCTAGGAGCAAGAAATATTTCCAAAATCACTCAAGCTATAAAAACTCCAAAATTTATGGGCGTAGACATAGACTATGATGAAAGTGAATTTGCTTTTGCAGATTTTAGAAATAGTATTTATAAATCCTATATTAATATCTCCATAGGTTGTGATAAACACTGCACTTATTGTATAGTGCCACATACTAGAGGAGATGAAATTTCCATACCTTTTAACATTATCTACAAAGAAGCTCAAAAAGCTGTTGAAAAAGGTGCTAAAGAGATTTTTTTGCTAGGACAAAATGTCAATAACTACGGCAAAAGATTTAGAAACGAGCATAAAAAAATGGACTTTTCAGATCTTTTAGAAGAACTTAGCACCATAGAAGATTTAGAACGCATTCGCTTTACAAGTCCACATCCTTTGCATATGGATGATAAATTTTTAGAAGTTTTTGCCAATAATCCAAAAGTTTGCAAATCCATGCACATGCCTTTACAAAGCGGCTCAAGTGAAATTTTAAAAGCTATGAAGCGTGGCTATACTAAAGAATGGTATTTAAATAGAGCTTTAAAACTTAGAGAACTTTGTCCAAATGTTAGCATTTCTACAGACATTATTGTAGCTTTTCCAGGGGAAAGTGAAAAAGATTTTGAAGAAACTATGGATGTTTTGGAAAAAGTGCGTTTTGAACAAATTTTTTCTTTTAAATACTCCAAACGCCCTTTAACAAAAGCCGCAACCATGCCTAATCAAATCGATGAAGAAACAGCTTCAAGAAGACTTAGCACCTTACAAAATCGTCATAGTGAAATTTTAGATGAAATTGTAAAAAAACAAGAAAATAAAACTTTTAAAGTTTTATTTGAAGAATTAAGAGCAGGCAATAGCATTGCTGGAAGAACAGATAATAATTTTTTAGTTCAAGTTGAAGGTAGCGAAGAACTTTTAGGGCAATTTAAAGAAGTAAAAATAACTAATGCAAAGCGTATGGTTTTATATGGGGAAATCGTTTAAAATCCATTGCTTAACATATATAATTTTCATCTTGCAATGGCTTATTTTTTTAAGCTGTAAAAAGCACTATAAAGGTGAAAAAGTTGACCGTAAAGCTGGTGTGATACTTTTTTGGCATGGAAAATTAGCACTCATGCCTTTTGCGTTTAGACATTATAGACAAAAAAATAAAAAAGCCTATGTCATGATCTCCCACCATAAAGATGGAGAACAAATTGCAAAAATCATCAAGCTTTTCGGTCTTGATACTGTAAGAGGAAGCACTTCAAGGGGTGCTAGCAGTGCACTTAGAGCTGCATTTAAAGTTTTAGAACAAAATGACGATATAGTTATCACGCCCGATGGTCCACGAGGGCCTTATCATAGTATTTCAGATGGTTCTATCATTTTGGCTCAAAAAAAAGAACTAAAGATAAGAATTTTAAACTATGAAGCAAATCGTTTTTGGAAATTTAAAAGTTGGGATAAGATGATCTTGCCAAAACCTTTTAGTAAGATTACTTATAGTCTAAGTGAACCTTTGGATATTTTATCTTTAGATAAAGAAAAAGCTAAAGAATTTCTAATGAAACAATTTGATAAAATTAGCTTAGCTGATCAATTTAAGGAATGAAATGTTATTTTTACTTAAAAAAATATTTCCACAACTTTTTATTAGTATTATTTTAGAAGATAAAAAAAATATTGTAAAAGCTTCTATTTATAGAGGAAATAAACTAATCAGTAGCAATGAAAAAACTTTTGATAAAAGCGAAAATTTATTAGAATACGTAAAAAATTTAAGCAAGCATTTCTTATTTTACCACACTGCTTTATTTTTAGATGCCAAAGAACAAGGATTAATACCTAGTACAAATATTCAAGATTGTGAGCATTTTAATATAGGAAAAATCAGCTTACAGCATATTTTGTTTAATAATGCCCTTGTTTATACGGCTACCGAACATGTGGAATATTATAGCGAGCTTTTTGAAGAATATAGAGGTTTAGATTTTTTATATTCCCCTTTTGCTCTTCTTTACTACAATATACAAAAAGAAAAACAGCCTGATGATCAAATTTTACTTTATGGATTTAAGCAAGGACATCTTTTGGCAATTATTGTTGCTAAAGGCAATACTATTTTATACGGTGATTTTAAAATATTTGAGCAAGAATTAGGTTTAGAGCTTGAACTTCCATCAGAAGATAATCAAGAAATTGAAAACAACAACGATGATACTGAAGTTACCCTAGATAACTTCAATGAAGCCTTAAATAATAAATTTGATCTACTTGATCAAGAAAATAATCTTGAAACTTTGAATAATAATGATAATTTTAATCTTGATGAATTAAATCAATTTAGCAATGATATGGAACTATGCCGTTATATTATTACGAGCATTGAAAAATTTTATAATGATGATAAATATGCTGGGGTATTTATCAATGGTATTTTATTATATAGTGAATCAGATATTAACATAAGTGCTATTGATTTTTTAGAAAGTGAAACTTTTTTAGAGATAAAAACGAAACAAATCAACACCTTAGATCTTATGATAGAATTGATGCAAAAGGAGCTTAAATGACTTATAGCTTCATACAGCCAAGAAAAAAACCTATTTTCACACTCTTTGATAAAATTTGGCTAGGACTTTTTGGTTTTAGTATATTATTTATCTTGCTAGTATATTTTACATATACAATAAAAATTGCATTAATCAATAGCTCTATCGATGATGAAAAACAACAAGTTATAGTGCTTCAAAATCAAACTAAGCAAAATGAAATGCTTTATGAAATTTTATTTGATCAAAGCCAAATAGCGAAAAATTTTAACACTCAAAATCAAATTGTTAAAGAAAGCTTAAGAAATCTATTTGATATTATTGTAAAAACTGATAATATTACTCTTGAAAGTGTTGAACAAGACGAATATTCCTTAAAACTTATCGGAGTCACTCCTACAAGAGAAATGTTTACTCTACTTTTAGAAACCCCTTTAAAAAGCATCTTTGATCAAAGCTATACAACCTATTATCGCTTAGATAATGGGTGGTATCGTTTTGTTAGTATTAGTAAACAAATTCCAGGAGTTGCAGATGAAAGATAAAAGTCTAGAAGAAATTGATTTATTAAAGCTTATCATTTGCGCGTTAAGTTTTATAAGCGTTTGCACAGCCTTGATCTTATTTTTACTTTTACCGACATTAAAAAATTACAAACAAGCAAATCTTAGAGAAAATTCACAACTTGCTATCTTAAAAGCCACTAAATCAAAATTTGACTTTAGTGAAGATAAAATATCAACTCTAAGAAGCGAAAACAACAAAAGTTTAGAGCAATTTGAGCAAAATTTTAATATAGGAAATTTTGATATTTTTTTACAAAAATATTTTCAAAATGTAAAAATTCAAGAAACTAAGCCCGAAAAACAAGAAAAATATCTAAAAAACCGCTTAGCCATTAAAGCGACAATGAACAATCCTAGAAGACTTTATGATTTTATTGATGCTCTAAAAAACTATAATAACTTAATCAAGCTTGATTATCCACTTAATCTTAAAGCAGGAGAGCAAGGTATCTCTATAGATCTTACTCTCAAAGTTTATTCAAGCTAAACTCACATCTTCGCCTTTTAAAATTTGATTCATAGTATTCATTGCACACATTTTTCCACACATGGAACATGAGTTTAAATCATCAGGGCGACGCTCATTAAACATTTTTTTAGCCTTTTCTCCATCAATAGCAAGTTTAAACATTTTCTCCCAATCTATCTCTTGTCTAGCCTTACTCATCTCATCATCTCTTGCTCTTTCTTTTGGAAGTTTAGCTATATCTCCCGCATGAGCTGCAATTTTAGTCGCAACTATACCCTCTCTAACATCTTCTAAATTTGGAAGTCTTAAGTGTTCAGCAGGTGTTACATAACACAGCATATCAGCACCGCTAGCTGCAGCCACAGCTCCTCCAATAGCACCACTAATATGATCATACCCTGCGCCAATATCTGTTACCAAAGGTCCTAAGACATAAAAAGGCGCTCCTTTGCATAAACGCTTTTCTAATTGCATATTTGCCTCTATTTCATTAATAGCCATATGCCCTGGACCTTCTATCATTACTTGAACCCCAACATCCCAAGCTCTTTGAGTAAGGAGTGACAATTCTATAAGCTCTGAAATTTGCGCCCCATCACTTGCATCGTGAGTAGAGCCAGGACGCAAAGCATCGCCCAAAGATAAAGTTACATCGTATTTTAAACAAATGTCAAGCAAATCATCATAATACTCAAAAAAAGGATTCTCAGCATCTTTCATCATCATCCAAGCATAAAGCACAGAGCCTCCTCTTGAAACTATATTTGTAAGTCTTTTACTTTGTTTAAAAATATGCGCTGCGCGAGAATTAATACCTGCATGAATTGTCATAAAATCAACCCCACTTTTAGCATGATGATATACAACATCTAAAAAGTCTTTAGCACCAATTTGTTTTAAATCTTTTTCTAAAAATCCTACCGCATCATATACAGGAACTGTTCCTATCATAGCTTTTGAAACATTAACAAGCTCGTCTCTAAAACGACTTGTTTTGCCATAATTGCTTAAGTCCATAATCGCTTCTATGTCAAATTTATGAGCAAGCTCTACTTTTTTCATTTCCTCGCTATAATCAACGCAATCATTTGAAACTCCTAAATTTACATTAACCTTAGTACGCAGTCCAAAACCTATACCATTTGGATCAAGACTTTTATGATTAATATTTGCAGGGATAATAATTTTACCGCAAGCAATATTTTCAAGCAAAAAATCTTTACTTAAATTTTCTTTTTGTGCAACAATCTGCATTTCTTTAGTAAAAATACCTTCTTTCGCATAATTCATTTGAGTTTTCATAAATTTATCCTTTAAAAAATTTGGATAAATGAAGGGTGAGTATAAATTTTTAAAGTATTGAAATTTATAAATCTTCCCGACGCTGGTATTATCCAGATCCGGTTCGGTCTAAGCTTTTAGCTTACTCTCAGCCTGTTACACAAGCTCCCGTCATTTATGTCTTAATTATACTCTTTAAATATTTATTTTTGCTTTATGCGTGGCAGTCTTTGTAAAATTTATAAGTTCTTCTGTAGTTTTTATATGATAGGGAAGTTTTCCAAGGCAATATTTAAAAATTTCAGCAGCTGCCAAAGCATCATCTAAAGCCCTATGATGCGTATTTTCCACGCCCAGAAATTCTTTCAAAACCTCTAGTTTATATTTTGGACTTTCTATACAACATTGTGCAAATTCTATAGTACAAATACGACGATTAAGCAAAATGCCAAAACCACACTCATTTAAAGCCTTAGAAATAAAACTATAATCAAAACGCACATTATGTGCTACAAAAATACTGTCTTTTAAAAAAAGCCTAAAATCACTTAAAACCTTTGTTAAACTTGGAGCATTTTCCACCATCTCATAAGTAATACCCGTAAGTTCGGTTATATTTTCTGGAATTTCTTTTACTTTAACAAAACTTTGAAAGCGTCCAATTTCTTTAGAATTTTGAATTTTTACTGCTCCAATTTCTAAAATTTCCCCCTTACTTACACCGCCAGTACTTTCTATATCTACTATACAAAAAATTTCATCTTTAATTTTTGTTGTGCGTGTTTTAAGGATAAAAATATTATCTTTATTCAAAGTTAAGCCCAAACCCAAAAGCTCAAAAGTTTCCAAATCTAAATCAAAATTTTTTAATTCTTCAACTTTGGCAAACTCTTGCATCACCCAATCATAAGGCTTGCTTTGCTTGTTTAATATAGAAATAATCTGATCAATTTGCTGTAAACTCAAAATTCAAGCTTTAAAGATGAAATTGCAGTTTTATAATCATTAGAAGAAAAAATATAACTTCCAGCCACCAAAATATCAGCTCCGGATTCCTCTAAATCGCTAGCATTTAAACCATTAACACCACCATCAACCTCTATAAAAACTTTAGCATTTTTTTTATCAATCATTTGGCGTAATTCTTTGATTTTTTCATGTACCAAAGGTAAAAATTTTTGTCCACCAAATCCAGGATTAACACTCATTAAAAGCACCATATCTACAAATTCTAGCATGTGTTTAATAGAATCAATAGGAGTGTGTGGATTTAAAACAATAGCAGGATGGATTCCTTGACTTCTTATATATTCACAAAGCCTTATAGGATGAACTTCGCTTTCCATATGAAAAGAAATGAATTTTGGTTTCAAAGGGATAAAAAGATCTATAAATTTACTTACATCTTTAACCATCAAATGCACATCTAATGGCAACTTACTAATAGTTGAAATTTTTTCGATCACGCAAGGTCCGAAAGTCAAATTTGGAACAAAGTGTCCATCCATTACATCAATATGTAAAAGATCTGCACCTGCAGCTTCAATAGCTTTAACTTCTTCTTCTAATTTCAAAAAATTTGCAGACAATAAACTTGGAGCTACATACATGATCAAAACCTTAAACTATATATAAATGTGATAAATAATATTTTATCGACTTATATATTAAAAAAACTATAAATTATGGAATATTTTAAGCTTAATTTTGATAGAATCTTCATTTAAAAATTTTCATAAGGACAAGAAAATGGCAAGAGTATGTCAAATCACAGGCAAGGGTCCAATGGTGGGTAATAATGTCAGCCATGCTAACAATAAAACAAAAAGACGCTTTTTACCTAATCTCAGAACAGTTCGTGTAACTTTAGAAGATGGCACCACGAGAAAAATGAGAATCGCAGCTTCTACTCTGAGAACTCTAAAAAAACAAAATTCTAAATAATTTTGAGGATTTATTCCTCAATTTTAAAATTTCCAATTTAAAAATAAACTTTAATAAATCACTTATATAACACACATTTAAAAATTATTATTAATTTTATTATTTTTTAAGCCAAAAATATCTTTTAATAGTGTAAAATACCTTGTTAAATGAATTTTAAATTTCACTAATACAAGGAGAGTTTATGCTACATGAATATAGAGAATTAATGTCAGAGCTAAAAGGTAAAGATGCTCATTTTGATAAACTATTTGATCGTCATAATGAACTTGATGACATGATTAAAGATGCAGAAGAAGGTAGAACTTCTCTTAGCAGCATGGAAATTTCAACTTTAAAAAAAGAAAAGCTTCATGTAAAAGATGAACTTAGCCAATATCTAGCAAATTATAAAAAATAAGGCAAAACAATGTTTGGAAGTAAAATAAACCATTCTGATCTTCAAAAACTTGAAGAAGAAAATAAAAATCTTACACATAAAATTGAAAAATTTCAATCGGAAAATTTAGAATTAAAAAATAAAATTACATCATTAGAACAAGCGGCTTTAGAGTCTAAACTTAAAACAGATCTTTTAAATGTTTTATTAACTGGGGTTTTAAAAAATATTACTATTATTCAAGGCGATATGTTAGAAAATGTAAATAAGGCAGAAGTTATCTCTAGCTATTCTAAAACTTCTCTTGCTGAAATGGATGAACTTAACCATATTGCTAATTCTATCAATGCCTCTTTGGGAAATATTACAGAATCAGCCAATAAAACAAGAGATGTTGCAGGAACATTGCATAGAAGTGTAGATGAAATTACTAATGTAATTAATCTAATTAAAGATGTTTCCGATCAAACCAATCTTTTAGCTCTTAACGCTGCCATAGAAGCTGCACGCGCAGGTGAACATGGGCGTGGTTTTGCTGTTGTTGCCGATGAAGTAAGAAAACTAGCTGAAAAAACACAAAAAGCAACCACAGAAGTTGAAATGAATATCAACCTTCTAAAGCAAAATGCAAATGAAATGTATACTCAAAGTGAGCAAGTTGAAAAAATTTCTATAGATTCTAATGCTCATATTATGAGTTTTTCCGAAAAATTTACTCACTTAGTAAATGAAGCGCATTCTACTAATTCAAATGCAGTTGGTATCGCTTCAGAAGCTTTCGTATCTTTAGCAAAACTAGATCATATAGCTTTTAAATTAAATGGTTATAAAGAAATTTTTTCCAAATCAGGAAAGCAATTAGCCGATCATACATCTTGTCGCTTAGGAAAATGGCTTGCTAGCACAGGAAAAGAAAGATTTGGGCAAAATAAAAGCTTCTTAAAAATTAACGAGCCACATGAAAAAGTTCATGAAAATATGAATAATGCTATAACAATAGCAAATACAGAAGATATTAGCAAAGATATTACTCAACACAGCATAATTAATAAATGCGAAGTTGCTGAAAATGCATCGCTTGATCTTTTCAATGTATTTAAAGAAATGCTTGATGAGTCAGATCATTAAAATCCTAGGTTGAACCTTTTTAAGGTTTAACCTAAATAATCTTTAATTTTCCCCACTTTTCCTTTAAAAACCACATATAAGCAAAATCAAGCAAAGGCGTTCTTATCATATTTTTACATTTTTTTTCAAAATCCTGCACCTTAACATAAACAGCTTCAATCTCTTCATCATCAACTCCACCTCCAGAAGAAATTTTATCTTTTTCATCAACTTCTACGAAATAAAAGCTTTGCTTGCTTACACCTGAACCAAACCCTGTATAAAAATCTCCTATTTTTTCTAAATTTTTAGGAGCATATCCTAGTTCTTCTATACATTCTTCTTTTGCTATTTCCTCTAAAGATAATTTTTTATCCACAAGCCCAGAACAAAGCTCTATAGTATAGCCCATATCATCATCTTTTACATAATCTTTATCATGCATTTGATGATACCAAAGTGGTATACGAAATTGGCGTACAAAAATAAAACTTTCTAATTCTTTATGATACAAAAGCACTGAAACACTATCTTTAGATTCTATAAAATCCCAAGTGCAAAGCCTACCATTACTTTCATAAGCAAATCTCTTAGGCTTAATATAATTTGATTTTTCAAAAGAAAGTTCTTTTAAATTTTTAAACGCCATAATAAAACCTTTTATTTATTTTTCACATTGTACTTTATTTTTGCTTTTTTGAAAATATAAAGGTGATTAAAGCCTTAAAAAATTAAAAATCATATTTATAACTTAACCAAAAACTTCTTCCTTCTGTATAATCTTGATAGCGATTTGCATATCCAGCAGGATTAGCCCCATCCCATCTTGTAACTTGCGGATCAAAGAAATTTTTATCAAAAAGATTTTGCACTGCAAAACTTAAGCTAGATTGCTTATTGATTTTATAATTTATCCCTAAATCTACTATATAAAAAGGCTTATATTTTTGCCATGGCAGACTACCATTACCGCCACCTTTTGCTTTAGCTATAGTATCAAGTCTTGCTCGTGTTTTTATATAGGAACTAAATTTACCTCGCTCATAGTTTAATTTTAACATTGCTATATGTCTTGGTAAATTTTCTATTCTATCACCACCAAACCAATTTTTTTGACCATCTTTGTAGCGATTATCCATAAAAGTATAACTTGAATTTAGGCTAAAGCCATTGTAAGTTTTGGTATTAAATGCAAATTCTATACCTTTAGTCTGCGTTTTTCCAAGATTAATAGGACGCTTACAAACAATGCCATTGCTACAATTAATATCATTTTGCATACCTGTTAAATCTTCACTACTGATTTGATTTGTAAAATCAGTAATAAATCCTGTAATAGAATAATGTGCAAAATCAAATACCATAAAATCAACACCCAATTCATAATTTATACTTTCTTCTGGTTTTAAGTCAGGGTTTCCAAAATAAGCATTATTATTGGCATAATTATAATATCCATTTGTCAACTGCTTGGCAGCAGGAGTTTTATAGCCTTTTGAAACACCTCCTTTCAAGGCTATATTATCATTTAAGTGATAAACCAAATAAACCCTAGGCGTAAATTCAGAATCAAACAAATCGCTATAAATATAACGCAAACCTGTAGTAAAAATCAAATCATCGGTTATAAAATACTCATTTTCCCCATAAAGCGCAACCGCGGTTTGATCAAGATTTTTACCTCTTATTTGACTACCTGCGCTTGCTTGATCATTTTTAATATCTCATAATCAATCCTTGCACCAAAGGTATTTACTAAATTACCGTATTGACCTAAATTCCAAGGTAAAACAACCTTACCTTCTCCTACCCAAATTTGGCTATGCAGCTCCTTATCCTTAGTGCTACCATATTGTAAATATGAGTTAGTTGAACCAAAATCATAGTTACCATCATGATTTAAAACAATATTATCCTTAAAAAGTTGTCTTTCACTTTTAATAGCCCTACTACTTGTAGAATTCACTGAAATTTCATTAATATATCGCTCTATATCAAAATATATATTATTTTTATCATCTACTGTCCAATTAAGCCTAGAACCAAAACCTAAACTAGTAAAAGCACCTGGACTATGACTAGCAATTTGGTAATTATCAGGTCTTTGATTGTTATTATTCCAAACCGGTGTAGGTCATTTTAAATCAGAAGCTGCCTTATCATAATACTTCAACCTTGCAGAAATTGATAATATATCTTCAATCAAAGGAGTTGCTACATAAGCATTAAATCCCTCAGCATTACCATAGTGATTAGAGTGCTGTTGTAAAAGAGTATTAAATTCTATATTTGCTTCGATTTTATCAGGATTTTTCTTAGTGATAATATTTATCCACACCGCCTACAGCATCACTGCCATAAAGTGTAGAAGCTGGACCACGTATAACCTCAATACGCTCTATCATAGACAAAGGTGGCAGATATCCTGACTCACTGCCGCTAAAACCATTATCATAAAACCCATTTGTAACACTTTGATGTTTTCCATCAATTAAAACTAGAGTATAAGAACTACCAAAACCTCGTATGCTAAAATCATAAGTGCCTGTTTTATTCATAGTCACATCTACACCTGGAATATCTCCTATAGCCTCTCCTATATCCTTAATTGGCTTTTTTTCAAGCTCTTCTTTTGTAATGATAGAAATACTAGCAGGCGCATCAACCAAATCTTGTTCAAAACCACTAGCACTAACCACAACATCATTAAGTTGATATTTTTCTTCTGCTTTTAACAAAGCTCCAGATAAAATTAAAAAACACAGTAAACTTTTTTTAAATTTTATATTTTTGATTTGAGTCAAATTAATTCCTTTAAAAATAATTATTTTGATATTTAAAATCATTTTTGAAGTATAAAAAAAGAATACTTTTAATTAACTTAATTTTGATAACAATTATAAATAATAAAATTATTTAAAAAAGCGAAGTAAAAGCCTAAGCCTCTTGATAGGCTCCAAGCTTTAAAATTTTCTGCATACGATTTGCAGAAAGTTCTCGTACATC
Source organism: Campylobacter sp. CFSAN122748 (assembly GCF_045277125.1). NCBI lineage: Bacteria > Pseudomonadati > Campylobacterota > Epsilonproteobacteria > Campylobacterales > Campylobacteraceae > Campylobacter > Campylobacter sp. CFSAN122748. The sequence goes on along the minus strand of NZ_CP116953.1, from coordinate 445,029 downwards.
AATATTTTCAAGTTCATTTAGAGATTTTTTTACATAATCAGCAATAGCTACTGCTGTAGCCTCTTTATTGCGATGTGCACCATTTGTAGGCTCATCTATAACATCATCAATTAAACCTTGAGATTTTAAATCATCAGCCGTTACCTTCATAGCCTTGGTTGCAGCTTCACTTTTTGCAGGATCATTCCAAAGTATTGCAGCACAACCTTCAGGAGAAATTACTGAAAAAACAGAATTTTTCATCATTGCAAGTTTATCTGCAACCCCTATAGCTAACGCCCCGCCACTACCGCCTTCTCCGATAACTATAGCAATGGTCGGTATTTTCAAATCACTTAATTCATATAAATTTCTAGCGATAGCTTCACTTTGTCCTCTTTCTTCAGCACCTATTCCAGGATAAGCACCTGGAGTATCTATCAAAAATAAAATAGGAATTTGAAATTTCTCTGCAAGTCTTGCTACTCTTAAGGCTTTGCGATATCCTTCAGGATGTGGCATCCCAAAATTTCTAGCGATTTTATCTTTTGTTCCACGTCCTTTTTGCTCACCAATTACAATTATTTTTTTCTCTCCTAAATAACCCATAAAACAAACAATAGCAGGATCATCTCTAAAGGCACGATCACCATGTATTTCGTGAGCGTCATTTAAAATAAGTTCAATATAGTCAAGAGCATAAGGGCGATCTGGATGACGCGCTAATTGCAAACGCTGAAAATCACTTAAATTCTTATAAGTTTTAGAAATTTCTTTTTCAAGATTTTTCTTTAAAATTGATACAGCTTCAGTATCTCCTTTAATCTGAGCATTGATAATGTCCTCGTCAATTTGCTGAATATTTTTTTCAAAATCTAAATAAGAAGCCATATTAATCTACTTTTTTAAATACAACACAGCCATTTGTGCCACCAAAACCAAAAGAATTACTCATCACCACTTTTAAATCTACTTTTCTTGATATATTTGGAATATAATCAAGATCACATTCATCATCTTTTACAAGCTGATTGATTGTAGGTGGAACTACCCCATCTCTTAAAGCCATAACACTAACAACTGCTTCAATTGCACCTGCAGCACCCAAGCAATGACCTGTTTGTCCTTTGGTGGAACTTATAAGCGGGATATTATTGCCAAAAAGCTCTTTAATTGCTGCTGTTTCATTTTTGTCATTTACAGGGGTTGAAGTTCCATGTGCATTGATATAATCTACCTTTGGATTCCCTGCCATATTTAAAGCTTTTTTCATAGCTCTTAAAGGCCCATCTAAAGTTGGTGAAGTAATATGATGCGCATCTGCACTTTCTCCAAATCCAATTAATTCAGCATAAATCGTAGCACCGCGTTTTTTAGCCTCTTCATATTCCTCAAAAACTAAAGCTCCAGCACCTTCTCCCATGACAAAACCATCTCTTTCTTTGTCAAATGGTCTTGAAGCATGCTGTGGATCTTCATTTCTAGTTGATAAAGCTTTCATTGAAGCAAAACCACCTATACCCACAGGACAAATCGCAGCTTCTGCACCTACGACTAACATCTTTTTAGCATTTCCCAAAGCTATACTTTTATAAGCTTCTCCTATAGCATGAGTTCCTGCTGCACAAGCTGTAACACAAGAAATATTTGGCCCTTTAAGTCCATGCTCTATAGAAATCAAACCTCCTAACATATTTACAAGTGCCGAAGGTATGAAAAAAGGGGAAATTTTACGCGGACCTCGCTCGGAACAAATAATGGAATTTTTTTCTATGTTAGGCAAACCTCCAATACCAGAAGCCGAAACAATGCCAAATTCTTCTTTGTCTAATTCTTCACTAAATCCAGCATCCTGCATTGCTTCTCTTGCTGCTTTAATTCCAAGTTGTATGAAACGGTCAATTTTTTTTACTTCTTTGCCATCAACAACCTCTAATGGATCAAAATTTTTAACTTCAGCTGCAATTTGAACAGGAAAGTCCGTAGCATCAAAAAGAGTAATTTTATTTACTCCGCTTTCTCCATTGCAAATTGCTTTAAATGAACTTTCTTTATCTAAACCAAGGGCATTGATCATACCAATACCTGTAACTACAACTCTTTTCAAGAATAAGCTCCTTGCAAGAAAAAAAATTATTTTTTTAAATTGTCAATATAATTTACAACATCTTCAATTTTAATTAATTTTTCAGCATCACTATCTGGAATTTCTACTTCAAATTTTTCTTCTAAAGCCATAATAAGCTCTACAACATCTAAAGAATCAGCACCTAAATCTTCAATAATTTTTGATTCCATTTTAACTGCATCTGCATCAATACTTAATTGCTCTACTACTACTGCTTTTACATCATCAAATGTTGCCATTTGTTCTCCTTCAAAAAATTAAAATAAAGCGTATTTTACTATAAAAAGCTTAAAATATTTATAGTTTTTCATTATACTTGAAAATAAAATATTAAAACATAAAGGAAAAATGATGCTTTTCTCTAATTTAATCAAAGAAAATCAAAAAATTTGGGATGCTTATCTACATCATGATTTTGTTAAAAAATTAGAAGATAAAAGCCTAAAGCAAGAAAATTTTCTTTTTTATCTCAAGCAAGATTATATTTATTTGCTTAATTACGCAAAATGCTACGCAAGGTTAGCACTTAACTCAAATACCGCAAAAGAACTTCGTTTTGCTATGAAATTTCAAAATTATATAGTTGAAGGAGAAATGGAGCTTCATCGTGCAATTTTATCTCTTGGCATTAATGCAGATGAACTCGATATAAAAGATGAAAGTTTAGTCAATATAGCCTATTCGCGTTATATGTTAAGCGTAGGTGAAAATGGAGATTTTTTAGATATGTTAGTTGCTCTTAGTGCTTGCGCTATAGGCTATGCAAAAATAGGTGCTGAAATTATAAATCGTTTAAAAAATGAAAATTTAAAAGATCATCCTTACAAGGAATGGATTTTGACCTATGGAAGTGAAAATTTTCAAAATGAAGCTAAAGAATTTGAAGATTTTGTTAATTCTTATACTTCAAGTGTTAGTGCACAAAAATTCCAAAAACTCAGCGAAATTTTTCATACTGCAACACGCTTGGAAGTGGCTTTTTGGGAGCATTCTTTAAGAATGGAATTAAATCTTTAAACATGGGCTTTTTGCCCATGTTTTTATGCAATTTTACTTGCATCAATAATATTATAATCTAAACCAACCGTTTCTTTAGAAAGTCCTAATGCAAGTCCTACTAATTGTGATAAATGAATAATAGGCAATCTTGCTTTAGAATTAGTATAATCTTGAAATCTTTCTTGATAGATATCAAGCTGCATTTGACAAAGTGGACAAGGTGTTACAACACAATCAGCTTGATTTTCACTTGCATTATTGACAATTTGACTAGACATTTTTTTCACAGATTTTTCTGCAGGATAAGAAGCATGAAAACCACAACAATCAAGGCGTTTTTCAAAAGGAACTATTTTAGCCCCTAAAACTTCTACTACACTTTCAAAACTTTTTGGATTGGTTGAACTTTCTTTTTTACCGAAAGCATCTTCAGGTCTTAAACTATGGCAACCATAAAATAAAGCTACTTTTAAATTTGAAAGCGGCTTTTTCACCTTACTTTTTAAATTATCCAAATCCTCATAAAGCTCCCACAAAAGACTTGTAATAGGCGTTGAACCTTGATATTTCATTCCACCTTGTGCTAAAAAAGTATTGATGCGTTCTTTTGCACCCTTATCAAGAGTATTTTTTGCTTTAGTTAAAGTTAGCATACAAGTACTACAAGTTGTAAGTATTGGCATTTTCATCTCTTCCGCTAAAGCAATATTTCTTGCATTAGCTACCAAAGTCGCAATAGGATCAACACACTGCGCTTGAGAAGCCCCACAACAACTCCATCCCTTAATTTCATTCAACTTCCAACCCAAAATAGGTGCAATAGCTTCAAGTGAAATTTTAGATTCTTTTGCAGCTTGAGATAAAACACAACCTGGAAAAAAAGCGTATTCTTTTTGCATATTTTACTCCTTAACAGCAGCTTCTTGTGCTGCCTTTATCATTTTAACCAAATCTTTATGCCCTTCTATTTCATTCTCGCCAAAAACATGCATAGGATTCATTTTTCCTGCGCGCATAAGTTTAAAAGCTATATCTGTTTTACCCATAGAACCTATAACACCCTCAGAACGCAAAGCAAGATAAATTTCATTCAAGCGTCCTGAACCTTCAACTAAATCTTTATAAAAAGCTTCAGCATGATCAGGCCCTAAGCCTTCATTTAAACCTTTTTTAATCGCCATCACTCTTAAATTTGCTATATCGCTTACTGAACTTATACCCTTTGGACAACGATCAGCACACTCTTGACAATGAACACAAAGCCAAAGTCCATTCATTACGCTGGGTTTTACATGCAACATAGGATCCTTACCTCGAGAGTCTGCCGCTGCACGCCAAGCATGAGTAAAAACAAAAGGTTGCATATAATCGCTACTATCTGCTTCTAATTTATTACACTCTGAAGCACAGCTACCACATAAAATACAATCCCATTGCTTGCTAATACGATCAAATTCTTCTTGACTTTGTTTACAGCCCTTTTCCGCTGAAAATTCATTTTTTGCTACCATGGCAGGACGAATTTTTCTTAAATTTTCTATAGAAGGCTCCCAATCCACAATTAAATCAGAAATTACTCTAAAATTTCCAAGCGGAGAAATGCGTATACTTAAAGGATTATCATATTCTTTTAACAAATCTTGCATTTTAGTATCACAAGCAAGATAAGAATGCCCATTCACACGAACTGCACAAGCCCCACAAATCGCAGATTGACAAGAGGCGGTAAAATTTAAAGTAATATCTTTTGTTTTTTTAATAAAAAGCAAAAGAGAGAGCAGAGTTTTTCCTTGTATATCCTTATCATCAATATCATAACTTTGTTCATATTTTTCCTTGCCATTAAAACGATCTATGATGATTTTCATTGTACTCTCCTTCCATCAAGTGAAAACTCAGTTACCACGACATCTTTATAACTAAGTTTTAATTCATCATTTTCTAAATTTACAATGCTATGTTTTAAGAAATTTTTATCATCTCGCTTTGGATAATCTTCTCTAGTATGAGCCCCACGACTTTCAAGTCTATTTCTAGCTGCTAAACAAGCACAGCGAGAAAGTAAAATCAAATTGCCAAGCTCTACATAATCTGTAAAAGCAGTATTCATCACTTCATTAGGATTTGGAATACGAATTTTTTCATATCTTGCTTGTATATCTTCTAAATTTTTTGCTAGAAGATCGAGTTTTTCTTGAGTTCTAAAAATCCCCATATTATCCCAATTTTGACTTCCTAGCTCTTCTCGCAATTCATACATTTCTTGACCATTTCCGCCATTATTTGTAATTTCTTTAAATCTAACCTGCCATTTTTGAGCAAGTTCATGAGTTTTTGCCCCTTTTCCAAAACTTGCATCTTTAGCATAATTTGTCGCACCAATACCTGCTAAATGCCCTGTTACAACTGCATCGGCTAAAGAATTTCCCCCTAGTCTATTAGCTCCATGTATAGAAATGCAAGAAGCTTCTCCACCTACATAAATTCCAGCAATTTTAGTACTCATATCTTCAAATTTAGCCACTTCAATTCCACCCATAGAATAATGCGCCGTTGGACGAATAGGTACAGGAGTATCTACTAAATCAATATTTTCAAAAAGCATTGCAGTGTGACGAATTTTTGGTAAATCTTTTAAAATTTTTTCTTTTCCTAAGTGGCGTACATCGCACAAAACATAAGCTCCAAGTCCCTCGCCATAACCTCTACCTTCACGAATTTCTGTTTCTATAGCACGCGCAACCACATCTCGCGGTGCAAGCTCCATTTTTTCATGGTAATTTTTCATAAAACGCTCACCACGATTATTTAAAAGATATCCCCCTTCACCGCGCGCCGCTTCTGTAATAAGAGTTCCACCATTTGCAACTCCTGTTGGGTGAAATTGTATCATCTCAGGATCTTCAAAACCAAGTCCTGCTCTAAGAGCAGCTGCCACACCATCTCCTGTGGCAATAAAAGGAGTTGAAGTTCTATTATAAAATATCCTTGTGTATCCCCCTGTAGCAATCACCAAAGCTTTGCATAACACAGGATAAATTCCACCGCTTTGTATATCTCTTAAAACGACACCCTCGCATTTTCCATCCACAACACCTATATCCAAAAGTTCATGATCCATTAAAAATTTCACACCACTACTAATAGCATCATCTAAACAAGAATGCATTAAAATATGACCTGTTTTATCTGCAGAATAGTTACAGCGTTTCTTAGAAGCTCCTCCCATTAAACGCTGAGCTACTCCACCTTGCTCATTTCTTGAAAACAAGGTTCCTATAAAATCCATATTAAAAATAGCCTTTCCAGCTAATTCGCAAAATTTTAAAGCCGCGTCTTGATCTACCAAATAAGCTCCGCCTTTAATAGTATCATAAGCATGTAATTTATAGGAATCTCCATTAGAAAAATCAGTAACTCCATTAATTCCACCCTCTGCCATACAAGTTGCGTTACGCGATGGCATCATCTTTGTAGCTACTACAACGCTTAATTTTGGATTTTCTTTTCTCACTGCGGCTGCAGCACGCAAACCTGCTCCACCTGATCCAATTACCAAAACATCGCAAGAAGGTAAATTTGCATCTTTATCCATCTTAGATGAATCATCTAAAGCATAAACTCCACTTGAACTTGCAACTAAAGCTCCTACACTAATACAGGCTGTTTTTATAAAATCTCTTCTAGAAAATTCACCCATATCATTCTCCTTATTTAAAAAAATTAATAATAATTTTTAATGTAAGTCAATCTTACATAACCGCATGCCAAAAATCCAAAAACAAACTCTCCTTTCAATATAAAATGGATTAAAAACAAATTTATAATTTAGTAAATATAAAAAAGCATAAGATAAATAATCAAAGAAGATAGATGAATATAATAAAATAAATATTAAAAAATTTTTGCAATATATCATAATCTATTCCTTGCAAATTAAACGGAATGATTATACCTTAAAAAAATAACAAAAAGTTAATATTAATTAAGATAATATTTATCTTAATTAATATATAGTTAATAAAATTATCAAATCATTAAGCCTTAAAAAGCTTAAATTCTCCATTCATAAATTGCATTCTAGCACTTAAATGATCAAGATAAAAAACTTCAAATTTTGGATTTTGCGGAGTTTCATAAAGATTTACAAGATAAGGATATTTTTTAAACATCATTTTTTTAACTTCTAAATTTGGTTCAAAAACCGCATTAGCTCTAAGTCTTAAAAAAGTCCCATCTTTTGCACAAGAACAAAATTCAATACCATTATAATTTTTTATATGCTTAAAAAGTCCTTTTGTATTTGCTGTGCAAAAATAAATTTTATCTCCCACAAGCAATGGACTTTGTATAGGACGCACTCTAGGATTTCCACAAGTTCCTAAAGTGGCTAAAAATGCTGGTGCATTATCATCTAAAAATTGTGCTATTTCTTTTAAATCCATCATTTTTCCTTACATATATAAACCACCATTGATCTTAAGCACATCGCCTGTCACATAAGAGGCATAATCACTAAGTAAAAACGCTACACAATTAGCCACTTCTTCAGGTTCTGCAAAGCGTTTTAAAGGGATATTGTCTTGATAGGTTTGTTTGATTTCATCACTTAAAACTTCAGTCATATCGCTTTTTATGAAACCTGGAGTCACACAGTTAAAGCGTAAATTTCTACTTGCTCCTTCTTTAGCAAAAGATTTAGTCATAGCTATCATTCCACCTTTACTAGCAGAATAATTTACTTGTCCAGCATTGCCCATTTCTCCGACAATAGAAGCGATATTTACAACAGCACCAAAACGTTTTTTACTCATGGTTTTTAAAGCTTCTCTACAACCTAAAAAAGCTGAGCTTAAATTTGTATCTACAACGCTACTAAAGTCCTCTAATTTCATTCTTAAAGCAAGTTTATCATTTGTAACGCCTGCATTATTTACAAGATAACTTAATTCTCCATCACTCTCAACTATAGTTTTTACACCGTTTTCAAACTCATCTTCTTTGCTTGCATCAAATTTAATCACAGCAGCAACGCCACCACTTGCAATAATTTCATCTTTTAAAGCATCTGCAAGTTCAGGTTTTGAACGATAATTGATCCAAACTTTAAGTCCAAAACCCGCCAAAGTTTTTGCGATAGAAGCACCTATTCCCTTACTTGCTCCAGTAATTAAAACATTTTTTCCACTAAATTTCATTATCTATCCTTAATAAGTTTAATTTTAAAAATTGCAATCTTAACAAATTTCTTATAAAAAAGGCAAACAAACTAAAATAAAGCCTCATTCATTTCTTTTGGAATTTCTAAGTCTAAAATTTTAAGCACGCTTGCAGCGATATTGCTAAGCCCCATATTATCTTTAATCTTTGAAACTCCCTTTGCTTGCACAAAAACAAAAACATCAAAAGTGGTGTGATTGGTAAGCAAATTTCCTTTTTCATCTTGCATAGCCTCGCAATTTCCATGATCACTTGTAATGATAAAAGCATAATCATGCTTTTTTGCACATTCTATAATCTCGCCCAAACAAGTATCCACCGCTTCGACAGCCTTTATAGCAGCATTAAAATCACCTGTATGTCCAACCATATCTCCATTTGCAAAATTTACCACTATAAAATCCTCACCCTTTTCTATGCCTTTTTTCACTGCATCACACACTTCAAAAGCACTCATTTGGGGTTTTTCATCATAAGTTTTTACCTTGGGGCTTGGGATTAAAACCCTTGTTTCATTTTCTAAAAGCTCTTCTTTTCCGCCATTAAAAAAGAAAGTTACATGGGCGTATTTTTCGGTTTCTGCGGTATGAAGCTGACTAAGCCCTGCTTTAGAAATCACTTGCGCTAAAGTATTTTCAATTTTTTCTTTTTCAAAAAGCACAGGGAGTTTAAATTTATCATCATAAACACTCATAGTAAGTAAATTTTCAAAGATTTTTTCGCGTTCAAACTCTTTAAAATCCTTAGAATTTAACACTTCAACAAGTTGTTTCATTCTATCATTTCTAAAGTTGATAAAGATAATGCCATCTTCTTCTCTCATGCCCTTGTAATTCTCATTTTGAGCTGCTTTGATAAACTCATCAGTAACATTTTCATCGTAAGATTTTTGTAGGTATTCTAATAAATTTGGCACTTTATAAGCCTTACCTAACAAGCACTCATAATACTCTTTTACCCTATCCCAACGCTTATCTCTATCCATAGCATAAAAACGCCCACAAAGCGTAGCAAAATGCACGCCTAAGTTTTCACAAAATTCTTTTAAATCTTTTATGAAATTTAAGCCACTTTTTGGACTTACATCACGCCCATCAGTGATTGCGTGAGCAAAAACTTCATTGCCATTTTTCGCACAAATTTCAAGCATGGCTTTAAAATGCGTATCCATAGAATGCACCCCGCCATCACTATAAAGCCCTATAATATGCACTCTTTTACATTTTGCTAAAAGTTTTTGTAAATTCTCATTTTTTTCAAGTTCTTTGTTTTCAATGGCTTTATTAATACGCACTAAATTTTGATAAATAATACGCCCACTTCCTATACACATATGCCCTACTTCACTATTTCCCATCTGCCCTTCTGGCAAACCTACAGCTAAACCACTCGTTTTTAGTAAAGAATTTGGGACTTCCTTAAAAAGCTTTTCATAACTTGGTTTTTTAGCTGCTTCAAAAGCATTAAACTTACTATTCTTATTATACCCTATTCCATCTGTAATAATTAAAACGCATTTTTGCTTCATTTTTCTCTCTTTTATAAGAATTTTTTTGGTTAGATTTTACTAAAATTAAACTTTTAAAAACCAAAAAGAAGGCTAGGTTTTGTATTATCTTTCAGATTTAAGTCATTATGCTTTTTTTACTTATATTAGTGTGCGTGCAGGATTTGCATTTTTTATCGCTTTATGTTTGTCTTTATTTTTAATGCCTAAATTTATTACTTGGGCAAAAGCTAAAAATGCTAGTCAACCTATTTACGAATACGCCCCAGAAACTCATAAAACCAAATGCCATACTCCAACCATGGGTGGGCTTATTTTCATCAGTTCTGCAGTAATCGCAAGTTTATTTTGTATCAAATTTGATAATATTTTTGCTATAAGTGCTTTACTTTGTTTGATACTTTTTTGTTTGATAGGACTCATAGATGATTTAGGCAAAGTTCTAAAAAAAGATAATCATTCAGGACTTAGTCCAAGAATGAAGCTTTTAGCACAAATCATCGCTGGACTTATCTGCATCTTACCTTTATATTTTAGTTCAGAGCTTAGCACGGAACTTTTTATACCTTTTTATAAACACCCTCTTTTTGATATGGAAATTTTTGCCATTGCTTTTTGGATTTTGGTTTTAATTTCTAGCTCTAATGCTGTAAATTTAACCGATGGACTTGATGGCTTAGCTACAGTTCCAAGCATTTTTTCTTTATCTACTTTAGGGATATTCTTATATTTGAGTGGAAATTTAAATTATAGTGAATATCTACTTTTGCCAAAAATTCAAGGACTTGGTGAAGTAGTGATTATTTGTGCGGCGCTAATTGGTGCTTTAATGGGATTTTTATGGTACAACTGTTATCCTGCACAAGTTTTTATGGGAGATAGTGGAAGTTTAGCTTTAGGTGGCTTTATAGGATTTTTAGCCGTTATTAGCAAAAATGAAATTTTACTTTTATTCATAGGTTTTGTTTTTGTTCTTGAAACTGTTTCTGTAATTTTACAAGTTGGAAGTTTTAAAATTTTTAATAAAAGAGTATTTAAAATGGCGCCTATTCATCATCATTTTGAAAAAGTTGGCTGGGTGGAAAATAAAATTATAGTGCGTTTTTGGATGATAGCCTTACTTTCAAATTTGCTTGCACTTGCATCAATAAAGCTAAGATAATGAAAATTTCACTTTTTGGATACGGAAAAACCACACGTGCTATTGCTGAAAATTTAGTAGATAAATTTGGACCTTTTGATATTTATGATGATCATTTTACAGAAACAAAAAAAGATACACTAGGAAATTTACTTTTAAATCCTAATGATTTTGATGATAATTTAAGCGACATTGAAATTCCTAGTCCAGGTTTTCCACCAAAGCACAAACTCATTCAAGAAGCAAAAAATTTACAAAGTGAATATGACTTTTTTTACGATGTCATGCCAAAATCTGTTTGGATAAGCGGAACCAATGGCAAAACCACCACCACACAAATGGCTACACATTTATTATCACATATTGGTGCTGTTATGGGTGGAAATGTTGGAACTCCTTTAGCAGAGCTTAATCCTTATGAAAAACTTTGGATACTTGAAACTTCATCTTTTACCCTACACTACACTCATAAAGCTAAACCTGAAATTTATGCACTTTTACCCATCAGTCCTGATCATCTTTCTTGGCATGGAAGTTTTGATAATTATGTTCAAGATAAGCTAAGCGTTTTAAAAAGAATGAATGAATGTGATGTAACAATACTGCCTAAAATTTATGCAAATACTCCAACAAAAGCTCATAAAATAAGCTATGAAGATGAAAAAGATCTAGCTGTTAAATTTGGCATTGATACGGAAAAAATTTCCTTTAAAAGTCCTTTTTTACTCGATGCTATCATGGCTTTAGCTATAGAAAAAATTCTACTTGATACTTTAAGCTATGAGCTTTTAAATAGCTTTGTAATGGAAAAAAATAAACTCGAAGAGATTAAAGACAGTCAAAATAGGCTTTGGGTAAATGACACTAAAGCCACAAATGAAAGTGCAGTAATGGCTGCGCTTAGTCGCTATAAAGATAAAAAAATCCATCTTATCATAGGGGGAGATGATAAGGGTGCAGATCTTAGCAATTTATTTGATTTTATGAAAGGATTTGATATAGAACTCTATGCTATAGGTATTAGTACCGAAAAAATGCTTGATTATGCAAAAAAAGCGAATTTGAAAGCCTATAAATGTGAAGTTTTATCTAAAGCTGTAAATGAAATTTCAAATCACTTAAGAGTCAATGAAGTAGCTCTTTTAAGTCCCGCTTGTGCAAGTTTAGATCAGTTCAACTCTTACGCAGAGCGTGGAAAAGTCTTTAAAGAATGTGTGAATAAAATTTAATTTATTTTACTTTTCATAGAAAATTTTAAATTTTATCCTTCTAGTATTTTCAAACCCCTAAAAACACCCTATTCTCTCTAAAAACCCTAACCAGCAGCAAACTCTTTTTTAAACACGATTCTAAGTATCATCTAAAACAACAATAAAAATAAACATAGGATTTATATATAAAGTAAGTAATGAAGACATTTAACAAGTCCGCAATGAGCTACTTTCCCCCTGCCAGTAAGGCGTAGTATCATCACCCACGATGTGCTTAGCTTCTTGGTTCGGGATGGAGCAAGGCGTTTCCACATCTGTATAATCACGGACATTGTTATTTAAATATTCTTTGAAAGATTGAATTTAAGAATAAAACTTAATCTTTTATTCCTTTACTTTTTTCTTTATTCTCTTTCTTCTTTTCTTATCTTTTATCTTTGATAAGTTTTTATATAGAATACTTAAAAAACAATGTTAAGAGCAAGTTCTAATACAAACTCTACTTGAAAGATTTCTATTAAACTCTAAATATTATCTATATTCAAAGTCTTCTTAAAAACCTTAACAAGGAAGTGATGCTTTATTAAAGATAAGCCAAACGCTCTATTAGTACTGGTCAGCTAAAGGACTTTCATCCATTACACACCCAGCCTATCAAACTAGTAGTCTTCTAGAGAGCTTAGAGAAGATTCATCTTAGAGTTGGCTTCACGCTTAGATGCTTTCAGCGTTTATCCTTTCCAAACTTAGCTACGCTGCGATGCTCTTGGCAGAACAACAGCTACACCAGTGGTTTGTTCAACCCGGTCCTCTCGTACTAGGGTCAAATCTCTTCAATCTTCTTACGCCCACGGCAGATAGGGACCGAACTGTCTCACGACGTTCTGAACCCAGCTCGCGTACCGCTTTAAATGGCGAACAGCCATACCCTTGGGACCTGCTCCAGCCCCAGGATGCGATGAGCCGACATCGAGGTGCCAAACCTCCCCGTCGATGTGAGCTCTTGGGGGAGATCAGCCTGTTATCCCCGGGGTACCTTTTATCCTTTGAGCGATGGCCCTTCCACACAGAACCACCGGATCACTAAGACCGACTTTCGTCTCTGCTTGACTTGTATGTCTTGCAGTTAAGCTGGCTTATACCTTTATACTCTACGAACGATTTCCAACCGTTCTGAGCCAACCTTTGTAAGCCTCCGTTATTATTTGGGAGGCGACCGCCCCAGTCAAACTACCCACCAGACATTGTCCCACTTGAGGATAACTCAAGCTGGTTAGCTACCCAAATAAGAAAGAGTGGTATCTCAACAATGGCTCATATACAACTGGCGTCATATACTCAAAGCCTCCCACCTATCCTGCACATTCTTATCCAAGTAGCAGTGTCAAGCTGTAGTAAAGGTCCACGGGGTCTTTCCGTCTTGCCGCGGGTAGGAGGAATTTTCACCTCCACTACAATTTCACTGGATCCCTCTTTGAGACAGCTCCCATCTCGTTACGCCATTCATGCAGGTCGGTATTTAACCGACAAGGAATTTCGCTACCTTAGGACCGTTATAGTTACGGCCGCCGTTTACTCGGGCTTCGATCAAGAGCTTCGCTAATGCTAACCCCATCAATTAACCTTCGAGCACCGGGCAGGCGTCACACCCTATACATCCTCTTACGAGTTAGCAGAGTGCTGTGTTTTTGGTAAACAGTCGGGAGGGACTCTTTGTTGTAAGTTTCCTTGCTTTCGGAGTAAATCCTAATACAAAGCTAACCACACCTTATACCGAAGATACGGTGCTATTTTGCAGAGTTCCTTAAAGAGAGTTCTTCCACGCGCCTTAGAATACTCATCCCACCCACCTGTGTCGGTTTACGGTACGGGCAACATTAGCTAAACTTAGAAACTTTTCTTGGCTCGACGGCATCAGGGGTTCTTCTATCCATCCGAAGACTTCAAAAAGCCTTTCAGTTCTCGGAGTATTGTTATACGGATTTGCCTGTATAACCTCCTACGACCTTAGACTAGCACTTCCATCCGCTAGCCCCCTTAGCCCTAAGCGTCCTTCCATCGCACACTAATGTTGGTATTGGAATATTAACCAATTTGCCATCGTCTACCCCTTTCGGACTCGACTTAGGACCCGACTAACCCTACGATGACGAGCATCGCGTAGGAAACCTTGGGTTTACGGCGTTAATGATTCTCACATTAATTATCGCTACTCATGCCTGCATGCTCACTTCTATTCGCTCCAGCACTCCTTACCGGTATACCTTCGACGCAAATAGAACGCTCTCCTACCACTTAGTAAACTAAGTCTACAGCTTCGGTACTTACTTTAGCCCCGTTATATTTTCCGCGCAAAATCACTAGACCAGTGAGCTATTACGCTTTCTTTAAAGGATGGCTGCTTCTAAGCCAACCTCCTGGTTGTTTAAGTAACTTCACATCGTTTTCCACTTAAGTAAGATTTAGGGACCTTAGCTGGTAGTCTGGGTTGTTTCCCTCTTGACGACGGATTTTATCACTCGCCGCCTGACTGCTGTGATTACATATAAGGTATTCGGAGTTTGATAGGGTTTGGTACATTGGTGTATGCCCTAGCCCATTCAGTGCTCTACCCCCTTATATTACGACACAACGCTATACCTAAATATATTTCGGAGAGAACCAGCTATCACGAAGTTTGATTGGCCTTTCACCCCTATCCACAAGTCATCCCGGGGCTTTTCAACGCCTATGGGTTCAGTCCTCCACTAGTTCTTACACTAGCTTCAACTTGCTCATGGATAGATCACTTCGTTTCGGGTCTGCAGCATCTGACTAAGCGCCCTATTCAGACTCGCTTTCGCTACGGCTTCGCGTTTGCTTAACCTTGCCAGACACCACAACTCGCAGGCTCATTATGCAAAAGGCAGTCCATCACCCTGTATTGCTACATAGGGCTCTGAATGATTGTAAGCAAATGGTTTCAGGTTCTATTTCACTCTGATCACCTCAGTTCTTTTCACCTTTCCCTCACGGTACTTGTGCACTATCGATCTGGTATTAGTATTTAGGGTTGGATCGTGGTCGACCCGGATTCAGACAGGATTCCTCGTGTCCCGCCCTACTCAGGATACTGCTAGCTAAGGTTTGTTTTTCGCATACGGGACTATCACCCTCTATGGTTATACTTTCCAGAATGTTCTGCTAAACTTACCTCTTGCACATTGCAGTCCTACAACCCCCAGTGCAAGCACTGGGTTTGCCCTCTTGCGCTTTCGCTCGCCGCTACTGACGCAATCTCTATTGATTTCTTTTCCTGAGGGTACTAAGATGTTTCAATTCCCCTCGTTCGCTCCTATATAGGTAATGTATATCTCTATACATTGGGTTGCCCCATTCGGAAATCTACGGATCAAAGCTTCTTGACAGCTCCCCGTAGCTTATCGCAGTCTAGTACGTCCTTCATCGCCTTTACCAGTCAAGGCATCCACCATTCGCTCTTAGTAGCTTACCTTTTTTACCTTTTATTATTGATTCTAAAACGCATCACTTCCTTGTTAAAGTTTTTATGATAAGACTTCTTTATCTTAAGACGGAAAGCATTCAAACACTTAATATAAAACTAAATGATTTAGTCTCAACTAAGCTGTGAGTTTGAAACTTGTCTTTAATTTATAATCCTTAAATCTAATATTCTCTTTATTCATAGAAGAGAAGACAGCTAAAAGTTAAGTTAAACTAAAGAAAAGATAAATAGGTTTTATCCTTTAACAAGTCCTGTAAAATTGTTTTTATTAAAACTTGCTTGTGACTCTTAACAATGATAATTAAAAGAACATTTAGGTTTAAAACCTAAAGGAAGTATATATATTAACATAATCATTATAAATATAAATGCATAATGTATATGCTACTTATATCTATTAAAGTATATTCTTTTATAGTTAAAGATAAAAATAAATCTAAGTATAGAGTTTATATTTTATATTTAATCTATTTTATATACTTGCTTTAGATTTTAAAGCTTCTTTATTCAAATCTTTTTTATGGTGGGCCTAACAAGACTTGAACTTGTGACCTCACCCTTATCAGGGGTGCACTCTAACCAGCTGAGCTATAGGCCCTTAATAAATGGTGGAGAATAGCGGGATCGAACCGCTGACCTCCTGCGTGCAAAGCAGGCGCTCTCCCAGCTGAGCTAATTCCCCATAAACAATTAGCTTTATCATCAATCTTTGAAATCTAAACAAGAATCAATTGAGTTTATATATTGAAGTAATAGTTGTGAGACTTATTACTTTGTACTCTAGAAAGGAGGTGATCCAACCGCAGGTTCTCCTACGGTTACCTTGTTACGACTTCACCCCAGTCGCTGATTCCACTGTGGACGGTAACTAGTTTAGTATTCCGGCTTCGAGTGAAATCAACTCCCATGGTGTGACGGGCGGTGAGTACAAGACCCGGGAACGTATTCACCGTAGCATGGCTGATCTACGATTACTAGCGATTCCGGCTTCATGCTCTCGAGTTGCAGAGAACAATCCGAACTGGGACATATTTTATAGATTTGCTCCACCTCGCGGTATTGCGTCTCATTGTATATGCCATTGTAGCACGTGTGTCGCCCTGGGCATAAGGGCCATGATGACTTGACGTCGTCCACACCTTCCTCCTCCTTACGAAGGCAGTCTATTTAGAGTGCTCGGCCGAACCGTTAGCAACTAAATACGTGGGTTGCGCTCGTTGCGGGACTTAACCCAACATCTCACGACACGAGCTGACGACAGCCGTGCAGCACCTGTCTCTAAGTTCTAGCAAGCTAGCACCCTCTTATCTCTAAAAGGTTCTTAGGATATCAAGCCCAGGTAAGGTTCTTCGCGTATCTTCGAATTAAACCACATGCTCCACCGCTTGTGCGGGTCCCCGTCTATTCCTTTGAGTTTTAATCTTGCGACCGTACTCCCCAGGCGGTACACTTAATGCGTTAGCTGCATTACTGAGATGACTAGCACCCCAACAACTAGTGTACATCGTTTAGGGCGTGGACTACCAGGGTATCTAATCCTGTTTGCTCCCCACGCTTTCGCGCCTTAGCGTCAGTTGAGTTCCAGCAGATCGCCTTCGCAATGGGTATTCTTGGTGATATCTACGGATTTTACCCCTACACCACCAATTCCATCTGCCTCTCCCTCACTCTAGACTATCAGTTTCCCAAGCAGTTTAATGGTTAAGCCATTAGATTTCACAAGAGACTTGATAATCCGCCTACGCGCCCTTTACGCCCAGTGATTCCGAGTAACGCTTGCACCCTCCGTATTACCGCGGCTGCTGGCACGGAGTTAGCCGGTGCTTATTCCTTAGGTACCGTCAGAATTCTTCCCTAAGAAAAGGAGTTTACGCTCCGAAAAGTGTCATCCTCCACGCGGCGTTGCTGCGTCAGGGTTTCCCCCATTGCGCAATATTCCCTACTGCTGCCTCCCGTAGGAGTCTGGACCGTGTCTCAGTTCCAGTGTGACTGATCATCCTCTCAGACCAGTTAAGCGTCATAGCCTTGGTAAGCCATTACCTTACCAACTAGCTGATACTATATAGTCTCATCCTACACCGAAAAACTTTCCCTACTCAACTTGTGTTAAGCAGGAGTATAGAGTATTAGCAGTCGTTTCCAACTGTTGTCCTCTTGTGTAGGGCAGATTAACTATACCTTACTCACCCGTGCGCCACTAATCCACTTCTAGCAAGCTAGAAGCTTCATCGTTCGACTTGCATGTATTAGGCACGCCGCCAGCGTTCACTCTGAGCCAGGATCAAACTCTCCATAAAAATTATAGATAGTTTAATCTTTTTCTTCAAAGAAAAAGTTATGAAAGATTAAAAGAAAAGCTTTTAATCTTTTTAATTATTAGATTGAATAGATTTTACATAATTGCTTATGCCTAAATCTTTTCTGGCTCAATCGATCACTTATTTAGATTTCAAAGATTGACTAATAAGATTTGAATAACAATACTAAGTTAAAAGAACAAAACAAAAAATCATTTTTAAAAGAAAAGTTTTTAAATTAAAAAACAAGATTTATAAAAAAGCTTTTAGTTTATAAGACAAAAACCAAAAGAGTTAATTTATAAAATCTACTAAGCTAGTGAAACTTTATAATTTAAAAGATTTTAAGTCCTTTTTTCAAAAAAAGGAAATGAAAGTATAACCAATTAAACTTAAAAGTGTATTAAACAAAGGATTAAATAGTATAAATATTTGTGTAAGTATTTATATTAAGTATAATGGGGGCTATATTTTAGAGCACTCGTAATTTTTATTTTTTATACTAACAAATTGACTTTTAAGTGTTTTAAAATCTGGAATATAAGCATAACCGCTAAGCGTATCTATAACGATACAAAGAGCATGCTTTTTTGATAACAAACGTATAATGCAATCTGAATTATTCTTTGCTAAAGTTTTTTCATATGCATAATTGGCATTTTTTAACGGAGAATACACTCTGCCCATTTCATCAAATACTAATCTAGTAAATCCTGAACAAGATCCTTTGAATTCAACCTTTTCTATTCCGAATCTTTTTGTAAGATTAAATCTTTGTGTAGTTTTTTCATCATCTTTACTAATAACTCCACTTTGACCTGAATTCATTAATTTGTTATGATTGATTACATCAACAGCAATTTCTCTATCTATATTGATTTCAGTTTTACCTAAATTAGCATTTCCATCGCCATTTTTGTCCAAGAAAATAGTATATGTTTGATCATAACCTGTGGCAGCTGATTTTATAAAATAAATCTGCCATTTACTTTTAAACCACTCTCTTTTTGCGATAGCCAACTTATCAACTCTTATGCCTTCTTGCATCATGGCTAAACTTTGGGTATATTGGATATCATTAAGAATTTGTATTGCACCTTCTAGTAGATTGTCTTTTTTTAAGTAAAGACTGCCTAAATTAAAAACTATACCTAAAATGAGAATTATAAACACAAATTCCAACAAACTGAAAGCTTTAATCATAGTTTAAAATCTGATATACTTTTTCATATTTTCCAAGTTTTACTTTAACAATTTTTTTGTCCATATCATGCTTATCGCCTTGTTTTAAAGCTTTTAAATAAAACTTATTGCTATTTTTTATTCCATAAAATCGCAATCTTTTTTGCAAACTTGGGGCTGTTGCAAGTTCTAAAACATCTTGTTTTTTTAATTCTAGTGCCAATTCTTTAGCAAAATGATAATTATTGGCAAAATGACGATTTGGATTGTTTATAAAATAATACAATAATTGATTAGCGACGATTAAAAAGTAACAAAATATCAAAAAAATTATAGAACATTCTATAAAGATTTTATACCTTAATCGAAAAACTGGTAATCTCACCCTATAACTTTGCATTAAAGTTTTTATAAGCAAAGGAGTGCAAATAACACAAAAAGGCAAAAAATCATCTAAAAAAAGTTTTTGTCTTAAAGAAAGCAACAAACAAAATACAAATGTTACGCTCATTAAAAACCATAATAAATTTTTATATTTTTGAAAAGTCAAACGATAAATAGTATAAAAAAAATACACAAAAACCAAAGGAGAAAAACATGCAGCAAAAATTCCTAAGGTATCTAAAAAATAACCTCTTGGACGACCACCTGTATCAAAACCATAAAAACTGATACTCGCTCCAAACAAAACAAGAGATAAGGTAAATAAAATAGCATTTCTTTTATAAATCCCAAAAAAGAAAAAAGTTAAAAATAAAATATTAAAAGATTTATCAACAAATAATACTATAATCAATAATATATAAAAAAGCCATTTTTTTTCATATTCGTAAGCACATAATATAGCAAGGGTTAAAAAAATCACCAAAGATGCGGCATTAACCAGTAAAGCACTTGCAACAGTACCCGGCAATAAAACAAATAACAATAAAGCAAAAAAAGCATCAATTTTAGTTTTAGTATATTTTAAAGCTAGCAAATACAAAAGCAAACAACTTAAAAAATGAAAAAATAAAAAAGGAAGCCTTAAACCAAAATCATTTTGCCCAAAAATAAAAGTTCCAAAATGAGATATATAATAAAGCAAACTATGGGAAAAAATAAGTGATTTACCCTGCTCACCAAAATAAATATCAGCTTCATCAGCACTAATACTCAGTGTTGAAATTCCATAAAGCAAAGCCAACAAATCAAGACTAAGTAAAATGATGATAAGTTTATAATTTTTGATTTTTTCCATAATGAAAATTTTACAAAATTAAACTTAAAATATCAATGCAAATCATACAAATATCAAATATCTTAAAAATTAACATCAAATTGATTTTAGTTTTTATAAGTATAATTTTAAATAAAAGAAGGCAAAAATGCAAACTATTGATCAAATTTTTCAAACACAAATCGATATTAAAAAATCTATTTTCTTATCTTTTCTTTGCCCTTTTAAAGATTTTAAATTTTTAATAGAAACGCTAAAAAAAGAACATCCAAAAGCTGTTCATTTTGTCTATGCTTATCGTGTTTTAAATGATTTTAATCAAATTGTAGAAGATAAAAGCGATGATGGAGAGCCTAAAGGAACTTCTGGAATGCCAACTTTAAATGTTCTAAGGGGCTATGATCTTATCAATGCGGCTTTAATCACTGTAAGATATTTTGGTGGTATAAAACTTGGTACAGGGGGACTTGTAAGAGCCTATAGCGATGCGGCAAATGCCGTGATCAATAATTCTTCTTTACTTTCATTCGAATTGAAAAAAAATATAACCATTGCTATTGATTTAAAAAATTTAAATCGTTTTGAACATTTTTTAAAAACTTATTCTTTTAATTTCACAAAAGATTTTAAGGATTGCAAAGCTATATTACATATCAAATTAAATGAAAAAGAGGAGCAAGAATTTGAAATTTTTTGTAAAAATTTTGCACCTTTTGAAATAGAGAAATTATAAATTCTTGCAAGTAAATACAAAAGCTCCAAAATGGAGCTTTTGATTAAATTGCGTTCAATAAATCATTTAACAAAGTATTATTCTTACTTTGTTCATTTGCACCTTGTTGCGCAAGATCATTGTGAACGCTAGCACTTTGAGCTCTCATAGACAACTCGCCTTCATTTTGTCTAAAACGATAAGCGTAAACATTTGACATTTGAGCATAATTACTTAAATTTGAATTTGAGTTTTGCGCATTGCTTTGAAAACTATTGCTAGAATTTAAAGCATCTCCGCTTGACTTCTCATCCGCCTTATTTAATATATCCATAAAATCAGAATTTCCAGATGAAGAATAATCTTCAACCTGTTTATCCACCTGTTTATACTGACCACTAATAGCATCGTATTCATACGAGCTGATCGTTCTATAATTTACCTGCATAGTTTTCTCCTTTCAAAATATGCAAAAACTATACAAGCAAAAAGTATTCCTTTTTTTATGTAAAAATTAATGTTTTTCAATCATGATGAGTAGGCAAATGCTCCACATCAAGCTCATTATTGGCTATAAATTCTTCCTTGGCTTTTTTACAGTTTTCATCACGCATTTTGCGGTATTCATTGCGAATCGTGATTTCTTTATCGCTTAGAGGTCTATCTTCTAAAAAACTGATATGAAAATAAGTATCATCGCTCTTTGAATAAGTTTTATAAAAATCTATATAATCAAAATAATCCTTGCCATTATCAAACTCTACGACTTCTTCTATATAAATCGTAGGCCCAAAACCCTTGTGATTTTGCGTATAGTGCCCAAAACCTGCGCTGTATTGAATTCTAAATTTAGCCATCATTTTCTCCTAAAAATTCTTGATAAGTTCCACGAAAATCTGTAAGCTTACCATTTTCTAAATGCCAAATTCTATTAGCAAAAGCAGAAACTAACTCCCTATCGTGGCTGATACAAAGCACTACACCTTTGAAATTATACAAAGCTTCACCTAATGCAATAATACTTTCAAGATCTAAATGGTTATCAGGTTCGTCTAAAAGCAAGAAATTCGGACGCTCTAGCATTAAACGAGAAAGCATTAAACGATGTTTTTCACCCCCACTTAAACTTGCTGCCATTTTTTCTTGATCGCTGCCACTAAAAAGCATTCTACCTAAACACTTGCGGATTTCATCTAGATCTTTAAATTTTTCACTCATCAGCCATTCATAAAGTTTCAAATTTTCACAAATTAAATTACTTGCATCTTGAGGAAAATATCCAAGCTCTATAGTTGCCCCAAGATGTATAGATCCACTATCTGGATTTATAGCATTGGCGATGATTTTTGCCAAAGTACTTTTGCCCACACCATTTGCCCCGATCAAAGCGATTTTATCATTTTTTTCTATTTTTAGCTCCAAATTTGAAAACAATTGTTTATCATAAGCCTTGCCTATACCTTTAAATTCTAAAACTTCATTACCTATTTCACGATTGGTTCTAAAAACTATGCTAGGATCTCTACGGCTTGAAATTTTAATCTCTTCAAGCTCTAGTTTTTCAAGTGCCTTAGCACGGCTTGTGGCTTGTTTTGCCTTAGAAGCATTTGCGCTAAAACGGCGAATGAAATTTTCTAATTCTTCTCTTTCTTTTAAGGTTTTATCACGTTTAAGCTCAGCTTGTTTTGCCAAAAGCGTTGAAGCCATATACCAATCATCGTAATTTCCCGCAAAATCACGAATTTGTTTAAAATCCACATCTAAAATCCTTGTGCAAATTTTATTTAAAAAATGTCTATCATGAGAGATAACAACCAAAGTTCCTTCATGTCTTAAAAGCTCATTTTCAAGCCAAAAAATCGCCTCTAAATCAAGGTTATTTGTAGGCTCATCTAAAAAAAGCACATCCGCACCCAAAAACAAAACTTGAGCTAGTAAGACTTTAAATTTATCCGCACTTTGCAAGGTGCTCATCAAAGCATCAAAATCTTTAATCTTTAAAGAACTTAAAATTTTTTCACAACGCGTTTCACAATCATAATTTGGATCTTCTTCAGCCGTTATTATCTCAAGCTCACCTAAACGCTCATTGATCTCATCTGTAAATTCCTCGCTCATATAAAGCTTTTCTTTTTCTTTTAAGGCCTCATATAAACGCTTATTTGCACACATCACTGCATCTTTGATGGTGTAGTTTTCAAAAGCAAATTGATCCTGTCCTAAAACTGCGATTTTTAAACCTTCATCAAATACTATTTCACCACTACTCGACTCAATTTCTCCTGAAAGAATTTTCAAAAAAGTCGATTTTCCCGCACCATTAGCACCGATAAGTCCGTATCTTTGTCCTCGAACAAGTTTTAAATTAACATTTTCAAATAAAAGCTGATTTGCAAAACGCATAGTAAGATTTTTTACTTCAACCATGATTTTCCTTAAATTTTTTACTTATAAAAATTTTTAAGAAATTGTATCAAAAAAAGACTTGAAATTAATTAAGTATAAATTTTATATAGACAATGAAAATAAAATTTCATTGTCAAAATAAATTAATAATCTAAAAGTTCTACAAAAACTTGCTTTTTATCATCACTAAATCTAGCACTATAAGAAATTTGAGTTTCGTATTCCCCTCCATCAAATAAAACTCCTTTTAAAGCACCTCTTGAATATTTTTCTCGCATTTCATTAGGCATTTGTGGATAAGTAAATTTTAACTGACCCATACAAAAACTAGTTTTTTTATCCTTGCTATCTTTGGTTATAAAACTTTCAAAAGAAGTATAAACCACTTCATTGGCATAATCTTTCAAATCAAGCAAAGGTTTAAAATGCGCCCTTAAAACCCCAAGCGTATCTGTAGATAATGCAGCCTCTAAATCCCTTATATCCATACCATTAGAATTTATCCTTAACGCCCTTAAGGATTGTTCATTTAAACCGTATTCAACATAAACCCATTCATCATTATCCAAAATACTTTTTAGTGTAAGCTTAACATCTTCATCATCGCATTTTGGCTTATTGTTAAAACATCCTGTAAATAAAAAAACAAACATCAAACTTAATAAAATATTTTTCATTATTTCTCCATTATTATTTTAATAAATTCTATGATTTCATCATTTTTAGCACCATCTTGCCCCAAAAGACTTTTTAGTAAATCCGAGCTAAGCTGTGGAGGAAATATAAGATAAGAATTTATTGGAAAACCATTTGATTTTAAGCCTATGCAAAATTGTTCATCTTTATTTGTGTATGCTTTTCCTGCAACAATTTGATAGGTATCTTTCTCATAAAGTAAGGTAGGCTCTACTTCAAAAGGTGTATATTTTTCACTCATTTTCATCTCCATTCTTTCATTGGTTTTAAAATAAAATAATCATCACTGTATGATATTTGCAATTTTTTCATAATTTTGTTTGCGAAGTTTTTTACCTACTAAAAACATATCTACAATCCACCAAATAGTCCAATTGACTATCACTAATATATATATGCTATGTTCTGCAAAGATTCACTTGCAACAATATTAAAAATTATTGGAATAATCACAAATGCTAAACGCACAAAACCTAAAACCATATCACCTATCATAAAACGCCCTACTCCAAAAGGGCCAAATAAAAAAGTTCCTACCCAAAACACCAAAGCAGGGCTTTTTAGTTTAAGCATAGGAAGTTGATTTAACACATCTTTTTTTCTTTCTTCGCTTAAGCGTTCAAATTTTTCTTTTAGCGTAATTGCCGCTAAACCATCTCTTGGTAACTTATCGCCAATATTAGAAAGAACTGAATTAAAATCCATAACTTCTCCTTGAAAATTAAAAAATATCTCGAATTATTCCATACTATAACTTAATTAATATTGAAATATTAAATATATTTTATATAAAAGATTGAATATTTCAAGTGTTTTTAATAAAGAAATTTTAATGTAAAATTTTTTAAAGGCTAAATTTTTAAGGTAAAAAATGACAAAAAAGAGCAAGCGTGATATGGCATATGAACTAGACATTGATGTTAGCACTTTATATAATTGGAGAAAATATAAACCCAATTTATATCGTATTGTTATGCTTGGCTTTAAATTTGATGAACTTTTAGAAAATAGCAAAAAAACTCATGAAGAATTGCTTCATATAGAACAAACCATACAAGATGAAATTGCTAAATTTAAATAAAACCCGCTTTTAAGCTTTTTTCTATACAATTATCACTTTTATTAAAATCAAGGATTTGAAATGTTTTTATTAGATTTTTTAATATCATTGAGTTTTATTTTTGAAATTTCAGCTCTTGTGCTATCCTTTTACTTTAAAAATTCAAAAATTTTCTTTTTGACTTTAGTATTACTAGGAGCTAAGCTGCCTTATTTTTATACAAGTTTTTTTCAAGCTAATTTATTTGTGGCTTTGTTTTTACCTATGATTTTTACTCTATTTTGCCTTGGAAAACATCATGTTTTAATTTTAAATAAAAAAAATATCGCTTCAATTACAACCCTTATTTTTATAGGCGTTTTAAGCATCATTTTACCTAGAAATACTACTTTCAATAGCGCTGGTTTAGAATTCCATTTTATTACATTAAATTTTTTTAAACCTGTGAGTGAATTAGGATTTTTATTTTTTTTAGTCGGCTTAATACTCATTTTTATCAAAACTTTTAAAACTAAAGAATATTATCTTCTTATCGCATTTTTTGCTGCATATTTTCAGTTTTTATTCCAAGAAGGAACAGGAATAAGATATTTTGAATTTGCAAGTTTGGTTTTTTGTTTTTATCTTTTAAATCACGCTTATAGGTTAGCTTTTTTTGACACCTTAACAAAGCTACCCAATGAAAAAAGCCTTACACGCTTTACAAAAGGAAAAAACAACTATATCATTGCCTTGCTTCATTTTAATGAACTAAAAGATACCAAAGAAAGCTATACCAAACTCATTTTAAAACAAATTGCAAAAATTTTAAAACGCTTTAGAGCAAAAATTTTTATCGTAGAAAATGATTTTATTTTAATTTTTAATGATAAAAATCAAGCTTTAAATCATCTTGCTTTTTTAGAATCCACCTTGAAAAACACGGAATTTAATTTAGAAAATGAAAATTTTAAACCGGATTTTAAATTGATTTGGCAAGAAAGTGAAGAAAATTTGGATAAAAATTTACAAAGTCTAAGAGCAAGACTCTTAGACTAAAAAATTATTTTTCGTTCGCTTCAACTTCGATATTTAAATTAATATCATCACTTAAAGTAATAGTTGAAGTACTTGTTGCAAATTTAAAATCAGAGCGTTTGATTTTTCCATTTAAAGAAAATCCTATTTTTTCTTTTCCATCTTTGCCTTTAGCTACACCGCCGATTTCAGCATCTAAAACGATATCTTTAGAAACTCCAGCTATAGTTAAAGTTCCTGTCATTTTGCCTTTTTCATTATCGATTTTTTCATATTTTTTCATTGTAAAAGTCATATCAGGATATTTTTTTGCTTTGAAAAAATCATCTTGTTGTAAGTGATTATCTCTTGTTTGATTTTCTGTATTTACAGATGCGATTTTTATAGTTACATCAAGCTTTTTAAATTCAGCACTCGCAGGATCAAAATCAATCGCCGCAGAATAATCTTTGAAATTTCCTTTTACATTGCTAATTTGTAAATGTTTGATTTTAAAACCTACATCTGTATGTGCTTTATCTAAAGTATATTCTTTAGCAAACAAACCTGTGCTTAACAAAGACACCGCAACCAATGAACTCAATAAAACTTTTTTCATTTTTTTCCTTTTTTATAGTAATTTTCAATATAAAAATTTTATTAGATAAAACATAACAAATCATTAATAAAAATCAAAAAATTTTACTATTTAAAAATTTTATAAATTCTTCAAATTTAGGCAAATCAAGCTTTATTGTTTCTCTTTGCTGTTTTCCCCACATACACTCTGGAAAAAACGCATCTTCTTTAAATCTTGCCATAACATGAAAATGCACCCTTGGCACATAATTTGCAAAAGAGGCGATATTGATTTTTTCAGGTTTGTAAAATTCTATCATAGCCTTTTCACAAAGTAAAATTTTTTCAAAAAGTTCCTTTTGCAACTCTAAAGGACAATCGCTAAATTCTTTATAAATTTCTTTAGTAAAAATTTTAAGCCAAGGCACTTGAGCCTCCTCTTTCTCTATATAAATCAAATCATTTTCATAAATCATTACATTCCTTTGAAATTGTATTTATGATTATTTTACAAAATTTATCAAATTTTTAAGTCAAAATGCGTTAAAATTCCTAAAAATTTAAAAAACAAAAAGGAGGATAAATGCAAATTAGTTCAAGTTATAACTCTTATGATTACTACTCTAGCAAACCTTCTTTTGATAAAACAAATCAATCTGATTCCACTCAAAAAGATGAAAAAAATCTTAGTGAAAATAAAGATGATAAAGAAAAAAATGGCGAACAAACCCAAATGGTTAATGGCGTAGAGCTAAGCCAAAAAGAAGTAGCTCAAGTTCGCGAACTCCAAAGTATCGATAGAAATGTAAAGGCTCATGAAGCTGCGCATCAAGCAGCGGGTGGCGGCTTAGCAGGTGCTGCAAGTTTTACTTATACAAGAGGCCCTGATAATCAAATGTATGCTACAGCGGGTGAAGTTCCTATCAGCATGCAAAAAGGAAACACACCAGAAGAAACTATAGCCAATGCAAGACAAATCGCAGCAGCAGCTATGGCTCCTGCTGATCCTAGCCCACAAGACTATAAAGTTGCAGCAAATGCTGCAAAAATGGAATTTGAAGCAAGAGCTGAAGCAATGAAGCTTAAAGCCGAAGAAGCCAAAGAAAAAGAAGAAGAAAATAAAGAAAAAGATGACAAAAATTCAGAAAATAGCTTAGAAAAAACAGATAAAGATTCAAAAAACAACGATAAAAATTCAAATTTTGATAAAGACTTTAAAAATTTTGTTGCTAGAACTTATCAACAAAACTCACAAAATAACGACATTAAATTCAATATCGCATCTTAAAATTCTTAATTTAAATAAAAAATTTCCTTATAAAAACGATGACTTGAATTTGTATGTTAAGATATTTAACATTTTTTCTTTTTTATAATTTAAATTTTTGCATTTTCAAGCTTTTATATCTATACTTTTTGGTGCAGAATTTAAAGAAAGAATTTTATTAAATTCTCCTGCACTATCATCACTAAATTTCATACCAAAAAGAAGTTCTAATTCTTTACTAGTGTTAAATTTACCTTCTAATAGTTTTTTTACAAGCTCGTTTCTTGTACTATCATCTTTGTAAGTTTCTTTGTTTTTACTTTCTGCCTGTATAGGTTTGAAAGTTTTTTTGTCTTCTTTTTGATTGTTTTTATTAGCTAAGAACCTATCTATATCTTCTTGAGTAAGTGGCTTGCCAAGTTTATTAAAAAATTGTTTTTCTCTTTGCGCCCTTTCAGCACCCCATATTTTCTCAAATTCATTCATACTTGTAAGAGTTTTTAAAAGATCAACTTTTCGTCTAATAAGTGCGGTCAAATCTACGCCTTCTACAAGATAGTCTGTGCCAAATTCATTAAGTATTTTTATTTCATCCTTGCTTAGTTTATCTTCCATATATCTTTTATATAAAGAGTTTTCTACTTCTTTTACATCAGGAGATCCATTATAGCCATTTTCTTCTTTAAATTTTTCAAGATCTCCAAATTTTTTTATTATGGATTCATAATAAGCATCATCATCATTTTTAAGCACAGCTTTTTTATTGCTTGTGTTATTATTTGGATAATTGATATTTGTATATTGAGTATCAAAATTTACCATAGAAAACCCTTTTTTTATGATATTTTATTAAAATAATCTTGGATTCCAACCACCAAGAGCAGACTACATTTGCCTTTTTGTATAATTGTAGTTTAAATAAGAATTTATACCATTAATCATTTTTGCCTTCCTTGATATTATACTATATCGGAAGAAAATTAAAAATTTATAATCTTGAGAGTTTTCAAAAACTCTCAAGTTATTATCAAGCTAAGCTTTTTCCACTTTTATGATACTTTAAAATACCTTCAGCACAGCGATAAGCCAAAGCTCCTACAGTATCAGTTGGATTATATCCACTATTGTGTTGGAAATTTCCTGCTCCTACAACAAAAAGATTATCCGCATCCCAGTGTTGTAAATAAGTATTAACCACACTAGTTTCTCTATCTGCACCCATGGTTGTTCCACCTGTGTTATGAGTAGATTGATAAGGCACAACGCTATAATCCTTAAGATAAGCACCTTTTTTGATTGATTTTACTCCTTGCATTCTTTTTGCTACCTCAGCTGTTTTATCTGTGATAAATTTATGCAAAGCTCTATCTTGATCGGTGAAATTATAAGTTAAGCGTAAAAGTGGCATACCAAAAGCATCTTTATAAGTTGGATCAAGACTTAAATAATTATTCTTATGAGGCAAAGAAGCACCTTGTCCTGCTACGGTAATAGCTCTTGTGAAATTATAGTTTAATGCTTTTTTAAATTCAGCACCCCAAGTTGGAGCTCCTGCTGGAAGTGGGGCTGATTGTATAGGGCGAGTTCCAAGCTGAACGCTATAAATCATAGCTCCATGAAGGAATTTTTCCCTAGAATGATCAAAATTATCTCCGTTAAAATCATCACTCGTAGTTCCCAAAGCACCTGAACCCATGAAGGTGTTAAATTGCTCATCAAAGAAAGCTGTTGTACCCATGTTCATTTGATAACAATAATTTCTACCTAAAGTTCCTTTACCTGTTTTTGGATCGTATTGCTCACCTATGTTGCTTACCATTAAAAGCTTAGCATTGTTAAACATATAACTTGTAAGCACAACTATATCAGCAGGTTGAATATACTCTTTCATCGTTCTAGTATCGACAAATTTTACCCCCGTTACTTTTCCGTCTTTTTTAAGAATTTGCGTTACATTGCTATAAGTGCGTATAGTGTATTTACCTGTGCTCATAGCCTTTGGAATTACTGTGTTTAAAGGACTTGCTTTTGCGCCATACTCACAACCAAAACGCTCACAATACGCACAGTATTGACAAGGAGCTAAATCTTGACCATCAGGGTTTGTATAGCCACCTTTAGAATTTGAAGCTGGCAAACGATAAGTGTGTAAATTTGAACTTTTTGCTGCACTTTCAAATCGTTTAAGCATTTTAGTATTTTCAAGAGGTTCTTGTGGATAAGGACTGGATCTAAAAGCTCCCATTTTTTCCGCTAAAGGATTTGGCTCACCTGATACCCCACAGGTTTTTTCAAATCTATCATAATAAGGCTCCATATCCTTATAAGTCACACCCCAATCTTGCAAGGTATAATCATTACCTAATTTATTACCATATCTTTGTTTGCTTAGGGTTTGAATTTCAAAATCATAAGGCATAAACCTAAAAGTCCAACCATTCCAATGCACCCCTGCACCGCCAACATTATTACCCAATAAAAACGAACCCATTTTACGATAAGGCAAGGCTAAACCACTAGGATCATGGCGAAAAGTCACAGTGTCTTTCGAGCAATCTTGCATCAAACCATAATTAATCCCGTATCTCCACTCATCATGGATAAAATTAAAATTTTCAGTACTTTGCATATGTCCGCGTTCTAAACTAAGTACATTCAAACCTGCTTTAGTAAGCTCTGCAGCCACTATACCTCCAGTCCATCCTGCCCCAACTGTTACCACATCTACTTTTTTTAATACTTCAGCCATTTTAACTCTCCATATCTGCTAAACTCATAGGTTCAATGTTAAAAAATTCATCACTTGCAATTTTATCCACATAGCTCATTTGTGCGCCTGGATATTGCATCATTCTCCAACCATTTTTATTATCATTTCCGCCATAAATTGGATCAGCTAAAACTCCAGCTACTGTCATATCTCTTAAAAGAGTGAAAAAATAAGAAGATTTAAAACCCGTAGTTTGAATTTTTCCTTTTTCAAAATCGCTTAAAATTTTATCCTGATCTCCACCTTTAAGCAAAGAAAAAGATTTTTTATAACGCTTTTGAGCATTTTCTTCAAGAGCATGCACGCCTTCTAAAAAAATATCTTTGCGTTGCATAGGAGTTTGATAGCCTTGTTCGGCTTTGCCCTCCATGAAAGGCCCTTGCATATATTCTCTATCATTATAACCATAAGCACTAGCTAGCTGATTATCGATAAAATAAGGCACGCCTAAACCTATAGCTCCTTCTCCTTGCTCATCTTTAGGATAAATTCTTTCACAGGCTGCACTTAAGGTATCAAATTCAGTTTGAGTTTGAAAAAACATTCTACCTCTAATTTTATTTGATTTTCCTTGTGAAGCTTGATGCGAATGCGTAAGTTCTGCTGCCTTTAAAACAGCACTGCCACCTATAGTGCTAGCTGCTACTACAGAACCACCTAGAAGCCCTAGTTTAAAAAAGCTTCTGCGATCAATAATATTGTCTTGCATTACTTCTCCTTGATAATAATTTAAACAAGACTATATTAGTCCTATTAATATAAATTTAACTTTAAAAAGCGATAAATTTTGTGTTATTCTTAATTTTATTTAAGTATATCTTTGAAAGTAATGAAAATAGAACTTTTAATAAAGCTCTATATCTTTAGAATTAAGTTCTTTATAAGCTGCACAAGCTTCTTGATGTTTTTGATCACAAGCCATACCAAAATATCTTTTTGCCTTTGTTAAATCTTGTTTTTCTAGTTGATTATAGCGTCCTAACAAATAACAAGCCTCACCAAAACCTAAAGTGCAAGATTTAGAATAAAAAGCAAGGGCAGATTTTACACTTGCCTTAACAAGCTCTCCTTTATCATATAAAGATCCTAATTGATAGCAAGCTCTTGTATTTTTTAAATCACAAGATCTTTTATAAAAATTTGAGGCCATTTGTCCATCTTTTTCTTTTTCATAAAATAAAGCTATATTATTACAACTTAACGATTCTCCTAAAGTGCAAGCTTTATTAAAAGCCAAAAGAGCTTCATTTTTATAACCTTGATTTTGCAAAAGCAAAGCCATATTAGAACACGCATTTGCTAAACCTAATTTGCAAGCTTTATCATAAAATTTATAAGCTTGATTTAAATCCTTGCTCACACCCTTAGCACTCTCATGCATAAAAGCTAAAGAAAAACAAGCTTTAGAAATATCTTTTTCACAAAGACTTTTAAAAATTTCATAAGCTTTATCAAATTTATTTGCCTCGTAAAGTTTTAAACCCTCTTCTAGCTCACTTAATGCAAATAATGAATTAAAAAATAAAAATAAAGCTAAAAATATTCTCATTAATCTTCCTTTATATTTTCTCTAACATTTAAAATCTGTGCTCTTCTTTTTTGAAGTTCTGCTTTTTTAAGATCTAAAAATTTACTTTTTTCTTGGATTAAAATTTGACTTTGTTCTAAAAAATTTTTTGCAATTTTTGTCAAAATAGGCTTATTAATAAGCAAAGCTTCAAACTCATAAACATTTAATTCATTTAAAACTCTTTCATAAATTTCACTTTTTTTAGGATAAAAAAGTACAAATTCAGAACTATCAAGCTCATAAAGAACACGGCTTTCATTGATTTTACGACTAAAAAATGCAAGGCTTAGTTTTGTAGCATTTTCATAATTTGTAAAAGCCTTAAGATTTAATTTTTCAAAAAATAAATCAAGTTCTAAAATACTTTTAAATAAAAGCTCTTTAAAATCTTTCAAAAAGTACTCATCACTTGCATTGCAAAAAGCTCTTAATTCGCTAAAATTTTTATCACTTTGGAAAATGTGATCTTTTTGTATGTTTGAAAATTCTGCTTTAAAAAGCAAAATTTCTCTTTCAAGTATGTTTATAAAATCTTTTAATTTCATCTTGATTTCTTCAAAAGATTTATAAAGTTCATTTTTGATTTTTTTAAACTCTTTACTCATCACATCACTATTATAAAACATCGCCAAAAAAGCATCGTCGCTTGAAATATAAGGCGCTTTATAATCATATCTTGTGTATAAATCTTTCTTTAAAAATCCTTTGCTTTCTTTGTAAAAATAAGCATCTTTTTCCTTAACACTTGCAAAAATTTCACTAGAAATTCTTTCGCTAATGCTTTTAAGCTGTTCTAAAATCTGATGATTTAAAATTTCAATCTCTTTTAAAAAATTTTCATACGCTAAAAGTAAATGCTTTTCATAACTTTGAAATTGATTTAATAAACGATCAAAAATACCTACAAAAAGTTGGTTTTCATCTTCTAAAATTTCGCATAAATTTAAAATTTTTCTTTTAACAAATTTTTCTTTTAAAGCTGTTGTATCTAGCTGAGTTAAAAAATCAAGCAAAGATTGAAAATTAGATTTTTCATAGCTTTGCTCATCTTTAGCTTCTTTGCAAGAAATAGCAATAAGCTCATTAAAATATTTTAAAAACACACTTTTTGCATAATTTAAAACATTATCTAGCTCTTCTGCGCTTAATTTATCTTTTTGATTTAATACACAAATGCTATTTTCTCCTAAAAGTTCTAAATTTGCTTTTATGGCATCTTCTTCACTTTTTTTGCCTGCATTATCAATCAAACTTAACCAAATCGCTCCATGAATATTTTTAAGCTCATCAAGAGTTGTTAAAGTATCATTTTCATTTGCATTTAAACCCGGAGTATCTACAAGAGTAATTTTTTCAAGTAAAGGAATAGGTGCAAAAATATGCAAACTTTTTGCTTGTTTTACTTCATTTCTTTGATCCGTATAAAAGGCTAATTTTTCTATATTTGTGATAATATCACTTCCATCTTCAAATTCTACTCTTAAAAAATATTCTTTTGCATAGCGTAAAAAAGTAGGTTTAAAAGTAACAGGAACAACACCCATAGGCAAACAATCACGCCCTAAGATCAAATTTAGCAAACTTGATTTACCACTTGAAAACTGCCCTATAATAGCGATATTAACATTCTTATCCAAAGAAAACACAAGCTCTTTTAATTCATTTTCTAAAGCATAACTTGCGTGCATAAAAGGCTCATTAAGTTCCTTACAAAGCTCTTGAATACGCCCTTTAAAACTGTCATCAAAACTCACACTATAGGTATTTTCATAGGCTTTTATAAAATCATTTAAAAGATTAATCTGCATTTAAAAGCCCCATTTCAAGTTGTTTTAATTTTTCAATTTTTTCTAAATTTTCTTCAAAAGAATTTAAAATATTAACATCTTGATTTTTCAGACTCTGTAAAACTTTTTCAAGACTTTCTAATTTTGATTTTTGATTTTTTTCATAATGTTTTAATTTATCATTTAAAAACTCAAAAAATGCTCCATTGATATTTAAAGAATTTAAAATTTCACTCATTTTAAATTCTTTAAAAGTATCAAAAATAACCGTATCTAAATTCGTTTCAAGCTCATATAAATTTGATTTTAGATTGCTTAATTTTTCAATTTTCAATCTTAAAAGTGCAAATTTTTCGCTTTGAAAAATACTATCTATATTTTTTGAAATTCCATCTTTAAAACCTTCAAAACCATTGTCAAAATCATCTTTTAAAAAATCATATTTTAAAGATAAATTTGTTTTAAGCTCCTCGATTTTTTTAATATTTTCAAATTTAATTTCTCTTAAAATATCATTAATCCCATCTTTTGTGGTAATATCAACTATATTTAAAATACGAGAAAGATTAAGCTTTTGTGCATTATTTTTTAAATATTTAAACTCATCTATCAAGCGTTCTTTTAATTTTTTAGCCAAAAGTAAAACAAGATTATCTATGCCACTATCTATATTTTTAAGTTTTGCAATGGAATTTGAAATTTCATCTTGTGCTTCTTTTAATAAGGTGTTTTGCTTTTGAAGTTCAAGTAAAAGCTTTTGATTTTCTTCACTTACACCTTGTTTATTCTCCTTAATAAGACGATTTTGCATTTCATATTCGCTTAGAATATTTTTAAGCTCTAAATGCAATTCTTTTTTGTAAGCTCTTAAGGCAATCTTACTTTTTTCTCCCGCGTAAAGCTCGTTAAAAAGATAGTTTTCAAATTCTTGCATACCACTTTTTTGCAAGCTTTCCTTAGACGCTAAACCTTTATAAAAATCACTTGCCATTTTAGCACTCACACATAAAAAATCAATCTTTTCCACTAAATTTTCATCTAAATCCACAAGTCTTGATTTTAAGCTTTCCTTGGTATAAACAATGACTTCTTCTAAATCCTTTTTGCTTAACAAATCCGCTTTAGTTAAAACAATTAAAAACTTACTCAGCCTTGAATTTAAAAGACAATGCACCAAAAAGTCTGCATCTTTTTGAGTCAAGCTTTGAGAAGCATTCATTAAATGAATTAAAAAATCACTTTCTCTAAGATACTCATTTGTAACAATTTCTCTTTGAACTACAACATCATCAAGTCCTGGAGTATCAACTATGGAAATATTATTTTTTAAAAATTCTAAATGACTTTTAATTTCTATTTTTTTAATTAAAGCTGAAATTTTATTTTTAGCTGAACTGAAATCTTTAAGCTCACAAAGTGCGATATTTTGTATTAAAGGTTTAACTTTGATAAAATCCTCTATATTTACACTCTTATCCAGCTTGTCAATAAATTCTTTTAAATCTGCATTAAAGTGCGAACTTTCAAGTATATTTTGCCATTCTTTCTTATCCCAAAAATATATCTTTGCTTCTTCGCTCTTACCATAACTTAATACTGTTAAATTAGCTGTTTCAGGTATGTTTGAAACGCCTAAAAAATCTTCTTTTAAAAGAGCATTTAAAAGGCTTGATTTTCCTGCATTCATCACGCCAGTGATGGCTATATTAAACTCTAAATTTTGAAATTTTTCCAAAGTTTTTTGAAGTCTTGATTTTAAATTTTCATCAAAACTTAGCTTTTGAAGCTCTAAATTAATGGTGTTTAATTCTTTAAAATCATTTTGAAATAAAGCTTTTTGATCTATACTTTGAACTTTTTCTTGTGAAATAAAATCAAGCATTTCGGTATTTTTTGAAATTTTTTCTAAAATTTTTAGAGCCTTAAGCAAATCTTGCTTTGAAATAAAACCTGATTTAAAAAAATTTAAAATACAAATTTGAGCATTTTGTATACTAAAAATATCCACTCTTAAATCATTTTTTTTGCAAAGCTCTTGAAATTCTTTTAAGAGAAAATATCTTTCATAATTGTCTTTATTGACACTTAAAATAATCGCACACTCGGCCGTATCAAGTTTGCTTTTATCTTGAAATTTAGCATCAAAATTTAAAAATTGAAGTTCATTTTGCCAAATTTTTTGGAATAATTCTTTCATAATCTTCCCCTTAAAAAGGGGAAAGATTTATTTGTTTCTTTGAGCGACAAGTTGTCTTCTCATATAAGCGATTTTACTTTGCAAAGGTAATTCTTTAGGGCAATTATCTTCACAAGCAAGCAATGACATACAACCAAAAACACCATCATCATCGCCTACTAATTCATAAAAATCTTCCACACTTCTATGGTCATGCGGATCTTGTAAATATCTAGCTGTTCTTAAAAGTCCTGTAGCAGCTATGAAATTTGGGCGCATAAGTTTAGTTGCACAAGAAGCTACACAAATTCCACACTCTATACAACGATCAAGTTCAAAAGTTTCATCCGCAACTTCTGGCTCAATGCGTTCTTCAAGTTTAGAAATATCAGTTTCTTTTTCATTATGCACCCAGCTTTCAACACGCTTACACATGTCTTCAAACCACTCGCCTGTATTCACGCTTAAATCTTTAATATGCCTAAATGCAGGCATAGGCATAAGCTCTATCACTCCATCAGGATAATCTTTAGTTAAAGTTTTACAAGCAAGTTTTGGCACTCCATTAATCATCATTGCACAAGATCCGCAAATCCCTGCACGACAAACAAAGTCAAAACTCAGATCCGCATCCATTTTTTCACGGATCAAAGTCAAACATACAAAAACCGTCATAAAAGGAGTTTCTTCAAGCTCATAAGTCACAAAATGTGGTTTAGAAATTTTGCTTAAAGGATTATATTTAAATGCCTTTATTGTCAATTTTCTACTCATAATCAACTCCTATTCTTTGGTTTGGTGCTTTATATTTAGCTTGTAATTCATAAGGCATTAAAGCGTTTTGAATTTCATAACGACCTTTGCCTTCAGCTTCCATTTTTTCACGTATTGCATCCACTTCAGCTTGGCGTTTTTCACTTAAAGGATTTTCTATAATATTTCCTTTAGCTCCATATCCACGGAATGCTGGTGGAATTTCCATTTTCATAATATCAAGCTCTTCATATTCTATGCGTGGTAATGTTTCGCCTTCTACCCAAAAAGTATTGGTTCTTTTCATCCAATTTAAATCATCTCTTTTTGGATAATCTTCCCTATAATGCGCCCCACGACTTTCTGTTCTTAAAAGCGCTCCATAAGCTACACAAAGTGCTATTTTTAACATTCTTGGTACTCTATACGCTTCTTCAAGCTCTGGATTTGCACAATCAAGTTCTTTACAATGTACTTTAACATCTTGAGAATCTTTATAAAGTTTTTCAAGTTCATCTACTGCTTCTTTCAAACCTTCACCTGTTCTAAAGATGGCTACCTTATCCCACATAATTTCTTTCATTCTATTTTTAATTTCAAAAACATTATGTTTACCCTCTTTATCTACTAAAGATTTTAAATATTGATACTCTTTAGTTAAGAAGTCTTTTACTACATTTGTGTCAATTACTTCACCATTATTTTTACAATAATCTGCAAAATAATCTCCCACTATCATACCTGCTACAACAGTTTCAGCACATGAATTTCCACCTAAACGATTAAATCCGTGCATATCCCAGCAAGCTGCTTCTCCACAAGCAAAAAGTCCTTCTAGCCATTGACTTTCACCCGTTGGTTTAGTTCTAATTCCACCCATAGAATAATGCTGCATTGGAAGAACTGGAGCCCAACCTTTTGGACCTTCATCTGCTGGATCAATACCATTAAAAGTTTTACAAATATCTTGCACATCGCGAAGATTTTTTTCCACATGCGCACGACCTAGTATAGAAATATCAAGCCATAAATGATCTCCATAAGGACTTTTTACACCTTTACCTTTACGAATATGCTCCATCATTCTACGACTTACCACATCACGGCTTGCAAGTTCTTTTTTCTCTGGCTCATAATCAGGCATAAAACGATATCCATCCACGTCACGTAAAATTCCGCCATCGCCACGACAACCCTCAGTAAGCAAAATACCGCTTGGCACAATAGGAGTTGGGTGAAATTGCACTGCTTCCATATTAGAAAGTCTACAAAGTCCCGTTTCAAGAGCGATAGCCGCACCTGTTCCTTCGCAAATTACCGCATTTGTAGTTTGTTTATAAATTCTACCATAGCCCCCTGTTGCTATCATAGTTCCTCTTGCGATATAAGCAATGAGTTGTCCATTGGTTAAATCTCTAGCAATCACACCTAAGCATTTTTTACCATCATGGATAATTCTTACTGCTTCCATTCTATCAATAATTTTTACTTGATGTTTAATAGCTTCATTTGCTACACCATAAAGCATACAATGCCCTGTTGCATCTGCGATATAGCAAGTTCTCCATTTTTTAGTTCCACCAAAATCTCTAGCATTAATAAGCCCGTGCGCTTCTTCTTTTTCTTCAATCACAGTTTTTTGTGCATTGATTACAACAGTTCTTGGACCTTTAGTAACTCTAGTCCAAGGCACACCCCAAGCCGCAAGCTCACGCACTGCTTTTGGCGCAGTTTGAGCAAACATTCTTGCTACTTCTTGATCACAGCCCCAATCACTTCCTTTTACTGTATCTGCGAAGTGAAGATCTTCATTATCACCCTCACCTTTTGCCCCATTTGCTAAACTTGCCTGCATACCTCCTTGCACCGCTGCAGAGTGAGAACGCTTCACTGGACAAATACTTAAAAGTGTTACACTTTGGCCACTCTTTGCTACTTCAATAGCCGCTCTAAGACCTGCTAATCCTCCGCCTATTACTAAAGCATCACTATATTGTATATTCATAATTTGCTCCATTGTAGTTTTTTATCATCGCAGTAGTTTGGGTTTGATTTTGGTAGTTTTCATAACCTATTTTTATAAATGCTGCAAGACTTAACACACCTAAAACTAGGAAGAAAATACTGATTATCCATTTAGCAGTTTTAAGCTTTTTGCGACTTTCTTTTACATTTTTTCCTTCAAACCAACCCCATTTAACACAAAGTCTATAAAGCCCTATACTTCCATGAAGTTCAACACAGACTAAAAGAACAGCATAAAAAAGCCACATAAAATGACTTACAACCCTATCTCCTGACATATCGCCGCTGATTTTATCTGCATTGGTTACAATAAAAATAAGATGAGCAGAACCTAAGAAAAACATAATAAAACCTGTAAAAGCTTGAACCCACCATAACGAAGTATCGCTGTGATTCATTTTTTTACTGTGTGTTCTTAGTATTTGATACTGACGGTAATTAATAGGAAATTTTCTCATTGCAAGTAAAGCATGAACGAAAAAAACCACTAAAACACAGGCGGCTAAAAATGAAGTAAGATAACTCATAACAGGATTATCGTAAACAAATTTTAATTCTAAAAAATGTACCACAGAATTAAAAAAATCCTCACTGACTAAAATTGTAGAAACAAAAAGCATATGCACCCACATAAAAAGACCTAAAAAAAGCCCTGAGGCGCTTTGGATAAAGTCTAATTTCGCAGGCATTTTACTTTTTTTGCCCTCAATGCTCTTACCCAAATAACCTTCGATAAGCTCACGCATCTTTACTCCTTTGTAAAAAGAAATTAAAAAAATCCATTTCATTATATTACAAAAGTCTTTAAGATAGATTAAATATTTACTTTTTTAAACTTTATACAAATATAAACTAACAAAGCTGTTATAAACATTATAAAACTTAAAATTTGCCCCATGCTCATACCCCATAAAACAAAACCTATACCAAAATCAGGCTCGCGATAAAATTCACATATAAATCTTGCCAATGAATAAGCACCAGCATACACAAGAATCAATTCCCCTTGAAAACTTTGCTTAAATCTTGCTAAATAAACTATAATAAAAACAACAATACCTTCTAAAAATGCTTCATAAAGTTGCGATGGATGGCGCAATACTCCATCAACATAAATTCCCCAAGGCACATTTGTAATGCGACCAAAAAGCTCTTGATTTAAAAAATTTCCTATACGACCAAAAACATAAGCCAATGGAACACTTAAAGCAACCAAATCAAGAAAAATCCAAGGATTTGTTTTATATTTTTTACAAAACAATAAAGTAGCTATCAAAAATCCTATAATTGCTCCATGATAACTCATACCTCGAATACCTACAAATTCACCATTAATATAAGGATTAAAAATTTGCCAAGGATGAGTAATATAATACATAGTATTTGCATCATAAATCAAAATATATCCAAGCCTTGCACCTAAAATAACCCCTATTTCAACCCATATAAAATAACTATCCAAATGTTTTTCATTAATGTCTAGTTGAAATTTTCTTACAAAAAATTTAGCCAAAAGCAAAGCCAAAAGCAAAGCTATAACATACATAATGCCATACCAATGCACCTTTAAGCCAAAGATGCTAAAAGCTATAACATTAAAATTTGAATAAATATGCTGCCAAAATTCCATATATCTTTCCTAATGTTCTTTTATAAAAATATAACAAAAAAACTTTAACTTGCTATAATTAACACAAACACATTAAATAAAGGTAAAAAATGAAAAAATATATTTTACTTGCTAGTAGTATGTTAATTTTAGCAGCTTGTGGGGGTACAAGCAGTAATTTTGTCAATGTTTCTATGCCAAATTTTAAACCCCAAGTTCCAACAAAGGTTGAACCTATTGATTCTGGAGTAAGCATTGCTCTTGAGCCTATTAATATAGAACAAAATAACAATTATTCTGATTATTTTGAAAATTCAGTGCTTAAAATTCGCATAGAAAAAGAAATTGATCTTTTAAAACAAAATTTAGAAGAGCAGATCAAAACCATCGCTCAACTAAAAGGCTATAAAATAGTTACTACTAATCCAGACTACACTCTTAAAAGTTCAATCAGTATTTATACGGAAGAAAAAAATGCACAAAAAACAAGCAATTTTATGAGTGGAGATTATGTAAAATCCAATTTAGGTATAAATTTTAAAGGTAAAATAGATTTTATAGATGCACACAATCCACAAAATTCAACCAATCTTTCAAGTAGCACTAAACTAGATTCTTTAGTTGCGCTTAACTATCCTATTAAAAATGATGATGGGGTTAATATGTTTAAAACTACTATCTCTACCGTACCAACTCAACTCAATAAAGGTTTAGAGCAACCTGCTTTTGAAATTGATAAAAGTTTTTTAGCTTTTTATAAAAATACATTAAATACACTTTATAACAATCTACCAAAAGCAACAGACATAGGCAAAACTATACCTAATACAAACAGTGGTTTTAATAGTTTTGATGGCGATGCTACCTTTGAAGAAAGCTTACCTCAAACAAATTCTAATCAAAATAATACAATTGAAAACACGCCTACACAAAATATTCCTACAAATCCATCTTCAACAAATCAAAATAATCAAAGTAAAAATCAAGATGGGGTAGAAATATTTGAATGATAAAACTTGTGGGAAAATTAAACTTTCTCACACAAAAAATAAGATTTTCTTATACAAGAAAAATAACTATCATTCTACTTTAAAATC
Organism: Campylobacter sp. CFSAN122748; assembly: GCF_045277125.1. Classification (NCBI taxonomy): domain Bacteria; kingdom Pseudomonadati; phylum Campylobacterota; class Epsilonproteobacteria; order Campylobacterales; family Campylobacteraceae; genus Campylobacter; species Campylobacter sp. CFSAN122748. Next base: position 403,139 of record NZ_CP116953.1, on the reverse strand, counting down.
AATGCCTGTTGCATTGCATTTTTTATCATCTCTCTTTTATCTTGTATTTCAAAAAAAAGTTCAAAAGCAAAAACTCCTTGCCATAAAAGCATATCAAGTCCATCTTTAATTTTTAAATGATACTCTTTACATAATCTATAAAAAGGTGTTTCTCTGCCATAAATTACCTCAAAAGCAAATTTAGCTTTAGGTAAAATTCTATCTAAAAGCTCTCTATCACAAGGTAAATTTTCATCTTTTAATCCAGCAGAAGTTGAATTTATAACCAAATCAAAGTCAAAATCTTGCAAGTTTTTATAAAGATAAGTTGGATAAGCTAAAAAATCTTTAAATCTTTCTTTACTACGATTAGCTATATACACTTCTACGCCTTTTTGTTTTAATGCATAAGCAAGCGCCAAAGCTGTACCTCCAGCACCCAAAATCAAAGCTTTTTTTATATTATCAAAATCCTTAATAGCTTCTAAAAAACCTAAAGCATCAGTATTATAAGCGTAAATTTTATCTTCTTTTAAGCATAAAGTATTTGCAGAGCCAATATTTCTAGCAAAATCATCCTTCACATCAGCAATATCTAAAGCTTTTTCCTTAAAAGGCAAAGTAATATTAGCTCCACTAAGTCCTAATTTAAAAAAATCTTCTCTTAAACAGTTAGCATTTCTTAAATGATAGCGTGTATAAATGCTATCAAGCCCTAAGGCTTTAATAGCATTATTATGCATTCTAGGCGATTTAGAGTGAGAAATAGGATCGCCTATAACTGCTAAAAATTTCATTTTAAAGTAAAAGAAAAAGCATCTTTTGCAATATCCTTACGGATTTTAGCAAGTTCTGCTGCAATATCTGCCTTTTCAAATGGTCCTATTAAAACCTTGGTAATTTCTTTACCTCCAACTGTAGTTTTATAAAGTTTATAATCATAACCTTTTTGCTTTACAGAAGCAAGTTCTTTTGATTTTTGATCCAAATTACTTACTGAGAAAATTTGCACATAAATACCCGATGCTAAACCACTTGGATGTACAGGTTTAGCATCAACATTTTTAAATAAATCATTTGCATTTTGTTCTTTTTTAGGGGTTTGTTTTGCACTTTCTTTTTCTTTTTTTACAGCTATTTGTTTTTTTGCTTCTTCTTTAGGTTTTACAGTTTGTTTTACTTCTTGTTTGGGAGCACTTGCTTGCGGAGCGGTATTTTCCGAAGTAGCTGCTGTTGGTTCTGCTGGAACTTCTTGATCAGGCATAGCAAAATTTGTACTATCATTGTTATTTGAACTAGAGGCTGTTGTATTTTGAGTTGTATTTTGTTCATCTTGAAATTGTTTTCTTAATGCCTCAAATTGATCTTCTGCTGAAGTATTATCTGTAATTGGCATACTTTCAAAAGAAGTATCATTGTTATTGTCTTGAGTTGCTATAGGTTCACTTGGCAATACACTTTGATTTTGCGTATTTTCATCACCACTACCATTAATAAGCTTCATAACTATCATGATAGCTAAAAACAAAATAACTAAAGCAATAACTCGTAAAAGAATTTTTTTTACTTTTTCACTTTTATTACTTTTTTCTAAAATAATATCATCAAATTCATTTTTTTGATTTTCCATAATTTGTCCTTTCTTACATATGCTTAGACCAAGAACTTCCTCGTTCTTTTTGATAAACCTCATAAGGCAATATTAAAATATTAAATTCCCTAGGTACATCCATACTAGGAAACACCTTCCATTCTACTGGCATTTTACTTGCAAACATCATTGAAAGTTTAGACGCTAAAGAATAACCTTCGTTTAACGCCGTGTGTCCTTTGTGAATATAAAGATGTAAATGTCCTGGAGTTTTAGTCTTATAGGCTGTGAAATTTATAAAACCTTCTTCTCTTAAAATAAGTTGTGCACGGTGATAAAATCTTTCAGCATTAAAACCATTATAATCAAAGACAATATTTTCTACTTTATTATCTTTTGTTATTAAATCATGAGCGACAACAATTTTTTTAGCAGCGTGTTCTCTCATGACATTTAAATTTAAAGGAGCATCAACTCTTTCAAATTTATCAAAAAATAAGCGACCTCTATGTGTAATTTTATTTACAATTTTATCGCGTCTTATATAATAATGATCGCCAATTATTTTAATTAGCGACATATCCATTGGTGAAATCAAAACATAGCCCTTTCATAAATAATAAAATTACTTGCAAGTTTTTTTAATTCTTGTTTAATATTCTTTTGTAATTTTTCATTATTAACATCATCTAAAATATCTGCAATATAATTTGACACAATTTCCATTTCTTTTTCTTTAAAACCTCTGGCAGTAAGGGCTGGAGTTCCAAGTCTTAATCCACTTGTGATAAAAGGACTTCTAATCTCTCCTGGAACGGTATTTTTATTTGCAGTAATACCTGCATTTCCAAGAGCTAAATCTGCATCTTTTCCGCTAAACTCACGATCTAAAAAACTCATTAAAACAAGGTGATTATCCGTTCCATCGCTAACAAGTTTAAATTTTCTATCCATTAAAACATTAGCTAAAACTTGAGCATTGGTTCTTACTTGTTTTGCATAAACTTTCCACTCATCGCTAAGATTAAATTTAAATCCTACTGCTTTTGCAGCAATTACATGCATCAAAGGACCACCTTGAATACCTGGAAAAATGGCAGAATTAATTTTTTTAGCAAGCTCTTCATCATTTGTCATAATAATACCACCTCTTGGGCCACGCAAAGTTTTATGCGTAGTTGAACTTACTACATGAGCGTGTGGAAAAGGACTTGGATGTTCGCCTGCTACAACAAGACCTGCAATATGTGCTATATCAGCAAAAAGATAGGCGCCTACTTCATCAGCGATTTCTCTAAATTTAGCAAAATCAATCACTCTTGCATAAGCACTAGCTCCACAAACTATTAATTTTGGCTTTTCTTTTTTAGCAATTTCTCTTACTTTTTCATAATCAATTCTTCCATCAAGTTCTACGCCGTAAAAACAACTTTCGTACATTTTACCCGAAGAACTTACTTTTGCACCATGAGTTAAATGTCCACCATGACTTAAATCCATTCCTAAAATTTTATCACCTGGATTAATCAAAGCCGCATAAACACCTTGATTAGCTTGAGAACCTGAATTAGGCTGAACATTAGCAAATTTACAATTAAAAAGTTTTTTACATCTTTCAATAGCTAGAGTTTCAATCTCATCAACAAATTCACAACCACCATAATATCTTTTACCTGGATAACCTTCTGCGTATTTGTTCGTCAAGATACTTCCCATAACTTCCATTACTTCAGGTAAAGTGAAATTTTCACTCGCTATCATTTCAAGACCTTCGCATTGACGCTCTAACTCTTTGTTTGTTAAATCAAAAATTTCTTTATCAAACATTTCTAAACTCATTCTTTCTCCTTTAGTTCTGATTTTAATGGACGCATTGCAGGAAACAATATCACATCTCGAATAGATTTTTTATTTGTCAAAAGCATAACAAGTCTATCTATGCCTATACCCTGCCCTGCCGTTGGAGGCATTCCATAACCCAAAGCATTTACAAAATCTTCATCCATTTCGCAAGCCTCTTCATCGCCTGCATTTTTAGCTTCAATTTGTTTTAAAAATCTCTCATATTGATCAAGAGGATCATTAAGCTCATTAAAACCATTTGCCAATTCTCTTCCACAAATAAACAACTCAAATCTCTCAGCAATCTGAGAATCCTCATCGCTACGTCTTGATAAAGGACTTATGGAAATAGGAAAATCAATCACAAAAGTAGGATTGATCAATTTTTCTTCCACATAATTGTCAAAAAGTTCAGCTTGCAAATGTCCAAGTTCAAGCTTTTCATTCGCTTCAAAACCATCTGCTTTTAATTTAGTAAGAATTTTTTCCTTATCTTCGATTAAATCCCTATCTAAACCACCATACTTACAAAGTGCGTCTTTATAGGTTATTCTTTCAAAAGGTTTGGAAAAATTTATCATTTTTCCATCAAATTCTATTGTTTTTCCCAAATTAAGTTTATCTAAAAGTAAAGCAAAAAGTTCTTCGGTTAAATCCATTAAATCTTTATAATTATGATAGGCCCAATAAAATTCTATAGTTGTAAATTCGGGATTATGAGTTAAATCCATACCTTCGTTTCTAAAACAACGATTGATTTCAAAAACCGCCTCAAAACCACCTACTATAAGTCTTTTAAGATAAAGTTCTGGAGCAATTCTTAAAAATCTTTCTACGCCCAAAGAATTATGAAAAGTTACAAAAGGCTTAGCGTTTGCTCCACCTGCAATCGGATGCATCATAGGAGTTTCTACTTCTAAAAAGCCTTTATTTTCAAAAAAATGACGGATTAAACTCACCACTTTAGAACGCACTAAAAAATCTTTTCTAACTTCGACATTCATTATCATATCAACATAACGTTTACGATATCTTTGCTCAATATCTGTTAATCCATGATATTTTTCAGGTAAAGGAACAATAGCTTTTGTAGCGAGTTTTACTTCGCTTGCATGCAAACTAAACTCACCTGTTTTAGTTACAAAAGGAAAACCTTTAGCCAAAACAATATCACCTACTTCTAAATTCTTTTTCAAAATCGCATAAAGTTCTTCACCTACGCTATCTTTACTAAAATAAATTTGTAAATTTGTATCCTCATCTTCAATGTTTGCAAAAATCGATTTCCCAGCTATACGCAAAAGTTTCAAACGTCCTGCAACAACAGCATTGACACTTTCATCTCTTTTTTCAACTTGCTCTAAAATATAAGAAAATTTATCCTTAAAAGTCTTTAAAGACATTTCTTTTTCTAAAAAATGAGGATAAGGATTGATCCCTAAATTTTTTAATTCCTTAGCTTTTTCTATTCTTTGCTGCTCTAAAATATTATCAAACATTTATATTTTTACCTTTGCTTTTTGATTATTACAATCACCACAAACACCATAAAGCTGCATCAAATGCCCTGTAAGTTTAAAACCATGTTCTTTTGCAATCAAGGCTTGCTGTCTTTCTATAATAGGATTTTCAAATTCTATAATTTTTCCGCAATTTTTACATATCATATGATCATGGTGAGGTTTATTGGCAAGCTCGTATTTTTTACCTGCCGAACCAAAAGAAATGGAAGTTACCATTTCTGCTTCTTCAAGCAAATTTAAAGTACGATAAACAGTTGCAATTCCTACATTTAAATCAGGTTCAGCTTGTTTGATTTCCATATATAAACTTTCGGGTGTGTAATGAGTATCACTGTGATAAAGAGTTTTTAAAAGCACTTCTCTTTGCTTAGTATATTTAAGTCCGCCTTGTCTTAATATTTTTTTAAACCTCTCAAGTAAAACATCATATTCCACATTTTCTATCAGCATATCACTCCCCTTTTTGAGTATTGTTTAAATCACTTACAATATCTTGCAACTTTTCATTAGCATGATCTAGACTATTTTCTGTTAAAGGTTGATTCATAATAAAAGATCCAGTTTCTTTAAGCAAATTTAAAGTATAGCTATTTTTAGCAAAATTATCTAATTTATCATTTAAAAAATCGATTCTTGCTACACAAAAAACCAAAATTGCAAAAATTAAAAAGATTTTTGCTCCGCCAAATATAAAGCCACCAATACGATCTAAAAAACCTAGGCCACTTAATTTAATCAACTTAGAAAGAAAATTACCCACCAATAAACAAACTATCCAAAAAATAATTAATATGGCCAAAAATCCAGCAAATCCAGCTAAGCTTTGATTTTCTATCTTATAAAAAGTACTTTGTATAAATTCAGCTGCTTGAGTTGCATATTTTGAAGCAATAAAAACACCACCAATAATACCCAAAAGTCCAAAAATTTCTTTTATCAAACCATTGATAATACCCTTAAGCCCTAAAAGCAAGGTAAATCCTAAAATAAAAGCATCAAACCAATAAAAATTCATTTCAATCACTCTCTGATTTTTTTGTTTTAAATTTATTCTACAAATAAGCACTAAATGCTAAGTTAATCATTCTATGATTTTAGGAACAACAAAAAAATGTTCTTGTTTTTTTGGAGCACAATCTAAAACCTCATCAATAACATTGCTATTTCTTATCTCATCAATCCTCAAAGGAGCTCCACCTTTTATAGTACTCACAGTAATCTCTTGAGAATCTAAATCAAGTTCGTTTAATTTTTCAACAAAATTCACAATTTCACTTAACTGTGCAATGGTTTCATTTCTGTTTTTTGTTATTTGTAAAGCACTTAATTTTTCAAGCTTACTTAATAATTTCTCATCTATTTGCATTTCTTAAACCTTAATAAAAAAGTTAAAATTTTGAAAATTATATCATAAAAAGCTTTAAATTGTTTAGGATATTTTGCAATTTATATGATACAATATCATAATTTTTCTATACAAAAATAAAAATATTTTTTCAAGGATAAATTTTGGGACTAAAAGATAATTTAAAAGCTGTTAAAAATGAACTTAACACAGAAGAACAATTTATAGAAAATTTTATCAAAGGAGAGAGATTTATACGCAAGTATAAATTTTATATATCTGCTGTTGTGATAATTTTAGTTGCTTGGTTTGCTGGAAATTTTATAATCTCAAAAATAAACAATTATAAAACAAAAGAAGCAAATGAAATTTATGCCAATCTAATACAAGATCCTAGCAATAAAAATCTTTTAGAACAACTTAAAAATAAAAATACTAATCTTTACACTATCTTTTTACTAAAAGAAAATATTAATGATCTTAATAATACAGCCTTTCAAAATGAACTAAAACAAATTTATAATAATGCTCAAACAAACACTTTACTTAAAAATATTATTGCATTATCTTTAGGAGATAAATCAATATTTTTAAAAAATTATGATAAATTATTAGAAGCTTACAAACTTTTAGAGCAAAATAAAATCGAAGAAGCTAATGTTTTACTTTCTCAGATAAAAGAAAATTCAAGTTTAAATCAAATAGCTAAAAACCTCAAACATTATCAAGGCATTACACAATGAAAAAAATATTTTTAACACTATTTTGTTTAATATTTCTATGTGCTTGTGGCACCAAAAGACAATATTTTGAACCAAAACAAACCGATGGAGATTTAAGTCATAATAGCAATTTAAAAAGTAAAATCGTTGATTGGAATCTAGTTTCTGCAAAACTTAGCAATAATACAGCTATCTTAAAAAATAATATCTCCATAGACAAGTTTAAACTTCCTAAAAATTATATGCTTCTAGCTTATCAAGATGGGGAATATTTTACTGCAGATAATAATGGAAATTTAAAAATTTTTGACAATTCTTATAATGAAATTTATAATTTTCAATTTGACGCTAGTGTTGTAGGAGTAGCTTCTAATGGAGATGATTTAGCCCTTGTACTTGCAAACAATACTATAGTTCTTGCAAATCGTTCTTTGGGTATTAAATTTAGTCAAACCCTAACCTCAGCTCCAGCTCAAGACAGTCGTACCGCTAATCCTATATTTTTAGACAATATCATCGTATATCCAACGCTAGATGGCAAAATTTTAATTCTTTCAAGAAACAATCTTCAAGTCATTAAAGATGTGGTTATTTCAGCAGAAAATTTTTTCAACAATGTAATCCATCTAAGTGTAATCGGAGATAAACTTATAGCAGCAACAGCTAAAAAAATCATTGTTGTAAGCCCTGCTAGAACTCTTTATCTTGACGCTGACATAAAAGATGTTGCACTTAGTGATGATGGTATTTTTATACTAGAAAAAGATGGCACTATTATTAAAACTGATTATAACTTAAGAAAAATTGCAGAAAAAAAATTTGAATTTGCTATTTTTGTAAAAAGCAATATATACAATAATTATTTATATATTTTTGAAAAAACAGGCTATCTTATCAAAATGAATCTAAATTTAGATAATACACAAGTATTTAAACTTTCAGAAGCTGTTGATAAAATTTCTTTCATGGGGAATGGTAAATTTTACTACGGAGATAAAATTTTAGATTTGCTATGATAAAAATTTTAGAACAAACAATAAAGTCTTTAAAATTAAATTTAAAGCCCTATGACTTAAGTATGTTGACTAGAAAAAAAAGTTATATTTGTGCTAAAGATCAAAATAACATTCTTTTTATGTATACAGGAAAAACAAAATTTTTAATGAAAGATGCCTTATTTTTAGAAAATCTAGCACAGCAAATTAACATAAATAACAAATATTTTTTTAGTATGGCTTCTCTTTGCTCTAAAGCAAAAAATCATCTAGAAATGAAAGGATTTAATATCTATGTTGCTCTGTGATATTGGGAATTCAAATGCTAATTTCCTAGATGATAACAAATATTTTACTCTTAGTATAGATCAGTTTTTAGAATTTAAAAATGAACAAAAAATTTTTTATATCAATGTCAATGAACATCTCAAAGAACATTTAAAAAATCAAAAAAATTTTATCAATCTTGAACCTTATTTTTTATTTGATACAATTTATCAAGGATTAGGAATCGATCGCATAGCAGCTTGTTATACTATTGAAGATGGAGTTGTTGTAGATGCAGGTAGTGCTATTACAATTGATATTATTTCTAATTCTATACATCTTGGTGGTTTTATCTTGCCAGGTATTGCAAATTATAAAAAAATTTATAGCCATATTTCACCACGATTAAAAAGTGAATTTAACACTCAAGTTAGTCTTGATGCATTCCCACAAAAAACCATGGATGCTTTAAGTTATGGTGTTTTTAAAGGAATTTACCTACTGATAAAAGATGCCGCTCAAAATAAAAAGCTTTATTTCACTGGTGGAGATGGGCAATTTTTAGCAAATTATTTCGATCACGCAATTTATGATAAACTTTTAATCTTTCGAGGAATGAAAAAGATTATAAAAGAAAATCCCAATTTACTTTATTAAAAATGTTACAAAAATTCTCATTGATATCAAACCTTAATGAAATTTAACTTTTTGTAAAACAAATTCAATTAAACTTCTATTTAGAAAAAAGTTTATTAAAATAAAAAAAGGAAAAACAATGAGCCAACAAGAATTTGATGTGCTTGTCATCGGAGCTGGAATTTCAGGAGCAGCATTATTTTACGAGCTTGCAAGATATACAAATATTAAAAATATTGCTTTGATAGAAAAATATAATACAGCTGCAACATTAAATTCTAAGGGAACGAGTAATTCTCAAACCATTCATTGTGGAGATATTGAAACCAATTATACTTTAGAAAAAGCGCGAAAAGTAAAAAGAACAGCTGATATGATAGTTAAATATGGACTCATGCAAAATGCGCAAAATAATTTCATGTTTTCTCATCAAAAAATGGCTCTAGCTGTTGGAGATATAGAATGTGATTATATGAAAAAACGCTATGAAGAATTTAAAGAACTTTATCCTTATATAAAATTTTTCGATAAAGCAAAAATCAAACAAATTGAACCCAAGGTTGTTTTAGGAGAAGATTGCAATCAAGATAGACCTGAAAATATCTGTGCCATGGGTGTTGAAAGCGGCGAGGTTTTTACAACTGTAGATTTTGGGAAAATGAGTATAAATCTAATAGAACAAGCCCAAAAACAAAATAAAAATACTTTCGTTGCCTTTAATCAAGAAATTATTCACATAGAAAAAAAAGATGATATTTTTATATTAAAAACCTCAAATCATCAAGAATACCATGCCAAAAGCGTAGTTGTCAATGCTGGGGCGCACTCTTTATATTTAGCACATAAAATGAACTTAGGTATGGATAAGTCTTGTTGGCCTGTTGCAGGAAGTTTTTATTTAACCAAACAAAAACTTTTAAATGGCAAAGTTTATATGGTGCAAAATCCTAAACTTCCATTTGCAGCCCTTCATGGAGATCCTGATTTGCTTGCTGATATGAACACTCGCTTTGGACCTACTGCACTTGTTATTCCAAAACTAGAACGTTATCATGGTCTAAAATCAGTTCCAGAATTTTTTGAAGCACTAAAACTTGATAAAACTGTTTTAAAAGTAACTTTTAATATGTTTAAAGATGCAACAATTAGAAATTACATCTTTTATAATTATCTTTTTGAACTACCTTTTATTGATAAAAGCTTATTTGTTAAAGATGCCAAAAAAATAGTCCCAAGTCTTAAAGCAAGCGATATTTATTATGCGAAAGGTTTTGGAGGCGTAAGACCACAAGTTATTGATAAAACTAAAGGAGAATTAATGCTAGGTGAAGCAAGCATCACAGAAACCCCTGGTATTATTTTCAATATGACTCCAAGTCCTGGGGCAACAAGTTGTTTAGGAAATGCTGAAAGAGATGCAAAGCTTATATGTAATTACCTAGGAATGGAATTTAACGAAGATAAATTTTCTTCAGAATTATTGTAATCATTTTGTTTCTATTTTTAGCTACAATAATTTCAAAAGGAGTTTACCATGCTTAAAAAAACAAAAATTGTAGCCACAGTAGGTCCAGCAAGTGAAAAGGAAGAAATTCTACGCCAAATGATTATCAATGGTGTAAATGTTTTCCGTTTAAACTTTTCTCATGGAACACATGAGTATCATAAAAAAAACTTAGATACCATAAGAAGAGTAGCTAAAGAATTGCATACTCGTATTGGAATTTTACAAGACATTAGTGGTCCTAAAATTCGTACAGGTGAACTTAAAGAACCATTTGAATTAAAAAAGGGTGATAGACTTGATTTTTATCGTGAAACAATTTTAGGGGAGAAGATTGCTCAAAATCATTATAAAATCAGTATCAATCAAAAATCTATTTTAGATATGTTAAAAATTGATGAATATATTTATCTATATGATGGATCAATTCGTGCTAAAGTAGAAAACATAGATGATCAAAAAATTGAAACCATTATAGAAAATGATGGTTTTTTAAACTCAAATAAAGGTATTAATTTTCCGAATACTAAAATCAATATTGATGTTATTACACAAAAAGATAAAAATGATTTACTTTGGGGTATAAAAAATGAAGTAGATTTTTTAGCAATATCTTTCGTACAAAATGCGCACGATATTGATGAAGTTCGTGAAATTTTAGCACAAAATAACGCAAAAATATCTATTTTTGCAAAAATTGAAAAATTTGATGCAGTAGAAAATATTGATGAGATTATTAAATCTAGCGATGGTATAATGGTTGCAAGAGGAGACTTAGGTATTGAGGTACCTTATTATAAAGTTCCTAATATCCAAAAAGAAATTATACAAAAAGCAAACAATGCCTCTAAGCCTGTTATTACTGCGACTCAAATGCTTTTTTCATTAGCCAAAAGCAAAACCGCCACAAGAGCTGAAATTTCAGATGTTGCAAATGCTGTTCTAGATGGAACAGATGCAGTAATGCTAAGTGAAGAAAGTGCCGTTGGTACAGATCCTGCAAACGCTGTTGATATAATGTGTCAAACTATAATAGAAACAGAAAAACGCTATCCATATAACAAATTTAATGATTTTAATGATTTAGACAATACAGATAAAATCATGCGTTCTTCAGCTCATCTTGCAACAGATCTTAACGCTGATGCTATTTTTTCTTTAACAAGTAGCGGAAAATCTGCTATTAAGATTGCGAGATATCGTCCAAATATAGAAATCATAGCAGTAGGACATTCTGAAAAAACCTTAAACTCTTTAAGCATAGTTTGGGGAGTTAATCCTGCGATTTTAGTTAACAAAAGTAATGAACTTACAGAATTATTAAAAGACTCTGTAAGATCAAGTGTTGAAAAAGGTTTTATGGATGAAGATAAATGCTATCTTCTAACTGCAGGCTTTCCAACAGGGGTAGAAGGCACTAGCAATCTTATCCGCATTCTCAATAAAGAGCAAATTACTTATTATCTACAATAAAACATTAAATTCCTTTGAAAATAAGGAATTTAATGTCCTTATAAATTTTTTAAGTCAAAAGTCGATATAAATTAAAGCCTCACACAAAGGAGCAAATATGCAAGTGAATACTTTTTCAAATATCGCTAGCATGGCACAAACACAAGTTAGCAATAAGAAGGCAGATGATGCTAAGGAAAACACAAAAGACAAAAATGTTCAAAGTGCTAATTCTAGCAAGGATGTAGATAAAAATACCCTTGAAAAATTAAATGCACTTGGTGGAAAAGGCATTACACAAATTTACCTAGTTCAGTTTCAACAGCAAACAATGAATGCTGTAATAGGTTCGAGCAATGCCCAAACTGGACTAGATAGTCTTTTAAATGGTGCCAATTTAGATACTGCGAAATCTATACTTACAAATATTGATTTTGCATCCTTAGGCTACAGTGGCAAAAATCCACTTGATATGAATACAGATGAACTTCAACAACTTGTAAGTGAAGATGGTTTTTTTGGAGTGGAAAATACAGCCAATCGCATCGCGGATTTTGTTATTAAAGGCGGTGGCGATGATGTTGAAAAATTAAAAAAAGGTCTTGAAGGTATGAAAAAAGGATTTGAGCAAGCAGAAAAAATGTGGGGTGGAGAACTTCCTCAAATCAGTCAAGATACAATAGATGCGGCACTTAAAAAAGTTAGCGATCGCATCGATGAACTAGGCGGAAAAACTCTAGATCTTCAAGCTTAACTAAAAATGCTTAGAAATTTCTAAGCATTTTTAGTTGTTATTAATATCAAAAGTAAAAAATTCACTCTTAAAATTATTAGGTAAAGTTTTATACTGAGATATCGCAGCTTCATAGTTCTTTACTTCTTGATACAACATACCAAGAGCTGCTTTACTCTCTTTGTTATTTTTATCTGTAAGTTTAGAAAGCTGCAAAAGCGCTATAGCTGAATTTGGATTATTTGCACCTACGGCTGCTACGGCTGCTAAAAATAAAGTTTTAGTATCTTTAGCTCCATAATCATCAATCAAAGAATTATAAAGCGCATAAGCCTCCTCGTATTGCTGTGTAAAAATATCCAAATAAGCTAAAGTTTGTAAAATACCCTCATCTTTTGCTCCTGAAACATTAATCAACTCTTTAAATTTCTGTCTTTCTAAATTTAAAAGCCCTGCAATATGCATTAAATTAACATAAAATTCCCTAGCTATATTTGGCCCACCAAAAACACTACGATAATCAAGTTTTAAATTTTTAAAATGAATTTGAGCATTTTGAGCATATTCTTTAATATTTAAATTTGAATTTAAAGAATTAAAATACAAAATATTTGCCAAAATATCTTCAGGCAACTCTGAACGCAATTTAGCAATTTTCACATCTACTTGATTATTAAGGTTATTATTTTTAGCAATAATAGCTTCAAAAATCAAACTCAAAGGCGTATCTTTTTTTATTTCATCTAAATAAGGAAGCATAGAAATATAATTATTATTAACTAAAAATAACATACTTTTTTGCATATTAGCTTTAAAATTAGAATCAGCAGCTATATTATCAAGAATTTCATTGTAAAGTTTAGTTGTATCAATATCAATTAATTTTGCACAAAACATAGCAAAAGCACCTGCTAAGTAATTTTTAGGATTAAGATGATATGAACTTGAAAAATGCTTATAAGCAAGTTCATAATTTTGCATTTGGGCATAAGTTAAAGCCAAATTATAATGTAAAATACTATGTTCTGGATAATCCTTGATAAGTTTTTGAAATTCTTGGTTAGCAAGGCGTAACTTCTGATTTAATGCATAGTTAATAATATTGGCAATTTTTACATTGGTAGATGAAAGAGCTTTGCTTATATTAAGATAAATTCCCGCATCAGTACTATCATCAACGAAATCTGTAACATTAGCTTTTTTAATATATAAAGCAGCCTGCTTACTATCAAAAACCTGATAAGGTGCAAAATAAAAAAGCAAATCGAATTGATCTTTTTGTTTTTTTAGCAAATCTTTTGAAAAAGAATTTTGAGCAACTGCTATATTAAAAAGATCCTTATTTAAACGAACTTGAATTTTATAAGTATCTAAAATCTTATATCTATCTTTATCGTTATCATAAGAATTTTGCAAGCGCGCTAACATATCTTGATAATTTCCTGTTTTAATATCAACCAATGTTAAAGCCGCTAAACTCTGATTAAAATCTCTTTCAATTTTCATCGCTGTACTTAAAGCGACTTTAGCTTTAGCATATTCTCCTATTCTAGCGTATAAAAGACCTAAAGATAAACTAGATTCAAAATTACCTTGAGAATTTAATTGCTGTATAGCCTTGGAATCAAAGTCCATTTTTGCATAAATTTTAGCAGACAAATACTTTGCAACATCAGAATACGGCTCCACATCTGTTCTTTGTAACATTTGCAAGGCCTCAGGGTAATATCCTTTGTAATAATTAATCAAGCTTAAATAATAATCATATAATTTTGATTTTCCTTCTTTTGGAAGATACACTTGAGCTAAATCAATATAATATCTAAATTTTTCCTTATCATTAAGCTTTAAAGCACAAACAGCAGCATTGATAGCAGCTACACTTTGATTTTCTCCATTGGCTATAGCTTTCTTGAAGCTTTCAAAAGCTTCTTGGAATTTATTCTCATTCATTTGAGAAACGCCTAAATTATAATTAGATAAAGATTCGTTATATACGGCAACTTGCTCATAAACTTTTAAAGCCTGTTCAACCTCACCCTTTAAATATAAAGCATTTGCTTTTTGGATCATACCATCAATTCTTTGCATATCATTGTATTTATATGATTCATCAGGCATAATAACAGGTTGTTCTAAAGGCTTAGAAGCTATAATATCTGGTTTAATTTTTCCTTCACTAAAAGTTAAATAAAAAAGTGTAAAAACTAAAATACAAATAATCCCCAAAGATAAACCCACAAGAGACATAAACTTACGATCTTTATACCAAGGCGTAGGCTCTTGACTTTCAACTTCTTCAAAAGTTGATACATCTTCAGGCGCACTTTCTCTTGTAAATTTAAAACCACTTTCACTATTTTCTTGAGGTAATTCTTCTGGCAATGATGCAAATTCTTCATCTTCTGGAGCTTGCCCCTCTTGCCCTTTAAATCCCTCTAAACTCTCATCAAGTCTTGGTTGATTTAAGCCATCTTCGGGTTTTTCTAGTATTATATCTTCTTGTTCAGCCATCTATACTCTTTAAAAATATTTTTTCAAAACATCAGGAATATGAATTTTTCCTTCTTTATCTTGATAATTTTCCATAATCGCTACCAAGGTTCTTCCTACTGCCAAAGATGAGCCATTAAGAGTGTGGACGAGTTCATTTTTTCCTTGTTCGTTTTTATAGCGAATTTTAGCGCGTCTTGCTTGAAAATCACGACAATTTGAAACCGAGCTGATCTCACGATATTTATTTTGTCCTGGAAGCCACACTTCAAGATCTACAGTTTTTGCTGCACTAAAACCCAAATCTCCAGTGCAAAGCATCAAATGTCTATGCGCTAAACCTAAAGAACTCAGCAAATCACTTGCACACTCAAGCATTTCATTAAACACACTATCACTTTGCTCAGGTTTAGTGATACTTACAAGCTCTACTTTTTCAAACTGGTGTTGTCTTATAATACCCCTTGTATCACGCCCTGCACTGCCTGCTTCTTTTCTAAAACAAGCACTATAACAAGTCATTTTTATCGGTAAAGTTTCACTCGCTAAAATTTCTCCGCTGTAAAGATTGGTTACTGGAATTTCAGAAGTTGAGATCAAATACAAATCCTCATCATCTACCTTATACATATCTTCTTTAAATTTTGGCAACTGACCCGTCCCAAACATAGTAGCACCATTTACCAAAAAAGGTACATTAACAAATTCAAATCCACGACTTCTATTAAAATCTATCATATAATTTACCAAAGCACGGCTTAATAAAGCTCCTTCATTTTTAAGCACACAAAAACGACTTTGTGAAATTTTTACCCCACGCATAAAATCAAGCCAATTTAAACTCTCGCCTAATTCAAAATGTTCTTTTGGAGTAAAATCAAAGCTAGGTGGATTTAAAACTTTTTTAAGCTCCACATTTTCATTTTCATCTTCACCCACAGGCACACATTCATCAGGGATATTTGGGATGGCATGAGCGATTTCCTCAAGCTCATTTTCTAAAGCATTTACTTTAGCGCTTTGCTCATTAATTTTGCTTTTATTTTCGCTTAATTTTGCTTTTAAACTTTCTTTATCTTCGGCTGTAGCAAGCTCTTTACTGAATTTATTTTGAAAAGCTTGAAATTCTTCCAAGGCTATTTTTTCTTTTTTTAAACTTGCAAAAAGTTCAGCAAGTTTTTTTAAGATATTTTCATCAACTTTTTTATTTTTTAACTTTTTAGCCACTTCATCAAAATTATTTTGCAAATTTTTTAAATCTAGCATTTTCTACTCCTTAAAGTCCGATTTTTTCATAAATTTTTTGCATTTTTTCTTGGGCGATTTTTCTTGCTTTTGTCGCACCAAAATCCAAAATTTCTTTCAAATGCGAAGGCTTTTCTAAAAGCTCATTATATTTTTCTCTTGCTTCTTTAAAATAAGCATTTACAAGCTCGTTTAAATATATTTTAAAATGTCCATAACCCTCACCACCTTTTTCATAGCGTATTTGTAATTCTTTTTGCCCTGATTCATCTAAAAAAAGCTTTGCGATTTTAAAAATATTGCAGTTTTCATGATCTTTTGGATCTTCTAAAGCGGTACTATCTGTAACTATGGAAGAAATTTGTTTTTTTAAGGTTTTTTCACTGCTAAAAATATCTATAGTATTTTGATAAGATTTACTCATTTTTGCTCCATCAGTACCCACAACCACAGCTACTTCTTCATTAACTCTCGCTTCTGGAAGGGTAAAAATTTCACCCCATTCATTATTAATTTTTAAAGCAATATCGCGTGCGATTTCAACATGCTGGATTTGATCTTTTCCTACAGGGACAATTCGTGTATCAAAAAGTAAAATATCTGCCGCCATTAAAACAGGATAAGAAAAAAGCCCATGTGAAGCACTAAGTCCCTTAGCAACTTTATCCTTGTAACTATGTGCACGCTCTAATAAACCCATAGGAGTAAATTGCGATAAAATCCAATAAAGCTCCATAACTTCCTTAACATCACTTTGCAACCAAAAAACGCTTTTTTGAGGATCTATACCAAGGCTTAAAAAAGCCGCAGCAGCTTTTAAGGAATTTTGTTTAAGTTTTTCTCCATCTTGAGAAGAAGTCATGGCATGATAATTAGCAATAAACATAAACATTTGGCTTTTTTCTTGTGCATCTACCATTTGCTTAATCGCACCAAAATAATTACCTATATGCAAATCGCCACTTGGCTGAAGGCCTGTTAATACTCTCATTTTATCACCTTTTTAATCTCGCTTAAAAGCTCATCTATATTTTTATTTTCTATATTTAAAATAAAATTTGCCTTTTGTTCATACTTGCTTAAACGCTCATTATATAATTTTTTTGCTTTAATTTCATCATAAAATAAAGGTCTTTTAGAAATTTCATCTTTGTCTAAACGCTTTTTTAAATATTCAAAATCTGCTTTTAAATAAATACAAAAACCTGCTTTTTCTAAATTTGAAACATTAACAAAACCCCCACCTGTAGCAATACAAGCTTTCTCACAAGAACTAAAAAAATCAGCCATTTTTTGCTCTTGTTCTCTAAAAAAATTTTCCCCTTTTTGTTCAAAAATTTCACTGACTTTTTGATTAAATTTTTGTTCTATTAAAAAATCACTATCTAAAAAAACAAGATCTAAATCCTTAGCTAAAGCTCTTGCTAAAGTGCTTTTTCCAGAACCCATAAATCCTATAAAAACGATATTTTTAGCTTTCATCATTTTCTTTACTGCCCTTTTTACGCGAAGCAATCACTAAAGGCACACCTTCAAAATTAAATTCTTTTCTGATTTGATTTTGTAAATAACGCTTATAGCTAAAATGCAAGGCCTTAGGACGATTCATAATAAGTGCAATTTTTGGCGGTGCTAAGTCATATTGTACTGCATAATAAATTTTAACCAATTTCCCATAATCATGCGGCAAAGGATGTGCTCTTGTGGCATTTTCTATCAAGGTATTAAGCTTAGAAGTTTGGATTTTTTGAGTGAAATTTTCAAAAATTTGCAAAATTTTATCGAGTAAAACATGCACCCTTTTTCCACTTAAAGCTGATACGCTAATCACGGGTGCGTAAGCTAGAAATTTAAAACGATCAAGACGCAATTCTTTTACAGTCTTATCAAAATCCATCTCACTTTTATCCCATTTATTTAAAACAATAATCACACCCAAATAATGCTTAGCCACAAGCCCAGCAATGCGTTCATCAAGCTCGTTAAAGCCCTCATGCGCATCTAAAACCAAAAGTGCTATTTGAGAATGAGATAAAATTTTTTCCGTGCGATTCAGGGCAAAGCGTTCGAGTCCTTGAATTTTACCCCTTTTTCTAATACCTGCAGTATCAACAAATTCTATCACTTTATCTTTATGAACTACACTTTCATTAACAGGATCTATAGTAGTTCCTGCAATAGAACTTACAACACTGCGTTCTTGTTTAACCAAAGCATTTAAAAGACTTGATTTTCCAACATTTACACGCCCTACAATACCCACTCTGATATGATTTTGATCGACTTCTTTAAATTGAAATTCTTTTCCTTCTTCATAATACTCTAAAAAATCTTCTAAATTTTCTTCTTCATCGGGGATTAAAAACTCTTCATGTAAAAATTTTTCAAGCCATTCATAAAGTTCATCTAAGCCTACATTATGGGTTACTGAAAGATTAAAGATTTCCTTTACGCCAAAATTTGCAAACTCCCAAGCCCTTTCTTCATCTTTTTTATTATCTACTTTATTAATCACTAAGGCTATAGGTTTTCCAAGTTTTTTTAAAGAATAAAAAAATTGTCTATCCTCATCATCAGGCGCTAATTTCCCATCAACTAGATAAAGTATGATATCGCTTTCTTTGGCTACTTTTAAAGTGTTTTTTTTCACATTTTTAAAAAGTTCATCACTTTCATCAAGCCCTCCACTATCAATAAGCATGGCTTTTTTTGAATTAATATGAATTTCTGTTTTATTTGTATCTCTAGTTGTACCTGAAATATCACTTGTAATAGCTATTCTTTGTCTTGCCATTCTATTAAAAAGGCTTGATTTTCCCACATTTGGCTTACCTATAAGTATAATGCTTTGCATTTTTTTCCTAGAAAATTATATTTTTAAAATTATATAAAATTTGGCTTAATATTAAGCAAAAAAAGACTAGAATTAACCCAGATTTTAGTCAAGGAAAAAAATGCTAAAAGTAATCAAGCATAATTTAGGAATTTATTTCATGATTTTAGCATGTTTGGATTTTGCACTTATGGGAGCTTGTGCAAAAATTCTTAGCAAGGAAATGAGTTCTATAGAAATTATGTTTTTTAGAAATATCATAGGAATTTTTTTCATAGTCTATCTTTTAAAACGATCTAAGGCGCATAAAGAAGGGGGGCATTTTTGGCTCTTGGTATTTCGTGGAGTAGTAGGCACGCTTTCACTATATATGTTTTTCTATAATGTTTCAAATATTACACTAGGTGGAGCTTTTGCTTTTCAAAAAACTGCTCCTATTTTTATTACTTTAATAGCTTTTGTTGTTTTTAAAGAAAATATTGGTATCAAAGGCTGGATAGGAATTTTAATAGCATTTGGTGGAGTACTTTTAATCGCTCAGCCTTGGGCTCATAATTTAAATCATTCAGGCTTTGATTTAAAAAATTCAGTTATAGGTATCACGAGTGGATTTTTAGCCGCTTTAGCTCTTACAAGTGTAAGAGAACTTAGAAAATCTTACACTACAGAACAAATTGCCTTTTCTTTTATCCTTTTAGGAACCTTAATGCCTTTAATTTCTATGATCAGTGCTGAATTTTTTGAACCACAGCATCTTGATTCTTTACATTTAGATTTCATTCTAGCGCCTTTTGTGATGCCAAGTCTTGCAGCTTGGCTTATCATTGCCATTATGGGAACTTTAGGCACCATTTATCAAATTCATGTCACTAAAGCTTATGGTATCGCTAAACAAACAGGAGTGGTTGCCGGAGTTAGTTATCTTGATGTAGTATTTAGTATGATAGTTGGGATAATTTTGGGAGATAATTTACCAAGTACTATGGTTTTTTTAGGTATAATAGGCATTATTTTTGGTGGATTAATTTTAGTTAAGAACAAAGGAAAAAAATGAAAAAAATGATACTCATTGCTGGTCCTTGCGTGATAGAAAGCAAAGATTTGATTTTTAAAGTTGCTGAACAGTTAAAAAATTTTAATGAAAATCCAAATATAGAATTTTATTTCAAATCAAGTTTTGATAAGGCCAATCGCACAAGTATTAATTCTTTTCGAGGTCCTGGTCTTGAAGAAGGATTAAAAATTTTACAAAGCGTAAAAGATGAATTTGGTATGAAAATCTTAACCGATATACACGAAAGCAATCAAGCAAACCCTGTAAGTGAAGTAGCTGATGTCTTGCAAATTCCTGCTTTTTTATGTCGTCAAACCGATTTACTTGTAGCTGCAGCAAAAACTAAGGCAAAAGTTAATATCAAAAAAGGACAATTTTTAAACCCAAGCGATATCAAATACAGCGTTAAAAAAGTTCTACAAACCCGTGGTATAGAAGATGAAGGCTATGAAGCTGCTCAAAAAAATGGTGTTTTTGTAGCTGAAAGAGGAGCTAGCTTTGGCTATGGAAATTTAGTAGTAGATATGCGTTCTTTAGTTATCATGCGTGAATTTGCTCCAGTTATTTTTGATGCTACCCATAGCGTACAAATGCCAGGGGCTGCAGGTGGAAGTAGCGGAGGGAAAAGCGAATTTGTAGAACCTTTAGCAAGAGCGGCAGCAGCCGTAGGCATAGATGGCTTTTTCTTTGAAACACATATTAATCCTTGCGAGGCTTTATGCGATGGACCCAATATGCTTAATCTTACACGCCTTAAAAATTGCGTTAATACATTACTAGAAATACAAAATATCATAAAGGAAAACAAATGAATATTATTGAAGGAAAATTAAATTTAGACTCAAATACAAAAATTGCTATCATTAATGCAAGATTTAATCATATCATCACAGATCGCCTTGTAGAAGGAGCAAAAGATGCTTTTTTAAGACACGGAGGCAAAGAGGAAAATCTAAGCCTTATACTTGTTCCTGGTGCTTTTGAACTTCCGTATGCGTTAAAAAAAGCTATAGAAAGCAAAAAATTTGATGCAATTTGTTGCGTAGGTGCAGTAATTCGTGGCTCAACTCCGCATTTTGACTATGTTTCAGCAGAAACCACCAAAGGCATAGCCAATGTGAGTTTAAATCATAATATCCCTGTAAGCTTTGGTGTTTTAACTACAGATACAATAGAACAAGCCATAGAAAGAGCTGGAAGCAAAGCAGGCAATAAAGGCTTTGAAGCTATGACAACTGTAATCGAGATGTTAAATTTAAGCAAGGAGCTTTAATGGCAACGCGTCATCAAGTTCGCCAAAGCGTCATCTCCTTACTTTATGCTTTTGAGTTAAATTCTCAAAACAACGTTTTTGTAGATGAAATTTTAGATGAAAAAAAAATACGCAATGAACAAAAAAATTTTACTTTAAATTTATATAATGGAATTTTAGATAATTTAAACAATATTGATGAAACCTTAAATTCATTTCTAAATGATAATCAAATTACAGCTTTAGGACATGTAGAAAGAGCTATACTAAGACTTGGAGCTTATGAGTTACTTTTTACCGATACTCCTAGCGCCATTGTCATCAATGAGGCTATAGAACTTGCTAAAGAACTTGCTAATGACAATTCTCCAAAATTTATAAATGGAGTTTTAGATGCCTTAATAAAGGCTAAAAAATGAAGCTTTGTGTCGCACTTGATCTTTCTACAAAAGAAGAATGCTTACAACTTGCCAAAGAATTAAAAAATTTAGACATATGGTTAAAAGTAGGTTTAAGAGCATATTTAAGAGATGGTTTTAAATTCATAGAAGAACTTAAAAAAGTTGATGATTTTAAAATATTTCTTGATCTTAAATTTCATGATATTCCCAACACTATGGCAGATGCTTGCGAAGAAGTATCAAAACTTGGTGTTGATATGATCAATATCCACGCAAGTGCTGGAAAAATAGCCATACAAGAAGTTATGACACGGCTTAGCAAATTTTCAAAAAGACCTTTAGTTTTAGCAGTTTCTGCTCTTACGAGTTTTGATGAAGAAAATTTCTTTAGTATTTATAGACAAAAAATTGAAGAAGCTGTAATTAATTTTTCAAAAATATCCTATGAAAATGGACTTGATGGTATGGTATGCTCTGTTTTTGAAAGCAAAAAAATTAAAGAGCACACAAGTTCAAATTTCTTAACCCTTACTCCTGGAATTCGTCCTTTTGGAGAAACAAATGATGATCAAAAACGTGTTGCTAATCTTGCAATGGCTAGAGAAAATTTGAGTGATTATATCGTTGTGGGAAGGCCTATATATAAAAATGAAAATCCTAGGGCTGTATGTGAAAAAATTTTAAACAAAATACACAGAAAAAATATAAGCGAAAACGATATAGAGCAAAATTATGAAGTAATTCAGCAAAAAGAATGGGATATGTGTAATCACTTTGAAGAATGGATTAAAACTCAGCCTGATAAAGAACATGCTTTAAAAGAATTTTATGCTAAGTGTGGGATAAAATATTGAATTATCAACAATTAGAATGCGATTACTTTAATCTTTACAATCAGTTTCTTAGCGTGGATTTTCAAATTTCATTATTTGAAAAAGATCATAAAGGTTTAATTAAAGATTTTATATTTTTTTATTATCAAATTTTAAAACAAAAAGACTTGAGCTACTTGCTTGAGGTAAGAAATAAAATTTCCCTGAAAGTTTATAATTATATGCAAGAGCACTCCACTTCTCCAAAAGATTTAAGTCTTATTTGTCTAAGAGAAAATAAACATATTGAATTTTTTCAAATATTTTACAAGGCTCTCGCTTATTTTGTAGCCTTTAGAAAAAAACTTGATGGAGAACAAAAAATTAAAAATTTGATTTCAAATATCAATGACTGTTTTGGCTATCATTTCTTGAATTCTGACTTTAACAATCTTCAAAATTTTCAAAAAAGCGATTTGTTCACCTTACCTGAAAAACATCTTAAATATTTTCACTTCGCCATGATTCATCTTTGTTTCATGGTTTTAAATCCTTTAAATTTTAAAGACTCTAATCGGCATCTTGATAAAGCGATTAATTATCTTGTCGATGGAACTTTTGAAATTTATGAGCTCATCTTTAAAGAATATTTTTTATTGTTTTCAAAAGATAAAGAGCTCAAGGATGAACTTAGAAAATTAAAAAAATTAGAATTTAAAATTCTAATGCAAGAAACTTCAAAAATTAAACTACTTAATCATTATAAAGAATTTTGCGAAGAAATATTCTACAATATAGAACTTGAAAAAATCACACAAAATTAATCCTGTATTAACATTGTTATAGTTTAATAATAAAAATTTTTAATAAGGAAAAATTATGCTTATAACACCTGAAAAACTTTATAAACAAAGGAGAAATTTTTTAAAACTTGGAGCGGGTGCTTTAATAAGTTCAAGCGTGCTTGCTTCTAAACTATCTGCTTTAAATTTCACAAGCGATACTAATCCAAACAAACTTGAAATCAGCGATGAAGAACTAGCTACAAATTATGTCAATTTTTATGAATTTTCAACAGATAAAAGAAAGGCTGTATCATTGGCACAAAATTTCAATACTCAAAATTGGAAAATCGATATCAGTGGAGAAATAGAAAAACCTTTAACTTTAAGCATGGAAGATATTTTAAAATTTCCACTAGAAGAGAGAATTTATCGTTTTCGCTGTGTTGAAACTTGGTCTATGGTGGTACCTTGGGTAGGCTTTGAATTGCGTCGTTTGATTGAAATGGCAAAACCTACAAGCGAGGCAAAATTTGTTAAATTTACCACTCTTTTAGATAAGAGCCAATTTCCCGATCAAGACGCTTTATTTCCAACTATAGACTATCCTTATGTAGAAGGACTTCGCATGGATGAAGCTATGCATCCTCTTACCTTGCTTGCAGTAGGAATGTATAAAAAAGCCTTAAAGCCTCAAAATGGCGCTCCAATACGCCTTGTTGTTCCTTGGAAATATGGCTTTAAAAGTATTAAATCCATAGTTAAAATAGAATTTACCAAAGAACAGCCTAAATCCACTTGGGAAAGTTACGCTCCAAGTGAATATGGTTTTTATGCTAATGTCAATCCTAATGTTTCTCATCCTAGATGGTCTCAAGCTAACGAGAGGGCTTTAGGAGACTTCTTTACCAAACCTACTTTAATGTTTAATGGATATGAAAAAGAAGTGGCAAGTTTATATAAAAACATGGACTTGAAAGTGAATTTTTAATGCAGACAAAATACTTTAAATTTCTTGCTTATTTTAGCTTTATCATAAGTTTAATTTATGGCTTTTATCATATCATAAAAGCCTTTGATTTTGTAAAAGAAGCCTATATTTACACTGGAATATTTGCTTTAATCTTTTTAAATTTAAGTCTTTTATTTTCTTTACTTAAATTTAAAAAAACAAGAAATTATCCTAAAATTTTAGGTATTTTTGCAGCTTTTTGGGCGATTTTGCACTTTTTAAATTATTTTATTTTTGATAGAAATGCTCAAATTTTAAGGCTTTTCGATGATATTTCACATCGTTTATTAGAAGCAAGTGGATTTATCGCATTTTTAATCATATTTTTAATGCTTTTAAGTTCTTTTAAAATCTTTAAAAAACTTAGTAAAATCAGAAAACTAGGATATTTATGCTTAGTTTTGGCAAGTTATCATTATTTTTTAACCCCAAAAATTCCTATGTTTTGGGAATGGAGTGCTTTAATTATAGCTTTGTTTTATTTTATAGTTCGCTATACAAAAACATTAAAAAAGTTAAAATCCAACAATCTTACTTTTATCAAAACTTGAATTTAATTCTTTTTGTATACTTTCTATAAAATCTTGCATTTTAAAAACCCCATCTTTTGATACAGCTACTTTCAAAGCTGTATTCTTCACCACCATTAAAATTTGTGCTCCACTTAATTCATAATTTGATAAAATATTTATATCAAAATCTTTTTCAAATAATGCTTTTTTAGGTAGAAATTTTTCCCAAATTTTAAGCCTATCTTTAAAATCAGGTTTTTTAAATTCTATCTTATAATCAAATCTTCTTGAAAATGCACTATCTAAGCTTTCTAAAAAATTTGTCGTAGCGATAATCACACCACTAAAACGCTCAATTTGCTCTAAGAATATATTTTGCATTTGATTATGCATTTTATCACTACCACTACTTCCATCTACACGCGTACTTAAAAACTGATCAGCTTCATTGAGAAGTAAAATAGGACTTTGTTTACAAGTTTGCACGATATTTTTATAAGTATCAAAAATTTTTCTTACATTTTGCTCACTCTCTCCAACCCATTTGCTCAAAATTTTAGAACAGTCAAAACTAAGAACAGATTTTTTCATTGATTTAGCCATAGCTAAAGCTGACATAGTTTTTCCAGTACCAGCAGGACCATAAAAAATAATTTTAGCTTCTATATTTTTATTACTCTTTATACCCCAAGAATGAAGTCTTTCTAGGACTTTTTTATCTTGTTGTTTTAAAATATTTTCTAAAAGCTCTTTTGTATTTTCAGGCATAATAATATCATTGATGTCAGTGCTTGGTTCTATAAGCTCGAAAATATCTTGATCTTTTAAAACACTTTCAATTTTGATTTTTTTACTTTGTTTTGGTTCAAAATTTATAATTCTTTGTAAAATTTCATCGATAATAAAAAAACTTTTAGAAATATCTCCAAAAGCATTTAAATATTCATCATACTCGATTAAGTTTAAAAGAGGAGCATTTTCTTGTAATAGTTTTTTATTTTTATGCCTTTCTAAATCATTTTCACTGATTAAAGAAAGTAAAGAATTCATTTCTCTAGAAATCGAACTTTCATTACTTAAGGCGTATTCTTCTTTTAAAAGTGCTAGAAAAATAATTTGTTCTTTATGTTCAAGATTGTATTCTTTAAAAATATCAGCCAATACATTATAAAATTTACTTTTTTTTAGTCTTTCTTTGATATGTTTTTCATAAAGTTTAATTTGATTTTTTATTTCACTATTATAAGCACTTTTTTGTATAAAACTTAATCTTTCGTATAATTGAATACGCGCAAATTCATCTTTTAAATATTCTAAATAATCTGCATAAGCCTCTTGTTTCTCAAAATTTAAACGAGGTTTTGCTTCTAAAAATTCTAAAAAATATTCACTTAGACTAAGCTCACTTTGCAATAAGGCAAGAGTTAATGTTTGAGTTTTATTATTTTCTAAACTTTTAAAAAAACTCGAATTTTGATTTACAAAACCTCTTTCGATAAGTTTTTTTAAATCCTCCAAAGCATCAAGATAAAGATACTTATCATTTCCAAAAATTGTCGATAATAAAGTAAAGGCATTGATAGAAGAAATAGAAACGACATAATTTCTACAAAGTTCTCTAAGAATCAAAGCCTCATTTTTAGTACACTTAAGCTCTTTATAAATTTGAGTATCTTCTATATTTTTCAAACTTAAAAAATTTTTTAATTTTTCCATTATTTTTTAAATTCCTTAAGCTCATCTTCGTTAAATTCTACGCAAATATTTTCATCTAAAAAATGACCTTCAAAAGGTAGATAACAAATTTTTAGTTTTCCATTATTAAGCAAAAAATTATTATTAAATTGTAAATTTTGCAGATCTTCAAAACACTCATCACATGTATTTTTAAGCTTCTCATGTAAAAGATTTTGAAATTTTTGATTTTTAGTATTATACAAATCATTTAGTTTTACGAATGCGTGAGCATTAATATCATAAACAAAATTATTTAACTCTAAAATAGCACGGCTCATACCATCTTCATAAAAATAATACCATTCTTCAAAACTAATTTTTCCATCTTGTAAAAAAATAGGCTTTTGGCGAATTTGTTCAAAACTAAATACACTCTTATGAACAGGATGAAATTCTTTAAAATCATCATTAAAACCTATAAAATCAAGGCTACGCTTTATACGAATGCCATCTTGCGTTT
This sequence comes from Campylobacter sp. CFSAN122748, assembly GCF_045277125.1. Classification (NCBI taxonomy): domain Bacteria; kingdom Pseudomonadati; phylum Campylobacterota; class Epsilonproteobacteria; order Campylobacterales; family Campylobacteraceae; genus Campylobacter; species Campylobacter sp. CFSAN122748. The sequence continues at coordinate 375,957 of NZ_CP116953.1, read as the reverse complement.
CAACAAGTTCTAAAGTAGTTGTTCCTAAAATTTCTCCTTGAAAATTTTTATTATCATATGTAAGCATTTTAGAAGAATTGATTTTATATTTTTTACGCTCATCCTGCCAAAAATCATTTGTCTTAACGAGCGGAATCTCTAAATTTCCATTTATATCATCAATAATTAAAAAACTAGAACTTGTTTGATTTTTATCCCTGTCAAAAAGTGGAGTCATAGGCGCATTATCATAAACTATGGCAAAAATTTCTTTATCCTGCAAATGATAAAAATACAATTCACCTTTATAAACTTGCGCTAAAGCTAGATTTACAAAGCAAAATACCAGTAAAAAAAATTTCAAACTCTATCCTTTAATTTTGAATATGCGTTAAGATAATTTTAGTATGTGAAATTTTATCAAAAAAACTTACTTTATTATCACAAACTTGATAAAAAATTTCATAATTTTTTGCTTTTAAATTTTGTTCAAAACCACAATCAGTTTTTTCTAAATTTTTACCCTGCCATAAAGCATTTGCCTTTAAAATATCACTTAAAATATCATCATAATATACATTTTTAAAAAATTTTTGATTAAACACTTTTTTATCATAACACACTGCATTGATACAAATTTTATCTTTGATTTTGAGTTCAAAAAAAGCTTGCCCTAGTTTATAAACTTCTAAATTTAAAGCATTATTTTCTTTTTTTAAAAAAGCTGCGTCATTGATTTTTATCATAGGAGAAGCAATCAAAACCATCAAGCTTTGACTCGAAAAATTTTGATTTTTCACACTACAAGCACAAAGAAAAAAAATAAAACACAGAGCTAAACAATGCTTCAAATTTGACCTTATTTAAGATTTTTAAAACTGATATTTAACTCTAAATCAAGCTCTTTTACAAGCTTCATCACAGCTTGTAAATCATCAATTTGTTTTGCTACAACACGAATTTCTTCACCACGAATCGAAGAATTAACTTTAAGTTTGCTATCTTTGATAGCTTTATTGATTTTTTTGGCATTTTCACTATCAATAGCATCGTTTGCTTTCAAATTTAAACGAAACATTGCTCCACTTTCACGAGAAAGCTCTTTAATAGCATTAGGATTAATTCCTCTTTTGATAAGTTTAGAAATCACTATATCTTTTAAAACATCAAGCTTTCCTTCACTAGAAGAACTGAGTTTAAAAATACTCTCTTTTTCGCTTAAATCAATCTCACACTTAATTCCTTTTAAGTCATAACGACTATCAAGTTCTTTTTTAGCTTGTTCAAAAGCATTTTTTAACTCTTGTTTATCTAAAGCTGCTGAAATATCAAAACTATGTTCACTTGCCATTTTCTATCCATTCTTTTAAATTATTATAAACTATATCCATTAAAGCATTTAAAGCCTCCTTGCTCGCCCACGCAACATGAGGAGTGATAATAAGATTTTCTTTATTTTTAATGCTTAAAAGTGGATGATTTTTCATCATAGGTTCAATTTCTAAAACATCAAGCCCTACACGAATATTTTTTTCATCTATGATTTTAGCTAAATCATTTTCATTGACAATCCCACCTCTTCCTACATTAATCAAAATCGCATTATCTTTTAAAAGCTTTAATTCTTCAAAGGCGAGTAAATTTTTGGTTTTTTCATTTAAAGGTGCGTGGATACTTATAATATCGCAAGTTTTTAATAAATCTTTTAATTCCAAATGTACAAAATCTGCGTTTTTATTAGCTCCACTCGTAGAATAATAATAAATTTCGGCTCCAAAAGCCTTTGAAATTTTTGCCACTTCTTTACCTATGGTTCCTAAACCTATAATACCATGTTTTTTACCACTTAAGGTGTTTAAAATTCTACTATAATCTGTAAAAATAGGACTTTCACACCATTTACCCTCTTTGCTCCATTTGTCATAATAAAGCACTTGATTTAAAAAAGCAAACATAAACGCAAAAGTATGTTGCACCACACTCATAGTAGAATACCCAGCAGCATTTTTTACAATAATACCTTTTTCTTTAGCATACTCAATATCGATATTATTAACCCCTGTAGCAGTTTCCAAAATGAGTTTTAAATTTTTACAAGCATCAATCACATCTTTATCAATTACAACCTTGTTTGTCATGGCGACATTAGCATCTTTTAAACGCTCTATGGTTTGCTCTTTATTTGTTGTGGTATAAATTTGCAAAGAACCAAATTTTTCAAAAACACTTAAATCATAATCCCCTAAAGTTGCCGCATCTAAACAAACAATTTTCATTTCTAATCCTTTATAATATGTCCTACAAATTTAGAATAATTATCAAGCACAAGTCCTCCTTTTCTAAATCCTAAGCCACACCCTTCATAAGCAAAGAAAACACCTGCTTGATAGTATTCGTTTTCACATGAATTAAACTCTACATATTCTTGATAAATAGCCTTATTATTCCCATAAGGACCTACATTCTCATGCAAAGTTTTTCCATCTTTAATTATACTGATATTTGCACCTTCTCTACCAAAAACAGGTTTTTTAACATAGTTTTTACCTTCCAAAGGAGTATCTTTTGTTTCTAAAAGTAATGGATGATTTGGATAAAGTTCCCATAGAATTTTTAAAATTCCCTTAGATTGAAATAAAAGCGTATAAGCAGGATTTAAAATAATTGCTCTTTGATTACGCATGATTTGAGTTAAAAGCATAGCAAGTTCACCCTCTTCTATGGCTATATCTTCCCAAGGAATAAGCTTAAACCAATACTCATAATTTTCACCCTCTTTAAAAATTCCTTCTTCACTAAATTCTACCTCATCTACAAAGGAAAAATTAGTTTGAAAACCTGCTTCATTGGCTACATGTGCAAGCAATTTTGTAGTGATTTCCTCTTCTTTACTTCCTGCAACACTTGAAAAAAGAATTTTCCATCCTTGATAATGCTCTTCAAACCCTTCAACACTTTCATCAAGGGTAATAAGTCTTTTAAAATTATCCATCAAACTTTCATAAATGCTGTTAAATTGTGCGCTTTCATCCATTCCATTTTGTTTTAAAAGTACCCATTGTAAAATCGCACTTTCAAAAAGAGCAGTAGGGGTATCAGCATTAAATTCTATAAGTTTTATAGGCTTGCCATCAAGTCCACCCGCTAAATCAAAACGCCCATATAAATGCCAATGAACCTCATTTTCCCAACTCATCTTAATCGCATCAATAAGATTAAAAGGAATTCCAAGCTCATCAAAACGATCATTATTAATCACTTCTTGCGCTGCAGCAATAAACATATCATAAAGCTCATTTACCGCTTCATAATAAGCATTAGCTTCACTTTCCTTAACACAAACTAACTTATTGCTAATATAATCACTTCCATCTTCATCTGTATGCCAAGAAAAACCTATATTTTCTAAATAATCTTTTTGAAGTTTGTCTACTTGTAATAATTGCATTATTTATCCTTAAGAGCCAAAAGAAGAACTAGAACTTGTGGCTTTAGAGCCTCCACCAAAAAAACCTGATTTTTTAGCACTTGAAGCAGAGCTTGTTGTGCCTGCTTTATTAAAACTATTAACACTCCTTTGATAAGCACTTTGATTTGAAAAAGCACCGCGTTGTTGGTTGGCAAAATTTTGATTATTGAAAAGTTTTGAACCTATCCAACTTCCTAAAATAGCACCTGCAGCACTTGCGAGTAAAGTTTCCCCTAAACTCAATCCCCCACTACTGATTTGTCCATTGTCTTTAGTTAAATTTGAAGTTCCATTATCAATTTTAGCTGCTTCTTCTTTAATCAAAGCATCCATTTCTTCTTTGGATAAAATTCTTTCTGTACCATTAAGATCTTTTAAAACTACCCTTGTTTCATCACTTGGATATTGATCTTTGATTTTATACTGCCCTGGAGCTGTTTCTTCGATAATTACAAAAGCTCCTTGAGCATTAGCTGCTTGATTTAAAGTATCTGCATTGTCATTATTACTTCCACAACCTGCTAAAGCACCTCCAGCAACAGCTGCTAAACCACCTATCATACCAATTTGAATGATTTTTTTGATTTTTTTCATAAGTTTATCCTAAAAACAGAAAATTTAAATTAGAAATTTTAACAAAAAATAATAAATACTTTTTAATTTAATACCAAATGAAGTTTGTAGATATAAAAAAGCCCTTTCGGGCTTTTGGGTTAGAGTCTTGACTCGTAGCGTCTAAGCATATAAAGTCTTTTAAGCATTTTTTTGCGTGCTGAAATTTTTTGTTTTTTGCGAATTTCAGTCATAGGCTCAAAAAATCTTCTTGCTCTTACTTCAGTCACAACTAGATTTCTATCTACTTGTTTTTTGAATTTACGATACGCTTCATCAAAAGACTCGTTAGGATGCACCTTGATTCCTGGCACAGTCCTCACCACCTTTCTGTGTAAATTTTTGTTGTGAAATATAATTATAAAACACTTCTTATTAATTCTAACTTAGAAAGCATTTAAAAATTGTTTTAGTTTTTATCGGTTATAATCCTTAATTACAAAGTGCTAAAAAATTATAATTAAGGTCTAAAAATGCAAGGACACATTACAAACTATACAAAAAAACGATATTTTGTATATTTAATTGCAAGTATTATCATATTTTCCCTACCTTTCATAAGAATTAATGAGAATCATTTTTTTCTTTTAAGTTTTGATCATTCTAAATTAAACCTATTTTTTATTTCTTTTTCAACACAAGAATTTTATCTCATGCCTTTTGTTCTTATATTTCTTTTTTTATTTATTTTTTTTATTACAACTTTAGGTGGAAGAATTTGGTGTGCTTGGAGTTGTCCACAAACGATTTTTAGAGTTATATATAGAGATATCATACAAACTAAATTTCTTAAAATTCGCAAAAATATCAATAACAAACAAAAAGAATATGAGAGGCAATATTTTAAAAAATTTCTTGGAGTAATAATTTTTTATTTTATATCTTTAGTTGCTGTTAGTAATTTACTTTGGTACTTTATTCCTCCTGAAGATTTTTTCAATTATATTCAAAATCCTGGCGAGCATCTACTTTTACTTGGAATTTTATTTTGTGCTAGCTTACTTTTTACTTTGGATATTACCTATTTACAAGAAAAATTTTGTGTTTATGTCTGTCCTTATGCAAGAATACAATCTGTAATGTTCGATCATGATACAATGCAAGTGATCTACGATGAAAAACGCGGGGGCTTGATCTATGATGGACACACCAAACTTCATAAAAAACCGCCTGAGGGAGAATGCATAGGTTGCGAAGCCTGTGTTAGCATCTGTCCAACTCATATTGACATACGCAAAGGAATGCAACTTGAATGTATTAATTGTCTTGAATGTGCCGATGCTTGCTCTAAGGTTCAAAGCAAATTTAATCGTCCAAGTTTGATCAATTGGACAAGTGCAAAAGCTATTGAAACGCGTTCTAAGGTTCATTATTTAAGATTTAGAACGATAGCATATTTTATAGTTCTTCTAATTGCTTTACTGGCTTTAATCATCATGGGAAGCAAAAAAGAAAGCATGCTTTTAAATATCAATCGTAGTAGTGAATTATATAATATTTCAAATGTTAAAGGTGAATTAGTCATTTCAAATGCTTATACCTTTTTGTTTCAAAATACAGATTCTAAACCTCATGAATATTATTTTACAGCAAATTTAGAAGGAATAAATGATGGAATTGAAATCATAAGACCAAACAAACCTTTTAAATTAAAAGCAGGAGAACAAGTCAAAAAAATAGTTGTTATCAGGGCTACAAAAAATTTAGCAAATAATGATAAAAAAGACGTAATCTTTCCTTTACATATAAAAGCTTACGCAAAGGATAATGAAAAAATTTCGGTTTTTAGAAAAAGTATATTTGTATACCCTAAAAGCACTCTTATAAAGGATAAAAATGAACTCAAATAGAACACCATCACAAAAAGTTTTAGCCAGACAAGAAAAAATCAAAGCAGTGGCCTTAGAGCTTTTTTTAACAAAAGGATACCAAGAAACAAGTTTGAGTGATATTATTAAATTATCTGGAGGATCTTATTCTAATATTTATGATGGTTTTAAAAGTAAAGAAGGGCTATTCTTTGAAATTTTAGATGACATATGTAAAAAACACTTTCATCTTATTTATTCCAAAACACAAGAAATTGAAAATGGCACTTTAAAAGAAATTTTAACTTCTTTTGGTTTAGCTTTTATAGAAATTTTCAATCAACCAGAAGCTGTAGCTTTTGGTAAAATTATCTATTCTCAAGTTTATGACAAAGATAGACATCTTGCCAATTGGATAGAAAACAATCAACAAAATTTTTCCTATAACATACTTATGGATTTTTTCAAGCAACAAAATAATTCTTATATGAAAAAAAATGCAGAAAAACTTGCTGTTCTTTTTTGCACTATGTTAAAAGAACCTTATCATCATCTTAATGTTTTAATTAATGCTCCTTTGAAAAATAAAAAAGAACAAAAAGAACATGTTGAATTTGTTGTAAACGTTTTTCTAAATGGGATCAATGGATCCAAAGCTTAAAAATAATTTTATTAACCAAAATTAAGATATAATTAGCCAAAAATTTTTGTAATAAATATTACAATTTTTAATTTAATTTTTCAAGGCAAAACCATGAAATTATTTCAAAAAAATACTATTTTAGCTTTAGGTGTTGTGCTTTTACTCACTGCTTGCAGCAAAGAAGAAGCACCAAAAATACAAATGCCGCCTCAACCTGTAACAACCATGAGTGCTAAATCTGAAGATTTACCACTTAGTTTTACTTACCCTGCTAAACTTGTCAGTGATTATGATGTCATTATAAAACCTCAAGTTAGTGGCGTAATAGAAAATAAACTTTTTAAAGCTGGAGATAAAGTAAAAAAAGGACAAACATTATTTATTATAGAACAAGATAAATTTAAAGCTAGTGTTGATTCGGCTTACGGACAAGCTTTGATGGCTAAAGCAACTTTCGAAAATGCAAGCAAGGATTTTAATCGTTCTAAAGCTCTTTTTAGTAAAAGTGCAATCTCTCAAAAGGAATACGACTCTTCTCTTGCTACATTTAACAATTCAAAAGCTAGTCTAGCAAGTGCTAGAGCACAGCTTGCAAATGCAAGAATTGATCTAGATCATACCGAAATAAAAGCTCCTTTTGATGGTACTATAGGAGATGCTTTAGTTAATATAGGAGATTATGTAAGTGCTTCAACAACTGAACTAGTTAGAGTTACAAATTTAAATCCTATTTACGCAGATTTCTTTATTTCAGATACAGATAAACTAAATTTAGTCCGCAATACTCAAAGTGGAAAATGGGATTTAGACAGCATTCATGCAAATTTAAATCTTAATGGAGAAACCGTTCAAGGCAAACTTTATTTTATTGATTCTGTTATAGATGCTAATAGTGGAACAGTAAAAGCCAAAGCTATATTTGACAACAACAACTCAACACTTTTACCAGGTGCTTTTGCAACAATTACTTCAGAAGGTTTTATACAAAAAAATGGCTTTAAAGTGCCTCAAATAGCTGTTAAACAAAATCAAAATGATGTTTATGTTCTTCTTGTTAAAAATGGAAAAGTAGAAAAATCTTCTGTACATATAAGCTACCAAAACAATGAATATGCCATTATTGACAAAGGATTGCAAAATGGCGATAAAATCATTTTAGATAACTTTAAAAAAATTCAAGTTGGTAGCGAAGTTAAAGAAATTGGAGCACAATAATGTTTTCTAAATTTTTTATCGAAAGACCTGTTTTTGCTTCAGTTGTTGCAATTATCATTTCTTTAGCTGGAGCTATAGGTCTTACAAATTTACCTATAGAACAATATCCTTCTTTAACCCCTCCTACAGTTAAAGTAAGTGCAACTTACACAGGAGCTGATGCACAAACCATTGCTTCAACAGTTGCAAGTCCTATCGAAGATGCAATCAATGGCGCAGATAATATGATTTACATGGATTCAACTTCAAGTTCTTCAGGAACTATGAGTTTGACTGTTTATTTTGATATCGGTACAGATCCTGATCAAGCCACCATAGATGTTAATAATAGAATTTCAGCCGCAACTGCAAAAATGCCAGATGCAGTTAAAAAACTTGGAGTAACAGTTAGAAAAACTTCCTCAACAACACTTGCTGCAATTTCTATGTATTCAAGTGATGGCTCAATGAGTGCAGTAGATGTATATAACTATATCACTTTAAATGTTTTAGATGAGTTAAAAAGGGTTCCAGGAGTTGGAGATGCAAACGCTATAGGAAATCGTAATTATTCTTTAAGAATTTGGCTCAAGCCTGATTTATTAAATAAATTTGGAATCACAGCTACTGATGTAATTTCTGCGGTTAATGACCAAAATGCCCAATACGCAACTGGTAAAATTGGCGAAGAACCTGTAACCCAAAAATCCCCTTATGTTTATTCAATCACTATGCAAGGAAGACTACAAAATCCTAGTGAATTTGAAAACATTATTTTAAGAACAAATAATGATGGATCATTTTTAAGACTTAAAGATGTAGCTGATGTGGAAATAGGATCACAACAATACAGCTCACAAGGACGATTAAATGGCAATGATGCAGTTCCAATTATGATCAATCTTCAATCAGGGGCAAACGCATTGCATACAGCAGAACTTGTTCAAGCTAAAATGCAAGAACTTTCAAAAAATTTTCCAAAAGGTTTAACATATAAAATTCCTTACGATACAACAAAATTTGTAATAGAATCAATCAAAGAAGTTGTTAAAACTTTTGTTGAAGCTCTAATTTTAGTTATCATTGTTATGTATATGTTCTTAAAGAATTTCCGTGCAACACTTATTCCTATGATAGCTGTACCTGTTTCATTGTTAGGAACTTTTGCTGGACTTTATGTTTTAGGTTTTAGTATTAACTTGCTTACGCTTTTTGCTTTAATTTTAGCCATAGGGATCGTTGTAGATGATGCGATTATAGTTGTAGAAAATATTGATAGGATTTTACATGAAAATGAGCAAATAAGCGTAAAAGATGCTGCTATCCAAGCGATGCAAGAAGTTAGCTCTCCGGTTATTTCAATTGTTCTTGTGCTTTGTGCTGTTTTTGTACCAGTTTCTTTTATATCAGGTTTTGTTGGAGAAATTCAAAGACAATTTGCTCTTACCTTAGCTATATCTGTAACCATATCAGGTTTTGTTGCTCTTACCTTAACACCTTCTTTATGTGCACTCTTTTTGCGACGCAATGAAGGAGAGCCATTTAAATTTGTAAAGAAATTTAATGATTTTTTTGATTGGAGTACCTCTGTATTTAGCGCAGGAGTAGCATATATCCTAAAAAGAACCATTCGTTTTGTTTTAATTTTTTGTATTATGCTTGGAGCAATTTTTTATCTCTATAAAGCAGTACCAAATTCTTTAGTTCCTGAAGAAGATCAAGGTTTGATGATTAGCATTATTAATCTTCCTTCAGCTTCAGCACTCCATAGAACAATTTCAGAGGTTGATCACATAAGCCAAGAAGTTTTAAAAACTAATGGAGTTAAAGATGCAATGGCTATGATAGGATTTGATCTTTTTACAAGTTCACTCAAAGAAAATGCCGCTGCAATGTTTATAGGTTTGCAAGATTGGAAAGATAGAAATGTAAGCGCTGATCAAATTATAGCCGAACTTAATAAAAAATTTGCTTTTGATCGCAATGCTTCAAGTGTATTTATAGGCTTACCTCCTATACCTGGATTAAGTATCACAGGCGGTTTTGAAATGTATGTTCAAAACAAAAGCGGAAAAAGCTATGATGAAATACAAAAAGATGTAAATAAACTTGTTGCTGTGGCCAACCAAAGAAAAGAGCTATCAAGAGTAAGAACAACCCTTGATACAACTTTCCCTCAATACAAGCTTATAATTGATAGAGATAAATTAAAACACTACAATCTTAACATGCAAGATGTTTTTAACACGATGAATGCAACTATAGGCACTTATTATGTTAATGATTTTTCTATGCTAGGTAAAAACTTCCAAGTAAATATCCGCGCAAAAGGTGATTTTAGAAATACACAAGATGCATTAAAAAATATTTTTGTAAGATCAAATGATGGAAAAATGATACCACTTGATTCTTTCTTAACTTTACAAAGAAGTTCAGGGCCTGATGATGTAAAACGATTCAACCTTTTCCCAGCAGCACAAGTTCAAGGTCAACCCGCACCAGGTTATACTTCAGGCCAAGCTATAGAAGCGATTGCTCAAGTAGCAAAAGAAACTTTAGGGGATGATTATTCGATAGCTTGGAGTGGATCAGCTTATCAAGAAGTTTCTAGTAAAGGAACAGCAAGCTATGCTTTTGCTTTAGGCATGGTATTTGTCTTTTTAATCCTAGCTGCCCAATATGAAAGATGGCTTATACCTTTAGCAGTTGTAACAGCTGTGCCTTTTGCGGTATTTGGATCATTTTTATTGGTATATTTAAGAGGATTTAGCAATGATATATATTTTCAAACAGGACTTTTGCTCTTGATTGGACTTTCAGCTAAAAATGCTATCTTAATCGTAGAATTTGCAATGGAAGAGCGCTTTAAAAAAGGTAAAGGAGTTTTTGAAGCAGCTGTTGCAGCAGCAAAACTTCGTTTTCGTCCTATCATAATGACTTCTTTGGCATTTACTTTTGGGATCTTGCCAATGATTTTCGCAACAGGAGCAGGAAGTGCTTCAAGACACTCTTTAGGAACAGGGCTTATTGGTGGAATGATCGCAGCATCAACTTTAGCGATATTCTTTGTGCCTTTATTTTTCTATCTTTTAGAAAATTTTAATGAATGGCTAGATAAAAAAAGAGGTAAGGTTCATGAATAAAATAATTTCAATTAGCGCTATAGCAAGTTTTACTCTTTTGATTTCAGCTTGCTCTTTAAGTCCAAATTTAAATATTCCCGAAGCAAACTATAGCATTGATAATAAGCTTGGAGCCTTATCCTGGGAAAAAGAAAACAATAGCTCTATCACAAAAAATTGGTGGAAAGACTTTGATGATGAAAATTTAAATAAAGTGGTTGATTTAGCACTTAAAAATAATAATGATTTAAAACTTACCTTCATACACATGGAACAAGCTGCTGCTCAATTAGGTATAGATTTTAGCAGTTTGTTGCCAAAATTTGATGGTAGCGCAAGCGGTAGTCGTGCAAAAACAGCTATAAATGCTCCAAGCAATCGAACTGGGGAAGTAAGTTACGGTAATGATTTTAAAATGGGGCTTAATTTAAGCTATGAAATCGATCTTTGGGGAAAATATCGCGATACATATCGTGCCTCAAAATCAAGCTTTAAAGCAAGTGAGTATGATTATGAAGCTGCAAGACTTTCTGTTATTTCAAATACGGTTCAAACTTATTTTAATCTTGTAAATGCTTATGAAAATGAAAATGCTCTTAAAGAAGCCTATGAATCTGCAAAAGAAATTTATAGGATTAATGATGAAAAATTTCAAGTTGGCGCTGTAGGCGAATATGAACTTGCTCAAGCAAGAGCCAACTTAGAAAGTATGGCTTTGCAATATAATGAAGCAAAATTAAATAAAGAAAATTACCTTAAAGCTTTAAAAATTTTGACTTCAAATGATTTAAATGACATACTTTACAAAAATCAAAGCTATCAAGTTTTTAATCTTAAAGAATTTGACATTCCAACTGGAATTTCAAGCACCATCTTGCTTCAACGTCCAGATATTGGCTCTTCTTTAGAAAAATTAACTCAGCAAAACTATCTTGTTGGAGTAGCTCGCACGGCTTTCTTACCTAGCCTTTCTTTAACAGGATTATTGGGATTTGAAAGTGGGGATTTAGATACCTTGGTTAAAGGAGGTTCTAAGACTTGGAATATAGGTGGAAACTTTACTCTGCCTATTTTTCATTGGGGTGAAATTTACCAAAATGTAAATTTAGCCAAGCTTAATAAAGATGAAGCTTTTGTAAATTATCAAAATACTTTGATTACTGCTTTTGGAGAAATTCGCTATGCTTTAGTAGCTAGAAAAACTATACGCTTACAATACGATAATGCACAAGCAAGCGAACAATCTTACAAAAGAATCTATGAAATTGCTAAAGAACGCTATGATATAGGAGAAATGTCTTTGCAAGATTATTTAGAAGCACGTCAAAATTGGCTTAATGCTGCCGTTGCTTTTAATAATACTAAATATTCTTATGCCAATTCCATAGTAGATGTAATCAAAGCATTTGGTGGAGGATTTGAGCAAAGTGAAGATACGAGTAAAAATATAAAAGAAGAATCAAAAAATTTAGATATGTCTTTTAGAGAATAGTTTGTTCTATTCTCTAAATAAATTAAAAATCTTTGTCTAAATCTGCATCTGTAATTTCATAAGCCTTGTAAATAGCAGGCAATAATTTTCTTATAGCATAATCAAAATGATAAAATTGCTTATATACCTCTTCTGGATTTAAATTTTTAGCATTCTTAAAATCAAATACTTCAGTATTATTGATTTTGGCAATATTTTCATCAAAATAAGAGTAAAACTCTGCTCTTTGTTTAAACAAAGCATTTAAATTTTGAACAATTTTGGCTTTATCCATTTTATATCCTTTTTAAATAATTTAAAAACTTAATCCCATTTTTTATTTAAGAAATAAAAAATTTACTCCTATTTTAGCTAAAAATTGATAAAGTTATATCTTAAATATTTTAATATATAGGCCACTTATGAATTTATTTCAAAATTTAGCTTTAAAATACTCTCATACTATGATGGAAAAATCCCTCCAAAAAGGTTTCAATGTCGAACTTTTAAAACAACCCGAAGAAAAAATTCCAAAACAAGACAAAAGCTATATGCTTTATGCCCATGTACCTTTTTGCCATACTTTTTGTCCTTATTGTAGCTTTCATAAATATTATTATGATGAAAATTTAGCCAAAGTATATTTTCAAAATCTTAGAGAAGAAATTAAAATCATGAAAAATAAAGGTTTTGATTTTACCTCCATGTATGTGGGTGGTGGTACAACACTGATTAATGAAGAGGAATTATTAAAAACCTTAGAACTTTGTAAAAAGTTATTTAATATAAAAGAAATTTCATGCGAAAGCGATCCAAATCATATTGATCCAAATAAGCTTTCTATGTTTAAAGGTATAATTGATCGTTTAAGTTGCGGGATTCAAAGTTTTGATGATGAAACTTTGAAAAAAGTGGCAAGATATAATAAATTTGGTTCATCTAAAGAACTTCAAGAAAAAATTTCAAAAGCTTTAGGAATTTTACCTATTTTTAGTATAGATCTTATTTTCAATCTTCCAGGACAAAACGAAAAACAACTTTTAAATGACTTAGAAATTGCTAAAAATTTAGCCCCGCAACAAATCACAACCTATCCTTTAATGAAATCAAATCTTACCAAAGATAATATCGCTAAAAGTCTAGGAATGAGCATTAAAGATAATGAATTTACTTATTATCAAATCATACGAGAATTTTTTAAAGACTATACCCAAAACAATGGTTGGAGTTTTTCTTTAGAAAAAAACAAGCTTAATGACGAATATGTCAGTTCTCATCATGAATACCTAGGAGTAGGCAGCGGGGCTTTTAGCTTTTTAGATGGGGAGCTTTTAATCAATGCATTTAATCTAAATGATTATGCTAAATTTATACAAGAAAAACAAAATGCTAATATAGCCAAAGCTTGTTTTGATAAAAAAGAAATTATCAAATATGTCTTTTTAACTGAAATTTTTTCAGGGAAAATAGAAATTGATAAATTTAATAAAACTCTAAATTGCAATCTCGAAAAAGAACTTTTCATAGAACTTTTAGGACTTAAAACAAGTGGTGCCATCATAAAAGATCAAAATGCTTTAATCGCAACTGAATTTGGTCAATATCTTTTTGTGGTTTTAATGAAAGATTTTTACACAGGAATGGATCTTGTGCGCGCAGTATTTAGAGATGATAAGCGTCTTAAAAATAAAGATTATATCGATATCATGAAAGAAAATATTGATCCGCTTAACTCCGCTAGTATGGAATTTAAAGCGGAGACAAACTAAAAGGGACGAACAACCATCATTAAAGCGATGATAACAAACATTATAGTTGGAAATTCATTATAAATTCTAAAATATTTTCCACTTTTAGTAGAAGTATCATTTGCTAAAGCTTTTAAACAATAATAATTATGTATATGAAAAATAATCAAAAGTGTAACACAGGTAAGTTTAACATGCATAAAACCCGCACCTACCATTAAAACTTCCTTATGAGCATGCAACATTAAACTTCCTGTGATTAAAGTCACAATCATTGCAGGAGTTTGTATATAATAATAAAGCTTTCTTTCTTGAATTTTTACAACCTCGACAAAACCTTTATTGTCTTTATGTTCAGCATGATACACAAAAAGACGAGGTAAATAAAAAAGACCCGCCATCCAAGAAACAAATGCCAAATAATGCACCCATTTAATCCAAAAATAATACTCATTAATCCATTCTGTCATCTTTTTTCCTTTTTTTTAAATATTTCTTGTATTAAAATCAAAGCCACACTTATATTTATCATGACATCTGCAACATTAAAAATAGCAAAATTAAACCATTTATGCCAAAAAAACATATCCACTACACCTCCATGTATAAAACGATCCAATAAATTTGAAACGCCGGCACCAAGCATCATTCCAAAAGCTATGCTATGAGTTTTTAAAAGTGTTCTTTGCCAAAAAAGATAAATAAAAAGCACGCCAATTAAAGCAAGATGTAAATATTTTAAATTATGTTCTAAAAAACTCAACATTGAAAAAGCTACGCCTGTATTTAGAGCATAAGTTAAATCTAGATATTCACTCTGCCATCTAAATCCTGCTAAAGTTAAGGATTTTACCCATTGATCAAGGGCAAAAACCAAAACAAAGGCACCCCAAAAATAAAAAATAAATTTAAAAGTTTTAGCCATTTAAAGCTTTCTTAAAAAACTCCACAACATTTTTCATTTCTTTTTCTAAGAGCTTAATATCTCTGGCTTCTAGTAAAAGTCTTATCAAATTTTCTGTTCCAGAATAGCGAAATAAGGTATTAATATTTTTATTTTCTAAATCTTTTTTTAATTCTTTTAAACCTTTAATTTTATCTAAATCTTTTTTTTCTGCAATTTTAAGATTGATTAAAAGCTGAGGATAAGGTTTAACTTGACCCAAAATAGAACTTGCAGATTTTTTCTTAGAAAGCATTAAAGCACTAAATTGCAAGGCAGCTATCAAACCATCTCCAGTTTTTGCATAATCGCTAAAAATAATATGCCCACTTTGTTCTCCACCAAAATTTCCACCATTGGCTTTTAGTTTTTCAAGCACATATTTATCACCAACATTACAAGTATCAAGTTCTATACCATGTTTATTTAAAAACTCTTTTAAAGCACCATTACTCATTATAGTAGCCACAACACTTGATTGTAATTTACCTTGTTCTTTAAGATAAAGTGCCAATACGCCCAATAAACTATCCCCATTAGCCACTTCGCCTTTTTCATCTACAACCACCAAACGATCTGCATCACCATCAAAAGCAAAGCCCACATCTGCACGCAAACGCTTTACCTCAGCAGCTAAGTTTACAGGATGCAAAGCTCCACAATTTTCATTGATATTAAGTCCATTAGGTTTATCACTCATTACTATAACTTCAGCGCCTAATTCCTTAAAAACAGTAGGTGCTACCTTATAAGCTGCCCCATGAGCCACATCTAAAACAACACGCAAAGACTTTAAAGTAAGATCTTTTGGAAAAGAATTTTTAATAGAAACAATATATCTTCCTATAACATCATCAATTCTTTTTGCTTGACCAATTTTTTCCATATCTACCTTAGAGGCTTGTATAAGCTTATCATCAAAATAAATTTCTTCTATTTTTTTCTCTATATCTTCACTGAGTTTATTTCCATGAGCATCAAAAAATTTAATACCGTTATCATAATAAGGATTGTGAGAAGCTGAAATCATAATCCCTGCGTCACAACGCATATCTTCAGTTAAGAATGCAATCGCAGGAGTTGGCATAGGACCAATTTGTATAACATTATATCCTATAGAAGTAAGCCCTGAAACAATAGCATTTTCTATCATATAGCCACTTCTTCTTGTATCTTTTCCTACTAAGATATTATTAGTAATACTTTTATCTTTAAAATAAATACCCGCAGCCATTGCTAAACGCATAGCCAAAAAACTATCTAAAAATTCACCCGCTTTTCCACGAACTCCATCAGTTCCAAAAAGTCTCATTGCAAACCTTTCTAGCAAAATTTAAAGACAATTATAACAAAGCTAAGATAAAGAAATTTAAACAAGCTCTAAAAATAGAGCTTGTTTGGAACCTTATAGTTCAGGTTTAGGAGTTTTTTCAGTAGAAATAGGAAGTTGTGGATAAACAATTGCTGGTTTTGTTCCTGTTAAGGATTTTAAGAAAGTTTCAATACTTTTTGCTTCTTTATCAGAAATTTTAATGCCAAGTTGCACACTACCCATTTCCTTAATAGCATCTTTTAGATTCCAAATAGCGCCATTATGAAAATATGGAGCAGTTTCAGCAACATTTCTTAAAGTTGGAGTTTTTACCATGCCATTTGCATCACCTTTAAAATCACCTAAATTTGCAAATTTATATTTACCAGCAACTTCAAACGCTTGCATATTGCCACCTAAATTCACACCATTATGACAAGCTACACAACCCTTGTCTATAAAAAGCTTTAAGCCTTTTTGCTCTTCTTTTGTTAAAGCTTTTTCATCGCCTTCTAAAAATTTATCAAAACGAGATGGAGTGATCAAGGTTCTTTCAAAATTTGCAATTGCATCAGCAATATTGTCAAAATTTACACCACTTTTATCATAGATTTTTTTAAACTCACTCACATATTCAGGCAATGATGAAATTTTTTCTACTGCGAGTTTAGCAGGAGTTGCCATTTCAGGATCAGCTTGGATTGGACCTTTAGCTTGATCGGCTAATGTTCCTGCACGACCATCCCAAAATTGAGTATTATTTAAAACCGCATTATAAACTGTTGGTGAATTTAAATGATGGGGATTTGCTGTCCATTTATGACCTATTGCAGTACTAACCCCATCTGTTCCACCAAGTCCTACATTGTGACAGGTATTACAAGAAATGATACCACTTTTTGAAAGGCGTGGTTCAAAATAAAGCTTTTTGCCAAGCTCTGCTTTTTCAAGAGTAAATTCACTAGCCTTTACTCCATTTTGTTTTAAAATTTCATCAACACCTTTTTGATCTTTTGGCAAGGCAACAAGACCTGAATTTTTAGCTTCATCTATAAGACTTGCAGCATTTAAGCTTGAAAAAGCAACTAAGGATGCGATTAGCAATGCTTTTACTTTCATTTATAAACTCCTATTAAAGATAAATTAAAATAAAATAATAATTATTTAGAGCTTAAATAAAGATAAATATTATTAAAAAATATTTACAATTAATTAATACTATTTTTATCCTATAAAAATTATTTTTGTTTATTTATTTTCATAAGATATAATTTTTAGTTATAAATCTTAAAATTTTTAAGATGATTTGAAAAGGATATTATGGAAAATTTAATAATTTACGCTTTTATATATCTTTTAGGTTCAATCCCTTTTGGGCTAATCCTAGCTAAATTTTTTGCTAAAACTGATATCAAAAAAGAAGGTTCAAAAAGTATAGGAGCAACCAATGTTTTAAGAGTAGTAAAAGAAAAAAATCCCAAACTAGCAAAAAAACTTGCCATTGCTACAATAATTTTAGATTTTGCAAAAGCAGCTATTCCTTTATTAACCTTGAAATTTCTTCATTATGATCAAGCTTTGCTTTGGAGCGTGGCAGTTTTGGCTATTTTGGGACACTGTTTTTCAATTTACTTGTTATTTGAAGGAGGGAAAGGCATAGCAACAGGAGCAGGTGCTATGATAGTTTTGCTTCCATTGGAAGTGCTTACAGCATTTATTGTATGGGTAGTTATAGGAAAAATTTTTAAAATATCTTCGTTAGCTTCTTTAGCAGCATTACTTGCTTTTGTTGTAAGTTCTTTTATATTTAATTATGACTTAGAAATTCATACACATGCACCCGTTTTCATTATCGCTTTTATTATAGTATATAAACATCTACCTAATATTAAAAGATTGATTTTTAAAGAAGAATGCAAAGTCATATAAAAATAAAATTTCACTTTAAGTGTATCATTGGTATATTAGATTTCGAAAGAAGGAAAAAACAAAAAATTATTATCAAGCTTAAAGCTAAAGCAAATGAATTTTTAAATTATGCAGAAGTAATTACCAAAATTAAAACATGGTATCAAAAAGAAGAATTTTACACCCTTGAAGAGTCTTTAGACTTTGTAAGCTTAAATTTAAAAAAAGATTTTCCTAATTTAACCAATCTTAACATAAAAATTTTCAAACCCCATATAATAAAAAATGCTACAGTTGGGGTTAAATTGAAAAAAAAATATTAATTTTTTTTTAAAGATATCTAAACATTTACTTAAGCTATGATATAATTCTTTAAATTTTTCTTAATAAGGATAGAACAAATGAGAATTTTAGTTATAGAAGATGAGATTAGCCTAAATAAAACAATTATAGACAATCTTAATGAATTTGGTTATCAAACTGATTCTTCTGAAAATTTTAAAGATGGAGAATACTTTATCGGCATTAGACATTATGATTTAGTTTTAGCAAACTGGACTTTACCTGATGGAGATGGAGCGGAACTTGTTAACACTATTAAGCATAAATCTCCAAGAACTTCAGTTATGATTATGTCTTCAAAAACAGACAAAGAAACAGAAATCAAAGCTTTGAAAGCTGGAGCTGATGATTTTGTTGCAAAACCTTTAGATTTTGATATTCTACTCGCAAGAATTGAAGCAAGACTAAGACTTGGCGGAACCAATGTTATTAAAATTGAAGACTTAGTTATTGATCCAGATGAGGAAAAAATTACTTATAAAGATCAAGATATAGAACTTAAAGGAAAACCTTTTGAAGTTTTAACGCACTTAGCAAGACATTCGGATCAAATTGTATCCAAAGAACAACTTTTAGATGCCATCTGGGAAGAACCTGAGCTAGTAACTCCAAATGTTATCGAAGTAGCTATCAATCAAATTCGTCAAAAAATGGATAAACCATTAAATATATCTACCATAGAAACAGTTCGTCGTAGAGGATACCGTTTCTGCTTCCCTAAAAAATCTTAACAATTTTGCACCTTCGGTGCAAAAAATTTATCTTTATTTCTATTTTTATATTTTATTTAAGTTTGGTTATTGTATAAACTAAAATTATTTTTTAAATTTTTGAAAGGTTATGATGTCTCTTTTAATTACAAAAGACTGCGTATGTTGTGATGCTTGCAGAGAAGAATGTCCTGATGAAGCTATTTATGAAAATAGTCCAATTTATGTAATAGACCCTGATCTTTGTTCAGAGTGCGTTAATGATTTTTCAGAGCCTGCCTGTATTGTTGCTTGCCCATATGAATGTATCATTCCTGATCCTGATAATGTAGAAACTATAGAAGAATTAAAACTCAAACATAGAGATAGAGAATTTTAATGGCAAAAAAAACAGCCGTTGTTGATCTTGGCTCAAACTCCATTAGAATGGTGATTTTTGAAAAAACTTCTAGATATGGTTTTTATACAACTTGCGAATACAAACGCAAAGTAAGACTTGGAGAAAATGCTTATAATAATGGCAAAATTCTCCAAGAAGAAGCCATGCAAAGAGCCGAAGATGCCTTAGCTTTTTTCAAACAATGCGCTTTAAAGCATAAGTGCAAAAAAATATTTATAGTAGGCACATCAGCCTTAAGAGATGCCCCAAATTCAAAAAATTTCATTAAAAGAATCAAAGATAATCTGTCTTTAAATATACGCTGTATAGATGGAAAAAGCGAAAGTTACTTAGGTGGTCTTGCAGCTCTAAATTTATTAAGTCCTTTTAAGGATGGAACCACTTTAGACATAGGTGGTGGTTCTAGTGAATTGTGTTTAATAAAAAATAATAGAATTATTTCTTGCATATCTCTTGATATTGGCACTGTTAGGCTAAAAGAATTGTTCTATAATACTGGAAAAATGGATTCTTTAGAAGAATTTATAAAACCAATTTTAGAACAAATTCCTAAAGAATTTTGCAATCAAAACCTTATTGCAATAGGTGGAAGCTTAAGAGCAATATCTAATTCCATCATGCAAAAAAATTCCTATCCACTGAAAAATTTACATGATTTTCGCTATATGCTAGATGAAGAAAAAGGGCATATTTTAAAAATTTTTAATTCAAACTTAGACTCTTTAATCAATTTTGGCATAAAAAAGGATCGTTTTGATACCATTAAAGAGGGTATATTTATTTTTTTAAAGATTGCGGAAAAAATAAAAGCCAAACAAGTTATCACGAGTGGGGTTGGAATCAGAGAAGGAGTTTATTTGCAAGATTTACTTCGTCCTAAAATCACATTTCCACCAAATTTCAATCCTAGTTTAAAATGTTTGCAAGATAAATTTTTACAATCAAAACAAAAAAATAAAACTCCACATTTTGCTCTGCAAATTTTTACAACCCTTAAAAATCTTCATAAACTTAACGATAACTATAAGCATACTTTACTAAATGCTGCCAAATTATGCCATATTGGAGAATATTTAAATTTCTATTTTGCTAATGAACACTCTGCTCATTTTGTACTAGGTGGATTAAATTATGGATTTTCGCATAAAGAAAAAGCTTTAATTGCTAGTATTATTAAGCTTAATGGAAAAAAAGTTAATCCTTATAATCTTGAACCCTATAAACAACTTTTACCCAATATTCATACCATTTCATGGCTTAATTTTATTTTGTGCTTAGCTAAAACTTTAAGCACAAATGAAGATAAGATTGATTTTGCTTTTGCAAACAATACTCTTTATATATATCAAGAAAACAAAATTCTTAATTTACCCAAAGATGAGCTCAAAAAAATTGCAAAACCAGCTACCATAGCATTAGCAATCAATCAAAAAATTTAAGATTTTTTACCTTTTTGACGCTGCTCTATAAGATTTTGAATTCTTTTTTTATTCTCTTCAAAAAAAGAATCAAAATTTTTCTCTGTTTTTTCTGTATGTTTTATTGTTTGTTCCTCTGGAATTTCAACACTTTCTAAAAGCACATTGGAATTACCTATTATCATTGTATAACGTTTATTGGCGTGATCAAAAACAACAAGTTGATTATTTTTATCTAAAAATCTTTGGAAAATCATAGTAAAATCTCTAGAAACATTGTTATTTTTATAAACCATAGTCTTTTTAAACCACCAAAGCACTATTAACAAAATAACTAAAATTAGCATTACTAAGATATAATTTGTATAATCATACCCTTCTAAACTTGTACTTTTTGGTTTAGGCATTAATTCTTGAGAATTATTCATAGTAGTTGTAGGTACAGATTCGATATTTGCTTTTCCTTGCTCTATAGCTCGTATCCTTACTCCAAATTTATCATTGATAGAGCTAAGTTCTAAATTAATATTTTGTTTGTTTTGTAGCATAATATAGGTATTATTATTTTTAGAACTAATACTAATTTTATCTACAAGTTGAGAGTTAAGTTCTTTTAATTCATCTTTAGAATACGTTAAATCACTAAAAGTTAAAAGAGTTAAATTTTTTTCTTTTTTTTGAGAAATCTTGCCATTATAAGCATTATCAAAAGAAAGCATTAAATCTACTCGGTCATTTCTATCGTAGATATTATAACTAATCAACTCAACACTATATAAAGGTAAAATTAAAAAAAATAATACTAGCAATCTCATTTAAATTTCTTTTTTAAAGTATTGAAGCACAGTCTTAGAATCCAAAATTTCATTAATTCTTATAGCGAGATTTTTTTCATAAACCATAACCTCGCCTTTGCCAAAAATTCTTTTATTGATATAAAGCTCAACGCTTTCTCCAGCAGGCTTTTCAAGATCAATAACCGAACCTACTTCAAGTTTTAAAAGCTCCGCTACACTCATATTTGTAGTTCCAAGCTCGCTTACAAAATCTACTGTAATATCTAAGATATCTTCATAAGATTGTAAAAGCCCATGATGAATGTTAAACTCTATATCATCGCTCATTATTTGCAATATCCTATTCTAAAATAACAATTTTCAAATTTATAAGTTAAAGCTTCATCTAGAACTATTTCAGAAAAATCAACTTTTCCTAAATATTCCGGAATTCCGAGTTTATACTCGTCATCACCCTTGGCATCATTTAACAAATTTTTAGCATAACCTATAATCTGATTGGCACATTCTTTAGTTAAATCGCACCAGTCATCTTCTTTAAATTTTTCATCATTAATTAAAATTTCTGCAATTTTTTTTAAAAATTCTTTTGGAAAAAATAAATAAAAATTACATTCTCCTTCGCTTTTGCCCATGATAGGAATACTCGCTCCATAAAGTTCACCGCTTATATCTTGAGCTGCTTCAATGCGAAGTCTTAAGATATGCTCGCAAAAATGAGTGATGGAATACTCAAGAATCTTTAACATAACTACCACCTTTATAAAAAACTTAATTTAAAATTATAGTAAATATAAAATAAAAATATGTTTTAAAATTTTATTTTTTGAAAATTTCTTCAATATCTTTCATTATTATATCCAAATTTCCTTGTTTAAAACACTTTACTATACTAGTTCCTACAATCACTCCGTCAGCAACTTTTCTCATTCTTTTTACATCTTGATTATTTTGAATACCAAAACCTACAAAAATAGGCAAATTTGTAAAAGATCTGATTTCTTTTACTTTATCTTGCAAGATTGCTTCTTCGACACTTTTCGTACCTGTAATACCTATACTTGCTAATAAATAAATAAAACCTTTAGCATGTTTTACTAACTTTTTAACCCTTTCTTTAGGGGTTGTAACGCTTACAAGTGTGATTAAAGCTATATTATATCTTTCACACTCTTTAATTAAATCATCACTTTCTTCAAAACTTAATTCAGGTACAATCAAAGCACAAATCCCTAAAGATTTTGCTTTTTTCACAAATTTTTCCAAGCCATAAGAAAAAATTAAATTATAATAAACCATAAAAACCAAAGCTTTTTTAGTTTTTATCCTAGCTAAAAGCTCAAAAACACTATGAATATCCACGCCTTGATCAAGAGCTATTTTTGCCGCATCTGCAATAATCTCACCATCGGCAATAGGATCACTATAAGCAACACCAAGTTCTAAAATATCAATAGGGCTTTGATCCAATCTTTGCAAAAAAGCTTCACTTGTTTGAAGATTTGGATAACCTAAAACCGTATAAGCCACATTTGCATTTTCTTTATAAAATTTTCTAAAATCAACCATAAATCACCCCTTTTTTATAATCTCTAATCATTTGCATATCTTTATCTCCCCTGCCTGAAAGATTTACTACTATCACGCTTTTCTTTTTTAAAGTTGGACAAAGTTTTTCTAAAAACGCTAAAGCATGCGAACTTTCAATCGCTGCAATAATACCTTCTTCTTTGCAAAGTAATTTTAAAGCTTGCATACATTCTTCATCACTTATAGCATGATATTGCGCTCTTTTACTTTCAAATAAAAAAGCATGCAAAGGGCCAATTCCTGGATAATCAAGCCCTGCAGAAACACTATGTACAGGCAAGATATTGCCTAAATCATCTTGTAAAACCTTGGTTTTCATACCGTGAATAATGCCTGTTTTTCCCTTATTTAAAGTCGCTGCATGATAAGGCGTATCAATGCCAAGCCCCCCTGCTTCAATACCTATAAGTTTAACATTTTCATCTTTGATAAAATCATAAAAAATCCCAGCTGCATTGCTTCCACCCCCAACAGCTGCGATAATATAATCTACTTTTTTATTGAGTTTTTGAAGTTGCATTTTGCATTCTTTTCCTATAATACTTTGAAAATGCATTACCATTTTAGGATAAGGATAAGGACCTACCGCACTTCCAACCACATAAAAAATATTTTTAATATCTCCAACCCAAGCTTGAATAGCCGCAGTAGTAGCTTCTTTTAGAGTTTTAAGCCCACTTTGTACTGCATGAATTTTAGCACCCAAAAGCTCCATTTTATAAACATTTAAAGCCTGTCTTTGCACATCGGTTGCCCCCATATAAATTTCACATTCAAGTCCTAAAAGTGCTGCTGCAGTGGCTGTTGCAAGCCCGTGTTGACCTGCTCCTGTTTCTGCTATGATTTTTTTCTTTCCCATTTTTTTTGCTAAAAGGGCTTGAGCGATGGCATTATTGATTTTATGTGCTCCGGTATGATTTAAATCCTCGCGTTTTAAATAAATTTCATGCTGATATTTTTTGCTTAAATTTCTAGCAAAATAAAGTGGAGTAGGACGCCCTACATAAGTTTTTAAAAGCTCATTTAATTCTTTTTTAAAGAGTTTATCTTTAGAAAATTTCAAAAAAGCACCTTCTAGCTCATTTAAAGCAAACATTGCACTTTCAGGCAAAAACTGCCCACCAAAATCCCCATAATACGCTTTTTTCATTTTTTCAACTCCTTTAAAATTTGTTTTATTTTGTTGATATCTTTTAAGCCTTTTTCATCTTCAAGTTTTGAATTAAGATCTAAAATTTTAGCTCCCGTTTGTACAGCCTTATGAACATTATCCAAACCTATGCCTCCAGCTAATGCAAAATCTTTAGTATAAGAACCTAATAAAGTCCAATCAAAACTTATTCCATTACCGCCCTTTAAAATTCCCTTAGCATCAAAAAGTACTAAATTAGCAAAAATTTCACTTTTTAAATCTAAACTATTTTCCACACTAATCACCTGCCAAACAAAAACATTTTGCACCTTTAAAATTTCAAATTCTTCTTTGGTAATAGTGCGATAAATTTGTATCCCATCAAGCTTAGCTTCTTTAATACATCTTAAAATTTGTTCCAAATTTTCATCTACAAAAACACCGACAACTTTTTTATCTTTTTCATGAAAAATTGCACTTAAATTTCTTGCTTGTTCTAAACTCACTCTTCTTGGACTTTTAGCAAAAATAAGTCCAAAAAAATCAATATTTAAAAAAGCTAAATCTTTGGCATTTTTTTCATCTTTAATACCACAAATTTTAAGCTTTAGCATAAGCTTGATACTCCTTAAAATATTCTATAACCTTACCTGAATAAATGGCTTCTAAAATCATATCTTTAGCCACTAAAGGCGAACTTGCTTTATTGGCTGTATAAAGTGCAAACATAGCATTTAAAACTACCAAATCAAATTTTGCCCCTTGCATTCTACCGCTTAAAATATCTTTTAAATCTTTAGCGTTGTCATATGCACTAGATCCTATGATTTCACTATGAAAAGCTCTTTTAAAACCAAATTGTTCAGGACAGATAGAATACTCTAAAATTTCTCCTTCACAAAGCTCATAAATTTTACTTTCATCGCAAATACTAAGCTCATCCATACCATCATTTCCTCTTACCACTAAAGCTTTTTTGCGTCCTAAATTTTTTAAAACCTCTATCAAAAGCCTATGCACAGGTGCGTGATAATTTCCCATAAGTTGATATTTTAACTTTAAATTAGGGTGCAATAAAGGACCTAAAACATTAAAAACCGTTCTTACTCCAAGTCTTGATCTGACCTCTTTAAGTTCTCCTACCAAAGGATGAAAAAATGGAGCATGTAAAAAACTAAGCCCTTGATTATTTAGTTGTTTTAAAACTGATTCTAAAGTGTTTGGAGTAGTTATATTTAAAGCTTCTAACACATCTGTACTTCCGCTAGAACTTGAAATGGCACGATTTCCGTGTTTGGCTACTTTTACTCCTAAAGCTGCTAAAATAAAAGCACTAGTCGTAGAAACATTGATGCTTTTAAAACCATCTCCACCTGTTCCACAAATATCAATCATCTCACTCTCATCACTAAAAGTTTGAGAATATCTTAAAATTTGTCTTACAAAAGCACTTAAAGATTTTTCATTTAAGGACTTTTCAGTGATTAAAATCAACAAAGCCGCTACTTGTAAAATTTCATAATCTTTAGACATAATAATCTTACAAATTTGCTCAAAATCATCGCTTTGTAAAAAATGATTTTCACTCATTTTTTGCAAATAAAAACTTAAAGGATTTTCTTGTTTTTGTGGTTTTTTTATATCTTGTTTTAAAAAATTAGAAAAAAGTTGTAAGCCATATTCACTAAAATAGCTTTCAGGATGAAATTGCACACCATAATAAGGTAAATTTTTATGTCCCAAAGCCATAATCACACCCTTTTCATCAAGGGCTAAAATTTCAAGCTCATCACTAAGCTGTTTAACCTCTAAAGAATGATAACGCATTACACTAAAATTTGAAGGCAAATTAGAAAATAATTCATTTTCCCTGCACTGTTTTATCAAAGAATTTTTTGCATGCATAGGCTCTTGCATCTTAACCACTAAAGAATCAAAAGCTAAAGCTAAAGCTTGATGCCCTAAGCAAATGCCCAAAACAGGGATATTAAGCCTTGCTTTAAAAATTTCAAGACAAATCCCACTTTGACTTGGATGCTTTGGACCAGGACTTAAAATAATATGAGTAGGATTTAAATTTTTAATTTCACTCAGAGAAATTGCATCATTTCTTCTTACTAAAATTTCATCATTGCTGAGTTGCTCTAACATGCTTTTAACATTAAAAACAAAAGAATCATAATTATCAATTAAAAGTATCATTGATTTTCCTTTTTTAAATTTTCAAAAGCTACCAAAAGCGCCTTGCGTTTAGCACAAATTTCTGCATATTCTTTTTGACTCTCACTTTGCAAAACAATACCCGCCCCACTTGCCAAATAAGCCTTATCTTGAGTAAAAAAAGCGCAACGGATTAAAATCGCTAAAGTTATGTCTTCGTTAAAATTTAAAAATCCTACCGCACCACCATAAATTCCACGATCGCAATCTTCAAGCTCGCTAGTGATCTCTAAAGCTCTTATTTTAGGAGCTCCGCTTAAAGTTCCCGCTGGAAAAACTGCTTCAATCACATCAAAAATACTCGCATCTTCTTTCATATTGGCATACACTTCACTCACTATGTGCATTACAAATTTATTTTTAATAATAGAAAAAAGATTTTCCACTCTTGTTTGAGTGCCAAATTTAGAAGCATCATTTCTTGCTAAATCTACAAGCATCTTATGTTCACTAAGTTCTTTTTCATCACTTAAAAGATCTTTTTCTAAAGCTAAAAGATCACAGTTATTTTCCAAATTTCTAGTTCCAGCAATAGGGGCTAAATAAATCTCTCTTTTTTTAATTTTCAATAAAAACTCTGGAGAAGAACCCAAAACAACACCATATTTACTTGGAAAATAAAACATATAAGCGCTTGGATTTAAAGCACTTAAACTCTCATAATAATCAAAAGCATTTACTTGATGTTTGATACAAAGTTGCTTACTTAAGACCACTTGAAAAATATCTCCACTTAAAAGATATTCTTTGGCTTTTTCGCACATTTTTAAAAAATCATTTTTTTCATCTTCTAAAGAATTTAAAATTTCAAAATCATTTTTTTGTTTCTTTTTCATTGGTTCAATATCATCTTTTAAATATTCAAAATATTTTGAAGCACCAAATTTAAAAAACATCTTGCTATTTTTCTCATAAATCAAATAAGCCTTAGCATTGGCAAATAAAAATAAAGGAAAATCATAATTTTTCTTAGAAGAAAGTGGAATTTTTTCAAACAAAGATACAAAATTTGCACTAAAAACTCCAAAAAATCCAGCAAAGTCGCAAATTTTATTCTTGCTTAAAGCTTCATAATATTTTGCCTTAAACTCGCTAAAGGATAATTCATTAGCATCTAAATAATCACAATCAATCCCTATAATTACCTTAGTCAAATCCTCTGCAAAATAAGAATTTTCAAATTTTTCAAGGATTTGTCTGTAATAAAAATTTACATTTTTAACAAACATAATAAACCTTTTTTTAAAAAATAAATTAAAATAATATTAAAGAAAAAATTTAGATAAAAAGAAGTTTAGAAACGCCAAGAGCGAAGAGTATGTGTAAGTTTTAAAATCAAAGAATTACTAAAAAAACCATTTTCACTCATCTTTTACCTTTCTTATAAAATATTTCAAAAATTAAGACTTTTATGAAAATTTTTAAAGTCTAAATTAATTTTAATCAATAAATATAAATTTTGCTTTAAATTTAAAATAAATATTATAAAATCTTTATATTTTATAATATTTTGAAACATTTTTACGATGCTTAAAGTTACCAAAAAATATTCTATTGTTATAAAAAACTAAGATAATACTTAGCTTAATAAGATAAAATTATTCCGTATTTGAAATATTTAATATTTTTTAGGAAAAGCTATGGAAATCACAGATTTACCTTATCTAATCATAGGAATCATTTCAGGTATTGCTTCTGGACTTTTTGGCATTGGTGGAGGTATGATTATCGTTCCTTCTATGTTCGCACTTGGAGCAAGTGCTCACCATGCTATTGGAATTTCAGTATTGCAAATGATTTTTGCAGCAATTTTTGGCTCTTATATTAATTATAAGAAAAAAAATCTAAATCTTAAAGATGGTATTATGATAGGTTTTGGAGGGCTCATAGGGGCAAGCTTTAGCGGAATGCTTTTAAAAGCTTTAAGTGATGTAGCTCTTACTAGCGTATTTTTGGCGGTAAGTTGTATATTTTTTATCAAATATGCTTTTGGAATTAAAGAAAACATTGTGCAAAATCAAAGAAGCGTTTGGGTAAAGAATGTCATTTTATTTATTGCTGGAGCTTTTACTGGTATTTTTGCTATTTCTTTGGGAATTGGTGGCGGACTTTTAATTGCTCCGATTTTAGCTTATTTTTTAGGCTATGATAGTAAAAAAGTTGTTTCCTTATCCTTGTTTTTTGTTATTTTTGCTTCAGTCTCTGGTATTATATCTTTTTCAAATTCTGGAGTTATAGACTCTGAAGTTATTCATAAAGGAATACTAGTAGGTATAGCTTCTATGGTTGGAGTTTTTATAGGAATTAAAATCATAGAAAAAATGCATATTTCAGCTCATAGAAAAATTTTACTTTGCGTATATGCCTTATCAATACTTGGAACCACCCACTCTTTGCTTAATAAGCTAAATTTTATAAATTTTTAACTTGGATTTATCCAAGTTCTTTTAATATTATTATGCTAAAATCTTAAATTTATTTAATGTTTAGGAAAGACTATGAACGATACCATAAAAATCATTGGCGCAAGAGAAAATAACCTAAAAAATATCCACCTTGAAATTCCCAAAAACAAACTCATTGTTTTTACAGGACTGAGCGGAAGTGGAAAATCAACCCTTGCTTTTGGAACTCTTTATGCTGAAGGACAACGCCGTTATATAGAAAGTTTAAGTGCTTACGCCAGACAATTTTTAGATAAGGTAGGCAAACCTGATGTCGATAAAATCGAAGGTTTAACTCCAGCCATTGCCATAGATCAAAAAACTACTTCTAAAAATCCACGCTCTACTGTAGGAACCATCACTGAAATTTATGATTATCTAAGACTTTTATACGCAAGAGTTGGCATTCAACATTGTCATCGATGTGGACAAAAAATTTCATCTATGAGTGTAAGTGATATAGTCAGTGAAATTTTAAAATTTCCAAAAGGTGCAAAAATCATCATCTACGCCCCACTCATACGAGAAAAAAAAGGAACTTATGCAGATTTGCTTGAAAATTTACGCAACAAAGGCTATGTAAGAGCTCAAATTGATGGAGTTTTGGTAAGACTTGATGAAGAAATTGAACTAGCCAAAACCAAAAAACACACCATTAAACTTGTCATAGATAGACTTGAAATTCAAGAAGATTTACTTTCTCGTCTTGCAAGCGATATAGAAAAAGGTTTACAGGAAAGCTTTGGAGAAATAGAAATAGAAGTTTTAAATCATGAGGAAATAAACCTTAATAAACACTATCATTTTAGCGAGCATTCAGCTTGTTTTGATTGTAAAATTTCCTTTGTTCCACTTGAACCTTTAAGCTTTTCTTTTAATTCTCCAAAAGGAGCATGTGAAGCTTGCGATGGACTTGGAATTCGTTATACTTTAGATATGAAAAAAATCATCGATGAAAATTTAAGTCTCGAAAACGGTGCTGTTAAAATCATGTATGGTTTTAATAAAAGTTATTATTATAAATTCCTAATCGCCTTTTGCGAACAAAATGAAATTCCTATCAAAATACCTTTTATGCAATTAAACGAAGTACAAAAACGTCTTGTATTGTATGGTAATGCCAAAACTATAGAATTTCTTTGGAAAAGAAATCGCCTAAAACGCACTTTTGAAGGCGTGGTTAAAATGGCTTATGAAATGCTAAAAGATGAAAAAGATTTAGCTGAATATATGAGTGAAAAAATTTGTAAAGACTGCGGTGGGCATCGTTTAAAACCCGAAAGTTTAGCCGTGAAAGTAGCCAAAAAAAGCTTGGGTGAAATTTTAGATATGAGCATAGAAGATAGTACGGCCTTTTTTGCAGATGAGAAAAATTTTTCTTATTTAAGCGAGCAACAAAAACTTATTTCTAAACCTATCCTAAAAGAAATCAACGAAAGATTGTTTTTCTTGTATGATGTGGGGCTAGGTTATCTTTCTTTAGGGCGCGATGCAAGAACGATTAGTGGGGGTGAAGCACAAAGAATCCGCATAGCTTCACAAATTGGCAGTGGTTTAAGCGGAGTGATGTATGTCTTAGATGAGCCTAGCATAGGACTTCATGAAAGAGATACTGCAAAACTGATTAAAACTTTAAGAAATTTACAACAAAAGGGCAATACCCTAATTGTCGTAGAGCATGATAAAATGACCATAGAAGAAGCAGATTTTATTGTAGATATTGGTCCAAAAGCAGGAAAATTTGGGGGTGAGGTTGTATTTAGTGGAACTTATAAAGAACTTTTAAAAAGCAAAAGCGAAACTGCACTTTATATGAATGGTAAAAAACAAATTTCACAACTTCAAAACAGAACACAGAAAGAATGGCTTGAGCTTAAAAATGTAAATATTAACAATATCCAAGATTTAAGCGTAAAATTTCCTTTGCAAAATTTAGTCGCTATAACAGGAGTTTCAGGTTCTGGAAAAAGCTCTTTGATACTTCAAACCCTACTTCCTTTTGCACAAGAGGAATTAAACCGTGCGAAAAAAGTTAAAAAACTTGGCGGAGTACAAATAGAAGGACTTGAAAAACTTGATAAAGTCATTTATCTTGATCAAAGCCCAATTGGGCGCACACCACGTTCAAATCCTGCCACCTATACAGGTGCTATGGATGAAATCAGAAATCTTTTTGCCGCCACTAAAGAAGCCAAAATGCGTGGTTATAAAGCTGGACGCTTTTCTTTTAATGTCAAGGGTGGAAGATGTGAGAAATGTAGCGGAGATGGAGAAATCAAAATAGAAATGCATTTTTTACCTGATGTTATGGTAGTTTGTGATACTTGCGAGGGCAAACGCTACAATGATGCCACGCTAGAAATCAAATATAAAGGCAAAAATATCAGTGAAATTTTAAATATGAGTGTTTTAGAAGCGAGTGAATTTTTTACAGCCGTTCCTAAAATCAAACAAAAATTAGATACTCTAGTAAAAGTGGGTTTAGATTATCTAACTCTAGGACAAAATGCCACCACCTTAAGTGGAGGTGAAGCACAAAGAATCAAACTTGCTAAAGAACTAAGCCGTAGCGATACAGGAAAAACGCTTTATATACTTGATGAACCTACAACAGGACTGCATTTTGAAGATGTCAATAAACTCATCTTAGTTTTACAACATTTAGTTGATCTTAAAAATTCTGTTTTTGTGATAGAACATAATTTAGATGTGATTAAAAATGCTGATTATATCATCGATATGGGGCCTGAAGGCGGAATTAAAGGTGGAAAAGTTATAAGCACAGGAAGCGTGGAAAAAGTCGCTAAAGAACACAAAAAAACCCGTTCTTACACAGGATATTATCTAGACTTAGAGCTTAAAAATACACAAAAATCATAATTTTATGTTTGATTTTTTATATAATGATATTAGCTATTTGGGGCTTTTCATGGTGTGTTTTCTTTCAAGCACACTATTACCCTTAGCAAGTGAAGCCTTTGTTTTAGGCTTTATAAAACTTGATTTTAATCCGAATTTGGTACTTATCGTAGCCACTTTGGGTAATACCTTAGGAAGTTTAAGTACTTATGCTTTAGCGTATTTTGGAAAAGAAAAAATTTTAGAAAAATACTTTAGCAAATCCTTAAAAAAATTAGAAAATTTCAATGCTAATTTTGCTAAATTTGGAAGTATATTTGCTTTTTTTACTTTTTTACCTTTAGTAGGAGATCTTTTTGCCTTGGGACTTGGTTTTGCGAAATATTCTTTTTTAAAAACTATATTTTTTATCTTACTTGGAAAATTAAGTCGTTATGCTTTCATAATTTTCATAGCAAACTCCTTTTAAAAACCTCTCTTTTATAAGTTTTAAAAGCTTTGCATTGTCTACATTTTTTAGAATTTTAACACAATTTTTAGTGCTTAAATCCACCCCCATACTCATTTTTGGTTCTTTAAAACAACGCCAACTCATACCTCTTGCCAAAGAACTATCGCAAATAACATCAGCATAACACTCATCAAAATCTGCAATACTAGAATCTAATGCGTAAGCTATCGTTAAAGCATCATGTATCCAAGTTCCCTTTGTACCACGTGTTTTAGAGGCATAATCAATCCAAACACCTAAAGTTTCAACGATAAAATCACATAAAATATTCTTACCTTGCAACTCTTTTAAATCCTCGTGTGTTAATAAAGTCTGCATGGTTGCATTATAAGGTATGAGTGTAATTTTAGCTCTTGAATTTAGCACTATACTAGCCGCCTCAGGATCAAAACCAAAATTTGTATCTTTAGTGTAATAAGGCATATCAAAACTGCCGCCCATAATAAAAAGCTCTTTAAGATTTATATCAAAATCTTTAAAAATTTTCATAGTCATAGCGATATTTGTCAAAGGTCCTATCGCACAAATAGAAATTTCTTTAGGATTTTTACTCACCAACTCACCCATTTTAAAAATCGCATCAGGATTTATATTTTCTAAAATTTCAGGACTTTTTATATTTTCCCAAAGATATTCAAGTTTAAAATTTTTAACACTTTCATCAAGTCTTTGACGCCAAGCTTTACTTGGTTCTTTTAGGGCTTCATTCACTCCCAAATAAACTGGGATATTTAAATTTAAACGTTTAAATAAATCCTTAGCCACACTATAGGCAACAAGGCTTGGAACATTACCGCAAACTGTGCTTAGCATTTCAAGTTTGATTTCTTTAGATGACAAAATCAAAGCAAGTGCTAAACCATCATCAGTATTTGCTCCTGCAATAGCATTGCCTATGTCCGTGTCTAAGATAAGTCTCATATCGCATCTTCTATTTTATTTAAATCTCTACCTCTAGTTTCTGGCGCAAAAAATGTAGTCACAAAACCTATACCTGCAGTTAATACAAAATATGTCGCGATAGGCCACCAAGTGCCATAATATGCAAGCAAAGCAGAAGCCACCATAGGCGCTGTTCCTCCTGAAAGAATAGAACCTAGCTCCTTAGCAAAAGCCATTTTTGTATAACGGTTTTTTACCCCAAAAAGCTCCACACCCCAAGCCGCTTGCACACCAAAAATCCCTAAAGATGCTAAAGACATACCTACAATAATAGTTAAAATCACAATAATTTCATTTTTACTATCTAAAAGCATAAAAGCAGGAAAAGCATAAATCATTAAAAGCAAACAAAACATTCTATAAGTAATACATCTTCCAAATTTATCACTTAAATAACCTGCCAAAGGAATAACTAAAAACCCTACCAATGAAGCTATCATCACTGCTGTAGTAGCTACTGATTTGTCTAAAAGTAAAATTTTAGTCACATAACCTACAATAAAACCTTGCGCAAGATAAGAAGGTCCATTTTCGCCTATTCTTAAGCCCACCATAGTCCAAAAAGCACGACTTCTTTGCCAAAAACTTCTTTCATCTTTTTTCATATGCTTTTCGTTATTAAGACGCAATTTCATCATTTCATTTTTTTGCTTTTCAAAAACAGGGGTTTCTTTGACATGAAAACGAATATATACAGCAAAAAGAGCGATTAAAATACTTCCCATAAAAGGAACTCTCCAGCCCCATTCTTTAAAACTTGCTTCATCCATTTGTACCATCAAAAGCCATACAAAAGACGCAAGCAAAGTTCCACTATTTGATCCTAAAGCAATCACAGAAGAAACAAGCCCTCTTCTCTTGCTAGGAGCATATTCTCCTAGCATAACTGTTCCACCTGAAAGTTCAGCTCCTGCGCCAAAACCCTGCATAAAACGTAATGCAACTAAACAAATAGGCGCCCAAACACCAATCACTGTATAACTTGGGATAAAACCTATCAGAGTAGTTGAAATTCCCATTAAAGCTATTGTAGCCATCATAACATTTTTTCTTCCGTGTTTATCACCTAAATGACCAAAAAACAAAGCCCCAATAGGTCTTGCAATAAAACCTATGCCATAAGTTACAAAACTAAGCAAAAGTGCAATTACTGGAGTTTGCTCAGGAAAAAATACTTCTGAAAAAATTGTTGCAGCTGCTAAACCATAAAGTGCAAAATCTGCATATTCCATAGCAGTTCCCAACCAGCAAGAAAAAACTGCCTTTTTAAAAACTTTTCTACCTTCAGGTGTGTTAAAATTCTTATCTGCAATTCCATCAATTTGCTGATTTGTCATTACATTTTCCTTACATTATTCATATAAAATTTTTACTCTACTCGATATTATGACTAAAAATTGAAGTATTTTCGCTTAAATATCTTTAAATTTCGAGACATTTTAAGCAAAATTTTGAAATAATATAACCAAAAAATATATTTTATCAAAAGAAGAAATTATTATGAAAACTTTAACTATTATTGATACTTTTGGATTTTTTTTCAGACTTTACTACGCATTAAAAGGTTTTAAAAATTCACAAGGACAAGCTAGTGGAATGATTAGCGGTTTTGCAAATTTTATTTATAGCTTAAAAAATGAATATAAAAGTGATTATATTGTTTTTGCATTAGATTCCAAAGGAAAAACTTTTCGTAGCGAAATTGATCCAAACTATAAACAAAATCGCACTCCACCGCCACCTGAACTTCTAGAACAAATTCCAATTTGCATAAAGATGATAGAAAAAATGGGTTTCATAAGCGTTTCTCAAGAAGGTTATGAAGCTGATGATATCATTGCTTCTTTTGTAAAAACTTGTGAAAATAGAGATATTTTTGTACGTATTATCACTCAAGATAAAGATCTTTATCAACTCATAAAAGATGGTAAAACAAGCATTTACAGTCCTATTTCTAAAAACGACTATGATGAAGCAGCGTGTTTAGAAAAATACGGAGTAAAACCTAATCAAATCAGAGATTTTTTAGCTCTTTGTGGGGATAGTTCTGATAATATTCCAGGCGTTAAAGGTATAGGTGCAAAAGGAGCTAAAACCTTGCTTGATGAGTTTGGTAGCATAGAGGGAATTTATGAAAATTTAACCCTAGTACGTAACGAAAGAAGTCGTAACTTGCTTTTAGAGGGTAAGGAAAATGCATTTTTAAGCAAAAAATTAGCTTCTTTGTATGACAATTTAGAAGTACAAAATCTCATAGAAAAAGCCACTTATCCTGATGAAGAACCTCTTTTAAAAATACTTGAAATTTTAGAACATTACGAACTTAATACTTTGCTTAAAAAACTGCGTCAAAATCCTGATAATAAAGATAAAAATTTAGGTTTTAAAGCCACTTTAGTACAAGATGAAAACAAACTTTTTGAAATTTTAAATACCCTTGATAAAGAAAGTATTATTGCTTTTGATACCGAAACCACAGGACTTGATACTAAAGAAGCAAAAATTGTTGGTTTTAGTTTTTGCATGAATGAAAATGAAGCCTTTTACGTGCCTTTAACTCATAATTATCTTGGAGTAGGTGAGCAAATCTCATTGCAAAGTGCCAAAAAAGCTATAGAAGTAATCTTTAATCATTTTGTTATAGGGCACAATCTCAAATATGATTTTAAAATCATTCAAAACAATTTTGACTTAAATTTACCTCAAAAATACGCAGATACAATGATTTTGGCATGGCTTAAAAATCCTTCTTTAAGAGTAAATATGGATGATTTAGCCTTAAGACTTTTTAATTACGAAACCTTGCATTTTGAAAGCCTTGTTAAAAAAGGAGAAAATTTTGCAAGTGTAGAACTTGAAAAAGCTTGTAAATACGCTGCAGAAGATGCTTATATCACTTTAAGATTTTATCTTTATTTTTTAAAAAATCTTGAAACTCCTTTATTAGAACTTGCTAAAAACTGTGAATTTGATTTCATTAAAATCATTATGATGATGGAAGAAAATGGCATAAAGCTTGATACAAATGCACTTGAAATCCTTATGAAAAAATTTGAAAATGAAATCAAAAATTTAAGTGAAGAAATTTATACTCTTTGTGAGGATAGATTCAACCTAAATTCACCTAAACAAGTAGGTGATATACTTTTTGAAAAACTCAAACTCCCAAGTGGAAAAAAAGGTAAAACAGGATATTCTACCGATGAAAAAGTTTTAAATGCACTTTTAGATAAACATCCTGCGATTACCAAAATTTTAGATTATAGGGAACTTGCCAAGCTTTATTCCACTTATTGCGAACCTTTGTTAAAACTAGCATTAAAAGATAAAAATTCACGCATTTATTCAAGTTTTTTACAAACTGGAACCGCTACAGGACGCCTTTCATCTAAGGATCCAAATTTGCAAAATATTCCTGCACACGGACAATACGCAAAAGATTATAAATCTTGCTTTGTAGCTAAAGATGGATTTAGTTTTATCTCTCTTGATTATTCTCAAATCGAACTGAGAATGCTTGCACATTTTAGCGAAGATGAAAAACTTTTAAATGCTTTTGCCAACGATGAAGATATACATGCAAGAACAGCTATAATGATTTTTGGAGAAAGCAATTATGAAACCAGAAGTGTTGCAAAAAGTATAAATTTTGGACTTATTTATGGCATGGGCTATAAAACTTTAAGTCAAAATTTAAAAATAGAAGCTCATTTAGCCAAATCTTACATAGAAAAATATTTTGAAAATTTTACTAGTATTAAAAAATATTTTGAAACAGTTAAAAATGAAGCTAAACAAAATGGCTTTATCACTACTTTAAGCGGTCGCAAGCGTTATTTTGATTTTGAAAACGCAAAACCTATGCAAATTGCCATGTATGAAAGAGAAAGCATTAATTCAATCTTACAAGGCTCAGCGGCTGATGTAATCAAACTTGCAATGCTAGAAATCAATAAAGAATTAAATGAAGACAAAAAGCTTATTTTGCAAATTCACGATGAATTAATTTTTGAAGTAAAAGACGATTTGTGTGAAAATTTTGTAAAAAAAACTAGAGATATTATGGAAAATATAGTAAAATTAAAAGTAAAATTAAAAACAAGTTCAAGTATCGCCAAAAATTGGGGCGATTTAAAATAATCAAGGAGATAATTAATGGATCTTTCAACCATATTAGGAATGGTGCTTGCAGTTACTAGTATTTCGGTAGGAGATATACTAGAGGGAGGCAATCCTTTGCATGTTGTGCATCTTTCTTCCTTTCTCATAGTTATGCCAACAGCTGCATTTTGCGCAATGACTTCTACGCATAAAAAAATTGTAAAAGCAGCCTACAAAGAACTCAAAGTTGTTTTTAAAGGTTCTGGAGTAAATTTACCCGAAAGGATAGCCCAGTTAATAGAATTTGCTATTATTGCAAGACGAGATGGTCTTTTAGCGTTAGAATCAAGAACCAGTGAGATTGAAAATGAATTTTTAAAAAATGCTATGATGATGCTTGTAGATGGTAAAAGCTTTGAAGAAATTCATGAAAGCATGGAAATACAAACTGAACAACTTGAAGAGCATTATAAAGAATGTGCAGAATATTGGATAGTATTTGGAGAGACTTGTCCTACCATGGGGCTTGTTGGAGCGGTTTTTGGACTTATTTTAGCCCTTAAATTACTAGACAATCCTCAAGCAATGGCAGCAGGTATTTCAGGTGCTTTCACAGCTACAGTTACGGGAATTTTTGGCGCTTATGCACTTTTTGCTCCTTGGGGGAAAAAATTAAAAGCTAATGGAATGGATCTTGTAAAAGAGCAAATTGTTATTACTGAAGCTATAAAAGGAATTGCAGAAGGTGCTAATCCTAGAGATTTAGAAGCTAAACTTTTTAACTTCTTAAGTCACGATGATCCAAGAATTTCACAATTTGACAAAGGTTAAAAATGGCTAAAAAACATAAATGCCCAGAATGTCCAGCAGGTGAAAAATGGGCTGTGCCTTATGCAGACTTTCTAAGTTTGCTTTTGGCACTTTTTATTGCTCTTTGGGCAATTTCTAAAACAAATCCTGCTAAAGTAGAGGCTTTAAAAACTGAATTTGTTAAAATCTTTGATTACACCTCTACTCAAACAGTCAAAGAAGAGAGTAAAACCCAAGAAAAATATAAAGGCGCAGCAAAAGAAGAAAGCGATGAACTCAAATCGTTAAAACAAATGACTATGACACAGCAAGAAACTATCAAACGTCTTCAAGCAGCTCTAGATCAAAGCGATAATCAGGTTGCTCTTAACCTTCCATCTAAAGTTGAATTTGAAAGAGGTAGTGCTCAAATCGTTTCAGCTGATATACAAGATTATTTAAAACGTATGGCTGAGCTAACAACATATTTGCCACCTCGAGCAAAAATAGAAATTAGAGGCTATACAGACAATAGCGACTCTATTATAAGAAGTTATGAACTCGCCTACCAAAGAGCGGAAAATGTATTAAAATATTTTATAGAAGGTGGAGCAAATTTGAAAAATATTAGCATTAAAAGCTACGGGCTTAATAATCCTATCAATGGAAATCCACAAGCTCTAGAAAATAATAGAGTAGAAATATATTTTAAAGTCGATACAGCAGATACAAGTACTCAAAAATCGGTTCTTGAGCTTATTAACAAAATAGGAACTAAAGCACCTTAAAAGTTTTAGTTTCCTTTTTTTACTTGACCAGCTAAACGACTCTTATTATTTGTATTATAAACAAATCCTAGCACCTCAGCTACAGCTTTAAACATTTCCCTAGGAATAAGATCATTAACATCACAAGCTTTATAAAGCTCTCTTGCTAAAGGAGGATTTTCATAAACTACAACATTATTTTCATAGGCTACTTGTTTTATGCGAAGAGCGAGAAAATCCACTCCTTTGGCAACAACCCTAGGGGCTTGTTCTTTACCTGTATCATAACGAATAGCTACGGCATAATGCGTTGGGTTTGTGATCACCACATCCGCACCTGCAACATCTTGAACCATACGACGACGCGCAGCTTCCATTTGAAGTCTACGAATTCTACCTTTAACCTGAGGATCTCCTTCCATTTGTTTATACTCATCTTTTATTTCTTGTTTGCTCATACGCAAACCTTTAAAATACTGAAAACGCACCAAAAAAACATCTAAAACAGCAATAATTAAAAAAGCAACTATAACAATAGCTGCTAAAACAATAGCTCTGTCTCTTAGCCAAGTAAGCTGTGCAACCATAGTATAAAGCTCAACTCTTGGAAGCTCTTGCATAAATTTAAGTAAAACTATAAAAGCTATAGTAAAAACAATACCCACTTTTAAAATAATTTTTATACTTTCAACAATTTTTTTCAATGAAAAAAGGTTTTTTAAACCTTTTAGAGGATTGATTTTTCCTAAATTTGGCATAATAGGTTTAGTTGTAAAAATAAAACCAAATTGCATAATATTTCCCAAAACCCCAGCAATCATAATACTTAAAACAATAGGTGCAAGAATAATTAAAACCTCAAAAATGCTTTTAATCATAATGGCTTGAATAATACGCAAATCAAATTCAACACCAATAAAACTTTGATAGTATCTATATAAATTTACAATTCTCTCGCCCATAAAACTCATCATAAATAAAGTTATAGTTACTCCAATTATCAAAGTTACAATAGCTGCCGCATCTTGAGACTTTGGAACATTACCTTCTTTACGCGCATCTTCTATCTTTTTGGACGTGGGTTCTTCTGTTTTTTCTTGATCTTCGCCTGCCATATTTTAGCCTAAATAAAAATTTTAATATGTGTGTAAAATTATAGTAGAAAATTTATGAATTTCAATTAAAGAATAAAAATGAAGAAAAAGCCTCGTAAAGAGGCTTTATACTAAGAAATTAAAGTTTAGCTTCGTTTTTGCCAAGATATTCAGCCACGCCTTTAGGGTTAGCTTTCATACCTTCATCGCCCTTATTCCATCCTGCAGGACAAACTTCACCATGCTCATTTGTAAAAAGCATAGTATCAACCATTCTTAACATTTCATCTATATTTCTACCTAGTGGTAAATCATTAACCACAGCATGGCGAACTGTTCCATCAGCATCAAGCAAGAACGAACCACGAAGGGCAACTGCTTCTGCATAAAGTACATCAAAATTTCTAGCAATCTGCTTAGTTAAGTCAGCAACAAGCGGAAATTTAACCTGACCAATACCACCTTGATTTACTGGAGTATTTTTCCAAGCAAAATGTGAAAATTCATTATCTCCTGAAATTCCAATTACTTCAATGCCACGATTTTTAAATTCTTGATATCTTTTGTCAAAAGCTATAATTTCTGAAGGACAAACAAAAGTAAAATCTTTTGGATAAAAGAATACTACCGCTCCTTTTGGACCTATGTTTTTATAAAGATTAAAATCTTGAACAATTTCATTGTTTCCCAATACTGCTGGAGCAGTAAAATCTAAAGCTTTTTTAGTAACTATCATATTTTCTCCTAAATAATAAATTTTATTGATAACGAAATTATATCGTTTAAATCTTTATTTTTTTTTAAATATCTAAAATAATATTAAAAATTTAAGAAAGTTATAATTATTATCAAATAATGTAAATTTTTGATTATCAAAATTTACATTATTTAAGAATTTTATGCTAAAATCTTTTAAATCTTAATATTAAAAAGGAGAAAAAATGGCTGTAAAAATTACAGATATATGTATTGCTTGTGGTTCTTGTATTGATGAGTGTCCAGTGAGTGCTATCGTTGATGATGCTAACAATCCAGAAGGTGAAGATAGATATTATGTTTATGCAAACAAATGCGTTGAATGCGTAGGACATAATGATCAACCAGCTTGTGCCAGTGCTTGCCCAACAGATGGATGTATAGTTTGGAGTGCTGTAGAATCAGGACAACCAAGTCGTGATAATATTGGCGCTGATATGAGAAGTGGGGACACTCCAGTTTTTGCATAATTTTAAAAAATTAAAAAGCTAGAGATTCCTAGCTTTTTCTTTTAATTTAACTTTCTTTAAACAAATTCAAGTATAATTTTAAGCTTTATTAAAATAAGGAGTTATTACAAAGATGGAAAAAACTTTATCTATAATTAAACCTGATGCTGTTAAAAAAGGTGTTATAGGAAAAATTTTAGATCGTTTTGAAAGCAATGGATTAAGAATCGCTGCAATGAAAAAAGTTCAACTTAGTAAAGAACAAGCTGAAAATTTTTATGCTGTTCATAAAGAAAGACCTTTTTTTAAAGACTTGGTTGAATTTATGATTAGCGGTCCTGTTGTTGTTTCTGTACTAGAAGGAGAAGGTGCTGTATTAAAAAATAGAGATTTAATGGGAGCGACAAATCCTAAAGAAGCTAAAGCAGGAACAATTAGAGCCGATTTTGCTGAGAGTATTGATGCTAATGCTGTTCATGGAAGTGACAGCTTGGAAAATGCAAAAATAGAAATTGATTTTTTCTTTAAACCAAATGAAATTTGCTAAATGAAAATCCCTTTTTCTAAGATTAATACAAAGGAATATCCTTTTAAACTTAATCTTGAAAATATGATTTTTGAGGGAAATTTAGTAAAAATAAATCCTAAGCTTGTTAAAATAAATACTATTATGCAAGGTTTTATCTATAGACCTTGTGATAGTTGTGGAACTGAGTTAGAACTTGAAATTAAAGAAAATTTAGAACTTTTTGCAAGTGATGGTATTTTTAAAGATGAAGCAAACGAATTGAGCAATACTATAGAATTTTTCGATGGACATATTGATTTAATAGAAGTTGCTATTAGCGAGCTTGAAGCTTATTTGAGTGATTATTTTTATTGCATAAATTGCAATAATTAATTAAATTTTATAAAGGAGAAAAAATGGCAGTACCAAAGAGAAGAGTGAGCAAAACTCGTGCAGCTAAACGCAGAACTCACTATAAAGTTAGTCTTCCTATGCCTATAAAAGACAAAGATGGAAGCTACAAAATGCCTCACCGTGCGAATCCAACAACTAAGGAATATTAAAATCAATGATTAACATTGCCATTGATGCAATGGGTGGTGATTTTGGAGAAAAACCCATTATAGAAGGCGTTTTAAAGGCACTAGAAGCAAAACCTTTTAACGCTATCTTAGTGGGAAATTCTAAAATTCTAAAACCTTTAATACCAAAAAAATTAGAACAATATATACAATACGAAGAAGCTAGTGAAATTTTTTCGATGAATGAAAATGCCACAGATGCTTTAAAAAACAAAGAAACAACCATATACAAAGCTATTAATTTATTAAAAGAAAAAAAAGTAGATGCTGTAGTTTCAGCGGGTCATAGTGGAGCAAGTATGTCTTTGGCTACCTTAAGGCTTGGAAGACTTAAAGGTATTTCAAGACCTGCTATTGCCACTTTAATGCCAAATATCGTTAACAAAACTTTACTTTTGGATGTTGGAGCTAATACAGATTGTAAAGCTGAAAATTTATTTCAATTTGCCATAATGGGTGAAGTTTATGCTAGAGAAATCATGCAAATTCAAAAACCACGCCTTGCTTTACTTTCTAATGGTGAAGAAGAATGCAAAGGTAATGAACTTACCAAAGAAAGTCATCAGCTTATGAAAAAAATTCCAAATTTTATAGGTAATGCTGAAGGTAGAGATATTTTCAATGGTGAAATAGATGTTTTAGTCTGCGATGGTTTTGATGGAAATGTTATCTTAAAGGCTTGTGAAGGTGTGGCAACAGCTATTTTTCAACTTCTAAAAAACGAAGTAAAGCAATCTTTTATTTCTAAAATAGGTGCTTTACTTATGAAGCCATCTTTTAAAAAATTAAAAAAACACACAGATTGGCAAGAATATGGCGGAGCACCCCTTCTTGGAGTTAATGGCTGCGTGATCATAAGTCATGGAAAAAGCGATTCTAGAGCTATTAAAAATGCAATTTTTCAAGCTATAAATTTTAGCCAATCTCATATCAATAAACTTATAGAAAATGAACTTGGGAAATACAATGCTTAAAGCCAGTCTTAAAAGTATAGCTTCTTATATTCCAGAGAAAATTTTAAGCAATGCTGATCTTGAAAAAATAGTAGATACCACCGATGAATGGATCACTAGACGCACAGGTATTAAAGAAAGACGCATTGCTAGTGAAAATGAAAATTCTAGCGATTTGGGCACAAAAGCTGCATTAAAAGCCATAGAAAGAGCAAATTTAAAACCTGAAGATATTGATGCGATTCTTGTAGCCACTTTAAGTCCTGATTATTTTACTATGCCTTCAACGGCTTGTAAAATTGCTTCAAATTTAGGACTTGTAAATATTAGTGCTTTTGATATTTCAGCAGCTTGTTCTGGTTTTATCTATTTGCTTGAACAAGCTAAAGCCTTAGTAGAAAGTGGTTTGAAAAAAAATGTTTTAATCATAGGAGCTGAAAAAACAAGTTCAATTATAGATTACAATGACAGAAGTATTTGCATACTCTTTGGAGACGGTGCAGGTGCTGGAGTTGTAAGTTTGGATAATGAAAATCATATCCTTGATGTACATACTGCAAGCAATGGTAATTATGGAGATCTTTTAATGACTCAAAGATCGCAAAAATCAAGCCTATGTCAAACACTTTCTATGCAAATGAAAGGCAATGAAGTTTTTAAAATAGCAGTAAACACGCTTAGTAATGATGTTGTAGAAATTTTAGCTAAAAATAACATTTTAGCACAAGAAATTGATCTTTTTATTCCTCATCAAGCTAATCTACGCATCATTAAAGCCGTCCAAGAAAAACTCAATCTAAGCGATGAAAAATGTGTGATCACTGTACAAAAATATGGCAATACTTCAGCTGCTTCTATACCTATGGCAATGAATGATGCCTATGAAGAAGGTCGACTTAAAAAAGGAAATCTGATCTTACTAGATGCTTTTGGCGGTGGTTTTACTTGGGGATCTGCGCTTTTAAAATTTGGAGGAGAGAATTTTTAATTCTCTCTTAGCTTTCCAAAAGCTTGAATTTCTACCAAATAACCCTCTGCTAAAGCACTTCCTACACAAGCTCTAACAGGTTTAGGATAATTTTTAATCCAAGCATCATAAATTTCATTCATTGCATCAAAATCTTGCATATTAGCTAACCAGATTTGAATTTGAATCAAATCTCCTTTGCTTGCGCCTATTTTTTCAAACAAAGCATCAAGTTCTGCAAGTGCTTCTTTGGTTTGTTTTTTAATATCTCCGCTAGGTTCAAAACACTTGTCCTGCAGTCTTAAAATATTTATCAAAAACAATAATTTGCGACATTCTATCGCACTCATCAAAACGCTTTATCATGCATATTTTCCTTGAAATTCTTTCATAAATTCAC
This sequence comes from Campylobacter sp. CFSAN122748, assembly GCF_045277125.1. Taxonomy (NCBI): domain Bacteria; kingdom Pseudomonadati; phylum Campylobacterota; class Epsilonproteobacteria; order Campylobacterales; family Campylobacteraceae; genus Campylobacter; species Campylobacter sp. CFSAN122748. The sequence goes on along the minus strand of NZ_CP116953.1, from coordinate 331,018 downwards.
ACAAGGTTTTTACCTGATCCAAATTAAGCGCATTATAAATACTTGCACGAATTCCTCCTAAAATTCTATGTCCTTTAAGTCCTATCATTCCAGCTTCTTCGGCTTCCTTTACAAAAAGAGGCTCTAAATCTTTATTTTTAGCAATATTAAAACTCACATTCATTAAAGATCTGTCCTTTTTATCTGCATGTCCTTTATAAAATCCATTACTTAAATCAATACACTCATAAAGCATAGCAGCTTTTTGAGAATTTTTCTCATATACTTTATCAAGTCCGCCTTGATTTAAAAGCCAATCCATTTCAAGATTAAACATATAAATGGCAAAGGTTGGAGGCGTATTAAACAAGGACTGATTCTCAGCATGAGTCAAATAATTTAACATACTAGGAATTTGTTTATTTTTAGATCTTTCTAACATATCTTTACGGATAAAAATACAACTTAAACCCGAAATTCCAGCATTTTTTTGCACTCCGCCATAAAAAAGAGCAATATTTGAAAAATCTACTTTTCTAGAAAAAAAATCACTCGATGCATCCACAATCAAAGGAGTTTTAGTTTTAGGATAATTTTGATATTGAGTGCCGTAAATAGTATTGTTAGAACAAATATAAGCATAATCAGCATTATCTCTAAATTCCACTCTAGGAATATGATTAAAATTACTTTCCTCGCTACTTGCTACGGTTTTAACATTGACACCTAAAATTTGTGCTTCTTTAATTGCTTTTTTTGTCCAAACTCCTGTATTTGCATATTCACAAATCCCATTTAAAGCCAAATTCATAGGAATCATAGCAAATTGTAAACTTGCTCCACCTTGTAAAAATAATACTTCATAATCATCATTTAACCCGTAAAGTTTTTTAGCTTTCTCTTGTGCTCCAAAATGCACTTCTTCAAATACTTTTGTGCGGTGAGAAATTTCCATTATAGAATAACCCCTACCCTGATAATCACAGAGTTCTTTTTGAGCTTGCTCTAAAATTTCTAAAGGTAAAGTCGATGGCCCTGCACTGAAATTGATTTTTCTCATAATCTATCCTTATAAAATTTTTGCTTCTTTTTGAGAAGTTTGAGAACTTAAAATAACGATATCATCACTCTTAAGATCTTCTAAATTTGCTATTTTACCATTTTTTCTGATACAAATAAACTTTTTGCTTTTATTAAAAAAATTCTCATGTTGCAAATAAGCATTTTGCAATTTATCTAATTTTAATTCATTATAACGCATTTGATTTGCCAATAGATGATTTAATTGCTTTTCTATATTATGGCTTTGTTTTATTTTTTCATCTATTATTTTTGGCAAAGAATTAAATTTGAAAAATTTGCTTAAATTTAAAAGCAAATTTTCATAATTTTGTATTTTATAATTCCAAAGTTGCATTAATTTTTCTTCCATTAAATCCAAACTTTGCTCTACATCCAACTTAGAATAAAACAAAGTATCTATAGCAGCTGAAGGCGTTGGAGCTCTAAAATCTGCAACAAAATCACTAATAACATAATCAATCTCATGTCCTATGGCTGAAATAATAGGAGTTTTTGCTTTAAAAATCTCTCTTGCTAAATTTTCATCATTAAAACAAAAAAGATCTTCTCTGCTTCCTCCACCACGTGCTATAATAAGAACATCTAAATCCATATCATCGGCTTTTTTTAAAGCTTGTATAAGAGAAAAAGGAGCATTATTTCCTTGAGTTAAAGCATCAAAAATATAAATTTTTGCCAAAAAATATTCTTTTTGGTGAATAAGTTTTAACATATCTTGCAAAGCAGCAGAAGTTTTTGAAGTGATAATGCCTACTTTTTTAGGAAATTTTGGCAAAGATTTTTTAAAGCGTGGATCAAAAAGTCCTTCTTTTTGCAAACGCTCTTTTAAAGCCAAAAACTGTGCTTCCAAATCCCCAAAACCTGCTTTTTTCATACTAGTAGCGATAAATTGATAACGACCACTTTCAGGATATAAACTTACACTTCCACAAAGCTCTAAAAAATTCCCCACAGCTGGTTTAAATCCGACTTTTAAATTAGCTCCTTTAAACATAGCACAAGCAATGCTTGATCTTTCATCTTTTAAATCAAAATACCAATGTCCTGAACCATGCAAAGTAATTTTTGAAATTTCTCCACTTAAAACTATATCATCAAAATGTGTTTCTAATAAAGCCTTTGCTTTAAGATTTAATTCTGTTGGTGTCATAGTTTTTTTGCTATAAACATTGAACTCACGCCAAAGCTAAAACTTTTATAATCAAGTATTTCAAAACCAGCATTTTTAAGTTCTAAGATGAACTCTTCCTTACTTAAAAATCCTTCAATAGAGTTTGGCAAATACTCATAAGCACTTTTATTTTTACTGATTATCCCACCTATACTTGGTAAAATATTTTTAAGATAAAAATCTCTACAAGCTGCTATAAATCCACCCTTTTCTCTTTTTGTAAATTCCAAAACTACCAAAATACCATCTTTTTGAAGTACTCTAGCAAATTCACTTAAGGCTTTTTGTCTTTCTACAACATTGCGAATGCCATAACTAATGCTTAAAATATCTAAACTTTGACTTTCTAAAGATAAATTTTGCGCCCCTGCTTCTATAAATTCGACATTTGGAAATTTTTCTTTTGCAACATTTAGCATGCCACTACTTGGATCAATACCTTTAATATTTAGAATATTTTTTTCCATTTTTAAAGCACTCTCTTGCCAAATCTCTATCATATCCCCTGTGCCACAGGCAATATCAGCGATTTTTAAATCTTTTTTTAAATACAAACTCATCACTCTTTGACAAGCTTTTTTGCGCCACGCTACATCAGCTCCAAAGCTTAAAATTCTATTCGCCTTATCATAAGTAGGTGCAATTTGATTAAACATTTCTATAATTTTTTCTTGTTTTTGCATTTTTATCCTTTGTAAATTTTCAAATTTTTACTTGATTTTTTAAGCAATTTGCAAAATTTATTTTTATTATTGATTATTTTCGAAAAAATATTTTTATCCCTATCTTTGCAATATTTTTCATAAAGTTTGTTTAAATTTTTTATCTCTAAAAAACGATAAAAATATTCTAAAAATATTGCCAATTCAAAAAAACTATTTTCAAAAAGCTCTAAATCAAAATTTTTTAGTATATTTTTTCTAAATAAAATAATTTTTTTTCTAAGTTCTAACGCAACAAGTTGTTTAAAAAACCTATCTTTGCAATCGCCTTCATAAAAAGAATTTTCCTTTATGAAAAAATCAAAATCATTAAACAAATCTTGGATTTTTTCATCGCTTAAAAATAGCAATAAATCTTGATTTGAATTTTCACTTGCTAAAATATCTTGAGTTTTTTTCGTTATATCTTTAAACTTTAAAGCCAAAATATTACTCAAATTTTTATCTAAAATAGTATTCATACTTGATAAAACTATATACAAGCTTCTTGAATAAAATAAAAATTCGCATAAACTTTGCTTATCTTTTCTCTCTAAAGATAAAGTCCAATAAAATTTTAATTTTTTAAATAAATAAAATAAAAAAATTCTAAATCCATCATAAGCATTAATATAATTTGGAAAATCCAAGCTAAAATTCTGATTTTTTTCTATAATTTTAAAATATTTCTCTATATCAAAATTTTGATATTCAAAACCATATAAAACGATATGTTTAGAATTTAAATCATGATGTAATTCTTTTTGAATTTTAAAATCTTTAGGAATTTTAAATTCATTGGAACTATCCAAAGTTGGAAAAAATATTTTTAAAATACAAATTTTAGGCTCTTCATACATATCAATATAACTTTTTAAAGAGCAAAATTTAAATTCGAAGCGTTCTTTTTTAATACTCTTTCCTATAATCTTTTTTCGAGCTTTTTCAAATTTTTTTTTAGAAATTTTCTCTTCTTGATTCTGTTCTAAAATTGAATTATTAAATTTTGTAATTTTATAAAATTCATTGCAAAAACTTTGAAATTTAACATTATGATTTGAAGTTATTTGAGTATAAAAAGTTTCAAATTTAGAATTTCGAAAAGGTATATTATCTTTTTTTAAATTCTCTAAAAGAGTGCAATCAGATAGTAAAAAGTTTTTTTGAATTTCATAAACCATTAAAATAACCCTTAAAATATATGGGTTATTTTAACCTTATTTTGCTTAATGACACTTTTTGCAACTATCAATATAAGCACAAACAGACAGATGATTGACGAGATTGCCTATCTTTTTTTCTAAATGCTCTTGATATTCATAAAGCTTAGCATCTTTAAAACTTAAATCCTCTATACCACCACATTTGGCGCAAACAACATGAATATGTTCTTCTTCATAGATATCGTAACAAGTTTTTTGATTTAAAACATTGATTTCAACAACTAAACCTTGTTCTTGTAAAGTATTAAGATTTTTATAAACCGTCGCTAAAGAGATTGAAGGGTATTCTTTTTTAATTTCTGTATATAATTCATCAATATTAGGATGCTCATGTCTTTTTAAAATTTTTAAAACACATAGTCTTTGCGGAGTAGCTTTTAACTCATGTTTTTTAAGCATTTGTAGTAATTCCATTTTATTTATTCCTTACTTTTTTAAGTAAAAATAATAATAAAATTTTTATTAAAAGAAGTTTATATTAAATAATATTTTTTATTATTTAATGATAAAATTTTAAAACTTTCGTCAACAAACTATTGACATCTTTTTCTAGATTTTTTTCCACCTCACTTGTTTTTCCATGTTCAATAAATTTGTCTTCATATTCAAAGCTAACAACTTTTACATGCAAATCATATTTTTGTAAAAAATTATTAATTAAACTTTCTATACCGCCAATTTTAACATTTTCACTAAAAATAAACCAAATTTTACTTTTTTTAGCAAGCTCACACAAAAGCTCTTCATCTAAAGGTTTAGCAAAAATTAAATCAATCAAATTAGCATTATTATTCATTTCTTGCAAGGCTCTTAAGACTTGCCACGCTTTTGCCACACCTTGTCCATAACCTAAAAAAGCAATTTCACTACTATTTTTTACAAGCCATTGCGCCTTACCAAGTTTTATCTCACAAGGATTAAATTCTTTATCCAAAATAAAACTCCCTCTAGGATAACGAAAAGCAATAGGTCCTTGATGTAAATAAGCATACTCCATTATATTTTGCATCATTTGTTCATCTCTTGGGGCTAAAAGAGTGAAATTTGGCAAAGGAGCTAAAAAACTAAGATCAAAAACACCTTGATGCGTCTCCCCATCTTCGCCTACTATCCCTGCCCTATCCATAGCAAAAACCACATTTAAATTCATAATCGCACAATCATGGATCACTTGATCATAAGCACGCTGCAAAAAAGTGCTATATATTGCAATAAAAGGTTTAAATCCTTCTTTTGCCATAGCGGCCATAGAAGTTACTGCATGCTGTTCTGCAATAGCCACATCCCAAAAACGATTTGGATATTTTTCTATAAGCTTATCAAGACCTGTTCCACTTGGCATAGCTGCCGTAACCCCAACAATATTTTCATATTTTGAGGCTAAATCAAGCAAATTCTTAGAAAAAATTTCAGTAGCAGATTTTTTAGTATCACTTTTTTTAACACTCTCTCCACTATCTATATCAAAAGCTCCCACCCCGTGCCATTTAGCATGTTTTCCTTCGGCTAAAGCATAGCCTTTACCCTTTATGGTTTGAGCATGTATCACACAAGGCTTTTGCATAGCTTTTGCTTGTTTTAATGCAGAAATAATTTCACCTAAATTATGTCCATCAATAGGCCCTATATATTCAAGCCCTAATTCTTCAAACAAAAGTCCAGGAGTAATAAGTTTAAAACTCTCTTCAAAACGCTTGGCCATATAAGTAGCACTATCAGGCAATATATCCAACATTTTAGCAATACGCTTTTTAAAACTTTGATAAAACTGCGTTGCCATAGCCTGAGAAAGATACTTTGAAATTGCTCCAATTGGTTTTGAAATACTCATTTCATTATCATTTAAAAGTATTACGCAAGGAAATTTAGAATCACCCAATTCATTTAAAGCCTCATAGGCCATACCCGCACTTAAAGCACCATCTCCAATCAAAGCAACAGGAATACGCTTTTCACCTTTTAAAGCAATGGCCTTACAAGCACCTACTGCCAAAGAAATAGAGGTGCTAGAATGCCCTGCTACAAAATAATCTCCCTCGCTAGGTTTTGTATAACCACTTAAACCATTGATTTGTCTTAAAGTATCAAATATTTCTTCTTTTCCGCTTAAAAGCTTGTGTGTATAAGACTGATGCGACACATCAAAAATAAAAGGATCTTTTTTTGCATCAAAAACCAAATGCATTGCTATACTAAGTTCTACAGCACCCAAATTTGAACTTAAATGCCCACCATTTTTACTCACAACTTGTATGATTTTTTCACGCATAGATGCTGCTAAATTTTCTAATTCTTTTAAACTTAGCTTTTCTAACTCTTCTTGAGTATGGACAAATTTTTTACTCATTATTCACCATTTTTTTAATTTTAGCTAGACGAGAGTTAAGATTGGATTCTATATTACCTGCGTCACTTATAATAACAACACTTCCTTTGCTAATTGCATCATCAAGACTTATTTTAATGTGAGCATTCTGATCAAATTGCTCTTTTAAATACTCATAATCCTCTGCATTAACCTTAAGCTCAATTACACTAGCACCCTTAAGCTCGCCGATTAAATCTTTAGCCAAAGCATAAGCTATCTTACTTGAATTTAGTTCAAGTTCTTTTAAGATTACTTCTTTAGCGATATCTATAGCAGTATCTGCTAATTCTTTCTCATTTTTTTCTATGAAATTTTCAAGATTTTCGCAAGCATTATCGAGTTTGGCTATACTTTTTAAATACTTATCTTTAAAATCACTCAATTCTTTTTGAAATTCTTCTTTTGCTTTCTCATAACCTTCTTTGGCAAATTTTTCTTTAGCATTTTCAAGTTCTGAATTTAAGCGGTTATTAAATTCATTCTCTTGGCTTTCTATTTGCATTTGAAGTTTAATAATATTGCTTGACATTTCATCTGTTTTTTTAAGCAAATCTTCAACAAAGCTTGGTTGAAATGTTGGAATTTGAGTTTCCATAACAGCTTGCGTAGAGGCAATGACTTGATTTTCTTCGACTAGTTTTTCGTCATTTAAAGATATATTAGCATTTTCTTCATCTGGAGTTTGAGTATGTTTTTTTTCACCTGTATGATTATCAAATTCTGAAATAACTTTAAAACGATATCCTTCAACAACATGCTGATCAGAAGCCCCACCAGAAATTACATTGCTACGATTAACCATCTCTCACCTACTCTATCATTTCATCCGCATCGCCTGTTTGAACAAGACCTTGTTCTGCAAGTTTTTGCACCACTTCAACAACCTTTCTTTGTGCATCTTCAACATCTTTAACACGCACAGCACCCAAAAAACCCATTTCTTCAAGAAAAGCTTCGCTTGCACGCGTAGACATATTGGCTAAGAATTTTTGCTTTAACTCTTCACTTGCACCTTTTAAACCTATCATTAAATCACGCTTATCGGCTACTTTTAAAATTTCTCTTATAGCTTGAGTGCTAAGTTTTTGTATATCATCGAAAGTAAACATAAGCTCTTTAATAGTCTCTGCTAAGCGTTCATCACTTTGTTCAATATAAGTAATGGTTGATTTGCTTGCTTTTTGACCCAAACGATTAAGCACTTCTGCTACCGCTCTTGGGCCGCCCACTTCAACCTTATAAGAGGTAAGACTTTCAAGCTTGCTTTCTAACACTGCAGAAACTCTTTTAATAATACTTGGAGAAATATCGCCAAGATTTGCCATTCTTATAACCACCTCAGCCCTTAATTCATCACTAAAATACTCTAAAGTTTCTGCCGCATGAATAGAATCCATGTGTGCCAAAATAAGAGCGATGGTTTGTGGGTGCTCTTTGGTAATAAAGTCTGCAAGTTGCTGTGGTTTAATTTGCGCCAAATAAGCAAAATTTTGATTATTCTCCATACTTTTAGTGAGTTTTTCAAGAATTTTATTTGCAATCTCTGGCCCAAAAGTACGAAAAAGTATTTCTTTAGCATATTCCAAACCACCACTTTTAATATATTGATTTGATTGAAGCAGAGTGTAAAATTCTTCTAAAACCGCAGTAGCTACGGATCTATCAACATTTTTAGCCATAGCAATATAACGTGAAATTTCTGTAATTACATCAATTTCCATATGTGAAAACACAGAAGTTGTTGCATCTTCGCCAAGTTGTATAAGAAATATCGCTACCTTCTCAGGCATCGATAAATCATCATAGACCATTTTTTGTTCTTCACTTAGCTTTATCATCACATATCCTTTTCGCCAAATTCACTATCATTTTGAATTAAGTTTTGTAAAAGTGCTGCAATTTCCTCGCCTTTATCACTTACTAAACCACGCAATTTTTCAAGTAAAACCTCATATTGAATAGAATCTTCATTAAAATTATCCCCAAAACCAAGTTGTTCTTCAACTTTTTTCCTTGCTGCATTAAATTTCTCCAAAGCATCTTCAGCATCATCTAAAACAGCATTTGGACCTTGCTGCATTTCTTCTTGCGCTGCGACATCTTCAAGCATTTTTTGAGTAAATGGAGCAATGACTTTTTTGTAAAAAATAAAAAGTAAAATCGCTGCAATAAAATACTTAACTGGTGGAATAAATGGCTCAACAAAACGATTGTAAAAAGTTTTAACTTTACTCTCAACTCTAATCGACTCACGATGAAATGGTAAATTTTGCACTACAACACTATCACCTCTAGTAGCGCTAAAATTAATAGTATTTTTAACTATACTCTCAACACTTGCAAGCTCTTCTTTAGTCAATGGAACATATTCGCTTTTCACATCCCCATTTTCATCAACCACATCTTGATATTTTCCATCTATAGTGACAGCTGCTGAAGTGCGTAAAACTGTTGCAAATTGTTTTTTTGTATTTGTGATAGTTTTAGAAAGTTCATTGTTTGTAGTAACTTGATTTTTTTTATAAGTGTCAATTTGACCTTTATTGTCAAGTCCTTCAACAGGACCTATATTAGAAACAGCACCTGGAACACCCTGAATTTCTGGATCTTTTCTACCTGTTCTTTCCTCGTTTAAAGTTTGCTCACTACGCACTATAGGATTTGGATCATAAATTTCACTTTGAGATTCTTGCTTGGAAAAATCAAAATCTATATTTACACTCACTTTTACTTTATCCATGCCACCTGCAAAAGGAGCTAAATTTTCTATAATCTTATCTTCTAAAGCTTTTTCTTGATCACTTTTAAATTTAATTTGCGCACGAACCAAGTCATCTTCATATGCTTCTTGCTCATCTAAAGGCACACCACTTTGATCACTAATCTTAACATTTTCTTTAGTAAGTTTTGGAACTGCCGCTGAAACAATATTTTTTATACCATCAATTTGTTTTCTAGTAAGCTTTAAGCCTTCGCGAACATTAACAACAACTGAAGCTGTAGGCGGAATTTGCCTTTCGGTAAAAACACTATCTTTAGGAAATGCTATATGTACAACAGCACTACGAATAGGTTCTAAAGTCTCAATAGTTCTTGCAAGTTCACCTTCTATGGCTCTTTGGTATTTTACCTTTTGCTCTTCATTTGTAGCTCCAAAAGCTTGAGTATCAAAAGCTTCAAAACCCACGCGACTATCTTTTATAAGACCTTCGCTTGCAATAAACATTCTTTGACGATAAACCTGATCTTGTGGAACTAAAATTTTATTTTCACTTTCTAATTTATAGGGAATATTATTTTGTTCAAGTTTAGCTACAATTGCAGCAGAAGAACTTGGGCTTACATTTTCAACTAAAACTGCATATCCATTATTTGCATTACTACCACTTCCACGAAATAAAGCTAAAAAAACCAAAAACCCAACCACAACTATAATAGATGCAGCAATCACTATACGCTGCTTGCGAGTTAAATTTTGATAAAGTTGCCCAATTTGATGAAGCATATTTTTAAAATCCATTAATTCTCATCCCTTAGTTTAGCGAATTTTACATATTTTTATTTGATTTATCTATCTTAAAATCTTATCAAATTCTGTAAAAAATTTTTCATTTTCATAAGATGTTCCTATAGTAATGCGTATAGCATTTAAACCATAGCTTTTTAAATTTCTTATTATTATACCCTTTTTAAGCAATTTTTCAGACAAATCTGTACTATTTTTTTCATCAAAAAAATAAGTGATGAAATTTGTATAACTATCAATGATTTTGATATTATGTTTTTTAGCAAATTCTTTATAAAGCTCCATTTGAGAAAAATTATTCTCTAAAGTTTTTTCAGTAAATTCATCATCATTTATTGCTGCAACTGCTGCTTTTAAAGCAAGATTGCTCACATTAAAAGGAGCACGAAGCTTGTAAAATGCACTAATAATATTAGCATTAGCTATGCCATAACCAATGCGTAAGCCTCCTAATCCATAAAGTTTAGAAAAAGTTCCTAAATAAAGTACATTGTCAAATTCTTTAATCAATTCACAAGGTTCTAAATGTTTTTTGCTATCTTTAAAACTTGCAAATTCATTATAAGCTGCATCAATCACAACTAAACAATCCTCATTTACACCTTTAATAAACTCGGTCGCCTCACTTGCATCCAAACACTCGCCTAAAGGATTGTTTGGTAAGCATAAAAAAATAAGTTTAATTTCATCTTTGTGCGTTTCATAAAGTTTTTTAAACTCATCTAAATTATGAGTAATGCTTTGAGTTTTATAACACTTTGCACCACATTGTTTGGCATAAATTTCATACATAGCAAAGGTAACTCCAGCTTGCAAAAAAGCATTTTTAGAATTTAACTTAGAATGTATAGCAAATTCAATCACTTGATCACTGCCTGCACCGATAATGATATTTTCATTTTGAACTTTGTATTTTTGAGCCAATGTGCTTTTAAGTTCTATCATACTATCATCAGGGTAAAGATGGGCTTTGTTTGCATTTTGTCTTAAACATTCTATAGCTTTTGGTGGCGTGCCAAAAGGATTTTCATTGCTTGCTAATTTTATCACTTCTTTAACACCATATTCTTTAGCAATAACTTCTATATCTTTGCCGGGTTCATAATTGCTTAAATGATTTAAAAATTCATTAAATTTCATCTTTTTCTCCTGATAAATAAGATCCAAGCCAAACAATCTCTTGTATATCTTTTAAGGCTTTTTTTACATTTTCATCATCAATATGCCCTTCAAAATCTATATAAAAACTGTGTAAAAATTCTTTTGATTTTACAGGGCGAGATTCAAGCTTAGTAAGATTGATATTTTCTTTTTTAAACTGCTCTAATAAAAAGCTAAGTCCCCCAGGTTTATGTGCTGTGTGTGCTAAAATAGAAGTTTTACAATTTGGCATTTTAGGATTTTTAATATCGCTTAAAATTAAAAATCTTGTTTTATTGGCTGCATTATCTTCTATTTTATCAAAAAGTACAGGCACATTATAAAGCTTAGCCGCTATTCTAGAACAAATTGCTGCCGCATATTTATCTTGCGAAGCTAGGTAAGCTGCATTAGCTGTAGATTTTGAAGGAACAAATTCTATAGCACTAAGTTCATGACTTTCTAAAAATTTACGACATTGATTATAACCTTGCGGATGCGAATAAATGCGTTTGATTTCTTTTAAATTTTCATTAATTCCTACAAAAGAATGATGAATATCCATATAAATTTCGCCAAAAATTTTAAGCTCATTATACTTACCTAGACAATCTAAAGTAATGCCCACTGCACCTTCGGTATTATTTTCTATAGGTACAACACCGTATTTTGCTTCTTTGTTGCTTAACTCTTTAAAAACATCTTCGATATTGGCCAAGGCTATATAACGACTCATCGCACCAAAACGACTTCTTGCTGCTTGATGTGTATAAGTTCCTTCAGGCCCTAAATAAGCTATAGTTTGAGGCATTTCTAAATTTCTTGAAACTGCAAAAATTTCTTGATAAATTGCCTCTATGGCATTTTGATCTAAAAGTCCTAAATTTGCATTTTTTAAACGATTGATAATGGCTCTTTCACGCTCAGGACGATAAATACTTCCCCCACTACTTTGCTTAAGCTCACCTATACTTTTAACATAAGTCATTCTTTCATTTAAAAGATCTAAAATTTTATCATCAACCGCATCGATTTTATTTCTAAATTCTTCTAAATTTGGCATTTTAGATCCTTTAAAAACTCAAAAACACTAGGATAAACTCCATCAAGCAAATCCGTATCAAGCCCTTTTGTGTCGCTTATCTTGCCGCTTAAAACTAGCAAGGTTTTCATGCCAAGTTCTTTTGCCTTAAGCAAGTCACCCCTAAAATCATCACTAATGATTTTAATATCTTCAAAATCGATTTTTGAATTTTGTTTTCTTATCAAATTTAAAGCTTCTTTATAAAAAGCAATGCTAGGCTTACCCACAACCTCGTATTCAAAATCAATAGCATTTTTAAGCATAGCCATAATGCTACCTACACCAGGATAAGGCCTACCATCTTTTTTATAAATGCTAGTTTCGTGCATAGCTATAAACCTAACTTCTCTTCTAGCCAATTCTATCATACTAGCAAAATCTACAAATTTAAAATCATCATAACTAGCTACAAGCACAGCACTAGGATTTACAAAATCAAGTTCAAAACCAAGATTTTCAAGACTTTTTACAAACTCATCTGCACCAAAAGCCGCAACTTTACAAGGTTTTAAAAGGTGTTTTAAAACGCTAAAAGGATCAATATAAGCATTTTCTTTTATAGCCAATCCTTTTTGCTGTAATTTTTCTAAAAAATCAAGTTTTTTTGTATTGTTAGTAATGATAACATAAGGAAGATTTTTTGCATTTAAAAAATCGATCAATTCTTTAGCGCCATGGATTAAACTCTTATCATGATCAGAAATTAAAGTCCCTTGAACATCTAAAAAAAACATTTTAAGCCTTTAAAAATTTCTCTTCTAAAGCGATTTGATCTTCAAAATTTTCTCTTTGACGGATCAATCTTACCTGTCCTTCTTCAAGGGCTAATTCGCAAACTTTATTACGAGTATTGTAATTACTACTCATGCTAAAACCATAAGCTCCAGTATTTTTAATAACCATTATATCATCACTTTGAGTGCTAGGCAAAGACCTTGCTTTAGCAAAAAAGTCCCCACTCTCACAAATTCCACCTACAACATCACATAAACTCTCTTCGCCTTGATTATAAGGTAAGATTATTTCATGATAAGCCTCGTATAAACTTGGGCGTATAAGATCATTCATCGCTCCATCTACTACAACAAAACGCTTGGTTTTATTTTGTTTTTCATAAAGCACTGAACAAACAAATTCTCCACTTTTAGCAACTAGATACCTTCCAGGCTCCATTCCTATAGTTAAATCAAGCCCATGAAGTTGTGCTAATATACCTTGTGCATAATCATAAAGATCAGATTCACACTCATCTTTTTCATAAGCCACACCCAAACCACCGCCTATATCAAAAAATTTAAGATCGATTTGCAAGGCTTTTAACTCTCTTACAAGCTTTGCAACGATGCCTGCTGCTTCATGAATGGGAGAAATATCTAAAAGTTGCGAACCTATATGAAAATGCACTCCAACGGGCTCTAAAAAAGATGAATTTTTTGCATAAAGATACATTTTTCTTGCTATATCAATTTCGACACCAAATTTATTTTCATTTAATCCTGTAGAAATATAAGGATGAGTTTTTGCATCAACATTTGGATTAACACGAATACTGATTCTTGCCTTTAGATTAAGTTCTTTAGCCACACTTTCTAAAAGCATCATTTCAGCTTCGCTTTCAAGGTTAATATATAAAATATCATATTCTAAAGCTTGTCTTAACTCTTCTTTGGTTTTTCCTACTCCACTAAAAATAATCTTATAAGCTTTTGCTCCTGCTTTTAAGGCACGCTTTACCTCGCCTATACTCACACAATCAAATCCACTATCTAAATTTGCAAGCATTTGCAACAAACTTAAATTTGAATTGGCTTTTACAGCGTAAAAAATTTGAGATTTTCTTGCCTTAAAAGCCTCTTTGAGATTTAAAAAACGCTCTTTTATGAAATCAAAATTGTAAATATAAAAAGGAGTATTAAATTCTTGCTTTAATTGTTTATAATCCATATTTAACCTTTAATTTTTATAATTTTACTACACAAAGCTTAATTTATCGATGCTTATAATACATATAAGCACTTAAACAACCCAAAATTATAATAGGCACTACAATGCCAATTTCACTTGCAATCACACTATTTTCGCTTAATCTAGTAAGCAAAAACAAGACTCCCCAAATCATCAAAGTCACTACAAAAGCTATAAAAGTTACAAAAGCAAGATTAAAAAATCTTGCTATTACAGGAAAAAAATAATACATAATAAGCATTAAAAATGGTGCAAAAAAAGGAGTAAAAACAAATTTATAAAGATTGATTTTAAGAGCATCTGTATTGACATTTTGCGCCTTAAAAAGCTCAAAACTTTCAAGTGCGTCAGATATTGAATAATCACTATTACTAGCAACCCCTTCTATAATCTTTGGTTTAAAACCCTCAAGTGATTTAAGCTCGGAGAAATCTTGTATCTTTAAACCATCATTAGCAAGTTCATAATTTTTAGGTAATAATGTAATATTACCATCTCGCAAAATCCAACTTTCACCTTCAAAATAGGCGTTTTTAGCACTTACAAAAGAGCTTAAATTTAAATCATTGATATTAAAAATTTTTATATTTTGAGCACTATTTTGTCCATTGTTTATCTTTGAAATATAAACAAAATTATTGTTAAATTTCAAAAACACTTCTCCACTTTGATTCATAATAGTACCATTTTTTAAAATATTTCTCTTATAATCATTTGCATAAGCAAAAGAAGTAAAATTCAATCCTATATAAATACAACAAAAAAATAAAGCCCATAAAAAAGGAAATAAAATAACATAATTTCTGCTCAGTCCTAATGCATAAAGACTTACAAATTCATTTGCTCTGATCATAGAAATCAAAGAAACTACCAAAGCAAAAATCAAAGAAATGGGTAATACATAAGGCACTGCCGAGAAAGATAAAAACATAACATAAAGCAAATCAAGATTTGCGGCTTTTGGTAGATCTTTAAAATTTAAGAGTAAATCAATACCGCAATAAAAACCAAGCAAAGAAAAAAATATAATAAAAAAATTTTTTAAATAAATCCCTGAAATAAAACGAAAAAATATCCACATCTTAAGCCTTTAGGCTGTATTTAGATGATATAGCAGACAAATCATCATTTTCAATAAGCTCAAGCAAAGCTTTTTTTGTATGCTCTAAAACTTTGCTTAAGGTTATTTCTTCTTCGGGTTTAAATTTACCTAAAACATGGGAAATCACATTTTCACCCTTTCCCACTCCTATACGCACTCTTTCATAATCATTTCCACATAAAGTATCTATGCTTTTAAGCCCATTATGTCCACCACTTGAACCGCCTTTTTTAAAACGCAAGGCTCCTAAATTTATATCTATATCATCATGGATAACTATCATTCTTTCGCATTTATAAAAATCATTCACTGCTTTTACACTAAGTCCTGAATTATTCATATAAGTACTAGGTTTAAGAAGAAGTAAAGAAGAACCTATTTTAAAAAGTTCTCCTTTAAATTTAGAGTTTGTAAGATTTGTAAAATTGCTTTCTTTTAAAAGCAAGTCAATTAGCATAAAACCGACATTATGACGGGTATTTTCATACTCTACGCCTATATTGCCAAGCCCTACGACTAAAATCATCTAGCTTTTTCTACACCTACAACCGCTACTCTATCAGCATCAATCATAGTTACTCCCGCAGGAACTACAATATCACGAACAAGTAAAGCATCACCCACATCAAGTTTACTTACATCAAGTTCGAAAAAATTTGGTAAATTTTCAGCTGCACATTTTACTTTTAATCTTCTTTTTGATTGGATTAAAACACCTTTATTTTTAAGACCTATAGCTGTTCCTGTGATTTTAACTGGAACCATGTATTTAGAAATCACACCTTTTTGTGCAACTTTTAAATCCACATGTTTAAGTTCTGCAGTTACAGGATCTTTTTGATAATCCACAACTACAACGCTTAAAGTTTGAGAACCTACTTTTACATCAAAAATTAAAGTAGTTTTTTTACGAACTTCCTTAATAAACTCATTTACTTTAAAAGCGGCATTGATGTTTTCTAATCCTTTTCCATAGATGTTTGCGATTAGATAACCATCTCTTTTTAAAGCTTTAGCAGCTTTTCTACCGATACTCTCTCTAACGATACCTTCTAACATCTTTTGTCCTTTCTTAAAAAATGAGCTTTGATTATATCTAATTTTGGCTTATGGAAAAGTAAATTTATAGCTTCTTTTAATTTCTTTAAGATATAATTTGTTTTATAAATTATGTTAATTTAAGGCTTCATGTGAATGAAAAATTCAATATCAATATAGCTTGGTTTTTAATAATCTTAGGCGGGATTATAGAATGTTTTTGGGTAAGTGGACTTAAGTATTCTACAGAAATTTGGCACTATATTTTAACAGCCATTGGGGTTTGTATTTCTTTTACTTGTTTTTAAAAGCTTGTGAAAGACTTGAAGTAAGCATTACTTATAGTGTTTTTGTAGGCATTGGCACTATAGGAGTGGTTTTAAATGAAATGTTTATTTTTAATGAGGCTGTTTCTATAATTAAACTTGTGCTTATAGCGATTTTACTTTTAAGCATTATAGCCCTTAAATGGGTAAGCAAGGAAGCTTAAACTATGGAATGGTTTTATTTGTTTTTAGCTACTGCCTGTGAAATTTTTGGCGTGGTGATCATGAAAGAACTTATAAGCACTAAAAACAAGCTTTACCTTTTAGCTTTGATAGTGTGTTTTGGATTTTCTTTTACTTTTTTAAGCTTAAGTATGCAAAATATCGCTATGAGCGTTGCTTATGCTATATGGACAGGAGCTGGAACCGCTGGTGGGGTAATGATAGGAGTGCTTTTTTATAAAGAAAGTAAAAGTTTTTTGAAACTTTTTTTAATCGCTGTGATTATTACTTGTACAGCGGGTTTAAAATTTCTTTCTTGAGGATTTTTTGTGCAAATTTATGTAAGTGGAATACATACTGATGTAGGAAAAACACATTTTAGCGCAGCTTTTTGTGCGAATTTTAACTATGATTATTTTAAACTCATTCAAGCAGGAACTCCAACAGATAGTGAGTTTATTGCAAAATTTAGCCCAAAAACAAAGATTTTTAAAGAAGGTATTTTTTTGCAAACTCCAGCTTCTCCTCATCTTGGAAAAATCAAAGAAAAGCTTGATTATAAAGCCTTAGATATCATTTTACCAAAAAGCAAAAACCTACTTATTGAGCTTGCGGGTGGGCTTTTTTCTCCTATGGATGAAAATTACACTATGATTGATTTTGTGAATATTTTCAAACACCCTACGATTTTGGTAGCAAAATACTATCTTGGAAGTATTAATCATATCTTGCTTAGCATTGAAGCTTTAAAGCAAAGAAATATCAATCTTTTGGCCCTTGTAATGATGGGTAAAAAAGATATCTTACAAGATGATTTTATAAAAAATTATGCAAAAATTCCTATAATCAATCTTGATTTTTTTGATGAAAATAGCATTTTAAATAAAGATTTTAAAGAGCAAATGCAAGAAATTTTACAACTTAAAATTCCTTAAAAATCTGCTCTAAACTCTCTAGTACATAAACGATTTGTTCTTTTGTGATGATGTAAGGAGGCATAAAATAAATCGTATTTGCTAAAGGTCTTAAAAGCAAACCTTTTTCTAAGGCTTTTTGAAATACAAAAAGTCCTACGCGTTTATACTTGGTGCTTAAAATATCAAAAGCACTGATCATCCCGCAAGTTCTAAAATTACCCAAAAAGTCAAATTTTTCAAGTCTTGAAAATTCTTTTTTGATAAACTCGCTTAAAATTTGATTTTTTACTAAAATATTTTCATCCTCAAAGATATCTAAAACCGCATTTGCTGCCGCGCAAGCTAAGGTATTTCCCGTATAGCTATGAGAATGTAAAAAAGCCTTTTGGCTTTCATAAGTATCATAAAAAGCATTATAAATTTCATCTCTTGTAAGCACTACAGAAAGTGGCATAAATCCACCCGTTATCCCTTTTGAAAGGCAGATAAAATCGGGGCTTTGTTTGCATTGATGTAAGGCAAACAAAGTTCCTGTGCGTCCAAAGCCCACTGCAATTTCATCAAAAATCACTTGCACTCCAAATTTATGGCAAAACTTTATGGCCTCATCAATAAACCCTGCTTGATACATATGCATATTTCCTGCACATTGCACCAAGGGTTCAAGTATAAAAGCACAAATTTCACTTGCATTTTTTTCTAAAATATCTTTTAAAATTTCAAGCTCTTTAGTGTAGTCTTTGCCTTGTGGCACAGGCGTGCTTAAACACTCTAAAAGCAAGGCTTTGTAAGTATCTTTATAAAGCGCAACATCGCCCACACTTAAAGCCCCTAAGGTTTCACCATGATAAGAATTGCTTAAAGATAAAAATTTACTTTTTTTCACCCCCTTATTTAAATGATAATGAAAACTCATCTTAAGTGCTACTTCAATAGCACTTGAGCCATTATCTGCATAAAAACATTTGTTAAAATTCCTGCCTACTTTTTCGCAAAGTCTTGCAGAAAGCTTGATGATGGGCTCATGTGTAAAGCCTGCTAAGATCACATGCTCTAGCTCATCAACTTGTTTTTTAATGGCATTTGCGATTTTTTCATTACAATGACCAAAAAGATTGACCCACCAAGAACTCACACAATCCATATAAGCTTTATCATCAAAATCATAAAGCCATACGCCTTTTGCTTTTTTTATAGGAATTAAAGGTAGGGTTTCGTGATCTTTCATTTGTGTGCAAGGGTGCCAAATGTGTTTTAAATCGAGATTTTTTAAGATTTGATTTTGCATTATAACTTCTTTTTTAAAAATATTTTGGCAAAATAATACTTTAAATTTCTGAATTTTAGGAAAAAAATGAGCCTTAAAAATATCTTAGAAACCCTTGAAAAAAACCATAATCTTAGAAAACTTACAAGCCTTAAACATGAAGGAAATTTTGTTTTTAAAGAGGGTAAAAAGCTTTTAAATTTAGCGGGGAATGATTATTTAAATTTAAGCTTTTGCAAATCTTTAAAAGATGAATTTTTAGATAATATCAAAGAACAAGACTTATTTTTTTCAAGTTCAAGTTCAAGAAGCTTGAGTGGAAATTTTACAATTTATGAAGAATTAGAAAGCTTTTTAAAATCCAAATTTAAAGAAAAAGAAATTTTACATTTTAACAGCGGTTATCATCTTAATATCTCTTGTATAGCTGCACTTGCAAGCATTTCAAACACACTTTTTTTAGCAGATAAATTCATCCATGCAAGTATGATTGATGGACTAAAACTTGGCGGAGCAAAATTTTTTCGCTTTTATCATAACGATATGAATCATTTAGAAAATTTAATTCAAAAACATTATGATCATTATGAAAATATCATCATTTTAAGCGAAGCGTTATTTAGCATGGATGGTGATTTTTCTGATTTTAATACACTCATTGCCTTTAAAGAAAAATACCCTAAAATCAAACTTTATATCGATGAAGCACACAGCGTGGGTTGCTTTGATGAGGAGGGCTTGGGACTTGTTAAAGCTTTAAATTTGGAAGAAAAGGTTGATTTTATAGTTTTTACCTTTGGCAAGGCTCTTGCTTCTATGGGTGCTTGTATGATTTGTAATAATCTTTATAAAAGCTTTTTTATCAACAAGGCTAGAGCTTTTATTTATTCTACAGCATTGCCTCCTATCAATATAGCTTGGACAAAATTTATTTTTGAAAAAATGAGCGAACTAAAAGAAAAAAGAGAAAAACTACAAATCATAGGCAATTTTTTTAAAAATCAACTCATAGAAAAAAGTCATCAAATTTTAGGCGATGCTTACATCATCTCCTTGGTTTTAGGAGAAAATCAAAAGGCTATAGAATTAGCAAAAAAACTTGAAGTAAATGGCATTTTTGCACCCGCTATAAAAGAACCTACTGTGCCTAAAAATACAGCTAGAATTCGTTTTTCTTTGCATGCAGGACTTAGCAAAGAAGACTTAAAGAAAGTGGTAGAACTTTTATGAAAATAAGCAATTTAATTCAAAATGAAAACTCACAAGAACTTATCTTGGTATTTGGTGGTTTTGCTTCACATCCTAGTCATTTTGCACATT
Source organism: Campylobacter sp. CFSAN122748 (assembly GCF_045277125.1). Taxonomy (NCBI): domain Bacteria; kingdom Pseudomonadati; phylum Campylobacterota; class Epsilonproteobacteria; order Campylobacterales; family Campylobacteraceae; genus Campylobacter; species Campylobacter sp. CFSAN122748. The sequence goes on along the minus strand of NZ_CP116953.1, from coordinate 310,646 downwards.
TAAAAAGCGATAAAAATGTAGTTTTGGTTTATGATTATGAAAATTTAGACTTTAAATTTGATTTAAACTCTTTTTCTAAAATCACTCTCATAGCTTTTTCTATGGGAGTTTGCGTGGCAAGTAGAGTTTTAAAAAATATAGAGTTTTCGCAAAAAATAGCTATCAATGGTACTCCTTTTGGTATAGATAAATTAAAAGGAATTCATCCTGCAATTTTTGCTAAGCAAATTAAAAAATTTGATCTTACAGCTTTTAAAAAATCTTTATTTAAAGAGCGCGAAAATGAAGCAAAAGATTTTATCTTTAAAGATGAAAAAGATTTAAAAACCGAGCTTGAAAAACTTTTCGAATTTGCCTTAAAAGAGCGTAATGAAAGCTTTATTTGGGATAAAATTTACTCAAGCAATCATGATGAAATTTTTCCTCAAAATGCTTTAAAAAATACTTTTTCAAAGCTTATTTTTTTAGATGAGCCGCATTTTTCTTTTTTTCATTTTAAAACTTGGGATGAAATTTGAATTTTTTAAAAGCAAAAGATTATCAAAAACACGCAAAAGTGCAAGATTTAATGGGCTTAAAACTTTGTGAAATTTTAAAAAATTTAGAAATTTCGCATTTTAAAAAAGTGTTTGAATTTGGTTGTGGCAGGGGCGAATTTAGCGACAAACTTTCAAAAATTATCACTTTTGATGAATATTTAAAAAATGATATTTTGGATTATCCTGATAATCTTAATGTAGAAATTTTTGATATGAATACCCTAGCTACACAGAATTTAAGCAAGCAAAAATTTGATCTTATCACTTCTAATGCAAGTTTGCAATGGCTTGATTTAAAGCAGGTTTTGCCCACGCTAGCAAATATGCTAAATAAAAATGGGATTTTACTTCTTTCTACTTTTGCAGAACAAAATTTAAAAGAAATCAAGCAAAGTACAGGTTTTGGTTTAAATTATTTTAGCTTAAATGAATTAGAGCAAATTTTTAAAATCTATTTTAATGAGGTAAAAATTACCCAAGAACTCATAAAATTAAGTTTTGATAATGCTTTAGATGTTTTTAGGCATTTAAAATTAAGCGGGGTAAATTCTTTAGGTTTTTATCCTTTAAATAAAAGCTTTTTAAAAGAATTTGAAGAAAAATTTCAAAACAAACTCACTTATCATCCTGTATTTATTTTATGCAAAAAAGATACAAAATAAAATTTCTTATGTTATAATACAAAAAATCAAGATTATCGACAAAGGAAAGTGCAATGAAAAAGCTCGTGTTATGTTTTATAGTGTTGTTTTTATCTTTAAATTTAAATGCACAAAATTTAAGTGTTTTCGTAGCTTCTTCGGCTTCAAAAGCTATGGAAGAGGTCAAAAATGAATTTTTAAAATCACACCCTAATGACAATATAGATCTTGTTTTTGGTGCTTCGGGAAAGTATTATCAACTTTTGAAACAAGGGAGAGAATTTGATCTATTTTTTTCAGCCGATACAAAATACGCGCAAGCAATTTATGAGGATCAAAACGCTTTAGATAAACCAAAAGTTTATGTTTTAGGTATCTTAGCCTTATATAGCTTAGATGAAAGCTTACTTGAAGGTGGGATAGAAAAGCTAAAAGATAAAGCAAATAAAATTCATCACCTAAGCCTTGCAAATCCAAAAGTTGCTCCTTATGGAGTAGCTGCTAAAGAAGTACTTGAAAATTTAAAATTAGACAAACTCTTTGAAGATAAAATTGTTTTAGGTGAAAATATCTCCGTGCCCGTTTTACATGTCGATAGCAATAATGCGGATTTGGGTATTGTGGCTTATTCTTTAGTATCTTCTATCAATCATCCTAAGGGCAAAGCTATTTTAATCGATCAAAAATACTTCACCCCTTTAAAACAAAGCTATGTCATCACAAGATACGCTAAAGATAAAAAATTAGCCTTTGAATTTAGCGATTTTATCAGCTCACAAAAAGCAAAAGAAATCTTTAAAAAATACGGATTTGACACACCTTGAATATCTTAAATGGCAAGATTATAGAGCTTTTAAATGAGGGTGAGATTGTCATCGTTAAGATCAGTATTAAAGAGCATATTTTTAAAGTTTTAATGCTTGATCTTCATTCTTTGCAAGATCTTAAAATAGGTACAAAAATTCAAGTGCTTTTTAAAGAACACGAACTTGGCTTTGCCTTGCCTCATTCTATTTTAAGTGTGGAAAATTCATTTCTAGCAAGGATTAAAAGTATTAAAAAGGGCAAAATTCTATATCATATCTTTTTTGATTTTGAGGGTGATGAAATTTCTAGCATTATCGCTAAAGAAAAAGCCTTAGAGCTTAAGCTCGAAGAAGGACAAGAATGGCTTTGCTTTGTCAAGGAAAACGATATCATTTTAAAGGCTATTTATGGATAATGATTTTTTACAAACCCTTTATCTTACCTTTAAACTTGCATTTATCACTACCTTTATACTCTTTTTCATCGGAGTATTTTTAGCCTATCTTTTAAGCTTTGTGAAATTTCCTTTTAAAAGCTTGGTGCAAACCTTTGTAGCTTTGCCCTTGGTTTTGCCTCCAAGTGTTTTGGGATTTTATTTACTCATAAGCTTTTCACAAAACAGCTTTTTAGGACAATTTTTAAAAGAATATTTTAACCTTTCTTTGGTTTTTAGCTTTGAAGGTTTAGTATTTGCTTCTTTGATTTTTTCTCTGCCCTTTATGGTAAATCCTTTACAAAGTGCTTTTTCATCAATCAATCAAAACCTACTTGATGCTTCTTATGCTCTAGGAAAGGGTAAAATTTATACACTTTTTAGAGTGATTTTACCCAATTCTAAAGTAGGGATTTTTAGTGCTTGCGCGATGAGTTTTGCACACACCATTGGTGAATTTGGAGTGGTGATGATGATAGGTGGACACAAAAAAGGTGAAACTTTGGTCGCAAGTATTGCTATTTATGATGAGCTTGAAGTTTTAAACTATACCTTAGCACATCAATACGCTTTTACTTTATTTGCGATTTCTTTTGCCATACTCTTAAGTCTTTATTTTGTGAACAAAAAAATCGCTCTATAGGCCAATTTTATGATAAAAATCGATATAAAACTTCCCATTAACACAGCAAAAGGCAAGAAGCAACTAGAATTAAACACTTGCCTAAAAGCAAATGAAATCACTGCTATTTTTGGAGAAAGCGGTGCGGGAAAAACGACTCTACTTAAAATCATTGCAGGACTTATAAAACCTGAATTTGGGCGCATAGAAGTAGGAGATGAGCTTTGGCTTGATACCCAAAAAAATATCAATTTAGCCATACAAAAAAGAAAAATTGGCTTTGTTTTTCAAGATTATGCTCTTTTTCCAAATATGAGCGTAAAAGAAAACATTTCTTACGCTGCGACTTCAAAACAAAAAGTAGAAGAGCTTTTAAGCTTAATGAATTTAGAAAATTTAGCCAAAATTTATCCCAAAAATTTAAGCGGTGGACAAGCACAAAGAGTGGCTTTAGCAAGGGCTTTAGCGAGAGAACCGCAAATTTTACTTTTAGATGAGCCTTTGAGTGCATTAGACTTTAAAATGCGATCTTTTTTGCAAGATGAGCTTGTGAAAATTTTACAACATTTTAAAATCACTACTTTATTGGTAAGTCACGATTTGGCTGAAATTTACAAATTAAGTCATAGAATTTTAGAGCTTAGTGATGGAAAAATCATCAAAGATGCAAGAACAAATGAATTTTTTACCTCATCAAATTTAAGTGCGAAACTGCGTTTAAGTGCAACTTTGCTTGAGATTAAAAAAAGTGATATTTTGATGATTTTTACCCTACTTTTAAATCAAGATATCGTTAAAATCACACTTAGCGAAGAAGAATTTTTAAGAACTTATAAAAATGTAAAAATCGGCGATACGCTTTTACTATCCATAAAAGCCTTTAACCCTATCATCGTAGGAAAACCTGATAAACAAAAGTAAAAATTTAATTTTTCTATAGAAATTTTCCAAAATTATAACCATTAAAACAATCCATTAATTAAATATATTTTGTTTTATCGTTTATTTACTATTTATGAAAATTTATATGCTAGTTTTTTGCTTACTATTTTATAGCTAAACGAGGTATTTTAAATGAGAAAAAGTATTCTTAGTTTTTTGGAAAAAAAAGGTAAAAATGAAAAAATAACCATGGTAAGTGCCTATGACTACCATAGTGCAAAAATTCTAGATAATTGCGATATAGATATCATATTGGTTGGAGATTCATTAGCTATGACAGTGCTTGGCATGCAAGATACTTTAAGTGTGACCATGGATGAAATGTTGATCTTTACCAAAGCTGTTTCTCGCGGAGCTAAAAAGTCTTTCGTACTTGCGGATATGCCTTTCATGTCTTATCAAAGCTCGGATCGTGACGCTATCTTAAATGCCTCAAGATTTATCAAAGAAAGCCATGCAAATGGGGTAAAAGTGGAAGGGGGTATAGAAATCGCAAGCAAGATTAAATTAATTTCCCAATCAGGAATACCCGTCGTTGCTCACCTAGGACTAACCCCACAAGCTGTAAATATGCTAGGTGGATATAGAGTTCAAGGTAAAGATTTACAATCGGCTCAAAAAATCATAGATGATGCAAAAGCTGTGCAAGATGCGGGTGCTTGTATGTTGGTTTTAGAATGCGTACCTGTAAAATTAGCACAAAAAATAAGCTCTATTTTAGAAATTCCAACAATCGGCATAGGTTCAGGTAAATACTGCGATGGACAAGTTTTAGTTTATCATGATCTTTTAGGTTTAAATAAAGATTTTAAAGCAAAATTTGTAAAGCATTTTGATAAAATTGACCCTCAAGTAGGAGTTGAAAAATATAGAGATGAAGTTAAAAGCGGTATTTTTCCTTCCGAAGAGCACAGCTTTGATTATTTAGATGATGAATTATTAGATAAATTATACTAAGGATACAAATATGGAAGTCATTACTTCTATCAAAGAAGCAAAACAAATTGTAAAAAATTGGAAATCACATAACCTTAGCATAGGCTATGTTCCAACCATGGGCTTTTTACACGATGGGCATTTAAGTTTAGTCAAAAATGCCAAAACACAAGATAAAGTCATAGTAAGTATCTTTGTAAATCCTATGCAATTTGGCCCTAATGAAGATTTTTCTAGTTATCCAAGAGATTTAGAACGCGACATTAAAATGTGTCAAGATAATGGCGTTGATATGGTTTTTATCCCCGATGCAGCTCAAATGTATCTTAAGAATTTTAGCACCTATGTGGATATGAACACGATCACGGATAAGCTTTGTGGAGCTAAAAGACTGGGGCATTTTAGAGGCGTTTGCACAGTTTTGGCTAAATTTTTTAATATCCTAAACCCTGATATAGTCTATATGGGGCAAAAAGACGCGCAGCAATGCGTAGTCGTTAGACATATGGTTGATGATTTAAATTTTGATTTAAAAATTCAAATTTGTCCTATCATTAGAGAAGAAGATGGCTTAGCTAAAAGCTCTAGAAATGTATATCTTAGCGAAGAAGAAAGAAAAGCGTCACTAGCTATATCTCAAAGCATTTTTTTAGCTGAAAAATTAGTCCAAGAAGGAGAAAAAGATACTTCCAAAATTATCCAAGCTATGAAAGATATTTTAGAAAAAGAAAAATTAATCAAAATCGATTATATAGAATTAGTTGATTTTAACACTATGGAAAATATTAAAAATATCGCCGATAATGTTTTAGGAGCAGTGGCTGCTTTTGTTGGAAAAACAAGACTCATTGATAATTTTTTAGTACAAGGATTAAAATGAACATTACTTTACTCAAATCAAAAATACACCGTGCAAACGTAACAGAAGCTAGGCTTGATTATGTAGGAAGCATAAGCATAGATGAAAAATTATTGCAAGCGAGTGGAATTTTAGAATACGAAAAAGTTCAAGTAGTCAATGTCAATAATGGCGCTAGATTTGAAACCTACACCATCGCTACGCAAGAAGAAGGGGTTGTATGCTTAAATGGCGCTGCGGCTCGTCTTGCTGAAGTAGGAGATAAAGTGATCATTATGTCTTATGCTGATTTTAACGAAGAAGAAGCAAAAACATTTAAACCAAAAGTTGTCTTTGTAGATGAAAATAACACTGCTACAAAAATAACAAATTATGAAAAACACGGAGCTATTTTCTAATATCTAACTATTTTTGTAATTTTTTCTATCTTAGATAAATTCATTTATCTAAGATAAATATTTAAATTTCAATCTTATCTAGCAAGAACTTTTCTTAATGCTAAACTTGCTAAAGCTAAACCAAAAGATGCAGTCACACCCATGAAAGATCCAAGATCTTTACAATGCGCTTCCTCATCTGAAAAAACCACATCAAAATTTCCTTTAAAACCTGATTTTCTAAGCTCGTAACGAAATTTTTTTGCTAAAGCATCGCCGTGAGTTTTAAAAATACTTGTAGTTTTAATGCGTGTTGGATCAAGCTTTCTAGCTCCACCTGTTGAAGAGATAAAAATTTGTTTTTTAAAATCTATAAGATGAGCCAAAGCTACTTTTGCAGGGATATCATCAATGGCATCTATGATAAGATCAAACTCGCTTAAATCAAAATTTTTTAAAAAATCTTCATCGATTTTGCTGACTATACCTTTAGCCTTATAAATTCTTTCAAATACTTTAGCCTTTTCTTCGCCTATATTTTCGCTATGAATTTGGCGATTTTGATTAGTGATTTCAAATTTATCCGCATCGATTAAAGTAAGGTTTTTAAAACCACTACGATAAAGCGCATCAACGCAAATTCCACCCACTCCACCAAGTCCGCAAACCAAAACTTTTGTTTGTGAAATTTTTTGAAATTTTTCTTCTCCAACTAGCCATTTTATACGTGTAAATCTATCATTCATCATTTGCCTTTAACCATTTTTTAACTTTTTTCATTCTTTCATAAGCTGTAAGATCCAGCATTATAGGTGTTATTGTAGCGTAGCCTTTTTTAAGTAAGGCAATATCGCTATTTTTCTCATCTTCAAAGTCTAAATTCGCCGCTGCAAGCCAATAGTACTCTACTCCTCTCGGATTGACATTTGAATGGGCTTCAAAATTATAAACCCTTTTGCCTGCTTTACAAATTTTAATGCCTTTGATTTTTGATTTTGCAGGAAAATTGATATTTAAAAATTCTTTTTTTTCCAAAGGAAAACCTTTATCAAAAATATTTTGAATGATTTTTTTGGTAATTTGTAAAGCATTTTTATAGTCTAGTTCTTTTTCGCTTTTTTTATAAAATTGAGAAAGAGCGATAGCAGGAATTCCTTGTAAAACCGCCTCCATAGCTCCTGCGCAAGTTCCTGAGTAGGTAATATCCTCGCCTACATTAGCACCTTTATTAATCCCACTTATTACAAGATCAGGCAAACGCTTTTTGTATAAAGCATGCAAAGCAAGATAAACACAATCTGCTGGAGTGCCATCATCAAGTTTGTAAAATCTTTTTCCCACTTTAACAAAACGCAAAGGTTTGGTTAGGGTTATAGAGTGCGAACAAGCTGATTTTTCACTAGCAGGAGCTACTATGGTGATCTTGGCTTTAAATTCTTTTGTTAACATCTTAATGAGTTTTTTAAGTCCTTCGCTTTCATAACCATCGTCATTAGTGATAAGAATTTCTTTCATTGTCTTCCTTGCAAAAGATAAAAATCTGGATTTTAACATATTTTTTTAAAGCTTCATAGTATAAAATTTTAATTTTTAAATTATATAAATTTCGTATTATTTTTAATTATTTTTTTATTTTATATCGATTAACATTATTTAAACTATAAAAATATAAAGTTAGTAAGGATGGTTTAAATATGTTTGATTTTTTCAAACCTAAGGCAAAAGCTATTAAATTTCCTCTTTAGGAAATTTTACCTAGATATTACAAAATGAGAAATTGGAGTTTAAGTGGGGTTTTTATAGGATATATGGGATATTATCTTGTGCGAAATAATATCACTCTTTCAACTCCATTTATACAAAATCAACTTAATCTCAGTAAATCAGACATCGGAACAATCACAGGCTCAATGCTTATAGCTTACGGGATTAGCAAGGGTGCAATGAGCGTTATAAGCGACAAAGCTGGTCCTAAAAAATACATGGCTTTAGGTCTTATTTTATGTGCTCTTGTAAATGTTTTACTTGGTTTTTCAAATTCTTTTTACGCTTATGTAGGTTTTGTTATCGCGCTTGGGGTTTTTCAAGGTATGGGGGTAGGTCCTTCTTTTATCACTCTTGCAAACTGGTATCCTAAAAAAGAGCGGGGAATTTACACGGCCGTTTGGAATATCTCACATAATATAGGAGGCGGGATAGTTGCTCCTATAGTTTCGCTTTCAGGTTTTGCTTTAGCAGCATTATTGGGTGTGAGTATGGCAAATTTTAACGAAACATATTGGCACATGAATCATTTTTATACTCCTGCTGCTTGTGCAGTTATCATTAGTCTTTATGCGCTTTATGCAGTTAAAGGAAATCCTAAAAATGAAGGTTTGGTTGATATTACTGAAATCAATGAAATGCGAGGGATTAAAACAGAAGAAATCAAAGCTATAGAAACTCCAAATTTAAGCAGTTTTGAAATTTTTTATCATTATGTACTTAAAAACAAAAATGCTTGGTATGTGGCTTGGATGGATACTTTTGTTTATATGGTGCGTTTTGGGCTTATTTCTTGGCTTCCTATTTACTTGCTAGAAACAAAAGGCTTTAATAAAGAACAAATAGGTATTGCCTTTTGGCTTTTTGAATGGGCTGCTATACCTTCTACTTTACTTGCAGGATATATTTCAGATAAAATTTTTAAAGGCTATAGAATGCCTCCTGCTATAGGCGCCATGGTGATTATTTTCTTTATGATTATTGGATATTTTACTTCAAATAATCTTTATATGGTTATTTTCTTTGCAGCTATGGCGGGGTGTTTAGTCTATATACCACAATTTTTAGCAAGTATACAAACTATGGAAGTCGTTCCTGCTTTTGCAGTAGGATCTTGTGTAGGACTTCATGGCTTTATGAGTTATGTAGTCGGCGCTTCACTTGGAACAAAAGCATAGGTTGGGCTGTGGATTACTATGGTAGTTGGAATGCTGGTCTTATCATGCTCCTTAGTGCTTGTATTCTTTGTATACTTTGTTCTACTTTATGTCATTTTAGCGCTAGAAAGAAGCATCAATAACAATTTTAACTTTTGCTTGCAAAAATACCAAGCAAAAGTTAGATTTTAATAATATTTTTGTTACATTATAACTATTTATTAACATATAATTTCTAAAATCTTACCTTCAATCAATAAAAATTTATCATAAAAGGAAATACTATGAAAAAAATTATTACTTTATTTGGTGCATGTGCCTTAGCTTTTAGTATGGCAAATGCAGATGTAAACCTTTACGGACCAGGTGGCCCACACACGGCCTTAAAAGATATAGCAAACAAATATAGCGAAAAAACAGGCGTTAAAGTAAATGTAAATTTTGGCCCTCAAGCGACTTGGTTTGAAAAGGCTAAAAAAGATGCAGATATTTTATTTGGCGCTTCAGATCAATCGGCTTTAGCTATAGCGAGTGATTTTGGAAAAGATTTTAATGTGAGTAAAATCAAGCCTTTATATTTTAGAGAAGCCATCATACTTACTCAAAAAGGCAATCCTTTAAAAATCAAAGGTTTAAAAGATTTGGCTAATAAAAAAGTAAGAATCGTTGTGCCTGAAGGTGCTGGAAAGAGCAATACTTCTGGAACTGGAGTTTGGGAAGATATGATAGGTAGAACTCAAGATATAAAAACCATACAAAATTTTAGAAACAATATCGTGGCCTTTGTTCCAAATAGTGGAAGTGCAAGAAAGCTTTTCACACAAGATCAAGCCGATGCTTGGATCACTTGGATTGACTGGTCAAAAAGCAATCCTGATATAGGAACTGCCGTAGCTATAGAAAAAGATTTGGTTGTTTATAGAACTTTTAATGTGGTAGCTAAAGAAGGTGCGAGCAAAGAAACACAAGATTTTATTGCTTATTTAAGTTCTAAGGAAGCTAAAGAAATTTTTAAAAAATACGGCTGGAGAGAATAAATCTTCATACACGCTTTTTAGCGTGTATTCTTCCATAACTTCTTTTAATTAAGCCAAAATAAGATAAAATGTTTAAAATATTGATAAGGAAATTTTTTGAAAACCTTTTTAGTTTGTGCTTTAGAACCTTCAGCAAATTTGCATTTAAAAGAAGTTTTAAAAGCTTATAAAAAAGATTTTGGTGAATTTGAACTTCATGGGATTTATGATGAGAGTTTATGTAAGGAATTTGATTTAAATTCTAAACCACTTTATAGCTCACATGAATTTAGTGCTATGGGTTTTATAGAAGTTTTACCTTTGATTTTCAAAGCAAAAAAAGCGATCAAAGAACTTGCAAATTTAAGCTTTACTCAAAAAATAAATGGGATTTTATGTATAGATTCACCCGCTTTTAACATACCTTTTGCTAAAGCTTTAAAAAAAGCAGGCAGTAAAATTCCACGCATTTATTATATCTTGCCTCAAGTTTGGGCGTGGAAAAAAGGTCGCATACCTATCATAGAAAGTCATTTTGATATTTTAGCTTCTATTTTGCCCTTTGATAATCAATTTTTTAACAAAAGCACCTATATAGGCCATCCGCTTTTAGATGAGATAAAAGAATTTAAAAATCAAGAAGACATTAATCATACATTTTCAAAAAAAGATGATGAAAAAACTATAGCCTTTTTACCAGGTTCAAGGCGTAGTGAAATTAGGCGTTTAATGCCTATTTTTAAAGAACTTTCTCAAAAATTTAAGGGTGAAAAAATTCTTTGCGTTCCCTCATTTAATCTTGAAAAATTAGAAGTTTATGGTGATATTGGCGAATTTAAGATAGAAAGTAACACTCCAAAAGTGCTTAAAAAAGCTGATTTTGCCTTTATTTGTAGTGGAACAGCTACTTTAGAAGCAGCTTTAGTGGGAACTCCTTTTGTTCTTGCTTATAAAGCAAAGGCTATCGATATTTTTATCGCAAAACTTTTTGTAAAATTAAAACATATAGGACTTGCAAATATTTTTTGTGATTTCGCTGGAAAAGAAGCTTTAAATCCTGAATTTTTACAAGATAAAGTTAATGTTTTAAATTTATATGAAGCTTACAATAAATATGATTATAAGGCATTTTTTGCTAAAGTTGATTTTTTAAAAGAATATTTACAATTTGGAAGTGCTAAAAATTTAGCAAAAATCCTAAACGAAATATAAAAGGATAAATCATGCAAAAAGAACCAATGAGTCAATTTGGCTATGATAAGTTAGCCGCAGAATTAAAAGATTTAAAAGACAATCAACGCCCTGCCGTTGTAATAGAAATCGATACAGCAAGAAGTCATGGGGATTTGAAAGAAAATGCTGAATACCATGCTGCAAGAGAAAAGCAAGCTTTGATAGAAAGTCGTATTGCAGAGCTTAGTGACTTGCTAGCAAGAGCTCAAGTAATCGATCCTTCGAGCTATGAACACGATAGTGTGAAATTTGGTTCAAGTGTTGTGATCATGGATTTGGATACAGAAAAAGAAAGCAAATATACTCTAGTAGGAATTTGCGAAGGAAATTTAGATAAGGGTTATATTTCCATCGCATCTCCAATAGCAAAAGCTATGCTTGGAAAAAAAGAAGGAGATGATTTTAAAGTGCGTTTGCCAAAAGGTGAAAGTGAATTTGAAATCCTTTCTATAAATTATGAGCCTTTGAAATTTTAAGGATAAAAAATTTTACTACAAAATGGAGCGATTTTAATCGCAGATGCTCATGAAAATGAACAAAGAAAGGGATTTTGGGAATTTTTACAAGCCTTAAAAAAAGGTAAAATTTCCACCCCTCAACTCATACTTATGGGTGATATTTTCGATTTGCTTATAGGCGAAATCTCTGCTACACATGAATTTGCTAAACCTTACATAGAACTTTTAGAAGAATTGGCCTTAAAAATTGAAATTATCTACTTAGAAGGCAATCATGATTTTAATCTTTCTTGTTTTTTTAAAAGGGTAAAAATTTTTAACTTACAAGAGCAGCCCATAAAGCTTAATTTGCATACAAGTAAAGGTAATAATCTTGTTTTAAATAATGCTTTTATAAAATTAGCTCACGGAGATATTTTTTTACCACCTCTTTTACAATTTACTCTGAAAACATTAAGAAATCATTATTTGCTTGTATTTTTGAATTTTTTAAATATTATTACTCGTAATTTTATTTCAAATAAAATTCTTCAAAATCAAAACAAAAAAAACCTTTTTTATCAAATAAAAGATTTTGAAAATTTAGCGAAAAAAAGATATAAAAAATATGAAAATTTAGGATTTTGGGTATGTGAAGGACACTATCATCAAAATCATCAAATCAACAAAGAAAACATTAAATATCTTAACTTAGCTAGTTTTGCATATAAGAGAAGTTTTTTTGTAGTAGAATATCAGCAAGAAATCAAATTTCGAGAACAGAAATTGAGGGGTCAAAATGTTTGATGAAAATATCGTGAAAACGGGTTCAAATGAAATGGAGCTTGTCGATTTCCGTATCTTTAAGCAAGGGCACGATAAAGTCTATGAAGGAATTTATGGTGTAAATGTTTCTAAGGTAAGGGAGATTATAAAAATCCCAAGCCTTACAGAACTTCCAGGTGTACCTGATTACATCGAAGGTATCTTTGATCTTCGTGGAGTGGTTATACCTGTAGTCAATCTTGCCAAATGGATGCAAATCACTGAGCCAGAAAGCACTATGCTAAAACCTAGAGTTATTATTACTGAATTTAGCAATATTCTTATTGGTTTTATAGTTCACGAAGCAAAAAGAATTCGTAGAATAAACTGGAAAGATATAGAACCAGCAACTTTTTCTACAGGATCAGGTGCTTTAGATAAAGGTAAAATTACAGGTGTAACACGCATTGAAAATGATGAAGTGTTGCTAATTTTAGATCTTGAAAGTGTTGTTGAAGATTTAGGAATTTACGCTCCAAAAACAGATATAGATTTTGGAAAAATAGAAAAATTTACTGGAACAGCACTTATACTTGATGACAGCATGACTGCTAGAAAACGCGTCAAAGAAATGATGCAACAGATGGGCTTTCAAGTTGTTGAAGCTAAGGACGGCGTAGAGGGCATAAACAAATTAGAAGAATTAAGCCAAATTTATGGTGAAAGTTTAAACGATACTTTAAAAATTATAGTAAGCGATGTCGAAATGCCACAAATGGATGGTTTCCACTTTGCTGCACGCATTAAAGAAGATCCAAGATTTAAAGATATTCCTATAGTCTTTAACTCATCTTTATCAAATGAATTTATGAATGAGAAAGGTGTTCAAGAAGCTGGTGGAGAAGGCTATCTTGTCAAATTTAACGCTAGCGATTTCTTCAATGAAATTGCAAAGGTTATTAAAAAACATCAATCTCAAGAACAGGGGTAAAATATGGAAGATATGCAAGAAATACTTGAAGACTTTTTGGTTGAAGCTTTTGAGCTTGTTGAGCAAATCGACCATGATTTAGTAGAGCTTGAATCAAATCCAGAAGATTTAGAATTATTAAATAGAATTTTCCGTGTTGCACATACGGTTAAAGGATCATCAAGCTTCTTAAATTTTGATGTTTTAACAAAGTTAACTCACCACATGGAGGATGTTTTAAACAAAGCAAGACATGGCGAGTTAAAAATAACTCCAGATATCATGGATGTGGTTTTAGAGTCTATTGATAGAATGAAAACTTTACTTAATTCCATTCGTGATAATGGCAACGATACTGCTATTGGTATGGATATAGAACCAATTTGCGCAAGATTAACAGCTATTTCAGAGGGAGAGTCTCCTGTTGTGGCAACAGATTCAAATGAAAAATCTACTCCACAAGCAGAACTAGAAGCACCAAAACAAGAAATAGCTACTCCAGAACCTGAAGTAGATGTTAATCAATTAAGTGATTCTGAAGTTGAAGCTGAAATAGAAAGACTTTTAAAAGTTAGAAAAGCTGAAGATCAAGCTCGTCGCGCACAAAAGAAACAAACAACAAATGCGGCACCTAAACCGACTAACAATACAGCAAATAAACCTACGGAAAGTGGAGAGAAAAAAGTTCCTGCTTCAGGTAGTAATGCTAGCAGTATGGATCAAACCATACGCGTGGAGGTAAAAAGATTAGATCACTTAATGAATCTAATTGGGGAGCTTGTTTTAGGCAAAAACCGTTTGCTTAAAATTTACGATGATGTTGAAGAGCGTTATGAAGGAGAAAAATTCCTTGAAGAACTTAATCAGGTTGTAAGTCAATTAAGTATTATTACAACTGATGTTCAGCTTGCTGTGATGAAAACAAGAATGCAACCTATAGCAAAAGTTTTCAATAAATTCCCAAGAGTTGTTCGTGATTTAAGTCGTGAATTAGGAAAGCAAATAGAACTTGAAATTACAGGTGAAGAAACTGAACTTGATAAATCTATCGTAGAGGAAATTGGCGATCCTATCATGCATATGATTAGAAATTCATGTGATCATGGTGTTGAGGATCCAGCAACTCGTGCAGCGAATGGAAAACCTGAAAAAGGTATAGTCCAACTTAAAGCTTATAATGAGGGCAATCACATCGTTGTAGAAATTACAGATGACGGTAAAGGACTTGATCCAAATGGCTTAAAAGCAAAAGCTATAGAGAAAAATTTGATTACCGAAAGAGAAGCAGATCAAATGACAGACAAAGAAGCTTTTGCTTTGATTTTCAAGCCTGGTTTTTCAACTGCGGCTAAAGTAACAAATGTTTCAGGTCGTGGCGTAGGAATGGATGTTGTTAAAACCAACATCGAAAAACTTAATGGGGTAATTGAAATTGATAGTGAGTTAGGTAAAGGAAGTTCATTTAAACTTAAAATTCCTCTTACCTTGGCAATCATTCAATCTTTACTTGTAGGAACTCAAGAGGAATTCTATGCAATTCCACTTGCAAGCGTTCTTGAAACAGTTAGAGTGCCAATTGATGATATCTATACTATCGAAGGTAAAAATGTATTACGCTTAAGAGATGAAGTGCTTTCTCTTGTGAGACTTTCAGATGTATTTGGAGTTAAACAAGTCCTTGAAAGCGGTGATCAAACTTATGTCGTTGTTATAGGGGTAGCAGAAAGCAAGCTTGGTATTATAGTAGATACTCTTGTAGGACAAGAAGAAATAGTTATTAAATCCATGGGTGATTATTTACAAAATATCCAAGGTATAGCAGGAGCTACAATCCGTGGTGATGGTAGGGTGACATTAATCATTGATGTAGGTGCTATGATGGATATGGCCAAAGAAATTAAAGTTGATATTAAAGCGCAATTAGAATCAAGTGCGAAAAAACCTAAAGAACAACCAAGTGATTATAAAGTCTTAATTGTAGATGATTCTAAAATGGACAGAACTTTAATGCAAAAAGCTTTAGAACCGCTAGGAGTTAGTTTAATCGAAGCAACAAATGGTGTTGAAGCATTGAATATTATAAAATCTGGCGAACATGATATTGATGCAATGCTTATAGATATCGAAATGCCAAGAATGGATGGATACACCTTAGCTGGTGAAATTAGAAAGTATTCTAAATATCGCAACTTACCATTGATAGCAGTTACTTCAAGAACAAGTAAAACTGACCGTTTAAGAGGTGTTGAAGTGGGTATGACTGAATATATCACTAAACCTTATTCTCCAGAATACTTGGAAAATGTGGTTAGAAAAAATTTGAAACTAGGATAAGAATATGAGTAATGAAAAATTAGAGCAAATTTTGCAAAAACAGCAAACTCAGATGGCTGGTCCTGATGTCGATCAAAGAGAAGATGATATCATCCAACTTGTTGGCTTTGTAGTTGGAGATGAGGAATATGCGATTCCAATTCTTAATATACAAGAAATCATCAAACCTATAGAATATACTAGAGTTCCTAGTGTACCTGATTATGTTCTAGGGGTTTTTAATATGCGTGGTAATGTTATGCCGCTCATTGATCTAGCTCAACGCTTTCATTTAGGAAGTTCTAAAATGACACCTCAAACAAGATATATTGTTTTAAGAGGTGAGACAAATGGAACTGGAGTTGGAGGAAATGCTGGTTTTGTTATAGATAGATTAACTGAAGCAATTAAAATTCACAGAAACAGAATCGATCCACCACCTGAAACTTTAGTTAAAGACAAAGGTATGATTTATGGTATAGGAAAAAGAGATGAAAATATCTTAACTATACTCAAAGTAGAAGCTTTGCTTAAGCGCGAATTTTAATGATTAAACTTTGTGTTTTTGACTTTGATGCTACTTTAATGGATGGTGAAACCATCGATATTTTAGCTACAGCGCATGGCAAGGGTAATCAAACAAGCGAAATTACCCGCCATGCTATGACTGGAGAACTTGATTTTTTCGAAAGTCTTCAAAAACGAGTAAGCTTTTTAAAAGGTATGTCTTATAAAAAAGTTTTAGAATTAAGTAGCACACTTCCACTAATGCGTGGAGCACATGAACTTATCCAATATTTAAAATCTAAAAATATACAAATTGTTATTTTTAGCGGTGGTTTTCATGAAGGCATAAATCCTGCTATGCAAAAACTTGGAATTAACCTCGGTTTTGCAAATTATCTGCATCATAAAAATGACATTTTAACAGGGCTAGTTGGTGGGGAAATGATGTTTTCAAATTCAAAAGGCTTAATGCTACAACGATTAAAAAGCTTTTTAAATTTGAAAACAGATGAAGTGATGTGTGTTGGCGATGGGGCAAATGATTTGGCAATGTTTAACGAAAGTGGATTAAAGATTGCATTTTGTGCTAAAGAAATTTTACGTTCTCAAGCTGATATTTGCATAGATATAAAAGACTTAAAAGAAATAATAAAGGTAATATAATGAAAAATTTTTCTCTTTGGTGTGATTTTATAGAAAATAGTTTTTTAGATAATGAATTTTTAAATTTATTATCACATGGAATTAATGGCGCTACTTCAAATCCTGCTATTTTTAAAAATGCTATTTTAAATTCTCCAATTTATAAAGATAAAATTCTTAAATTAAAAGAAAAAAAAACAAAAGATATTTATGAAGAATTAGCAATTTCTGATATTCAAAAAGCAGCTGATAAATTAGCTCCTCTTTTTTATCAAAAAAATGATGGATTTATAAGTATTGAAATAGATCCAAGACTTCATGATAACACAACTCTTAGTTTAGGTGAAGCTAAAAGACTTTATAGTGCTATTGGCAAAGAAAATATAATGATTAAAATTCCAGCTACAAAAGCTTCTTATGAAGTAATGTATGAACTTATGAAAAATGGTATTAGCGTCAATGCTACCTTAATTTTTTCTCTTGAACAAAGTCAAAAATGTTTTGAAGCTTTAAATGCAGGTTTAGTCGAATTTAGAAAAAACAATATAGCCTTAAAAGAACAAAACACTAGAACACCACAAGCTGTTATAAGTATTTTTGTAAGTCGTTTTGATAGACTTTTAAATCCTAAGGCTAAGGAGCAAAATCGTATTGGAATTTTAAATGCAAATTTAGCTTATAACAATATCTACTCAAAAAATGAACCTAATATTCGCGCCTTGTTTGCAAGCACCGGAGTTAAAGGAGATGATCTGCCAAAAGACTATTATATCAAAGAACTTCTTTTTGAGAATTCTGTTAATACTGCTCCTCTTGATGCAATAGAGGCATTTAAAGGAAAAATGCATTTTAAAAAACCTTTAATGAATTTTGAAATTTATACAGAACTTAATCAAATCATTTCTCAAAGTGAACGAGAAAAAGCTTGCAATGATTTATTAAGTGATGGCCTAGAGCAATTTTGTATTGCTTTTGAAGATATTTTAAAAGCTCTTTAATTAACGTATTTTTATCATTTTATTCTTTGAAAGTTTTAATATTTTTGATGGGATATTTTCGAAAAATTTCTCATCAAGTATTATATCGGCAACACTTCTAGCCCATTCTTCATCAAATTCTTTTCCATGCTTGTTTGCCGAAGATGAATAAAAATAGCCATTTTTACTTAAAAAATTCGCATGTTTACACTCTTTCACAATACGAATGGCCTGATTATTGGGATAAATAAAAGTTGTTTTTTTAGAACGACGTACTAAATTTTTAAAAGATTTTGGAATTCTTGCTAAACTTTTTAACTCGCAAAATTTCGCAGAAGTGATTAAGCAAGGCTGATTTTTATCTCTACCTTTTAAAGCATTAATCTCTTCTAAATTTTTACTTAAAAATCCTACCGTAGTATCTGTTTGAGCTAAATAAATCAAGATTTAAGCCACTCTTGCAAACTCTTTACATCTAGGCAAGATTTACTCTGTATAGCTTTAATCGATTTTGCACCTGCTAAAGCTGATCGTAAATTTGTAAAATAAGGTATTTTAAAACGAATAATATTTTCACGAATTTTTTTCGTATCGCCTTTAAAACTGTGACTATCGCTTGTATTGATAACTAAGTGAATTTCCCCATTTTTCAATTTATCTTCAACATTGGGGCGTCCTTCTGAAATTTTATGTACAAGTTCGCACTCAAAACCACTTTCTAAAATTTCCTTGCAAGTTCCCCCTGTTGCCATAAGCTTAAAGCCAAGCTTTACATATTCTGCAGCGATTTTTTTGGTATATTTTTTATCCTTATCTTTTAAGGAGATAAATACCACGCCTTGCTCTGGAAGATGATTAAACGATGCAATTTGACTTTTCGCATAAGAATTTGCAAAATCCTTGCTTATACCCATAACTTCACCCGTTGAACGCATTTCAGGGCCTAATTCTAAATCACTTCCACTAAGTTTTGCAAATGGAAATACTGCTTCTTTCACGCTCATATATTTTGGAGTTTTAGGGCGTAAAATTTTAGTATCAAAATTAACCACTTTAAAAGTATCATAAAATTTTAAAGCTTCTTTTAAATTTCCTTGCCACATCACACGCGTTGCCACTTTTGCTAAAGGAATACCCGTAGCTTTACTAACAAAAGGTACGGTACGACTAGCTCTAGGATTTACCTCTATCATATAAAGCTCATGATTATGTAAAGCAAATTGTATATTTAAAAGCCCTACAACTCCCAAATTTAAAGCAATATCTGCGGTTTTTTGTGCAATAAATTCTTGCATTTTTTCATCGATATTGCAAGGCGGCAAAGAACAAGCACTGTCACCTGAATGAATTCCTGCTTCTTCTATGTGCTCCATAATTCCTGCAACATAAACATCTTTGCCATCACAAATCGCATCAACATCAATTTCTGTAGCATTGTCTAAAAACTGATCGATCAAAACAGGGCTTTTATCGCTTACATCCACAGCTTCTTGCATATAGAGTCTCAGTTCAGCCTCATCATTTACCACGCGCATCGCACGCCCACCTAAAACATAACTTGGTCTTATAAGCACAGGATACCCTATATCACTAGCCTTAAAAACCGCTTCTTCTACGCTTGTTGCAGTAGAATTTTTTGGCTGATTGATACCTAGCTTTGTAATAAATTCGGCAAATTTCTTTCTATCTTCTGCCATATCAATTACTCTTGAGCTAGTACCTATAATCTTAGCTCCAAAAGCACTTAAACGCTTAGCAAATTTCAAAGGAGTTTGTCCACCAAAATGCACAATCACTCCATCAGGTTTTTCACGCTCAATCACCGCTCTTAAATGTTCGAAATCAATAGGCTCGAAATACAAAATATCACTTGTATCATAGTCAGTCGAAACGGTTTCAGGATTACAATTATACATAATAGTTTTAATACCCATATCTTTAAGCGCAAAAGAAGCATGTACGCAAGCATAGTCAAATTCTATACCTTGTCCTATGCGGTTTGGCCCCCCACCTATAATCATCACTTTTTTTTCTTTTTTATCCTTAGTATCGTTTTTACTTTGAGTGAGTTCGCTTACATTGATACTTGAATAAAGATAAGGAGTTAAAGCTTCAAATTCACCCGCACAAGTATCCACTTCACTAAATTCTGCGATGATTTTTTGCTTCATTCTTGCATAATAAATATCATTTTGGCTTAATTCTAAATTATCTTTCAAATTTACAAGCAAAGCTATCATTTTGTCTGAAAAGCCCATAGTTTTTGCTTTTCTCAAAAGAGCTTTATTGTTTAAAATATCCATATCAATTTGCTCTTCAAAATCTACAATTTCTTTAATCTGTGTTAAAAACCAAGGATCTATTTTACAAAGCTCATAAAGTTCTTCTACGCTAAAACCTTCCCTAAAAGCTTGAGCAACATAAAGTAAACGCTTTTCATTGGCATTGCGAATTTTAAAAACAAGATCATTTCTATCTTCAAATTTTACTCTATCAAAACCACTTAAAGAACGCTCAAGCGAACAAAGTGCTTTTTGTATACTTTCTTTAAAAGTGCGTCCTATAGCCATCACCTCACCCACACTTTTCATAGCTGTACCTAAAGTTGTGTTTGCTCCTGGAAATTTTTCAAAGGTAAAGCGAGGAATTTTTGTTACAATATAATCAATCACAGGCTCAAAAGATGCAGGAGTTCCTGTAATATCATTTTTAATCTCATCTAAGCTAAAACCTACTGCCAAAAGTGTCGCAACCTTTGCTATAGGATAGCCCGTTGCCTTAGAAGCTAAAGCACTTGATCTTGAAACTCTTGGATTCATTTCTATAACTATCATTCTTCCATTTTTTGGGTTGATAGCAAACTGCACATTACTTCCGCCTGTATCTACGCCAATTTCACGCAAAATAGCAAAAGAAGCATTACGCATAACTTGATATTCTTTATCCGTCAAAGTTAATGCTGGAGCTATTGTAATACTATCTCCTGTATGAACTCCCATAGGATCGATATTTTCTATGCTACAAACTATGATACAATTATCCGCTCTATCGCGTATAACTTCCATTTCATATTCTTTCCAACCTAACAAACTTTCTTCAATCAAAATTTCATGGATAGGTGATAAAGCTAAAGCAGTATTGGCAAGTTCTTTAAATTCGTCCATATTGTAAACCACGCCACTTCCAGCACCCCCTAAAGTATAAGAAGCACGGATCATCAAAGGAAAGCCAATTTCATCTACAGCTTTTAAAGCTTCATCATAATTATACGCATACATCGATTTTGGCAAATCCATGCCAATTTTTTTCATACATTCTTTAAAAACCTGACGATCTTCGCCTTTTTTAATCGCCTCAGGATTTGCGCCTAAAAATTTCACATCTCCTAAAAGTCCGCTTTCATAAACTTCCATAGCAACATTTAACGCTACTTGTCCACCCATAGTTGGCAAAATTGCATCAATTTTTTCTTTTTTAATAATACTTAAAATACTTTCTTTTGTTATGGGTTCTATATAAGTCGCATCTGCAAATTCGGGATCTGTCATGATGGTTGCAGGATTTGAGTTGATTAATACTACACGATATCCTAATTCTTTTAAAGTCTTTGCGGCTTGAGTTCCAGAATAATCAAATTCACAAGCTTGTCCTATCACAATAGGACCACTTCCTATAAGTAAAATGCTTTTAATATCTGTTCGTTTTGGCATAAATTTTCCTAAGAGCATAAATTTGGGCTGATTATAACAAAAATTAGTTTTATAAACTTTGAAATTATCGATATAATTTTAAAAAATAAACACTCTGCTTTTAATCTAGGAAATAATACATAAAGAAATTTAAGATTTTTTATAAAATTCTCATTCAATTATAAATATTTATTTGATAATTTAACAAAATTTTTAGCATTAAACAAAGTTATAATAATTAGCAAAAATATAGAAAATTTTTAAAAAGTCTAATCCTTGACTTATAAATTATCTACTACATATAAATAAGCAGGAATACTAATCTTAACATAAGGCTTTACTTCTACACTTTGATACATATCTTCATCATTAACTCTATTCACAATACCAACAGGTATATCTGAAAAGAAAATATTATCAAGTCCACTTGTTAAAATTTCATCTCCGGTATTAATTTTTGCCCATTTTGGAATAAATTTAACCACAATCCTGCCATCTTCACCCTGGATTAAACCTGGAGCTTTGGATTTTCCTATATAAACAGAAAAAACACACTGATCATCACCTTGTAAGAGAGCCATTGCTCTACCATTTTTATTAATAGCTATACCTGCAGTATATCCTTGATATATTAAACCACGATTTTTACCAACTGGAATTTTGCTCCAATCTAACCATAATTTTTTATAATCATTCAATTGAACGTAAGAAATAACTCTAGTTAAAGAAACTTGAGGTAAATATTTTGTAGAATTTTGATCCTCTAAAATACGATTTAATTGATTTGCAAAACTAGTTACCTTTACAGCAATATCTTCTAATTCTTTATTTCTAGCTTTTAGTTGCTGAATTTGATTTGCTTGATTAAAGTGTTCTGAAATTTTTTTTCCCAAATAATCTTTAATATTATAAAAATTACCTATAACAAAATCATTAACACTGAGAACATTTTGCTTGATAAGTCCTCCATAATAAAAAGATATAAAAACCAAAAAGGCTAAGACAAGAACATAAAAAATCTTATTCTTCATTGGTTAATTGTTGCAATAATGAAATTTCCTCTAAAGCTTTACCCGTTCCTTTTGCTACAGCTAAAAGCGGTTCATCTGCGATATAAACTGGCAAACGTACAATTTCACTTAAGTATTTATCAAAACCACGAATCAATGCTCCACCACCTGTTAAAACTACACCATTTTCTACTATATCACTTGCTAAATCAGGCGGCATCATTTCAAGAACCATTTTTAAAGCATCAGCAATTTCTTTTAAATACTCACGCATTGCTTCTCTTACATCTTCACTTGTAAGTTCAATACGACTTAAAAGTCCACTTACTTGATCGCGTCCTTTTACCACCATAGAAAGTTCTTTTGGAAGTTGTATTGCTGAACCTATGGTGATTTTGATCTCTTCGCCTGTTCTTTCACCTATGATAAGATTGTATTTTTCTTTTACATAATTAACTATACTCATATCAAGCTTATCTCCAGCTGTACGAATAGACTTTGAAATCACAAGTCCACCCAAAGAAATCACTCCGATCTCAGTAGTTCCACCCCCTATATCTACTACCAAATTTCCTTTAGGTTCTTGTATAGGTAAACTTGCACCAATAGCTGCTGCCATAGGCTCTTCGATCAAAAATACCTCTCTTGCACCTGCACTTAAAGCACTTTCTCTTACCGCTTTTCTTTCTACTTGAGTTAAACCATAAGGAACAGAAATAATAATTCTAGGGCGTAAAAAACTTTTTCTACGATGTGTTTTTTCTATAAAATAGCGGATCATTTTTTCAGTCATATCAAAATCTGCAATCACGCCATCTTTCATAGGACGAATAGCTTCGATGTTACCTGGGGTTTTTCCCACCATATCTTTAGCTTCTTTACCTACGGCTAAAATTTTTGCTTTGGAACCATACCTTTCTCTTTCAACTGCCACAACAGAAGGCTCATTTATCACTATACCCTTATCTTTTACCAAAACTAGCGTATTAGCTGTTCCTAAATCAATCCCCATATCACTAGAAAAAAATCCTATAAGTTGATCTAATATCATTTCTATCCTTTTTAACTTATTTTTCTTTTTATTAATAATGCCTTTGCATTGTCTTTAACAACTTCTTTGGTTATTACAATATCATAGTCTTTATACTCTGGTAACTCAAACATTAAATCTACCATCATTTCTTCTATAATACTTCTAAGCCCCCTAGCCCCTGTTTTTCTCTCCAATGCAAGTTGTGCGATAGCTCTTAGAGCATCTTCTTCAAATTTTAAATTTACCCCATCAATAGCAAAAAGCTTTTGATATTGCTTAATAATGGCATTTTTAGGTTCAGTTAAAATTCTTACCATATCTTCTTCATTAAGCTCATTTAAAGATGCAATCACATGCAAACGACCTATAAGCTCAGGAATCAAACCAAAATGCACCAAATCATCAGGTTCAATTTTCTCAAGTAAAGCTTTATTTTCTTCTTTTGCATCATCAAAAAAACCTACAACTTTATCTCCAAGTTTTCTTTTTAAGATAGTTTCCAAACCATCAAAAGCTCCACCACAAACAAATAAAATATTTGAAGTGTCAATTTGTATAAACTCTTGATTTGGATGTTTTCTCCCCCCCTTTGGTGGAATATTTACCAAACTTCCTTCGATAATCTTAAGTAAAGCTTGTTGCACACCCTCTCCACTTACATCACGAGTAATAGAACGATTTTCACTCATTCTGGCAATTTTATCAATCTCATCAATAAAAACTATACCTTTTTGAGCTCTTTGCACATCTCCATCTGCAGCTTGTAAAAGACGTGTTAAAATATTTTCTACATCCTCACCTACATATCCTGCTTCAGTTAAAGAAGTTGCATCACAAATTGCTATAGGTACATCTAAAAATTTAGCTAAAGTTTGCGCCAATAAAGTTTTTCCACTTCCTGTTGGCCCAACAAGTAAAATATTTGACTTAAAAAGCTCTGTATCATCATCTTGAAGTTCAGCTTTAAAAAGTCTTTTATAATGATTGTATACTCCAACACTAAAAACTTTTTTAGCTCTATCTTGTCCTATGACATAACGATCTAAATAAGCTTTTAATTCTTTTGGAGTGATATCTTTAAATTCTGTATTATGACTTTGTTTAGGTTCTTTAAATTCTTTTTCTTCTCCATAAATAATACTATAAGCACCTTCAACGCAATATTCACAAATAAAAGCATCATCATTTTCATTTGCTAAAATTCTTCTTTGTGGATTCTCCACTTCATTGCAAAAACTACATTTTCTAGGCATTATTTTTACCCCTATAGACAGGAATTCCACGCTTTGTTTCTAATATAAAATGGCACATTTTTTTAACATTTTCACTTTCTTGATTTTCAAGCAAATTTTTAGCATTTTCTTTTAAATCTCCTTGTCTAAATAAAGTTTTAAAAGCTCTACTAAGTCTATCTACTTCATCTTTATCAAAACGACGACGAGTACCTACTAAATTTAAACTTCTAATACTTGCACGATTTCCTTCTGCTAAACAAAACGGTACTATATCCTGAGAAAGTGCACTTGCTCCTGCTATCATACAACCCTCACCTACTTTGACAAATTGATGAATAGGTGTAAGCCCGCCTACAACCGTAAAATCTCCAAGCTCTACATGTCCTGCCAAAGTTGCATTATTAGCTAAAATAATATTATTACCTAAAAGACAATCATGAGCAATATGACAATAAGCCATAATAAAAGCATTATCGCCTATACGAGTAAAACCATCTCCTTTAGCTGTACCTGAATTTATCGTTGCAAATTCTCTAATAGTTGCATTTTTTCCTATAACAACACCGCTTTTTTGCTCTTCTTTATAAGATATGTCCTGAGGAATATCGCCTACTATAGCATAAGAAAATACACGAGAATGATCACCTATAGTTGTATCTGAAAGAATTCGAGCACCTTGTTTGATGACAACATCATTACCTATTTTAGCATCTTTGCTTACATAGGCATAAGCTTCTACTACAACATCGTCACCAAGTTGTGCACCCTCTTCAATCACCGCACTTGGATGAATTTTTTTCATTATTTATCCACTATCATAGCTTTAAGCTCGGCCTCTGCAACTAAATTTCCATCTACAAAAGCTTGCCCTTTAAAAATCCACATATTACCACGATTTTTAACCACGCTCATTTCATAATCAAGCCTATCTCCAGGACGCACAGGATTTCTAAATTTTGCTCCATCTATGCCTGTGAAATAAACTACTTTACTTTTTGGATCCACTTTATCTTCCATACTTTCAAAAGCTAAAACTCCACCTGTTTGAGCCATACCTTCTAAAATCAAAACTCCAGGATAAATAGGATGCCCTGGAAAATGTCCCATAAAAACATGGTCACTTATACTGATGTTTTTATATCCTCGAACCACTTCTTTAACTTTTAATTCTGTAATTTTATCTACTAGTAAAAAAGGATAACGGTGTGGTAAGATTTCTTGAATTTGCATTACATCTATCATTATTAAATTAACCTTGAAAACAATTAAAAATTTTATTATATAAAAAAATCATTAAAAATTACATTAACAAAAAAAGTTTTTCTTAATAAATTTCTTAAATTTCTACAAGCACCTCTTGATTATCATGATAAATTTCACTTTTTGCTATCACTTCATATCTTGAAGGTAAAATATTTTCAAGGATGATAATAGGGCTAAGATTATAAGTTCCAAACAATTTATTGCGCCATTTAATTTCTGCTTGCACACTCAAAGGTCTTTTTAAAAAATCTTCAAAATTTTTCCATTTGTTTTTAAAAAATGTATTAAAACGCCAAAATTCCACAAAAACCATTTCATCTTTAGTACTTCTATAAAAACCTTCTTTTAAATTCTGTTTTAAGCTTTCTTCATTTAAAGAAAATCTTGTATAAGCGTTTTTAAAATGCGAATAAAATAAAATATGAGATTTAACAGGCTTTTTATCTAATTTTATCGAAGCACTTAAAAGACGATAATTTAAAAATTTCTCTCTTAAAATTTCAAATTTTATACCTTTTTTTTCCCATAAAACTACTTTTTTATAAAGGGCTATTCTTGCTTCTATACTTGCAGGTAAAATTTGCTTATTTACAGGAGACATTAATTCATCAATAAAATTCTTATCTTGTTTTTGTTTTTTAAGTCCATAAATACAACCACAATAATTTTGATGATAGAGCATTTCTTTTTTTGCTAAAGCAAACTGCCTTTGAGTGCCGCCATTTTTACGAAAATCAGGAGCTAAAAACTCTACCCCATAAGGCTCACATTCTTTTTGTAAAGCATTTTTTAACTGTTCTAAATCTTTTTTAGGGCTGGTTAAAAGCGTAGTAGTAAGCTTTTTTTCTCCTATTTTAGCAGCAAATTTAACACTAGATCCCATTCTTACATCAAAGCAAATTTCACACCTTGCACCTTTTTCAGGCTCATCTTCATAACCACGCACAGCATTAAGCCATTTTTCATACTCATACTCACCTTTATAAAGCTTGATGCCAAGTTTATCACAAGATCTTTTTACATCTAAAAATCTTAGTTCGTATTCGCTTAAAGGATGGATATTTGGATCATAAAAATATCCTATGATTTTTTCATTAGGATAAGTTTTTCTAAGTTCTTCAATAAAATAATGACTATCCACACTGCAACAAATATGCACCAACATTAAAGACTTTCAAGCACTTTTAAAGCATGATCTTTTACACGAACATTACTATAAATTTGAGCAATCCTACCTATTTCATCAATAACAAAAGTAGAGCGAATAAGACCTTCGTATTCTTTTCCGTAATTTTTTTTAAGCCCCCAAGCTCCATAAGCTTTAGCAACTTCTTTTTCACTATCGCTAAGTAAAATATGTTTTAAATCAAATTTAGAGATAAATTTTTCATGACTTGCCACGCTATCAGGACTGATACCAATAATCACTGCATTTTTACCACCAAATTTATCATAATTTAAACTAAAATCACAAGCCTCTGTAGTGCAACCTGGGGTATTATCTTTTGGATAAAAATACAAAATCACCTTTTTGCCAATAAAATCTTTTAATGCTATTTTTACCCCATCTTGATTTAAAAGCTCAAACTGAGGCGCTTTATCTCCTATGTTTAAACTCATTTACTTGCCTTTGCTTTAATAGCTTCAACGCTTTCTCCGCCAAAGCCTATGTCATAATTTTCTACATCTTCTAAAACCACCACAACTCTTTCTTTACTTTTATTATATTTCGTGCTTAAAAGTTTGGTAATATCAGCTATAAGTTCTGCTTTTTGCTCCTTGCTTAAAGACGGCTTTGCTAATTTAATATTTACCAATGGCATAATTTCTCCTTTTTTAACGATAATTTTTCATAATTATTTCAAAAAATACCTAATATTTTTTTTAACAAAAAACCTTAATTTAATAAAAGCTTATTGTTAGTATATTTTTGATAAAATCCCGATTTATTCTTAAAATAATATTTTTTAAGAAATAAACAACTATAAAAGGTAAAAAAATGATCTCAGCAGATAAAATTTGGATGGATGGAAAATTAGTTGATTTTAAAGATGCAACTTTGCACTTTTTAACCCATTCTTTGCATTATGGCAATGCTGTTTTTGAAGGAACTAGAGCCTATAAAACAGATAAAGGCTTGGCAATTTTCAGACTTGAAGATCACACCAAAAGACTTTTAGAGTCTGCAAAAATTACTCTTTTAAATTGTCCTTTTTCCCAAAAAGAGCTTGAAAATGCACAAATTGAACTCTTAAAAGCAAACAACTTTAAAAGCAATGTCTATATCCGCCCTTTGATTTTCTTAGGCGATGGAGTTATGGGACTTTATCATATAAAAGCTCCTGTAAGAGTTGGAATTGCAGCTTGGGAATGGGGTGCTTACCTTGGAGAAGAAGGTTTAGAAAAAGGCATAAAAGTAAAAATTTCGTCTTTTGCAAGAAATAGTGTTAAGTCATGCATGGGAAAAGCTAAAGCAAGTGCAAATTATCTTAACTCTCAAATTGCAAAATTTGAAGCTATTGAAGCAGGCTATGAAGAAGCTTTAATGCTTGATGAAGAAGGTTTTATCGCAGAAGGAACAGGAGAATGTTTCTTTATTGTAAAAGACGGGGTTTTAATCACACCTCCAAATGATTTTTCTTTAAAAAGCATTACTCAAAATACAGTGCTTAAAATAGCTCATGATCTTGGTATCACTGTGCTTCGCCAAAGAATTTCAAGAGATGAAGTTTATACTGCTGATGAAGCATTTTTTACCGGAACAGCCGCTGAAATCACACCTATTAACAACATTGATGCAAGAATAATAGGAAATGGTTTAAGAGGACCTGTAACCAAAAAACTTCAAGATGCTTATTTTAATGTAGTTTATGGACGCAATGAAAAATACGCATCTATGCTAACTTATATTTAAAAAGGAAATAAATGCCAGCTGATTTAAATGATTATTTCAATAAAAAAAATAGAAATTCTAACAATAACGGAAACAACAACCGTCAAAATTTCAATTTCAAAGCACCAGAATTTAATTTTAAAGGTTTTGGAAAATTCTCTCCATTTATTTATGGGGTGATTATTATTATCTTATTTTTAATCGTTGCAAAACCTTTTATGGTGATAAATTCTGGGGAAATGGGGATTAAATCAACAACAGGTAAATATGACCCAAATCCATTAGAACCAGGACTTCACTTTTTCTTACCTTTTGTACAAAAAATAACCATAATCGATACTAGAGTAAGACAAATCAACTATGCTTCTATAGAGGGAAGTAATGAAAATTTATCTTCAGGTTCAGGTGTTATTAATAAAAATAGTATTTCTGTGCTTGACTCTCGTGGATTGCCTGTATCTATTGATGTTACAGTACAATACCGCTTAAATCCTCTGCAAGTTCCTCAAACTATAGCTACTTGGAGCTTAAATTGGGAAAATAAAATTATCGATCCAGTTGTTCGTGATGTAGTGCGAAGTGTTGTAGGAAAATATACAGCCGAAGAACTTCCTACTAATCGTAATACAATAGCCACTCAAATAGAAGAAGGTATAAGAAAAACCATAGAAGCCCAACCAAACGAACCTGTAGAACTTCGCGCTGTACAACTTAGAGAAATTATTTTACCTTCAAAAGTAAAAGAACAAATCGAACGCGTGCAAATTGCAAAACAAGAGGCTGAAAGAACTAAATATGAAGTAGAAAGAGCTAATCAAGAAGCCTTAAAAAAAGCTGCTTTAGCTGAAGGGGAAGCAAATGCAACCATAATCAGCGCCAAAGGTAAAGCTATGGCTGTTAAGATAGAAGCAGATGCACAAGCTTATTCTAATAAAGAAATCGCAAACAGCTTAAACACCCCTTTGCTAAATTTAAAACAAATTGAAACTCAAAAAGAATTTAATGAAGCCTTAAAAGTCAATCAAGATGCTAAAATTTTCTTAACTCCAGGTGGAGCAGTGCCAAACATTTGGGTTGATACCAAAGATGCTAAAAAGCAAAGTTCTGCCAACATAAACTAAAAGGATACGCAAGTGGAGAAACTAAGAGAAATTGTGCTTTTTTACACTACTCATTTATATTTAGTAGATTATATGCTGATTTTATTAGTTTTTTTTCTCTTCACTTGTGTTTTACTTCTTTGCGTATTTTTACGCCATAGACCTATAGCAGCACTTTTTATTATTGCATTTGATATTATTATTTGTTTTTTAGTTTATATCTATGGGTATAAACTAATAGACAATGAAGTAAGAACTCGAAAAATCGCTATTACAGATCAAAAAATGATACAAAGCTCAAATGATTTAATTGTTGATTTTAACATTACAAATAATTCAAAAAATAATTTTAAAGAATGTAAAATTACAGCTAAAATTTTTGCAGATAAAATACCTAATGATAATATCATAGAAGAATATAAAAAGAAATTTATCCCTTTTAGACAAAAAAGTAGAGAAATTAAAGATCTAAAGAAAAACGCAACCCAATTTCAAAGAATTGCTTTTGAAAATTTTAACTATGAAAATAACTATACCATACGCTTAGTTTCGGAGTGTTTTTAATGCATTTTACAATTTTTCATATTATAGTTTTTATCATTTTACTTATTTGCTTTGCCTTGATTTGTATTTTAATCTTTCTAAAAGTCAAACAAAAAGAAATGGCTTTGATTTCTTATACCATAGCTACTATTTTTACCGCACTTTTGATATATTCTATTTTTCTGACAATCAATCAATTCACCACTCAAGCCGATCTTAGCAAACTAACCTATACAAGAGATCTAAGACATGAAAGCGTTATAGTAAATGGAAAAGTTCAAAATCTTACTAAATTTGAAATCAAAAAATGCTATTTGATACTTAGCATATTAAACCAACAACAAGTAGGAGGTGAAATTTTCAATGATAAAAATATCCGTAACGCTAAAATGCAAAATACAAGTGTTTCTTATACTATAGAAATCATAGACACACTCCCGGGTAATACCTATAAAGAATTTAGAGCTAGCGTTCCTTTTCCTCCAACTTTTAATAATCCTGAATTTTATCACACCTTAAAATGTATTTGATATTGTTAAATAGTTTTAAAACATCTATAAAAAATAATTTTATATTAATTTTATTTTTTTTGATATACTAACGAGCTTTATTTAAATAAAATTTTTTATTACTTTTATATTTAAGTAAAAATCTAGATTTTTTAATTTATAATTCTAAAACTTTATGTAGATATCTCTATAAAATAATATTAGAAAGGAGCGCTTAAATTATGAAAAGTGTAAAATTGAAGGTTTCACTGATTGCAAATTTAATCGCAGTAGTGTGTTTGATAATTTTAGGTGTTGTAACATTTATATTTGTAAAGCAAGCAATTTTTCATGAAGTTGTGAATGCTGAAATAAATTATGTTAAAACGGCTAAAAATTCTATAGAGTCTTTTAAGGCAAGAAATTCTTTAGCTCTTGAAAGTTTAGCTAAAAGTATTTTAAAGCATCCTATAGAACAGTTAGATAGTCAAGATGCTTTAATGCATTATGTTGGAAAAGATTTAAAGAATTTTAGAGATGCTGGAAGATTCTTAGCAGTTTATATTGCTCAACCAAATGGCGAACTTGTTGTAAGCGATCCAGACTCTGATGCTAAAAATTTAGATTTTGGAACTTATGGAAAAGCTGATAATTATGATGCTAGAACAAGAGAGTATTATATAGAAGCAGTTAAAACAAATAAACTTTATATTACCCCATCTTATATTGATGTAACTACAAATTTACCTTGCTTTACATATTCTATTCCGCTTTATAAAGATGGTAAATTTATAGGGGTTTTGGCTGTAGATATTCTTGCGGCAGATTTGCAAGCTGAATTTGAAAATTTACCAGGTAGAACTTTTGTATTTGATGAAGAAAATAAAGTATTTGTTTCTACAGACAAAACTCTTTTGCAACAAGGTTATGATATTAGTACTATTGCAAATCTTGCTAAAACTAAAGAGGATCTTGAACCTTTTGAGTATACTAGACCAAAAGATGGTAATGAAAGATTTGCTGTATGCACAAAGGTTTCTGGAATTTATACTGCTTGCGTTGGAGAGCCAATAGAACAAATAGAAGCTCCAGTTTATAAAATTGCATTTATACAAACTGTGATTGTTGTTTTTGCAAGCATTCTTAGCATCATCCTCCTTTATTTCATCGTATCAAAATACCTCTCCCCACTTGCAGCTATCCAAACAGGTTTAACTTCATTCTTTGATTTTATCAACTATAAAACAAAAAATGTTTCTACTATAGAAGTAAAAAGCAATGATGAATTTGGACAAATCTCAAATGCTATCAATGAAAACATTCTTGCTACTAAAAGAGGCTTAGAACAAGACAATCAAGCCGTTAAAGAATCAGTTCAAACCGTATCAGTTGTAGAAGGTGGTAATTTAACAGCAAGAATTACTGCTAATCCAAGAAACCCACAACTTATTGAACTTAAAAATGTTCTAAATAAACTTCTTGATGTTTTACAAGCTAGAGTAGGTTCTGATATGAATGCTATTCATAAAATTTTTGAAGAATACAAAAGCTTAGACTTTAGAAATAAATTAGAAAATGCTAGCGGTAGTGTAGAATTAACTACTAATGCTTTAGGTGATGAAATAGTTAAAATGCTAAAACAAAGTTCAGACTTTGCTAATGCTTTAGCTAATGAAAGTGGAAAATTACAAACTGCTGTTCAAAGCTTAACCACTTCTTCAAATTCTCAAGCTCAATCTTTAGAAGAAACTGCAGCAGCTTTAGAAGAGATCACTTCTTCTATGCAAAATGTTTCAGTTAAAACTAGTGATGTTATCACTCAATCTGAAGAGATTAAAAATGTTACAGGTATTATAGGTGATATTGCAGATCAAATCAATCTTTTAGCTTTAAATGCAGCTATTGAAGCAGCTCGTGCTGGAGAACATGGTAGAGGCTTTGCAGTGGTAGCTGATGAAGTTAGAAAGTTAGCTGAAAGAACTCAAAAGTCTTTATCAGAAATTGAAGCTAATACTAATTTACTTGTTCAATCTATCAATGATATGGCAGAAAGTATTAAAGAACAAACTGCAGGTATCACTCAAATCAATGATAGCGTAGCTCAAATTGATCAAACTACTAAAGATAATGTTGAAATTGCTAATGAATCAGCTATTATTTCTAGTACAGTAAGTGATATAGCTAATAATATCTTAGAAGATGTTAAGAAGAAAAGGTTTTAATTAATCATTCAAGCCCTTTCTTTGGGCTTGAATTTTAAAAATTTATGCTATGATTTTATATATTTTATCAAGGAAAATATATGAATTTATGGGATAAAAAGGCCAAAACTTACGCAAGATATCAAAACACTTTAAACACCATACAAAAGCAAACTTTTGAATATTTACAAAATTTAAATATTTCTTTTCAAAATAAAAGCATTATAGATATAGGATGTGGAACTGGGGTTTGGACTTTACACTTAGCTAAAGAAGCTAAAGAAATTTTAGCTCTAGATAGTGCAAATGTTATGCTTGAAATTTTACAAGAAAATGCAAAAACTCATACCATATCAAATGTAAAAACCCTGAATTTAGACTTTGAAAGCTTTTATAAAAATAATAACGCAAAATTTGACTTAGCCTTTTTAAGTATGTCTCCTGCTTTACAAAATGAAAAAGACTATAAAGCTTTTTTAAACTTAGCTTCTAAAAAAGTGTATTTAGGCTGGGCAAGTAGGCGTAAAAGTAGCTTTTTAGATCCTATATTTGAGCATTTTAACACTCATTTTAAAGGTTTTTATGAAAGTGATTTGCAAGGTTTTTTAAATACACAAAATATCCCTTATGAGTGTGAAATTTTTAACGAAACTAGAGTGGTAAAAAGAGACAAACAAAGTGCGATAGAAAATGCTTTGTGGCATTTAAGTATGAATGGTATTAATACAAACAAACAAGAGTTAGAAAGCTTTGTAAAAGATGAAGTAGAAGAGATTATAGAAGCTAAGATAAAACTTTTAATCATTAGCTAGTTATACTAGCTAAGATTGATTTTTGAAATTTCATCTTGAATTTTTAAAGTTTCATCTAAAGTTTGTATGATCAAGGTAAAATACTTATGATCTATGTCTTCTTCTTTGTGGCTTTTTAGGTATTTATCTAGCACAGCATAGCCGCCTATTTTAAACTCATAAATTTCAGGACTTACTTTATTAAAATACAAACTTTCGTTTATGAAAAGTTCTTTTACGTCTTTGTTGTATTTGATTTTTTGTATTTTGAAATTTTTATTTTTAATGTCTTTAAACAAGGCTTCACCTACATTAAAATCTAACTCATCATTTTTTAATAAATGTAAATTTACAAGTTTTAAGCCTAGTTTGCTTAAATTTTTAAAAGTATTTTTATCTTTTGTAAAAGGAATTTTTGGAAAATCAATTTTTAAAAAATCAAGATATTTTTCTCTATAAATTTTATGAAAAAGCACCGCATAAATATAGCCTAGTATGTCTTCTGGTGAGAATTTTTCTTTATAAAGCTCATCTATGAAAGTTCTAAAGCTTTCTTTGAAATTTTCTATTTTTGAGGTGAAATTTTCTTCGTTAAAATTTGGATTTTCT
The DNA here is from genome assembly GCF_045277125.1 of Campylobacter sp. CFSAN122748. Classification (NCBI taxonomy): domain Bacteria; kingdom Pseudomonadati; phylum Campylobacterota; class Epsilonproteobacteria; order Campylobacterales; family Campylobacteraceae; genus Campylobacter; species Campylobacter sp. CFSAN122748. The sequence continues at coordinate 275,854 of NZ_CP116953.1, read as the reverse complement.
TTTTTTAGGAATTTTTTACTTCTAGTTGTAGGATAAAGATAAAGTGGAGAAACATAGCTATTTGCTCCGACTAAATGTTTATCTATAACTTTTGAGCTTATAAATAAATTTGAAATTTCTTTTAGATTAGTGCCTCTATCATAAATCAAACCTATGTTTTCATACCCCAAAAAATGTTCCATTATGTCAATTCTTGGTCTTTCCACTTTTTTTATATCATAATAAATTTTTTGCGTATCAAAAGGTTTATATGCTATTTCTTTGATGTATTTTTTATCAAATTCATTATAAAAATTATAAACTTGTTGTTCTAATTTTTTATTATTCGTTGAGATTAATATAGCATCCTTAGAGCTTGCAATTCCTACGCTTGAAAGCATAAAAATATCTTTTACGCTTATGCCCTTGTTGTATTCTTCTAATAAATCATTATTTTGTGGTAAGAAAAGATAAAAAGGCTCGTTGTTTTTTACCAAAGTCCATTTTATAGAATTTAAGTCATTTTCATATAAAAATTCGTATTTATCCTTTCTTTTGCCGTATAAATCATGATAATAAATGTTTGTATTTTTAGCTTTTGAATTTTGTTTTATAAAGATATTTATGCTCACACCTTGCATGATATCAAAGACATTATCATCTTTGCTTCCATCAGGAGCTTTTTCTTTTTTTCTAGTATCGCCGTGTAAATTAAGTATATAAATTTTATCAAAGCTTTGCATTAAAGAATATCTCATACCTCTAAAGGTAGGATTATCTAAAAAGCTATTATTTGAAATAAAAGCAAAAATTCCGCTTTCTTGAGAGTCGATTTTACTTTGGGCAAAGCGTATGAATTTTACATAGTCATCAAGCATTACTTTTGGATTTTTTTCATTTTCTAGTTTGTGTTTTTCATATATGGCTTTAAAAGTACTTGTGTTTTGTTTGGATTTTTCTTTAAAATACGAGCTTATCCACTTTTTTTGTTCATTATTAAGATTTGCTTTGCTTGGTTCTAAACCATAGCTTATTTTGATCTCATCTTCGTATAAGCCTTTGTTGCTACTTGCTCCACTATAAGGCGGATTGCCTGTGATGATTAGAATTTGTTCTTCTTTTATTTTTTGTGCTTTTTTGAATTCTTTTGTTAGATCAATGAGAGTAAAAAGCGTGTTTTGATCATTTTGTTCTTTGGATATGCTTTTAGAATATAAAGTATTTGTTAGTGCTATTTTAAGACTTTCATCATCGTTTAATGGAGAGTTAAATTCTTCTTTAAAACTTTGAGAAATTTTTAAATGTGCTATGGTGTAAGGGGCTATTAAAAATTCAAAACCACAAAATTTGTCTATCAAAGCTTTTGGATTGTAATTAACGCTATTTTTGCTTATAGGTTCTAAAGCTTTTCTAAAAGCTTCAAGTAAAAAGGTGCCAGTGCCTGTGGCAAAATCAAGTAAGGTTATATTTTTATCTAAAGCTTCACTTAATCCTTTTTTGTGATTGAAATCTTGTTTTAAAGCTTCATCTATGGCATTTATGATGAAAATTACTACAGGCGCAGGAGTATAATATACTCCCCTTACTTCTCTAAGCTTTGGATCATAACTTGCTAAAAATGTTTCATAAAAGTGCAAATAAGGATCTTTGTGAGTAGATAAAATAGTAGGACGATTAAATAAGTCTTTCTCGCCTGTTTTGTTTAATTCTTTAATAATGCTTGTAATGTCTATGTGATTTATAATGTTTATGATTTCTTCTAAAAGCCATTTTATATTTTCTAAATTTTCAAAACTATCATCTAAAAATCCACTCATAGAACGGATTAATGGAAATGATTTTGGTATGAATTTTTTAGCATTGTTTAGATCTATTTCTTTTGCGGTATCGTTATTTAATTTTGCTAAGAATAAGCTATAAGTTAAAGTTTGTGCAAAAGAATCGCAAAATTCTTCATAGGATAATTCTTTATAAAGTGTTTCTTTGAAGGTGTTAAATAAACTTAATAAAGTTTCATTTTTGCTTGATAATAAAAGCTCATCTTTTAAAATTCTTGTTCTTAGGCTTAGATGGTTTGCAAAATCTAAAGCTGAATTTATGGGATTTGGGATTTTAGAAAAAAATATGCTAAAAAGTTCGTTTAACTCTTGTGTTTTAGTATCTAGCAAAGATTGATTTTTAACAATGCTTTTAATCTCATCAAGAGAGCAAATTTTTACTTCTTTACAAATGATAATTTCATTTTTATCATTTAAACTTAATAATATAAATCTTAAATAATCTGTGAGAATGATATTTGGGCTTAATTTTGTGTATTTTAAAATTTGATCACTTGTTATGATGTTATCAAGATTTGCATTTACTCTTTTGTTTTCTATGTAACCTAGTGTTAAAAAATCTTTTGTAATCAAAAAATCCGGAGCACCTCTACCTTCTTTGTCGTTATTTGGTTCTTGTTTGATAGAGATTTTATTTTGCTTGTCTTGATTATCTTTTATAGCTTGCAATAAATTTTGCAAAGCTGTTCTATGTGTGTGTTCTTTATCGTTTGTAGAAATATCTTTTATGTTTTCTAGATAAGCTTTTAGCATTAATTTCCTTTAATTTGCGACTTTGAAATTTAAAGTTTTCCCTGCCATAAATGGCACTACATCGCCGTATTTTTGCGCTACTTGCCATTCTTGTTTTTCTAAGATGACGATTTTATCTTTTTCAAATTTAAGATTATGGATTTTGCAAGCATTATCTGAAATAAATTTTTGTAAATTTGTTTCATTTGAATGTTTTTCAAAAAGTTCAACTAATACAGGTAAAATCACCGGTGCGCTAAAAACTCCAGCCGCACAACCACAACATTCTTTAGTGTGCAATGGATGAGGCGCGCTATCGCTTCCAAACATAGCCTTTTCATAGCCACTAAAAGCAAGCTCACATAAAGCGTCTTTATCTTCATAGCGTTTTGCAATAGGCTTGCAAAATAAATGCGGATCCATTTTACCACCCACTACATCATCAAGCGTTATCATTAAATGATGCAAAGTGATAGTTGCGTATAAATTTTCATAATCTTTTAATAAATCACACAAAACCTTAGTGGTAATATGCTCCATTACAATTTTTAATTTTGGAAAGTTTTTAGCTAATTTTTCATATATTTTGGCAAAATTTGCTTCTCTATCCATGACAAAATCATTGGTTTCTCCATGCACAAGTAAGGGTATGTTTAATTCGCTCATAGTAATTAATGTAGGTTTTAACTTTTCTATATCAAAACTTGAAATTCCATTATCTGAGTTGGTAGTGATACCTGCAGGATAAAGTTTGATAGCAAAAAGCTCGTCTTTAGCTTTTTCTAAAAATTGCTCATCATAGTCTTTGAAAAATAAAGTCATCAAAGGCGTAAAATCTTCATTTTTACATGCTTTTAAAATGCGTTCTTTATAAGCTTTTAATACATCTATTTCAGTAAGCGGGGTGATTAAATTTGGCATGATAACCCCTGCCTTAAAGTCTTTTGCACTAAAAGGAGCTACAAGCGCAAGCATACTTTCATCGCGTAAATGTAAATGCGTATCCAAAGGGTTTTTAAGTTTCATTTTATCTCCTATATTTTTAGCTGATAAAATCCATTTTTAAGACGCTTAAAAAGCTTTTTTTCTTCTAAAAATTTAAAAGTAGCGATGATAGTGGGCTTGCTTTGGTTTAATTTTTCTTCAAGCTCACTGATTTTAATCATAATAAAACCATTTTCATCGGCATTTTCGCATAAAAATTTTAACAATTCAAAACGCTTTTTTCCCAAAATTTCTTGTATTAATTTTTCAAATTTCATAAGTAAATGCTATATAAAATAAAACTCCAAACAAAAAGAGCTAAAAGCACACTAAAAAACACTGCCGTACTCGCACAATCTTTAGCAATTTTTGCCTTTTCATGCCATTCATTTGTAATCAAATCAACACAAGCTTCAATAGCCGAATTTAAAGCCTCTATAATTAAAATAAGCATTAAAACACTTACCAATAATAAATGCTCCAAAAAACTAACTTTTAAGAAAAAACTAAAAACTATCGCAGGGATAATAATACAAAGTTCAATTCTAAACGCCATTTCATTTTTAAATAAAGCAAAAATCCCTTCTAAAGCATATCTTGCATTATTTAAAAAATGATATTTAGGCTTCATGGATTTGCCTTAAGTTTAGGATTTAATAAATCATATTCTGGCTCATAAACACTTGTTTTTACATCAAAATATCCTAAAAGAGTACTAAAAAGATTATCTTGAGAAAGTTTTAAACCTTTATGCTCTTTAGCTAAATTCATTAATTTTTCATCATTGCTCCAAAAAATAGCAGGAATACGGGTTTGATAACTTGGCGCTATAGCATAAGGCATACCATGAAGATAAATACCATTTTCACCCAAACTTTCACCATGATCTGAAAGATAAAACAAAGAACTTTCATAATCTTTTTGCTCTTTTAATAGTTTTATAATCTCACTTAAAAGATAGTCTGTATAAAGCAAAGTATTATCATAAGTGTTGATTAAAGCCTCGCTATCACATTTTGAAAGTTCATTAGTATCACAAGTTGGAGTAAATTTTTTAAATTCACTTGGATAGCGTTTATAATAAGTTGGCCCATGGGAACCTTGCAAATGAAGAACTATTATATTTTGATCACTTAAATGATTTAATTTTTCTTTAAAAGGGGCGAGTAAATTTTCATCCAAATCACTAGAAAGCTTTTGCTTATAAGCTAATCTATCACAAACCCCTTTACAACCACCAGAATTATTATCAAACCATGCAGTATCTACACCTGTTTTATAAAGCACATCCATCGCATTTTCTTGAAATTCTGAACTTGAATAATTTTCACGCTTAGAAATAGAAAACATACAAGGTAAACTTACCGCTGTTGCTGTTCCACATGATGAAAAATTATCAAAAAACACTACATTATCTTTTTTGGTATAAAAATTGGTATCATTTTTAGCATATCCACCCAAAGAGTAATTTGCCGCTCTAGCGGTTTCACCCACTACCAAAACTAAAAGTTTTTTAGTGTGATTGTTTTCTCTATAAGCATCATTAGCTATAGTTTTAAATTCTGGCTTAGCTTTTACAAAACGAACATAATAGCGATATACGGCATAAATTTGATAAAAAGGAGTATTATACATTCTTATTTCATTATAGTTTCTAAAAAAAGGCAAGAAAGTTTTACTTAAAGGGATTAAAACCGCACAAACAACAATCAAACCTGATATTATATTGATAATTTTAATTTTTAGATGGGATTTAAAACTACCATAATAATCAATTTTTACTTTAACAACATAAAAAACTAACAATAAAGCCAAAACAACAAATAAGATTAATTTTAAATTTAACAAATCTTTTACTTCTTTGATATCTGTTTGAACAACATTTTGTATCATATCAGAATCTATAAGCACCCCATAAAAACTAATAAAGTAAACACTTAAAAAAGATGATATTATAAATAATATAGAAAAAAATTTAGTAAAAAACTTTATAAAAAGCAAAGAGCAAATCACGTGAACAAGGGCAAAATAGGCCACAATAAAAACAAAAGTTATAAACCAGTTTTGTGTATTTTTTTCATACACAAAATAAAATAAATTAAAATTCAACAATACAATCATCAAAGAATTAAAAAAAGTAAACTGAAGCCAAGTTAATCTAAGCATATAAATCCCACCTCCAAATTTAAGCTTTTAATTTTATTGAATTTTTTTAAATGGATTGTAGTTTTAAATCTTTTTATGTTATGATTTACACTTTTAATGAAAATTTTAAGGAAAATAATGAAACTACTTTCATGGAATGTCAATGGCTTAAGAGCTATTTGTGATAAAAATGCACTTGATTGGATAGCACAAGAACAAATTGATTTTATAGGTTTTCAAGAAATCAAAGCACATGAAGATAAATTTCCTAAAAAAATTTATGAATATCCTTTTAAACACATGTATTTTAATTCTGCTAAAAGAGCGGGGTATTCTGGGGTAATGAGTCTTTGTAATTTTAATAGCGAAGTAAAAAAATGCGAATTTTTTGATGATGAAGAAGGTAGGGTTTTAGAACACCGCTTTAAAAATATTGCACTTTTTAATATCTATTTTCCAAATGGTCAAAAAGATGAAGAGCGTTTAAATTTTAAGATGCAATTTTATGCAGATTTTTTAGTGTATTTGGATAAGCTTTTAAAGGATGGATTTGAAATTATCATTTGCGGTGATGTCAATACCGCTCATAAAGAAATCGATCTTACTCATCCAAAAGCCAATGCCAACACTTCAGGTTTTTTACCTATAGAAAGAGCTTGGATTGATGATTTGCTAAAGCTTGGTTTTATAGATACTTTTAGAGAAATTAATGGTGAAATCAAAGAAAAATACTCGTGGTGGAGCTATAGAATGAAAGCAAGAGAAAGAAATGTAGGCTGGAGGATTGATTATTTTTTCATTTCAAAGGGTTTAAAAGATAAACTTAAAAACGCTTTCATAAGAGATGATATTTTTGGCTCTGATCACGCACCTGTAGGTATAGAAATAGATATTTAATATCCCAAAAATGGGATATTATTTTTTAACGAATTTTTTTGCTTTTTCCCAAAGTCTTACACCGAGCTTTTTAGCTTTTTTGGAATTTAAATCTTTGTATTTTTCACTAGCAATTTTTTCTAATTCAAAAATTTCTTGTTTAAAACGATTTAATTTTCTTTGAGTAAGTTTGTTAAAATCATTAATCTTTGGATTTTTCTTAATATCATTTAAAACTAATATTAGTTGCTCTCTGCTTTCACCTGCAAGACGTCTAAATTTAGCAAAAAGATTATCAAGTTCATGTTCTAGCAAATTCTCAACTATACTCTTACAAGGATCATTTTGTAATTGAATCTCTTTTTTTAAAAGAGCAATAAAATCATCTTCTATACCTATTAGTTCTTTGCTTTTTAAACTAACATCTTCTTCAAAATTTGCATAAGTTAATGAAGCTTTAAATTTTTCCATTGCCAAAACAATACCATCCCTTGTGCCTTTAATCACTCCTAAACAAAGATCTTTTGCATAAGCCATAGATTCATTAGCTATTTCAAAAGCGGTATTTAAAATAATACTTGAAATTTTTAAAATTCTTTCTTTTTCAAAATGAGCTTCACAAATGGCATTATATACGAGATTTTTAGCTATTTCACTACTTGTAAGTTCTATATCTTCAGCCTTTTCTAATGTAGTTAAAAAAGCACTTTCAGCGGTTTCTTTTAAAATTCCAAGCATTTCTATATCAAATAAAATAGCATCATTTAAACCACCACTAAATTCATCACAAAAAGAACATTCTTGTAAAATATTCTCGAATTCAAAAAAATTATCGCTGATTTGATTTTTAATCAAATTCTTTTGATTTTCAATCTGTTTGTTTAATAATTCAGCTTCGCTAATATACCCATAAAGTGAATTTTGAGCATCTACAATACTCGCCTTAACCAAAGCTTTGATAACCTTTGTAACATTTTCATCATCAAAAAAATCAAGTTTTTTCAAAATAGTTAAAAATTCAACCAAAAGAGAATTTAAAACTTTTTTTGTTTCATGAGGATTATGTGAAATTTGCTTATACGCAAGATTAAAACTCAAGTCTTCAAGTAAATCACTTGCTTCATCTTTACCGAGATTTGATAAAGAATTTTCAAAAATAATTAAAGTATTTTTCATTTTTCCTTCTTTCTTAAAGTACAAATTTTGCTTTAGCTTTTAATTTATCAAATATATCCAAACGATCTTTTTTGCTATCAACATAAACATTTAACAAATAACTTTGATATTTTCCACTCGCACTTGAATTCGAATGTTCAAATTTATATTCTCTTTGACCTAAAATTTCTTCAAAAATTTCACTTGCCTTAATATGCACCTCAAAAATCACCTTATAATCCCAAAAAGTAGGATAATTGATCTGAGGTTCTTTTTTAAGATCGCACAAATTTACCACTTTTACCTCCTTCTTTGCTTTCAAGCACTATATCCGTAATTCTCATTGATTTATCTATAGCCTTGATCATATCATATATAGTTAAAAGTCCTATACTAACTCCACTTAAAGCTTCCATTTCAACACCTGTTTTACCTTCACACTTAACTGTTACAATAAGCTTAAATGCACATTCTTTAACAAATTCCACAATATTAGTTTCAACTTTAGAAAGCATCAAAGGATGGCACATAGGAATAATTTCACTTGTTTTTTTAGCCCCCATTATGGCCGCAATAATAGCTGTTTGAAGAACAGGACCTTTTTTTGCGGTATTGTTTTTAATTACATCAAAAGCTTCTTGACTCATATATATCATACCACTAGCTGTGGCTATTCTTGAAGTAATATTTTTATCGCTTACATCTACCATTTTAGGATGATTTTTTTCATCTAAATGACTTAATTTCATAAATTCACCTTTTAAAAAATTATAAAAATTATAGCAAAACCAAACAAATTTAAGATAAAATAAGCTTTGTATTTTTATTTAAGGAGAAAACAATGGCTTATGAAGATGAAGAAGATTTAAATTACGATGATTATGAAAATGAAGATGAAGAATATACACAAAATCACCATAAAAATTATAATTATGATGATGATGATTATGAATACGATGATGATAACAATGATGATGATTTTTATGAGATGGAGATTAAGAATGAACAAAACCCTTAACCAAAAAGATATAAAAGTTTTAGGACTTTCATCATTAGGTGGAACTTTAGAATTTTATGATTTTATTATTTTTGTATTTTTTGCAAATTATATTTCAACAAACTTTTTTCCAAAAGATTTAAGTAGTTTTTGGCAAATGTTTAATACTTATGGAATATTTGCAGCTGGATATTTAGCGCGTCCCTTAGGGGGTGTGATACTGGCACATTTTGGAGATAAATTTGGACGCAAAAGAATGTTTATGATTAGTATTTTGTTAATGGTTATTCCAACTTTTACTCTAGCTTTTATTCCAAATTATGAAAGCATAGGTTTTCTTTGCATTGTATTTTTAGTTTTTATACGCATTTGTCAAGGTATAGCTATAGGCGGGGAACTCCCTGGAGCTTGGGTTTTTGTATACGAACACGCACCACAAGGTCAAAAAAGAACTTATTTGGGAATTTTAACCGCTTCGGTTGTAGGTGGAATTTTATTAGGTAGTTTAGTTTTTTTAATTATGAATAAAATTTATACCCAAGAAGAACTTCATGAATGGGCTTGGAGAATTCCATTCTTTTTAGGTGGAATTTTTGGGATTATTTCTGCTTATTTGAGAAAATTTTTAAGAGAAACTCCTGTTTTTGAACAAATGAAAAAAGACAAGGCTTTAGAAAAATTTCCTTTAAAAGAAGTGTTTAAAAAAGCTAAAATGGGAATTGTTCTTTCTATGATGATTACTTGGGTTTTGACAGGTTGTATTGTTGTAATGATTTTACTTATGCCTAGTTATATGGCAAAAATACTTCAAATTAATACTTCTATACAAACCTATCTTCAAATAGGTGGAATTTTGCTTATTTGCCTAGGGTGTATTATAAGTGGAATTTTAGCGGATAAAATAGGCGTTATTAAATCTTGTGTATTTTTTAGTGTTTTTTTTGGAATTGCAAGCTTGCTTTATTTTAATACTTTATATAGACAAAATGCTGATTTTAACCTAGTAGCTTGCTTATATTTACTTGTATGTTTTTTTAGCGGAGTGATGAATTTTTGCCCTTTAATAATGAGTGAAGTATTTGATGCAAAAATTAAATTTTCAGGACTTTCTTTTTCATATAATATTGCTTATGCTATAGCTGGAGGTTTAACTCCGCAACTTGCTTTTTTCTTGCATAGTTTTGCCTTAAATAATTTAAGTAATTTTTGGCGTTTTTCTTTGGGAATTTATGTTTTCTTTTTGGCTATTATAGCTTTGCTATGTGCATTTATTTTTTCTTATCTTAATAATACCCAACGCACATACTCTCAGTGATTTTAATACGCTTTTCAAAAGGAGCTGGGCTAAAAAAATGGCATTTTTCTATATAAATATGCTGATGATAATTTAGCCCTAAAAAATCATAAAATTTTTTTAGATTAACAAATTTAATCCCACAAATCTCCTTAAGCTCTAAAAGTTTGTAAATAGAAGAATTATTTTTTTCCACCAAATGAGAGGGGGCTAATCCAGTAAAAGAACAAAAAGCACTTGCCAATACAAAACCATTTAAACCACTACATTGCCTTAAAGCTTGCTGATGTTTTTCTAAAATGCAATTTCTATGCAAAAATATAATTCTTGTTCCTTGATATCTACCTATTTCTACATTTTTCCAAAATTTATAAGCATTTTTTGAAATTCCAGCAAAACGATGAAATTCAGCGTTTAAAATATAGTGATCTAAAAATTCATTAGGAGGTAAGATTAAACTTTTCATCACTACAATTTAGAGCCTTAAAAAGGCTCTTTAATCTTCTTTGTTTAAATTTTCCTTAGCTTTGTTAGGAAGCTTAGATAAAAGATTGTTTAAATCAAAATTAATTCCTTGAGTTTTTGCCTCTTTAAGTAAAGCAACTGCAGCTTTTGCGTTAAATGGAGAAGAGCCATCATGCGGAGCAAAAAGATGATCTGTTATTGCTAAAGCATAAGCGGATTTTTTCACTTTTTCGCGAGCAGCATGAGGAGTGCGAACAAAACATATACTTTCAATCAAAACATCATCAAAATTCCAACGATGTAACAAAAATCCCAAGAAAGAAATATGATCTACGCCTAAAAATTCATTCTCCGCTAAAGCAAGATTTTCACTTTTATTTAAAAAAGCTAAAAAATCCTTATCCTTATGATTTTGTATAAGAAAATTTGAAAAAATAACAATACCAAGCCTTAAAAGCATTGCACAAGGAACTAAAAGATGAGAAAGTTTTTTATCTTCATCATTAAGCCAATTTGCGATAAAAGTTGCCTCTTCATTGCACGTTTTTAAAAAATTTTGAGTATTTAAACCATAAGGTGAAACGTCTATTTTAAAATTATCTCTAATGGAGTCAGCCATAACTATATTGATGATATTACCAACGCCTAATAAAGTAATCACTTGATTTATGGTTGTAATTTCTCTTGTAAAACCATAATAAGGAGAATTTGCTAATTGCAAAAGCTTAGCCGTCATCAACGGATCGCTTGAAATGATTTCAGCAACTTTCATAGTTTCTATATTTGAATTAGCCTCGCTCACATATTTTCTTAACTTACTTACAGTATCAGGTAAAGGTGGCAATACTTCAACGCTTTTTAATAAAAGCTCATTCATATCTCCAATCATATTTAATTTATCCTTAATTAATATTATTATAATTTGCAATTATATCTAAATTTTAATTTACTTATTGCATTTTTTATGACTTAAGGTATAATAAAAATTACAAATAAATGCCGAATTTATGGTGTCTTGATTTAGTTAACTAGTAATTAAAAAATAGTTTTAATGGAGTTAAATTGATGTTTTTTTAATTTTAAAAATAAAAGCTCAACAAAAAAAGAAGAAGTAAAAAAGTTTTAGAAGCTCCATATCTTCAATAAAATGAACTTGAAGAAAAATTAAAAAAAATAAACATCAAGCCAAAATTAATTATAGGCTTTGTGTCAATCAACTTAATCTAGCGATCATAGGAAATAAGATTCAAAATTCTATAAATGAGCAATGTGATATCATCTTAAGCAGTGCTACTGATTTATTATGCAACCTTGATTCTAACTCAAACATTGAAAACAGTCCTTATAAACAAAATATCCAAGGAATAAGCTTGATACTTTTTAGTGAAGATATGATAGAAAATCTTTGCACAAATAAAATCAAGCTTTTTAGTGATATAAAAGATTATACAGAAAGAAAAAAACTGATAGAAAAAGAAGTTTTATTTATAAATATACCTTTTGAAGCACACTGCATAAATACTTTGCATTATTTAATTTATGATGGTTTAAGTCAAAGCGAAAGTTCTCTTTTAGAACTTTTGTACAAACACAACCCCTATCCTTGTGCTTTAGTAGGGGGTGGGTCTAGCGGAAACATGGACTTTAGCGGAGCATTTATATTTTATAACGGAGAAATATTAAAAATCAAGCTTTAAGCATACATGTTCAATTTAAACCTAAATACCGTTTTAATTTAATGAAGTCTCAAAATTTCAATCCTCAAAGCAACATTACCTTTACCATACTTGATGTAAGCTTATATGATAAAACCGTACGCGAATTTATTAATAAAAAACCTTTCAATCCATCAACGCGGTTGAAGCTTTATGTAATTATTTTAACTGTACTTTTGAAGAACTTAAAAATAAAATGCAAGAATATACTTTTGCTTTAAAAATTGGAGAAGACTATCTTATTTCCCCTATGGAAATCAACCCAGATAAAACATTATTTAGTTATTGTGATATAGAAAGCGCTCAGGAATTAAGCTTGCTTAAAAAAACAAATTTTATTGAAGCTATAAAAAAAGATTATGAAAAATTTTCTCTTAATGAACCAAAACCACTAGGAGCAATTTTTAACGATTGTATCTTAAGAAGACTTCACAACAAAGAACATTTAAATCAAATCCATTTTAATGATTTTCCCATAGTTGGTTTTTCTAGTTTTGGAGAAATTTATGGAGCGGGAATTGCAAAAAGTTTAGTGGCAATATTTTTTTATGAAGTTAAAAATTTTAATGATTTCAAACCTAGATATTTAAAAACTTTCATACAAAAATACAGTGATTTTAAATACTATTATCTTAATATAAAAGGTCAAAAACTAGAAATGACAAATGAGATTAATAAAATAATCTTAAATCAACTCAAATGTTATGAAGATGTTCTAGCTAAATTAAATTAATACTAAAAAATTAAGAATTTCAAGAATCAAAAATCTTGAAATTCTTACACTAAAAAATTAAAGTGCTTTTTTTGCAGCCTCTGCAATTTTTGCAAAAGCAGCAGCATCATTCATAGCTAAATCTGCCAGAATTTTTCTATCAAGTTCAATACCTGCTTTTTTAAGACCATTGATAAATCTTGAATAACTTAAATCATTGAGTCTGCAAGCAGCATTGATACGCACAATCCAAAGACGGCGGAAGTCTCTTTTTTTACGGCGTCTATCACGATAAGCATAGACTAGACTTCTTTCTAGTTGTTCTTTTGCTTTTCTAAAATGTTTGCGTCGTCCACTATAAAAACCACGCGCTAATTTTAAAACTTTTTTATGTCTGCGGCGTCTAACAACACCTGTTTTTACTCTTGCCATTTTTATTTCCTTTCATAAAGTGGCGTCCAAATTTGGAGCTTGCCCTTGAAATTTTATCTCAGAGGGGAGTTTGAATGACTTTTAGTCAAAAACTTAAATTCCTAGCATTTTTTCAACAGCTTTTACATTTGTGCTATGCACATATTTAGCTGTGCGAAGATCACGCATTCTTTTTGCAGGTTTTTTAGTCAAAATATGACTTCTAAAAGCTGAGCCTCTTTTGATTTTATTTTTACCTACTTTGAAGCGTTTAACTGCGCTTTTAACGCTTTTCATCTTTGGCATACGCTTTCCTTATTTAGATAAATTTTTATTTTTCAAACTTTAAAAGAAAAGATAAATACTATCAAATTTTTTCTAATTTTTGACTGAATTTAATTTTTAAAAAACTTGGCACGCATTTTGCTTATAAAAAAATCAGCAATATTTTGGAAAGATTTAAAATGACTATAAATTCGGCAAATCCATATCAAAATTTAACCTTATCTAATCCTTTGCAGAATAGCTCTGCTCTAAATTTGATTAAAGATAGCAAAGCCTTAGATCAAAAAGGAAATGAAAATAGCTTAGAACAATTAAGTTATATTTTTAATAATATCACTTATGCTAGTGAATTTGGATTTAGAATCAATGAAGAAGGTTTTTTTGATAAAGATTTAAATAAAATTGCAAATATACCAGAATCTTATGATATCAACATTAAAAGCGTTAGAAGCATAGCGAAAGAACTCGCAAAACAAGATGAAAATTTAAACTACAATAAAATTGATCTACCTTATCTTTTAAATAGCTATCATAGTTCATTAAAATCTATAAATTCAGAATTTTTACAAGATGATAATGCTTATTTAAGTCGCGATCTTATTTCAAAACTATCATCAGGTTTTTCAACAGATAATGGAGAATTTTTAGGCCAAATTTCAAGAATTTACAACAATCAAGAAGAAATTGATTTGGCATTAAGTAATATCACAAATTTAAATACTTTAATGTTAGATAATAAAATAACTAATTTTCACTTTGATAAAGCCATAGAAAACACTTCTTCTAATGAAATTTTAAAACCTTATTTAACTAAAAATGCAGAAGTATCAAAATCTGGTCTTTTAATGAATTTTATCTACCATGATATAAAAACTCAAAACGAAAAAGAATTTAACTTTTTTATGAAACCTGCCACTTTAGAACTAAGCTCTCATCAAAATTTACAAAAAATTCTCAAGGGCGAAACAGATATAGAAGATTACATCAAAAAAGAAAATGAAAAAAAGATGAGTTTTGATCTTTATCTTTATGTGAATGGCGTAGATAAAAAAACAAGTACTCAAGATAAACTATCTGTATTTTTTCAACAATATATTAACTACCAAAAAGATATGGATTTAAGAGAATTTGCAAATTCAAGTTCAATATTTCAAATTTATATCGATCAAAATCGCAATGATTTTGATGCTCTTAAAAAACAATATCAAAACCAAAGTCAAGATACGCAAAGATTAGAAGAAGCAAATCAACTACGTTCTAGCTCTATAGAAAATTTTTTAGATCGTCGTCAAAAACAAGCAAATATAAATAAAATTTTAAACTCTTATATGTCTGTGATGGTTTAAAATAATTTTTTTAAAAATATATAAATTATAAATACTTTAATAATAATTTTTATATAATTAATTAATAAAATTTTAAGTATTATAGCATTATAATCCGCTCTCGAAAAATATAAATATAAAAGTACTCAAAACCATGATTTATAATGAAAAAATTATTTCAATGAATAATGATCTTTTAGATCATCAACATAAAGAACTTTTTGAAATTTCTAAAAACTCTCTTTAATGAACCAATGTCATGTTGGAACAAAAGAATTAAAAATTGTCTTAAGAGAGTTGTTAATAATGATCAATAGACATTTTTCAGATGAAGAAGCCTTTATGAGAGAAATAGAATATCCTTATATCAACCATCATACAAGAATTCACAGAAAAATTATCTTAGAAATTGAAGAAATTATCATCAGTGAAGCTAAATTTGTAAATATAATGACCGAAAAATTAAATCTCGTTGTTCAAGATTTTATCTTTAAACATACAGCCAAAGAAGATTCAAAAATAGTAAAGTATTACGAAGAAAAATTTAAGAAATAGTATTTCTCATTTTTGCTATATAAAATTCACAAAATATTTCACTTTAAAATTTTACTTTAGCATTTTATTTTTGTTATAATTTTTAACCTAATTTTTATAAATTTTTGTTATTATCCGTTTTTAAATAAAGATAAAAAATATCCTAATTAAAATTAAGGATAAATTAAGGATTTTAAAGTGAAAGTATATTTAGATAACAACGCAACGACAATGCTTGATCCTAATGCTTATGAGTTGATGCTACCTTTTTTAAAGGATATATATGGAAATCCAAATAGCCTTCATCAATATGGAAGCGCAACACATCCTGCTTTAAGAGAAGCTTTAGATAAACTTTATGCAGGGCTTGGAGCAAATGACTTAGATGACATAGTTATAACCTCCTGTGCGACAGAAAGCATTAACTGGGTGCTTAAGGGTGTGTATTTTGATCATATTTTAGATAGAGAGCGCAATGAAGTGATTGTTTCTAGCGTAGAACACCCTGCTGTTGCTGCTGCTGCTTATTTTTTAAAAAGTCTTGGAGTAAAAGTCATAGAACTTCCTGTAAACGAAGAAGGAGTTTCTACTGTAGAAGATTTGCGTAAAGTGATTAGCGATAAAACAGCACTTGTAAGTGTTATGTGGGCAAATAATGAAACAGGTATGATTTTTGATATTAAAGCGATGGCAGAACTTGCGCATGAATTTGGTGCTCTTTTTCATACAGATGCTACTCAAGCAGTAGGTAAAATAAAGGTTAATTTAACTCAAGTAGGAGTTGATTTTGCTTCATTTTCGGCACATAAATTTCATGGACCAAAGGGTGTGGGTGGACTTTTTATAAAAAAAGGACTTAAGCTTACTCCACTTTTACACGGTGGAGAACACATGGGTGGTCGTAGAAGCGGGACTTTAAATGTGCCTTATATAGTGGCTATGGGTGAGGCTTTGCGTATTGCAAATACTATGCTTGATTTTGAAGATTCTCATATACGCCGTTTAAGAGATAAACTAGAAGATCAAATTTTAGCCTTGCCTGATACAACAGTGGTTGGAAAAAGAGAACACCGTGTGCCTAATACAATCTTAGCAAGTATTAAAGGAGTTGAAGGCGAAGCAATGCTTTGGGATTTAAATAAAAATGGTATAGCTGCAAGTACGGGCTCAGCCTGTGCAAGTGAAGCTTTAGAAAGCAATCCTATTATGGAAGCTATCGGTGCGGAGCATGATTTAGCGCATACAGCTTTAAGGCTTTCTTTGTCACGTTTTAACACTGAAGAAGAAATTGATTATGCAGCAAAACAAATTAAAAATGCAACACAGAGATTAAGAGCAATTTCTTGTACTTATGCTTATAATCCAAATAATTACAAATAAGGATGAAAAATGGGAAAAAATAGTTTAATTGGTGGATCCATTTGGGATGAGTATTCACAAAAAGTTCAAGATAGAATGAATAATCCTCAACATATGGGAGAATTTAGTGAAGAAGATGCTAAAGCACGCAATGCAAAATTGATCGTAGCTGATTTTGGTGCAGAAAGTTGCGGCGATGCGGTAAGACTTTTTTGGCTTGTAGATGAAAAAACTGATAAAATTATCGATGCAAAATTTAAAAGTTTTGGTTGTGGTACAGCTATAGCAAGTAGTGATACTATGGTGGATCTTTGTATAGGAAAAACTGTAGATGAAGCAGTAAAAATCACAAATTTAGATGTGGAATTTGCTATGCGTGATAATCCAGAAATTCCAGCTGTTCCACCTCAAAAAATGCACTGTTCGGTTATGGCTTATGATGTAATCAAACAAGCAGCAGCGCATTATAAAGGTATAAGTCCTGAAGATTTTGAAGATCAAATTATAGTTTGCGAGTGCGCTAGGGTAAGTCTTGGAACTATTAAAGAAGTGATTAAACTTAATGATTTGCATAGCGTAGAAGAAATCACACAATATACTAAAGCGGGTGCTTTTTGTAAATCCTGTATCAAACCAGGCGGACATGAAAAAAGAGATTATTACCTTGTAGATATTTTAGCTGAAACTAGAGCTGAAATAGATAGAGAAAAACTCAAAAATACAATGAAAAGTGATGTAGCTTTTGATGAAATGACCGTAGTGGGACAATTAAAAGCAGTTGAAAGTGTTTTAGATGCTGAAATTCGCCCTATGCTTCATAATGATGGTGGAGATTTGGAAGTGATTGATATACAAAAGGCTGAAGGTGCAGCAATTGATGTTTATATTCGTTATCTTGGTGCTTGTAGTGGTTGTTCTAGTGGAAGTGGTGCAACACTTTATGCTATTGAAACAATTTTACAAGAAGAATTAAGTCCAAATATACGCGTTATGCCGGTTTAAAAAATAGCAAGATAAAATCTTGCTATTTTATAGCTTTTGCTTGCAAATCAAGGGGTGGTAAATTTTCTATATAAATACTACGACTTGGGAAAGCAAAGGTTAAACCATTTTTTTCAATTATACGCATAAACTCAAGCATTAAACTTTGTCTAGCTTCTCTAAAATCTTTTCCACCTATTTCTTTGATATAAAAATAAAGCTCTATATTAATACTACTATCTGCAAATTCACTTAAAGCCACATAACAAGCATTTTTATAGCCTTCTAAATCATTAATAGATACAAGATTTTGACGATATTTTGTTGTATGATCGCCATATTTTAATGCGCTATCCTCATCGTGAGCTACTAAATCACTTGTATGCAAAAATTCTCTTAGATCTTTTACACATTGTTCTAGTTTTTCAGGAGTAGCATCATAACCAACACCCAAATACATTCTAACATGGCGACCCATGCGTCTTTTGCTCCAATTTTTGATATTAGCTCCCATAATAGTTGAATTTGGTAAAAATACAAGACAATTATCAAAAGTTCTAATAGTAGTTTTTCTAAGTCCTGTTTCAACCACGGTTCCTTCTATGCCTGAAACCTCTACCCAATCTCCTTGATTAAAGCTATTATCAAAAAGTAAGAGTATAGAAGCAAAGAAATTTGCAATGATATCTTTCGCCGCTAAAGCAACAGCTAAACCACCAATTCCCAAAGATGCAATAATAGCCGAAATATTAAAACCAAGTTGAGCAAGAATATATAATAAAGCTATAATAATAATGACAAAATATAAAATTTTAATAATTAAATTTACAACTTCTTTTTTTCCACTTTTTTGAGCAAGTTTAGAAACCAATACCACGCCATAACCATCAAGCATTCTTAAAATAAGCCATGCAATTAAAACTGCATAAACTATATGAAAAAAATTACTTAAATTTACACTCAAAGGTGCAGGATAAGTTGCTATAGTAAGACAAAGAGAAATAGCATAGACAATCAACAAGAAGCCTACAGGTTTTTTAATATTCTCAATAAAAATGACTTTAATATCATCTACATCATTTTTATTTCTATAAAAAAACTGAACAAGGAAAAAATATACTATATTTGCAAAAAAACGTCTTAAAGATATAAAAAATACTAAAACCAAAGCAGAAATTACTATTTTTCCGATATTAACAAAACTTACCCCAATTGCCTCATTTATACGATCTATCCAAACTTGAAGCTCGAGTAATGAAAAAATATAATTACTTTCAAGCAAATCTGCATTTGAGCGTAAATACTTAAGAATTTCAGAATAAGAATCTACAGCATTACTGATATATCTTTCTTTTAGGGTAATTTTTTCTAATTCTTCTGAATTTGTAATTTTGCTTTTAAAACTATCTAAATTAACATTAGAAGAATTTTGTAAATTTTCCATTGCCTTATCAACAGTAGCAATCAAATCTTCACTGCTTGCTGTATTTTTAAAAAGTTTTTCCAATTCAAACAAAGAAGAATAAAAACTTTCCACAATATTAAAATAAACTAGATTAAGAGTGGCATCTGTATAAATATAAGGCTTATTAATATTCTTTTTTTGAACATCTAGTAATTTTTCTTTTGCTTTTAAAAATCTAGCCACTGCCTCTTCATTAATCTTTTGTCCTACTATCATATCGGGTATTTTTGCTAAAATAGTCTTTTTGTCTTTTTCAAATTCACTTAAAATACCATTAAAAGTGCTTGAATTTTCATCATTGTTTTTCTTAAATTCTTTAATTTGATTGTTAAGATCAACATATTTTTCAACTAAAGCATAAATTCCTTCATCCTCTTTACTAATATTTGCATCAATAAATTTAAATTCTTGTGCTCCAAGGTATAAAATAAAAAAACATAAACTAAAAATAATTTTTTTCATTAAACTTTCCTATCCTGTATTAAAGTAAAAATTTTTGCTTTAAAATCATACTCATAAATTTCACCTGTCTCTATAATATAATACCAAGCATGTACTTCTATTTTTCCTTCATCTAAAGCTTCTTGCACGCCTGGATAAGTAAGTATATTTTGCAAAGAATTTACTAAATTTAATTTTTCTGTAAGCCATGAACGCATAGCCAAATCGTCTCTTGCAAAAATCATTACATCTTTTTTTATCGGATCTAACATAGTAAGCCATTTTTTCACATTAGGAATTTTATTTAACTCTTCATCAGAATAATAAAGAGCATTGCAACCTCCACAATTACTATGGCCACAAACGACGATATTTTTAATATGCAATGAATTTAAAGCATACTCTATTGCTGAAGTTGTCGCTAAGTAATCTTCCCCAATACGATAAGGTGGAACTATATTTGCAATATTTCGTATTACAAAAAGCTCACCTGGACCCGTATTGGTGATCAAATTTGGAATTACTCTAGAATCGGAACAACCTATAAAAAGAGTATGGGGATTTTGCTTATTTTTTAGACTTTCAAAAAGTTCTTCATGCTCCTTAAAGTCTTCTTGCATAAACTTAATCGCCCCACTAATAAGATTTTCCATAAAACCAACCTGAAACTAAAATCTTGAAATTATAACAAAATTTCAGCAAAGATTTCATTTAATCATAAAGATATTATATAAATTAACTTTTTATTTAGTCTAATATGTTAGATTTCGCTCAAGATTTTAAAAAATCTAACAATTTTGCAAGGAGAATTTTATGAGTCTTTATGATAGAGACTACTCAAGATCAAAAGAATTTGAAAATACACGCTCAAGCGAATTAAGTATTTTTATTAAACAAACTTATCAACTTTTTGCTGCTTCATTATTAGCTGCAACAGTAGGTGCGTATGTAGGAATTTTTGCTTTAGCATCATTTTTTATACAATCACAAGTAACTTTTTGGATCCTTTTTGCTGTTGAAATCGGACTTTTATTTGCTTTGCAATGGAAAAAAAGAGAGGCTCCATTAAATCTTGTTTTGCTTTTTGGTTTTACTTTCTGCTCAGGTTTAACGCTTACACCTTTGCTTATTTCAGTGTTAGCTCTACCAGCTGGAGGAATTATCATCGCTCAAGCTTTTGCTTTAACAACAGTTGCTTTTGCAGGACTTAGTGTATTTGCTATGAATACAAAAAAAGATTTTACTGTTATGGGTAAAGCTTTATTTATAGTATTAATCGTTATTGTAGCAGCATCTTTACTAAACCTTTTCTTCCAAAGCAGTATAGTTAATCTAGCTATTTCAGCAGTAGCTGCAATATTATTTTCATTTTACATTCTTTATGATACGCAAAATATTATCCGCGGAAATTATGAAACTCCAATCGAAGGTGCAGTAGCACTTTATCTTGATTTTGTTAATCTTTTCGTATCTTTACTTAATATCTTAAGAAGCTTCAATAGCAGATAAATTTTTGTGGGATTTTTCTCACAAAAACTTTTCAAGTTTCAAAACTTTTCAAGTTTTATTTAGCTAAAATAATCATTTAAAAATTAACTTTTAGGAATTTTCAATGATCACTCTTTTAATCATTTTACAATTTATCATCGTTGTAGTTATTTGTATAGCAGTTTTACTTCAAAAAAGTTCAAGTATAGGACTTGGAGCTTATAGTGGAAGCAATGAAAGTTTATTTGGCGCCAAAGGACCAGCTGGATTTTTGGCAAAATTTACCTTTGTTATGGGAATTTTACTTATTGCAAATACTATTGGTCTTGGTTATTTATACAATAAAGCTAGCAAAGACTCTCTAGCAGAGAAAATTAAAGTAGAAAACAACAATACTACTATTCCAAGTGCTCCTATTGTGCCTGCTACCCCAAACACAAATTCTATCGCTCCAAGTGCACCACAACTTCCAAGCGATGTTAATTCAAGTAAATAATTAAAGGAAATGATAATGCTAAATGAAATTTTTAACAAACAAAAAACCCAAAGTGAAAAATCTTTAGAAGCCTTAAAAAAAGACTTCACCACTTTAAGAACTGGAAAAGTTAATACCCATATTTTAGATCATATTACAGTGGATTATTATGGAACTCAAACTCCTTTAAATCAAGTAGCAACTGTTTTAGCAAGTGATGCTTCAACTATTAGCATCACTCCTTGGGAAAAACCTTTACTAAAAACCATAGAAAGCGCTATTGCAGCTGCAAATATCGGTGTAAATCCAAACAATGACGGCGAAAGTGTAAAATTATTTTTCCCTCCGATGACTAGAGAGCAAAGAGAAGAAAATGTAAAGCAAGCTAAAGCTATGGGTGAAAAGGCAAAAGTTTCTATAAGAAATATACGCAAAGATGCCAACGATGCAGTTAAAAAACTAGAAAAAGATAAGGCAATAAGCGAAGATGAAGCAAAAAAAGCTTATGATGAAGTGCAAAAACTTACCGACGCCTACACAATAAAAATTGATGAGAGTGTAAAAAGTAAAGAAAGTGAACTTTTAAAGGTTTAACGATGAATTTAGAGCAAATTTATAAAGGTTGTGGTGCTTATTTAGAAGGGCATTTTTTACTAAGTTCAGGTAAACATTCGCAATTTTATCTTCAAAGTGCAAAAGTTTTAGAGAATCCAAAATTAGCAGCAAAACTTTGTGATGAACTTGCAAAGATTATTGCAAGCTATAAGATAAAATTTGATAGCATTTGTTCTCCTGCTTTAGGTGGAATTTTAGCAGGTTATGAGCTTGCGAGAGCTTGTAGTAAACGTTTTATCTTCACTGAAAGAGTAAATAAAGAAATGACTTTAAGACGTGGTTTTGAGGTGAAAAAGGGTGAAAAATTTATAATTTGTGAAGATATCATTACTACAGGTGGTAGTGCTTTAGAGAGTGCAAAAATCATTGAAAGTTTAGGTGGCATTGTTGTAGGTTTTGCAGCATTGGCAAATCGTGGTTTTTGTGCAGTAGAAAATTTAAAATCTCCAAGAAAAGATAATGCGAAATTACCTGAAAATTTACCACTCTTTACTCTAGGAAATTTTGAATTTGAAATTTACGATGAAACAAATTGTCCACTTTGTAAAAAAGGGAGTAAAGCTATAAAACCAGGAAGCCGTGGAAATTAAATGAAAACTAAAGCAAAAATTAGCTCTAGATGGCTAAGATTTAGAGCTTTGCTTATAGATATTTTTCTTATTTATATTCCTATTTTGTATTTATTTTATTTTCTATTAGGCTCTAAAGAAGCTTTTTTAAACAACCATTTTATCACAACTTTATGTACTTTTTTATTTGGCTTGATTCAAGCTATTTTTTTAACAAAAAAGGCACAAAGCCCAGGTCTTAAAGCATATGATTTATATCTTATTGATATAAAAACGGGAAAGAAACTAAGTTTTCTTAGAATTTTACTAAGATATGTGATATTTATTATAAGTTTTGGCTTACTCTTTGGTTTATTTGTCAGTTTTGTAAGAAAAGATCGTTTAAATTTACACGATATTTTAACTCAAAGTTGTATAGCTACTAAAAGCATAAAGAAAGGTTAAAAATGCAAAGAAAAAGAATTTACAATCCAAGTTCAAACGAAACCCTAGGAGATCGTAAAATTTTTGATGGTAACCCACATGGAATTTTAAATTTCACTAAGGCAAAATATACCTGGGCTTTAAAACTTTGGGATTTAATGGAGGCAAATACTTGGTTTCCAAAAGAAGTGGATACAACTAAAGATGCACTTGATTATCGCTGTAATTTAACTGTAGGTGAAAAAAGAATGTATGATTTGGTTTGGAGTCAGCTTATTTCTATGGATAGTTTTCAAACCAATAATTTAGCAGATAATATCAACCCTTACATCACAGCTCCTGAAATCAATGCGGTTTTGGCACGCCAAGCTTATGAAGAGGCAAACCATTCAAAATCTTACGCTGTTATGGTAGAAGCGATTTGCGATAATACAGATTTGATTTATGAAATGGAAAAGCATGATGAAACTTTGCGTGAAAAAAATGACTTTATTTCAAGCATTTATGAAGAATTAGCAGGCGATGTAGATGATAATAAACTTCTTTTGGCTATGGTGGCAAATCAAATTTTAGAAGGAGTATATTTTTATAGTGGTTTTACTGCCATTTACGCACTTGCACGTGCAGGAAAAATGCTAGGTTCAGCACAAATGATCCGCTTTATCCAAAGAGATGAAATCACACATCTTTTATTATTTCAAAATATGATCAATTCAGTACGCAAAGAAAGACCTGATTTATTCCATGATGAAAATATCAATAAAATTTATGATATGTTTAAAAAAGCTGGAGATCTTGAGATCAAATGGGGTAAATACATCACTCAAAATCAAATCATGGGCTTTACTGATGATATCATAGAAGAATATATCCATTATCTTGTAGATCAAAGATTAAGCGCGATCAATTTAGATAAGTTATACAATGCAAAACATCCTATTAAATGGGTAGATGATTTTTCAAAATTTAACGATCAAAAGAGCAATTTCTTTGAAAGTAAAGTAACGAATTATTCTAAGGGTAGTATAAGCTTTGATGACTTCTAAAACTTCTTTAACCTTGCTTTGTGATTTTTATGAATTTACAATGTCTCAAGGCTATTTCAAAAACAATAAAAAAGATCAAATTTGTTATTTTGATATATTTTTTAGAAAAATTCCAGATTCAGGATCTTTTGCTATTTTTGCAGGTCTTGAAGATATTTTAGACTTTGTTGAAAATTTGAGTTTTGATGCAGAAGATATAGAATTTTTAAGAAAACAAGGTATTTTTGATACAGAATTTTTAGATTTTTTAACTAACTTTAAATTTAAGGGTGAAATTTATGCTATGCGTGAAGGAGAAGTGATTTTTCCAAACGAACCTTTGCTATGTATTAAAGCTACAACCATAGAAGCACAGCTTTTAGAAACTTTTTTACTTTTAAGTTTAAACCACCAAAGCCTTATTGCTACCAAAACCAATCGTATCGTGCGTGCAGCTAAAGACAGTAAAATTTTAGAATTTGGTTCACGCAGAGCACAAGGAAGTGAAGCAGCCTTAAAAGGAGCAAGAGCAGCTTTTATAGGAGGTTGCATAGGAAGTGCTTGTACTTTAGCAGGAAAAATTTATAATATCCCTATCAATGGAACTATGGCACATTCTTGGGTGCAAATGTTTGAAAATGAACTTGAAGCTTTTAAAGCTTATGTGAAAATTTATCCAAAAAATCCTGTTTTTTTGATCGATACTTATGATTGTCTAAATAGCGGACTTAAAAATGCGATTAAAGTTTTTAAAGAATTTGATATTCAAGAAGGCGGCGTGAGAATAGATTCTGGAAATTTACTTGAGTTGAGTTTGAAAATCAGACAAGAACTTGATCAAGCAGGACTTCAAAAATGTAAAATCATAGTTTCTAACGCACTTGATGAATGGAGCATTAAAAAACTCAAAGAACAAAATGCACCTATTGATATCTTTGGTGTAGGTGAAAGATTGATCACTGCTTCAAGTGACCCTATTTTTAGTTGCGTTTATAAACTCGCAGCCTTAGAAGATCAAGGCATAAAACCTAAAATCAAAATCAGCGAAAATAACGAAAAATCAACCCTACCTCATTTTAAAAAGCTTTTTAGGGTTTATGATAAAAACACGCAAAAAATCCTTTTTGATGAGCTTTATGTTTTTGACGAAAACCCAAATCAAGATGAAAATTTAGAACGCAAAGAACTTTTAGAATTAGTCTACAAAGAAAAAAGACTTCTTAAAAAGTCATCTTTAAATACTATTCAAGATTATACAAAAGAGCAAATTTCAAAACTCGATGAGAGTTTTTTAGATCTTGATCGTTTTGTGAAATTTGAAGTAAAACTCTCGCCTAAACTTCAAAATATCACTGAAGATCTTTTAAAAACTCGTTTTTAAAATCCACATAATTTAAAGCGGATTGTTTTAGAAAGCTGACTTCTTCATCGTTTAATTCACGCACAAATTTTGCAGGATTTCCAAGTATCAAAGAGCGTGGCGGAAATTTTTTACCCTTTGTTACAACGCTTCCAGCACCCACTATGCTATCTTCTTCTATCAAAGCATTATCCATGATAACAGCATTCATTCCGATTAAAACACGATTTTTTATCACACAAGCATGGATAACGCAATTATGTCCTATAGTTACATCATCTCCTATTATTGTAGGAAAACCAGCATCTTTTAACTTTCCTTTTTCATCAAATTCCCTATGCCAAACATGAACTGTGCTAAGATCTTGAATATTGGTTCTTTTGCCAATTTTTATAAAATTAACATCGGCTCTTAAAACACAATTAAACCAAATACTACTTTCATCTCCTATTTCTATTTCTCCTATGATTTTAGCGCCCTCTGCAACAAAAACATTTTGACCTAGTTTGGGACTATGATTTTTAAATTTTATAAGCATTTTTTTCCTTTTTATTTAAGTATAGCTAAGTTTAACTCTATTTCAACTTTTTTAGTTACAATTTTTATTTAAATTTATAGGAGAAGTAATGAACGCATTTGAACAAAAAAGATGTCAAAATATGGCTGAAGAAATTGCACAAAAAGTTTTTATCAATGAAGAGCTTTTTAATGCTTTTTGTCAAATTCCGCGTGAAATTTTTTCTCCTTTAAAAGCCCATGCTTATCGCCTTGATGCTTTGCCTTTAGCAAATTCTCAATGGATTAGTTCACCTTTAACTGTAGCTAAAATGACTATGGCTTTAGATTTTAAAAATGCTGATAGTATTTTAGAGATAGGTTGTGGAAGTGGCTATCAAGCTGCGATTTTAAGCAAAGTCATAAGGCGTGTTTTTACCATAGAACGCATAGAAAATTTAGCCAAAAAAGCCGCTCAAACTTTCAGAGAATTAGAACTTTTTAATATCAATGTAAAATTTGATGATGGACAAAATGGCTGGAAAAATTATGCTCCTTATGATAGGATTTTATTTTCTGCTTATGCGACACAAATTCCTGAAATTTTACTTGATCAATTAAGCGATGACGGTATTTTAGTCGCTCCTATTTTACACAATGGCAAACAATTCATCACACGCCTTAGAAAAAATGGCACAAATTTACAAAAAGAAATTTTAGAAGAATGTTTATTTGTGCCTATAGTAGATGGAAAAGAATAAATTTTTTTACAAAATTTATTAAAAACTCTTTAGAGCCTTTCTTAACTTTTCACTCATTTCATCAATATGTTCTTTTTGTAAAATCAAAGGAGGTAAAAATCTCAAATCATTCTCCCCGCAACTTATTAATAAAAGTGCATTTTCTTGACATTTTTGAATGACCTTAGCTACTTTTACACTTTTATCAAGACTCAGCCCTTGCATAAACCCTAAGCCTTTGCGTTTTTTACAAAAATCAAATTCATTTATCAACTCATCTAAACTTTGCTCTAAATAAGGCGTGAGTTTATTGACATTTTCTAAAATTTTTTCTTCTTTAAAAATTTCAAAAACTGCATTCACTCCTGCACAAACTAAAGGATTTCCACCATAAGTACTACCATGATCGCCTGCTTCTAAAGAATTGCTTGCTACCTTTTGATTTATTACAAAAGCACCCACACTAAGCCCACAACCTAAGGCCTTAGCTGAAGTCATGATATCAGGCAAAATTTGTGCGTGCTCATAGGCAAAAAATTTTCCACTTCTACCCATGCCACATTGAATTTCATCAGCGATTAATAATATATCTTTTTCATCGCAAAGCTTTCTTAAGGCTTTGTAAAAATCTTTATTTGCAGGATTTATCCCACCTTCTCCTTGCACGCTTTCTAAGATAATGGCACAAGTTTTTTCATTCACCAGTTTTTCAACGCTTGAAATATCATTATATTTTGCAAATTTAACCCC
Source organism: Campylobacter sp. CFSAN122748 (assembly GCF_045277125.1). Classification (NCBI taxonomy): domain Bacteria; kingdom Pseudomonadati; phylum Campylobacterota; class Epsilonproteobacteria; order Campylobacterales; family Campylobacteraceae; genus Campylobacter; species Campylobacter sp. CFSAN122748. The sequence continues at coordinate 248,221 of NZ_CP116953.1, read as the reverse complement.
TGAAATTAAAGGTTTAAAAGGCTTTTGATATTTTTCATTAGCAGTAAGCGATAAAGCCCCTAAAGTACGCCCATGAAAAGAATGCTTAAAAGCGATAAATTGTCCACCCTTAATACCTTTGTTAAAGGCGTATTTTCTAGCTGTTTTCATCGCTCCTTCTATACTTTCTGTACCAGAATTTGTAAAAAAAACACGCTCTAAAGCACTAGCTTTGGCTAAATTTTTAGCTGCAGCGGCTATGTTTTCATTATAATATAAATTGCTAGTATGTAAAAGTTTATCCACTTGAGCTTTGATTTTAGCATTAAATTTAGCATGATTATATCCTAAAGCACAAACACCTATACCACTTGAAAAATCAAGATATTTTTTAGCCTTATCATCAAAAAGATAAACCCCCTGCCCTTTTTCTAAAACTATATCAAAACGCTTATAAGTAGGGACAATATGACTTTGTTCTTTATAATCCATTTTCATCCTTTAACCCACCAAAGTGCCTATACCTTCATCGGTAAAAAACTCAAGCAACAAAGAATGTTTCACACGCCCATCTAAAATATGTACCTTTTTGACTCCATTTTCACAAGCATCAATGCAAGATTTTAATTTTACATGCATACCACCTTCTATTTTAGGAGCTAAAATTTTAGCCTGTTCAAGGCTGATTTTAGAAATTAAAGAATTTTTATCATTAAAATCCTCATAAAGCCCTGCAGTATCAGTTAAAAAAGCAAGTTTTTCAGCCCTTAAAGCCTTAGCGATCGCACAAGCTGCGTCATCAGCGTTGATATTATAAGTATTAAAATTCTCATCCATGCCAATAGGAGCAATGATAGGTAAAAAATCTTTTTCCAAAAGCTCTTCTAAAATTTTCGAATTTACCTTTTGTATCGTGCCAACAAAAGCTAAATTTTCATCTTTTTTCACACATTCTAAAAGCGCGCCATCTTTACCACAAAGCCCTATGGCTTTAACTCCTAAATTTTGCAAACTATGGACTAAATTTTTATTGATATGATTTAAAACCATGCTGGCTACTTCAATAGTGGCTTTATCACTAACCCTAAGACCGTTTTTAAACTCACTCTTTACGCCTAATTTTTCACACATAGCAGAAATATCTTTTCCCCCACCATGTACAATAATAGGCTTTAAACCCACGAGTTTTAAAAGAGCTATATCTTGCATCACGCAATGCTTTAGCTCTTCATTTTCCATAGCTGATCCGCCGTATTTTATAAGTATAATCTTAGAATTAAATTTGCGTATATAAGGCAAAGCTTCGATTAAGACATTGGCTTTTTCTAAATATTTTTGCATGATCATTCCTTAAGCATTAAAGCTAGTTTGATTATACTCATTTAAAGAAAGATCGTAATAATTCGCATCCTCTCTTAAAGTAAAACCATAATGTTTCCAAAACTCATTGCCTAAATCATTGTTTTTAAAAGCGATCAGGGCGATTTTATTGATTTTTTGAGCTTTTAAAGCCTCAAGACAAAATTTTGTCATCTCGTGCGCTATGCCCTTTTTTCTATGATCTTTATGTACACATACATGATAAAATCCTCCTGTGCGTCCATCATGCCCGCAAAGTATACTTCCTACAATTTCTTCATCAATCACTGCTACAACGCTAAGATTTGGGTTTCTATCTAAAAAATTTTCTATATTTTCTTTGCTATCATCAATGCTTCTTATCCCAAAGCCTTTTATCTTACACCAAAGCTTATAAACGGCTTGATAATCGCTTTTTTGCATAGCTCGTATTAACATTTTTATCCTTTACAAATTTGCAAAGAATTTAAGTCCTTCATCTTCATCAAAATCAAACATTAAATTCATATTTTGAACAGCTTGTCCTGCTGCACCTTTGATTAAATTATCAATAGCACCAAGCACAATAACACGCTTTGTGCGTTGATCTACACTAAAATTTATATCCGCAAAATTGCTTGATTTAACCCACCGAGTCTGCGGAAGCGACTGCGGCGGTAAAAGCCTTATGAATTTATTGTTTTGATAGTATTTTGTATAAATATCGCGTATATCTTGTTCTTGCAAATCCTCTTTTAAATTTGCATAAGCACTGATTAAAATTCCTCTTTGCATAGACACAAGATGAGGGGTAAATTGTAGAGTGATTTTCTTTTTGGCTGCATAGCTTAAATGCTCTTCAATTTCAGGAGTATGGCGATGCAAAGCTAAATTATAAGCTTTGATATTTTCATTAACTTCACAAAAAAGATTTTCCACCTTTGCACTTCTTCCTGCTCCACTTACTCCACTTTTTGCATCAATAATAACTGAGCTAAAATCAATGATCTTTTCTTTAAAAAGCGGATAAAGACTTAAGATAGAACAAGTGGTATAACAACCTGGATTTGCCACTAAACTTGCTTTTTTTATCTCTTCTTTATAAAGCTCACAAAGTCCATAAACCGCATTTTGCAAAAGCTCTTGATTAGGATGAGTGAATTTATACCAAAGCTCATAATCTTTAGGATTTTTAAGACGAAAATCCGCACTTAAATCAATGATTTTCATCTTTTTTAATAAATTCTCATTTAAAAGTTTAGCACTAAATTCATGCGGAGTAGCCAAAAACAAAAGATCAAGTTCAAGTTCATCTAAATTTTTATTTTCAAAACATAAATTTAAAGGGGTGTTAGGATAAAGATCTTGATAATTTTGCCCCACGCTAGAACTCGAACCCAAATAAGAAATTTCAACCTTGGGATGATTAAGCAAAATGCGAACAAGTTCATTTCCCGCATAACCGCTCGCTCCTAAAATCCCAACTTTTATTTTCATCTTTATCCTTTAAATGTAAAAGCAAGTATTATAAACAAAAAAGCTTAAAATAAAAATACAATTTTTAAATTATTTTTTATTTAAAAACTATATCTTAAATTAGCATTTGCACTCCAATCTACATTTAAATCGCCAAAAAATGTCTTTTCAAATTCAAAACTAAAGCGTGTTTTATCGTTAAGCTTATAATCATTTCCTAAATTTATAAACATTCTTTGATCTTTTTTCCTTCATATCTTCTCTGACTTGCTTGATCCTCCAAGATTTGATCTCCTGCTTTAATCGGATCCGCATACAAACCAAGTCCTGTTCTAAAATTTAAATTTTAATTTTGACTTCCTATGAAAAATGCTGTTTTTACGACTAAAGGAATATAAGAAAATCGTTTTAAACTAGCAATATCTCCTTTTAGATCCATAGCTCCTACATAACCACTGATAAATTCCAAACTCGGCTCAAGATAAAATTTATCATAAGCTTTTCTATAACCTAACTCAGCACTTAAGATAATATTATGCGAACCATCATTATCATCTAATCTACCTTGATTTCCTGGAATAAAATTTGCATTTATTTCATTTTGATAATAAATATATCTAAAACAAAATCACTATAAAAACCTTACTCCACTGTAAAGCTCGAAATTCGAATACTCGTTTAATTTATCATGTCCGCTTTGAATTTCAAAGTATTTTCCACTATTATACTCATCACTCGTACCCCATCCAAAAGTTCTTAACCATACACCACTTTCATAAGGATTATTGCGTAATTCCCCCATTCTTTTATGCATATTATTCCACTCCTATCATGGAGCCTAAAATAGCTTGAGCAAGTATAGATTTAGTTTTTACAATAGCTTGAGTATTATCATTAGTAAAAAAATATTCATCTTTAATCTTAGAATCAATTTTTTCTAAATTCCACTCTGGGCAAAATTTTCTTCATTATGAGAAAAAACAACATTTGGGGTATACGTACTAAAACCTTGCTCACATTTGGCATAGTAAAAAATTCCTTTGTTAAATGTTTATTTTCATCTTTTAAATGAGCTAGTAAGATATTTAAACCCGCTTTTTACTAGGATTATTAAGAAAAATTAATACTAAAGTATTATTTACTCCTTGTGTGCTTTCCTTAGAATTAATATAATCTGCTTTAGAATTTTCAAAATCCGCATTGATTTTAAATATTGTATTATTTGCACTTAATTTTTTTGCATCAACTTTCCTATAAATAGCACTTTTTTCTACTTGAAGATTGCTCATTTATATATGAGACTCAAGCAAAGAATCTTTAATCGCAAGATTTTTTTTGCGTATCATTGATACCTTTGATATTACCACTAAAAAATGTGTTTTGCAAAGTAACATCAGAATGATCAAGATTTAAATTTACACTAAAATAAACCTTTTCTATCTTAGCATTTTGGGTATTTTAAAGCTTTTGCTCAAAAGCCATTTCTTTGCCAACTCCTGTTTATACAACATCTCCATAAGAATAATCATCAGTCTTATCAATAATATTTTCCCCATCTTTTTCATCGATCCACAAATTTTTACTTCCAAGCTCTATTTTGGAATTTTTAGCATTAAGGTTTTCTACTTTTAAGCTTACATTACGCCCTAAATAAAACTCGCTTTTTTTCTAAATTAAGCTCTTTTAAAACAAAAACCCTATCTTCCCAATCTTCTTGTGTAAAACTTACAGGCTTAGTTAAAGCACTTAAACCATGTTCTTGAAGTTTTTTAGCTTGTTCTTTGCTTACATAAGCGTGTATTCTAGCATGTCCTTGAAAATTTAACTTGGCATTTTCTGTCCTAAAAACACCTTCTTTATTGTAAATATTACCATCAAAAATCAAAGCTTTGTCTGTATTGGCACTCATTGTTACAGCTTCATCTGAAAAGATATTGCCATGATAAAGATAATCTTGCTTGTTTTCTAAATTTAAATGTATTCCTGATTAAGAACTTGTGATAAAAACATTATTAGAGTCAGTTTTAATTTGATCAAAATTTAATGTTAAGCCTGATAAATCCAAAGTTCTGCCATTCATATAAATTTCGCCAAAACTTCAACCTTCACCCTCAAGACTTACCTTGGTCCTCACCCATTCTAAGTCCTGTATCCACACTTTGACTTTTGACAACAAGCTCTCCTTCACCCATTTTATAAAGAAAATCATCTTTTTTGGTTTTAACATTATATTCTACCTTGAACCCTTATCAGCATAAATTCCGCCATGTATAAGCCATTTATCGCCTGTTATTTGCCAATTTGAATTTTTATCAAATTTAAAACACTAGCGCCTAAATCCACATCGCTATTTAAATTTATACTTCCATTTTGAGAAAAATACAAATCCTTGCTATTTTGCATTTCTTCAATTCTCTTATCACAATTATTTTTATCATCAAAAGAATTTTTATAGCTTACATAACCCACATTAGTCTTAGAAATCAAACTTACATTTTCTATTTTTTTACCATCTTTCACCAAACCATCGCTACTAAGTGTATAAGTTCCAGATCCTATGGCTACTTTATGAGCATTTTAAAATTCATTGATCTTTACTTGATTGATCAAAGCATAATCAACCTGTAAACAAGTATATCCATAGTAAAATGGACATTACAATTACTCGTACTTACCACACCCACTAAATACCATTTTTATCCATCTTATCATAAACATAAACTCCACTTCCAGAATCCCAGGATATTGAAGAACTTGTAAAAGAATTTCTTTTATCATTGGTATAATTAAGAAATTGCAACTTAAAACGCTTATCTTCAGTATTTTTAGGAGTTAAACTGACAAAACCTCCTAAATTGATTTCATTAGAATCAAAAATCTTAATGGGTACTTTATTTGTATCTTCAAAACCTAAAGCTACAATACCACTTCCCTCTCTTGCAAAGTACTCATAACGCGAACTATCAAAAAGCTTGCCTTTACCTTTTGAATAATCACATTTTCCACTTTGACAACTATCCCAAAATGGATCCTTGTATTCATAAATATCTCCACCATCGCCAGAATTTTTTTCAATAAGATTTAAATCTTTACTCAAATTTGCACTTTTATTGAGACTAATCTTACTCATTTTTAAAACAGCAAAATCCACATTTTCTTTTTTATAAGTAAAATTATCACTTGAGCTTACGATTCTATTTGCTACCCCTCCAAAGTGTAAAACACTACCTTGTTTCACATAGCCTTTATCTACTTCCCAGTATTTAAACTTGTACTCATATGAGAAGCGCTGACTATATAAGATTGTCCTATATTGGTAAATTCTCCTTGGAATTTTCCTCCACGATTTGAAGTAGAAAAATCAATCATAGGCACATTAAAAGAGATATTTTGACTAGGATTTTTTGCTAAAATTTAAAAGCCAATTTGACCTACTTGAAATTTGCCTTTATTACTGGCAAAATCAAGATATTCTTGAAAATAACTTTGGATCAATAGCTGAAGCAAAAAGATAGTTAGAAAAACCAAATGCCATTAATGCACAAAAAGATAATTTTAGTTTCATAAATCCCTCCTCATTTTTAAGTGCAATTTTAGCACGAAAAACTAATTTTTAACTAAAATATAAAGTTGCTCATGAAGATGGATGTTGCGATTTTTAAGATTGCGAGAAGCTCTAAAAGTATTATATTTTTGCTCTAAAATCCGGCATTTTCCAAGAGTGCTTAAGCGCTTTAAAAAAATTTCTTTTTTTACAAAACCTTCACAATTATAAGAAAGTAAAATCACTCTTGCTTTTAAATCATTAATAAGTTCAAATAAAGCATCTTGGGCAAATTTTGACTTATTAAAAGTACTGCGGTTCCAATCCTTTGGAATGCCACTGATTTTAGAAATTTCTTCAGGTTTTTTATAATTTGCAATTAAATTTAGCATAAAATAATTAGAACTATAAGGGTGCTGATTATAAGGGGGGTCAAGATACACTACATCAAAAAAATCAAGTTCTTTTGCAAGCATGTTTGCATCCTTTTGCATCACTTCAAATTCACAAGAAAAATTTGAAAAAATAGGCATTTTAAGCTCTATTTCTCCTTTAATGCGTTTAAGTGCATTTTGTCCTTCGCCACCAAATTTTCCGATGCCATCCTTACCCTTATAAAAACCTTTAAAAACTCCGCTAGTATTTGAATGAACACTGGCTTCATAAATCAAAGGAGCTATAAAGAAATGCCTCAATTCTTTTGGAATTTCATTTTCGATTTTTTGCCTTATAGTATCAAGATATAAAGCATTTTTAAAAGTATAAAAAACCCTTTCATTTTTTTTAATATCATCATCATCTTTTGGAGCATAAAGCTCACTGATAAAACCTTTTTGAAAATCTAAATTTTGGATTAAATTTTTATAATACTTTTTTATATTTTGAAGTAAATCTTTGTCTTTATTAGCAAGATAACACTCATTGATGAGTTTTGAATAATCTTCTAAATCATTGGCTAAAATATAATTTGAGTGTGCTTTTGCAAAACGACTTACAACACCTGAGCCACTAAATATATCACAAAAACTAAATTTATCTTTACCAAGTTCTTTTTTAGCTACCTTAAAGCCATTATTTAAAAAACTTAAAAGTGCTCTTTTATTTCCAAGATAAGTTATAATTTGCTCTTTTAAAAAAGAAGGATTTTCTTTCAAAATTTAAAACCTTTAAAAGCCTTATCCACAAAAGTGGATTAAGCTTTTTTTGGAGTTACAAGCATATTTACATAACGACCTTCAAAATTTGGCTCTTTGTCACGATTAGCTTCATTTTCTATCATAGTCCAAATTTTTTCAAGCAAAGCTACACCTGCTTCAGGAGTTGCCATTTCACGTCCTTTTAAGAACACACGAAATCTCACATGCTTACCTTGTTCTAAAAATTCTAAAGCATGTTTTACCTTGTAATTAATATCATTTTGAGCAATTTTTACAGAAAGTTTGATTTCTTTTATATCAATCACTTTTTGTTTTTTCTTTGCTTCTTTTTGTTTTTTCTCTTGTTGATAACGGAATTTACCATAGTCCATGATCTTGCAAACAGGTGGCTTAGCATCTGCAGCTATCATTACAAGATCAAGTCCTAAACGATTTGCAATTTCTAAAGCTTCATCACTACTGATAATACCATAAACTTTGCCATCATCGCCAACACATCTGATTTCATCCGCTCTTATTTCTTCATTGAGCAATACTTCTTTTTCTTTACTCAAAAGTGTACCTCACTCATTTTCTCCTTAACTAATTTAATAAATTCGTCCAAGCTAAGATTTTTTTGTTCTTTAGCTCTTCTATCTCTTAAAGCAACGCTACGCTTTGCCACCTCATCATCGCCTAAAACTAAAATCATGGGTAATTTTTGCTTTTCAGCGATACGAATTTTTTTACTTAAGCTCTCATTTTTTTCATACACCTCGCTATCGATATTAAGCTCTAATAATTCTTTTTGAATTTCTTTTGCGTAAGCAATATGTGCTTCGCCTATTGGCACTATACCCACCGCAGTTGGTGCGATAAAAAACGGAAACTCACCCGCACAATGCTCGGTTAAAATTCCTATAAATCTTTCAAAAGAACCTAAAATCGCACGATGCAACATTACAGGTTGTTTTTTTTCATTATCACTATCAGTGTATTCAAGTTTAAAACGACTTGGCAGGTTAAAATCTACTTGTATGGTTCCACATTGCCACTTTCTTTTTAAAGCATCGGTGATTTTAATATCAATCTTTGGCCCATAAAAAGCCCCGCCACCTTCATCAATACCGTATTTTAAACCTTGTTCATCTAAAGCTTCTTTTAAAGCCTTAGTCGCTATTTCCCAAATTTCATCATCACCTATGGCTTTTTCAGGTTTAGTTGAAATTTCCATTTCATAGCTAAAATCAAATAATTTCATCAAATTATCCACAAAAGCTAAAATTTCTAAAACCTGCTCTTTAATCTGACTTGGCATACAAAAAATATGTGCATCATCTTGAGTGAATTCTCTCACTCTAAAAAGTCCATGCAAAACGCCACTTTTTTCATGACGATGTACCACGCCGTATTCAAAAAATTTCAAAGGCAAATCACGATAACTTCTTACATCACTTTGATAAATTTTAATATGTCCCACACAGTTCATAGGCTTAATGCCATATTCTTGTTCATCAATTTGTGTAAAATACATATTTTCTTTATAGTTTGCATAATGCCCACTGATTTTCCATGCATCTGCTTTTAAAAGTTCAGGCCCACGCACAGGCTCATAACCACGTAAACGATGGATCTTATAAAGCATATGTTCAAGTTTAGATCTAAGTTTTGCACCGTTACTCAACCAAATAGGAAGACCTCCTCCGATCTCATCATCAAAAGTAAAAAGCTTAAGCTCTGTTCCAAGCTTTCTATGATCGCGTTTTTTAGCTTCTTCAATAATGGTTAAATACTCTTTTAAACTTTCCTTATCTGCAAAAGCGGTACCATAAATTCGAGTAAGCATTTCTCTTTTTTCATCACCACCTAAATACGCTCCTGCAACACGAGTGAGTTTAAAAAAGCGTAAAAATTTCGTATTTGGCACATGAGGACCACGACACAAATCTTCAAATTCACCTTGTTTATAAATACTTACAGCTCCATCAGGAATACGCAATAAAACTTCTTGTTTTAAATCATCATTTTGAAATTTAGCCAAAGCTTCGTTTTTTGTGATTTCATATTTTAAAATTTCAATCTTTGCTTCAGCAAGTTCTTTCATCTTTTTTTCAATTTTTACTAAATCTTCTTCGCCAATCTTACTTTCCACACGAAAATCATAATAAAATCCATCTTCTATAACAGGACCAACGAAAAATTTAGCCTCAGGATACAAACTCTTAATCGCCTGTGCCATTAAATGCGCACAAGAATGACGGATTACTTCTAAACTTTCTTTAGAATTATCAAAATAAATTTCTTTTAAATTTGTATTTTTCACACTTTGAGAGTCAATTATTGTCTCATTGTCCAAATACGCAATAACTTCTTTTTCCATATTTTTAACCCTTTGTCGCTCACTTACCCTGTGAGTGTTTATAAAGTTCTAATTTTAACTTTCTAAGACTTAATTATTTTTGAAATTCAGCTTATTTTTAAAAAAATCTTAGAATAAATTTAATATTTATTTATAGCTTAAATTCACTTCCAGCATTTAAAATCCCACTATAATACAAATAAAAGAAAACAAATCCTAAAATAATACGATAAATTCCAAAAGGGATAAAGTCGAATTTAGAAATAAATTTTAAGAAAAATTTTATAACTAAAACTGCAACAATAAAAGCAGTGATAAAACCTATGCCTAAAGGAATTAAAGAATTTGCATTGCTAAGAAGCTCAGGCTCTTTATAAATGCTATAAGCTGTAGCGATAATCATCGTTGGAATGGCAAGCAAAAAACTAAACTCAGCCGCAACTTTTCTATTAAATCCTAGCAAAAGTCCACCAATAATACTTGCTCCACTTCTTGAAGTACCAGGAATCATGGCTAAAGATTGAAAAATACCTATGCAAAAAGCTTGTTTAAAACTTATTTCTTCTAAAGAATTGATACGATATTGTTTATTTTTATGTGCAAGTTCTATAAGAATAAACACAACACCGCCAAAAATGAGCATTCCAACCACAACCCAACCATTAAATAAAGCATTTAAGTATTTTGCCACAAAAAGCCCTATAACTCCGGTAGGAAAAAATCCAACTGCAAGTTTTAACCAAATATCAAGCCCTTGAAACAATTTACGCCAAAATACAAAAATGACCGCCAAAATAGAACCAAGCTGGATGATAATCAAAAAGCTTTTCCAAAACTCATCTATATCGATACCTAAAATAGTCGTACCTAAAATCATATGTCCTGTTGAAGAAATAGGTAAAAACTCAGTCAGACCTTCTATAATTCCAAGTATTAAAGCATATAAATTTTCCATTTTAATCCTTGAATGATAATTGCAAAAGAAAAATTATATCAGAATGGATTAAATGGGGTTTTAACCCCAAAAATTAAGCATCTTTTTTAACAATACGCTTAATGAAATATAATACAACTCCCACAAAAAAGATAAGTGCGAAAAGCTCGCTATCATGAAAATTTGCTAAATTTAAAGCTAAAGGATTTTCACTACCACCCATACTTACTGAAAATACAGTAATTCCTGCGATAATTACCCCAAAAATACTTTCACCCACTATAAGCCCTGAAGCAAAAAGCGTGCCTCTTTGCTCACAACTTGCAAGTTTTTCTTCTTTATGAGAATTTTTTGCATATTTTTTAGTCAAGTGTTGCATTACAATATATTTTAAAATTCCGCCTATAACTAAAGGTATATTTACAGCAGGGGGAAGGTAAATACCTATTCCAACGGCTAAAGGCGGCAAAGACATTTTCTGTGTTCCTTTTAAAATTTTATCTATAATAATCATTAAAATTCCTACAAATACACCAAAAGCCATATAACCCCACTCTATATTGTGATGAAAAATTCCTTGGGCGATAGTGCTCATTAAATTTGCTTGCGGTGCTGCTAAAGCTGATGAAGCATCCATACCTTCTCTTGGCATTGCTCCGACAAAACCATAGGCTTGATAAAGCAAATTTAAAACAGGAACTATAGCCAAAGCACCAAAAACACAGCCTACAAGTAAAGCAACTTGTTGTTTCCAAGGAGTAGCTCCGACTAAATGTCCTGTCTTTAAATCTTGTAAATTATCATTCGAAATAGCAGCTGTAGCTAAAATAACACTAGTAGTAAAAATAGCTAATGCTACTGCAAATTTAGAAAGCATAGGATCTTGAAAAAGTTCCACACCTAAAACCAAAAAAACAATAGAAGAAATAATAACACCAATAAGTCCGATTCCAGAAATAGGACTAGAAGAAGATCCTACAAGTCCTGCCATATATCCGCAAGCTGCTGCAACAAAAAAACCTATTAAAACAGAAACTAAAGTTCCAACAAATGAAAATAGCATTTGATAATAAATACTTAAGTTAGCATCTTCAACAAAACTATAAAAAGTAATAAATAAACCCACAACCATTAAAACAAAAAGTATAAAAATACTTTTTAAAGAAAGGTCTATATTTGTTCTTTCATTTTTTTCTTGATTAGTAATTTTAACATTTTTAACAATTTCTTTAATACCTTCAATAACGGGTTTTAAAAGTTCTATTAAAGTCCAAAGCGCTGCTATAGCAATAGCTCCTGTTCCTATAAGCCTTACTTTAGAACTCCATACACTAGAAGCTAAATCTACAGCATTTTTTGCACTATCGAATTCAAAATTTGAAAGATAGGGAGTAAAAATACCCCAAGCTAAAAACATACCTACAAAAAGAGCTATAGCACCTGCTAAACCAACTAAATAACCTGCCCCTAAAAGTGCCAAAGAATATCCCATAGAAAAACCAAAAGCCATTTTATTCCAAATAAAAGCAAAATTACTCTCACTTGCAGCGAGCTTGAAACCATTGCTTAACAAACTAAAAATAGCAGCTATAAAAGAGCCTAATGCTATTTCTTTAATGCCTTGTTTTCCTTTTTTACTACTCTGATCTTTATTGGCTACTTTTAAAATTTCAGCTGCAGCTCTACCTTCAGGATAAGCAAGCTTGCTTTCAACCACCATAGTCCTTCTTAATGGTATAGTAAAAAGCACTCCAAGTCCGCCACCACAAAGACATATCATAAAAGTTTGCCAAAGTGGAAATTCACTCCAATACCCACACATAAAAAGCCCTGGGATAACAAAAATAACTGATGATAAAGTTCCTGCTGCTGAAGCTTGAGTTTGAACCATATTATTTTCTAAAATATTTGAAGTCTTAAAAAGACTCAAAACCGCCATGGAGATGACCACAGCTGGAATTGATGATGAAAAAGTAAGTCCCACTTTTAACCCCAAATATACATTTGAAGCTGTAAAAATAATAGTTAAAATACTTCCCAAAATCAAACCCCTTAAGGTAAGTTCTGGTAAATTTTGTTTTTTGTACATCATTTCTCCGTTTTAAAATTTACCTTCAACTTAAAAAATATTCTTATAAGTTTAAATTTATAATTTTTCTCTAAAGTAAAATAAAATAATACAAAAAAACGCTTATATTTTTATAAATTTTTGACTCAAAAATATCATAAAACAATGAGCTAATCATTGAAAAATCAAAAGTTCTTTTATTTTAATTATATTATCCCAGCTACCTCAGCAAAAATCAAGCAAATAATACTTATACCCCATATATAAAAAAAGCTTCTTTTGATATGATCTCTAATATTAACCTCTGCTAAACCACAACCTAGCAAAGTTGCAGGCACAACAGGAGAAATAAATGTCGCACAATTTCTTGCTATCACCATGATAATAGCTATAGTCAAAGGTTCAGCACCAAAAGCCTTAGTTACACTCAAAACTATAGGCATCACTCCATAAAAATAAGAATCCGTACAAAAAATAATTGCCATTGGAACAGCCAATATCCCTACCATTAAAGGAATATAAGCACCTAAATAATCTGGAACGAAATTTAAAATCAAAACACCCATTTTCTCCATAATACCACTTTTATCAAATACGCCTATTAATATCCCAGCACCAATTAAAGTAATATACATAAGCATTGCACCAGCACTTGCACGATCTAAAACTTTTTTAGCTATTTTTAAATTAGGATAATTAAGCGGTAAAATTATTACAAGCCCTATCATAAAGCAAATATAACTAGGAATAATACCACTAATTAAAAGCCCAATAACCCCAATAGTTACAAGTAAATTTAACCAAAACCATTTTTCATTATGGTGCTCGCTTTTTTCTATATTTAATTTTATTCCCGACAAGTTACCTGCGCCTGCGCCTCTTTTTATTTCTATCTTAGCAATCCAAATTGCCAAAAGAAGGGATAATACTAAACCTACAATCTGAATAGGTATAATATGGTGCCAAAGCAAATTTGCATCCATTCCTATATTAGTAGCCGCTCTTAAAGTAGGACCACCCCAAGGAATAACATTCATAACCCCCATAGCTGAAGTAATAATCAATAACATTGAAGTCTTTCTTATACTTAAACGCTCATAAATAGGTAATAATGCAGGTATTACAATAAGAAAAGTAGAAGCACCCGAACCATCTAAATGTACAGCAGCAGCAATAAAAACAGTAAGAATGCAAACTTGATATATATTAGCTTTCATTTTTGATAAAAATGCATTTAAAATTTTAGTAAAAAACCACTTGCATTTAAAACACTAAAAAAGAGTATAGAAAAAACAAACAAAGCTGCCGTATCCGTTACGCTTTTGACTCCATCTTTAATAAAAACAACCAATGTTTTAATATCAAAAACACCTCCTTTAACCCCTAAAGCTACACCCACGCCAAAACCAAGCCGTTCAAGAATAAGTAAAATACAAGCTACACTAATACTTACACTTATAAAAGCTAGTGCTGGAGTAGTATAATCTTTTAGCAAAAGCCAAACTATCAATCCTAACGAGAAAAAACCCAATAAAGCTAAAAAAATTTCCATATCCTATCCTTTTGTATCATTTTTATTCGATAATAAAATAGGATATTTTAACTCCAACTTATATGTGTTTAAATTTATAGCTTTTTAAAAAAAATATATTTTCTAATGTAACCATTATAAACAAGAATAAAAAAATAATTTTGAATTATTTTGCTATAATTATGAATATTTTAATTTATACTATCAAAAGAAAAAAATGAAATTTTTTAAACTTTCTTTCTTGGCTTTAGTTGCCTTTTTTTAGTGGCTTGCGGTTCTTCAAATCCTGAAGATTTAGCTAAAAATTTTACAAAAGATCTTTACAGTGGTAATACTAAATCTGTTATGAGTTACATTGATCTTAGCGAAGCTAAAAGCGATGAAGAAAAAACATTTGTTAGTGATAAAATCACTCAAGTTGTTGCTGAAAATGCAGCCAAAGCAAAAAGAATGGGTGGTGTTAAAAATATTCAAATTGAAGAAAAAACAATCAATAAAGATTCTGCTAAAATCAGAGTTTTAGTGTTATTTAACAATGATAATAATCAAAGCAGCAATGTTTTTCTTGCTAAAAAAGATAGAAAATAGCTTGTTTTACTTAAATAAAATTTTATATTTTTTCTTAATTTTATTTTTATTGATTGGAATTTTGGGTTTCTTTATAAATTCCAATCCTTCAAATCAAATCATCAAAAAACCCTATCTACCTTTTCTTGAAATAGGTGATCTTGTCTTTCGTGCAGGAATAGGAAGTGAAAGTTTTTTAATAGAAAATTTAAGTCAAAGCCCTTATTCTCATATCGCTATGGTAGTTAAAACTTCTCCAACTATACTCATACATGCTACAACAGATGATGACAAAAATGCTAAAGACCAAGTTATCTTAAGCTCTATGGATGATTTTTTAAAACTGAGTCATAAAATTGCTATTAAAAGATTAAAATTTGATGAAAAAACCAAACAAAAAATAGTTGCTAAAGCTTTGGAACATTTAGGCAGAAAATTTATCATAAGTACAGATAAAGATGCTTTTTACTGCACTACTTTTTTTAGAACAATCTATTAACTCCATTACCCCATTTCATCTTCAATATACTCTAATCAAAGCTCCTTTTAATGAAGGTTTATATCTTTTTCCACAAGCTTTTTTTGAAAATAATTAAAGCGTATTAATTTTATGAAAGTCAAAAATTTTTAATTTCACATTCACTTCACTTAAAAATTTTATAATGTCATCACTTTACATTAAGGAGAAATAATTATGAAAAAAAGTATTTTATTCACATCAGCACTTTTAGCTAGCTCAATGCTTTTTGCAGATAGTCTAAAACTTGAAGGTACTATTGCACAAATTTATGATAACAATAAAACCTTGCTTATTGACTCTATTTATGGCGGACAAATGGCTATAAAAGTTCTACCAAATACCGAAATAGAAATGGATGATTGTGGTATTTTTGGAACAGATAAAGATGGAACTTTTAAAGATTTACAGGTTGGAAATTTTTTAGAAAGTAAAATTTCTTATGGAACACCTGCTACACCAAATACTCAGGCTATTCCAGTAGCTAGAAAAATTGAAATTCAATGTTATAAAAAAGCTTATTAATATAAATCCCTTAACAAGGGATTTATAAAAATCATTCTTCGGCAAACTACTTCATTACTCTTAAATAAAAATTTAAACTCTTTTTTAACAAGCAATTTATAAAATAACACTTATATTTTCATCTAAGGCAAATAATGAAAAAATGGATTTTTATTGTTTTTTGTTTTATATTAGGTTTTATTATTCATATATTTTATATAGGATACACTAACGAACTTTTATTTAATAAATTTATTAAAAACAGCAATCCTGATTATACAATTACAGATATTTACTTCAAAAAAGGTTTTTTAACTTCTAAGGGAAGTTTTACTTTAAATCACTCTCATACACAGCTTTCAACCAAAATCGACCTTAAATTTAATAATTATTTTTTGTTAAATAAAATTATAAAAGGAAATTTTACAAATCCTTTTGATTTTTTAGATAAAGTGTTAAAAAACAATAAATTAGGAACTTTTACTCTCAAATTACACGATAACAACTCTAAAATATTTCTAAATATTAAAGATATAAATTTAAGCAATGAAGGTGGAGATACCATCATAAACGGCGGATATATTGAAGCTTTAATGAATAAAAATTTAGAAATTAAAAACATTAAAATACATTTTGATATGATTAATTTTTCTCAATTTTATACTAAATTTGTGTTGCAAAATTTAAATTACGAACAATTTTTTAACAATCCTGTACAATTTTATGAATTAAATTTATTTAGCAAAAGCCAACAACAAATCAACTTTGATTATCTTGTGTTAGATAACAATAAAATCAATTCTTTTTATAGCAAAAATCTAGTAAATTTTAATGAAGAAAATTCAACAATAAACTTAAACATACAAGGAAAATCCAATGAAATTGATATTGATCTTAAATCTTTATTGGGTCAGAATTTAAATTTTGACAAAACAAAATTTAATATAACCATAAATAAATTTCTTAACTCAAATTTCAATATCTCTCATTTTATTCAAAAAAATCTTGATCTAGAAATACAAAATTTAATTCTTGAAAAAAATAAACAAAATATCAGTTTACAAGGCAATTTAAATATTAACAACTCTTATCAAGCAAAATTACAAGTTATCAGTTCAGATGAGCCTGATGAAATTTTTCCTTGGACAAAGGATTATGGAGGTTTAAATCAATATTTTTTAAAAGAAAATAATAACTTTTTTCTAAATTTATCTTATGATAGCTTGGCCAATCCTCAACTAAAAATTAATGGTAGTGAATTTTCAAATATGGATTTAAATTAATGAGCCTAGCTTTGACCTTTCGCCCTGAAAATTTTGATGATATTTTAGGACAATATGAGCTTATAGAAATTTTCAAAAAATTTACTGCTTTACAAAAACTTCCTCATAGTATTTTTTTTGGAACAGCAGGTTCTGGAAAAACAACTTTTGCTAGAGTTGTAGCAAAAGAATTTGGCTTAGATTTTTATGAATTTGATGGAGGAAATTTTAAACTCGAAGAACTAAGAAAAATTTTAGATAATTATAAAAATAGTCTTTATAAGCCTTTAATTTTTATTGATGAAATTCACCGCCTTAGCAAAACCCAACAAGAAATGCTTTTAATTCCTATGGAAAATTACCGTTTAATTTTAATTGGTGCAAGCACTGAAAATCCCTATTTTGTTTTAAGTTCTGGTATAAGAAGTCGTTCCATGCTTTTTGAATTTAAATCTTTAGGGGCAAAGGAACTTGAAACTTTACTCTTACGCGTACAGGAAAAAATGAAATTTAGTATTGATAAAGAAGCTAAAGATTTTCTACTTAAAAGTGCTGATGCAAGAGCTATGCTAAATTTGCTTGAATTTGTCTTGGTTTTAGATGAAAAACATATCAGTCTTGAAAATCTTAAAAAACTTCGCAACACCATAAATAGTGAAGGTGTTAGCTCAAAAGATACACATTATATTTTAGCAAGTGCAATGATAAAAAGTTTACGCGGAAGTGACGTTGATGCAGCTATTTATTATCTTGCAAGACTTATTGATGCAGGAGAAAGTGCGGATTTTATCGCTAGGCGTTTGGTGATTTTTTCAAGTGAAGATGTCGGAAATGCCGATCCAAATGCTTTAAATTTAGCAGTTTCGACTCTAGATGCTGTTAAAAATATAGGTTATCCTGAAGCAAGAATTATCCTAGCCCAATGCGTAGTTTATTTAGCAAGCACAATCAAATCCAATGCAAGCTACAAAGCTATCAATGAAGCTTTAAACTATGTAAAAAATAATGAAGCTTTAGAAATACCTAATTATCTTAACAACAATCATCAAGAAAAACAAAACTATCTTTATCCACATGATTTTGGTGGCTGGGTAGAGCAAAAATATCTTAGTAAAAATTTAAAATTTTATCATAGCAAGGGCTTAGGAGAAGAAGCAAAATTGTTAGATAATTTATATAAATTAAAAAACCATAAAGCTTAATTTTATTATTTAAAATTTACAAAATAAATGCTAAAATCAATATTTTATTTTCAAGGAAAAAGATGATTAAAATAGGAATTTATGGCGCTAAAGGACGAATGGGAAAACAGATTGAAGAATGTTTAAAAAGCGAAACACAAGCACGAATTTCGATACTTTATGATAAGGGTGGAAATTTAGGAGAGCTTTTTGAAAAAAGCGATGTGATTATTGATTTTTCTTCCCCAAGTGGAACTCATGAGCTTTTAAATTATGCAAGAACTATGCCTAAACCTTTGGTAATAGGTACAACAGGGCTTGATGAGAAAATTTTACATTTGATGCAAAGTGCTAGTGAAGTGATGCCGATTTTTTATGCGACCAATATGTCTTTAGGTGTTGCGGTTTTAAACTATCTTGCTAGTAAAGCCAGTCAAATGCTAAGAAATTTTGATATAGAAATTTTAGAAATGCATCATCGCCATAAAAAAGATGCCCCAAGTGGTACAGCTATGACTTTAGCTCAAAGTGTAGCAAAAGCTAGAAATTTAGAACTTGAAAAAGTAAGAGTAAGTGGAAGAGATGGCATTATAGGTGAAAGAAGTAAAGATGAGATTGCCGTGATGAGTTTAAGGGGTGGCGATATAGTAGGACGCCATACGGTAGGTTTTTACGAAGATGGTGAGTTTTTAGAACTTAATCATACCGCTACTTCAAGGGCGACTTTTGCTAAAGGTGCGATTAAAATCGCTATTTGGCTTAGCAAGCAAGAAGCAAAAATGTATTCAATCAATGATTTTTTAGGAATTTAAAATGTGTGCAGTTGTAGGAGTTATTAATTCAAAAAATGCTAGCACTTATGCGTATTATGCGCTTTTTGCTATGCAACACCGTGGGCAAGAAGCAAGTGGCATTAGTGTGAGTAATGGTAAAAATATTAAGACTATTAAAGCTAAAGGTGAAGTGAGTCAAATTTTTAATCCTGATAATCTAAAAACTT
Organism: Campylobacter sp. CFSAN122748; assembly: GCF_045277125.1. NCBI lineage: Bacteria > Pseudomonadati > Campylobacterota > Epsilonproteobacteria > Campylobacterales > Campylobacteraceae > Campylobacter > Campylobacter sp. CFSAN122748. Next base: position 228,825 of record NZ_CP116953.1, on the reverse strand, counting down.
TAGAAGGTGAAATCGCTATAGGGCATAATCGCTATTCTACAGCAGGAAATTCAAGTTTAAACGATGCCCAACCCATAGCAGCCACTTCGGTTTTAGGTGATATTGCTTTAGCGCATAATGGAAATTTAGTCAATAAAGAAGAAGTAAGATCAAGACTTATTCAAGATGGGGCTATTTTTCAAACCAATATGGACACAGAAAATGTTGTTCATCTTATCGCAAGAAGTAAGCAAGAAAGTCTAAAAGATAGATTTATTGAGAGTTTAAAAGAATGTATAGGAGCTTATTGTTTTGTTTTAGCAAGCAAAGATAAACTTTATATTGTAAGAGATCCTCATGGGGTGCGTCCTTTGTCTTTAGGGCGTTTAAAAGATGGAGGCTATATAGTTGCTAGTGAAACTTGTGCTTTTGATCTTATAGAGGCTGAATTTATTCGTGATGTTAAACCAGGGGAAATGCTTATTTTTACTCAGGGAAATGATAAATTTGAAAGCATAGAACTTTTTTCTCAAACTCCTAGAATTTGCGCTTTTGAATACATTTATTTTGCTAGACCTGATAGCATAGTAGAAGGTAAAAGCGTGTATGAAGTGCGTAAAAAAATGGGCGAAGCTTTAGCTAAAAAATTTGCTTATAAAGCAGACTTTGTCGTGCCTGTGCCAGATAGTGGAGTAAGTGCAGCTATAGGTTTTGCTCAATATTTACAAATCCCTCTTGAAATGGCAATAGTAAGAAATCATTATGTAGGAAGAACTTTTATAGAGCCAACTCAAGAGCTTAGAAATTTAAAAGTAAAATTAAAGCTTAATCCTATGCGTAAAGTTTTAGAAGGCAAAGAAATTGTAGTCATTGATGATAGCTTGGTGCGTGGCACTACTTCTAAAAAAATAATTTCCTTACTTCGTGCTGCAGGAGCGAGTAAAATCCATCTTGCCATAGCTTGTCCTGAGATCAAATTTCCTGATACTTATGGTATAGATACTCCAACTTTTGAAGAACTTATCAGCGCAAATAAAAATGCTGAAGAAGTGCGTGAATATGTAGAAGCTGATACGCTAAGTTTTTTAAGCATAGAAGAGCTAACTCAAAGCATAGGCGATGAAAGAAAATATTCTTTAATCAGTTTTGATGGAGATTATTTTATTAAATAATTTTATTTTAAATTAGGATTAGGCAAGGTTGCACTTGCACTTCCTACATTTATATTTTGAGTTGGTAGCAAAGGAGTATTTGGTGCATCAATTTGACTTAAAAGCTCTAAAGTTTGATTAAATTCGAAGCTTTCTTCAGGATTTTGTCCTAAGAATTTTTGCATAAATTCTTTTTTAGAAATAGCTTCATCAAGTTCTTTATCACTTCCTTTCTGATAAGCACCGATGCGAAGCAATACTTCATTTTCTTTTAAAAGCGAGTTTAAACGCTTAAATTTTCTTGCCCAAAGTTTATGTTCAGGACTTATAATGTCACTCATCACCCTTGAAGCAGAGTTTTGTATATTAATAGGAGGATAAATTCCAAAGTCTGTTAATTCACGACTTAAAACAATGTGTCCATCTAAGATAGAACGACTTTGATCGGCGATTGGATCGCTCATATCATCACCATCCACTAAAACGGTAAAAAAGGCTGTTATAGTGCCTTTACCTTCTTCTTTACCGGTTCTTTCCATGAGTTGAGGCAAAAGACTTAAAACACTTGGCGGATAACCTTTGGTTGTAGGAGGCTCTCCAAGAGCTAGTCCAATTTCTCTTTGTGCCATAGCAAAACGCGTTACACTATCCATGATAAAAAGTACATCTTTGCCCTGTTCTTTAAAGTATTCTGCCACACTCATTGCGCAAAAAGCACCGTATTTACGCATCAAAGCACTATCATCACTTGTAGCAACAATAATCACTGTATCATCGAGCTTTCCGCCTAAATTTTTTTGTATAAATTCAGGAATTTCACGCCCCCTTTCTCCTATGAGTGCCACTACTTTTATAGGAGCTTTGGAATTTTTAACTATCATTCCCATAAGAGTGGATTTTCCTACCCCACTTCCTGCAAAAATACCAAGTTTTTGTCCTACACCACAAGTTAAAAGCGCGTCTATGGTTTTAACACCCACGGGAAAAACTTCTTCTATAAGCCCTCTTTTCATGGCATCAATAGGTGCACGCATTATAGGCATATATTTGGTTACTTCTATAGCTCCTTTACCATCTTTTGGGCGCATAAAAGGATCTACTACTCTGCCTAAAAGTTCATCGCTAACGCCTATTTGCATACCTGCATCACTTATGAAAGCACGATCGCCTATTTTGAAACCTTCTATAAAAGAAAAAGGGCTTAAATAGCTAAATTGTTCCTTGATTTCTACGACCATAGCTAGAGTGTTTAAATTTTCATTTTCATTGGAAACTAGCTTCACTATATCTCCAACCCCTGTTTTAAGCCCACGAATTTCTATACTCGTAGCAGAAATTTTTGTAATCTCTCCAAAGATAGCACTTAAATTTTCTTTACCAAGTTTGGAGCGTAGTTTTTCAAGATTCATTAAAATCTTACCTGTTTAGCAGAGTTTATGAGAGAAAAAAATTCCTCTCTGGTTTTTTCATTTTTTAAGAAAATTCCACGTAAAGCTGAAGTTGTAGTGGTGGAATTAGCTTTTTGTATTCCACGCATTTCAACACACATATGTCTTGCTTCTATGACTACACCCACACCTTTTGCATCAACATTTTCCATTAAAGCTTGTGCGATTTGTTCAGTAAGTTGTTCTTGAATTTGAAGTCTTCTTGCAAACACTTCTACAAGGCGTGGAATTTTGCTTAAACCTACTACTTTTTTATTAGGGATATAGGCTACATGAGCACGCCCAAAAAAAGGTAAAAGATGATGTTCGCAAAGACTATAAAATTCTATATCACGCACCAAAACCATTTCATTATTAGAGCTTTCAAATAAAGCATCATTTAAAATGTCTTTGACATTTTGCGTATAACCACTAGTAAGAAATTCATAAGCTTTAAAAACACGATTTGGTGTTTTAATAAGCCCTTCACGATTTGGATTTTCTCCTATAATTTCAAGTATGGTTTTAACACAATCTTCAAATTTTTTTTGCAAATTTTTCTCCAAAAATATTTTTTATATTTTAATAATAATGTAATATTGCAATTTTATCATAAATTACTTTAAAATTTTATGCAAGTAATAAGGAAAAATTTGCTATCATTGAAGGCAAATTTTATTTTATAAGGAAAAAACTATGGAAGTAAAGGCAAAGCAACTAGATTCTGTTAATGCGACTGCTAGTGTAAAAATTCCTTCAGGAATGATCAAAAGTGAAGTAGAAAATTTAGCAAAAAAAGCTTCTAAAAGTGTAAAAATGGATGGGTTTAGACCAGGAAAAGTTCCTGTAAGTGCCGTACTTAAAAGATATGAAAGAGAGCTCACTCAAGATGCAGAACAAAATCTTTTTAAATCCGCTGTAAATAGCGCTTTACAAGAACTTAAAAAAGAAAATAAAGAGCTTGTAGGTGAGCCATATTTTGAAAAATTTGATCGTAAAGATGGAGAAATTATTGCTGAATTAATACTTTCTTTTAAACCTGAAATCAAACTTGAGGGTTATGAAAAACTCATCCCTGAATATCAAACTCCAAAAGTAAGTAAAAAAGAAATTGATGAGAAAAAAGATGAACTTTTAAAGCGTTTTGCTACTCCTGAAGCTATAAAAACAAAAAGAGCTTTAAAAGAAGGTGATTTTGCAAAATTTGATTTTGAAGGTTTTGTAGATGATAAAGCTTTTGAAGGTGGTAAAGCTGAAAATTATGTTTTAGAAATTGGTTCTAAGCAATTTATTCCAGGTTTTGAAGATGGTATGGTAGGAATGAAAATAGGTGAAGAAAAAGATATCAAAGTAACTTTCCCTAAAGAATACGGCGCAGCGCATTTAGCGGGTAAAGATGCAGTATTTAAAGTAAAACTACATGAAATTCAAGAGCTTAAAATTCCAGAACTTGATGATGAAATGCTTAAAAAACTTTTACCAGGAGAAGAAAAAGCTAGTGTTGAAGTTTTAGATGAAAAATTAAAAGAGCAAATCAAAAATGAAAAACTTTTCAAACTTGTAAATGATGAATTAAAAGGCAAATTTGCAGATGCTTTGATTGAAAAATATAATTTTGATTTACCTAAAGGCATAGTAGAACAAGAAACTGATATGCAGATGCGTGCGGCTTTTAATACTTTTAGCGAAAAAGAAATTGAAGAGCTTAAAGCAAGTAAAGAAAAATACCAAGAAAAACGTGATTCTTTTAAAGAAGAAGCGCAAAAAAGTGTAACACTTACTTTTATTATTGATGAGCTTGCAAAATTGCGTAAGATTGAGGTAAATGATCAAGAATTGATTCAAGCGATTTATTTTGAAGCATATCGCTATGGTATGAATCCAAAAGAGCATTTAGAAAGCTATAAAAAACAAGGAGCTTTACCTGCTGTGAAAATGGCTTTGATTGAAGAAAAACTTTTTAATGATATTTTTATGCCAAAAACAGAAAAATCGGAAAAAGCGAGCAAAAAAGAGAAAGAAGATAAATAATGTTTATTCCTTATGTTATTGAAAAATCTAGTCGTGGTGAAAGAAGTTATGATATTTATTCACGTCTTTTAAAAGATAGAATTATTATGTTAAGTGGCGAAATTCATGATGAACTTGCTGCTTCTATCGTAGCACAACTTCTTTTTTTAGAAGCTGAAGATCCTACAAAAGATATTTATCTTTATATTAATTCTCCAGGTGGTGTAATTACAAGTGGTTTTAGTATTTATGATACTATGAACTATATCAAACCTGATGTTTGTACGATTTGCATAGGACAAGCTGCTTCTATGGGAGCATTTTTGCTTAGTTGTGGTGCAGAAGGAAAACGCTTTGCTTTGCCTAATTCACGCATTATGATTCATCAACCTTTAGGTGGAGCTAGAGGTCAAGCCACAGATATTGAAATTCAAGCCAAAGAAATTTTAAGACTTAAAACTATACTTAATGATATTTTGGCAAAAAATACTAAGCAAAAAGTTGCAAAAATAGCAAAAGATACAGAAAGAGATTTTTTCATGTCAGCACAAGAAGCTAAAGAATATGGGCTGATTGATAAGGTTTTGGAAAAAAGTTTTAAATGATTTCTTTGGAGATCATTTAAAACAAAGGTTTTTTAATGGTTAGAAAAATTATCACTTATCCTAATCCTAGACTTTTTTTAAACTCTGAAATTGTAAATAAATTTGATACAGAACTTCACACCTTGCTTGATGATATGTATGAAACTATGATAGCAAGTAATGGAGTAGGTTTAGCAGCTATTCAAGTGGATATTCCTTTGCGTGTTTTACTTGTAAATATTTTTGATGAAAATGATGAACAAAAAAAAGAAGATTTACTAGAGATTATTAATCCTGAAATTATTCCTTTAGATGAAGAAATGATCACTTGCACAGAAGGATGTTTGAGTGTGCCAGATTTTTTCGAAGAAGTAAAACGCTATAATCATATCTTGCTTAAATATCAAGATCGCTTTGGAGAATTTAAAAAACTTGAAGCAAAAGGTTTTTTAGCTGTAGCTATTCAACACGAAAATGATCATTTGAATGGACATTTATTTATAGAAAAAATTTCTTTTGCTAAGCGTCAAAAATTCGATAAAGAATTTAAGAAAAAGAAGAAAAATCATAAAAAAGAGAAATGAAAAAACTAAAGTGCATAAGCTTTCATGAAGGCTTAGACATTATAGAGGTAGAATCCACTTTTACAAGAGGTTTGCCAAATTTAAGCATAGTAGGACTTGCAAGTGTAGCGATTAAGGAAAGTGTCGAACGCATCAAAGCCACGCTTTTAAGTTGTGATTTTGCTTTTCCTGCTAAAAAAATTACTATTAATCTTAGTCCTTCAGGCATCCCAAAAAAGGGGTCGCATTTTGATTTGGCTATCGCTTTATTAATCCTTTTGCAAAATGAAGAATTAGATGACTTTTTTGTAGTAGGAGAATTAGGACTTGATGGAAGTATTAAAAGCACAAATGAGCTTTTTTCTTTGCTTTTGTTTCTTTCTGCTAAAATTAAAAAAGCTAAAATCGTTGTTCCAAAAAGTATAGCACAAAAAGCTTCCATGATACCAAATTTAGAGGTTTATGGACTTGAAAATTTAAATGAAGCAATAGAGTTTTTTAAAGAAAAAAATTATGAAAATTTTCGTTTTTCTCACAATCATCCTTTATTCGCAAGTCCTTTACAAATAGAAAATGAAATTTTTTTACAAAATATGGATTTTAAACTTGATTTTAAAGATATCAAAGGGCAGGAAAAAGCTAAAAGAGCTTGTATGATAGCTGCTTTAGGTATGCATAATATCTTACTTGAAGGAAGTCCAGGAAGTGGTAAAAGTATGTGTGCTAAACGCCTTGTTTATATCATGCCTCCTCAAAGTTTAAGTGAAATTTTAACGCAAAATGCTTATATGTCTTTAGATTCAAAAGATTGTGAATTTACTAAAATTCGTGCTTTTCGTCATCCTCATCATACTTCTACAAGAGCAAGTATTTTTGGCGGAGGAACAAAAAATGCTAGAATTGGAGAAGTCGCACTTGCAAATGGTGGAGTATTGTTTTTTGATGAATTTCCACATTTTAACAAGCAAATCATAGAGAGTTTAAGAGAACCTTTGGAGGATCATAAAATTCATATTTCAAGAGTAAATTCTAAAATCACTTATGAAACAAAATTTAGCTTTATAGCTGCCCAAAATCCTTGTCCTTGTGGAAATTTATTTTCTAAAAATCTTTCTTGTGTTTGTAGTGAAAATGAGATTAAAAAATACAAAAATCACATTTCAGCTCCTATTATGGATAGGATTGATCTTTATGTAGCTATGGATGAGATCAGCAAGGATGATAAAACGAGTATAAGTTCTAAAGAAATGAGTGAAAAAATTTTACAAGCTTTTATTTTTAGTAAAAAACGGGGGCAAAAAGAATTTAATGGGAAATTAAAAGATGAAGATTTAAGTCGTTTTTGTGTATTGGAAAAAGATGCCAAAGATACGCTAGATTTAGCAATTTCACGTTATAATCTTTCTTTGCGATCGCTTAATAAAATTTTAAAAGTTTCAAGAAGTATAGCGGATTTAGAACAAAGTCTTAATATTAACAAAACCCATATTTTAGAAGCTTTAAGCTTTAGAGCAAGGAATTAAAATGGAAAATAAAAGTATAGCTATCTTTATAGATGCAGAAAATATCCCTGCAAAATACGCTAAAAGTATTTTTGATATCGCTTCAGATTATGGAGAGGTTATCATTAAACGCATTTATGGGGATTGGACTCAAAAAAATATACAAGGTTGGAGAGAGCAAATTGCTGAATATTCTTTAATCGCTATGCAACAATTTAATTTTGCAGCCAACAAAAACTCAAGCGATATGTATTTAATCACTGAAATCATGTCCATATTTTATGAAAAAAATATAGATATTTTTGTTATTGTTTCAAGCGATAGTGATTATACTTCACTCATTCAAAAATTAAGAGAAAATAAAAAACAAGTTATAGGAATGGGGCTTGAAAAGTCTATAAAATCCTATGTAAATGCTTTTAGTGAATTTTTTTATTTAGATAAAGATGAGAGTAAAAAAGAAGATATTTTAAGTAAGGATTATTTAAGAGCTTTAATCAATATCACCGAACAGCTTATCGATGAAAAAGGGCGTGCCGAATATGCACAAATCCGCACTAATATGAACCGCAAATACTCGGATTTTCATCCGCAAAATTATGGTTTTAAGAATTTTCGTGCTTTGATCCAGAAATTTTTACCTAAAATGAAAAAATTTGAAGAAGAAAGAGAAAAAAATATATATTTTTTGGTGAAAAAAGATTATGAAAGCTATTATTGATAATATAAAAATTTTAGAACAAAATGCTATAAATAAAGGCTTAGATGAGCTTATTTTAATGGAAAATGCGGGATTAAATTTAGCTAAGCTGATTAAAAAAGAAGCTAAAAAAATCCGCATTCAACGCAAGATTAAAAAAGTAAAAATACTTTTTTTATTAGGCGGGGGCAACAATGCTTCAGATGGCTTGGTGGCTTTAAGAAATTTAAAACACGCTAAAGCTTATAAAATAGGCTTTAAAGAAAATACGCTTTTTAAAAAACAAGAGCAAATTTTACAAAATTATGCTTTTAAATTTTGTAAAAAAGAACCCAATTTTAAAAAATTTCATATTATTATTGATTGTATTTTAGGCACAGGTTCAAATCGTTGCTTAGATGAAAAAACAAGTCTAATCATTCAAAAAGTTAGTCAAAGCAAGGCTTTAAAAATAGCTTGTGATATACCTACAAATTTGGGATTTTATCCTTGTTTTAAAGCTGATATTACACTTTGTATGGGAGTTTTAAAGGAAATTTTACTTGAAGATTTTGCTAAGGAATTTGTAGGAAGGATTAAAATAGCCAATTTAGGCATTAGCTCTAAGAAATTTTACTCTAATTCTCAAGCTTTTTTGCTTGAAAAAAAAGATTTAAAAACTATAGATAGAAAAATCAACGCCAATAAAGGAAATTTTGGCCATATTTATATAGTTGCCAATGCAAGCGCTGGAACTTTAGCAGGACTTGGAGCCTTAAATTTTGGAGCAGGTCTTGTTTCTTTAGTAGCGCAAAAAAGCTTCTCGCCTCTTTTGATGTTAAAAGAAAAAATTGAAAATAATGCAAGTGCTATTGCTTTAGGTATGGGGCTTGAAAATTTGGATTTTCTAAAAGATGAAATTTTGCAAAACACTCCTTTGATCTTGGATGCAAACTGCTTTTTAAGTGAAGCTTTGCTTTGGTATTTAAACAGAAAAGATGTCGTTATAACCCCTCATCCAAAAGAATTTATAAAACTTTATAAAATGTGCTTTGATGAGGATTTAGATATAGAAACATTGCAAAAAAATCGCTTTTTCTATGCTAGAAAATTTTCGCAAAATTATGATTGTGTTCTTGTTTTAAAAGGAGCAAATCCTATTATTGTGCAAAAAGAAAAATTATTTGTTGGAAATTTAGGAAATCAAGCCTTAGCTAAAGGTGGGAGTGGAGATGTTTTAAGTGGAATGATTGCTGCACATTTAGGTTTTGGTTTTAGCGCTTTAGAAGCAGCAAAAAATGCTACTTTAGCTCATGGACTTGTTGCAAAAAAATATAAATTTAATAAAAATAGCTTTGACGCTTTAAAACTTATCAAAGGATTAAAATGCTTGTAAAATTAGCTGTACTTTTTAGTGGAAATGGAAGTAATTTAGAAAATATTTTAGAAAAACTTCATAAAAAAACCATAGGGGAAAATACCTATGAAGTAGTACTTTGCCTTTGCAATAAAAAAAATGCTTTTGGTATACAAAGAGCAAAAAAATTTGGTCTTAATACTGTAATTATTGATCATAAGGCTTATAATACTCGTGAAGAATTTGATACGATTTTGGTACAAAAAATCAAAGAAAGTGGAGCAAATCTTACTGTATTGGCAGGTTTTATGAGAATTTTAAGTCCTGTTTTTACAAAAAATATTAAGGCAATTAACCTTCATCCTTCTTTATTACCCCTTTTTAAAGGAGCACATGCAATTAAAGAAAGTTATGAAAGTGATATGAAAGTGGCTGGTGTGAGTGTGCATTGGGTCAGTGAAGAACTTGATGGTGGAATGATTATAGCTCAAAAAGCTTTTGAAAAAAGAAATTTGAGTTTTGAAGAATTTGAAGAAAAAATTCATAGTCTAGAACATGAAATTTTACCCTTAAGTGTGATTGAAATTTTTTCTTAAAGAATTAAAGGTATTTGCTTTAAAACTATAAAATATCGCTTTAAAAAATTTTAAAATTTTCAAGGAAATTTATGTTTGAATGGATATTTAGTATTGATGCTTGGATTACTTTAGCTACTTTAAGTGCTCTTGAAATTGTACTAGGGATAGATAATATCATTTTTTTAGCTATTTTAGTAAGCAAACTACCCCCTGAACATCGTGATAAAGGACGTATCTTAGGTTTAGCTTTTGCAATGATTACAAGAATTTTACTTCTTTTATCTCTTTTTTGGGTGATGAAACTTGTAACACCTTTGTTTAGTGTATTAGACAATGAAATTTCAGGAAGAGATCTAGTTCTTTTACTAGGTGGGCTTTTCTTGATTGTAAAGTCTATTAAAGAAATTAAAGAGCAAATTTCTCATCAAGAAGAAAGTCAAAGTCATTTTAAAGCAAGCAATAAACTTTGGATAGTTGTAGCTGAAATTGCTGTGATTGACATAGTGTTTTCGCTTGATAGTGTTATTACCGCAGTAGGAATTGCTCAAGATGTAACCATCATGATTATCGCTGTTATTATCGCAGTAGCTGTGATGCTTTTTGCTTCTAAACCTATAGCAGATTTTGTTGAAAAATATCCAAGCATTAAAATTTTAGCCTTAGCTTTTTTGGTGCTAATAGGCGTAGTTTTAGTTGCTGAAAGTTTTGATATTCATATTGATAAGGCATATATTTATACCGCTATGGCTTTTGCTTTAGTGGTGCAAATTTTAAATATTTTAGATCAAAGAAAGGAAAAAAATGGCTAAAGACGCTAATGGAATAGAACTTAACACAGGTGATAGCGTGAGTGTAATAAAAGATCTTAAGGTTAAAGGTGCAAGTACAACTTTAAAACGTGGAACTACTATAAAAAATATTAAGCTCACTTCTAAAGAAGGTGAAATTGAGGCTAGAGTAGATAAATTTGGCGTTATTGTTTTAAAAACTGAATTTTTAAAGAAAATCTAGGCAAAGAATGTGCGAATCTTACTTGTTTTAAGAGGGAATTATTACGCAGGACAAGAAGAATTTATCAAAAATAATAAACTTCAAAATTATACACTTGATTTAAATGCTTTGCGTCTTTTATCAGGAAGCGTTAAAAATATAGTCAGTGAATATAAAATTTTAAATGTTAAAAATGATGAAGATTTGAGTAAAATTTTACTCAAACTTCTAGAAATGCGTATGCAAAAAGGTGAGTTTTGCATCATAAACGCTTACAATGAAACATTAAAAATTTACAAAGACTTAGCTAAACAATATCGCTATAAAATGTATGTTATTGTTTTTGATAGCTCTTTAAAACAATGTCAAGAAAAAAATCTTTTAGAAGCTAAAAAAAATGGATATATCATCCCTTATGCTCTTTTGGAAAAAACTCAAGATTTACTCAAAAAAAATCCAAAAAAATACCCAATTTTAGACTCGAGCGACTGGAAAAAATGTCTTTACCAAATGCCAAATTTAAGCAAATATAAAAAAATTCATCATATAGGAGATTTACAAGGTTGTTATAGTGTTTTAAAAGAATACATTAAAACAATCAAAGAAGATGAATTTTATATATTTTTGGGAGATTATATCAACAGAGGTATAGAAAATGGCAAAGTAATAAAATTTCTTTTAAAAATTTGCGAAAAAGAAAATGTATGCTTATTAGAAGGAAATCACGAAAGACATCTTATAGAATGGGCTAATGGAGAATTGTCAAATTCCAAAGAATTTAATGAAAATACTTTAAAGGATTTTAGAAAAGAAAAACTTACTCCAAGAGATGCTAGAAAACTCTATCCTCATCTAAAAGAATGTTTATACTACAAATTCCAAAATAAATTCATATTTTGTTCACATGGAGGAGTAAATTTTATACCCTCCAAACCTGAAAAAATAAGTTTTATACCAAGCCATGATTTTATTTATGGTGTAGGTGGATATGAAGACAGTCAAAAAATAGCAAATCAATTTTGTAATTTTACCTCGGACAATCTTTATCAAATCTTTGGACACAGAAATAAAGAAAAACTTCCTATGAAAATAGCCAAAAGAGTATTTTTATGCGAGGGTAAAATAGATGATGGTGGATATTTACGCATAGTTACACTAGATAAAAAAGGTTTTGAGTGTATAGAAATTAAAAACCAAATTTACAAAAAGAAATAAGCCTAAAGAGGCTTATTCTTCATCTTTATTTGTTTTTTTAACCACCTTAACACGCTCTATAGAATTCCCGTCCATTTTTTTAACTTCATAGTAACAAAGTTCATCTTCAATGCGATCTCCTACTATAGGCAAGCGTCCTAAAAGATTAAATACATATCCACCTATAGTAACTTGTTCTAAGTCTTCATCATAGTTTATTACAAGCATTTCTTCAACAGTTTCTATATCGCATCGTCCTTGAAATTCATAGATATTTTCAGCAAGTTTTTTATAGCTGTCTTCTTCATGCTCGCTTTTAATTTCGCCAATAATTTCTTCCATGATATCTTCCATGGTTAAAATTCCAGCAGTTCCACCATACTCATCAACTACTAATGCAGTATGAGAGCGTTCTTTATTCATCATTACAAGTACTTTTGAAATGCTGATATTTTCAGGAACCAAAATCAAAGGTTTAACAAAAGTATCTAAATTTTGACTTTTATGGCTTAATTCATTTTGTATTATATCTCGTATGTGTATCATACCTAAAATAGTATCTTTAGAGCCATCAATATAAGGAAAGCGAGTATGTTTATGTTCACAAATGATTTGCATATTTTCTTCGTAACTTTTTTGTTTATTTAGACAAATCATATCTTTTCTAGGAGTCATAATCTCTTTAGCAACAGTATCTGAAAAATCAACAGCATTGCGTATGATCTCTGTTTCAAATTCATCTAAAACTCCACCTTTTTGACTCTCACTTGCTATGATTTTAATTTCTTCTTCGCTATGAGTTAGCTCGCTTTCTTTAGCAGGTTTTATTCCAAAAAGTTTCAAACTTATAGCTGCTAAAAAATCGAAAATTTTAATACAAGGCAAAAAGAGTATCCAAAACCAATGAAGAGGTCTAGCTATAAATAAAACCGCTTTATCTGCAACTGCAATAGCTATACTTTTTGGCACAAGTTCTCCTAAAACCACATGTAAAAGAGTAATAATGCTAAAAGCAATAATGAAAGCCATAGTATGGATAATAACAGTGCTAAAACCAAGATTAATAAGCGGAATTTCTAGCATTTTTGCAATAGCAGGCTCACCTATCCAACCAAGAGCTAGAGAACTTAAAGTGATTCCTAATTGACAAGCACTAAGATAAGTATCAAGTCTTGAAGTAACCTCCAAAGCTTTCTTGGCACCAGCTTTTTTTTCTTTTACCATCTCTTCAAGCTTGGAACGACGTACTTTAACAATACTAAATTCAGACAAAACAAAAAAACCATTTAAAAACACTAGAGCAAGTGCAACAACAACCATAAGTATAGAATATCCTGCATCAAAAGATGCTGTAGAAGTTTGGTTTAAATCCAAAACCTGACTGGGGTCCAATGAAGCTCCTTAAGAAATAAAATATTATTAAACCTTATTATACACAATTAAAAGTAAATTTAATATTTGAATTTTTTCTTGTATTTTATAAGAAAAAACTAAGACTTATAAGAAATATTTTTCTCAAATTCTTTTAAACGCTTATATATACTTCTAAGTTGAGTGATAGTTGTCCAGTTTGTGATAAAAATACTAAAAGAGCTTCGCACTTGATCAAATGCATTATTAATCTGCATTACAATACCAAGTCCTATAGCTCCAGCAAAAAGCCCTGGTGCCATGATTAAAAATGGCACTATAACTATCATTTGCTCAAATAAAATGAGCCAAATATTAAAATATCCATAATGTAAAAAAAGTCTTTTATAGTTAAATTTAAGCCCTGTAAAAAGCTCTATCATCGTCTCATTTTTAGCGTATTCTTTGCGATTATCCTCAGCATAAACAAGCTCTTTTCTAAAGGCGGCTTCAGCTTTTTGATTGTTATATTCAAGTCCGGGTAGTTTAATACCTACAAACCATGACACAACCAAGCCTCCTAAAGAAATCAAAAGTGCAATATAAACAAGCAAACCATCAATGTTTTTTAAAAAATAAAAAGAAGAATTTTCGCTTAAATTTGCAAATAAAGCTTTACTCACAACATCACTTAAACTCCATAAAATCGGAATAAATGCTACAAGGGTCATCAAAGCTTTTATAAAACTAAGTCCTAAACTCTCTACGATTTTAGAAAAATTATAAGTATCTTCTTGAATTCTTTGCGAACTTCCTTCTATATTGTCATCTTTATTTTTCCAAAATTTTAAATAAGAAAAAGTCATAGCCTCACGCCACTTAAAAGCATAGACGCTAGCAAAATAGATATTAATCGTAGCGATTAAAACATAAGGAATAGCAATAGCCAAAAAAACTAAAATCAAAGCATAAAAATCATTTGCTGAATAATTTGGCTTTTCAATCATAGCCCTAGAGTTGAAAAAATATTCTAATAAATTTTGATAATAATACAATGCGCCTTTATTGATAAAATTAGCTTTTTGGAAATTTTGCTCAGCTCTTTGATTAGCCTCTTGAATTAAAGTGGCATTATTTTCAAAATTAGTTTCTATTTTTTGTGTTGAATTAGAATCCAAAAGTTCTATTTTTGGCTTTTGTAAAACATTGTAAAAATCACTATACCATGAATTGATTGCAACATTTAAGCTTGTTTGTATATATAAGAAAAATAACAGTAAAAAAAGTCCTAAATAAGCCCATAAAGCCCATTTTTTACTTTTAAAAAACGAAGAGAACATATTATCACCTTTAAAATAAAAATTCTAATAAACTTTTTTTAATCAAAAGTTTATTTTTTACCTAAATAGTCTTTAATATTGTAATCAATAGGCATAATAAAACTGATTTTATCACCATTTTTTAACATTTCTTTAGGCGGTTTTGGCAATGGAGAAGCTCTTTTAAATAAACTTAAAACTTCATTATTGAGCGCTGCATAAGGGCAAGATTTTTTAAGCTCTTTGCTTAAGACATTTCCGCTTTCATCAATGCTTACGCGAATTCTTACAACGCCTTCTTGTTTTTGCATTATCGCTTCTTGAGGATATTTTTTAAATTTAGTCAAATGAGCCATAAGCAAAGCTTGATAGCTTTTAACTTGTTCTTTAGCATTGCCACTTACTATAGTTTGTGTTTTATCTTCATTACTTTGTAGCGGAGCACTGAGCGATTCATTTTTAAATTTTGAATTTTCACTTGCATTAGCTATTTCTTTTTGAGCTTGGTTTTTATCTTGCTTTTTAATCTTTTTTTGAACTTTTAATACAGCATTTTTATCTTGAGAATCAAGATTTATTCTTTCGTCTTGTTTTTTGTTTTTATCTTGAGAATTACTCTTTTTTTGATCAATCGAAACTTCTTTTAATTCCCCGATAGGAAGCTCTGATACCATCATAATGGAAGTAAATTCTAATCCTTGTTTAAAATCAACACCACTTGATTTTTCTTGAGTATAAAAAGAAAAAAGGAAAAATATTAATACTAAAGCATGTAATATCAAACTTAACACAAACCCAAAAATCACACTAGACTTCATACTAATCCATCTTTTTACTTGAAAGAGCTATTTTTCCATAGCCATTCTCTTTTAATTTTTGCATTACTTGCATAATATCTTCATACTTTACACTTTTATCGATATGAAAATAAATAATTTCTTCTTTATTGCCTTTGATTTTTATATCTAAAGCACTTGAAAGATTTTCTAGGCTTAATTTATCATCATTAATAGCCAAAGTATTATCAGTATTTAAATAAAGTATGATGGGATTTTTAAGCTTATCCTCTGCTTGCTGCGAACTCTTGGGTAATTCTATTTTGATAGAACTTGTGATAAGAGGAGTAACAGCCATAAAAACAATCAATAATACAAGCATAATATCTATAAAAGGAGTTATATTGATCTCACTTAACTCCTCTTCTTTGTGAGCCATTTCAGTTTTTATCATTAAAATAACTCCTATGAAAAAGTATATAGACAAAATTTGCAAGCTCATCTAAATGGTGCATAAGTTTTAAATTTTTTCTTGTAAGATAATTATAAAAAAGCACCGCAGGGATAGCAGCTATCAAGCCAAAAGCTGTAGCAAACAAGGCTTCAGCTATACCAGGCGCAACGACTGCTAAAGAAGCATTGCCAAGATTTGCTATACCTATAAATGCATTCATAATTCCCCAAACTGTTCCAAAAAGCCCTATAAAAGGTGCGCTAGCACCTATACTCGCAAGCAAACTCAAGCCATTTTTGCTTGCTGTGATTTGCTTTGAGATGGTATTTTGCAAACGCAATTCTATACGCTCTTTTATATGATCATTTTTATATTCACTTTTTTCAAGCTCATCTTGAATTTCTAAAGATAAAACACCTGCAAAATCCTTTGTCTGATCTAATTCATTGAGATTTTTTAATTCTTTTATCTTTTGTATAGATGAGTCTAAATTTTTTTTCATAAAATAAAATTGCATAAGCTTAGAAATAAAAACTGCCCATGCTAAAATGGAAAATAAAACCAATATATAAATAACACCTTTTACCACCTCATCAGCATTTTGATAAAGACTAGAAAGAGAAAGCTCTATTTTAGGTGCTTCGGTTTCTATCTTAGAAGAATCAAAAGATAAATTTGTATCTGTTGCATTTAAATTTAACAATAAAAACAAAATAAAAACATTTTTTTTAACATTTGTATATTCCTTAATATTTATATTCAAAACTTACTATAAAAGTACGACCGCGAGCAGAATTATTATAAATATAAATAGGATTAAATAACCCTCCAACATTTTGACTATCACCAGTATTATAAGTATAAAGCGCATCCATATAGTTTTTGTCAAATAAATTTTGTATCTCTGCTTTGATTGTAAAGTTTTTCAAAATTTTATAATTTGCATAAAGATCAACGATAGTTGGTATTTTTGGTAATTTATCTGTAGTTTTAAGCGGAGCCATAGCATCAGGATTATTTGGATCATCTTCCAAACTGCCTACAGGAGCTATTCTCTTTGCTTTTCCTGTGTATTTGGCAAGAGCTCCTAGAGTCAGTTTTTCTTCAAATAATCTTACACCCATATCAAGATTAGCATAAT
The DNA here is from genome assembly GCF_045277125.1 of Campylobacter sp. CFSAN122748. Lineage (NCBI taxonomy): Bacteria > Pseudomonadati > Campylobacterota > Epsilonproteobacteria > Campylobacterales > Campylobacteraceae > Campylobacter > Campylobacter sp. CFSAN122748. Next base: position 211,771 of record NZ_CP116953.1, on the reverse strand, counting down.
GCTCTGGAAGTTGAGCAAATTGGCTTTGGCCTGATTGCGCTCCACCTGTTTCTAAAGATTCTGTATCTGAAAATTTATGCTTGGATTTTTGATAAGTATAAGATAGTATAGAATAAAAAAATCCTGTATCATATTTGAATTCAAGCTCAACTCCATGAAATTTAGCTTTTTCATCATCATTTAATTGCATAATAAAAATAGCTTTGTCAGCTTTTAGCCAATATCTTCTATTATAAATATAATTTTTTACCTTAGTATCATAATAAAGCACTTTAAAACCTAAAGTATCATTATTGTTTAAAATTTCATGTGCAAAAGAATTAAAACCGATTTGATAAGTATTTGCACTTTCAGCCCTTAAAAATGTGTTCATATTATGCTCCCCCTCATTTACATCATGGGTAAAAAAATACTCTTGGACATTTGGGATTCTATGGCTTTTAGAATAAGAAATAAAAGGATTAAAAAGTGGATGGATATCTGCTGAAAGCATTAAAAAATAATTAAAATTATTGTAATCCTTTTCTAAATTTGTCGCATTTTTTGGCTGACAATAAGAATTAGCCATACTACAAACTCCCTTATATCCACTTAATTGTGCATTGATCCAATTGACATTAGAATTTAGGGTGAAAATTCCCTTTGTAAAACTCGTATCCAAATAAAAGGTTTTAATATCTTGTTTTCCTTTAGGATAAAAACTAGTCAAAATATAAGGCAAAAGCACTCTATCTTCTGGAAAATCATTGCTATAATGATTATTTAAAATATTAACCCCATAAGTAAAATACAAATTTGAATCTTGTGAAAATTCTTTATTCATGGTATTGCTAAGATCAAAAGTTACCGCTCGATTTTTAGTTTTAATTCCACTCATATTGTGATAACCCCAAGTCTTGTCTTGATTATACTTTTGCTTTCCATCATTATAAGCAAATAAAAATTTTAAATCCAAAAGATTAGAATCAGGATTTAAACGATAGTCAATTTGATAAGTATCATTTGTAATCTTTCTACCCGCAAGATTGTTATTATAAGCTCTATAGTTTAAAATCGCCTCACTGATATCAGATTTGTATTCTACTTTAAAGAGCTGACTTCTAGGCTGATTATAAAGATTGTTTGGATTTATAGGTGCTGCTAAATTATCATCTGGAGTGCCATCATCAGTGTCAAATGGGGGTTTTTGATCGCCTATATAGCCTCCACCTCCGATTTTATAATTTTGAGAAACATTTTGCCCACTATAAGCAAATAAAATGCCTAAATTAGCATTATTTTCTAACATAATTTTTCCTGCTATAGCACCCATAAAATTAGGTCCTATAGCATTGCTACCATAAGAGTATTTTCCCAAAAAACCAAAAACTCTTCCTTCTTGTACTATATCATCTACGCCTATAGTTCTAAAATTAGCCGAACCCATTAAAGCATTAGCTCCATTTGCCCCGCTAAAAGTTCCACGATTAACATCTAAGGCGACTAAAAAATTTTTATCTATTGGAGCTGTAAAACTTGAAGTTCCAATTTGCCCATGAAAGCTATCATCACTTGCAGAACCAAAAAAAGTTTGAGTTACACCATCAATTTGTGTATTTACTCTTCCAAGTCCTGTCATACCGCGAATATTTACTGAACCCCCCCCCCTGCGCTTGATCTACTTGAGTATAAGCACCAGGAATACTACGCACTATAGAATCTATACTTTGAGTGCTTGAATTTAAATTATCTCTTGTGCTTGTTGCTCCGGGAGTTACAAAGGGTTTTTCATCATTTTTGATTTTTGAGCCTGAAATTTCAAGACTATCAAATTCTAATTCTTCGGAAAAAGCAAAATTAGCAAAATATAAACCCATAACACAAAATAAACTTAATTTTTTCATTAATTTTTCCTTAATAATAAATAAAAGTATAATCACTGTCTTTTAAATCCATTCCTCCATAGTTTAAATTCACTACAACTATTTTTTTACTGCTTTTAAAATCTTGTATATGTAAAGGAATTCCTATTTTTTTACTTGTATGATAGCTTCCAGCTAGCAATAAAACTTTATTTGGATGATGAACCAATACATCCGCCATACGCCTGTCTTTGAATTGCTGAATTTCTACTAATTTATCTAGCAATTTTTTATTTTCTTCAGGATTTAACTCATGGCTTAAGGATATAATGTCAAAAAGTTGTTTTTTTACTTCATTTGTGGTTGAAACATAACCTTTTAAGGGCTGAGCCCCATTATAAATACTTGTAATTTCTGAGCGTGAAAGATTTGCACCTAATATTTTTGACTTTGAATAAAAAACCACATTGACAAATTGCTCATAATCTTTCCATTTCCAGACCTTATCCCAATTTAAGGCATTAGCAAGTTCGTTAGCCTTAATGTTTTTTTTATTTTTAAAAGCTTTATCTAAGTGATTTTGCTCTGTGCTTGCTAACATTTCTAAAGCTACATCAAAGCTGATATTTTGAGAACTTAAATTTCCTTCTAAAGCATTAAAAATCATAACTTGGCTTATCTTATGTTTAACCTCATCATGTTTTTCACCAAGCAGTATCACATCTGCTTTTAGCAATTCTAAAATCATATCTTCAAAAGAAATCTTTTTTTGAGTATAAGCATCAAGTATATAAAAATCTTTATTTTCTTGAAGTGGAGATGATTTTTGCAAAACAGCACAAGCATTAAATATAAAACCTATAAATAGCGTGCCTAGTATAATATAAAATTTTGTCATTATTGTTACTTTCTTAGTCGTTTATTTTTGATATTGAATATTAATATTTTATATATAAAAATACTCTTAAATATTTATATTAAGATTTAATTATTTATAATTAATATCAAAATTTATTATAATAAAATGAAAATATTTATCAGTTATAAAGTCATTAAGTTACTTTATATTTACTTTTTAATATTAATATTTCTTATCAAAATATCTAAAAGGAATTAATATCTATGAAAAAAATAATTTTATTTTTACTATGCGTTGGCTTTGCTTTTGCTTGCTCTGAACATTCTCATACCGATTTTAAAGATCTTAATAAAACCGAGTATAATTCTCAATTAAAGGATAAAATATGAAAAAAATCTTCTTTATGTTTTTAACAGCTGTTTCATTTTTAGGTGCTAGTGAGCTTAATATTTACTCAGCAAGACATTATAATGCTGATTTTGAAATCATAAAAAAATTCGAAGAAAAAACAGGTATTAAGGTCAATCATACTCAAGCTAAAGCTTCAGAACTTATTAAAAGACTTTCTCTTGAAGGAAGTAATTCTCCTGCTGATATTTTCATCACAGCTGATATTTCAAATCTTACAGAAGCTAAGAATTTAGGACTTTTATCCCCTGTTTCATCAAAATATTTAGAAGAATTTATACCCGCTCATTTAAGAGATAAGGATAAAGAATGGTTTGCGATTACAAAAAGAGCAAGAATTATTGCTTACAACAAAAACGCAAATATCGATATTAGCAAAATGAAAAATTATGAAGATTTAGCAAAAGCTGAATTTAAAGGAGAAATTGTTATGAGAAGTGCTACAGCTCCTTATAGCAAAACTCTTTTAGCATCTATTATAGCTAATGACGGAAATAAAGAGGCTAAAGCATGGGCTAAAGGTGTGCTTGAAAATCTTGCGACAAATCCAAAGGGTGGGGATAGAGATCAAGCCAGACAAGTATTTGCAGGCGAAGCTAAATTTGCAGTTATGAATACTTATTATATAGGGCTTTTAAAGAATTCTAAAAATCCAAAAGATGTAGAAGTGGGGAATTCTTTGGGTATTATTTTTCCTAATCAAGACAATAGAGGAACGCATATTAACATTAGCGGTATTGCTATGACAAAATCAAGTAAAAATCAAGATGCGGCTAAAAAATTTATGGAATTTATGTTAAGTCCTGAAATTCAAAAAATTCTTACTGATAGTAATTATGAATTTCCTATAAGAAATGATGTAGAATTACGCCAAACGGTAAAAGATTTTGGAACTTTCAAAGAAGATCAAATCCCTGTGAGTAAGATAGCAGAAAATATTAAAGAAGCGGTTAAAATTTACGATGAAGTCGGTTTTAGATAATGTATAAAACCTTAAAATACTATAAACTCGGGGCAATTTTACTTGCCCTTTTTCTTGCTTTACCTATTTTTGGTATTTTTGCTGAACTTTTTTATATTTTATTTCAAAATTTTAATACAAGTGATTTAACCCAATTTTCATCTATTAAAGAAAATTTGAGTCATTTTTTTGATTATTTATTTTTAAAATTCATCAAAGATACTTTTATAATTAGCATGGGAGTATTGTGTTTAAGCTTGATTTTGGGTGTGAGTTCTGCTTATTTGATTGCAAATTATGATTTTTATTTCTGTAAAATTTTAGAAAAATTACTCATTTTACCCTTAGCCATACCTGCTTATATTTTAGCCTTTGTTTATGTGGGAATTATGGATTTTCAAGGATTTTTTCACGAAAATTTTGGCTTTAGGATAGATTTTTTCAATCATTATGGTGTTATTTTTGTTTTGGCTATTTCTTTATATCCTTATATTTATTTATTTGCTAAAACAGCTTTTAAAAGTGAAGCTAAAGAGGCTTATGAAGTAGCTAAAATCATGAAATATTCTGAATTTAGAATTTTTACACGCGTGGCACTTTTGAGTGCAAGACCTGCCATTTTTTCTGGAGCTTTATTGGTTTTAATGGAAACTTTGAGTGATTATGGTGCAAGTGCTTATTTGGGAGTGGATACTTTTTCGGCTGGAATTTTTAAACTCTGGTATGATTTGAATGATTCTTATTCTTCTAGTGTTTTATCGGGTATTTTAATGCTTTTTGTATTTTTGATTATGTATGTGGATTATTATTATAAAAATAAACATCATTATAGTTTTAATCAAAATTTAGCTCTTTTTATCAAAAAAAGAAAATTAAATCCTATTAAACAAATTCTATCCTGTATTTATTGTTTTATGATTGCTTTTGTAGGTTTTATTTTACCTTTTATTTGGCTAGTTTATTGGGGGCTAAAAGATCATAAGCTTTTTGAATCGCAATTTTATATTATCAGTTTTCAAACTATAATCTTAGCTTTAATCACTGCTTTAATTACCACTTTTTTAGCTTATTTTTTGATGTTTAGCTCTAGGATAGTTAAAAATCATTTTTTTAATTTATTTATTTTAAAAATAAGTTCTTTGGGTTATTCTATACCTGCTGCTGCTTTAGGGATTAGCATTATAGTGCTTTTTGTATTTTTGGATAAATTTTTTCACATGAGTTTATTGGGAAATTCTTTACTTGTTCTTGTTTTTGCTTATATAATTCGTTTTTTAGCGAGTGCAATTTATTCTTTAGAGGGAGGATATAATAAAATTCATCTAAATATTGATGAAGCAAGTTTAAATTTAAGAACGAGTTATTTTATTTTATTTTTTAAAATTCACACACCTTTAATGAAACATTTTTTATTTTTGGCTTTTATTATTGTTTTTATTGATACGATTAAAGAACTTCCTTTAAGTAGAATTTTAGCGCCTTTTGGCTTTGAAACTTTAAGTGTTAAAGCTTTCTGGTTTGCAAGTGATGAAAGAATTTATGATGCAGCTTTGCCTTCCTTGTTTATCGTTTTTCTTTCTTTAATGGTTGTTGTTTGGATGGATAAAATCACAAGGAAAGATGATGTTAGAAATTAAAAATTTATCTAAAAATTTTGGAAAAATACAAGCTTTAGAAAATATCAATCTTCATGTCAAAGAAGGAGAATTTTTAAGCATTTTAGGAGGTAGTGGAAGCGGAAAAAGCACGCTTTTAAGGATTATTGCTAAGCTTGAACAAGCTAGTTCTTATGATTTGTTTTCTTGCAAAGGTGAAGTGGCTTTGATGTTTCAAAATTATGCTTTATTTCCTCATTTAAATGTTGAGAAAAACATACTTTTTGCACTTTATGATAAAAAAGATAAAAATCAAATTTTAAATCATTTGCTTAAAACTTTTGAAATTGAAGATTTAAGATATAAAAAAATCGATGAAATTTCAGGAGGACAAGCGCAAAGAGTGGCTTTTGCTAGAGCTATGGCAAGAGGATGTAAGCTTTTGCTTTTAGATGAACCTTTTTCTAATTTGGATCAAAATTTAAAACAGGATTTAAGAAGAGAATTGAAAAAAATGATAGAAAATCAAGGCATTACGGCTATTATGGTAACTCATGATATTGAAGATGCTTATTGTATGTCTGATCAAATCGCTTTTTTAGAAAAAGGAAAAATTTTAGCTCATGCAAATCCTAAAGAGCTTTATTTTAAACCTGATTTTAAAAGTGCACAAATTTTACCTGATTTAAATATCATAGAAGAAAAACTTGATTTAGAAGATGAATTTTTTGCTTGGATAGCTTCAAAAAATTATATTTTTGGTTATGCAGAGCTTAAAATAGGAAATCGCTTTGAGGCTAAAATTTTACAAAAAGAATTTTTAGGGGCTTTTTGTAGGCTAAAATTACTTTATAAAAATATAATTTTTTTTATTTTGGTGAGCTCAAGTTATGATTTAGAAGAGAAAATAAGTTTTGATATTATCAATTTTTAGTTTAAATTTGATAAAATCAAAAAAATTTTTGAAGGATAGGAATGAAAAATCTTTTAATCATAGGCGCAGGTGGAGTAAGTCGTGTGGCTACTGTAAAATGCGCAATGAATTCTGATACTTTTAGCAAAATCACTTTAGCTAGTAGAACAAAAAGCAAATGTGATGAAATCGCTACTTTTATCAAAGAGCGTTTAGGGGTTCAAATTGAAACAGCGCAAATTGATGCTGATGATAGCAATGCGGTTGTAGAACTTATCAAGAAAACAGGAGCGCAAATTTTACTCAATGTTGCTTTGCCTTATCAAGATTTGAGTTTAATGGATGCTTGTATAAAAGCAGGGATTGATTATATAGATACGGCAAATTATGAACATCCTGATTTAGCTAAATTTGAATACAAAGAGCAATGGGTGAGAAATGATGAGTTTAAACAAGCAGGAATTTTAGGACTTTTAGGAAGTGGATTTGATCCTGGTGTAACTAATGTTTTTTGTGCTTATGCACAGCAAAATTTATTTGATGAAATTTCTTATATAGATATTTTAGATTGCAATGCAGGTAATCATGGCTATGCTTTTGCGACGAATTTTAACCCTGAAATCAATCTGCGTGAGGTTTCTGCTAAAGGGCGTTATTGGGAAAATGGCAAGTGGATAGAAACGCAGCCTATGGAAATAAAAATGGAGTGGGATTATCCAGAAGTAGGAGTGAAAGATAGCTATTTGCTTTATCATGAAGAACTTGAAAGCTTGGTAAAAAATATCAAAGGTTTAAAAAGAATACGCTTTTTTATGACTTTTGGACAAAGTTATTTAACTCACATGAAATGTCTTGAAAATGTTGGAATGCTAGGGATTAAACCTGTGATACACCAAGGTAAAGAAATCATTCCTATAGAATTTTTAAAAACCTTGCTTCCTGATCCTGCAAGTTTAGGACCACGCACTAAAGGTTATACCAATATAGGTTGTGTGATTCGTGGTAAAAAAGATGGAAAAGACAAACAAGTTTATATTTATAATGTTTGCAATCATGAAGAATGTTACAAAGAAACTGGCGCGCAAGCTGTGAGCTATACTACAGGTGTTCCTGCTATGATAGGTACGAAATTAATCGCTAAAGGAATTTGGCAAGGAAAAGGCGTGTTTAATATGGAAGAATTTGACGCTAAGCCTTTTATGGAAGAGCTGAATTCTCAAGGACTTCCTTGGAAGATTATCGAAATGACTCCAAGCTTAGGAGAGTAAAAAAGGCATCGTTTTGATGCCTTTAAATTATTTTACAGGGTGAAGTTCATTTGCATAAAAGCTAACTGATCCCATGCCTTCTTTTAAAGCCCATTCGTAAGCTTTTGCAACAAATTCCCAGTTAATATGAGCATAGAATTTTTCTAAATAAGCAGGGCGTGCATTACGATGATCTACATAATAAGCATGTTCCCAAACATCTACAACAAGTAAAGGAACTTTATCTTCAGTAATTGGTGTAGCTGCGTTTGAAGTACCTACAAATTCTAGTTTTTGATTTTTAGTATTATAAACTAACCAAAACCATCCTGAACCAAAAACTCCTGTAGCGCCTTTGATAAATTCAGCTTTGAAATTTTCTAAAGATCCAAATTCTTTTTCTAGTGCCGCTTGTAAATTAGCATCTATACTTTGACATGAACCGCCACAGCCACAGCCTGTACTTGGCTTAATGCAATCAAAATAAAAATCATGATTATAAACTTGAGCTGCGTTATTAAATACGCCCCCATTTGAAGTTTTGATAATACTTACAAGATCTTTACCTGCAAATTCAGTATCTTTAATAAGATTATTTAGATTTGTAACATAAGTATTGTGATGTTTTCCATGATGATAGCTAAAAGTTTCAGCACTCAAAAAATCACCAAAAGCATTGGTATCATAAGGTAATTTTCTTAATTCAAACATAATTTCTCCTTTATTTTTAGTTTGATATTGAAAATATTACCATAATAATATTAAAAAGAGTAAAAATATCTTAAAAGCTTAGTGGGTAAAATTTCTATTTATTTAACCTAAATAAAATAAGATACATTTATAATATATTTTAATAATAATTTAAATATATTATAAAAAATTATATTTTTTTGAAATATTTTTACAAAAATATCTATTTGTTGATTTTTAATAATTACAATTAATTTGCAACTAAAAATTATTCATAAGGAGGAAAATATGAAAAAAGTTGTACTAATCTCAGCATTACTAGGTGCTTTCGCAGCTAATGTTTTTGCAGCTGATACTCCAAGCGATGTAAATCAAACACATACAAAAGCTCATCATTCAAAAGCTAAAGCTGATAAAAAACATGAAGCTAAAACTCACAAAAAAACAAAAGAGGAAACACCAGCTCAATAATGCCCAGCCTTGATATAAGTCTATAATAGACTTATATCAAAAGCTATTCGTATTCTACAAAATAAATTATTAATATTTATTAAATTTCAATAGAAAAAATGAAAAAATTGTTATTTTAAAAGAAAAATTAAAAAGTGGTGACCCATACGAGACTCGAACTCGTGTTACCGCCGTGAAAGGGCGATGTCCTAACCGCTAGACGAATGGGCCACTTTTAAGGAGTAAAAAATAAAAATGAAATTGAATTATATATATTTATTTCTTAAAATTTAATTAAATATATCAAAATTATGTGATTTTTATCTTTGTTTAATTATAATTTCATCTTCAATTTTTTATAAAATTTTAGGATTTATTATGGATTTTTATAGTCTTATTTTTTTATCCTGTGCTTTAGGAATGGATGCTTTTGCTGTATCACTATGCAAAGGTTTTAGTGTTAAAAAACTACATTTAAAACATTATCTTATTGTTGGAATTTATTTTGGTGGATTTCAAGCTTTGATGCCAACTATTGGTTATTTTATAGGCATAACTTTTGCATCTTTTATTGCGAGTATTGATCATTGGATAGCTTTTATTTTACTTTCTTTAATAGGATTAAAAATGATCAAAGAGTCATTGGAAAATGAAAATTGCGATAGTAATGCCAATCAATTTGGCTTTAAAACCATGCTAGCTTTAGCAATTGCTACGAGTATCGATGCACTAGCAGTTGGTGTGAGTTTTGCATTTTTAAATATAAATTTATTATTAGCTATATTTTTAATAGGTATTATCACCTTCATTTTATGTATCATTGCTCTAAAAATAGGGAATAAATTTGGAATTTATCTTAAAAATAAAGCTGAACTTTTAGGCGGATTGGTTTTAATTATACTAGGAGTAAAAATTCTAATAGAACATTTATTTTTCGATTGAAAATTTCATTCTTAAAGTAGCTAAAGCTTTATCAAATTCCAAGGCTTTACTTTGAAATTTTTTATTAAAAGTTCTTTGTCTTTTGGCAAGTTGTGTAGTATGTATCGTGATTAAATTTTCAAGCTCTTTAAAGGAAATTTCTCCATCTAAATATTCTTTACACTCTTTCAAACCTATAGAATTTAATGCTTTAAGTTTATGATCAAATTTAGAAAAAAGAATTTTTGCTTCATCTAAAAGTCCATTATCAAGCATTTCTTTTGTTCTAGTTTTAATACGTTTTTTTAAAATTTCTTTATCCCACGCAAGCTCATAAATTTCTATATCTTTAAGCACCCCAGTTTTTTGTGTTCTTTTTAAAAATTCACTAGGAATTTCTCTTGTTTGTTCATAAATACCCAGCCATTTTTTTAATCTATAAGTATCATTTTTTTCTATTTTATAGTTTGGATCAATATTTAATAAAAGAGCATAAATTTCATCGTTATTTAAAGAACTCTTTGACTCTAAGGTTTTTTCACTTAAACCATCTATCATAGTTTTTAAATAAAATCCAGTTCCACCTACTATAATTAGAGGTAAATTTCTAGCTAAAGCAAATTCTTTTGCTTTTTGATATTCTCTTATGAATAACTCAACATTAAAATGTTCATTCACGCTCAATAAATTTACCCCAAAGTATTTTATACTCGCAAGATCATCTTGTGAAGGCTTGGCACTTGCTATATTAATCTCTTTATAAACACAAAGACTATCAAGACTTAAAACAACAGCATTAAATTCTCTTGCTAAAGTATTGGCTATGTATGTTTTTCCACTCGCGGTTGTTCCTATTAATGCTATTTCAAAAAACATTTTAATATTTATCCTAAAATTTATAAAAATTTTAGTAAAATCATAGCAAAAAATATTTTAAAGTAGAAAAATGAACACATTCTGGATAAAATTTAAAGATATTTTAGAACTTGTAGTATTTAAGCATTCTATTTTTGCTTTGCCTTTTTTATTTTCCTCTATGATTGTAGCATCAAAACTTGCAAATGACACTGCTTGGTTTGGTTTTAAGGCGTTGATTTTAGGCATTATTTGTGCGGTAAGTGCAAGAAATTTTGCCATGGCTACAAATCGTTTAATGGATGAAGATATAGATAAGGATAATCCTCGTTGTGCAAATCGCCCTAATGTCAGTGGAAAAATAGGTAGAAAAAGCGTATGGATTTTTATCATTATTAATGCACTTATTTTTATATCATGTTCTTATTTTATTAATACCTTGGCCTTTTATTTGTCTTTTCCTGTGCTTTTGGTATTGGCTATTTATTCAGCTTTTAAGCGCTTTAGTTCTTTAGCACATTTAGTTTTAGGATTTTGTTTAGGACTTGCGCCTATTGCAGGAAGTGTTATAATTATGGGTGAAATTCACATTTATAGCGTTATTTTATGTTTAGGTGTAACTTTTTGGACAGCTGGGTTTGATCTGCTTTATTCTTTACAAGATATGGAGTATGATAAAAAAATAGGACTTCACTCTATTCCTGCTAAATTTGGTTCAAAGGCTACTTTATTTATATCAGCTTTTTGCCATATTTTAGCGGTATTATTTTGGCTTCTTTTTGTGTGGGAAGTTTGGGGTGTAGCACTTGGAAAAATAGCACTTATTGGGGTAATTATAAGCGGTATTATTTTAGCCTTGGAACATAAAATTGTTCACAAGAATTTTGCTCATATTGATAGAGCATTTTTTACTCTAAATGGTTATTTAAGTATTATCTTTTTTATTTTTATTTGGATTGATTTATTATGGAATTAGCACTTTTTAAAGCAGGATTTGAAGCTCATTTAGAATGTTGTGAAATAGAAAATAACCGTTTTCTTGGAGAATACCTAAAACTTGGAGCAATTTCTCAAATTTTAAAATGGAAAAAACTTGCTTTACGCATTGATTTTGACGAGGGTGAAAAAATTATTTTTGATCTTCTTTTAAGTCTAAAAGAAGATATTTTAAGGCTTGAAAATTCTTTAGATAAAAATAAAGAACTTATACCACTTAAGCAAAAAGGGGTAATAGAATCTTTAAATTTTGAGTATCTAAATTTTTTGGATACTATTTTAGAAGAAGATAAAGAATATTATTTAAGATTTGATTTAAATAATCAAAAAATAGCTATTTTTATCAAAGCTCAAAGTCAAACATTGGCAAAAATTATCAAAATTAAGCCTGAAGACAAAATGGCTTTTGATGCTTTTGTTGTTGAAATCCAAAGAAATATGATAAGAAATAAGAAAGGCCAAGAATGAGTGATGATGTACTTTATTTAGTTTTTATAATTGTGCTTTTAATTGCAATGCTAGCCTACATGAATATCAAAGAAAGAGAAAATAATGCAAAAATAGCAAAACTTCAAAATGTGATAGAAGATATTACCAAAGAACTTCATTATTTTCGTAAAGAATTAGGAGTTAAAGATGATAGCGAAGAGGATGAAGACTATAAAACCTCTCTTTTAAAAGAAGAAATTATGATTGAACTTGATAAACAAATCAGTTCAAAAATCACTCCTGTTTTAAGAACACTAAAAACTATGGAACATATCATAGAAGATTTTCAAAATGAACAACAAAATCGTCTTTTAAATTTGGAACAAAAAGCACAAAGCATGGCTAAACTTACACCAAATTACGATACAGAAGAACAAAAAATAGAAAATCTTTTCAAAGAAGGAAAAAGCATAGAACAAATCGCTAAAGATTTACGCATTGGCACTGGAAATGTAGAACTTGTCTTAAAATTTAAGAAATTAATAAAATAGAATGGAAAATAAATGCTTATAGATCAATTCGGTAGAAAGATAAATTATCTTAGAATTTCAGTTACACAAAGATGTAACTTTCGCTGCCTTTATTGTATGCCAAAAATTCCTTTCGATTATCAGCCAAAAGAAAATTTATTAAGCTTCGAAGAACTTTTTTTATTTGTTAAAGCAGCTATAGACGAAGGAATTGAAAAAATCCGTATAACAGGTGGGGAACCTTTATTAAGAAAAGATTTAAGTATTTTTATAAAAATGATTAACGATTATAAAAGCGATATTGACCTTGCTATAACTACAAATGGATTTTTACTAAAAGACTTTGCTAAAGACCTAAAAAATGCTGGACTTAAACGACTTAATATTTCACTTGATACCCTAGATCACAAAAAAGCAAAAACTCTTGCGCAAAAAGATATATTAGATAGTGTTTTATCTGGAATTGATGAAGCTTTAAATCTAGATTTGAAAGTAAAACTTAATACTGTAGCTCTTAAAAATTTAAACGATGATGAACTGATATCTCTTTTGGAATTTGCAAAATCAAAAAAAGCTCAAATTCGCTTTATAGAATTTATGGAAAATACTCATGCTTATGGTAAATTACAAGGATTAAAAAGAGATGAAATTATACAAATTTTGAGTCAAAAATATCAAATTCAACTTATAAAAAAAGATGAAAAAGCACCTGTGAGTATTTACAAGGCAGATGATTATGAATTTGGAATTATAGATCCTCATAGCCATGAATTTTGCGATTCTTGCAATCGCATACGCTTAAGTGCTGAAGGCTTGTTAATACCTTGTCTTTATTTTGATGAAGCATTAAGCATAAAAGAAGCGGTTCGAAAAGGTGATATTAAAGCCGCTGTAGAAATATTACAAGAAGTATTAAGAAATAAACCAGAAAAAAATAAATGGAGTGTTGTTGATAATGAAACCTCATCTCGTGCTTTTTATCAAACTGGAGGTTAATTTTGCAACTTGTTGAAAGTTTCTTAAGCATTCAAGGAGAAGGTAAATATAATGGAAAATTAGCTATTTTTATGCGTTTTGCTGGTTGTAATTTCAACTGTTTAGGTTTTAATGTAAAAATATCAAAAAACGATAAAACTCTCATTGGATGTGACACGATAAGAGCTGTTTTCACAAAAGATTTTAAAGAAAGTTATGAAACTTTAAATGCTAATGAACTTTTAAAAAGAGTGATAAAATTAAAACAAGACTTTGATCCTATAGTTGTTATCACAGGTGGAGAGCCATTAATCCATTATGAAAATCCTGAATTTATAGAATTTATCCAAATGTTATTAAAAAATAAATTCGAAATACACTTTGAAAGCAATGGAAGCATAGAAATTGATTTTGATAGATATCCTTTTTACAAAGAATGTATTTTTGCTTTAAGCGTTAAACTCCAAAATAGTGGGATAAAAAAAGATAAACGATTAAATTTTAAAGCTTTAAAAGCATTTAAAAATTACGCAAAAGATAGTTTTTATAAATTTGTTTTAGATGCCAATACTCTTGATAATTCATTTTTAGAAATCAATGAAATTCTAAAAGAAGCTCCAAATCAAATTTTTTGTATGCCTATGGGTGAAAATGAGCAAAACCTTAAAAAAAATGCTCAAAAAATTGCTGAATTTTGTATTAAGAATGGTTATAATTATTCTGATAGAATTCATATTCGTCTTTGGAACGATAAAGAGGGTGTATGATTATAAGAAAATTATTTGAATTTGAAAACGCACACATTGTTAGATTTTGTTCTTCTAAGCGTTGCAAAAGTAGCATTCATGGACATTCTTACAAAGTTGAAGTTTTACTTGAAAGCAAATATTTAGATAATGCTGGAATGGTCTATGATTTTGGACTTTTAAAAACCTATATACGCCAAATTATTGATAGTTTTGATCATGCTATCACTCTTTTTAAATATGATGACGCAAAATATTTAGAAGAAATGAAAAAATATTCAAGTCGTTGGATTTGCCTGCCTGTTAATGTAAGTGCTGAAAATTTTTGTCGTGTATTTTTCATACTTATAGATGCTTTATTAAAACAAACGAAAATGGTAAATGGAGAACAAGGAGTGACTTTACAAAGCATCATTGTTCATGAAACAAGAACAGGTTATGCACAAGGTTTTAGAGAAGATGCCTATAGTGAGCTAATGCCAAAAATTTCACTTCAAGACATAGAATTTTCCAATGGCATTAAAGCAGAATGGAATGATATAGATTTTTATAACAAATTAAAAAATGAAGAAATTTTTATAAATCCAAAGGAGATTTAATGCAAAAAGCTAAAATTTTAATTGCCTTAAGTTTTTTTTTATTAGTTTTATCTGCCTGTTCTAATGATGAAAAAAATATTTCCAAGACTCAAAATACAGATCAAGAAGTAGTCCAAATAGAACAAAACGATGAAAAAACAGAATTAAGTGACTCCAACCTGCCTTTACCTGTAGATGATGAAGCACAAAGTTCAGATGATGAACATGAAGTCAATCCTAGTATTATCAACTCTTTATATAAACAAAAATGCGCCACTTGTCATGGAGAAAAAGGGGAATTAAAACCTAAAAACAGCACGGCCATTAAAACCTTGAGCAATAAAATTTTTATACAAAAAATAAAAACGATAAAAGATAAAAACCATAGTTTTTTAAGTGATGAACAAATTCAAAATTTAGCTGATTTTATAAACAAAGGAAAATAATGGATCAAAGTTACGAATTCTTTTTAGCTTTACATCTTTATAGTCTTTATGCGAGCGGTTTTTTAATGCTTTTTTATCTTATACTAACACAAGGAAATTTTAAAACCGAATTCATTTTTATTCGCAGAATACGATTATTTTTACCAATTTATTATTTATTTTTAGCTTTGATTATTTTTACAGGTTGTTTGTTATCAGCAATGAAACAATTTCAAATGAATGTCAATATCTGGGTAATGATTTTTTCTTGGATCTTAATTTTTGCCTTAGCAATTTTTCACTTTGTTTGTTTTAAAAAAGCAAGAAGATTTAGAAAATATGCCACTTTTAGATGGATTAGTTGTTTGATTTTACCTTTTGAAATTTTTTTATTGTTTTTGCCTTTTTTAATAGAAAGATATCTATAAAATGCAATTTTTGTATAACAAGCAAGCTGGAGAAGAGTTTATACAACTTCAAGGTGAAAACTTTAACCATTTAAAAGTAAGAAGAGTAAAGGAAAATTCGGAGCTAAATCTTAGAAATTTACAAGATAATTTTCTTTACAACTATACAATCACAAATTTAACAAGAAATTCTTGCACTTTAAAATTTTTAAACAAAAAATCACAAAATATAAAACAAAGTGAATTAAACTTAGCCTTAGCCATTATAGATATTAAAATTTTAGAAAAAACTCTACCTTTCTTAAATGAACTTGGAGTAAAAAAGTTACATTTGGTTTTTACAAATTTTTCACAAAGAAATTTTAAAATCGATTTAGAAAGATTTGAAAAAATCATTATTTCTTCTTGTGAACAATGCGGTAGAAATACTAAAATGGATTTAATTATCCACCAAAGCACTCAAGAATTTGTTCAAAAATTTCCAAATGCAATTATGGTTGATTTTCAAGGAGAACAACAAAGTCATTTCGATGAAAAAGAATTATATTTTATAGGTCCTGAAGGTGGATTTAACAATGATGAGAGATTATTGTTTAACCGGAAAATCTCTCTTAAAAGCTCTAATATTCTAAAAAGTCAAACAGCTATTATAGCTATAGCTTCAAAAATTTTGCTTTAACTTTTCTTAAATTAATCTCTTTTTTATGTTAAATAATTTATAATCACGGCTTATTGTTTTAATTTTTAAGGAAAACTAATGAAAAAAGAAATTCACCCAGAATATATAGAATGCAAAGTAAGTTGTGCTTGTGGAAATACTTTTACAACAAAGTCAAACAAAGCAGAATTAAGAGTAGATATTTGTTCAAATTGCCATCCTTTTTTTACAGGCAGTGAAAAAATTGTAGATGCTGCAGGTCGTGTAGAGAAATTTAAGAAAAAATACGCAATGCAATAATTATGCTTTATTTTATTCCTACTCCCATAGGAAATTTAAGCGATATTTCTTTTAGAGCCTTAGAACTTTTAAAGACTTGCGATCTTGTGTTTTGCGAAGATACAAGAGTAAGTAAGTCTTTGATTTCGTTATTAAATACCAAATTTCATACTGATATACATATTTCTAAATTTATAGCCTTACACTCCCATAATGAAAAAGAAGTTTTAGCAAGTATTGATTTAAAGATATTTGAAAAAAATGTAGCTTATTTAAGCGATGCAGGAATGCCAGGGATTAGTGATCCTGGCAAGGCTTTGGTAGAATTTGCACAAGAAAATAATATCACCTATGAAATTTTACCAGGTGCAAATGCAGCCTTAGTTGCTCTTGTAAGCTCAGCATTTTGTCAAAAAGAATTTATCTTTATTGGTTTTTTAGCAAATAAAGGCAAAGAAAGACAAAAAGATATAGAAAAAATTTTAAACTTTCCTTATCCAAGTATTATTTACGAATCCCCCAAGCGTATTTTATCTTTAGTAGAACAGATTATGATTCTAGACGGCCAAAGAGAAATTTTTTTGATTAAAGAAATCAGTAAAAAATTTGAAAAAAAATTTAAAGGCAATGCTAAAGAGCTTTCTGAAATTTTAAAAAAGTCTAATTTAAACGGTGAATGGGTTGTAGTACTGCAATCAAAAGAGCAAAATTTTTTGCAAAATACTCTTTGTGAAAAAGATATTATGGATTTAGAGCTGTCTTTAAAAGCAAAAGCAAAATTATTATCAAAGATCAATGGAAAAAATGCAAAAGAAATTTATCAAAAACTGCTTTTAAGTCAAGATTAGGTAAAATTTTAATATGATAGTTTATGGGAAGCAAATATTTTTTTATATTTTAGAATATCATAAAGACTGTATCAATGAGCTTTATTTAGCAAAAGAATGTGATAAAATTACTTTTTCCAAAATCGCAAAATCAGGTTTTAAAATCAAAAAACTTGATTTTAAAACTGCTCAAGCTTATGCGAAAGGTGGAAATCATCAAGGTTTTTTGCTAGATATTAAAGAAAGTTCTTTTGCGAATTTAAATGAGATCAAAAAAAATGATTTTATTGTTATGCTTTATGGAATTAGCGATGTAGGAAATATAGGGGCTATCACGCGTACAGCTTATGCTTTAGGGGTTGGGGCTTTAATTTTTATTGGTGAAAAATTAGCCATGGAAGGAGTAATTCGCACAAGCAGCGGAGCGGCTCTTGATTTACCTATTGCAATAAGCAACGATGCTTTAAGTGTAATAAACGAACTAAAACAAGTAGGTTTTTATTTTTATGCGAGCGATGGCTCGGGAAAAGAAATTCACAGTGTAAAAATAAGCAATGGTAAAAAAGTTTTAGTTTTGGGTAGTGAGGGTTTTGGTTTAAACTCTAAAATTATAAAAAAGTGCGATGAATGTGTGGGCATTGCGATGAAAAATAATTTTGATAGTCTTAATGTCAGCGCTGCTTTTGCAATACTTTGTGATAGGATGTTAAATGCTTAATTGGAAAAAAATACAAGAATTAAATTTAAAAGAAGTTGCAGCAAAAACGCAAATTGAACTTGATTTTCTTGAAGCTTTAGTAGAAAAGAATTTTGCTGTTTTAAGTCGTTTTAATGTTAAAGGTTTTGTTAAAATTTTAAGCAGAGAATACGAACTCGACTTTAGTGATTTTAACGAAGAGTATGAAGCTTATCTTAACGAAAACAATCCTACTCCACAAACAAAATCAAAAATGATAACCCCAAAACTAGATGCTTATAGTCAAAAATCCTCTAACGCTTGGCCTTTTTTGATTGTTCTTATTGTTTTAGTGATTATAGGAAGTGGAATTTATTATTTTGATACACTTAAAACTTTTTTCAAAGATGAACAAAATAATACTAGTGCAACAGTTATAGACATAATAGGACAAGCACAAGAAAATTTAAAATCTTTAAGTGGAAACAATGTTGTTGTTATAGACAACAATAAAGCACAAGAAACAAATCAAACAGAGAGCGTTTTACCAAGCCAAAACACCTCATTACAAGAAAATGATAAAAACATAAGCATAGAAAATAATATCAGTGAAAATAACACAACTCTACTCGATGAAGAAAAAAATACCCAAATCCAAGAAGACACAAATACACTAAAAACTGATTCTTTAAAAGAAGCACATTTTAAAACCTCTACCAAGATTTGGATAGGTTTGATAGATTTAAAAAGCCTTAAAAAAACAAGCTTTGTTAAAGAAAAAGATTTTAATATTTCTTTAGATAAAGATCAGTTAATTTTAACAGGGGCTGCAGCTTTAACAATGTTTGATCAAGAAAATAAAGAACAAAAATTTCCTGTAGGAATTTCAAAACGTTTCTTGATTAAAGATGGAAAAATTACCAGTATTTCAGCTGCTGAATTTGTAAAATTAAATAAAGGTAAAGAATGGTAAAAAAAATTATTATTCTTACTTTTTGGGTTAATATATCTTTTGCAATCTCAAGTCTTGAATTAGCAAAAAATTTAGTAAACAATCCTAGTAAAAATTCTCAACTAGAATTATTATTCTCAAATAATTCTTACATAGATAATAATGGAAATTGTGATATTGCAAAAATATCTCAAATATTAAAAACCAATTCTTTAATTGCCTTAACACTATCAAATCCTCAAAGTCTAAAACTAAATTTTAAAGCAAAAGCTGATGAAGTTATGTTTTTTAAAATTTTATCCGATGTTTTAACAGATGCCGGATATATATATTTTATCCCTACAGATTTGATTTTAAGAGAAGGAAATATTGACTATACCATACAAGTAGAATCTCAATATGTTTTAGATCCTGGAACGCTTTACAATCTCTTAAAAGAAAATTCTGTCTATATAGATAATATTAAGCGCATTGGAGCATATGACTATGAATATGATTTAAATTTTTCCAATGCTGTATTAAAAACCAATACAAATGTTAATTTAAATACTCCAAAATCATTAGAAAAACCCCTTAAAGACTATGTGCTTGATTTAAAAAATGCTACAAATTTGATTATTGATGCAAATGATTTAGACAATTGGTTTCCTAAAATCTTCTTTTTAGATAAAAATCTGAATCTAATTAAAGCAGTAAAAAGCGAAAATAAAAATAATCATTTTTCAGAACTTATTCCAAATGGTGCTATATATGCTATTGTAAGCGATATGTATAGTTTAGATAATATACGCAGGGGTTTAAAAATCACACTTAAAAAATAAAGGATTAAGAAATGTTTGATGAAATCCGTTTTAATACCATAGAAAGACTTCCAAATTATGTTTTCGCAGAGGTAAATGCGATAAAAATGGCAGCAAGACGTGCTGGAGAGGACATCATCGACTTTTCAATGGGAAATCCTGATGGTAAAACTCCACAACACATTATAGATAAACTTTGTGAAAGTGCTAACAAAGATAAAACCTCGGGATATTCTACATCCATGGGGATTTATAAACTTCGCTTAGCAATTTGTAATTGGTATAAAAGAAAATATAATGTCAATTTAGATCCTGAAAATGAAGTTGTAGCTACCATGGGTTCAAAAGAGGGTTTTGTAAATCTTGCAAGAGCGATTATAAATCCTGGAGATGTTGCTATTGTGCCAACTCCTGCTTATCCTATACATACTCAAGCTTTTATTATAGCAGGAGGTAATGTAGCAAAAATGCCTTTAGCTTATAATGAAAAATTTGAGCTTGATGAAAATCAATTTTTTGAAAATTTACATAAAACTTTAAATGAAAGCATCCCGCGTCCAAAATATGTCGTTGTTAATTTCCCGCATAATCCAACAACAGTAACTTGTGAGAAAAGTTTTTATGAAAGATTGATAGCAACGGCAAAAAAAGAAAGATTTTATATTATTTCAGATATTGCTTATGCAGATTTAACTTATGATAACTATAAAACTCCTTCTATTTTGGAAATTGAAGGTGCAAAAGATGTAGCGGTAGAAACTTACACTCTTTCAAAATCTTACAATATGGCAGGCTGGCGCGTGGGTTTTGTAGTAGGAAATAAACGCTTAGTCAGTGCGCTTAAAAAAATAAAATCTTGGTTTGATTATGGTATGTACACACCTATTCAAGTAGCAGCTACCATAGCTTTAGATGGAGATCAAACTTGTGTAGATGAAATCCGTGCAACTTATGATAAAAGAATGCACATTTTACTTGAAGCTTTTGAAAATGCAGGCTGGAAACTTCAAAAACCAAGAGCAAGTATGTTTGTTTGGGCAAAACTCCCTGAAAGCAAAAGACATTTAAAAAGTTTAGAATTTTCAAAGCAACTTTTACAGCGTGCTAGTGTTGCAGTAAGTCCTGGGGTAGGTTTTGGCGAAGCAGGTGATGAGTATGTAAGAATTGCTTTAATTGAAAATGAAAATCGCATACGCCAAGCTGCACGTAATATCAAAAAATATTTAAAAGAGTAAGTTATGAAAGTAGCGATTCTTGGTTATGGCACTGTTGGAAGTGCGGTGGTTAAATTTCTTTTAGAAAATGATAAACTTATTCGTGCAAGATGTGGGCAAAGCATAACTCCTGTGATCGCTCTTGCTAGAAGTCCTAAAAAAAATGCTTTAATTCCAATTACTCATAGCGTTGCAGAAATTTTAAATGCTGATGTAGATGTTTTTGTAGAATTAATGGGTGGGGTGGATGAAGCTTTTAAAATAGTGAGTGAAATTTTAAAAAAGAAAAAAGCTGTTGTTACTGCAAATAAAGCTATGCTTGCTTATCATCGTTATGAACTTGAAAATTTGGCTAAAAATTTAGCTTTTGGTTATGAAGCAAGTGTGGCTGGAGGAATTCCTATTATCAAGGTTTTAAAAGAAGGTTTAAGTGCAAATAATATTTTGGCTATAAAAGGGATTTTAAATGGTACGAGTAATTATATTTTAAGTTCTATGAGTCAAAAAAATATGAGTTTTAAACAAGCTTTGCAAATAGCTCAAAATTTAGGTTATGCAGAGGCTGATCCAACTTTTGACATAGAAGGGCAAGATGCAGCACATAAACTGCTTGTTTTATCAAGTATCGCTTATAATCTTAAAGCTAAACCTGAAGATATTTTGATCGAGGGTATTAGTGAAATTGCACCTGAAGATATGTATTTTGCTAATGAGTTTGAATTTACCATAAAACTTTTAGGTATAGCTAAGGTGCGTGAAAATAAAGTAGAATTAAGGGTGCATCCTACTATGATAGATAAAGAAAAAATGCTTGCAAAAGTTGATGGAGTGATGAATGCTATAAGCATTAATGGAGATTTGTTGGGTGAAAGTTTGTATTATGGAGCAGGAGCAGGAGGAGAGGCCACTGCAAGTGCTGTGATTTCAGATCTTATGGATATAGCAAGAGATCAGGTAAAAGCACCAATGCTTGGTTTTGTGAATACTTTAGAATACAAGCTTTTAAGCAAAGATGAAATTTATACAAAATATTATTTAAGGGTGAAAGTTGAAGATAAAATAGGGATTTTATCTAAAATCACACAATTGATGAGTGAAAATAATATTTCTATCGATAGTTTTTTACAAAAACCTAAAAAAAATGATGAAAATTACAGCACTTTGTTTTTTACTACACATTTAACTTATGAAAAAAGCATACAAAATTTGCTTGAAATTTTACGCAAACAAGATTTTATAAAAACCAAGCCTTTTATGATGCGTATAGAATAATGGGTGTAAAAGCTTATTTAGATGGAATTTTAGGGGAAGATAAGGCTTGTAAATTTTTAAAAAAACAAGGCTTTGAAATTTTAAAAAGAAATTTCCATTCTAAATTTGGAGAAATCGATATAATAGCCAAAAAAGATGAAATTTTACATTTTATAGAGGTTAAATTTACTCAAAATGATTATGAAGTTTCCGAGCGTTTGGATAGAAAAAAACTTGAAAAAATTTTAAAAACTATAGAATTTTATCATCTTAAAAATGGAATTTCATCGGATTTTCAGATTGATCTGATTTGCATTAAAAATGATGTGATACAATTTTGCGAAAATATAAGTTTTTAAGCTGATATTTAAAAAAATAAAATACAATTAGACAAAAATTAAAGAAAGGAAAAATTATGGGAAAATATATTGAATTAACAAGTGATAATTTTGCTCAAGCAAAAGAAGGTGTAGCTTTAGTTGATTTTTGGGCTCCATGGTGCGGACCTTGTAGAATGCTTGCTCCAGTTATTGATGAACTTGCAAATGACTTCGATGGTAAAGCTAAAATTTGCAAAGTAAATACAGATGAACAAGGTGATTTAGCAGCTGAATTTGGTGTTCGCTCTATTCCTACGCTTATTTTCTTTAAAAATGGTGAAGTTGTAGATCAACTCGTTGGTGCACAATCTAAACAAGCAATTAGTGATAAACTAAACTCTTTACTATAAACTAAAGGCTAGTATAACTAGCCTTCTTCTTAAAAATTTCAAATTTATACTAAATAATAATTTTTATTAACTACTATTAAGAATAATTTTTATATCATTATTAATAATAAAATTCAATATAAAGGAAATATAAATGTTAGATGTAGCAATCATAGGTGGAGGTCCTGCTGGACTTAGTGCTGGACTTTATGCAACTAGAGGTGGTCTTAAGAATGTAGTAATGTTTGAAAAAGGTATGCCTGGTGGACAAATTACCTCAAGTTCTGAAATAGAAAATTATCCAGGTGTAGCCCAAGTTATGGATGGAATTTCTTTTATGACTCCTTGGAATGAACAATGTATGCGTTTTGGTTTAAAACATGAAATGGTTGGAGTAGAACAAATTTTAAAAAATAGTGATGGAAGTTTTACCATCAAATTAGAAGGTGGTAAAACAGAACTTGCTAAAGCTGTGATAGTTTGTACAGGCTCAGCTCCAAAAAAAGCAGGTTTTAAGGGCGAAGATGAATTTTTTGGAAAAGGTGTAAGCACTTGTGCAACTTGTGATGGATTTTTTTATAAAAATAAAGAAGTTGCAGTTTTAGGTGGTGGAGATACGGCTTTAGAAGAAGCTTTATATCTAGCAAATATTTGTTCTAAGGTTTATCTTATCCACCGCAGAGATGAGTTTAGAGCAGCTCCATCTACAGTAGAAAAAGTTAAGAAAAACGAAAAAATAGAACTCATTACTAGCGCAAGTGTAGATGAAGTATATGGTGATAAAATGGGTGTTACTGGGGTAAAAGTAAAATTAAAAGATGGTAGTATTAGAGATTTAAATGTTCCAGGAATTTTTACTTTTGTTGGTCTTAATGTAAGAAATGAAATTTTAAAACAAGACGATGGTAAGTTTTTATGCAATATGGAAGAAGGTGGGCAAGTAAGTGTTGATCTTAAAATGCAAACTAGCGTTGCTGGACTTTTTGCCGCAGGGGACCTTAGAAAAGATGCGCCTAAGCAAGTTATTTGTGCTGCAGGTGATGGAGCTGTAGCTGCATTAAGTGCTATGGCTTATATAGAAAGCTTGCATTAAGATTTTATAAAGTTGCTAAAAGCAACTTTATTTTTATTTAGCTTCCTATCACTCCACCATCAAGTTTTCTTATCATCATTACACTTGATCTTGGCGTTTTTCCATAAGGAAAAGTACTACCTTTCAAACCTTCTCCTGGATGTTGTATGCCTACAAACATTGTAGTATAATCCTCACTAAAAGCAATCCCTGTTAATTCACAAGCAATAGGTCCTGTTAAAAAGCGTCTGATTTCCCCTGTTTTTGGATTTGCTGCTAGCATGCAGTTATTTCCCATGCCTTCGTATTCATCTTTATTAGAATAAGATCCATCTGTTTGTATCCAAAGTCTTCCATCTCTATCAAATTTAAGTCCATCAGGAGAATTGAATTTATTTTCACTTGTAATATTATTTGAGCCTTTATATAAGCCTTGTTGGTTATCAGGATTTCCAGCAAGAGCAAAAATTTCCCAAGTAAAATCATCGTCTTTATGAGAATTTTTTGGCATCCATTTTAAAATTTGTCCATAAACATTTTTAGTTCTTAGATTTGCTGCATTAGGTTCTTGGCGATTTTTGTTGTTCGTTAGTGTTGCAAATACTTCTTTAGAACCACTTTGTTTATGGCTTGCTATCCATTCACATCTATCCATAGGAGTTGCACCTACAATGCTTGCAGCAAGACGCGTATTGATGAGTACTTGAGCTTGAGACTTAAAACCATTTTTTTCATCTAGGCCGTTTTTGCCATATTCTAAGGCTATCCATTTTCCCTGTCCTTTAAAATCTCCCACATTGCCGTTAAACTGTCCTACATACAAAGTGCCTTCATCTAAAATTTTACTTGTATCAACACCTTTTTTGTATTTGTGTTTGCTAATAAATTTATAAATAAATTCATTCATCTCATCATCACCCATATAAACTATAACAGAACCATCTTTTTCTACGATAATTTCTGCATTTTCATGTTTAAAACGCCCTAAAGAAGTTCTTTTAACAGGTGTGCTTTTTGCATCAAAAGGATTGATTTCCACTATCCAACCAAAACGATTGGCTTCATTGATATTTTTAGCTAAATCAAATCTTTCATCAAATTTTTCCCATCCATAAAGACTAGTTTTGTTAAATCCATAGCGTTTAAGAGAGTCATTAAATTCTAGATTTTCGTCTGAACTTCCAAAAAAATCGTCAAAATTTTCTTCACAGGTGATATAAGTTCCCCAAGGTGTTTGTCCATTTGCACAATTTGCAAAAGTTCCATGAACAAATTTTTCATTTTTTAAAACTTCTTTTTTAGCTGCTCCACTTACTTGCATTTTAGTGTTTGCATCGATTCTGCGGTTATACTTAGAGTCTAAAACCACAGTCCAATCATCACCCTTTTTTTCGATTTCTAAGATACTCACACCCACACTGGCTTGCTCGTATAAAACATCTTCTTTGCTTAAATTTTTACCATGATGATTAAACATGATTTCAGGATTTATATATTCATTATTAACGGCTAAAATTCCTCTGTTTTTTGAAAGTGGAAAAAAACTCATACCATCATCGTTATCTCCAAAAACCAAATGAGCATTTTTAACTGCATTCATATCGATGATTTTATTTTCATCATAAGGTTTTGCTTTACTAAAAAGTGGATCACCCCAAGAAATTAAAACCTTTGCTTCATAACCTTGCGGTACTATAACTTTATCTTGTGTGCTTGCACTAACAGCTTTAAAACCTAACAAATCCTTATCCTTAAGCACAACAGCACTTAAATTTGAACTTGCAAAAAAAGCCACCATAGAACCTAAAGCTGAACCTTTTAAAAACAATCTTCTTTCCATTTGTTTTTACCCCATATTGAAATTTAAAACAATGGAAGTATAAAAATATTTGGAAACTTTTTAGAAACTTTGATGAAAAATTTAAATTGAAGAAAAAATTTATACCTAGTTTTTCACTAGGTATAAATGATTAATTAAAACCTTTTCTTCTTAACATCTTCTAAGATATTATTAGCTATATCACTTACTGTACTAGAAATAATAGCTGATTCATTAGCAATTTCAACATTATCTTTAGTAGTTTGATCAATTTGAGCTACGCTATCATTGATTTGAGTGATACCTGCAGTTTGTTCTTTAATACTTTCTGCCATATCATTGATAGATTGAACAAGTAAATTAGTATTAGCTTCAATTTCTGATAAAGACTTTTGAGTTCTTTCAGCTAACTTTCTAACTTCATCAGCTACCACTGCAAAGCCTCTACCATGTTCTCCAGCACGAGCTGCTTCAATAGCTGCATTTAAAGCTAAAAGATTGATTTGATCTGCAATATCACCTATAATACCTGTAACATTTTTAATCTCTTCAGATTGAGTGATAACATCACTAGTTTTAACTGAAACATTTTGCATAGAAGAAGTGATCTCTTCTAAAGCTGCTGCAGTTTCTTCTAAAGATTGAGCTTGAGAATTTGAAGAAGTGGTTAAGCTTTGAACAGCAGTTTGTAATTTTCCACTTTCATTAGCTAAAGCATTAGCAAAGTCTGAACTTTGTTTTAGCATTTTAACTATTTCATCACCTAAAGCATTAGTAGTTAATTCTACACTACCGCTAGCATTTTCTAATTTATTTCTAAAGTCTAAGCTTTTGTATTCTTCAAAAATTTTATGAATAGCATTCATATCAGAACCTACTCTAGCTTGTAAAACATCAAGAAGTTTATTTAGAACATTTTTAAGTTCAATAAGTTGTGGGTTTCTTGGATTAGCAGTAATTCTTGCTGTTAAATTACCACCTTCTACAACTGATACGGTTTGAACTGATTCTTTAACGGCTTGATTGTCTTGTTCTAAGCCTCTTTTAGTAGCAAGAATGTTTTCATTGATAGCATTTGAGATTTGTCCAAATTCATCATTGCTTTTTACTTCTATAGTAGAAACATTTTTTGTTTTATAGTTGATAAAATCAAAGAATGAAGTTAAACCTGTTTGGATAGCTGCAAGTGGGGAGAGGTATTTTGATACGATGAAATAAAGGAGGATGATGCTAATAGATATCATAACAATTAAGGCTATAACTTGTATATATGCTGCTTTAAATATAGGTTTATTTATAATATCAGCGCTTTCGGTAATACAAGCTGTATAAGCAAAGACTTTAGTACAAGCTCCAAGTCTTTCTTCATTATTTAACTTATAAGAGAAGAAGTTGTTATCACCATGAGCTTTATATGCATTTAGAACAGGAGAATGGTCTACCGAAGGATCTAATAAAGCTTCGTTGGTGGCTGCAAAAATTTTATCTTTATTATCAAAAACAAAGGTATTGCCTGGAGTTCTAGCGATTTGATCTTGTAAACTAGTTAATAAAATATCAATTCCTAAAACACCAATAAATTTACCATCCTTATAAAGAGCTTTAGAGTAAGTAATGCAGTATTCATTACTAATAGCATCAATATAAGCTGGGGTTATATAGATTTGATTACTATTTCTAGCTTCTTTATACCATTCCCTAGTAGTTGCATTATAGTTGTTGGCTTTTCCATTTATAGTTATATTAGTATTTTTTTTCTCGCTTAGATCACTACTCATGATATTTTCACCATTATCTAAACCAATATAAACAGCAAGCAAATTTCCACTATTGCGGTAGTATTTTAATATGGCCCCTACATTATTAACTATGTTATCTTGAGAATTTAGTGCTTCATAGGGTAATTTTAATATATCTTTTTCAAGAGTATTAAGCAAAGATATATTTCTGGATCTAAAATCCTCTATAGAAATTTGTGTTGCTTTAAGAAGTTCTGTTTCAGTATAAAGCGTACTTTGATACAAAGAATCTTTTGTAAAGTAAAAGCTAATGATGCTCAAAATACTTAAAGCAAAAATTGCAATTGAATTTGCAATAACAGAAAGTTTTATTTTAATACTATTCATTATTTTCCTTTTAAATTTAATTAATTTTTGTAAAAGAACTTTTAACATTAATTTTATAAAATATAAAATAATGCTAAATTTTCTTAAGAATTATAAATTAAAAAATCTAAATTTTTACTTAAATATAAAAGTGATAAAAAATTTCATTTAATAAATATTAAATTAATTTATATTTATTATTTTTATTTAAATAAATATCGCTTCGAAAATTCTATGTATTAAGCTTAATATCGTTATAATTTAAAAAATTTATATCGAAGGAAATATTTTGAAAAAAATTCTATTATTTATTTTATCTTTAGGGATATTTTATACTTTCATACAAGCTAAAAATTTAGAGCAAGAACAAAATACTAGTAGCAATTTAGTTAGTGTCAGTATAGCACCTCAAGCATTTTTTGTTAAAAAAATAGCTGCAAATACTCTAGATGTCAATGTTATTTTGCCCCCAAATAGCAATGAGCATAATTTTGAATTTAAACCAAGTACTATGAAAAAACTTGAAAAAAGTGATATTTATTTCACTATAGGCTTAGAATTTGAAAAAGTTTTTACGGATAAATTTAAACAAAATTTTTCAAAACTTCAAGTTGTAAATATGCAAAAAAACATAGCTTTGATTCAAACTCATGATACACACGAACACTCTCATGAGCATGAACACCACGAACATGAGCATTTTGATCCTCATACTTGGCTAGATCCTATTTTAGTCCAAACTATGGCTTTAAATATTTATGACACCTTGATTCAAAAATATCCACAAAATGAAAATTTATATAAAGAAAATTTAGATAAATTTTTAGCAGAATTAGATAGTTTAAATTTACAAATTGCCTCAAAATTAGAAAAATTAAAAAATAGAGAATTTGTAGTTTATCATCCTTCTTGGACATATTTTGCAAAACGCTATAATCTTACGCAAATTCCTGTAGAAATTTTAGGTAAGGAACCAAAAAGCAAAGATTTGCAAAAACTTATCACTCTAATGAAAGATAAAAATTTAAAAGTCATTTTTGTTCAAAATGGTTTCCCTGAAAATGCAGCAAAAACACTTGCTAAAGAATGTGATGCAAAAATTTACAAAATAGATCATTTATCTTATGATTGGGAAAATGAGCTTTTAAAAACTGCTGATGCCTTTTCTCATAATTTATAATCAGGTTTTTTGATGCTTTTTTTTGAAATTTCTAATCTAAACTACGCTTATAATAATGAAATCATCTTAAAAAACATCAATCTTAGCTATGACAATAAAGACTTTCTCTCTATCATAGGTCCAAATGGCGCAGGAAAATCAACACTCGTAAAACTTATCTTAGGACTTTTAAAATCCAAAAATGAAATCCATTTCAAAGCTCTTCAAAAAAAAGAAATAGGCTATGTTCCTCAACACACTCTAGCCAATCCTAATTTTTGTCCAAGAGTACTTGAAATCATTCTTATGGGACTTGTAAGTAAAAAAATTTTTGGTTTTTATGGGAAAAAAGATAAAGAAAAAGCTATGCAAGCTTTAAAAAGTGTAGGAATGGAAAAATTTTGGAACAAAACCATTGATTCTTTAAGCGGAGGACAAAGACAACGTGTTTTTATCGCAAGAGCCTTAGCTAGTGAATGCAAAATGCTTATTTTAGATGAACCTACCGCAAGCGTTGATAACAAGTCTGCTATACAAATTTTTGAACTTCTAAGCTCTTTGCACCAAAAAGGCATGGGAATTTTACTCATTTGTCACGATATCAACCTTGTATTAGCTTATAGCGATAAAATTGCACATTTAAACAAAGAACTTTTCTTGCATACCAATACTAAAGAAAAAGAAAAAAGTTCATTTTTAAAACACTTATACGAAAACCACTCTCATTTTTGTGATGTAGAAATGAGTTTAAATACTTGTTTTTGCGATGAAGAAAATTGCGATAGTAAAAAACTATGCGAACAAGAATTTACAAGAAGAAATTTGAAAAAAACAGAATTTAAAAAAGAAAATTTTTGTTTAAAATTTTCAAAGGAAAATAATGCTTGAAATTTTAAATTTCACCTTTTTTCAAAACGCTTTACTAGGAGCGATTTTAGTCAGTATAGCTTGTGGGATCATAGGTACTTTGGTGATGATAAATCGCCTTTTTTCTATGGCTGGAGGTATAACACATGGGGCTTTTGGTGGTATAGGTATAGCTTTTTATTTCTCTTTACCTATTTTATTAAGCACGGGAATATTTACTTTATTTTTGGCTTTTTTAGTAGCTTTTTTAGCTAAACACTATGAACACAGAAGTGATAGTATTATCGCTGTAATCTGGGCTTTTGGAATGGCTGTTGGGATTATTTTAATCGATTTAAGCCCTAGTTATAACACAGATTTAATGGCTTATCTTTTTGGGAGCATTTTGGCTGTAGGAACACAAGATTTATGGCTTATGGCTTTGGTTGATAGCGTGGTGGTACTTTTGATCTTTTTATTTTATAGACAATTTGAAGCATTAAGCTTTGATGCGGAATTTGCAAAAGTTCGTGGTATCAATACAAGTTTTTTTCATTATCTTTTAATCGCCCTTATGGCTTTTTGTATAGTTATTTCTATACGCCTTGTAGGGCTTATTTTAGTTATGGCTTTACTTAGTATCCCAAGCTTTATTGCTGAAAATTTTACTAAAAGACTTGGCTTTATCATGATTTTGGCAAGTTTTTTAAGTATGATTTTTTGTGTTTTAGGACTTATACTTAGCTATTATCTTAACCTCTCAAGCGGTGCTTGTATCATAGCTGTAGCTTGTTTTGGTTTTTTAATGCATTTGATAGGCAAATTTTTAAAAAGGTAAAGGTGCAAAACACACTTGCACTTTTATATCTTTTTGCCCTTGTTCTTTAAAATACAAATGTTCGCTTGCCTTAAAAACAAAAAATTTTTCTGCGATTTTTC
Organism: Campylobacter sp. CFSAN122748; assembly: GCF_045277125.1. NCBI lineage: Bacteria > Pseudomonadati > Campylobacterota > Epsilonproteobacteria > Campylobacterales > Campylobacteraceae > Campylobacter > Campylobacter sp. CFSAN122748. Next base: position 180,639 of record NZ_CP116953.1, on the reverse strand, counting down.
TTTGTAAATCTTGAGTTTTTTCACATAAAGGATACACAAGTTTAATATCATAAATTTTAAATTTGCAAGCATAAGCAAACATTTGATACAAATCGCTTTGTTCTATACCCTGTTTTTTCTCATCTTCACTATCATTTGGAATTTTCCATTTGGTATCTAGGATCATTTTATTTTCTATATATAAATCAGGCTTTAACATGAAACAATTTTCATCATTTTTTGAGATTAAATACTTTCCATTGTTTTGAACTTTAATATCTTGAGCTGGATTTACTTTTTTTAGCATATAAGCTACATAATCTTCAAAAATTTTCTCCATAGGAAAAAGCAAAGCAAAAGCTTCATTTTTACCATGATAAGGCATAAAACTTTCATTTTTTAAGAAAATTTTACACCACAAAAGCAAGTTTTCATAATAATCAAAATGTCTTGAAATTTTATAACTAAAATCTTTTTCATAATTTTTAGAAAATTCTACCTCATCGAGAATTTGCATAGATTTTATAAGTCTAAATTTATTCAAACTTGTTTTTGATTTTAAAAAATTTAGCGTTGATTTTATCAAACGATTGGGTGCTATATCTAAAACAAACTCATCATTGCTTGTAAAAAATCTTTCTTTGTGTATCAAATTTCGCTTGATATGCTCGTTAAATAGTAATTTTCCCTTTAAAAAAGCCCTATTTTCTTCGCAACTTAGATAAGATCTCATCAAGCCTTTTTTATATACGCTATCAAATTCATCTAAAAACATAGTGATAAACACTTCAAATAAAGGAATTTTAGAACTTTGCAAAGATGAAATTTGTGATTTTTTAAAGGGGAAGTTTTTTAAGGTTTTTAGCATATTTATCAAAAGATTTTTAGGATTAAATTTAAAATCTTGTTCATAAAAATCATTATTTTTAGAAATATTGTCTAATTCATAACATCTTCTTAGTTTTTCTTTGTCATGATTTGAAGAGCTATCTTCTTTTTTATAGCTATCTAAATTCGTGCATTTTGGCAAAATCTCCAAAACCCCACTTTTAGTCTGTATAATGCCGACATAATTTTTAGCTTTTAAGGTATTTTTATTTTTAAAGCCTAGAAGATTTTCATTATTTTTTGCAAAGTCTTCTAGCTCTTTATAAAACCCTTCGGCCTTTTCTTTGAAAATTTCTTTTAAATCTTCTTTAGAAAAAGCTTGGTATTCGATGATGGAAAAAGTGCTATTCATTTTCGTTTTTTAATTTATTTGCTATTTCATCATTATAAATTGCTTGATATATTTCTATTTTATCCCAAATTTTATCATCAAATGAAGCAATATTATAAATACTTCTCTCGCTATTAACACTATCTAGATTTTTTATTTTTTGAAGATATTTATCATCTTTTTTATCTTCTTTAATCATACCATTATGATTTAAAACCGCATTAATCAAAGCATAATCATTATAAAAATACTCTTGCAAAAGCGGAATAATTTTATTTTGAAAAACTTTTTTTAAATCTTCTAAATTTTCAACACTTACAAAAAATGCATGACCTATGGTTTTTTCTCTATCTAGTAAATATTCTATACGAGTGTTTATAGCTTTTAATAATTCTTGTAAATTAATACCTTCACAATCCATAGATAATTTGCTCACATCAGGCATCATCTCAATAAATTCAAATCTTCTTCTTAAAGCTGTATCAAGAGAAGTTATGCTTCTATCGGCTGTATTCATAGTACCTATGATATAAACATTTTTAGGTACTCCAAATTCTTTGCCACTATAAGGCAAAGTCACTTTTAACTCTTCTTTTTCACCTATCCTTTTGCTAGCTTCTATCAAGGTTATAAGCTCACCAAAAATCTTACTTACATTACCACGATTGATTTCATCGATGATGATTATATAAGGTTTTAATTCTGGCTTTTCACTAGGATTATTATCTACTTTATAATCTTGTTCTCGTTCTTTAAACAATTTAACTAGCTGAAAATAGTAACTATCGATTTGTCTTCTATGTTTATTATTTAAAATTTGCTTAATGCTTCTTCCGTTTATAATCTTATCTTTATTTTCCAAAAGCGTTTTAAAAATTTCTAAATTTAAATACAAATTTGCATTAGTATCATCTGTGATAATTCTATATTTTTCATTATATTCTTCTAATTTAAATCCACCACTTTGAATTTTTTCTATAAATTTTTGTTGATCTACTAATTCATCTAAAAAAATTTCTATTTTGTTTTCTAAATCTTCACTCTTTACAAATTCTTCTTGTGTTAATAAAGATACTTTGTAATTATCCAAAGCTTTTTTACAAAGTTCTTTAAAAATTCCGTCTTTTATTTCGTATTCTACTTCCTTAGAATTTTCTTTGCTATCTATGCGAGGCTTTATGCCTTCTACAAATTCTTCATATCCATAGCTTTGATGAAAAGTGGTAAAAACTATTTGTCCATTTTTTACATACTCATCAAATTTTGCTTTTTTCTCATCTCTGTTTTCTAAATTTTCACCTAAAATTTCTAAAGCTTTATCTATAGTATGATAAGTTTTTCCTGTCCCTGGAGGCCCATAAAGAATTTGATTTAAAGGTATATTTTGATTTTCAATTAGTATCTTTTCATTTTCGCTTTGCTTAATCGCACTAAGATTTGAGTTGCTTAATATATCTTCAAATAATGGTTTAGCATATGACTCAACTTCATTTTTACCTAAAACACTATATTCCAAAAATCTATTCGAAGAGTATTTTCTAATATTATTAATACTAGCAATAATTTCTATCTTTTGATTTTTTATTTCTACTTTAAATTCTTTCTCACCACCTCTTGTCTTCAAATACTTAACCATATCTTTTGAAACATAATTTTTATAAGCATTGACATATTTTACAAATTCCAAATAATGAGATTTAATACAAGCATGCGGACATCGATTGCTGCTCTTAAGATCATATTCTCGCAATAGCCCATTTTTTAATTCAAATAACAAATTTGTTAAAACTTCTATAGAATTTATTTGAAACGTATCAAAATCATCTCTATTGACAATATTTAATCTTTTACATTCTTTAATTATGTCTTTTGTAGCTTTGATATATTGATTGTAATTTTTTAGTCTTTTTTCCAAAAATATCTTAAAAATTTTCTCATTTGAATCTTCTATTTGTGCTTGTATTTTATTTCCATTTGAAAAATGAAATTCAGCAATATTCATACTATTTTCCTTTTAACCTACAAATATAAAATTTTATAGTTTTTTGTGTTTATATTTAAATTTAATTATATAAAAGGTAATTAAAAAATCATATTTCTAAATTTTCACCACTCCACAAAGGTTCTAGCTTTTTTTATATCATTAAAATTTATAGTAGTTTTTTCTTTATTTTCTAAATTTTCTAAAGTGATATTTTCATCATCTACAGCAATGATTTTTGCTTCGAATTTTTCTTTTTCATTGGTTGTGATCTTCACAAGTTCACCTATACTTTTTGCAAAATGTTCTATCTTGCTAAGTTTTCTTTCAAGTCCTGGTGAAGATACTTCTAAAAAATACTCTCCATTTACAGGTGACTCTACATCAAAAATAGGCGATAAAATTTCACTAAACCTTGCACAATCATCAAGATTTACCCCGCCTTCTTTTTGTACATAAATTCTATAAATTTTTCTGCCATTTTCACTTACTAGCTCATCATCATAAAAACTAAGTCCTGCTTCTTTGCAAAGGGCTTCAAGATTCATTTTTATCCTTTTTTATTTTTTCAAAAAGTGCATCCATATGGTTTTGATACTCAAGCCTATCATCAAATTTAAAATGAAAATTCGGACACCTATACCAGCCCTGCTCACTCATGCAGTAATTTTGCAAAGCTCTACTTGCCTTTTTTAAAGAAGATAAAATTTTTTCTTGCTCATGAACATTAAAAAACATCTTATCAAGATACACAAAAGCATCGTATCTGCCTTTTTTACACTCTACATCCACTACACACAAATTTTTCAAATTTTCATCATCTAAATTTGCTAAAGCTTCAGGGATCAGCTCTTTTAAGATACTTTCAGTGCGTAGTTTTTTAATCTCACTTGGGTTCATAGACTTGCTTGTTCCTCTACTTCTTTATAGCTTTCTATATAATCACCCACTCTCATATCATCACACCCTTCTATACCTACGCCACATTCATAGCCTTTTGCCACTTCTTTAGCATCATCTTTAAAGCGTTTGAGTGAACTCACATTGCCTTCATAAACCACAACTCCATCACGGATAAGACGAATTTTAGCTCCACGGTTAATCACCCCTTCAGTTACCATACAACCTGCAATTTGTCCGATTTTTGGTACATTGATCACTTGTCTAATCTCTGCTTGTCCTAATTGCTCTTCAGAAATAATCGGGCTCATCATACCACCAAGTAAGGCTTTTACATCGTCTAAAAGATTATAAATTACATTATAAGTTTTAATTTCTACGCCTTTATCCTTAGCACGCTCTTTAACTTCCCCTGTTGGGCGTATGTTAAAACCTAGTACTATAGAGTTTTCACTCGCACTTGCAAGCTCTATATCACTTTGCGTGATTCCTCCTACTCCACTATGAATGATATTCACTTTAATCTCATCATTTCTAAGTTTTTCTAAACTTGCCTTTAAGGCTTCTAAAGATCCTTGCACATCAGCTTTTAAAATAACAGGCAAGGCTTTTAGATTACCTTCTTTGATCTTAGCTCCAAGCTCATCAATGCTAACTTTAGTGGATTTGCTAAGTTCTTTTTGGCGATTGTATTCGTGGCGTTTATTAGCATATTCTCTTGCTTCTTTATCGGTTTTTACTGCGATTAAAATTTCACCTGCATCTGCTACTTCACTAAGCCCTACGATAACCCCACATTCGCCTGGTTTAATTTCTTTTAAGGCTTTACCTTGATCATCGCTCATCGCACGCACTTTTCCATAAGCCTCGCCTGCAACCACGGTACTTCCTATAGTAAGTGTTCCATTTTGCACGATGATAGTAGCCACCGCACCACGCCCTTTTTGCACAGAACTTTCTATAATGCTTGCTTTAGCAAAACTTTTTGGATTGGCTTTAAGTTCTAAAATATCAGCTTGTAAAAGCACGATTTCAAGCAAATCTTCAATCCCCATTCCTGTTTTAGCCGAAACTCCTACAAATTCATAAGATCCGCCCCATTCTACTGGCATGATTTCCATTTCTGCGAGTTGAGTTTTTACCATATCGGGATTTGCTGCTTCTTTATCCATTTTATTAATAGCAATAATAATAGGCACACCTGCTGCTTTAGCATGATTTATCGCTTCTTTAGTTTGTGGTTTTACCCCATCATCTGCGGCTACAACGATGATTACAATATCAGTGATACTTGCACCCCTTGCACGCATAGCAGTAAAAGCTTCGTGACCTGGAGTATCAATAAAAGTAATTTTACGTCCATTTTTTTCTACCATATAAGCACCCACGTGCTGAGTAATACCCCCTGCTTCACCACTTGCAACGCGTGATTTTCTAATATAATCTAACAAAGAAGTTTTACCATGATCAACATGCCCCATGATGGTAATCACAGGTGCTCTAGTCACTAAATCTTTTTCATCAGTCTCTTCTTCATAGTCTTTTACATAATCAAACTCATCAGCCTCGTTAATGATATTGATCTCTATACCAAATTCAGCAGCCAAAATTTCAATCGCATCTTCATCTAAGAAATCATTTTTTGTTGTCATCATTCCAAGCATGAAAAGTTTTGAAATCACTTCACTAGTGCTTTTTCCTATCTTATCAGCGAATTCATACACACGAATTTCTTTAGAAATAGCAACGCTACCTACTTCTTCTACTTCCTTTTTTTCAATCTTTTTAGATGGTTTTTTACGACTTCTTCTTTGAATTCCACCTTCAAGCCCAAAACCCGCAGAATTTCCAACAGCTTGTCTTATAAAATTAGGTTGTTTTTTATTGATATTTTGTGGTTTTTCTTGTTCTTTTACACTAAAATCAGGTAATACTACCTCATCTTCATCATCTAAAGAAATATCACCAAAATCATGTTCATCTAAAAAATTCATTTTTTCGGTACTTTCTTTTTTACTCGCAACAAAAGATTTTTTTTCTTTTTTCTTTTTCTTTAAACTCTCATCAGCATTTGAAAACATAGTTTTTAAACTTAAGCGCTCTTCATTATTGATAGATATATCATTTGAATTTTTTACTTCTTCTTTTTTAACTTGAATTTCTTCTTCGTCTTTTTTCTTTTTAACAATAACAAGTCCGCGTCTTTTGGCTAAAGTTGCACTAGCAAGGCTTTGTGGCTTATGAGCATCAATAATTTCTTGTTTTTCTTCCTCTTTTGCATTTTCTTTTTCAATTTTTAATTCTTCTTTTTTAACTTCTTGTTTAAGCTTTTCTTCTTTTTTAGGTTCTTTTTTTTCAGATTCATTTAGCTTTTCTTGTTCTTTTATATTTTCTTTTTTAGGCTTTTTTGCCGTAGGAGTTTTGATATTTTTCTTAAAAGCTTCTGGAATTTCTCTTGTTTGTATATACTCATAAATAGCTGCCGCAATCTCAGGTTCTACAGCATTTGATGCTGTTTTAATTCCAAGTCCTAATTCATTTGCCTTTTCAATAATTTCCTTACTATCATAACCTAATTCTTTTGCGATTTCATGAATTCTAATCTTTGCCATTTAAAAATATCTCCTTAAGTCCTTGCTGAGTAATTTTAGTATTTAAATTTTTACATATTTTAGAAAATGCTTTTTGTAAGACTTTATCTTCTCTCTCAATACAATTTTGACATAAATATCCGCTTCTTCCATGTTCTGCTTTAGGCACAATATCTCCTAAAACAACTTTAAATCTAAATAACATATTTTGCTCAAAGCGGTTTTTACACACTATGCACATTCTAATTGGTATATGTTTTTTCAAAATTATATCTTTTTTTTATATTTTTTAGCAAATTTCAAAGCCATTATCATCAAATTCTAAATATTGCACACGAAAATCTTTAAATTTTGTTTGTATTTTCTTTGCTAAAGCTAAAGCATCATCTTTAAAAGCTAAAGAAAAAAAGCTCGATCCCGAACCTGAAAGTGTGCTCATTAAAGCTTTATTTTCTAAGGCAAATTTTTGCACTTCAAAAAGCTCGGGTAAGTTTTTCATACGATTGATTTCATGGAGCTTATCTTGACTTGCAAATTTTAAAAATTCATATTTTTTCTCCAAAAAACAAGCGGTTAAAAATGAAGCATGAGAAAGGTTGAAAACCGCATCATTAAAACTTAAATTTTTGGCCAAAGCTTGGCGTGATTGTTCCGTGCTCATTGCCAAATTTGGGATCACAACCACAGCAGCTAAATCTTTATCAATCTCTTTTTTGATACTATAAACTTTATTTTTTTCAACCAAAGAACACACAAAACCACCAAGAGTAGCTGGAGCGATATTATCTGGATGGTTTTCATAAATTAAAGCTTCATCTAAAATACGTTCTTTTTCTACCTTAAATCCACTCATATAATAAGCACTGGCAATAGCTCCAACAATCACAGCTGAAGAGCTTCCTAATCCTCTTGAAAGAGGAATGTTATTTTGAAAAATAAAACGAAAATTATCTTTTTTTCCGCTTAGTTTTTCATAAATTTCATAAAAAATATTTACAAATATATTGTTTTTTTTAAGAAAAATATTATCACTTCCCTCGCCTCCAATACTAATGCTAAAAACACCTGATTTTTGGATTTGAGTTTCATTAAAAAGCTTTAAACTAAGTCCTAAACAATCAAAACCTGGCCCTAAATTCGCACTCGTAGCTGGAACTAAAATTTTCAAATTTCATCCTAAATTACATCTAAAAAATAAAAGGGAAGATTATCATTATTTAGTTTAAGCTCTTGTAAATTTTTTGGTAAAAAAAACTCTGCTGGGATATTTTGCTCTAAACAAATTTCACCTTCCTTATATACAAAACAAAAATTTTTATTTGCACTTATGGGTTTATAGCCATTTAATTCAAAAGCACTCACCGCAAATAAAGGAATATTTTTTACTATACTTAAAGTACTCAAACTTACATAAGAAATTTTAATCCCCATATAAGAACCTGGACCATTAGCATAGATTAAACTTGTAAAATCATATTCTTTAAGCAATTCATCTAAAATTTTTGGTAAAAATTTGCTTGCTTTTTCTTCACTTTTATAAGTTTTTATAAGTTTATCATCTTGATAAATTCCGATCATTAAAGGCTTAGATAAAGTATTAAGTAAAAGAGAAGTTTTTATGCAAATACCTTTTCATAAGCTTTTTGGGTTGTTTTTTCAAGGCTTACAATTTCATAAGCATCTTTATCTTTTAAAACTTCTTTAGTAAGTAAATGATTTAAATGATGACTCCCAGCATATGAAGTATAATCTCCAAAAACACGATATCCAAGTAAGGTTAAATCTCCAATTGCATCTAAAATTTTATGTCTTACAAACTCATCTTTGAAACGCAAACCCTCAGGATTTAAAATACGATTTTCATCTACTACTATAGTATTTTCTAAACTTCCACCTAGTGCTAAATTCATACTCCTAAGAGCTTGAACATCTTTTAAAAAACCAAAAGTTCTAGCCCTTGCTATGTTTTCTATATAATTTTTTTTGCTGAATTCAAAATTGTAACTTTGTTCACCTATAACAGCATTGTCAAATTTAATTGTGTAATTAATACGGGGTTCTTTAGTAGGAGTTAAACGCACAAATTTATTACCATCTCTTACTTCTATAGGCTTTTTAATTACCATAATTTTTTTAGGCACATCAAGTTCTTTTACCCCTGCTTCATCAAGCATCATACAAAAACTAATACTTGATCCATCCATAACAGGAGCTTCATTTGCATTTAAAACAATGCGTACATTATCGATTCCATAAGCATTAATCGCACTCATTAAATGCTCTATTGTAGAAATAAACCCTCTTTCATCTCCTAAAACAGTTGCCATTTGAGTATTGATCACATTTTCAGGACTTGCCTTATAGCTTGCATTAAGATCACTTCTAAAAAATACTATACCACTATTTGCTTCTAAAGGCTCTAAAGTAATTTCTATGGGTTCACCCTTATGAAGTCCTATACCTACGCCTTTGACAGTTTTTGCTAAAGTTAATTGTTTCATTAATTTTTTCCTAAAATTATCTTTTTACCATCATTTAAAACATTGTAAATATTATTTTCTATCCATTTTTTATCTTGCCATTGTTCAGGACGCGTTTCAACCCCTTGAACCAAAACTCCAAAATGCAAATGATCGCCTAAGGCTAAACCACTTGTTCCTGTTTTGCCTATAATGCTTTGTTTATTAATCATTTCATCTAAATCAACATTTTTAGAAGAACAGTGCCCATAAAGACTATATACTCCAAAACCATGATAAACAATTAAATTTAAACCATAAATTCCATTTTCAGCAGCAAAAACAACCTTGCCTGCGTTATTACTTATGATAGGAGCTTGTGCTACGCTTGCTAGATCAAGCCCCATATGATAAGAATCACTCACAAATTGCCCATTATAAGAATAATACCTATGATCAGCAAAATCCGCTACTTTCATACCATTTTTAAGAGGTAAAAATAAATTCAAATCAAAATTATCAATTTTTTCCTCAGGTACTTTTGAAGTGATTTCATGGATAAGTTTTTCATTGCTATTTCTTAAAGTTTCATTGACAAACTTAAATTTTTCATAACGATTGAGATTATTATCTTTTGGAGCGTACTGATTTGCTAAATTCTCAATCTTTCCATCTAAAAATTTATCCGTTAGATTGATATTTGAAACACGATATTTACGATTAACAAAATAATACCTTATACGTTCTTTTGAAATATTGCCTGCTTTATCCGTAGCGATAACAAATGCACGAAATTCCTCATCTCTTGCATCCCAAGCAATCAAAGCCGCATAATATCCTTCTTTTACATAAGGTGTGGCTTTAAAGATTTTACCTTTATTTGTTTCTATATACACCTTATCTAAATTAGCATCATCAGCCTTAAAAACAACTGCCCCAGCACCACCTTGCTCGATTTGGTAAGAATTGCTTATGATATTGATTTTTGGAGCCGTATTATCTACTAATACCGCAATTTGTTTTCTTGCTTCATTGCCACTAAAAAAATTCCAAAAACTAGAATCTTTAGCTATCACCTCCAAAACAAAAGATTTTACATTTTCTTTGTAACCAAATTTTGGCAAAGCAACTTGTAAGGTAATATCTTTTAAATTAGAAATCTTTTCATCTGCTATAACCATTGCACTAGTATTGTCGTCTTTATGCAATATAATTTGTACGTTTTTGATAGAACTTTCATCATCTTTAATATGCACTAAAATAGGTTTTTTAAGATCAGTATATACAACATCTGGCATTAAAATTTGAGGAGGATTTTTTTCAAAAATACTTAATCTTGAAATAAAAAAAATCAAAATTGCTATTAAAACTAAAATTAAAACAGATAAATAAGTTTTGCCTTTTCTTTTTGCCATAACCTTCCTTAAAAATTTTCAATGTTTTTGTTGCTTTTAATATAAATTCTATTATATTTTCAGTAAATATCTAGCAAATTTATAAAATTTCTCTTAGGGTATTAGCCTGTTTCATCCATTCTCTTAATTCATCGTTTTTGTCTAATTGTATCATTTGTTTACATCTCTCTAATTCTTGTTGAAAAAAATCAATAGAACTTAATAAGTTATCTTTATTTTGTAAAAAAATACTTTCCCACATTTGTGGCGATGATTTGGCAATTCTGCTCATACCTTTAAAAGATCCTCCGGCTAAATGAACAATATTTCTTTTATCTTCTTCCTTCATTACAAAATTTGCCAAAGAAAAACTTATAACATGAGGCAAATGAGAAATAATAGCAGCATGATGATCATGGGCTTTACTATCCATAAAAACAATTTTCATCCCTAAATGAGAAAAAATTTCTACCGCTCTTTTTTGATGTAAATCATCAGCTATTTCACTATCACAAAGAACACAAACTGCATCTTTATAAAGCTCTTTAAAAGCTGCTTTTGGACCTGAATTTTCAGTTCCTGTCATAGGATGAGCAAAAAGAGTTTGTTTGATTAAATTCTTAGGCAAACTTTCTATAATTTTTCTTTTTGTACTTCCAAGCTCTATAATTGTTACATTAGAAGGCAAATCAACTAACTTTTGTAAAATTTCTATAATAGCATCAACAGGAGTTGCGACAAAAATCATATCACATAAAGCTAAATCTTTAAATTCTATAAGCTCATGAATAAGACCTAATTGCAGGGCATCTTTTTCATTTTCTTTGCTTAAATCCATACCATAAATACAAGAAATAAGCTTATTTTCTTTCAAACAAAGCCCTAAAGATCCACCCATAAGCCCAAGCCCTATAATTGCTATTTTCATACTTTTTACCTTAGTTTTTTTGTTAAATTTTTTTTGCTATTATACAGCTTTTAATAAAGCTTTAGGTAAAAAATCAATGAAAAAACATCTTATTAGTATTTGTGCTTTAGTTGCTATGGCCAATGCAGCAACCATTAAAAATATTAAATTTATCGGATTAAATCATTTATCGAACACAAGCGCTATAAATATCGCGGGGCTTAAAATAGGCGAGGAAATAAATCCTGCAAAAATCAACACTGCTATTCTTAATCTTTATAAACAAAATTATTTCGAAAATATTGCAGTAGAAAACAACAATGGAATTTTGGAAATTATAGTTACTGAAAAACCAACTATAGCAAAGGTTAGTATAACAGGTATAGCTTCTAATGATAGAAAACAAGTTGAAAGTATTTTAGGGATTAAAAGAGGTACACTACTTGATGAAGGAAGTATAAAAGAAGCTATTGAACGCATTAAAGCTTATTATGAAGCAAAAAGTTATTTTGATACTATTGTAGAATACAAAAAAAAGACTTTAGAAAATACTGATGGACTAGAGCTTGAATTTATAGTAAATCGTGGCGAAAATATCATTATTGATAATGTTCATTTAAGTGGAGCCAAGAAATTTTCATATTCTGATATAGAACCTGCTGTTGTTAACAAAGAAAAAGAATTTATGGGATGGATGTGGGGACGCAATGATGGAAAATTAAAAGTTTTTGAACTTAGTAACGATAGTTCAAGAATTGCTGATGAATATATGAAAAAAGGATATTTAGATGTTCAAGTATCCTCCCCTTATCTTAAAACCTACACAGATACTTATCAAGCAAATTTGACTTATTTTATCAAAGAAGGAAAGCCTTATAAAATTAAAAGTATAAGCATAGAAAATCCTTTATTTGATGATAAGCAAAATGCACAAACCGTAAAAGATTTAAGATCAAGCGCTGGCAAAACTATCAATATCGAAGACATTAGAAAAGATGTTAAAACCATAGAAACACAAAGTGCTGATTTGGGTTATGCGTTTGTAGAAGTCTATCCTGATATTCAAAAAAATGATCAAACTCAAGAAGCCACCGTTGTATTTAAAGTAATCCCTCACGATAAAGTTTATATAAGAAATGTTATTATTTCAGGAAATTCACGCACCGTAGATCGCGTCATACGCCGAGAATTATATATAACAGAAGGTAATTTATACAATAGAACAGACTTAAGCGAGTCAAAAAATGCTTTAAAAAGAACTTCTTATTTTGACGATGTAAATATCAAAGAAGAAAAAGTTGATGATACACATATTGATTTGATTGTTGATGTTAAAGAAGCTTCTACAGGAGCTATTTCTGGAGGCATTGGCTATGGATCAAGCGATGGTATTTTACTTAATGCTTCTTTATCAGATACAAATATCTTTGGTTCAGGAATAAAAAGCTCTGTAAGCGTGGATAAAAGCGATGATACCTTATCGGGAAGGATTAGTCTCATAAATCCACGCGTTCTTGATAGTCAATATAGTCTGGGTGGAACACTTTATTCAAATGACTATGAATGGGATAATTATTCAGAAAAAAATTACGGCTTTGATATAACAGTTGGACGCCAATTTGCAAGATACTATAATGTAAGCTTAACTTATAATCTTGAACAAAGCGATATATATCACTTAAGTCCAACTCTTTTAAGAACAGGATATGAACTTGGCAAAAGTATTAAAAGCTCTATAACTCCAGCAATCACCTTTAACAATACAGATGATTATTATCTGCCACGATCAGGTATCATTGCTTCAACTAGTTTAGAATACGCTGGACTTGGCGGAGATCAAGAATTTATTTCATCAAGCTCTAAATTTAACTTTTATCAAGGTTTGCAAGACTATATAGGATATGATCTTATTTATCGCTATAAAGCGAGTTTTTATAAAGTATGGAATGAAGGTTATTTACCAATTAACCAAAGAATTTATTTAGGTGGTATTAGATCGATACGCGGTTTTGAAAGCAGAACGGTAAGTCCTAAAAATCAATGGGGAGATGAAGTAGGTGGAACCATAGCTTTTGCCAATTCTGTAGAACTTAGTTTTCCTTTGATTGATAGAATCAAACTTCGTGGTAGCGTGTTTTTTGATTATGGTATGATAGGGCGTAAAAATTTAGATGAAATAAAAAGAATGAGTACAGGTATAGGCATTGAATGGATTACACCAATTGGACCTTTACAGCTTGTATTTGCCAAACCTCTTAATGATAAAAAAGGTGATGATACTAATAGTTTTGAATTTAATCTTGGAACACGCTTTTAATGAAAGAATTTTTAGATGCTTGCTTAAATGCAAATTTGCAAATACGCAAGTATCTAAATAATATCCCACAAAATGATCTTAAACTTTGCTCTAAATTAGGCTATGATAAAAATCAAGGCTATGAGCTTGACTTAAAATGTGAACAAATTTTCATAAAATATCTTAGTTGTTTTGGACAAATTTTTTCTGAAGAAAGCGGATTGATCGGAAAAGCTAGCCCAAAACAAATGATTCTTGATCCTTTGGATGGAAGTTCAAATTTTGTTTCTAAAATACCATTTTATGGAACTTCTATAGCTCTTATGGAAAAAGATCAGGCAAAAAGTGCTTTTGTTTGCAATCTTGTCAGTCAAGAAATTTTTGCTTTTAATAACAATCAAGCTTTTAAATCCAATCTTTCCGATCCAAAATACTCACCCTTAACACCTAATCTATTTTCTAAAATAGGTATAGTTGAAAAAATTTCACTTTATCCAAAACTTCTCGATTTTTTAACAAAAAATCAATTAAAATTTCGCTCTTTGGGTGCAACAGCCTTAAGTCTCGCTTATGCTTCGTATTTTAGTTTTGTATTAATTCTTGGAAAAACACGAATTTTTGATACAGCAGCTGCTTTAGCAATTCATCAAAATTTATATATAGAAAAAAATGAAAATTTCCTTCTCCTAAGCCAAGACAAAAAAATTTTTGATATAATCTTGGAATTTTTAAAAAATAATTAGGTGAATATTATGAATTTTGCAGATATTTTTTCAAAAATAAGAAGACAACAACCTAGTATTAAAGAAGCTCCAAATCACTGGGTAAAATGCCAAAGTTGTCATGCTTTGATGTATTATAAAGAAATAGAATCTTGTTTTAATGTTTGTCCTAAATGCAATTATCACATGAGAATTTCAGCTGATGAACGTATTAAACTTTTAAGCGATGAAGGCAGTTTTATTGAGTATGATGCAAATTTAGAAGCTATAGATCCTTTAAAATTTGTTGATAGCAAATCCTATAAAAAACGCCTTAGCGAAGGTGAAAGTAAAACAGGTAGAAAAAGTTCTGTCATCAGTGGAGAATGTGAAATCAATGGTTTAAAAACCCAACTTGTTGTATTTGATTTTTCTTTTATGGGCGGATCTTTAGGTTCTGTTGAAGGAGAAAAAATCGTTAGAGCTATACAAAGAGCCATCACAAGCAAAACCCCTCTTGTCATCGTAAGTGCAAGCGGTGGAGCTAGAATGCAAGAAAGTACTTATTCTTTAATGCAAATGAGCAAAACTAGCGCTGCACTTAAACTTCTTAGCAAAGAAAAACTTCCTTATATTAGCATTTTAACCGATCCTACTATGGGTGGGGTAAGTGCTTCTTTTGCTTGGCTTGGAGATTTAATCATTGCTGAACCTGAAGCTTTAGTAGGTTTTGCTGGTGCAAGAGTTATTAAACAAACTATAGGAGCAGATTTACCTGAAGGTTTTCAAAAAGCAGAGTTCTTGTTAGAACATGGACTTATAGATGCCATAGTTGAAAGAGGAGAACAAAAACAATATCTTAGCGATGTACTAAAATTTTTTAATGGAAAATAATTTGCAAGTTAATATCTTTTGTATTCAAAAAAGTGATGAATTTAAAACTTGGAGTGAGAAATACTCTAAACTCATCTCCAAATACTCCACTTTAAAAGAAATAAATGTTTTTAATAAAAAAATAGCCTTAGCTCAAAATTTAAATGCCATAGAAGCAAAAAAAAGCTATGAAGAAGCTTTTATGCCTTATAAAAAAGGCTATTGTATCGCTCTTGATGAAAGAGGAAAAGAACTTACAAGTATAGAATTTGCAAAACTCATCCAAGATAAAAATGAATTAAGTTTTTTTATAGGCGGTGCTTATGGTTTAAGAGAAGAATTTAATCAAAGTTTGGATTTTAGACTATCATTAAGCAAACTTACTTTAGCACATCAATTTGTTAAAACCTTACTTTTAGAACAAATTTATCGTGCATTTTGCATCAACAACAATCACCCTTATCACAAATAGAAAGTTTTAAAATGAAAAAAAATGAAATACAAAATTTCAAAAATATTTTAGAAGAAAGAAAAAAAGCCATCTTAGAAAATTTGCAAAGCAATTCAAATGAAATCGAAGCTCTTCACAATAGCGTCCCAAGCGATAGTGTGGATTTTTCTGTCATAGAAACAGGATCTCAAATTGACTTTGCTATCAGCACCAATCTCAAAGAAGAACTTATAGAAATCGAAGATTCTTTAGATAAAATCAAAAACGGTACTTATGGAATTTGCGAATCTTGCGATGATGAAATCGACTCTCAAAGACTAAAAGTCAAACCTCACGCAAGATATTGTATCGCTTGCCGTCAAATTGCAGAACAAGGAAAAAAACATGAAAATTAAACTCTTCTTACTTGCAAGTTTTATTTATATAGCACTTATTTTTGCCTTTGCTTGGCATCTAGAATTAGGAAGCTATACTCTAAATATCAGCACTTATACCTTTGAACTACCTATTATGATATGGCTTGTTATTCCTTTATTTATTTATATGATTTTAGCCGTTTTACACATAGCATTTCATGGATTTTTGCGTTATTTAAAATTTAAGCATTTTTTTAAAGATGCAGCTAAATTTGAAGCTTATACTCAAGATTTACTCCTTGAAAAAGATCTTAAAACCACTTTTCAAACAAAAGAATTTAGATCTGTAGCACAACTTTTTAAAACCATAAAAACACATGAAAAAATTCCACACTCAAATAAAATCAATGAAATTTTAGATCTTATTGATGGTTTAAATAAAAACGAATTTTTTAACCTTAGCAAATTTAAACTCGAAAATAACAATGTTTTATATTTGCAAAATGAAAAAAATCATCTCAAAAATGATGCAAATTATGCCTATAACAAACTTAAAAACCTTAATGAAATCAAAGATGAATTTGAAGAAATTGCTTTTAACACTCTTATAGAAAAAGCTAGTTATGAGCAAATTAAAAATGTAAAAATCCCTAAAAAGCCTTCTGAAGTTCTCACACTTATCAAGCGTTTTAAAGAAGGAAATTTAGAACTTAGTGTAGCAGAATATGAAGTTTTACTTTCACACAACATATTAAGCGAAAAAGACTATCTTAACGCAGCAAAACTAAGTACTAAACTTTTAAATCCTGATGCTATTTTAGGAATTTTTAACAAAATTAAAAATGAAAAAAGCGAAGCTTTAAGAGCATATTTATATCTTTTGGCTGAATTTGGACTTTTAGATGAGTTAAGAGAACAAATTCACAATGATGATAAAAAATTTAATGATTTTAAAGCCTTTTTAGCCTTGCGTGAAAAAAATATCAAAATCGATCTAAATCAACTCATACAATGATAGATTTTAGCAAAAAACCCCTGTTTTTAGCCCCTATGGCAGGTTTTTCAGATCTGCCTTTTCGTAATGTAGTAAAAAAATTTGGTGCTGATATTACCATAAGTGAAATGATAAGTTCTAATGCCTTAGTTTATGAAAGTTCTAAAACTTTACATATGCTAGAAAGAGCTGAATTAGAAAATCCCTATATAGTCCAAATTGCAGGTGGAGATAAAGAAGTGCTAAAAAAAGCAGTGCAAATGCTAAATGAAATGGATTTTGTAGATGGGATCGATTTTAATTGCGGTTGCCCTGTAAATAAAGTTGTTAAACAATGTGCTGGCAGTGCTTTGCTAGAAAATTTAGAGCTTTTTAAAAATCTTGTAGGAGTGATTAAAGAAAACAATAAAAAAAGCCTTACAAGTGTGAAATTTCGACTAGGATTTAATGAAAAATATCCTGAAAAAATGGCTAAAATTTGCGAAAGCTTGGGGGTGGATTTTGTAAGTATTCATGGACGCACAAGAAAACAGCTTTATAGCGGAAAAACCGATTATGAATCCATTGCCAATGCTAAAGCAAGCGTGAAAATTCCTGTGATTGCAAATGGCGATATTAACGCACAAAACGCTAAAGAAGTTTATAAAATCACAAAATGTGATGGACTCATGATAGGGCGTGCAAGCGTAGGAAATCCTTGGATATTTTATGAAATCAAAAGCGGTAAAAGTGTAGATGAAAAACTCAAAAAAGAAATCATACTCACTCATTTTGATGAAATGATAAAACACTACAAAGATCAAGGTGTAAGTATATTTCGCAAGCATTTACACGAGTATTCTAAAGGGCATAAAGACGCTTCAGCCTTTAGAGATACCGTTAATCGTATCGACAATGTCGAAGAAATGCGAAAAAAAATAGAAGAATTTTTTAGTTTAACTTGATTGATTTTTATAATTTAAAAAATCTTAAGCCTTAATATCTATAATTTTTGCTGAAGTGTTTTGAGAAAGAATTTTATTAAATTCCCCTGCATTATCATTGCTAAAATTCATACCAAAAAGAATTTCTAGCTCATCGCTTGTATCAAATTTAGTTTCTAGTAGTTTTCTTAAAAGCTCATTCATTTTATTATCATCTTTGTAGGTTTCGCTTTTACTTTCTACTTGTATAGGTTTGAAAGCTTTTTTGTCTTCTTCTGAAGTTTCTTGCAGTTTTTTCTGCGATGAATCAATATTGTTAAAATCAACAAAATATTTTTTTTGAAGCTCAAGATATTTTTCTTTAAATTCATCTATACTTTTGCTTGTGTGAAAAATTTTAACATAAGATTCATCATAACTCACGCCATCAATATGCATCCAACGAGGGTGTTTAGCATTTTCATCCATCCATTGAAATAAATTTTTAACTTCTGATTCTGGTAATTCATTGTTTCTAAGCTTATCTTCTATTGAACCCTCGACTAATTCTATTTTATCGCTGAATTTTTTAGAAATCTTATACAAATCTATCAAATCATTACCTAATTCTTCTCTTTGTTTTTTTGTAAGCTCGGGATTTCCATTTTCAATACTTTCATCTCTTATTTTGGTAAGTGTTTGCAAAGGATTGTTTCCAAAATATCTATTAAAAGAGCTTAGAGGAAATACTATCATCTTTATCACCTTGGAATAAATTTTATTCTAAAGTAAATCGGCAAAAATGATTTTTTTTAATATTTTTACTCATATATTTAAAATATAAAGCGCAAGTCTTCTAGCCCTTGAAAAAAATCTTACTTAATCTTCCAAAGTCCTTACAATCAAACTTTTAGGTAAATTAAAATGCTCTATAAGTTCTTTCTCTTTTTCTCTCATTTCTCCATTATCATTTTCATGATCAAAACCTAACAAATGAAGCATAGCGTGGATAAAAAGCAAGCTTATTTCTTCTTCATAGCTATGCCCTAACTCTTTAGCCTTTTCTTTTGCCAAATCCACATTGATCACAACAGAACCCAAAGGCAAACTCTCATCGATATTTTCAAGTGGAAAAGAAAGTACATCAGTGGTTTTATCTTGTTTTCTTTGCTCTAAGTTAATTTCTTGCATTTCTTTACTATCCACAAAGACAAGCTCCACATCTTTAGGACTTAAAAAACTTGCTATAGATTCTAAAAAATCACATTTTTCATCACTTAATATCATAAACCTTCCTTAATCAAATGATATAAATTTTCTATTTCTTCATCATCAAAAATCGCACAATTTTTACTACTATAAAATTGTTTTAGTTTTTTCTCTTCAAACTCAAATCCTAAAGCACATTGAGAATGCGAAGGTAAAAAAGCCCTTAGCAATGTAATGGAATTTTGAATTTTCTCATCACAGGCAAAACAAAAAAAATCTTTATGCAATCTTCCTTCAAATTCCAAAATTTTTAAATAAGCATCAACAATAACACGCTTTGGATTTTGTTTTTCAAACCTTTTCACACACTCATCAAGTAAATCAAAATAAAAACTATCAAGCTCTTCTACATCTTTTAAGTGCCTATATAAAAGACGGATAAATTCTTGCCAAATAAGCATTTTATCCCTTTGCATAATCCATAAAAATCCCAAATGCAATACATCTTTAAGTCTTGGTAAAAAACTAGGATTTTCTTCTAAAGCAAAGTCGATTTTATAGCCGCTTAAAATACTAGAATGTCTAAGTCCATAAAAACGATAAGCCTTAATAAGCATTTTAGGACTTAAAATATAAACAATCAAATCCTCATCTTTAACTTTTTGAGTATGAAGTATAAAGCCTTGCATTAAACAATTTCAATACCATAAGCCCTAAGTATATCAAAAGCGGATTTTTCTAAATTTTCATCAAAACTTGCACTTAAATTTTGGTGTAAAATTATCCTTGCATTAGGCTTAGCACCAAAAGCTAAAATAATATTACAAAACACACAAATATGAGAAACAAGCCCTGCAAAATGAAGTTCTTCATAATCACTTTTTTGTATGAAATTAGCTAATTCTAAGCTACCAAAAGTATTTTTATAAAAAATTTTATGAGCTTTTTGTAAAAAAGGTTCAAATTCCTTTGGCATTTGCCAACCCAAACTCTCTTTAATGCAATGTTTTACAGGTAAATTTAAACCTTCTTTACTTTGTAGATAATGCTCATCATGCGTATCATAGGTTAAAAGCAAATGCGTGTTATTAAAATCGATTTGATTTAAGGCTTTAAGAATATTTTCTTTGATTTTTAAAGCCTTATCAAAACCTAAACTTCCATCAATAAAATCATTTTGATAATCCACTAAAACAAAAGCTTTTTTCATGCTTTTATGCCTTTTGAAGCCAAAAACTCTCCGTGTGTAAATTGGCAAAAGCGGTTTTTAAACTTGTAAAAAGCTTAGGATGATCTTTTTCTAAATTTGCTAAAAGCTGTTTAGCTTCTTCTCTAGCGTGTGGAAATTTTACATTTTTTTCACTGAGTTTCATACCAGGACAAAATTCATTTCCTATCACGCTAAGTTCATTTTGCGTAGCATTATCCCTAAGCTGTCTTTCTCGCACAAAAATCAAAGGGCGTATCACAGTTATACCGCGTTTGCTTTGATAAATAGGCGCTAAGGTTCTTAAAGCTCCATTATGAATAAAATTCATAAAAAAGCTTTCTGCTGCATCATCTAAATGATGGGCTATAGCAAGCTTGTTAAAACCTTTTTCAAGAGCGTAAGTATATAAAGCTCCACGACGCATTCTCGAAAAATAACTACAAAAACTTGAATTTTCTCTTATGGTATCGCCTGAAACTTCATAAATATTTGAATCAAGCACGCTATGTTTAATGCCGTGTTCTTCACAATGTGCATGAAGATGAGAATAATCCTCGCCCATGCCATAACTCAAAGTTACCGCTTCAAGTTCAAATTTAAAAGGAGCATGAGCTTGCATACGATTTAAAAGATGGGCTAAAGCCAAAGAATCTTTCCCGCCACTAAGCCCTAAAAGAACCCTATCTCCATCTTTAATAAGTCCAAATTTAGCATTAGCTTGTGCAACTTGGCGTATGAGTTTTTTGCTAAGATTTATCATAATTTCTCGCACATTTTAAGCACAAAATTGGCTGAAATTTTAGCTGAATTGATCACAAATTCATCAAAATCAAATTCAGCCTTTTCCCCTGCTTTATCACTCATAGCTCTTAAGATAAAACAAGGCACCTTTAAGGCATCACAAACCAAAGCCACACTTGCGCCTTCCATTTCACAAGCATCAGCATTGAAAATTTCTCTGATTTTTGCTTTTTTTGCTTCATCGCAAATAAACTCATCACCCGTTGCAATAATGCCTGCACGCAGTTTGATATTTAATTCCTTAGCAACTTCTAAAGCAAGATTGTTTAATTTCTCATCGGTTTTGATAAAAATTTCATTACCTGGAACAAAACCCAAAGGATGCCCAAAAGCGGTAATATCAAGATCGTATTGAGCTAATTTTGTTGCATAAAGCAAATCACCAATTTCAAGCTCTGGATTAAAAGCACCTGCAACACCCGTAAAAAGCAACACTTGTGCGCCAAATTTTTCTATCATCACACTAGCACTAAGAGTAGAATTTACCTTGCCAATTTTAGAATACGCTAAAACAAGTTCATGGTTTTTATACTTTGCAAAATAATAAGTATTGTTAGCGTGTTCTATTTTCGTATAATCTTTAAGTGTTTCAAGTAAAGGAGTGATTTCTTCACTCATGGCTCCTAAAATTGCTATTTTCATCATACAACCTTTAAAAATTCATCAATATCATTCATATTTGTTAAAGCATAAGTTTCTTTTGAAGTGATTTTTTTATTCAAACCCTTAAGCACACTTGCGCCAAATTCTATGAAATAATCTACTTCATTTTCACATGCCTTAATGCTTTGTTTATAAAGCACAGGAGAGATAAGTTGTGCTTTTAAAAGCTCAAGGGCTTCTTCTTTGCTTGTATAAATTTTGGCATTTGCATTAGAAATTACGGCTTTAAAATTTGGTTTTAACACCTTTTCAAGCTCCACACAAAGCTTAGCTGAAGCATTTTCCAAAAGAGGACAATGACTTGCCACGCTCATATTTAAAAGCATAGCTCTTTTAGCTCCTGCTTCTTTAAATACACTTTCATAACTTGCTAAATCAGGTTTTAAACCTGCTACAACGATTTGTCCATCGCAGTTATAATTTGCAGCGAAAATTTGCTTGTTTTCTTTTTGTGCTTTTTGACAAAGCTCTTCAACCTTTTCATCATCAAGCCCCAAAACCACCATCATACCTGCTTCAACTTTTGCACAATCTTCTTGCATGAAAAGCCCTCTTTTATTGACCAAAGAAAGAGCCTCTAAAAAATCAAAAGCACCATTGACAGCTAAGGCTGAAAATTCTCCCAAAGAATGGCCTAAAGCAAATTTCGAACTTAAATCAGGTTTTTTTTCAAGTAAAACACTATAAGCCATTAAGGAATTTAAAACGATGGCGGGTTGAGTAAATTCACTTTGATTGAGTTTTTCGTTTTCTTCAAAAAGCAAATGTTTAAAATCAATCTTACAAAAATCACTTGCGTTTTGAAGGAGTTCTTTGGCTTTTATAGAGTTTTCATAAAAATCTTTTCCCATGCCAAGACTTTGAGAGCCTTGACCTGGAAATATAAACGCAGCATTCATTAATGACAACCGCAACCGCCACCACCACAGCAACCGCCGCCACCATGTCCATGTCCGTGATGATGATCGTGTCCATGTCCGCTTCCACAACCACAACTATGACTTCCTGCGATAATACCTGTAAGAATTTCATCTTCACTCGCAGCTCTAGCATCTACGATATTTAAAGAAAAAAGCAAATCACGACCTGCATAAGGGTGATTATAGTCAATTGTCACATCATTTTCACCAATTTCTTTTACAGTTACACGAACGGTTTCGCCATTTTCACCTTCGCCAAAAAGTTCCATACCTACTTTTAAATCAATACCTGCAAATTGCTCTTTTGGTAAAGTTTGAACCGCATTTTCATCGTATTCGCCTAAACCTTTTTCTTTTTTAATTACCACATCAGCATTGCTAGGGCAATCAAGCTTCATCACTTCTTCTTCTAAGCTTTCTAAAATCTGACCTTTGCCTAAAATAAAAGAAATAGGTTGAGAATATAAATTTGATTCTAAAACTTCATTTGTATTTGCATCTTTTAACTCATAAAACATTGAAACTACACTATTTTTTTCTATAGCCATTTTATCTCCTTAATTTATTTTCTATTAGGTGAAGCTTTTGCTTCGGGTGAATTTGGATAATTAGTTTTTAAAGCTTTATAAAAACCATTTGCTGTTTTTGTATCACCTGTTTTATCCAATGAAATGGCGGTATGATATAAAAGTTTTGGGAAATAATCTCCTTTTGTACTCAAAGAAGAACTTTTTTTATAATAAACAATAGCATTGTTATAATTTTTTTGTTTATACTCGATCTCCCCTAACCAAAAATTTGCTCTTGCAGGTTTATACTGCTTTGTTATGAGAAAATTTAATTTTGCTTTGGAATCTTCAAAAGCATTTTTATCAACATCTTTTATCGCTAATTCTAAAATTTCATTATTTTTTTTCTTTTTCCAAGATTCATCAATTTGTTTTGCTTTATCATCTTGGGTATTTTGAGTATTATTGTTTTCAATGGTACTATTTGAATCTGTAGTTGAAACAACAACACTAGGTGTAATAGTTTTAACGCTTAAATTTGCATCATTTAATTCGTTTTTAGAAACATAATTTGCATTAATAGCATCTACTAAAGAACTAAGTTCGGCTAAAACTTTTTTTACTTGCTTATTATTAGCTTCTTGAATTTTTCTACTTTCTTCAACATAAGCCTTTAATTTTTGAATTTCACTAGTAAAATTATTTTCAATATTTTGATTATTCTCTTCAACTTGACTTAATCTAGAATTTGATTTGGCATATTGAGAATTTATACCTTCTAAAGTGCTTTGTAAACCCTCGATTCTTTCGTTAATTTCATTAATTCTAGCATTTGTTTGTATATTTTCATTATTTAAATTATCTAACTTTTCTTTAAATAATTTTTCATTTGAAGTTAAACCATAAGAAGAATTGCTTGTTATATCTCCTGCACCAAAAGCTGAACTTTCTGCATAAAGTAAAGTAGCTCCAAGAAGAGCTACTGTGAATATTTTTTTCATTAATTATCTTGATAATTTAAATTCAGCACGTCTATTTTGCGCATCGCAAGCTTTAGTTTTTTCAGTGCACACAGGATTTGTTTCTCCATAGCTTTTAACAGCAATTCTATCAGCATTTACACCTTTAGCGATTAAAGCTTCTTTTACAGCTTTTGCTCTTTTTAAACCTAGAGCTTGGTTATATTCATCGGTTCCCCACTCATCGCAGTTTCCTTCAACAGTAATACTTACACCGCTTACTTCAGTGTTAAAAATATTAGCATTTGTGCTTACAACATTTTGCATATCAGGACGAATGTTGAATTTATCAAAATCAAAATATACTTTATTTAAAGTATCATTAAGTTGAGAAATTTTTGAATCAATATCCCAACCATCACTTCCACCTGAACCACGATTTGAATCAACACTACTATCACCGCTTACGCTAGTGCTTTTTGTGCTACAACCACTAATAACAACTGCAAGAGCTGCAATTGAAATAAAAAGAATTTTTTTCATTTATGACCTTTCAAAGTTAATAAATTCTTATTATTATATCTAATTTTTAATTAATTTTAACCTAAAATTGAAATTTTTACCAATCAATTGATTGAATTTTTCCAACCCTAAGAGGAAAATAAAAAGTCTTATTTGCATTTACACGAATAACACCCAAAGCACTTTGCGCACCTAAATATTTGATAAATACTATACTTCCACCATCACTAGAAAATCTTGGAAATAAATTTTTTCCATTTGCTGTAAGTTGACGAATATAATCACTATTAATTGACATCAAATAAATATTAAAAACACCTGCTTGATTTGGTTCACGACTTGAATAAACCAAAAAATCTTTATAAGTCGAAACAGCCGAATTGTTTCTACCATGAAAAACAACTTGTTCAGCACTATTGCTATTTAAATCTTGCATAAAAATATTAGGATATCCTAAACGATCGCTTACAAATACTACTTTACTATCATCTGAGCCAATAAAATTTCCATTAACATCAATACCAGAATAATTAGTTAATTGTGTTAGATTTTTGGTATTTAAGTCATATAAATAAACATCAGGCTGATCTTTTGGAGCCATGGTAACAAGTAGTTTACTTCCATCTACATTCACATCACTTGCTACAACCATACCGCCACTTGATAAAATTTTACTAGCTTTATTGGTATTTAAATCATAACGGTATAAAGTTGGCTTATCATGATCATAAGCTGTATAATAAAATAGAGTTTGTTCTTTATTTCCCCATTTTGGAAATAAATTAAGTCCACCATCAACAATAACTTTTTGATAAGTTAAAGTATAATCAGCCATAATAATTTGACTTTTTTTAGAGCTAGAATTTCTCGCGATCAAAATTTTATGATCCATCCAATCAACAGGTGCAAGTCCTAACGCATTTACAGAAGCTTTGACGCTTTTATGTGCCAAAAATGGATATTGCTCTAAACCATTTAAAGTATAAGTTTGCTCTGACTTATCAGAACCGCCAGCTTTTATTTTTACATTTAAACTCAAAGTGTTACCATTTTTATTTAAAGTGTATTCAAAAATATAATTACTTGTCTCAGTTGCATTAGCAACAACTTCAAAGTTTGAACTTACTTTCAAATCGTTCACAATGATATTATAAAAGCTTTTCTTTAAATTCTCGTCACTTAAATTTGAATTGTCTTTAACAATAATCTTTGGTAAAACTACACCAGAATTAACAACATCAATCACTGGATCTTCTGCCCAAAGACTTCCTAAAAAGACTAAAAAAATTGCTACAATTTTTTTCATTTTTTTCTCCTAATCATTTTTAACTTTCACTTCATCTCTTAAATTCATGGTAATGCTTATATTTTTATTTTGCGGAGGATAAGTAATAAATTTACCTTTTTGACTTTCTAAAAATTCAGCCACTTTAGCATCATATAAAGGATTCCCACTTTTTTCAACTGAAGTATAGCCAAATTTTCCATTTTCATCAATAAAAATTTTTACCTTAACAGAAATTTTTTCACTATTTGGATAATACTGAGTCCATCTTTGAGTGATAATACGCACAACTTTCCCTAAAAATTCATCATAAATTCCAATTTTTTGTGCCTTTGTACTTTCACCTTGTGTTGAACTTTCTTCTTGAAGCAAGCTATCATTAAGTTGTTTTACAAGTTCAGAAGCTTGAGGTTTTGGGGCACTAGAAATTCCTGATTTAGCACTTGATTGAATTTTTGTAGTCTTTTCTTCTTGTATTTCTTTAATATTTCCAAAAAGCTCATTAAAATTACTTGCCTTTTGGTCAATATCTTCGGTTTTAACTGTTTTATTTGTAGTCTGAGCAAAAAGCTTTTCTATATCAATTTGCTCTGTTGATTTTTGTATTTCTTTAGGAGTGTTGCTTTGAGTAATAACTTGTTTTGATGGTTCAGCAAGTTCAATATCTACAAAACTATCTTTTATATCGGTATATTGTATAGCAGGTTCAACCTCGCTTACAAGTCTAAAAAAAACAAGAATTACTATACCAACATATATTGCTAAAGCAAGTAAAAACGAATTTAAATTACTCAAACCATAATTTTTCATGATTATTCAGTCTGTAAAGCAACTTTATTAAATCCTAAATTTTTTACACTTCTTAAGACTGAAATAACATCGTCATATTTTAAGCTTTTATCAGCGCGTATAAAAACCGGATCTTCGGTATTAAATTGTGCTTTTCTTTGAGCAAGATTGTCAGCAAAACTTATAAAATCGTATTTTTCTTGATTTAAAAAAATTTCTTTTTTTGCATTAATACTAATAATTAAACTCTTAACAGTTGGAGCGCTAGTATTTTTTTGACTACCTTGTGGAAGATTAATTTTTTCTTCATAAGTAATGCTTGGAGCTGTTACCATTAAAATCGCAAGCAATACAAGCATAATATCTACTAAAGGTGTGATATTAAGTTCAGGTTTTTCATCATCAAATGGCATTTTTAACCTTATTTACTCGAACTTATAACTTTAATCTCGCTATCAATAATGCTTAAAAGTTCAAAAGCTTTTCTTTTAATGATGAGATGAAATGTATAAGCAGGAATTGCTACTAAAATACCACAACCTGTAGCAACTAAAGCCTCACTGATTTTAGGAGCTATGAGACTTAAAGAATTTTGAGTTCCAAGCCCACCAAAAGTTTCAAGTATAGAAATAACTGTCCCAAAAAGACCTATAAAAGGTGAAGTTGAAGCAATAATACTAAGCCAAGTAAGTCCAGCAGAAGCGCGGCGACTTGCTAAATTTTTATAGATTTCTAAATGATTTGAAGTTGTATCATTACATTTTCTTAAAATCGAATCAGTACGACTTAAATCCTTCTCACCCAAGAGCAAAGTTTCTAAACTTTCTTTCTCCTTGTTTCTCCATGTAGCCAAATAAGTCAATCTAGCAAACAAAATACTAAATGCTAAAATAAAATATAAAGAAAGCCATAATAAAACTATATAAGTAATAATACTTGAACTATTGAAAAAATGAAATATAGCTTCAAAATTCATTAATGCATCCTTGCATTATCAAGTTTTGAAAAAGTTGCTGCTAAAGCTGCATTATCAGAACTCATAGATTTAATCAAATCTTTTGCTTGAGCAAGATTTCTTTCAATCTCACTTTCATCACTTCCACAAACCCAAATCGCACCCTTTGCTAATACGCAAATCTTATCTTCATCTACCTTTGCATGTCCAGCATCAATAGCAACTAACTCATGATTTAAATCAGCTTTTTCAATATCAATTACTCCAGATTTTAAAGAAGAAACCAAAGCAGCATGTCCTTTAAGCACACCAAATTCTCCTTCACTACCTGGTAAAGTAACAGATTTTACTTCTCCTTGATAGATTACACCCAAAGGCGTAACTATCTCGAAATTAATCAAATCGTTCATAAATTAACCTTTTAATTTATCCGCTTTTGCAATAGCTTCATCTATATTTCCAACCATATAGAAAGCATTTTCTGGTAAATGATCATATTTACCTTCTAAAATTCCCTTAAATCCTGCTATTGTATCTTCAAGGCTTATATATTTTCCTGGGCTACCTGTGAAAACTTCTGCAACGAAAAATGGTTGTGATAAGAATTTTTCAATCTTTCTTGCTCTTTCAACTACAAGTTTATCCTCTTCGCTAAGCTCATCCATACCTAAAATGGCGATGATATCTTGTAAATCTTTGTATTTTTGAAGCACTGATTGAACACCACGAGCAACTTTATAATGTTCTTCTCCAATGATATTTGGATCAAGCATTCTTGAAGTTGAGTCAAGTGGGTCAACTGCAGGATAAATACCCTTTTCAGCAATAGCTCTATTTAAAACCGTTGTAGCATCTAAGTGAGCAAAAACAGTTGCTGGAGCTGGGTCTGTTAAGTCATCAGCTGGAACGTAAACAGCTTGAACTGAAGTGATTGAGCCTTTTTTAGTTGAAGTAATTCTTTCTTGGAATTTACCCATTTCACTTGCTAAGGTTGGTTGATAACCCACAGCTGATGGAATTCTTCCTAAAAGTGCTGACATTTCAGAACCTGATTGTGAAAATCTAAAGATATTATCAATAAACATAAGCACATCAAGACCCATTTCATCTCTAAAATACTCAGCCATTGTTAAACCTGTTAAAGCAATACGATTTCTTGCCCCTGGTGGTTCATTCATTTGTCCATAACATAGAGCAACTTTGTCTAAAACATTACTTTCTTTCATTTCATTATAAAGGTCATTTCCTTCACGAGTTCTCTCACCCACACCTGCAAATACAGAATAGCCGCTATGCTTAAATGCAACATTGTGAATAAGCTCCATAATAATAACAGTTTTACCAACACCTGCACCACCAAAAAGACCTACTTTACCACCTTTTGCATAAGGAGCAAGTAAATCTACAACTTTAATCCCTGTTTCAAAAATCTCACTTTTTGTGCTTTGATCTTCAAAAGCTGGTGGATCTCTATGAATTGCCCATTTTTTATCAAAAGAAATTTCTTCACCTTCATCGATCAAATCTCCAGTAACATTGAAAATTCTTCCTAAAACTTTCTCACCAACAGGAACACTAATAGGAGCACCTAAAGCCTCAGCTTTTAAGCCCCTTACCAAACCATCTGTCATATCCATAGCAATAGTTCTAACTCTATTATCTCCTAAATGAGCTGCTACTTCTAAAACAAGTTTATGTTTTTTTCCTTCGCTTTCAAAATTTACAACAATTGCTTCATTAATTTGAGGTAAATAGTCGTTAAAATCTACATCAACAACCGGACCTAATACCTGTGAAATAAATCCTTGCATTATTTATCTTCTCCTTAAAATTTTACTATTTCATTGATTCAACACCACTGATAATCTCTATAAGCTCAGTAGTAATGGATTCTTGTCTTGCTTTGTTATAAGCTAAATTTAGTTGTTTCACTCTTGCCTTTGCGTTATTAGTTGCATTATCCATAGCTTGCATTCTTGCGCTATGCTCTGCCGCCAAAGAATCGATTAACGCATAATACATATTATACTCAAAATACGTTTTCATTAAATCTTCTAAAAGCTCAGTTCCTTCCGGTTCAAGCTCTAAAAGAGAATTATGAGTCTGTTCAATACTCTTTGGCTCAACTGGAATAAGATGATTAATTTTAAGTTCTTGGGTAATCATATTTTTATAACCATTATGAACTAAAATCACTTCATCTGTATTTCCATTTAAAAAATCATCTACAGCAGCATGAATTACTTCACATGCTTTCTCATAATCAGGACTAGAACTAAGATGGAAATATTTCTCTAACAATTCTATTTTTTGAAAATTAAAATATTCAATCCCAGTTTTACCTATAGCTCTAAGACGAATATTAATATTTTTTGCTTCATATTCTTTTAGCATTTCACTTACTGTTTTTAAAGTCTTAATATTAAAACCACCGCATAAGCCTTTATCTGCAGTGATAAATATTAAATCTACGGTTTTAATTTGTTCTTTTTTATGAAACAAAGATAAACGCACATCATCTTCATTGTGAACAATTTTATTGATCTGAAATGAAATTTCACTCAAAATTTCATCGATTTTTTGTGCATAAATTTTTGATCTTTTAGCTGCTTCTTCTGCTTTTTTTAACTTAGCAGTAGAAACTAGCTTCATAGCATTTGTAGTCTTTTGAGTGTTATGAACACTTTTAATTTTTCTTTTAATTTCTTTTAAATTAGACATAAAAGACCTTATAAATGATTTGCTTTAAACTCATTAATGGCTTTAGCTAGTTTTTCTTCCAAATCAGAATCTAAAGCTTTTTTAGAGCGAATTTGCTCAAAAATATCTGGATGTTTTGCCTCAATAAAAGGATAAATTCCATCTTCAAATTCCTTAATTCTAGAAACAGCAATATCATCTAAGAAACCTTTGGTTCCTGCAAAAATTAAAACTACTTGTTTTTCAACGCTAAGCGGAGAATAAGGTGGTTGTTTTAAGAGTTCAACCATTCTTTGTCCACGTTCAAGTTGTTTTCTACTTGCCTCATCTAAATCACTAGCAAATTGTGCAAAAGCTTGAAGCTCTCTATATTGAGCAAGGTCAAGTCTTAATGTGCCTGAAACTTGTTTTGTAGCTTTAATTTGAGCAGCCCCACCTACACGAGATACTGATAAACCAACATTAATTGCAGGACGAATTCCTGAGTTAAATAAATCAGTTTCTAAGAAAATTTGTCCATCTGTAATTGAAATAACATTAGTTGGAATATAAGCAGAAACATCTCCTGCTTGTGTTTCAATTATCGGCAATGCCGTCAAAGAACCAGCACCTAATTCATCATTTAGCTTGCTTGCTCTTTCAAGCAATCTTGAATGAAGGTAAAAAACATCGCCTGGATAAGCTTCACGACCTGGAGGACGACGTAAAATCAAAGACATTTCGCGATAAGCTACAGCATGCTTGCTCAAATCATCATAAACAATTAAAGCATGTTTTGCGTTGTCTCTAAAAAATTCACCCATGGTTACACCAGTATATGGAGCTAAGTACTGTAAAGCCGCAGGATCTGAAGCACCGGCATTTACAACAATAGTATATTCCATAGCACCATGTTCTTCTAGTCTTTTAACCACTTGTGCCACTGTACTTTGCTTTTGACCAATTGCAACATATATACAGATAACTCCTTGACCTCTTTGAGATATAATAGTATCAACAGCAACAGTAGTTTTACCTGTTTGTCTATCACCTATGATAAGCTCTCTTTGACCGCGACCAATTGGCACAAGCGCATCAATAGCTTTAATTCCTGTATGTAAAGGCTCATGAACACTTTTTCTCGCCATAATACCTTTTGCTTTTTCTTCAACAAAACGATATTCATTAGCATTGATCACACCTTTAGCATCAATTGGCTCACCTAAAGCATTTACAACACGGCCAATCAAAGCCTCACCTACTGGAACTTTAAGTAATTTCTTAAGTCTTTTTACAGAAGCACCTTCTTTTAAACCTTCTCCTTTTCCAAGTATAACAATACCTACACTCGACTCTTCAAGGTTTAAGGCCATTCCTTTATCACCATTTTCAAATTCTACCATTTCTCCAGCCATAATATTCTTAAGTCCATATACCTTAGCAACACCATCAGCTACAGAAATAATCTTTCCTGTTTCTTCAATTTCAAGATTTAAATCAAAATTTTCAATTCTTTCTTTGATTATTGAACTGATCTCATCAGCTTTAAATTTCATTTACTTTTTCTCCTTAGATAATTTTCAATATATATTCGTTTAGCTTATTTTGAAGAGCTTTCATAGAAAAAGAAAGTTCATAACCTAATTCTTCTAATTCTATTTTAACACTATCATCTTGACTGATTTTATTATTTAGTTTAATATTTGCATCAAATTTTTTGTTAAGTTTGACTTCAAGATCTTTAAGATTTTCTTGACTTAATTTTTCTTTAGAATATACAATACCAACAAAAATATTTTCTTTAAAAGCTTTTTGTCTTTCAAGTTCTTTAACTATTTGAGGAATGCATTCTAATCTTGAATTTTCAATCAAAAGTCTTAAAAAATTTTGAAAACTAGAATTTTTAATATCAAAAAAAGAATCAAGAAATTCCATTTTTCTTTCTTTTTTAATCTCATTAGATTCTATAATATTTTTAAATTTTGGCAAAACAAAAGCAGAATTTAAAATACACAAATTCTGATAAAAATCATTTATATCAGCTCTTGAAGCTATCGCTTTTGCATATCTTCTTGCAATTATATTTTCCATATTTAAGATACCTTCTTCATCATAAGTTCTATTATTTCACTCTGTTTTAATGTCATATTTGGATCAGAAAAAATTTCATTTAAAGTATTTGATACTAATTCTTTTTCCATTTTTCTAAATTCATAATCTTTTTGTTCCTCAAAATGTTTTTGAAGTAAATCTAACTCATCTTGAGTCTCTTTCTTAATATTTTGAACTAAAATTTCAGCTTCTTTTTTTGCTGTAATTAAAGCGGCAGCAGCACTTGCCTTAGCTTCTTCAAGTTTTTTCATCGTATCTAATTTCTTAGCTTTACTTTCTAAAAGTTTTTTTTGAATTTCATCAAGTTTAGAAGAAATTTTTACAATACGGTTTTTGTAAAAATTTTTAAATGGAGTTGCAACAAAATAATACAATATACCCACAAAAATTAGAAAATTAATAGTCCTTGGAATAATATCATATTCTCCACTACCGTTTGATGCACCAAAAGCATACAAAGGTAGCAAAAATATAATAAATAATAACTTACTCATTTCTCTCCTCTTAAATTTTCTTTATGTTATTTTGCAAAGCTTGCTTAAGCTCAGGTAAATGTATGTTTAAATGTTCTTGTAACTCTTTTTTTTGAATAGCTAAATCTGCATAAAAGCTGGCCATTTTTCTTTCTAATTCTTCTTTCTTGCTTCTAAGAATTTGCTCTGCCTCTTCTTTAGCAGCAGCTATAGCACTTTGTTTGATTTTTTGAATTTCTTCTCTAGTGTTAATATGAATAACTTCTAATTCATCATTCACACATAAAACTTCTTGAGAATTTTCTTTTACTTTATTCTCATCATTTTTTATAGAATCATTTCTTTCATCCATAAATTTTAAAAGCGGCTTATACAGCATACTATTTAAAATAACTATCATAGCCAAAAAAATAGCTATAGTAGCAAGCATTATGGAAGGATGCATATCTTCAAACATAATTCTCCTTGGTTAGAATTTTTGAAGGACTATTTTACCATAAAAAAGCTAAGATTTTGGTTAAAACTTTTCAAGCATTTTGATTAATTTTTTAATTTTATCAATATTTTCTAAATGAATTACAAAATCATTATTTTTATTTTTGCAGTCAAATCCAAAGCGATTTAGTATTTGTTTTAATTTTTTTATTTCATCTTCAAATTCTTGATTAGGTAAGCTTTCATTATTTTTTATTTTTTTAACTATTTTTTCAGTATCTCTAACATTAAGTTTTTGACCTATTATGCTATCAACCAACATT
The DNA here is from genome assembly GCF_045277125.1 of Campylobacter sp. CFSAN122748. Taxonomy (NCBI): domain Bacteria; kingdom Pseudomonadati; phylum Campylobacterota; class Epsilonproteobacteria; order Campylobacterales; family Campylobacteraceae; genus Campylobacter; species Campylobacter sp. CFSAN122748. The sequence goes on along the minus strand of NZ_CP116953.1, from coordinate 146,792 downwards.
TTTTCATCTTTTTGATCTAAACCAACCAAAACTTTAGCATGACCCTGAGAAATTTTTCCAGAAGCAATCAACTCTTGAGTTCTAATATCTAAATTCAGAAGTCTTAAAGTATTTGTTATTTGAGTACGAGACTTATGAATAAGTTCTGCTAAATTCTCTTGAGTAATCTTATGAACTTGCATCAAATCCTTATAAGAATTAGCAAGTTCAATAGGGTTTAAATTCTCTCTTTGTATATTTTCAATAAGAGCCAATTCTCTAAGTTTATTCTCATCAATATCAGCAATAAAAGCTAGAATTTCTTTTTTTCCTAATGCTTTCACTGCTCTTAAGCGACGTTCCCCAGCAATTAAAATAAATTTATTATTTTTTTTAAATACAATAATAGGCTGAATAAGTCCAAATTCTTTGATAGAATTAGCAAGCTCATCTAAAGCTTCTTGATCAAAATTCTTTCTTGGCTGAAATGGATTGGGTGAAATTTGATCAATTTCTATCATAGTGCTTTGATTTTTATCAAAACCCAATTCTTTGCTATAAACAGTATCCATATCACTGATTAAACTACTTAAACCCCTATCTTTATTTAACCCCATTATAATTATCCTAATATAGAATACGCCAAATTTTGATAAGCAACAGAACCTGGCGATTTAATATCATAAAGAATTATAGGCTTTCCAAAACTTGGACTTTCTGCAAGTTTTACATTGCGAGGGATCACAATAAAGTCATCTTCGTTTCCATTAATAGTAAAAAGTTGTTTTTTAAAATTTTGTTTCAAATCATCTACAACATCTTTAGAAAGATTATTTTGAGAGCTATACATTGTCGGTAAAAATCCACGAACCCTGAGTTTAGAATTAATAGTTTTTTTGATAATTTTAATTGTATTTAAAACCATAGCTACACCCTCAAGCGCATAAAATTCACACTGTATAGGGATAATTACGCTATCACTTGCTGCAAAAGCATTTATAGTAATACTTCCAAGAGCAGGTGGAGAATCAATAATAATAAAATCATACTCATCAATTACTTCTTGAATTTGATTTTTAAGTAACATTTTTTTCTCATTATTTTCACCTTTAGCAAGCTCTTGTTCTATACCTACAAGACCTATATTTGAAGGAGCTAAATGAAGTTGTGGCAATTCTGTTTTTAAAATAATATCTGAAAGCTTTTTTCTTCCTATAAAAACATGGTAAATATTATACTCATAATTATTACGATTAAAACCAAGCCCTGTAGTCGCATTAGCTTGTGGATCAACATCAATCAAAAGTACTTTTTTTTCAGCCACAGCCAAAGAAGCGGCTAAATTTACTGCTGTTGTAGTCTTTCCTACTCCACCTTTTTGATTTGCTATTGTAATAATTTCGCTCATCTTAAACTATACACCCTTTTATCGCCTAGTAAAATTGAACCATCTTCGTACAAAAAAGAATTTTCAAGTGAAAAAACTTTACCTTCATGATGGACGCTAAATTTTCTTGATTTTTCAAATTCTAACATATACTTGCTAAAAATATTCTTCCATAAAATTTTTTTTTCTACTTTTTGCAAAAACTCACTCACTAAATCTTTAAGCGAAATTTCTATATCGCATAAAGCTGTATTTTGGGGTGCAAATTTAAGATTTAAACCCATACCGCCTATGATAAAATTTGAAATTTTAGCACTTATAACTCCTCCAGCTTTTTTATCATCTAAATATAGATCGTTAGGCCATTTAAGCCAAATTTTAGAACCTTTTTCTTGTAAAACTTCTTTAAGTAAATAAGCAAAATAAATACTCACAGAAGCTAAAGGTAAATCTTTTGGCAAATCTTCTTCTTTAATACAAAAAGAAAGATGTAAATTTCCTTTAGAGCTTTGCCAAGAATTTTCCCTACTTCCAACTCCATTTGTTTGTTCTAAAGCATAAATAGCAAAATTTTCATCAATCTTTCCATTGCGTATTTGCTCGCATAAAAAAAGATGAGTTGAGTCTATACTTTCAACACAAACTATCTTCACTTTTAAGCCTTTTTCCATTTAAATAAGTCCTGCCATCAAGAGCTTTTTTTCCACTTTCTTGAAGTTTTTTAATACGCAAAACTCCTTGTTTGCAAGCAAGCAAAAAACTTTCTTTTTCTAATTCTAAAATTTCACCCATCTTAGCATTTTGTTTTAATTCATCCACAAGTTCAAGTTCTAAGAATTTAAGTCCATTTTCCAAGAAAACTCCAGGCCAAGGGGTGAAAGCTAGATATTTTTGATAAAGTTCTCTTGCATTTTGCAAATTTATAAGCCCATCTTCTTTTTTGATTTTTCTACAAAGCGTTGCTAGACTTTCCTCTTGTTTTTTAGGGGTGATTTTATCAAAATTTAAAAGAGTAGAGAGGATCAGCTTAGCGGCCAAATTTGCTAAAAGTTCAAAAACTTCACTTGAATTTTTATCTTTTATATCACATTCTAAGCTTTCAAGTATAGCACCTGTGTCAAGCCCTTCTTCCATGAGCATGGTGCAAACTCCACTTTTTTCATCTTTATTTAAAATTGCACTTTGGATCGGACTGGCACCACGGTATTTTGGAAGTAAAGAAGCGTGCAAATTCACACAAGGCGCTAAATCCAAAATGGCTTTAGGTAAAATTTTTCCATAGGCAGCAACCACGATAAAATCAGGATTTAAATCCTTAATCTCTCTTATAATATTTTTATCTTTTAAAGAACTTGGAGTAAAAATAGGAATACTAGGATAATTTTGACTTAAAAAAGCCTTAGTATCACTTGGAGTTAAAATTTGCTTTCTACCTACGGCTTTATCAGGCTGAGTAAAAAGTGCTACGAGTTTAAAATTTTCATTTTCTACTAGTGCTTTTAAAATACAAGTTGCGTAAGATGGAGTGCCCATAAAAATAATTTTTTTCATTTTTTCGCTTTGTGTGAAATTAAAAGTTTTAATTATAGCTTATTTGATTTTAAAAGAGAATTTAATAAATTAATCACTCAAACAAAGTTCCACATATTTGTTTATCTTCTAATAAAAATGTCTTTGCCACACTTAAATCAAAGCCACTTGCTAAAAACATTTTTTTATTGTGTTCAAGTAAAAATTTAGCTGCCTTAAGTTTGGTTACTATACCACCTGTTCCGTGCTCACTACCTGTTTTTATGGTTGCTTGTAGCCATTCTTCTTTAATATGAGTGATTTTTTCTAAACGCTTTGCATCACTAAATTCACTAGGATTTTTATCGTAAAATCCATCAATATCGCTTAAAATCACAAGCAAATCCGCATCAAAAAAATGCGTAGCATAAGCACTTAAACTATCATTATCACCAAAGACAATTTCTTCTATAGCTGTAGCGTCATTTTCATTGATAATAGGCAAAATTCCTAAATTTATCATCATATCGATAGCATTTTTTGCGTGTTTGGTAGCTTTTCTAGAGTCAAAATCCTTGCCTGTAAGTAAAATTTGTCCGCCTAGTTTGTTAAATTTGGCTAAAAGCTCGTTATAAACACTGATTAAAAAAGGTTGTCCAATAGCAGCTAAAACTTGTTTATTAATAAGGTTTTTTCTATCGATATCTAGTTTGGTGTGTCCTGCCGAAATAGCCGCCGAGGTTACTAAAATTACTTCATATTTTTCCATGAGTTTAGCTAAAAATGCGACTAAATTTTTAAGACGCTCAAAACTTAAAGTGTTTTCTTCGCTAATCACATGAGAACCCACTTTAACAACTATTCTTTTCATGCTTATTCCTTGAAAAATTTTTATAATTTTAGCCAAAATTTCATATAAACTAGTTATTTTTGAAAAAATAGGGAGTGTTTGAAATTTTTAATATAAAACACTTCCTAGATTGTTAAAATTTTTTTTGTTATTTCTTAAAGTTTTAATTTCTTCTAAAAGCATGAATTTAAGTTCTTTGAGTCCTGTTTTTTCAAGGCTTGAGACTTTGATTAAAAAGCTTTGTGGATTATTTATTTCTTTGAGATAATTGTCTAACTCATTAATGTTTAAAGCAATTTGCTCAGCAAATTCCTCTCCTAAACGAACACTATCACTTTTTGAAATCATGATGCCAAATTTACGCCCAAAAAGTTCATTGGAAAATTTTTCAAGTTCTTTTCTTAGTACTATAAATTGTTCTTTTAAAGGCATTTGCCTCATAGGATCTAGCACGAAAAGTAAAAAGCTCGTTCTTTCTATGTGCTTTAAAAAGGCAAGTCCTAAGCCTTTACCCCCACTTGCTCCTTCGATAATCCCTGGAATATCAGCCATAACAAAGGAATTATACTCATCTACATCTACAAGTCCAAGTTTTGGAGTAAGGGTGGTAAATTCATAATTTGCAATTTCAGGTTTTGCATTTGAAACAACGCTTATAAGAGTAGATTTTCCCACATTTGGAAAGCCCACAAGCCCTACATCGGCAATAAGTTTAAGTTCAAGTCTGACTAAGCGACTTTCTCCTTTTATACCAGGTTGTGCGTAATCGGGGCGTTGATTGGTGGCGTGTTTAAAATGGGTGTTGCCAAGTCCACCTTTTCCACCTTTTAAAAAAAGCTCTCTTTGTCCTTCTTTGGTAAGATCAAGTAAAATTTCATTGGTTTGTACATCGATAACTTGCGTTCCTTCGGGCACTATAAGTTCTAAATTTTCACCCTTTTTGCCATTTTTATTGCGTCCCATTCCACCAGCACCATTTTGCGCGCGTAATTCTCTTTTGCCTTTGAAATTTACAAGAGTGTGGGTATTATTATCACATACGAAAATAATATCACCACCATTTCCACCATCTCCTCCATCAGGGCCACCAAGTGGAACATGTTTTTCACGGCGAAAACTTACAGCACCTTTACCACCATCGCCTGAAGCTAAAGTAATTTTAACACTATCAATAAACATTTAAATTGCCTTTGACTTTAAATTTATAAAGCTAAATTTGAGTAAATAAAAGAAGTTAAATTTATAAATTTAAAGTTTTCAAGACACTAAAAAGCGTCCTAAAAACTTATGCAGGATATACAGAAACTTTTTTTCTATCTTTGTCTTTTCTTTCGAATTTTACAAAACCATCAATTAGAGCAAAGATAGTATGATCTTTTCCCATGCCTACATTGTTACCTGCATGAGTTGCAGTTCCTCTTTGGCGAATGATGATATTTCCAGCTCTAACAAACTCGCCACCAAATTTTTTAACACCTAAACGACGACCTATGGAATCGCGGTTATTTTGAGTTGAACCTTGACCTTTCTTGTGTGCCATTCTTTACTCCTTAAGCTTTAATATCTTTTACTACAACGCGAGTAAATTGTCTTCTAAAACCGCGTTTGAGTTTAGAATCTTTTCTGCGTCTTTTTTTGTAAATCACAACTTTTTTATCTTTTCCGTGATTGATCACTTCCAAAACAACTTTTGCACCTGCTACGAAAGGCGCACCTACCTTTAATTCTTTATCATTGATAGCAAGAACTTCGCTTACTTCAATACTTGCTTTGCTTTCAGCTTCAAAGTGATCTAGTTTTAGCTCATCGCCAACACTTACTTTGTATTGCTTTCCGCTGTGTTTGATAATAGCATACATTGCTTTTCCTTATAAATTGGTAGTACCATAAAGCACCGTAATAACGGATTTAAAAGCTTTAGTGGTTTAATAAAATTTCGATTTTACAAAATTTTTCTTTAATTTTTGATGAATTTAAGAAAGAGTTTAGAGTTTGAGAAAAATCAAACTCTAAAAATTTAAAAGCCTAGATTTACTCCGCCGCCTTCTTGGGTTTCATAATTTGTATCACGACCTATAGTGTAGCCATTTCCACTACCAGTATTACTTAAAGGTCTGCAAATATCGCCCACTTTTACACTACCTTCTGTGATTTTTGCATAAGAAAATTTAGGGCTTGTGCGAGTGATTTCAATACTTCCTGTTTTGCTTTCTACTCTTCCTGTATTTTCTTTTATATAAATATCTTTTATAACCTTCCCAAGAGCAAAACATTCATAAACATCACCTTGATTTAAGCTTTGAGAAAATATTACTTCATTGTTTTCAACACTTGCAACTTTCAAAGGATAAATTGCGTTTAAAATATCTCCTGCTATACGATTTGCAATTTGTTTGAGTGCGGTTTCATTGGCACTAAGACTATTGTCTTTAAGATTGACTTTCATGCTTAAAGTATTAGAAAATTTAATTTGTCTTGTAGCAAATAAAAGCACACGATAATCTACGATAACTTCAATTTCAGTTTTGCTTTTTCCTGTTAAATTGCTTGTTTTTTGTTTACCTTCAAGTCCTGAAATAGAAAACAATAAAATATAATCTGTTGCTAACACATTTTTAAGTTTATAAACTTCATCACTAGCTGCGTCGCCACTTTTAATTAAAGCTTTTTCCATTTCATAATAGCCACTAGAATCACGGTCCAAAACATTAAATTTACGACTTTGCAATAAATCAGAAATGATTTTTTGTTGCAAAGCTGAGCCTATGCCTCTTTTTGCAGCATCTGGAGTAGAATCAAAAACAGTAATACTTCTTCTATTATCTGCACTTAAACCTGGAGCTTGATACTTTTTTGTTGTTGTGGTTTTAAAAATCGTTACATTAGCTGCATATTTACCATTTGCATCTTGTTCAACACTATTGATTTCATAAGTATCAGCTCTACCTTTGGTGGCTTTTGAAATTTGCTCGCTGTAATTATCTTGTATATTTGAACCTGAATTATCAGTTGAAACGCTAGTATTAGATTTCTTAAGAGAATTGATGCTTACTCCGCTCATTTTTCCTATAGCCTCTATAATGGCATTGTTTATCGCATCTTCCCTAGTCAAGCCTGTGCCTTCACCTGTGCTTGATTTTGTTGAAGTTGTGGTTATAACTTTAGCATTAAGACTTAGGCTTAAAAATAAGCCTAAAAAAAGAATTTTAATTATTTTCATCTTTTACCTTTAAAAATCATCCATACTATTTACAACATTAGAGCTTCTTTGTATGCTAGAAGATTTTTTAGCTTCATTTTTTGTTGCATTTGACTTTGAATTTAAAGCCTCATTTGTGTTAGCTAAATTTTCATAAGAATAAAATCTCACAGCTCCTACATGTTCAATACCATTTTCACTTGTATAGCTCCATTTTTTAAGAGTACGAATACCACGAATTTTACCGCTTGCGCTTGCTTTTATTTTACTATTTACTTTGTCAATAATATTTGTTATGTTTTGAGTTTGTTCTTGAGTGGAACTATCATTAACATTAATACTTTGTTTGATGATTTCCTCGTAAGTATCACCAGTTGTTCTTTCATCTTTAAGACTTAAATTTGTATTAATAAACTCTATAATAGCAGCATCAGCCATAGTAAGTGCTGTTTCTTTGGCTCTATCTTCTAAAATATTTGTTTTTTTAGCATTGCTAGGATCTGCTACATAACCCCAGTTTCCATAACTTAAAATAATAGGTGCACCATTTTCATCATAAACTAAGCGAATTCCATATTCATTTAAAAAGCCTTTTGTATCTTTTGGCAGATACTCACTTATTGCCTTGCCTTTACCCTTAATAGCACTCTGTCTTGCTAGTGCCATATCTTTTGCTAATTGGCGAGTTTTATTGGAAATAACAGCAATAACACCTATATCATACTCACCTCTTCTTTGTGTAACTATAGTTTGCACAGGAACAAGTCCACTCATAGAACCTATGGCATTTGTCATAGTTTTATTAAGAAATTCTTGCTTTAATAAAGTCTTTTTTCTGTCTTCGCTTAAAGAATTTGTATCTATACCTAAATCTTTTAATGCCTTATCAAGCTGAGCACCAGCTAATTGTGTAAGTTTATTTAAAATTTGATCAACCTTATCACCTTTTGGCAATTCATCAAATTCCTTAGCATTCGTAGAATTATCTGCTTCATAATTTTGAATCCTGCTTGTAGCAATTCTTCCAAAAGCATCTCTTATAAATTCGCTTTGCAAATTTAACATTGCTTTTTGATAAGCATTTTGTAAAGCTTGTGCAAATTGTGGATCAGTATCATTTACAGCAACAGTACCTTTTCCTGTATAAAAAGTTTTTCCATCTTTGGTTATACCATATTCTATACCGAAATTATCCGCAAATTCTTCAAAAAAATCTTCAATTGATTTTGGGGTAATATCCTTAGTACTTGCGTCAGACATTTCATTTTGAATATTTATATCTTGTTGTGTAATTTCTACAGGCTGGGAACCTTGTGCATAAAGTAAACTTGCCATAACTAAAGAGCCGATAAATAATATTTTTTCATTTCGTATCCTTTTAAAAATCATAAAAAAAGCCCAAGCTAAACACTTGAGCTAAAAAATTTTATTCATAAATTAATTTTTATTTTACCAAGTAACTGATTTACTAGAACCGGTTTTATCAATAGTTTGTTCATCTTCCCAATAAACTAAACCTGATGTTAAATCAGTAAGTCTTAATAAGAAAAAGTATTCTACTTGAGTTTTACCATTGCTAAGTTTTACATTATCTTGTCTAATTTTACCCGCAAGAGAAAAATCAGGCGATACCAATGTCCCTTTTTTTGCTATGGTTTTTTGATTAAACTCATCATTATCTCTTAATTCTCTTACATCTTCACTCATGCTATCAAGTGCTCCACCTGCAGCAACTGCTGAAGTTAGAACAAATTTACCTGATTTTCTTAATGCAGAAGTGATTTTTGCGGTGAGTTTTTCAGTATCGATTCTTTGTGGGGTATCATTCACAACCCTACCAATAGCAATAACCTTTCTTGTACCTGGTTTAATATTTGCAAAAGCAGGATCGCTTAACATACTATTTATCATAGTTTCAGCTGCACTTTCAAAATCTTGTCTATCAAGACCCAAGGTTAAAGCATCGCCTTTTTTCACCTGACTTGCCTTTCCATCTGTATAAGCTGTTTGCGCACAACCACTAAAAAGCAAAGCTCCAATAAGAGCTGTTCCTAAAATTTTTGTTTTTTTCATGATTTATCCTTCCTAAAATGAGATTAATTTTTTGCTTTAATTTCTAGCCTAAAATCCTTCGCTCTTATATCAGATGCAAATTTACGAAGAATCACCTCTTGTCCCGCTGGAATTCTAAGGGCTTGATAGTCCTCATTTAAAACATCTCTTAACACAAAACCATCTTTATCTAACCAATCTACTTTATAAATTACATCTTTAGCAAAAGTACTGCGTAAAATCACTTCAAATTCTAAATAACCATTGCTATTTATACGCTTTTGAAATTGTTTTACTAAACTTTTTGGTAAATTTGAACCTAAAATTACAGTATTTTGATTTGAATTTATTTGATAACTTGGTGCACAAGCACTAAGTAAAAACATTAAAATAAATAAAATAATTTTTTTCATCTTTTAGCCTTATTTTTTCATGATAGCAACACTTGCGGCTAAATACGGAGCAAAAGAACGCACTATCACAAGAACATTTTTATTTTTATCTAATGATTTTTGAAACAAAATATTGCCTTGTGGATCTTTGATTTCTAAATTTCCGTCGTTTTCTATTGTTGCTATAGCAATACTTTTTGGTAAACCTCTCCAAGAACGCACATCAGCTTTATTGGTTGCAGCAGTTGCTACTGCTGTTGCAAGACTTAGCCATCCACCTGTAGAGTCATTATTTGCAACAGCTACATTTAAAGTGGTTTTAATTATAGTTTGAGCTAAGGCTTTAGCAATCATTGCAGGCATATTTATTTTAAATTCAGTAGCGACAATATTGTCTAAATCTACAAAATCATTTGTATTTTGACCATTTATATTTAAATTTGCAAAAGAAGCTTCCCTTTTTTTCAAGGTTTGTAAAGCAATATTTGTGCTAATAATTTTTTTATCCACTATAAAAGGTAAGGTTAAAGCAAATTCATCCTTAACTACACCAAATCCATTTTCATAAACTACAAAAACATATTTTTTAGCTTTTTTGACTTTTATTTTTGTGGCATATTCTTTAAAAATTTTAGCCTCTTTTTTGATAGTTTTGTTTTTTGGATAAATAATAGCTACTTCTCTAAATAAATCTGCAGCTTTTCTATAATCTTTATCCATAAAGAAAAATATTGAAGCAAGATAAGTCGCATAAGGATTTATGAAATTTTTTGTTGTATCAAATTCTTTAAATAAGTTGTCATATTGCTCTTCTATAACTTTTGAATTTTCATTCATATTTTTATCATAATTTTTATCTTCTTTTGCCTTATCTAAATCAGCACGATTTTTTTCAATTTCTTTAGCAAAATATTCTTTTGCCTTATCTTGACGCATTAAAGCACGATTAAACTCAACTCTTGCATTTTCATAATCATCTTCTTCCATATAGTTTAGAGCTTTATATATATTAACCATAATTCTTTCATATAAAGAACCATCATAATCTACTATATTATCATTAAGCAAGGTTGTACCAATAAATTTAGCTGCTTTAGGGCTTACATTTTCTAAATCCACATCATATTTATAAGATTCTTCTACAGCATCAAAAAATACATTACTTTTATTAAAATCACCACAATTTCTAGCAATCAAACCTGCATTTAATCCTGTATAAATGACATCATCATTTTTTTTAATTTTTTCTAAATTTTGATTGAAAAAATCATCACCACAATATTTTTGTGTTAAAGTATTTTCAAATGTTGTATTTTGTTTAACCTGATTAACACAAGCTGTTAAAAAAAGGCAAACAATACCTGAAAAAATCAACCCAACTTTTATCTTCATTAAATTCCTTTCTTAAAGAAAATTAAAAATGAATATTATAGCGTAGTATATACTTAAAAACTAATGAAAAAATTTTAACCCTAGGAGAGAAAAACCTAGGGTTTGATTTAAATAAACATAGGAGCTAATACAAAGCCTAATGCTACAGCAATTGCAATAGCTAAAACTCCTGGTATAAAGAAAGAGTGATTAAATATAAATTTACCAATTCTAGTCGTTCCTGTATCATCCATTTGCACAGCACCAAGCAAGGTTGGATAAGTTGGAAGCACAAAAAGTGCCGAAACTGCTGCAAAACAAGCTACAAGCATATAAGAATCATGCGGATTTGCTGCTGAAATTCCTAAAGCGGTGATAATTACAGGTACAATGGCCTTTGCGGTTGCTGCTTGAGAATATAAAAGCATACTTGCAAAGAAAAATGCAACTGCTAACATAGCAGGGGTTTGTTTAACCCAGTCGCCTGCTACTTCTTTGATAGAAGCTTCGTGTCCTGCAACAAAAGTATTTCCAAGCCATGCTACACCAAAAACACAAACACAAGCAGTCATACCGCTTTTAAATACACTAGTGTCAAGAATTTTACCTGGTTCAACTTTACAAAGCCAAGTGATCAAAGTTGCTGCAGTAAGTAAAAAGCTCATAATAGCTGCATCTCTTGGAACCACAACAGGATCAATCCATTTAATATTACTTGAAATTGCGGTTGCATAAAGTACAACTGCCAAAACAGTGATCAAGAAAATTACCACTGAAAGTTTAGCACCTGGTTTATCTTCGCCATGCAAAACAGCTCCTGCATCCTTTACAAGTCCTGCTTTTAATCGTTCTTGATAAACACTATCCTTACTCAAATCCATAGGAGTGATTAAACTCACTATAAAAGCTGCAAGCATACAAGCTACAAAAGTTGTGCTAATCCAAATTCCAATTAAAGTTGGATAATTCCATCCAAGTGGCTCTAAAACTCCGCTCATATAAACCACAGCTGCACTTACAGGAGAAGCAGTGATTCCAATTTGCGAAGAAACAACCATTAATGAAAGTGGAACACTAGGTTTTATGTTTTGAGATTTTGCAACATCAACTACAACAGGCATTAAAGAAAATACTGCATTTCCTGTTCCTGCTAAGATTGTAAGCAACCATCCACAAGCTGGAGCTAAATAATTTATAAATTTAGGGCTTGATCTTAAAATTTTTTCTGTCACCCTTACCATATAATCAAGTCCACCTGCTTGTTGCATAGCAGAAATTGCTGCAATAGCTGCAGCAATAATTAAAATAACATCCCAAGGAATATTACCAGGTTTCATACCTAAAACAAGTCCTAGTATAACTACACCTAATCCTCCAGCATAACCTATAGCAATGCCGCCTAGGCGAATACCGATAAAAATCGCCCCAAGAAGGACGATTACTTGCAAAATTATCATTATATCCATATTAAATCCTAAAATGCTATTTTTTAGCTTCCATGTGAGGATTTAGCATATTTGATGGAGTTAAAATTTCATCAATTTGTTCTTTACTTAAAAGCCCTCTTTCAAGCGCAATATCAGCCACTCTTTTTCCAGTGTTCATTGCCTCTTTAGCTATAGAAGCTGAATTTTCATAACCAATATAAGGATTTAAAGCTGTTACTATACCTACTGAATTATAGACAAAGTCTGAACAAATTTTTTCATTTGCGGTAATACCATCTATACATTTATCAGCTAAAGTATACATTGCTTTTTCTAGCATTACGACAGAATTAAATAAGCTATATGCTACAACTGGTTCAAAAACATTAAGTTGCAATTGTCCACCCTCACAAGCAAAAGTTACAGTTACATCTGCTCCAATAACAAAATAACAAACTTGATTAACTACTTCAGGAATAACAGGATTTACCTTACCTGGCATGATAGAACTACCTGGTTGCATTTTTGGAAGATTAATCTCATTAAGACCACATTTTGGACCACTACTTAAAAGTCTTAAGTCATTACATACTTTAGAAAGTTTTGTTGCAACACGTTTTAAAACACCTGAAATTTGTACATAAGCTCCCGTATCTTGAGTCGCCTCGATCAAATCCTCAGCCACAGTATATTCAAAACCTGTCACTTCTCTTATTTTTCTTTCTACAACCTTCGGATAATCAGGATGAGAATTAATTCCCGTTCCAATAGCAGTTCCACCCAAATTGATCTCTAAAATCAATTTTCTAGCTTCTAATACTCTTTGTATATCTTCACCTATCATTACGGCAAAAGTTTTAAATTCACGACCTAAAGTCATAGGTACAGCATCTTGCAGTTGGGTTCTACCCATTTTAAGAACATCTTTAAATTCTTCAGCTTTTCTCTCATAAGCTTTTTTTAGATGTTCCATAGCTTTTGCCAAATCACTTAAATAATCATGCAAGGCAAGGTGTAAAGCCGTAGGATAAGCATCATTAGTACTTTGGCTTAAATTAACATGATCATTTGGATGAAGATATTGGTATTCACCTTTTTTATGACCCATAAGTTCAAGTCCTATGTTCGCTATAACTTCATTAGCATTCATATTTGTACTTGTTCCAGCACCTCCTTGGATCATATCTACTACAAATTGATCATAATACCCGCCTTCTAAAATTTTATCGCACGCTTTAATAATCGCATCTTGGATATTTTTATCCAAAAGACCTAATTCATGATTTGCCATAGCTGCAGCTTTTTTTACTCTAGCCAAAGCTCTAACAAAGCGAGGAAAATCTTTTAATCTATCATGAGAAATATCAAAATTTTCAACAGCTCTAAAAGTTTGCACTCCATAATAAACCTCATCAGAGATTTCTAATTCCCCAATAAAATCATGTTCTTTTCTTGTTCCCATTTTGAACCTTTCATAAAAGTATTTTAATTTAAAATCAAAAATTTTTGATTTAAATCATAAAATAATGATATTGCATTTTTAGTTAATAATTGGTTAATAAGAAAACTACTTTCAAATACAATAAATTAAGTATTTTTATATCCTATTATGTCTTTATATTTAATTTTTATTAATATAAAAAATTTTATTTACTTCAAAAAAAATTAATATATTTTTGCAAGCTTTTTTGTTAGAATAAAATTTTTAATAATTTAAATAATTAGGGATAATATGGAAGAAATTACAATAAACATAGATAAGATTAAAATAAATGATGACTGGAAAGAATTTTTAAGAGACGAATTTCAAAAAAAATATTTTCTAGAAATCAAAAAACAATACCTAAATGCGATTAATCAAAATATAGTTATTTATCCGCCTGCAAATTTAATCTTTAATGCTTTTAATTTATGTCCTTTAAAAGAAATTAAAATTATTATCCTAGGACAAGATCCTTATCATCAACCAAATCAAGCAATGGGGCTTAGTTTTTCGGTTCCAAAAAATGTAAAAATCCCACCAAGTCTTAATAATATTTTTAAAGAATTGCAAAATGATTTAAACATCACTCCAGCAAAAAGCGGAGATTTAAGCTCTTGGGCAAAACAAGGAGTTTTGCTCTTAAATTCTATTCTTAGCGTTGAAGCAAATAAAGCAGCTAGCCATAGTTCGTGGGGTTGGCAAGAATTTAGTGATGCTATAATACATAAATTAAGTAATGAAAAATCAGGGCTTGTTTTTATGCTTTGGGGAAATTACGCAAAAAACAAGGAGATTTTGATTGATAATACTAAGCATTTGATTTTAAAAGCAGCTCACCCAAGTCCTTTAGCTAGAACAGGATTTTTAGGTTGTAAGCATTTTTCAAAGGCTAATGAATTTTTAAAAAAAGTTGGTAAAATTCCTATAGATTGGAAAATAGTTTAAAAAATTATTTTAAACTTTAATAAAAATATTAAAATATATTTATTTATTTAAAAATAAATCATATTTCTATGAAATATATTGTAATAAAACGACTCAAAAATTAATTCTTAAGGAGAAAAATGAAAACCATTGGTATTATAGGCGGAATGAGTTTTGAAAGCACTATTACTTATTATAAAACAATAAATCAAGCTATAAATGATAAATTAAAATCTTTAAATTCTGCAAAAATTTTACTTTACAGTGTTAATTTTGAAGAAATAGAAAATTTACAAAGCCAAGATAAATGGCAAGAAGCTGCACAAATTTTGACTCAATGTGCTAAAAAATTAGAACTTGCAGGGGCTAATTTTATAATAATTGCAACTAATACTATGCATAAGATTTTTGATGAAATTCAACAAAATATAAATATCCCTATTTTACATATTGCAAAAAGTTCTGCTAAGGCTTTAAAACAAGAAAACATACAAAAAATTGGTTTATTGGGTACTAAATACACAATGACTCAGGATTTTTATAAAAAAATGCTGATTGAAGAAAATATTAGCGTTATTATTCCTAGCGATGAAGATATAAAAATCGTTAATGATATTATTTTTAATGAGCTTTGTAAAGGTGAAATCAAGCAAGAATCTAAAGAAAAATATTTAAATATTATAAAAAAACTACAAGAAAAAGGGGCAAAGGGAGTGCTTTTAGCTTGCACTGAAATTGGTTTATTAATATCCAAAAATGATACAAATATCAAAATTTTTGATACAAGTCTTATTCACGCCCTTGATGCTGCTAATGAAGCTTTAAAAGATTTATAATTAAAAGATGCCCAAAAATGGGCAAATTGCAATATTTTGAAAAGATTTATACTTATATCGGTTTAAATCTTATCTTGCTTTATAGTTTGCTATCTTTTTCTAATTGATTGATATTTAGCATGATAAATTTATAGCTTAGATAAATTACTAAAGGCCAAGCCAATAAAAACAAAGCATGTAACATTTTTTCTCCTTAATATGCGTGATCATCGTTTGCGATTTCTTCACGTGTGATTTTTACTTTATCCATTGCATTCCAAACATAGATAATATAAGCTAAAACAAAAGGTACAAGTAAAGACACATAAGCCATGACGCTTAGAGTATAATAGCTTGAACTTGCATTTTTTAAAGTTAAAGAACTTTGCAAATCACTTAAAGATGGGTAAAAAGCACTTTGACCTAAACCAATGCTTGATAATAAAGCAAAAACTGTTAAAACCGTTCCAAGTCCTAGGGTAAAAATAGCTTTAGAGCAACCTTTTGCTCCTTGAACCATACCTAAAAGCACTAAAATCACACCAACAACAAGCAAGATAGCAAAAATCATTTGATTTAAGAAATTATATAAATACAAATTCGCACTCATGCTTACAACTCCATTTGCATCTACACTAAAACCATCTTTTAAGAAAATCCACACTAAAAAACCTAAGAAAAAAGGTAAAAATAAAATGCTATTGACCATGAGTTTTTTCATAGCTCTTATTTTGATATTCTCATCATTGATATTGTTCATAAAATACGCTGCACCTAAAAGCCTTGCTAAAAATACTAAAGCTAAGCCTAAGAGATAATTAAAAGGATTAAGTAAAAGTTCTAAGCCATGCAAAGGATTTTGCCAAGAAACAAAATTATGCTCATTTAAGATAAATTCAGAGCCGCTAAAAAAGCTACTTACCGCAACTCCGATTAAAAACACACCTAAATAGCCATTGATTTTAAGAAAAATTTCATAGGTTTTAGAGCCATAAACATTATTTTCTTTTTTGCGATATTCATAAGCTACAGCTTGCAAGATAAAACAAAATAAAATACAAAGCCAAGCCCAATAAGCACCGCCAAAACTTGTACTATAAAAAAGTGGAAAAGCCGCAAAAGCTGCTCCACCAAAAAGTACGAGAGTTGTAAAACCAAGCTCCCATTTACGCCCTAAAGAATTGACTAGCATGGTTTTTTCAAGCTCATCCTTGCTAAGCTCATCGATTAAAGTCTGTCCACCTTGGACAAAAAACATAAAAACCAAAAGTCCGCCGAGTAAACTTAAAATCAACCACCAATAAATTTGCAAACCTTCAAGTTCTAAACCAAAAAACATTATTTTTCTCCTTTGCCCATAAGTGGAGTATGTCCTGCATGTGCGTCAAAACCTTTTTTAATCTGAGTAAGCATGATTTTAACTTCTGCAATCAATAAGGCTGTAAAAAGTACTGCAAAAATCCAAAATGAAATTTGAACATTGACTTTTCCAAGTTGTGTTGCTGCGATATGTACAGGAAGCAAGTCTTGAATTGCCCAAGGTTGTCTGCCTACTTCAGCAACAATCCAACCTGCTTCAGCGGCAATATAACCCAATGGAATGGATAACAAACACACCCAAAGTACTTTTCTAAATTTCTCAATATCATTTGCCATGGTAAGATAAAGCGTAACGATGAAAAGTAAAAAGAAAAAACTTCCTAAAGCAACCATGATATGAAAGCTATAAAAAGTTAAAGCCACAGGTGGAATAGTATCGCTTGGTTTTTCTAAATATCCATAACCAAAATCTTTAAAATGAGTTTCTAAAATGGATTTGTGATTTGCCATAGCTATTGTATCATTGTTTTCTTTAGCAAGTTTATAGTCTTTTAGAGCTTGTATAGCGATTTTTCCTCTATCGATACGATTTTGCATAGGTTCTATACCTTTGCTTTCATTTCCATAGATCAAATCTTCAATTCCTGGAACAAAAGAATTTGGATCACGGTTTCCTAATATAGAAAGAGCGTAAGGTATAGTAATGTCAAATAAAAACACACTTTCGTTATTATCTATGGTTTTTTTAGGATTTAAAATTCCAAAAGGTACAAGTCCTGCACGATGTTCACCTTGATAAACCCCTTCCATAGCTGCAAGTTTCATAGGTTGAGTTTGAGTTACACGGTAAGCGCTTTCATCTCCGCTGAAAAACAAAAAGATTGAACAAACCAAACCAAAACTAGCTCCTACAACTAAGCTTTTTTTAGCCTCGATAATATGGCGTCCTTTTAACATAAACCAAGCTGAAATTCCCATTACAAATAAAGCTGAAATCACATAACCACTGCCTATGGTATGTAAAAATTTTGAAATAGCTACAGGAGAAAGTGCTACTTCAAAAAAGCTTTGCATTTCATTTCTTGCTGTGTCAGGGTTAAAGCTCATTCCTACAGGATATTGCATCCAACCATTTGCCACTAAAATCCAAAAAGCAGAAAGATTACTTCCTATAGCCACACACCAAGTTGAAAGTAAGTGAAAACCCTTGCTTACTTTATCCCAGCCAAAAAACATAACTGCAAAAAAAGTAGCCTCTAAAAAAAATGCCATAATACCTTCAACCGCCAAAGGTGCGCCAAAAATATCGCCCACAAACCAGCTATAATTTGCCCAGTTTGTTCCAAATTCAAATTCCATTATAATACCTGTAGCTACACCGATAGCAAAATTTATGGCAAATAATGAAAGCCAAAATTTGGTGATTTTTTTCCATCTTTCATTTTTAGTTTTTACATAGATGGTTTCCATGATAGCAATCATAAAAGACAAGCCTAAGGTTAAAGGCACAAACAAAAAATGATAAAGTGCAGTTAAGGCAAACTGCGCTCTTGACCAATCAACGCTACTAAGTTCGTTCATTTATTTTCCTTCGAGTGTAAGATTTTTGAGTACAAAAGTGCTTTTTTCTTTGTCGCTTTTAAAAATAGAATTAAAATTTACATCAAAAACAAAAAGTTTTAAAATCACAAACATAACAAAAAGTTTGATAAAGATAATTTTCCAAAGGGTCTTTCCAAGAGTTAAATTTTTAAAACCTTCTTTGTAAAAATTAAAAATTTGAGAGATGCTAAAATATAAGTGTTTAAGATACATGTAAATTCTACCTTTAAAAACAACAAAATAAAACATTTTTAAAAAGCGGAAAATTATAATGAAATTTATGTTATTATTTTCTTAAAAATTTAAATACATATCAAGGTTTTTAATGCAAAAAATTATAGTTTTTATTTTATGTTGTTTTATGACTTTTTTTCTTTATGCATGTTCTTCTAAATTTGAAAATGTAAATCCTTTGGGGCGTTCATTTGGAGAATTTGAAGATACTGATCCTTTAAAACTAGGACTTGAACCTACTTTTCCTACCAATCAAGAAATTCCAAGTTTAATTAGCGGTGCTGATTTAGTACCTATTACTCCTATTACCCCACCTTTAACTAGAACAAGCAATAGTGCCAACAATAATGCAGTAAATGGGATCAATCCTCGCTTTAAAGACGAAGCTTTTAATGATGTTTTAATTTTTGAAAATCGCCCTGCGGTTTCTGATTTTTTAACCATTTTAGGCCCTAGCGGAGCAGCTTTAACGGTTTGGGCTTTAGCACAAGGAAATTGGATTTGGGGCTATACTTTAATCGATAGTAAAGGATTTGGCGATGCTAGAGTTTGGCAACTTTTGCTTTATCCTAATGATTTTGCAATGATTAAAAATGCCAAAACCAATACTTGTCTTAATGCTTATGGTAATGGAATTGTCCATTATCCTTGCGATGCAAGCAATCACGCACAAATGTGGAAACTTATCCCTATGAGCAATACAGCGGTTCAAATTAAAAATTTAGGAAATGGAAAATGCATACAAGCACCTATTACAAATCTTTATGGTGATTTTCACAAGGTTTTTAAAATTTTTACCGTAGAGTGTGCAAAAAAAGATAATTTTGATCAACAATGGTTTTTAACTACTCCGCCTTTTACTGCAAAACCTTTATATCGCCAAGGAGAGGTACGATGAAAAAAATTATATGTTTATTTTTATCTTTTAACCTTGCTTTTGCAAATTTAGAAAATTTTAATGTTGGCACTTGGAATTTGCAAGGCTCATCTGCAGCCACAGAAAGCAAATGGAGTGTTAGCGTAAGACAACTTGTAAGTGGAGCAAACCCCTTAGATATCTTAATGATACAAGAAGCAGGAACTTTACCAAGAACAGCCACTCCAACAGGACGCCATGTGCAACAAGGTGGAACACCTATTGATGAATATGAGTGGAATTTAGGAACTCTTTCAAGGCCTGATAGGGTTTTTATTTATTATTCTCGCGTTGATGTAGGAGCTAATCGTGTAAATTTAGCTATAGTTTCAAGAATGCAAGCTGAAGAAGTGATTGTTTTACCTCCACCTACTACAGTTTCAAGACCCATTATAGGAATTCGCAATGGAAATGATGCTTTTTTCAATATCCATGCTTTAGCTAATGGAGGAACAGATGTAGGAGCAATTATCACAGCTGTAGATGCACATTTTGCAAATATGCCTCAAGTTAACTGGATGATAGCAGGGGATTTTAACCGTGATCCTTCTACTATAACAAGTACAGTGGATAGAGAATTAGCAAATAGAATTAGAGTGGTTTTTCCAACTAGCGCAACTCAAGCAAGCGGAGGGACTCTTGATTATGCAATTACAGGAAATTCAAATAGACAACAAACCTATACTCCACCGCTTTTAGCTGCGATTTTAATGCTTGCAAGTTTAAGATCTCATATAGTTTCAGATCATTTTCCAGTAAATTTTAGAAAATTTTAGGACATTTAATATGAAAAAAATTATTACTTTGTTTTTTATGTTTATAACTTTAGCCTTTGCAACTCCTACTGGAGATTTGAAAGATTTTACCGAAATGGTTTCTATAAGAAGCTTAGAAACGGGAATTTTTTTAAGCGCCTTTAGGGATACCTCAAAAGATCCTATTGATCAAAATTGGAATATTAAAGAAATTGTTTTAAGCGATGAGTTAAAACAAAAAGATAAATTAGCTGATGAACTTCCTTTTGGTTATGTGCAATTTACAAATCCAAAAGAAAGCGATCTTTGTTTAGCCATCTTAGAAGATGGAACCTTTGGAGCAAAATCTTGTCAAGATGATCTAAAAGATGGTAAATTAGAAACTGTATTTTCTATAATGCCAACAACAACTTCAGCTGTGCAAATTCGTTCTTTAGTTTTGGAATCTGATGAATGTATAGTAACTTTTTTTAATCCAAATATTCCTATACAAAAACGCTTTGGAATAGCCCCTTGCACCCTAGATCCTATTTTTTTTGCTGAAGTAAATGAACTAATGATTATAACCCCACCTTTAACAGCTGCTACCCCTTTAGAATAAGATTTTTATCTTGTTCTATTTTTATATTTATTTAATATTTATGATATTACTAAAATACACAAAATAATTAATAATAATACAATGTAATTTACCTTACTCTATAATTCTTTTATTTTAATTTAATTTTTTGTTACAATAAATTTATACATAATAATTATCAAGGAGGAAAAATTGGAACAAATTTTAACATGGCAACAAATTTATGACCCTTTTTCAAACATTTGGCTAAGTGCTTTAGTGGCATTTTTACCTATACTATGTTTTTTAGTTTGTTTGGTTGTTTTAAAACTTAAAGGCTATCAAGCAGGTTTTTTAACTGTTATACTTGCTACTTTAGTAGCTTTATTTGCCTATAAAATGCCTTGGAATTTAGTGGGTGCAAGTTTTATTCAAGGCTTTACAAATGGTATGTGGCCTATAGCTTGGATTATCATCGCGGCAATCTTTCTTTACAAACTTTCTATCAAGTCAGGTTCTTTTGAAATCATTAAAAAAAGCGTGATGAGCATTACTCCAGATCATAGAATTCAAGTGATTTTAATAGGTTTTTGTTTTGGTTCATTTTTAGAGGGTGCTATAGGTTTTGGTGGCCCTGTGGCTATAACCGCTGCACTTTTAGTAGGACTTGGCTTGCGTCCTTTACAAGCTGCAGGGCTTTGTCTTATCGCAAATACCGCTCCTGTTGCTTTTGGTGCGGTGGGAATTCCTATTATTGCTATGGCAAATCTTGTCGGCATAGAACAGCATTCAGTTTCTGCCATGGTAGGTAGAATGCTAGTTCCTTTAAGCCTTACTATACCTTTTTTCATAGTTTTTTTAATGGATGGATTTAAAGGTATTAAAGAAACTTTTCCAGCTATTTTAGTTGCGGCGCTAAGTTTTACAACTACTCAATTTTTAAGCTCAAATCACCTAGGAGCGGAATTACCTGATATTATTTCAGCTGTGGTTTCTTTAGCAGTTACGACTGTATTTTTGAAATTTTGGAAACCAAAAAATATTTTTAGATTTGACAATGAAAGCAATTTCACTCAAGATAACACCTTAAGTTTTAATCAAATTTTAAAAGCTTGGTCACCTTTTATTTTACTCATTGTTTGTATTATCATTTGGACACAACCTTGGTTTAAAGCCCTCTTTGACAAGGACGGAATTTTAAGCTATACAAGTATTACTTTACAATTTAGCAATATCACAACTGGAATTTTAAGCCCTTCTATCACAGGCATAGGAGAAGCTAAGCCTTTATCTTTGGCCTTGGGTGTAGATTTAATCAATGGAAAAACCGTAGCTCAAGCAGGAACAGCGATTTTACTTGCTGCTTTTCTAACTATAGCTATTTTAAAAATCAAAGCCGAAGATGCTGCAGAATGCTTTTGGGTTACCTTAAAAGAAATGGCTATACCTTGTATCACCATAGGTTTGGTTGTGGCCTTTGCTTTTATCTCTAAAAATAGCGGTATGAGCACTACTTTAGGACTTGCTTTTGCACACACAGGTGATGCTTTTTCTTTCTTTTCACCAATCATTGGCTGGATAGGAGTATTTTTAACAGGCTCTGATACAAGTGCTAATTTACTTTTTGGAACCTTGCAACAAGTAAGCGCTCAAAAACTAGGTATTAGCGAAGCTTTATTTTTAGCAGCTAATTCAGTAGGTGGGGTTGTTGGAAAGATGATCAGTCCACAAAGCATTGCTATAGCTTGTGCAGCGGTTGGACTTGTGGGAAAAGAATCTGATCTTTTCAAATTCACATTAAAATATTCTGTAGCTTTTATTGTTTTAATAGGAATTTGGACTTGCATTATAGCTTTTTTCTTACAAGGAATCATCCCTGAAGTTATAGTGAAATAATTAAAAATTTAAGTTTTATTTCAACAAATATTCATTTTTAGAATATTTGTTGGAAATTTTACTTTGCTTTTATTTTTACAGGATTAGAATATTTATCCTAAATTATCCTAAAAGGAGAAAAATGATGAAAAAAGTGTATTTTTACGCCACATGCTTAGGAACTGCTGCTATGCAACAAAGCGTTTTAAATGCAATAAAACTTTTAAGGCGTGAAGGTATTGAAGTGATTTTTAAAAAAAATCAAACCTGTTGTGCTCAACCTTCTTTTAACTCAGGTTATTTCGATGAAAGTCGTGAGATTGCTTTATATAATGTAGATTTATTTGATAAAGATTATCCCATCGTTGTGCCAAGTGGTTCTTGTGCGGGTATGATGAGTCATGACTATAAAGAACTTTTTAAAAACAGACCTGAATTTTCTAAAGTCAAAGATTTTAGCTCTAGGGTTATAGAACTTTCACAATACCTTGATGAAGTTTTAAAAGTAGATTATGAAGATAAAGGTGCACCTATAAAAGTAACTTGGCATTCTAATTGCCATGCTTTAAGAGTGCAAAAAAGCATACAAGCAAGCAAGAATCTTATCAAAAAACTAAAAAATGTAGAATTAGTAGAACTTCAATACGAAGAAGAATGTTGTGGTTTTGGCGGAACTTTTTCAGTAAAAGAGCCTGAAATTTCAAATGCTATGGTAAGAAGTAAAATTAAAGATATACAAAATAGCGGTGCAAAATATCTCATCAGTGGCGATGGAGGTTGTCTTTTAAATATAGATGGTACAATGAAAAGAATGGGTTTAGATATAAAAGGCATACATTTATATGACTTTTTACTTAAACGCTTAGAAGGAGAAAGACTATGAGTCAAAAAATTCCTCACGAACAAATCGTTCAAATTAAACTCAATGACAAACAAATGCAAGAAAATTTAATGACTGCCATGCATACTTTACAAAAAAATAGACTCAATGTTATTGATGCTAGATTTAAAGACTGGCAGGGTTTAAGATCTAAAGCTAAACAAGCTAAAAACAATGCCTTAATGAGTTTAGAAGAAAGGCTTTTAGAATTTGAAAAAAATGCTACAAAAAATGGCATTAAAGTGCATTGGGCAAGTAGTGATGAAGATGCCTGTGAAATCGTCTATGAAATCATGAAAGAAAAAAATATCACCAAGCTTTTAAAAGGTAAATCTATGGCAAGCGAAGAAATAGGCCTAAATCACTACCTAGAAAAAAAAGGATTAAAAGCTATAGAAACCGATCTTGGAGAGCTTATTTTGCAACTTAACGAAGAGCCTCCTTTACATATAGTTGTACCTGCTATACATAGAAACCGTCATGAAATCGGAGAAATTTTCAAAGAAAAATTAGGAGCAAATTTAGAAAACGATGAACCTGAAAGTTTAAATGCGGTAGCTAGAGAACATTTAAGAAAAGATTTTGAAGGCTTAAAACTTGGACTTAGTGGGGTCAATTTTGCCATGTCAAGAGAAGGGGCTTTTTGGCTTATAGAAAATGAAGGAAACGGTAGAATGTGCACTACAGCACCTGATATTCATATCGCACTTTGTGGTATAGAAAAAGTCATGGAAAGCTTTGAAGATGCGGCTACTATGGTTTCTTTACTTACTCCTTCAGCCACAGGACAATTTATACCAACTTATAACAATATCATTACAGGCCCTAGAAAAAATGGAGATTTAGATGGTCCTAAAGAAGTACATGTGATTTTATTTGATCACAATCGCTCTAAAATGTTAGCTCATGAGGATTATTATGAGGCTTTGCGTTGTATTCGATGCGGGGCTTGTATGAATTTTTGCCCTGTTTATGATCAAATCGGCGGACATGCTTATCAAACCACTTATCCAGGACCTATAGGAGAAGTAATCAGTCCTAATATTTTTGGTATAGATCATACAGGAGATATTTTGAATTTCTGTTCACTTTGTGGGCGTTGTTCTGAAGTTTGTCCAGTCCAAATTCCTTTGGCTGATCTTATTCGCAAATTAAGATGCGATAAAATAGGACAAGGTAAAAATCCACCCTTAGGAGCAAACAATGTTCATCACAATGCTCTAGAAGCCTTTGCTTTTAAACAATTTAAAAATATCGCAACCAATGGCGATAAATGGCGTTTTTCACTTTCAAAAGCACATTATTTCAACTGGGCAGTGCAAAATTTCGCAAGTATTTTACCTGTGATTAAAAAATGGCACGCTTTTAAAGAATTACCTCAAATTAAAATGGATCTTTACAAAGAAGTGCAAAAACTAGAAGGAGTAAGCTATGAGTAAAATCGATGAAATTTCAAGCAAAAGTAAGGCAAATATTTTAGAACATCTTAAAAAAGCTTACAAAGAAACAACTTTCACACGTATTGAAAGTATAGATCCTGTAGAACACATCCAAACAACCCAAGATATGCTTGCAGAAATGAAGCAAAAAATGAGCGATAATAAATACATTGTTGAAAATGCTACAAAAGATACCTTAGAAGAAAAAATCAATGAAATTGTTTCAAAATACGGGTTTAAAAGTATGATTTATGGGGCAGATTTAAATTTAAATTTAGAACAAATCAAGGCAGAAAAGAAAATTTGCTTTGATAAGGAAATCGAAAATTTAAGATCTGAGGTTTTTCATAGTGATTTTTCCATTATTCACGCAAGAGCAGGAGTGAGTTCTCACGGAGTTGCACTTATACCTTCAAGCAAAACCCAACCTAGAATGCTAAGCCTTGCACCAAAACTTTGTATAGTGCTACTTAAAAAAGAAAATGTTGTTAAAAGTCTTAGTGAAGCTTTAAATTTGGTAAAAAAAGAAAATGAAATCTTACCTACTAATATCTTATTTATCGCAGGGCCTTCAAGAACAGCAGATATAGAACTTATCACTGTTTTTGGCGTTCATGGACCACAAATTGCACATATTATTATTTACTGATTCTATATCTAGAATCAGTAAGTCTTAATTTTTAATCTTAATTATATATATTTTTTATATTATACAAATATAAATAAAATGAATAATTTCTAATTAATAATATTTTATTAAAATATTATGTAATATTTTAATAAAATATATTAAATTAATTTTAAATACAAAAATTAAAGAAAGTGCTTTTTAATAAGCTAATTCCAACTTGGAATGAAAAATACAGTATTCATGACACAATGATTGACATTCAACACCAAAAACTTTTTGAACTTGCAGGCAAGGTTGAAAGTACTGTTTATAAATTTGTAAAACGAGAAGAACTCAAAGAAATTTTAACAGAACTTTTTAACTACATGAAAGAACATTTTAGTAATGAAGAAGATTATATGCAAGAAATTCATTATCCTTATTTAAATGAACACAAAATCATGCATAAAATATCATTCGTGATATGTCTTATCTTATACAAAACATAAAAACCACTAATGATTTAAAAGAGAAGCTTTACACAGTTTCTAAAAAATGGCTTTTAGAACATATACTCTATAAAGATGTGAAAGTTGAACAATACAGAAGATCTTCTTTAACTTCTGAAGATGATGGGGAAGTAAGCTTTGAAGAAGTCAAAGAAGAAAAAGATGATGAAAATACAGTTTATCTTTATACATGCGAATGCGTAGAACAAATGCATGATGTACCATTTGGAATTCATCAAAAAATTCAACTTAAGGGCGTAAAATTTAAATGTAAAAAATGCAAAGAAGCCATACAGTTTTATAAAAAATATTCAGAAAATTTCTAATTAACTATTTATGCGTTAAAATAATAAATAAAGTATAAGTTAGACAAAGAAGGTGTAAGGGGTATTTTAAAAAGAACATGTAACTATCCCTAAATAATTTTAGCAAAAATCCCAAATAATAGGATTTTAAAGCTTACAAAAATGACTTTTTATCTTTCCTAATCTAAAGCGTAAAATATCCCAAATATCCCAAAATGTCCGCTTTGTCCCAAAAAAGTGATTAAATGCTGTTTAAAAGATGGATAAACACGAGCTTTGCTTTTAAATTTTATATCCCAAAAGTGTTTTTTACCCTCTAGGATAGTTACATTTTTGCTTAAAGTATTTTTATATTTTCTTATTGATGTAACTATCCCCATAAAACACTATATAATCATAGTTTAACCACTTTTTATATAAAAATAGCATGTAACTATCTATGGCATTAAGCTTTGGAAGATAGTTACATAGAAAACTTAAAAAGTAATGAAGCAATTTTTTATGAAATCTTGTTAAAAAAATAGCTTAGTAAGATGTTTTTAAATATCAATTTAGAGAGCTTGAAGTTAGATTTTTCAAGCTCTTATATTAAAAATCTTTCAAATCAAAAGTTTTTAATTGCTTTTTGAAATTTTATGTTTAAATTCTTTGAAGTTAAAATCAAAGGATTTAAAATGCAAATGCAAGAAGTGATTGAAAAGTTAAAGGATATACTTGCGAGTGAAGGCAAAAGAGATTTAAAAACAAAAGATATAGCCAAAGAATTAGGAATCAATCCTGATACTTTTAATTCCATGAAATTTAGAAACTCCATTCCTTATCCACAAATCTTAAACTTTTTAAATGAGAGGAATATAAGCATTAATTATTTTTTCTATGGTGTCTCTCCTAAAGATCAATTAGAATGTGAGAATAAATATAAAATTTTAAAGCTTTATAAAACAAATGCGAGTTTAGGCGGAGGTGGAATAAATGATTTAATAGATTGCTCTGAGCTTATTGTAGATGAAAAATTATTAAACTTTTTTGGTAGTAAAGAGTGTGAGTTTATCACTTGCTATGGAGAAAGCATGGAGCCACTTATAAAAGATGGAAGTATTTGTGTAATAGATAGAAATAAAACTTTTAAGAATAAAAGCATTTGTGTGATTAATACTAGAGATGGACTTTTTATAAAACAAGTTTTAAAACAAGATGATGGAGTGATTTTACACTCTTTAAATCCTTTATATAAAGATATATTTTATAAAAATGGAGATTTTTTGCTAATTGGTGTGGTAATTGGAGAACTTTCTAAGATGTAACAGTACACAATAAGCTAAGTCAAGCTAATCTCACAGAGAGTGTAAAACACAAGGTTGTTCTATCAAAAAAGGAGATAAACATGAAAGATATCAAAAATTACACCGATAAAGAATTAAAAGAAAAAATCATACAAGATTTAGAGAGTGAATTTAGGATTTTGTACAAAAAGCTTTTAAAAGAAAAAGATTATCTTGCTAGGGATAATATATTAGAGCTTATGACTATTTATAATATGGGCATAAACTCTTATTCAATCGCTAAAAGATTTGAGATGAATGAAGATAAAAGTCTTATACAAGTTCCTTTGTTTGAAAGATATATTATAGGTAGAAAATTTGTAGTTAAATATAATGATGAAAAACAAAGATACGAATTAAAAAGTACCTTTTGTGAATTTTAAGGAGAAAAGATGAAATATCCTAATGTTTATGTGAAATTAGTTGGCGAAGATGGCAATGCTTTTAGTATTCTAGCAAGAGTAAGCAAGGCTTTAAAAAAAGCAGGTGTAAGCAAAGAAGAAATAAGTAAATTTCAAAAAGAAGCCATGAGTAGTGATTATAATCATTTATTAAATGTGGTGCAAGATTGGGTTAATACAAATTGATTTCAAAAAGATGTCAAACAACAGCACACATTCAGCCAAGCGAAGCTAATCTTGTCTTATCAAAACAAAAGGAGATAAGATGAGTAAAGTAATAGTAGATATCAAAAAAGGTTTTAGCAAGACTTTTATAAACGCAATTTGCAACCATAACAATGAACTTGTTTTAGAATATCTTAAAAATGGTATGAGTGCAACTAAAGAATGCATGGGCGAAGAGCCTATGTTTTATGCAATAACTCATAATAATTTTGGAGCGATTTTGCTTTTATTAAAATACGGTGCTATTTTAGATAAAAATTACCTAGAAGAATACAATAAAGATTTTAGCAAAGAAGCTCTAAAGTTTTTAAGCTCTTTGCTAAAATAAAAGAGAATATAAAAATATTCTCTTAGCTTTTAAAAATTCATAATCAAAAGCTCTTTACTTTCTTTTCTTTTTAAAACATTATTATTTAAAGAATACCTTATTTTTAATTCCTTAATATTAAAATCTTTATAAAGCTCTCTTATAAGCTCACAATCATTATAAGAAAGCATAAATTTACCCTTGATATTTTTAAGCAAATTACATAAAAGCTCGTGTTCTTTTAAGCCAAAACAAGGCACATTTTTATAATAACTCTCAGTTCCAACATAAGGTGGATCTAAATAAAATAAAGCTTCATTGTAATCATATTCTTTTAAAATATATTCAAAGCTTTTATTTTCAATACTGGCATTTTTAAGTCTTTTTGTATGTAAGCTAAAATCCCTACATAATCTCTTTGGTGCTCTTTGTTTACTCATAGCAAATTGTCCCATACTTGAACCAAAAGAAGTACTGATAAGATAAAAATAAAAAGCAGCCCTTTCTAAGTCATTTTTTGGCTTGATTTCTTTATTTTTAAGCATATGAAAGATTTTTCTACTTATTATCATAGAATTAAGCACATTTGCTAGGCTTTGGGGTTTATTTCTTATACAAAGATGTAAATTAATAAGCTCGTCGTTAATGTCGTTAATGACTTCTATTTTTGAAGCACTTTTTTGATAAAAAACACTTAAAGCTCCACCAAAGACTTCAATATAGCTTTTATGCTCAGGCATTAAAGCGATGATTTCTTTAGCTAAATAGTTTTTACCACCCACCCAAGCAAACGGAGCTTTTAGTGTAGTTCTTGTAGGTTTAGTAAGTGTGCTAGTTTTTAGAAATTTGTCTGTATTATTTTTCATACAAACTCCTTTCAAAATAAAATTTAAAAAGCTAGTCTTTAAAAATAAAGCTATAATGCTTTTGCTAGTTTTTAGAAAAAGGAAGGCTTTAGTCTTCCTTGCCATTCTTGCTAACACTTTTTGAAAAATTGCGATTTTCCAAAAAGTCGCATCACTAAAGGCCACGCCCGACCATTCCTTGCTATGCAATGCCCCATATTGTCACTTCTTAACAATTTTTTCAATAAAATCCTTAGTATCTTTATAAATCACACTTCTTATACTTGGGTGCAAGACTTTGTTATTATCTATGGGTAAAAAAGCTCTTTGAGGAATTTTTCTTTTTCTGTTTCCCCATTGATGAACATAACCATATTTAAAGCCATTTTCAGTCTGTATATTATTAAAGACTTTTACGCCACTTTTAGTAGGTTCGCTTTGCCAATTTAAAGCATTGCTTAATTCTCCATCTCTTTTTAAAATTCCTTTATTCTTACCATCTTTTATCTTTTGTTTTATGGTAGCTGGTTTTAAGCTTTTCCATTTTCCATTAAAAATACTGCATTCGTTTTTAAAAGAGTCTATAATGCTATTTCTTATACTCTCTCCAGCACCCGCCATAATGCTTTGCCCGTGTTTATCCATATCTATTAATTTATCACAAGCTTTAAAAAAGTTTTCAAGCCCTTTTATTTCTATATATTCACTCATATTTTATCCATAAATTGTAGTGTTAATTTTGTTTTGTTCTTGCTTTCTTAAAGCGTCGAATACACTTTTTTGTATAGCATTTGCAAATTCTTGCATATTAAAATTGCCATCTTTAGTTGCTATGTTAAAAGTGCCATTAACACTTACATTGATATTGCCATTATTAAAGCTTGGAGTATGATTTATACTTTTTGTCTCAGCTAATTCATCTTTATAAGTGTTTGTAGTAAAGACTTTTTCTTTGTTTTGTTCACTTTGGCTTATCTTAACTTCTTCATCATCTCTAAGCCCTATAAAATCAAGAGCATCTTTTATAAAGCCACTTATAGATGAGATCATATCTCCTACCCAAGAAAGCTTAGAAGCAAACCAATCAAATAAAGAACCAAAAATACTATAAAAGAAATCCCCAACACCTTGCCAAATAGAATTTAAAAACTCAGCTAATGGAGAAGCAACGCTCATAATAATATCTTTAAAACTTGTAAATACAAGGGCGCATTTATCAAATACTGCTTTAATGACATTGTATATAGGCTCCCAAACAGGTTTAAGCCATTCTATAAAAGATTTAAACCAAGACTTAACCTTATCCCAATTTGCAATAATAAGCCCAGCCACTATTGCAATGCCCCCTAAAATAAGACCAATGGGATTACTCATCATAGCCACGCTTAAGACTCTAATGCCATTAGCTACGGCTTTAAAAACTTTATTAAGCCCACCTAAAACAAAAGATAAGGCTTTAAGGGAGGTTGTGTAAATAGTAGTTGTGACGGTTTTTGCTTTTAAAGTAATATTAGATAATATACAAGAATTACGAAAAGCTAAAAGATGTATTCTTGTTTTAATCAAAGCACTTTTAAGTAAAATGGTGCAATCTTTAAGATAGTTTTTAGCAATAGCATAAGCTAAGACTGCAGGTTTGGCGAGCAAAAAAGTAGCTATAAGTCCTCCTAAAACCCCATTAAGACCAGGGACAAGTCCTGTAATATAAGTGATACTATTAACAAGATAAGAAATTCCAGCACTCACCCATGATATTGCAGGTAAAAAAACCGAACCTAAATTAACAGCTAAGGAATTAAAAGCATTTTTCATTAATATAATAGAATTTTCAGTGGTAGCAGCCCTTGTATCAAATTCCCTTTGTAAAGAGCCTTTTTTTGCTTCATCGCCAGCATTTTTTAAAGCTTCTTTATAAGTGTCAAGCCCTCCAACAAGAGTTGCCATATCATCTGCAAATTCACGACCAAAAATATCAACTAAAACGCCCATTTGTTCTTTTTGGTCTAGTTTTGAAATTCTTTGTAAAAACATATCTAAAGCTTTTTGAGGATCATCAAAACTGGCTTGTTTTAAAAATGCTCCACTTATACCAAGCTTTGCAAAAGCAGATTCAGTTTTAGTTCCCATATTATCAGCTGTGGCTAAAACGCGGTAAAGACTATTAATAGCTGTTCCTGCTACTTCAGGTCCCTTACCTAAAGATATAAAAGAAGAGCTTAAAGCCGCAATTTGTTCTTTAGTAAATCCTATTTGCTTTCCAGCAGCTGCAGTTCTTTTCATAACATCAATAATCTCTCTAGCCTTAGATGCACTATTATCTGAAAGATTATTAATACTATCACCTAAATCCTCCATGTCTTTTAAAGAAATGCCTAAAATATTTTTAATTTTCGCAACGCTATCTCCCACATCTTCAGCGCTCATATCAAATGCCACTTTCATTTTAGTTACAAGATTTGTAAATTCTCTTACATCTTTTGAACCAAGTCCAATCTGTCCTCCAGCAGCAGCTATAGCTGCTAACTCATTGGCAGTAACAGGTAAAGTTTGAGACATCTTAAGGATATCAGCACTCATTTTTTTAATATCATCGCCTTCATCAAAATTCACAACCTTTCTCACATCAGCCATAGCAGATTCAAAGCTGATAGCTTCTCCTAAACCCTTACCAATAATTCCACCTCGAATAACATTACCTAAACTTAAAAACTCATCTTGCAAACCTTTTCTTTGAGCTTTTAATTCCGCTCTTAAATTGGCATTGAGTTTAAGAGTGTTTAATTCTTTTTGCAATCCACTAATGCCGAGTTTAGTTTTTGCTGCTATTTTTTCTAAATTGCTAAAATCTTTAACTACCTTGCCAACCGCACTTGCGTTTTTAATCGCTAGTCCTAAAATAACACCAATTCCAATACTTCCAGCATTTTCCATATTCAACCCTTTTTAAGCGATTGTATTTTAAAATCTTTACTATGAAAGTTTTAAAATTTATTAACGATGATATAATTTCACATATTGCCTTATTATTAACAACGCTCATACCTGCTTTTTACATAAGCTATCAAAGTGCAAGTGATGGTTTTTTTAATACAATGGCTATTTTTATTTTTTCTTATTTTGCAAGCATTATCATAACTGCTATTTTAGTGATGATTATGCCACCCATTGCTTTATTGCTTATTTTACCCACTTGGCTAATTGTAATAAGTTTAGATTTTATTCTTTTTGCTATTTTAAAAATTTATTTTTTGAAAAATAAAACAATCAAAAACTCTTAGCCTTTAAAAATTCTTTTGAAATTTCCAAAGCTTCTTCAAACTCATCTAAGCTTAAATCTAAAACTTCATTTAATCCCCAATGCAAAGTATGACTTATAAGAGCTATAGCCTCTAAGCTATAACTCCTGCTTCTACCAAAAAATCTTTAAGAGCGTCCTGTAAAGCTTTAAAATCTTTAAGATTCAAATCTTCAATTTCACTTTCTTGCTTATTGGTAAGTGCAGCTATCATACAAATAGTTTGCTCCATTTCTTTTTCACCTTTATTAGTGGCGTTTTTTAGCACACGCACATTTGGCTCTCTCATTTTTAATTCTTCGCCATTTTCAAGTTTGATTATTTTTTCTTTCATTTTTCTTTCCTTTTTATCCTTCTTTATGGCGGAAGTAATTCCGCCTAAGAAGCAACTAAAGGCTTCCCCACCCATTGCTACGCAATGCCCAAGAAGCCAAACTTTAATCCTAAAATCCCAGTATTGTTAATTAAACTCCGATTAATCAGTGTTTAAAGGGTTAAATTGCTTCTTACATCACTCATCATATCCACCCCATTTATCATTAAAATAGTGTTTTTATGATCGTAGGTAATGATTGGAATGTTATTGCGGCGTTGCATGTAAAAATGAACTGCCATTTTAATTTCAGCTTCCACCTCTTTTCCACTTTCATGATCACTTTCACTTATGCTTATAAACTCTCCTAAAAACTCAGCACTAATACCATAGTTTTTTCCACCTTTGTGAACACTTTCTCTAAAAAGCAAAGGAGCTTTAATCTCGCTAAAAGTAGTATGAAAGAAAGCCGCATAAAGCACTGGATCAACAACGGCTAATTTAAAGCTAATTTCTAAAGGCTTTAAAACCCCGCTACTATAATTTGCTCCTAAAACTCCTTTGGTTTCAATCATCTCTTGTTCTATATCAGGCAATTTTAAATTTCTAACCACTCCAAGATAACCTTGACCATTTATATAAATATTACCTTCCTGTATAACTTCGCCAATTATTCTTTTCATTTTTATTTTCTCCTTGTAAAAATTTATTAACTATCCGCACTAATAGTTTTAATCAAATCACTCGCCCATTTATCAGAGTAGATGAACTCTAAAGTGATTTGTTTAACGATTGGATTATTCATCATTTTTATATTTAGATAAAACTTACCAGCACTCACATTGGCATCTGTGTTTCTTTCTTCATCCCAGCTTACCTCATAGCCAATTAAAACCTTAGCTCCTTTTAAATCTCTTAGCAATTCTTCAATGCTGATTTTTATAAAATATAATTCACTTGCTTTTTTATCAATAGCCTTAAAAGCTGCTTTTTGTCCTGCTAGGGCTATACGATCAAAAGTTCTTACACGAGCTAAATCTTGCCAAATCGTATCTTCATGGCTAGTCTCCCCACCCCAAGAGCGATAAC
The DNA here is from genome assembly GCF_045277125.1 of Campylobacter sp. CFSAN122748. Lineage (NCBI taxonomy): Bacteria > Pseudomonadati > Campylobacterota > Epsilonproteobacteria > Campylobacterales > Campylobacteraceae > Campylobacter > Campylobacter sp. CFSAN122748. The sequence goes on along the minus strand of NZ_CP116953.1, from coordinate 112,603 downwards.
CTTCACTTAAAATACAAGTTGAGATGTGAGCATTTCTTAATCTTTCTGCATCACAATCAAAGCCATTGATAAACTCTATAAAATGCTCTGTGCCAGTAACCCCATTCATCACTCTATTTGAGTAAGAATCACTGAAACCATATTCTTTATCCCCATCTGTATGGGCTATTAAACCTGCGATGATAGGAGATTGTGGAACATAAGCGTATTTTCCTTGTGTGTTTAAGATTTGAACCTGTGGCCAAGTGGCAATTAATCTTTTAGAGCTAAAAGCCTCCATTGTATTAATAGCTTCGCCAACATTTGTAGCGTAAAGATCCACAATAGCTGTGATATTCATAGAACTTGCCACACTTTCAAGCTTAGCCTTTACTCCTGCTTCATGTGAGTAATAAGGAGTAATGATTAAATCAGGACTAAAGCCTGTTTTATGTTTGGCTTTTTTAAAGGCTTCTATGGCATTAACAATATTGGTTAAAGTGTTTTCACTTTCCTCGCTTTCTTCAAAAAAGCTGACGATTATAACATTGCTTACATTTTGTAAATTGATACATTCTAAAGTATCTAAAAGTCTAAAATCTTGTAAGTTATTTTCTTTGATTAAATCGTTTACAAATTCTTTTGCTTTGCTTACATTTGAAAAGGCAAAGATTGGAAAGCTATCCGCGCTTTCATAACCAGCCTTTGTGTAAATCATTTCTTTACTTGCACCTTTTATAGCCCCAGCAATACCAATAGGCGTATCACTTTGCACTTTAATAGGACTTGCTGCACTATTACTGATATTAAAATTAACTCCATAATTTGCTGCCATTATTCACTCCTTATTTCTTTACATTTTTTTGTATTTTTTTGTTTTTTTAGGATTTAAATTAAGCTCTTTTTTCATAACAATTTGATCTTGTTTAGAAATTTCAAATAAAAAGGCATAATCTCCATAAGTATCAGAACTAGCTTCTAACTTTTCAACATTAAAATCTTCACTTTGAATTTCTTGCTCACCTATAAAAATGGATTTTTTTACTCTTATATTGGTAATTTCTGTTTGACCATAATATCCATTACCTCTAGCAAAAAGCTTATTAGGCATTGGTGTATTTTCAAGTTCTATGCTTACCTCTCTACTTCCTGAACTAGACCATAAGCAACACTCATCAGCGCCACCATTATATTTTTTAAACACATGGGCGATTTTGTGATAGGTTTCTTGATAAATCCCACTTGTTTTAATCGTTCCTACAATTTGATTATCTGTAGGAGTAGGATTAGAATCTATAGTAAAATCACTCCTATTAAGCCCATTGCCATCTTTAGTCATAGTAAATTTTGCGTTTTCATATTCATCTTGAACTTTATTTGGAGTAGCAAAACCATTTTCAAAACCAAGTCTTAAATCACTCATACAACCCCCATATTGTCCACCTGTTGTAGTGTTATCAAATGTGATAATGATTTTTTCTTTAGGGGCAATATCATTGTTACCATCTCCTAGTAAATCAACCCAGCTTGTAAAATCATTATCATTAGCAGTGCAAATAAATAATTGCTTTTTACTTTCTACAACCGCCCAAATTTCTCCCACTTTAGCTTGTGTATTGTAGTTAGGTGGAGTTTTTGATATTTTTATGTTTGTATTTTGGAAATTTTGATCTTGTAAAATTTCCTCAATGAGACTTTTAAGCTCCTCTTTATTAACAAGCTCTTCTTTAAAAAGTTTTAGTTTTTTATCTATAAGCTCATTAACTTTTTGAGCATTAAGCTTATCACTAACTATAGGTTCACTTGGCTCTTTTGAGCCTTGATTAATATCTGGAATAAAAGAAATTCCATAATCTTTCATTTTAACTCCTTTTTTATTGATTTAAACACACACTTTATTGCATGATAAAGATTGCAAGAATGATAAAATACAAAGATTTTAAACTTAGAACATCCAAGCAAAGTCATAGCTTCTTTTAATGCTAAATCAGCTGTCCTATAATCAGTTCTTGAATTTGCTTTTTCGCATAAAAAATCATGCACCACACAAGCGCTAAAATACTCACTTTTAAAAGGTGGAAACAAAGACCAAAAAAGGCGTGGGATACTTGCACCATCAGTTTTAAAGCCTTGTGGTACAATGCCTTTATAATTTGGCAAAGAAAAAGCATAATCACTAATCACTTCAAACCTGTCCTTATCGTATGGCTTTACACAAACCCTTTTTAATTCTGTTTTAGTCATTTTTCACTCTCCCAAACAATTAAATCAAGTTCTTCTTTGCTTTGTGCATTTCTAGCTTTTTCTTTTAAAGCACTTGCTTTAAAAATAGTTTCTTGCACAAAATAAGCCATGCTACTTGCAAAGAGTTTAAACTCATCTACGCTAAATCTTGTAGTTGAATTATCAAGCGCAATCCAATCAATATAAGGAATTAAATTAGGATTAACAAGAGCATTGGTTACTGCTCCATTAATTCTTAACTGATCTTCATTAGAACTTTGATAGATTTTACCTTTAAAAGAAAATCCACCATTTAGAATATTTTCTTTTTTTGCATTAATCTCGTTGATTTTTAACTCTTTTGCCTCGTTTAAAAGCTCTTCTTCGCTTTTAGGAGGATTTATTAAAGAGTTAAATTCTTCTTCGTTAATAGGTGTTAAGCCTGTTTTAATTTGCTCATCGCTCACTTCATCCTCATAAGCATAAATTTGATTATTATCGTTTTTGTCTATAAAATATTTCATTTTTTCTCCTTATTTGCTTGATGCTTATCTAAGCTCCATAAAAGATACAATGCTTTTGCTTGGGTAAAATCCGCTGTGTTCTGGTGTATTTAATCTGTATTGCCCATTTGGTGGAATGATTCCAAAACCAAAATAAGTTCGACTTACTCCACCATTGGATAATGAAGTTTGAAACATAGAAACTACAAATTGCTCACTACAAGAAAAACTGACACCCCCACTTGCACTAGCATTAACTTGAAATTTGGCTGCTATGGGTTTTCCTGTATTATTTGTATAAGTTACATCAAAGGCTCTTGAAACATTTTGCCAAGCTTGATTTACTCCCAATCCTCCTATTAAGCTAGGAGCTTGTTCTTTTAAGGTAGCTAAATTTACAAATTGATTGTCATTTGTAGCTTTTATAGAGCTTGTAGGTAGTTTGGTAAAGTTTTTAGCTCCTGCAATGGTTTGATTAGTAGCTAAAGTAACATATTTGGCAATTTCTGTATTAAATTTATTTTCTAAAAGATATTTAGAAAGCTCATCCCATACTTTTTTAAACTCTGCATCATATTTTTGCGTTAAAGCATCAATTTTAAGATTGAGTTCCACTTTAATAGCATCCACATAATCACGACTTGCCATGATTACACTAGGATCTAGTTTTAAAATAACTTCCTCTGCATTAGAAAGCTCCATGACAATTTTTATCATAAGCTCTTTAGCGCTGCCTTCTTTTAAGATAGGTTTATAAGTGCGTGGGACATTTCCTACTGCAAGCAAATCTCCTGCTTCATCATAAATGCCTACTGCATTAACTTCAAACCCGCCCACATCGCTTGGCACATGACACATTAAATTCACATAGTTTGGATTGCTTTCATCCACGCTTTTGCTACTAATATTAGCTTCATAAACAATCTCTTCTAAGCTTTGCATTTCTTCGCTGGGCAAAATAACTTTTGAACTTAATTTAAAGCTTTTTAAATTGATACCATTTCCACTTGCTCTTGCGGCAATAAATTTAGCAATGCCAATTTTAGTTAGTATGGTATAGTATTCACTTTTTGCCATTAATACACTCCTTTAAAATCAATATTAGTTCTTGTTATTTCACAAATAAAAACACCCATTGCATTTAAACTTGGTTTCTGATTGTTTTCAATTTGCGTGGTTTGAAAAGGTAAGATTTCTATAGTTTCTCCACTTATTTGTGCATTAGCATTAAAACTATCATTTTTACTTTCAATCTCTATTTCAATCGCTTCTAAAACGCTTCTAACATTTTTAAAATCATAAATTAGTCTTTCTAAAGTATTAAGCGTTCTTTCATCAAAGCTAACATTAGTTGTGCTTACTTTAACTTTAAAAAAATAAGGCTTTCCACCATAATTAAACCACTCTTTAACCACTGCAGTAGGAAATACGGCTCTTAAAGCTTCTTTTATAGCCCAAGTTGTGCCGTTGTATCTGTCTAAAAGCAAGGCTTTAGATATAAGCTTTCTTGCTTCTTTTTCATTTAAACCATCAATACTTACATCATAAGCATTGGCTAAAATTGGCAATAATCTTTCATCGCAATTTAGAGCTAGATTTGTGATACTAGATAAATTTAAATCTTCAAATCTTGTTTTAGCACTTAAATCAATAGCCTTGCTTTGTTTTGGATGGTGGTTTAGTATTAGTGTATTCATAGCACCGCCTTTTCATAACTAAGTGAAAAGCTAAGGGTTGCAAACTCATCATCAGCTATTATTATATTTTCTAAGGGCAAGTCTTTTAATTCTTGCTCTTCTTCATTTATGATTTTTTCTTTAATGCTTAAAATTTCGCTTTTATAAACTCCGTCTTGATGAAGACATTTATAAATAAATCCCAGTGCTAAATCCACACTTAAATCAAAGTCCTTTTGCAAAGCATTAATCTTTTCACTTATTTCATTAGCACGGCTTAATTCTAAAAGCAAAAGTTTGGCATCTACGATAAACTCTCTTTTTTTAGCTAACTCAACGCTGACTTCATCAGTTAAAGGTCTTCGCTCATCCGCACTTAAATACTCTTTAACCACATCAACGCTTAATTCATCTTCACTTTTAATGATAACTCTTACTTTTCCTGCTCCATTGTTTAAAGCTTTTATGGAAGCGACTTTTGCACTTGCGCTTAAAGCGTGATAGATATAGCCTTTTTCACTTCCTGCGGTTGAAAAGCGATGTACACTCATTATAGCTCTTTCTCTTAAAGCCTCATCGCTTTCTTCACTGGCTCCACCACTAAAATATTCAAGTTGTTTAATCTTAGCTACAAAAGGCAGTGGGGTTTGTAAAAACTCGGTTTTACTTTCTTTGCTTTGAATAAATTTATTAAGTTCTAAAATACCTTGTGCTTTACTTTGCCCTTTTTTAATCACCACTTCTTCTTTTAAAGTGGCAAGGTCTGCTTTTTCATTTGAAAAAATTGCACCTTTTGGGATGATGACATCATAAGTAAGTAAAGTATTTAATTCAAACTCTACTTTAGCTGTGGGCTTAACCCCTTTAAGCCTTTGTATCAAATAGCCATTAGCTACTACATTATCTAAATCACTTCCCTTTGCATAATGAAGATAAGTTGCTTTTATACTCTCATTAATTCTTGCTCTAATTATCATTTCTCTATAAGCTAAAGCTTCTAAAATGGCTTTAAAAGGGTCAGATTCTAAAAGCTCTACATTATCTTTTAAAAAGCTTTTAAAAAGTTCTTCATAGGCTTTTAAAAGCTTTTCATAATCAAGCTCTTCTATGATTTGTGGGTAAGGAATGTCTTTTAAAAAGCTTTGTTTAAAATAGCTATCATTTGCACTTAAAAGCTCACTCATTTGCCTAGCTCCATTGTTAAATCCCCATAATTTTCAAAAAGCAAGGTAATGCTTAATTTATTGTCTTTACACTCATTAAGTCTCACACCTTTTAGCTTTACTCTTTTTTCCCACTTTGAAATTGCTTCTGCAGTGTATCTAGTAAGCTTTATCTTAAAATCATCATCGATTTTTCTATCTATGAGTGTATAAAGTAAAGAACCATATTCTGGTCTCATTACTCTTGAGCCTAAAGGAGTGATTAAAATGTCTTTGATACTTTCTTCGATGCTTACCATGTAATTCATTTTAAACCTTTGTAAAATTCAAAAATGTTTTCTAGCATTTGCGAAAATCCTAAAAACATAAAAGCTATAAAAAAGCCTATAAAAATGCTTTTGATAAAAAAGTTTAGGTTTAAAAAAGCATAAAATGCCCCCATGCAAAAGAGCATAAAAAAGACTAATGAAAATAAAAGCAAAAATAATTCTTTCATAGTTTTTCCTATCTTGGCGAAGCTGTGGCACCACAAGTACAAGAATGGGTATGATTTGTTAAATCACCTTTGCTATCGCTTATATTTCCACTAACTTGTAAATTGCCTATTAAGTTTAAATTTCCTTTTATGCTAAAAGTACCACTTGCCCCACCTTCGCCACTTGTAGAAATTGCTCCTGCAATTTGAGTATTACCATTTAAATTAATACTTGGAGCGTTAAGCGTTATGGTATTAGCGTTTGTAGTATGATTTTTAGTATTTAAGGTGTTGTTTTGGTTATGGGTGGTTTTATCTACACAAGTGATATTTATATTTTTAACCACATCAAGTTTTAAAGTGCTACTCTTAGAGTTGTATTCTAAATGCGTTCCATCTTCAAAATCTATATTAAAAGTATTTTCATCTGTGTTTTTTGCTCTATGTTTTTCTTGGTAAAGCCCACGCAAAATAACTCCACTATTTAAATCCCCACGCACAGGTATGACTAATACTTGCTCTCCTATTCTTAAAGGAGAAAAGCTCACTGCATAAGAATTAGCTAGACTTTGAAAAACACTTAAAAAATCCGTTACCATATCTCCAATAGCAACCTTAGCTTTATTGTCTTTAATGTCGCAAATGATGCCAAGTTCGTTCATTATAGTTTTTCCATTTTTTTATTAATTAACTTTTCTACAAGTTGCTCAATTTTAAGCAATGCATCTGTCCCCATATAAGCTGCAAAACCACCCACTGCAACGCTAAGCTTTATGCCAAAATTAAGATAATTTACAATTTCAAAAACTAGATATGCCACAAACATAGAACCTAGCATACCTTTTAAAAAGAGTGTAAATTTACCTTTTAAATTAAGAGCTTTGCTTAATTTATTTTTTGTTACAATTCCTACAAGTCCAGCTATAAAGCTTACTATCATTAAAACCATATATACAAATATATCTTCTAATTTCATTGCTAGTTCCTTGTAAAAATTTCAAATAAATATAATAAAGCTAATGCAAAAGTTGAAAACAAAAGAGCTATAAGAAGATCTTTTGCAATGCTTTTTTGATTTATCATTTTATTATTTTCTTTCATCTTTCTCTCCTGTGCAAAGCTTGGCTATATTTTCAACTTCTAAGTAATACTTAGAGATTTCTTTAGCACTTTCTAAGTCTTTTTTGTCTAAAGGCTTTAAAGGAAGTTTTAAAGGGCATTTAATAGGAACTTTAACTTCTTTGATTTCAGTTTTAATCAAAATATCTTTAGAAGCACAAGCGCTTAAAAAAACAAAAGGTATAATTAATAGGAAAATTCTCATTTTATCATTCACTTTTTTGCTCCTAAAATATTAAATAATTCTTTATAAGCTTTAAGTTCACTCTGGCAGCTTTTATCTTTAATAAAAACCTTATCCACTTTTAAAACTTCTTTTAAAGTCTCTTTGGGCTTTAAATCAAGTTTTAATTTATCAATAGCTTTATTTTGCTGGGTTAATTTATCTTTAAAAACATTGATTTCATTGCTAAAATGCAAAGCTTTAAGTTTTAGATTTTCATTTTCTAAAGCTAAAGCATTGTTTTTTAAATATAAAAAACCACAAAGAGCAATTAGAACAAAAAAAGCTATTTTTGAAGGACTTAAAAACCTTGATAAAATAAAACTAAACACAATCTTTTCCTTATGGATAAGTCCATCTTGCTTTTTTGCCTCTAGTGTCTAAATGTACAAACCCAGCATAAGGATCATTAAAATTATGCTTTATGGCAATTCCCAAGCTCCTTTCGCCATAGGTGTTTAAAACATATTGATGAACTTCTTCTGTTTTAACTCCTTTAACCACAAAGTCTGCTGCACTTCCTATAGTGTGTTGGCTTTTAGGGGCTCCACCAACCTCTGCATTATGCTCTTTGCAGCGATATCCACTATTTATAATAATAGGAGCATTGTAATGTTCTCTGATTTCACAAAGAATGTCTATAAGCTCATCACTTGGTACATTTTGAGGCAATTCACATTTGCCGCATTTACATTTAAATTCGCTTTCTTTAAAATAAGGGTTATTTTTCATTTTCACTCCTTTAAATGTCGTAAGTTTAGTTAAAAAGCTGACCCAAAAACTAGAAAAATTTTGTGCTAAAACTCTTTGAAAAAATAATTTGCTTGATTAAAAAAAGAACTCATTTTAAAATTGCCGCTAATTTTTAAAGGATGAAAAATGCTTAAAAGTTTTGAAAATGAGCTTTTAGAACTATTAAAAGATTTTAAAGTAAGAATGTATTTAGGCGAGTTTGAAGACACCCAAAACATAGCAAGTTGTATTAATAATTTAGATGCTTCGCTTTTGCTTGATTTTGAAGGAGAAAGTTATAAAGATTTAGAAAATAAAGTGGGAACTTGGAAACTTTATATTTTAACCCATACAAAATCAAAAGCTCCTAAACACAGAATTGATGCTAAGCATAAATTATTTGATGCAATAGAAGCTGTTGATAAAGTGCTTTTAAATGCAGAACCTAGCAATGGTTTTAGAATAGAGCTTAAAGATCTTAAAAAGGTTTACGAAGGAATAAGCGATCATGGCTATTTAAGCATTTATGCAAGAACTTTGCAAAGTAGCTTTTTACCAAAAGATGATTTTTTAAGGATTTAAAATGCTTTTTATCAATAAAGAAAATTTAGTCGAAGTTAGCAATGATAAGCCCATAAAAGTGGCAATTAAGGGTGAGTGGAAAGGGCATAATAATGGCAGGTTTAAGGTTGATGATAAAGATTTAAACTCGATGATTGATAATTTTAATCAAAAAAAGATTGATTTGGTTATTGACTATGAGCATCAAAGCTTAAAAAATGAAAAAGCACCTGCTGCAGGTTGGATTAAAGAGCTTTATTTGGAAAATGATGCCTTAATGGCTAAGGCTGAGTTTAACGAAGAGGCTAAAAAATATATAGCAAATAAGCAATACCGCTATTTATCCCCTGTGTTTGAATTTAATTCAAAAGACAATAAAAGTGGAGAACTAGTAAGAGCTAAGCTTCACTCAGTCGCACTAACTAATACGCCATTTATTGATGAGCTAGGCGAACTCATTGCTAACAAAAATAATATTCATCAAAACAAAGGAGAGAAAATGGATGAAAAAATCAAAGAGCTAGAATCTCAGATTATAGCTTTAAAAAATGAAAATAGCTCACTCGTTTTACAAAATGAAGCTTTAAAAAAACAAAACGAAGAAAGCGTTAAAAACTTAGCAAGCTCTTTAGTTGATAATGCTTTAAATAGCGGAAAAATTGCTAATTCCCAAAAAGAATGGGCGCTAATGTATGCTTGTAAGGATTTAGAAGGCTTTAAAAGCTTTTTAGATACCAAGAATGATCAAGTGCAAGTTCCAAAAAATAATGTTTTTGCAAATAAAAACACAGCAAAAACTAATGAGTTTGATGTTGTGAAAATGATGTTAGGGGATTAAAAATGGCTAAAGCTAAAAAAGAAACCCAAAACCTAGAAAATGAAGACTTGGAAACTGGAGACTTACCTAAAGCTTTGTCTTTAGAAGATGAGAACCTAGCTAATGAAGAAGCTGTGAGTGAAAATGAAACCGCTAAGGAATTTATAAATGAAGAAGGAGAAGAAATGCCATCAAAGGTCACACCAAAAAGCTTAAGCAATGATCCTTTAATTGCTATGCCAAAAAGCCTTGAAAGTTTTATCAATAAAGATTTGTTTTCAATTAATGCGAAAATAGATCTTGAAACTAATGAAAGTTTAGCTCTTGGAACGCTTTTAATCAGCGAAGATTTTGGAGAAAGCTTTAAAAAATGTCCAAATGAAGATATTAGTGCAAAAGAAAATGTTAAATTAGCAATGCTTAAAGATCACGCTCTTAGTTCTGGAGTTTATGGGGTTTTATTAGCAGGAGAAATCAATTTAAAAGGCGTTCATGTAAGTGCGGTTAAAAAGGCTTTTATGCAAAATTTAATTATTAATACTAAGGAGTAAAAATGGATTTAGAGCAACTTTTGGAACTTTTTTCAAGTACAAAAATAACTGAAGTTATTAATCAAACCAAAGCTTCACCTCGCTTTGTAAGTGATACTTTTTTTAAGGATAAAATCCCAAGTTTAGAGAGCACTGTAAGGGTTGAAATTATAAAAGGTGCTGGAATTGTTTTAAATAGCATTTCAGATAATGGGGAACATTCTTTAGAAAATACTAAAGACGCTTATATTTTAAATATACCTTTACCACGCTTTGCATTAGCAAAAAGAATCAGTGCAAGCGAGATTAATTCTTTAAGGTCTTTAGCATTGCAAGAAGCTCAGACTAAAAGCTTAAGTGGAGCTCTTGGGGTTTTGGTTAAAGAAATGAAAGAAAGCTTTAACACTACGCTTGAATATATGGCAAATGGTGCTTTATTTGGCAAGATTTTAGATGGCAAAGGAAATGTGCTTTTTGATTTTGGAAGTGCAAGTAAGAAAGCTGTTAGTGTTAAAAAAGATGGGAGTGTGACTTTAGCCAGCGTTTGTGATGCGATTGATTCAGCAATTATTGATGAATTTGGAACAAGTGCTGATTATGAAGTGCTTTGTGGAAATGAACTTTTTGCGGCTATTTCTAACTTGGCATTAAGCGAAGATCTTTATAAAAATCATCTTGCAAGTAGGGATGAGAAAGATAAGTCCTTAATTTTATATGGCACCAAATATCGCCGTTATAGTGCAAAATATAAAAATACAAATGGAAAAAGCGTTGAATTTTTAAAAGGCACTGAGGGTATGGTTGTGCCAAAGGATAATTCTAATCGCATTTATTATACAAGAGCAAATCATACTGATGCTTTAGGAAAAGCACCAAGTTTAATGTTTGTTTCTAAGCCTGAGATTTTACCTCGTGGGGCTGGAATTGAAATTGTAGGCGAAATGAGAGCCATGCCAGTTTGCACCAGACCAAATGGACTTATTAAGCTTGTTTTAGAGTAAAACGCACAATTTTAGCTTTAAAGGCAAAAAATGCTTTTAAAGCTAAAAAGATATTAGAAAAAGATTTTAAACGATTTTAACCATATTTTAACCACATTAAAAAAAGGTTTTTTTAAATGAATTATCAAGACATTTTAGAAGAAAAGCTTATCACAGAAACTAAAACGCATTTTTTTATGATAGATGAAAAGGATTTAATCAAAGAATTAAGCGTTCATGCCATAGCAGAGCTTAGCGATTTAAATGCTGATGGGGTTTGTGATAAAGAAGTGATTGATGATGCTATTAATGATGCACAAAGTTATATTGCAAGTTTTATAAAGATACCTAAAAACCCAACTCCTCTTTTAAAAGATATCTGTGTAAAGCTTACAATTATGGAATTAAAACGCCGAAATGATTTTCCAAAAGAAAGCTTAGAAGAGATTAGAGAGTGGGCTAATGATTTACTTTTAAAAATGGCAAATAAAAAAATTCCAACTGAAATCAACGAAGATAACTTTATTCCACAAAACAAAGTTAGAGCGTTTAAAATTAAAAGAAAAAGAATGGATTTAAGGAGATTAAATGGCTAAAAATTTAACTTCCACCACAAAGCCTAAGATGGCAAAGGTCGGGTGCGGCCTTCAGGTGGGTGCAGAGAGTGAAACTCCTGCTCGTAAGGATAAATTTACTTCATCCGCGAAGTCTCAAAACAACTTAAAAGATTTAGCAAAAGAACTTTATATTGCAGGTTTTGATATATTTAAAATTGCAAAAATTTTAAACCGCAATGAAAAAACGATTAGAAACTACAAAGCCAAAGATGGCGATTGGGATAAGCAAAAAGCTAATCTTTTAACTTCAAAAATAAAAGATAAAGAAAGTGCCTCATTATATGAAAGTTTTACTGAGCAAATGTTTTGTGCGATTGAAAATATAAATACTGATGAAAAAATGAATGCAGAAAAGAAAACTGAAGCCATTGCAAGGATAGGCGATAGCTTTTCAAAAATGAGAAAGGTTGCAAGATTAGAAGATCCAAGTAGCTATCGTTTAAATGTTGCTAAAAAAGTGGTTGAAATTATCATAAGTCATTTAAAAAATGATAAAGATTGCGTAGCAAAACTTGTATCACTTTTAGAAAGTGGAGTGATAGAAAAAGAAATTTTAGCAATGGATATTTAATGCTTTTTTCCAAAGAAGAACTCGATGAGTTTTTAATCTCAAACGAACAAAAGCACAAAAACACTCCAAATGAACTAAAAGGTGCTATGCAAAGAAAAGACTTTTTAGAATGGATGGATGAGCTAAAAAATGAATTAAAAACTCAATTTTTGCATGAAAGCCATTTAGATCCTACTTTAAAACAAGAAAGAATTAAAAGAGCGAGTGTGGATTTTGATTATTTTGCAAGAACTTATTTTCCGCATTATTTTACCATTAAAGGAGAATGTGGCTTACATTTGCACTTAAATGAAGTTTTTACAAAAATCGCACTTAAAAAAGAAAGCAAAGGTGAAAAACACGCCATAGCTGCACCAAGAGCTCATGGTAAATCCACCTACACTTCACAACTCTTTCCTTTGTGGTGCTTAGTTTTTAATTATAAAAGCTTTATAGTAGAGATTTCAGATGCGGTCGAACTTATGGAAGGAATGCTTGAAGCTATTAAAGCAGAGCTTGAAGATAATCCGCATTTAAAGCTTGATTTTCCCGAAGTAGTAGGAATTGGCAAGACTTGGCGCGTAGGAGAGTTTGTAAGTAATAATGGCGTAAAGATTAAAGCCTTTGGCAGTGGAAAAAGACTTCGTGGGGTTAGATATGGGGTTAAAAGACCTGATTTAGTTATTTTAGATGATTTAGAAAATGATACTAATGTCAGGAGTAAAGATCAAAGGGATAAATTAGAAGATTGGGTGGATGAAGCGGTTTTAAACTTAGGGAGTGCAGATGGAAGTTTAGATGTGCTTTATATTGGAACCATTTTACATAATGATAGTGTTTTATCTAGAAAATTAAAGCTTGGTTTTTGGAATCCTAAAGTCTTCCGTTCCATCGAAGAGTTTCCACAAAGGCTTGATTTATGGGATGAATACGCCACGCTTTATAGAAATGCTGATTTTAATACCGCTCATCAATTTTATTTAAAAAATAAAGCTTTAATGGATAAAGGAGCTAAGGTTCTTTGGGAAGAAGCTAAAAGCTTAGAGGATTTAATGAAGTTAAGGGCTGAAAATCTAAAAGCTTTTAATAAAGAGCAACTCAATAATCCAAGAAGTGAAAATCAAATCTTTAGCCTTGATGGCATTAATTTTTATGATGATTTACCCGCCATTAATCAGTATTATATGTATATTGACCCAGCAGGAGAAAAAGCAAAAAGTGACTTTACTGCGATTACCATTATTGGCAAAGGTACAAAGGGTTTTTATGTAGCAGAAAGCATCGTAAAAATCTTAAAAGCACAAAGCATTATAAAAACCATTTTTAATCTTCAAAAGATTTATAAATGTCGCTTGATTGAAATTGAAACTAATGGCGGTCAATTTTTCTTAAAAAAATGGTTACAAGAAAAAAGCTTAGAAAGTGGAGTTTTTTTGCCTTTGCGTGGTAAAAATAATAGCGTTAGCAAGTTTGAACGCATTGAGAGTTTAAGCCTTGCTTTTGAAAATGAAGAGCTTTTTTTACATAAAAGCCAAACTATGCTTATAAATCAACTTTTAGAATTTCCAGAAGGGAAAAATGATGATGCACCTGATAGCTTAGCAGGAGCATTTTTATTAGCAAGAACTAAAAGTAGCATTAAAAGAAGAAAGCATCATTTTAACTCTGTTTCAAGAATAAGGCGTTTTTAAAGGAAGAATATGAAAGAAACAAAAAGTAAAAGAGAAGTGATATTAAAAAATAATAGTCTTATTAACACTCTTATCAATTCAAGCTATATAAATGTGCTTAAAATCAGCGAAAACGATCAAAGAATGATTTTTAAAGATCTAAGCTTTACTCAAGCTCATCAATCAAGAAGAAGTGTGATTTTAGCCAAAGAGCTTCAAATCGTTTGTGAAAATGAAAAAATTAAAGAAAGCTTTGAGTATCTTTTTAATCCCGATTTAATAGGTCAAATCTTAGAAACCTATCTTTATGGACTTAATGTTTTTGAGGTTAATTACAAGTTAAAAGATGGTTTTTACTATCCAATCTTAAAACAAAGAGATTTTAGAAATTTTGGCTTTAATGAAAACGATGAGCTAATTTATAATGGCAATGGTTTTGATGAAATTATAGAAGATAAAAAAGCAATTTATGGGCTTTTTGGCTCTAATTTCTTATTTAAAAATGGAGACGCCTTACTAACCAAACTTTATTTTCCAGTAAAGCTTAAAAATGCAAGTTTAAAGTTTTGGATGGAGTTTTTAGAAAGATTTGGCTCTCCTTGGGCGGTTGCAAAAACAGATAGCGATCCTGATGCCTTAGCTTCTGAAATCCATCAAATGCTAAATGGCGATAGTGCGGTCATTGATAAAGAAGAAGAGCTTGATTTAATCCAGCCAAAGGCTAAGGCAAATTATAATGAAATAATAGATTACTTAGATAATCAAATAAGAAGCGTGGTTTTAGGAGCTAATTTAAGTTCTCAAGTAAGCGGAGGTTCTTTAGCAGCGGCTGAGTCACATAATCAAATAAGAAAAGATTTAGCCGCCCAAGATGGACAAATCGTTCTTTTTATTTTAAATCGTGCCATTAAGTTTTTCAAAGAAATCAATCATTTTAAAGATGAACTCTATGTGCAGTTTTTTAGCGAAGCAGAACCAAAAAGTGAGCTTTGCGAAAGAGATTTAAAACTCTTTAATATGGGCTTTAACTTTGATGAAGAATACATTAAAAGCACTTATAATGTAGAGGGAAAGCTTATAAAAGAGCTTTTAAATCAAGAAAGCAAAGTCTTAAAAGATGATAAAGAAAACAAAAAAGCTTTATTTGAAAACAAAGCAAAGTTAGAGAGCTTTGAAGAAGATTTTATTGACAAAGCTTTGGAACAAAAAGAATACTTAAAAGTCGATGAGAGCATGTCAAAGTTTTTTCAAGAGCAATTTGAAAGCATTGTAAAAGATTGTAAAGATTTTAACGAGGCACTCAATAAACTTAAAGAAAATTTTTCTAGTTTAGAGCAAAGCGAGTTTGAAAAACATCTTTTTATAGCTTTAAATAATTCGAGTATTTTAGGATACTTGGAGGATTAAAATGACAGGTGCAAAAATAGGATTTTTTTCAGAACCTACTAAAGCTGTTGATTTTTTAAAAAATAAAAAGCCAGAGCTTAGTTTTGATTATGATGAACTTTCATATTCAACCCATAAAAAAGTCTTTACTATTGCTAAGCTTATGGATGAAAGCTTGTTAAAAGATATGCAAGATACTTTAGTAAATGCTATTAAAAATGGGGATAAATTTAGCACTTGGAGTAAGATTGCAGAGGAGAAATTAAAAGCTAAGGGTTGGTGGGGTTCAAAGGAAGTCATAAACCCTAAAACAGGAGAAGTTAAAAAAACTCATTTTAATAGTGCAAGATTAAAAAAAATCTTTGAGGAAAACTCAAGAAAAGCTAAAGCTAAAGCTATCTATGAAAATCAAATGAAAAGCACTAAACCTTATTTTAAATACTGCACCCAAAAAGATTCTTTGGTTAGGGACAAACACAGAGCCTTTGATGGCATAGTTTTACATAAAGATGATCCTTTTTGGGACACTCATTACCCACATGTAACCATGCATGATTATGGTTGTAGGTGTAAAGTTATAAATCTAGGCGAAAGTGAAGTTAAAGACTTAAAAATTCCACCTTCAAATACCAAAGAAAGCGAATTTAATGGCTTTAACGATGAAGAGCTTTTAGATGAGCTTTATAAACAAAAAAACACTGAAGTCATTCAAAACTTTATAAAGCTTGATATGTTAAGTGCAGCGGCTAAAAAAACAAAAGAAGTTAAAAGCTTTGCTCATCAAAAAGAACTTTACACTTGGCAAAAAAGCTTAGATGATATGGTGGATGAAGTATTAATCAAAGATAATCAAAAATATCCTATCAATTTCATACAAGTAGGTAAAATGGATAAAAGCACCAAAGAGTTTTTAGAAAAATTAAATAAAAAAGACTTAGAAGACTTATACTTTACACTGAGCAAAAACAATCTTTTACACGCAAGCCCTAAAAGAAAGGCAAGTTATAATCAAGCTTTAAGCGCGGATGAAATCAAGCAAATTGTTAAAGTTTTAGATGAAGCAAAAGAAGTTTATTGGGATAATGCAAATAATTCTTTATTGTATTTCTTTGAAGATAAAAAAGATGCTAGTCGTATCAATAAAATTGTAATTACCCCTGATTATAAGCTAAAGAAGTTTGGTAAAACCAATGCAATAGTTACATTAGGAAAAGTAGAAGCGATTAATAAAGATAATAAGACATATATTAAGATCAGATAAGGCGGTGAGACTTGCACTCACAATACATACCCCAATTAATTGGACTATCCTACTACTACATTTTAGGTATCAACCTTATCTAATTAAGATAATTTTAGCTTGATGAAACTAAAAAGGAGTTTAAATGGTTTTAGCTTTAGGAGAATTTGAGTTTAAAGCTTTAAATTTTGATAATTTAGAAAGAAGCTTAGAATATAACATACAAAGTCAAAATAGGCTTAATAATCATAATGCTTTATTTGCAAGTTCTAAAGAAAGCGAAAAGATTAAAATACAAGGCAAAACTTTACCTTTAAAAGGGGATAGAAATACTTATTTAGATAAGCTTGAGAATATGGCAAAAGAACAAAGATCTTTTATCTTAACAGGAGCTAATGGAAAGTATTATGGTAAATTTGTGATTTTATCCTTAAATGAAAACAGAAGTGCATTTGTAGATGGAAGTGGCTTTGTAGCACAAAGCTTTAGCATGGATTTAGAAAGGGACTTTGATGAGTAAGATTTACATAGCTAAAAACAACGAGAGGCTTGATAGTATAGTCTATAAGCATTATGGGACACTTTTGTATTTTAATCAAGTTTTATTAGCCAATCCAAGATTAGAGCCTCTTTTAAAAACAGGGGATAAAGTGATTTTACCTAGTATTAAAATCAAAGAAAGCAAGGAAAAGGCTTTATGGTAAGAAAACCTAAGTTTAAACTTATTGCCAAAGGTGAGGATATCACAGAAAAACTTTCTAAAAATCTTATTAGCATTAGTTATGAAGATAAAGAAAAAGCTGAAAGTGATGAGATAAGTTTAAGTGTTTTTGGGCTTTATTCCAAGCCACTTTTTGGGGATAGTTTAGAGCTTTGGCTTGGCTTTGAAAAGCTTTATAAATGTGGAAGCTTTAGTGTGAATGTAGTGAGTAAAAACTATACTTCAAATACTACTGAAGTTAGAGCAAGTGCTATTAATTTTAGTGGAAAAGGCAGCGTTAATATAAAAGAGAAAAAGACAAGAAGCTTTGAAAACACTACTCTTTTTACCATAGCAAGAAAAATCGCAAATGAAAACAATCTAAAAATCAAAACAAGTGGAGAGGATCAAAATATAGTAAGTATTTTACAAAATAATCAAAGTAATTTAGAATTCTTATATAGTATATGCTTTGATTATGGTTTTATTTGCTGTGTAAAAGAAAATACTTTAATCATTACTCCAAAAGATGGTAAGATTGGCGATAATGCTGCTAATATCACAAGCAAGAATGAAAATTTACCCTTATTTGAAATAGCTTTAAAAGAATGTATTTCATTAGAAATTTCAGAAAGTGCTAGAAATGAATATAGTGCCGTAATAGCAGAATGGCAAGATATAAATGAGGCAAAGATAAAAAGCATAAAAGTAGGAAGTGGGGAGAATATATATAAAATGCAAATCTCACAACCAAAAAATGATAATGAAGCTTTTAAAAAAGCACAAGCAAAACTCAATGAGCTTCAAAAAGGTGGATTAAATGGAAGATGTGAGCTTATTGGGCGTGAAATAAGAGCAGGTGGAAAACTTAAGATTAAAGATATTAATATGGATCATTATGAATTTAGTATTAAAAGCGTGAGTCATAGCTTTAATGACTCAGCTTATATAGTTAGTGTGGAGTTTGAGAGTTAAGACTGATGCTCTAAAATTTCATCAATCGTTTCAAAAAGTATTTTGTAGGCTATCATTATATCCTGTTGCTCTTCTTTCTCTAATTTGGGGTTAAAAAAAGTAATTTTTTTATCTTTTAGATCTTGGCCTAAAAGTAAAAATTCTTGTTCTCGTATTAAATAAAATGACTTAGTCAGCATATCTTTCTTTTTTACTTCGTTAATTGAGAATCTAATAAGTATTTTATAATAATCAAGTATCGCTCTATAAAGATGGCTTTTAGCTTTATCAATATTTTTAAATGGATCTTCAGGATTATCTTGATAAAAAAATGTAGCTAGGTGTGAAAAAGCATTATGAACCTCCAAAACAGGCTGAACAAAACCATTGCTTTTGCCATCTTTTGATTGTTTAAGAATACTAAGGATATCTTCTTTAGCTTTATTTATGATGGACTTAATAAGTTTATTAATTTTACTACAATCACAATATACATTTTTAAAATCTTTCATATACGGCTTCTCAGAAGATTCCCTAAAATAACCAGCTGCATTTAAAATTTCTCCGATTAAATCTACAATCTGATCATCTTCGAGTATTTTTTTAATACAAGATGGATTTATATTATCTTTTTTTATCTTAGTAAGGTTTCTTCCTTTTTTAAGAAGTTTTTCGATAAAAATCTCTAATTTATCCAAATCATGCTTGGTATCAGAAAGCAATGTACTATTAATTTGGTCAAAAAATAAAATACTCCCAAATATGTCTCTAAAACTTACGATAGCATCAATATTTCTACCTCTATCAGAATCATTTCTGAAAAAATTAGATAAATCAACTTGAAGATAATCTAAGTAGCATTTAAATAATCTGTTTATTAATTCTATTTTATTTTTTTCTATATTTGTTTGTGATAAACTCATAAACACCCGAATTTTTATAACTTTTATCTATAGAATCACTCAAATCTTGCAAAGCTTGGTTTAGCTCTTTATCTTCTATTTTGATACATATATCAGATACGCTACCAGTGTTATGAAAGGGTATATTAATATAATTTACCTTTCCATAACTATCTCTAACTAACTTTTCCATTTATTTTCCTTAAAGATATAAAAAAACATTGACAAATTAAAATATTTCTCAAGCCTAAATGCTATCATATTTTAACAAATATTGCAAATTTAATTGAAGTTTATTATCAACATAATCCAAACTAAAACAAACTTGGTTCCAAATTTTCTCTTAATTCTTTAGTGATTAAATACACAGCATTTAAACTTAAATCGTATTTTTTAGCACATTCCGCACTTGCATTTTTAGTGCTTATTCCCTGTTTTATGAGTGTTTTAAAATCCTGTTTTAATTCTTCATCTCTAAGTAAGGTTTTATAGCTTGGTATGTAAATATTTGCACCGCCAAATTCTTTTAAGATTTCTCGTTTGTCGTTATTTTTCACAAAATCAATAAAATATTCAAAGTATTCGTTATTGCTAAGCAATGCTAGTCCTATTTGAGTGTTTTTGCAAATTATAGCAAAAAAGCTAAATTTTATTTAGTAGGGTATAATTTTAAAAAATAAAAAGGAGAATAAATGAAAAAAATAATAAGCGTTTTAATACTTGCTTTAAGCTTATTAAATGCTAAAAGTTTTGAAGAAAGCAAAAAAGAATTAGTAAAATTTTATAATGATCTAGGGAGCTCTTACTGGTATGATTTTTATTGTCAAGCACCTTTTAAGGTTAATAAAAAAGGAAAATATATTAGTTTTGAAGTGATTAAAAGTGATTTATATGCTCCTAGAAACGAATACACCAAAAAAGGAAAAATTAACCAAAGAATCAAACGCATAGAATGGGAGCATATTATGCCCGCCCAAAACTTTGGAAAGCATTTACCTTGCTGGAAAGAAGGTGGCAGAAAAGCTTGTAAAAATGATCCAACTTTTGCAAAAATGGAAGCCGATAAACAAAACCTAGTCCCAGCCATAGGAGAGATAAATGGGGATAGAAGCAATTTTAGATATGCTGAGGCTCCTACTAATTTAAAATATACTCAATATGGAAATTGTAAGGTTTATACTGATTTTAAAGCAAAAAGATTTTATCCTGCAAATTATTCTAAAGGCTGGATTGCAAGAAGCTATTTATATATGAGTAAGACCTATAATATTAAATTGTCAGATCAAGAAAGAAAGCTTATGGAGGCTTGGGATAAACAATACCCTATGGATGAGAAAGAAAAAAGAATTAGAGAATTACTCTAATTCTTTGCAAACTTTAGCCACAATTTCATCTATATCAATAACCAAGCTTTTATCTTCTTCCTCAAAACTCTCATCAATTCTTTCTCTAATTACGCAAATCACATTAAGTAAAATCCCAAAATCTTTATCAGTTTTAATCTGATGAGTGATTCCATTATGCATTATTTCAAGGCTTGTTCTTTTTGCGGCAAAGGCAATTTGTGAGTGTTTTTCTATGCCTAAGGTTAAAAAAAACTCTGCATCGTAAGAATGTATTTCTAAAATCATTTTAATCTCCTTTTGTTTTGATGAGACAACATTAGCTTCGTTTGGCTTAATGTGTGCTGTTGTTTTCTAAATTTTTTAGCCCTAGGATAACTTTATTAGCATCTTCAACGCTTAAATACCAAAGATACAAAGGTCGTTTTTTAATAATATTATTAATAAACTCTCTTAAAGCCCACTGAGTAGGATTTTTAGCATTTTTACTCCAAATGGCTTGTATCATATTAAGTTGCTTTTTTGTAGCCCTTCCGCTTTTAGTGTTTTCTTTTTTAAAATACCTTGCTTTTTTGGTATTTTGCTTTTTTAAAAACTTTTCATCATAGCCCAAAGTTATAGCAAAGTCCCTTAGTTCATCTATGCTTAAATCCTTACTTGAAGCTTTGCCATATCTTTCATTTAAAACCCAGCGATAGCTTTCATCATCGCTTAAATTAGTATCTTTTCTTAAGGTATGAATGATTTTAATTAAGTGCTTTTTTAAAGTGTTTTGAGTATTCATTTTTTAGCCTTTAAAATTTGCTCTAGTTTTGAAGTGAATTTATCAATATTTGCATTATAAAGCTTATCTTGATTTTTTTTGTATTCTAAATAGTTTTGCTCGTAATCTTTATTTATTTTAGTTTGGCTAGGAATTTGAGTTTTAATAACAGGGCTTATTTCAATTTTATTATCAAAAATGATTTTATCTTGGTTTTTAAACATATATTCAACTAGCTTATTATAAAACTCTCCTACATTCAGTGGTTTTCTTTGCTCATCACAAAGCTCTTTATTAGCATTAATAAAATAAAGATTATCCCCACAATCAACATGCTTTAAAACAGGCTTTCCTAACTCATCATAAACAATGTTACCATCATAATATCTAAGTACAAAAGAATATGAGAAATCTCCTTTTTTTGTTTGAAAAATAAAACGATTTGAAAATGAAATGAAAAGCCATTCTAAAAAAGACTCTATATTTTTGTACCTTAAGTTTAAATCAAGCTCTGCAAAGGCGCACACAAGAGAAAGTTTTTCATAGCTTGTACCAACAAATTGCTTTTTTAACATGGTTAAATCATAGTATTTTTTAAAGCCTAGTATATCTTTTGGTGTTTTGGCTTTAAAATAAAGTTTTTCTATAACCACTGCTTGAACTTCACTAATACCAAAAAGCTCTTTTAGTGCCTCTTTTGCATTATCCATTAAAACTCCTCTTCTAGCCAAGAAGCTAAAGCTTTTTGCTTATCTTTGTTTTTATATTTGTTTGCCAGTTTTGGAAGCCAAGTTGAATTAAGTGCTCTTTTCCAGCATTTTAAAGGCTTTTTATTAGCCATGAGCCATCTTCCATCGTCTTGCTTATAGTAATTTATAAAACTATCTGCTATAAAATAAGGGATAGAGCAAGAGTTTTTAGCATTAAACTCATCAATGGCTTTAATTAAATCTTCTTTGCTTGGAGGGTTAAATTTCATAACTCACCCCCAAATAAGCTTAATTCTTTGTCGTTGCTGTCTTTATTGTCAGCTTTTAAACTTTTCCAAACAAAAGTGCGACCATTCTCTCCGCCAAGCTCACTTTCCCAAAAAACACCTTTAAATTTCTCTAAAGTATTCCTTGAAAAATTATCACTCCTACTGACATCAAGAGCCGATAAAATCTCACTTGTGCTTAGGCTTTTTTCGTTTAAAAGCTTTAAAACTTTATCTATAAAAGCTTCTTCTTTATCGCTGATTTTAGCGTTTTGCAAGTCGGTGTTTTTAATATTTAGAGTTTTTGTATTGATAAAAAAGGCTTGATCTTTAATTCCTGCTCTTTCTTTTTGCACACTAAGCAATACTTCAAAGCCTTGTTCTAAGTTAGCCACTTTTTGTAAAAAATACATGCAATCACTTGAGTTTCTAATATGATTTGAGCCTTTAAAAGCTCTGCCATCTTTTGTAGAATGGTGTAAAGCCATAATGGTTGCCCCACATTCTCTTAAATTCATGAGCAAAGACATTAAAGACATCATTTTAGTATCATTATCAATATCTGCAAAATTGCGTAAAGAATCAAGTACAAATAAAACCCCTTCATAGCTTCCTGCTACGCCTTTGCCTTCAATCATTTCTAAAAGTTCATAAGCTGAAGTTTTTAAGCTTGATCTGTGAATATAAGTGAATTTGCTTTCATTTAAAATAAGTTCACCAAAACCTCTTTCATTTAAAACATTTAAAGGATTATCCATGTCAACATAAACGATGCTTTTAACCCTTGCATCTTTGCAAAGTGTTTTAGAAATAGCAGCACTTAAATAACTTTTTCCACTGCCGCCATTTGCGTAAATAATGGTTATTGCTTTTTTAACTAAAAAATCAGGGATTAAAAACTCTAATTTCTCATTTAAATCTTTATTTTTTAGCTTAAACTCATTTAAAAAATCCAAATTCATTTTATTTTTTCCTTGTCAAAACTTAATCAAACCCACTAATTAGTGAGTTTTGTTAAATTTTTTGGCTTTTTTTAACATATTTCATTTTTATGTTAAAATTTTTAATATTTTTTAACATTTCAAAAGTTCAGGATTCTCGTGGATATTGCCGATAGTTTCAATAGTATATCCTTCATCTTCAACTAAATAAATTAAAGAGCCTATGTAATCTCCATTTTTTCCTTCAAAATAAAAAGTCCCTTCTTTGTGAATGCTGATTTTTGCTAAAAAGTAATCGTATAGACTTTTAACTTTAACAATATCATTCTCGTATACTTTTTTACCTTTCTTGTCATAAAGCCCTGTAAAAAGCTCTATTTCACAATCCTCTTTAAACTCAGATAACCTTGTTTTGGCTTCTTCACCATAAACATATTTTGTTTGGCATTTGCAATCCTTATTACCACAACCCTTGTGATGCTTATCCCAAACTCTAAAATCAAAATCTTGTAGTTTCATTTGTTACCTCCATTTATACTTTTTATAGTTTTTTGCCATTCCTCATCGCTTTTAAACTCATTATTAAGTTCTTTTAAAAGTTTAAGTGCTTCATCATTAGACAAATTAGAAAGAATAGCTCTTATTCTTTCTAATGGCTTGATATCCTTATGGATAATTCCAAAGAATTCCTCTTGCTCTTTTGTGCTTAAATCTTCAAAAAGTTCAGCCAAATCATGAGCATCTATATCTTCTAAATCACTCGCATCTATGCTTACATTGACATACATTTTTTATCCTTTTGTTTTAAATTAAGTTTTAAAAACTTAATCAAATCCGCCTTAGCGGACTTGTTAAATTCTTTTAAGTCTAATTTTTTGCTTTGAAGTCATTTTCTTTTTTCTTTTAAAGCTTTGCTTTTTTAGCTTAGGCTTATTTTTAAAATCAAGTTCTAAAAAGCCATTAAAATGAGCTGTTTTTGTTTTAAAAACACTATTTAAAAGTTTAAAAGTCGCTAAGGAAAGCTCTCTCATTTTTCAATCTCCAAGCTTTCAATCTTTGGCTCTATTCTAAAATTATCTTTTACAACTCTTTTAAGTCCTAGCTTTACTAAGGCGCTATCTTCAAGCTCTGCAATAGCATCTTTATTAAGTTCTTCTTTATAAGTAATGCAATCATTAAGTCCATAGCTTTTTAAAGCTTTGATTAAGTTTTCTAGTTTTTCTTTCACACGTGGTAAAGATACACTTTTACTTAAGCGATAGCCAATCTTGCCAAAGGTAAATTCTTTGCTTCTTTTTTCTGCAAACTCGTGTTTATTATTTTCACAAAAGGTTGTAATGCACTGCTCTATATATTTAAGTTCATCACTTAAAACCTTAATCTCTCCTGCACGAGCTTCTTTAATCTCATTACAAGCTAAAGTCACCTCGCCATTAATCTTTTCTATTTTTACGCTAAGTTCTGCCACTTTTTTAAGTGCTAAGTTAACATCTTCTAAATTATTTATTTGCATCTATTCTCCTTTTAAATTAAATTTATTAATTTGATAATCCCAAAGAATTACGCCATATCTTAAAAGCACTGCGTGTTTAGTTTTTTTCTTGATTATCCTTAAGCCCTTATTGTAAGGGCAACTCCAAAACTAGCTCTTTAATGCCAAGCTTTTTAGCAAGTGCTAATTCTTCTTGCATACCTTGTGAATATTTTGCATCTTTGTGTTTGCTAAGATAAATATAATCACACGCTTTTAAAAGCTCTAATCCCATTTGTAAAGCTTTGTCTCTGTGCTTGTTTTCATCCAAATAACTAAATTGTAGTATGGGTGAAACAGGCACAAAACCTTCACATTCACGCATAATTTTTAAGCATTCTTGCTGAGCTATGCTAATAGCTTGTGCTTTTCTTTGACTTTCTCTTACTACTAAAGCTTTGTAAGGAGAGGCTACATAAACTAATGCCATTGTTAATCCTTTCTAATAAATTTAAGTTTTAAAAAACTTAATCAAAGTGCTTTAATTTAAGCACTTTTGTTAAGCTTTTTACCCAAATGAAAACGAATGATTTTTTTTGCAATATAATCAGGATAAATTCCTTTTAAAACATCTACAAACACTCCACTTTCTTTATAAATAATGCTTACACCCTTTATCTCAAAAAGCGAAGCACTATAATCAGCTTTCTCACCTTTAATCATTGGTATCATTTTTTCTCTCCTTGTATTAAGTTTTCTTTCTTTGCTTTTTCTTTTTTGATTAAGTCAATCGTTTCAAAGATAGCCATCCACTTATCTTTATTTTTAGGACTCTTTAACTTTCTAAGAGCTTCAGTATAGATTTGATGAACGCGTGTCACGCTAAGATTAAGTTCTTTAGCTATCTCTTCAAAACTCATTTTTAGCCCAGCATTAAAAATGATGCGGCAGCTTCTATGTGTTTAAGCTCAACCGCTTTTCCATCTGCAAATTCACAAGCTCTTTTTAAAAGCTTCTCACTTTTTCTAAAGTTGCCACGAGCGAGGTTAAAAACTAAATCAATAGCCTTTTTCTCCTCCACATCAAAATGATTACAAAGTGTTTTTAAGTCTTCATCTTTTAAACCTTCTTTGTTTTGGTAGCAAAGTCCTTTTAATTCCCATTTTGCACCAATTCTAGAGCTTAGTTGTCCGTACTCGTTGTAATCATTTCTGCCAATGCCTGTAAGATTGTTTTTAAGTTTTCTAGTACCTACTAAGATTAAAGCAGTATTTGAAAAATCATATATGCGTCTTAAGCACTCCAAAGCACGAAACGGCAAATGCTCACTCTCATCTATAATTAAAACCTTTGAAGTTCTTGCTAACTCGCTAGCAATGCCTCTAATCTTATCATCCAAAGAACCTTTAAAACACACATTGAGTTTATTTTCAAGCCCCACCAAAAGCATTCTTTTGCTTGTCTCAGTTGTTGCTTCAAAAAGCACCACTCTTGTTCCATTTTTAGCGGCATATTCTTTAATGGCTCTGCTTTTTCCAGTCCCCGCTTCGCCAATGATTACTCCCATTTCGCGATTGCTCATGGCACTTTCAATGGTTACATTAATCGCCTTTGCATCTTTAGTGGCAATAAAAGGTGTTTGAAGCTCTTTCACGCTTTTTTCTTCCACAAAGCTTTTAATGTATTTTTCAAGTAAAGGCTCTACTTTTGAAGCGTATTTATAGCTACTTCCTTCTTTCATATAGCCCACCATATAGCTTTTATTAATCCCTAAACGATCGGAGAGATTGTTTTGAGAGATGTTTTGGGTGCTTAAAAACTTTTTAGTAAGTTCTACTAATTGCATTTTTTATCCTTTTGTTTTTTTATGAGTAAAAACTCTTTAAAATTTGAATTAATCAAGCTTTAAACAATTTTTAACCAGCAAAATATTTCTTTTCGACAAAAGCTTCCATGTCAAACTCGCTTTCATCGTTATTTATTTCTTTTTTAGCATTTAAAATAAGCTCATCTGCATTAGCATTATTTTTAATCTCTTCTAATTCTCTTTGAGTTTTTAAAGTTTCTTTTGCAAGGGATTTTTGATGCACCTCTTTAGCTTCTACGAGTGAGTTTTCAAAAGCACTTTGTAAATCTTGTAAGTCTTGTTTAATATTAAGTTTAGTAAAGGCGGCAATCTCATCTTTTTTAAGCACTTCTTTAATCGCTTTAACTTCACTTTCATAACCTTTTTTAAGCATTTTATAGCTTTCTTTACTAAGTTTAGCGATACTTTCATCAAGTGCTAGACAAAGAAAGTTTCCGCTTAAATCATAAATGAAAAGTTCTTTAATATTATCGATATTTTGCACACATTTAACCCTTGTGCCAACACTTGGCATTAAAGCACTTTTATAAACTCTACTTTCAAAGTTAATGCCTTTTTTGCCCACGACCCTAAGTTCTTTATTCCCAGCATTAAACAAAAATTCTTCATAAGATATTTTTACAATAGCTCTATCGCACGAGTTCCAAAGTTCAAGTGGAGTTTTAACGCCTTTTTTTCGGCGAACTTTGCTCATGTTCCACTTGATCACTTCAGCTTCCAAAAGCTCACAAGCTTCGCTGAAGGTGTGAAGGAGTTTTTGATTAGTTTTTTTAGCAAAGCCGTATTCATCTTTAGCTTTTCTTTCTTTCTTAGGAGTTTTTTGCTCTATCATTTCTCTTTTAGCTAAGCTATTTCCAATGTGACCGTGCATTTGAGATAATCTAGCTCTTTGAAGTGTTCCAAAACGCCTTTCAACTAAAGCTTTTTGCTCTCCTGCGTAAGCAATAGCTGCATCATAGCTTATATTAAGACTATCAAGTAAGCTTTGAAAATCTTTTGAAAGATAATCTTTACCATTATCCCCTTTAATCATATCAGGCTTACCAAACTTATCTATGGCTTTCCATAAAAGTCTAGTTAGGCTTAAAGAGTTTGATTTTCCTACTAAGGTAGCTACTCCCATGCCACTAAAGACATCAACGACACTTAAGATGTGCGGGCGGAAAGGCTCTAGTGTTTCATCATCTCTTACTATAAAATCAGCTGGAGAGCTATCGATTTGCCAACACATGTTTTTCATATCATAAAGCTCTCTTTGATTGCCTTGTGCAGGGAGAAACTTACTTTTTGCTTTATCTAAGCCTTGTGTGATAATACAATGCTCCAAAGGCTTGTCTTTATAATAGTTTTTAATGAAATTTTGTAAGGTTTTTACACTAAAGAGTGGCTTTACTTTTCCCAAATCAAAACCTATAAAGTCATAATTTTCTTTAATGGCTGCTTCCTTGTGAATTTGCCACCAAAGCTCAGTGAAATTAAATCCACCTGCCCCAAAGGTGCGATATTCTCTTAAAGCGTATTCTTGCATCCAAGCACTAAGCTTGGTTTTATCTTTGCGGTGAAGTCCGCGAGTGTCGATAAGACCTAGAATGCCATTTTCTTTATATGCTTTGCGAATTCTAAAAATTTCTATTTTAGAAATACCGCATAATTCCAAAGCTCTTTTCTGCTTAAGTCCTCCTTCAATATATTTTTCTACTTGCTTTAAAGACTTAAGCTTTTCTCTAGCATTGTTTTTAATTTCATCGCTTAAATTTTCAAACTTTATATTTAAAACAGCCAAATCATTGTCTATTTTTGGCTCTGTTAAATTTAAATTACTAGTTTTTAAACTATTATTTGTAGTTTTTAAATTATCGGTAGTAATAATTTCGCTCAATTTAACTTTTTGCATTTTTTCATTAAAAATCAAAGTATTTTTACTGATTAATTCTTGATTAAAAGCGGTTAAAAGCTCATCTTTGCTTATTTTAAATAGTAGTTTTTTACCACCCCTGCCACCTTTTTCATTATCCACTTTTAGCCACTCATATTTATTTGAGTTTCTACTTACTGCAAGCCTCAAAGCTCCTGTGCTTACATTAAAAGTTTGTGCGGCTTCTTTGGTTTCTAAGAAGTAACTCATGAACAAGCCTTAGGCATTTCATCAATGATTTTAAGTTCTAAAAGTTTTTCATAAACTGCTCTAGTGTTTTTCTTCGCTTTGTATTTTCCTAAATATTCACCTTTTATAACGCGAATAGTACTTAAATAGTCAAGATTGTGTTTTTGTGCGAATTTTTTTATATTAATACCATTATCTTCGAAGTATTGTTTTAACATTTTTTTCCTTTAATTTGATATTTTTATATCAAATTGAGTTATTTTAAGATACAATTTGCTATTAAAATATCAAATTATAAGACAAAATGCGAATTAAGTCAAGATATTTTATCGCATTTTGTGAATTTTTTAATAAAAGAAGGCTTATAATGCATAAAACAGCAGACATTTTGAATAGAGTTTATGCTCTGTTAAATATCACCGATGATAAAGAATTTTGTGGAATTTTTAAAGTAAAACCCAATACATTAAGCACTTGGAGAACTAGAAATACCATTCCCTACGATTTATTAATGAAAATTTCAAAAGAACACAATATTTCACTTGATGCTATCTTTTTTGACAAAATGCGAATTATAGATGATATTTTGAAATTAAGATATTATACAGATGCGGCAGCCGCCGCTGGATATGGTGCTATAAATAGTCAATTAGAATATACTGAGATAGCAATAAGTAAAAAATTTGCCTGCGAAGCCTTAGGATTACCGCCTTTAGCTAAACTCGATATTATTAAAGTTATAGGAGATAGTATGGAGCCTTTTATCCATAGTGGAGATGTTATAGCTATTGATGTGAGCAAAAATAAACTTGACCTTGTTAAAAATGGAGATATTGTGGTTATCAACCTTGATGGCGAAATTTACTGTAAAAAGCTTTTAAAACAACCATTTGTAAATGAAATTGTATTAAGTTCTATGAACTCTTTTTACAAAGATATTGTTGTTAATATTGAGCATATTAACAACGCTGAAATTATAGGCGTTGTTTGTAAGGCAATATCAATTAAAACTTTTGAAAATGCTATTATAAAGTACGAGTGATGTTATATTTTATTATTATAATATTGATTGCAACAATTGGTTTATTTGTTTATTCTGGTTTTAGAATAAAATCAAAATTAATAAAAATAGCAACAAACGGCACTCTTACTAAACAAGATTTAAAAGAAATAGAAGCAATATCTAAATATTATGAAATTTCTTTAATGGAAGCAGCTAAAATTCATTATGGTAAAGCCATGATTACAGAAGAAATGATTTTAAGATTAGAAAGACCTTATCGAGAATTATATGAGCAGTGTAAAAATTTTTCTACAAATAAACATGAAAAAATTTCACATTATCTCTCTTCAAATAATCAAGATAATTATTTAGAAGCAATAAATTTTATCTTAATCGCAGAAGAAAGTGTTAGCATAGCTTTAAAATCAAAAAATAAAGATACTGCAGAAAGCAGAAGAAAACTTGCATTAGAAATGGAACAAAAAATACAGGAAAGACATCCCAAAGCCTATGGCTTAATTGTAGATACAATTCAACTTTTGGAAGATAATTATGATGTAAGTCTTTTTGAAAATCAATGTATTAAGTATTATGAAGAAGCTGGGAAATTAAAAACTATTAAATCCAAACAAAAAAGAATTGATTGTATAAATGATTTAATAAAAGAAGCTGAGGCAAATCCTAAAATTGATAGAAAATTTGTTGATTTTTGGAAAAACAAAGTAAAAGAAATAATATAATTACATTTTAAGTTTAAGTTTTATGGAAAAATAAAATGCAACCAAAAAGTATCATTTTATTTTTCTATGGTTACATTTTATTTTTCCGCCGACAGAAGGAAATTTAAGGATAAAAAAATAAAATATTTTATTTTGGATAAATTTGACTATTCCTATCCTATACTAACCAAAGATACAAAATGCTCATTTTGTGAAAATTTTTTCTCGATAAAATATAGCTCAAACTTAAAAACAATAGAAAAAGAATGTCCATTTTACAATAATAAAATGGACATTAAGCTTAAAGACTAAGCCTTAGTTTTACTTACAATATTAATAATATTTGAAGCTACTTCATCAGCAAGTTCTAAATGAGAAGTAAAACCTACACAAGAACAATTAAGCTCGCCTAAAAACATATCCACCAAAGTTTTCCAATCTTCTGGCTTATCATAGCGATATTTTGCCCTACTAAAAAGCGTAGCAGAAAAAGCATCAGCATCTTCGGCTGGTTTTTTATGCACTACATTTACAGGGGTGTTATAAAGCATTAAAAGTCTGATTTCACCTTCTTTAATGCGCGGTAAAAAAGTCATATCCACAAGCATACCATTATCACCTATGATATATTGCTCGCAAAAATCCATAAATTCCCCAAGCTCTCTATGTTCTACATGATTATCCTTAGCTTCTGTACATTTGATTTTTGTGTTTAAAGGCAAACTATCTCCACTAACATTAC
The DNA here is from genome assembly GCF_045277125.1 of Campylobacter sp. CFSAN122748. Taxonomy (NCBI): domain Bacteria; kingdom Pseudomonadati; phylum Campylobacterota; class Epsilonproteobacteria; order Campylobacterales; family Campylobacteraceae; genus Campylobacter; species Campylobacter sp. CFSAN122748. The sequence goes on along the minus strand of NZ_CP116953.1, from coordinate 81,674 downwards.
CCTCTACACTCACACGCCAAATTCCCTCTCCTGTAGAGCCACGATTTTGTTTTAAAACCCTTTCACCTTTAGCCAAACTTTTTGGAAAATTTTCTTTAAAAGTCTTAATATCATAGTAAGCATAAGTATCGCTTGGAACAAGATCAGTATCTGCTAATTTTGTAAGTGCATCTTTAGCACCATAACCCATCATAGCATCAGGATGAGGCATACCTACAAGCTTATCGGCACAAAGTTTTCTTAACATATCAAAATACTCATTTTCTTCTTTAAGATTGCCAGGATTGATGCGAGAAACATAACCATCAAAATTTTCTTTTACATATTTGTAAATTTCATCTTTTTTACCCACTTCAAAAAAAATCACCTCAGCATTCCAACCCTTAGCTTTTAAGGCATTTACCATAGGCATGGTATCTTTTCTATAGCCATCTTCACCTTTATCACTCCCACCTTTAACTTCGAAAAAAACAATATTTTTTCATTATTTTACTCCTTATCTAAGATATAAATAATTATTGCATAAAAATATTACAAAAATTAAATAAAAATATTTATATATTTTATCTAGCGTTTATAAAACTGCTATTAGTTTTATAAGCGATTTCGATTAAGCTTTTACTTATCAAACTTGATGTTTGTCCTTCTAGGCGGTTAAGAAATTTATCAATCTTATCTTCTTCTTTCCAAACAGGATTTGAAACATTAGCAAGTTTTTCAAGCTCCTTTTTAGCATTTTCATAATTACTAAGCTCATCTATAAGACCAAGCTCCTTAGCCTTGGCAGCTAAAAACACTCTTGCATTTGCCCATTGATCTTTTTTATTAAGATCTAATGCTCTTTCCTTGACAACAAAACCTGTAAAAAGATCATAACTTTGATCAATTAAACCCTGTAAAAAATTTCTTTCATTCTCATTCCAAGCTCTTGCAAAAGTTCCAGCACTTTTAAATTCACCCGCTTGAATAGTTTGTTCTTTAATACCGAGTTTATTAGCCAATCCGCTTAAATCAGCTCCTTGCATAATCACACCGATAGAGCCTATAAAACTTGCTGGATTGGCTAAAATTTTATTAGCTCCAACTCCTGCTAAATAACTTCCGCTTGCCATAGTTCCGCTTGCATAAACAAGCACAGGCTTTTTAATTTTTAAATCCTTTATAGCTAGAGCTAGTTCCATACTAGGAGCAAAAGCTCCACCAGGAGAGTCTATAACAAAAAGCACTCCTTTAATATTGCTATCATTTTTAGCATTGATAATTTTTTCCAAAACCGCAGAGCTGTCAAAAATTTCACCCTTTAAATCAATGCGTTCTAAATTTGCAAGATTGGAGCTTGAATTTGCACTAGGCATTAAAATCCATATAACAATCAACAATAAAACAAAGGTTTTAAAATAAGTATTGATAAATTTTATACCGCATCCTAAAGCCTTAAAAAATGATTTTAAAATTTGCATTCTTTTCCTTTTATAAATAATTTATCTACTTCCTTAGCATTTAAAATAAACTGCAAAGGAGCTTGCTTTTTATCACATTCTCCTAGCTCAAATACGTTAAAATCAGCAATTTTACCTTTTTTAAGCTCTCCTAAATTTAAATTTAAAGCCCTTGCAGGATAAAGTGTTACCATTTGCAAAAGCTTAGAGGCTAACTCTAATAAATCAAAATTCTTATGTATAAGCAAATTCGCGCGCATTTCATCAAGTAAAGACAATGAAATATTTGAGCTAAGTCCATCGGTTCCTAAATGGATATTTAATCCACTTTTTAAAGCCGTTTTTAAATCTAAGCTTTTTTGACTTAAAAGGCGATTTGAAAATGCACAATGTGTAATAGAATGTAAATTTTTATCTAACCATTCATATTCTTTTAGATAAACACAATGCGTAAAAAGAGTCCTTACTCCTTTAAAAAGTTTAACAAAATCCTTTGGTGTATAAAGAGGCTTAGGATGAAGTGTGAAATTTTCAAGCCATTTTTTAAAACTCCCTTTAGACTCTCTAAGCCAGATATTTTCAGCCTTACTTTCTAAAAAATGCGTACTAACTAGTAAATTTTGCTTTTTAGCTAAATCAAGAGCAAAATGAGCCAAACTAGGATGAGTTGAATAAGGAGAATGAATCGAAATTGCCGGGATAAAAAAATCATTTTTAAATTTCAAAGAATTTTCAAATCTTTTTAAAAATTCTTGTTTTTTATCTTCAACTTGATTTTCATTTGTACCCAAAATTTCATTAAAAAATACTATACGCATACCCTTGTGACTAGCCTTTAAGCAAGGATCTAAATCACTCCCAAAACTTGAAATTTCACCTATAGTGCCTATACCGCTTTTTTGCATTTTTTTAATGCTTTGAAGTATTAATTCTTCTTTGGCCTGTGCATTTAACATGGAACGAGAATTTATAACACTTTTAAGCCAAATTAAAAATTCTCCAAAATGTAAAGTTGTTGAATTTGCACTAAATTCTAAGTGTGTGTGAGGATTTATAAAAGCAGGTAAAATAACCGAATTTTTAGGTGTTTTGATGATTTTAGCCTTGGGATATTTTTTTCTTAAATTATCCAATTCACCCAATTCTAAAATTTTATCTTCAAAAACAAAGGCTTGATTTTCTAGTATCGTAAAATCTTCATCGCATAAAAAAAGATATCTTGCAGTAACTATAAACACGATTTTCCTTTCAAAAATTACATTGTAGCAAAAATTTATTTTTAAAATGTTATAATAAAAGGTTAAAAATAAATTTTTAAGGTTAAATCCATGAAAATAATGATTATCCAAGGCCCAAATGTTAATATGCTTGGCGTAAGAGAAGTGGGAATTTATGGTGCTATGAAAATGGAAGAAATTCATGAGCAAATGAAACTTGCAGCATCTCAAAACAATGTAGAACTTGACTTTTTCCAAAGTAATTTTGAAGGTGAAATCGTAGATAAAATTCAAGAATGTCTTGGAACAGTTGATGGAATTATTATCAACGCAGCAGGCTATACTCATACTTCAGTAGCTATTCGCGATGCTATTGCAGCAGTAGCTTTGCCTACAATTGAAGTACATATTAGCAATGTTTATCGCAGAGAAGAATTTCGTCAAAAAAGTCTTATAGCGCCTGTATGTTCTGGAACTATTGTTGGTTTTGGTCCTTTTGGCTATCACTTGGCTTTAATGGGTATAATTCAAATTTGCGAACAAATAAAAAATTTGCGTGCGATGCAACAAGCACAACAAACGAATAAATAATAATGCTAAAAATTCAAGGAGTAAAACACTTTGAAAAAAGTCGTTTTTTTCCTTTTTTTAGTCAAAATATACGATCTTTTAAATATTTAGCTCTTATAGGCTTAGGAAGCAATATAGAGCCCGAAAAAAAAAGATTTGATATGCTTTTTCGAGTAATGATGGATGATAAAAGATTTAAAATTTTATCCACATCTCCTATGTTGATAAATGAAGCCTTTGGTTTTAAAGAGCAAAAAGATTTTACCAATGCTGTTATGTTGATACAAACTAATTTGCATGCACGAGCACTTTTGAAAGTTTTACTTTATTATGAAGTAAAATTTAAACGCAAGAGAACTTTCAAAAACGCTCCTAGAACGCTTGATTTAGATCTTTTATACTTTTCACAAAAAGTCAAGCGTGATAAGTGGTGTGAGGTGCCTCATAAAGGGGCTAAAGAAAGAGTGAGTGTAATTTTGCCTTTAGGCATGATATAAGGAATATAAATGGGACAACTTATACATACTTTTACTGTTGAAGATACAGAACAAATTATACCCAAAGTAAAAGAAGATTACGGAGATAAAGCTTTAATTATAACAAATAAACAAATTCGTCCTAAAACCTTAAATCGCAGTGCGCTTTATGAGGTTATGGTAGCCATAGAAGAAAGCGACTATGAAGAACACTTAAAAAAACAAGGAAAATCTTTACCTGCAAAAAAAAGCTCGCCAAAACCATCTTCTACCTCTCTTGCAGAAGAAAAAATTAGATCTCAAATCCCTCAAGAAGATGAAGATGTAGTCTTGGATTTCTCAAACACTCGCTTAAATACAAATTTAAACACTGTAAAAAACAATGACTTAACTAAAAAAACCTATCAAGATTTTCCACAAAACAAAATCAACCCTCATCAAAATAAGACTCTAGGCTTTGATGATTTTAAAGAAAAACTAAGTGAAGTTAGCAATGAAATTTCTAAAGTCACAAACACACCTTTAGAAAATTACACCCCTAATCCAAATTATAATAAAAAAATAGAAAATTTTGAAAAGCAATTTGAAAAACAAATCAACAAGCTTAACGATAAAATAGATCTTCTTGCAGATATGATGTGGGACGATAAAGCTGAAGCTAGAAAAAATCTTATGATACCTCCTGAATTTGCAAGTATTTATAAACAAGCCAAAGAAAGTGGAATGCTTGAAAATCATCTAGAAGCGATTATGAAAGCAACTATAGAAAATATGCCAGCTGCTATGAAAACCAACAAAGATGCAGTTCAAAGATATTTTCACTCACTTTTAAGAAATATCTTGCCTTGTCGTGTTGAAAGCGATATAAAAAAACAAAAAATCATGATGCTAGTAGGCCCAACAGGAGTCGGAAAAACAACAACCTTAGCTAAGTTAGCTTTTCGCTATGCTTATGGAGATAAGCGTTATAAAACAGGTATTATTACGCTTGATACTTATAGAATCGGTGCGGTTGAGCAACTTTTTCAGTATGCAAAAATGATGAAACTTCCTATTATTGATAGCATAGAACCAAAGGATTTAGATGAAGCGATAAAAAGCTTAAATAATTGCGAAGTAATTTTAGTTGATACTATAGGAAATTCACAATACGATCAAAGCAAACTTGCTAAAACTAAAGAATTTTTAATGCACTCAAATGCAGAAATTGATGTAAATTTAGTGGTTTCTGCAAACACCAAACAGGAAGATTTAATGGAAATTTATAAAAATTTTTCATTCTTAAATATTGATACTTTGATTATTACTAAATTTGATGAAACAAAGGTTTTTGGAAATATCTTCTCTCTTGTTTATGAAACAAATATTCCTCTAAGCTTTTTCTCTATAGGACAAGAAGTGCCAGATGATTTAGAAGTAGCCAATAGTGATTTTCTAGTTCATTGTATTTTAGAAGGGTTTAACAAAGGAAAAAATAATGAATAACCAAGCAAATAAACTTCGCAATCTCATGAGTCAAAATGGAACCAAAAAATCCCAAAACACTCATTTTATAGCTATTACAAGTGGAAAAGGTGGCGTTGGAAAAAGTACGATTAGCGCGAATCTAGCCAATGTTTTAGCAAATAATGGCTATAAAGTTGGGCTTTTTGATGCTGATATTGGCTTGGCAAATTTGGATGTCATTTTAAATGTACGCATACAAAAAAATCTCTTGCATGTTTTACGCGGAGAATGCTCCTTGGAAGACATTTTAATAGAAGTTAAGCCAAATTTATGGCTCATCCCAGGCGAAAGTGGAGATGAGATTTTAAAATATAATGATAAAAATATTTACGAGAGATTTTTAAATCAAGCAAGTATTTTAGATGAACTTGATTTTCTTATTATCGACACAGGCGCGGGTATTGGTGGAAATATTTTAAATTTTTTAGAAATGGCTGATGAAGTTATAGTAGTAACTGTTCCTGATCCTGCAGCAATCACTGATGCGTATGCAACCATAAAAACAACTTCTAAGACAAAAGAAAATTTACTAATGCTCTTTAATGTTGTAAAAAATGAAAATGAAGCTTTAAAAGTTTTTGAAAATATTAAAAAAGTTGCAGATGCAAACATTAAAAATCCTTTAAATTTAGAATTCTTAGGTCATTTAAGCGCTTCTAAAGATGTAAGTGGTAGTATTAAAAAAAGAACTTTATTTAGCGATGAAAACACAGCCTCAAGTGATGAGATTAAAGCCCTAGCTTCCAAGCTTTTATATAGATTGGAACGGAAAGTGCTTGATAATGTTTCAAATCGTAGTTTTTCAAGTTTTTTTAGAAAAATTATTGAAAGATTTTAGCAATAAAGAGAAGAGATTATGAGGCCAGAAAATTACGTAGCATTTTTCACTGTTTGTGGATTTTTTATAGGACTTGCATTTAGCATTATTAGTATAGATGAAGCCTTTGATATACTGATTTTTACTTGTTTTATTACTTTTATGTTTTATGTTTTTGTTCATATTGCTATTATGAATTTTATAGATGTAAAGAAAATTAGTGGCAGAATCTTTAATAAACACGATTATGAAAAAACTAGCAATAATATTATCAACGATTTAGTTATTCGTGAAAAGAAAATGGATATAATTTTAGAAAAGCTCAATGAAGAAAGAGAAGAGCTAAAGAAAAACGAATTCAAAGAAAGACGAAGAAATGCTAAAAGAGCCGCCTAAAGCTTATGCACAAATGCTAAAGAAAGAGCAAGATGAGCTTGTGCTTTCTTACATGCCAGCTCTGCGTGCTATGGCTTTTAGACTAAAAGAACGCTTGCCTTCAAGTATAGATGTTAATGATCTTATTAGCATAGGCGTTGAAGAAATGATAAAGCTTTCACGCCGTTACGATAAAGAACAAAATGATAACTTCTGGGGTTTTGCAAGAAAAAGAGTTAACGGCTCTATGCTTGATTATCTTAGAAGTCTTGATGTAATGAGTCGAAATAATCGTAAAATTATTAAAGATATTGATGCAATCATGGATGAATATTTTTTAGAACATGAATGCGAACCTGATGATGAGTATCTAGCCAAAAAACTTGATTTAGATGTAGAAAAAATCAAAGAAGTAAGAACAGCTCATGCTATTAGCTATACCCTGCCCATTGATGAGCAAATCGAACTTTATAATGAAGACAATACTTTAGAAAAAATTGAAAAAGAAGAACTTTTAGAAAAAATTCACGAAGTGCTAGATGATCTTAAAGAGCGCGATCAGTTAATTATTCAGCTTTATTATTATGAAGAATTAAGCCTAAAAGAAATCAGTGAAATTTTACAAATCAGTGAAAGCAGAATTTCACAAATTCACAAAAAACTTCTTAAAAAACTTAGAGAAAGGCTAGTGTAATGGCTGAGATACTCTCCCAAGAAGAAATTGATGCTCTACTTGAAGTTGTCGATGATAACACTGACACACCCATAGCCTCAAATTCAAAAGATGAAAAAGATGAAAGAAATATCGTTGTATATGATTTTAAGCGTCCCAACAGAGTTTCAAAAGAACAACTTAGGACAATCAAAGGCATACATGATAAATTAGCAAGAAATTTAGCCTCTCAAATTTCATCGATGATGAGAAGTATTGTTGAAACTAAACTTCATTCAGTCGATCAGATGACTTATGGAGAGTTTTTAATGTCTTTGCCAAGCCCAACAAGTTTTAACGTTTTTTCTATCAAACCTTTAGATGGAAACTGTGTTTTAGAAATCAATCCAAGCATAGCTTTTCCTATGATAGATAGACTTTTGGGCGGACAAGGTGATAGCTATGAAGCTTCGCGTGAGCTTACGGATATTGAGCTTAATTTGCTTGATTCTATTTTGCGTATCATTATGCAAAGACTTAAAGAAAGCTGGGCTACCGTAACTGAAATTTATCCTAGTATAGAAGCTAAAGAATCAAGTCCAAATGTTGTACAAATCGTATCTCAAAATGAGATTGTTATCATGGTGGTAATGGAAATCATCATAGGAAATTCAAGCGGAATGGTAAATATCTGCTATCCTGTAGTACATTTAGAAAGTATATTAAGCCGTTTAGCAAACCGTGATATTATGATGGGTGAAACCTCAGCCAAAAAATCACGCAACAAAGAACTTAAAACTTTAATCGGTCGCGCTGAAGTGGTATATGAGGCAATTTTAGGAAAAACCTTAATTAATGTTCATGAATTTTTAGAACTTAAACAAGGCGATATCTTAAGACTTGATAGAGAAGCAGATGATAAAGCTATAGTAAGCATCGATAAAAAAGATGTTTTCTTAGCACAAATTGGATTGCATCGTTTTAGAAAATCTATTAAAATTTTAGAACTTATACGCACAGATAAAGATGAAATCAAAGAAATTTTGGAAAAATACGAAGAAGAGCGTAAAGCTAAAGCTAGTGTTTATGATGAGCCTGAAGAGGAGGATGAAGAAATATGATCAATGATTTTTTAAAAATGTTTACAAATGAATGCATCAGCACCATTGAAGGTTTAACAGGAAAAAGTGCTGAATTTAGCGAATATAAAGAATTTGATGTCAATGCAAGCGATACTTTAAAAGCACCTTTAGTGTATGCTATATTTAATATAGCAAATGGTGGAAAAATAGGAATTTTAGCTGGTGCTGTTTTAATGAGTGCCATTGGTGAATGGATGATGGGTGAAGAAGAGATCACCAAAAACGATAAACTAGGTCCTGATGAAATGGATGCAGCTAAAGAAGCCATCCAAAATATCATTTCAGCATTTTCTACAACCTTAGGAGCCCAAAAAGACATTCCAAAAATGGATTTTAGCATAGAATCTTGTGAATTTGTGCCTGAAAGCGTAGATTTTAAAGATTTTAAAAAATTATTTTTATATGATGTAAAAATAGGCGATTTAGAAGAACAAGTTTCTTTAGCCATGGATCAAACACTCCATAACATCCTAAGCGGGAAACCTGCTGAAACAGGAAATACAAGCACTGATTCTAATCACGATACTGAAGAAAAAGCGATAATGCTTAGCGAAGAGCTTAAAAATATCAATCTTATCATGGATGTGCGTTTGCCTGTTCGTGTGCGTATAGGCAATAAAAAAATGCTTTTAAAAGATGTTTTAACTATGGATATAGGTTCAGTTGTGGAGCTTAATCAACTTGCAAACGATCCGCTTGAAATTTTAATTGGGGATAAAAGAATTGCTTATGGCGAGGTAGTAATTGTCGATGGTAACTTCGGCGTTCAAATTACAGAAATTGGTTCTAAAAAAGAAAGATTAGAACAACTAAGATAAAAAGTTTTAGCCTACAAATTAAGAATAATAAATATAAACGAATTAAAACTAAAACAAACTAAAAGGGCTGAAATCAAAATGTAAAGATTTTGGAGTGTTTAACTTAAAAGGTTTTAGCTCTTTTTTAGGAGCAACAATAAAGCATAACCACCTTTATTATATCTATCCCAAATACTAAAAAATTGACTTTTAGAACTTATATATTCTCCATGGCTTGGATCAAGCACTTGTAAATAATTACCTTTATGATTGATAATTATAACAAAATGTGGGAAGCGTGGATCATCTTCAATTTTTACAAGCATTGGAATATTTACAAGTTTATCCAAGTTTTCTCTATTGATTTGATATGAGTTACTTTCATAACCTAGCTTTTTAACCGCATCATTTAAATCTGCAAAACTTACCATATCCGTATAAAGATTTTGTCCACTCATAGTCTTTAAAAGTTTAAGCTCATCAAACTTTCTGTCATCAAGTATATTAAGCAAAGTTGCTAAAGATGAAGCTCCACAAGATTGCCCATAAGTTTGCCTTATTACTCTTTCGTTTTTAATTTCTTGGTAAGATTTGACTACCCATTCAGCTTTTGCACTTAAAGCAAGAATGGATAAAAAATAATAAAATTTTTAGAATTTTCTCCATAAACTTATCCCAAATATGCTATCAGGTGAAGCAGAGCTTCCCCCAAAACTAGCATTAACTGAGACTGCTGTATCTGAATTAATGCTATAAGTAGAACCTATACTTAAAGTTGGAATAGATCGCACTTCAGAATTTTGATGGCCATTGATTTTTTGCTCAGTCTGAAATCTTTGCTCTGCCCCCAAATCTAAAGTAATTTTGGGGCTTAGAATAATAGATAAATCCCCACCCACATAAATACTATTTCCATACTCTATTTTAAGGGTTTTAAATTTTCTTGATTGGTTATAACCAAAGCCGGTATAAATGCTATATACAACAGGATCGCTATATCCCCTTAGACTAGCTTGTAAGCTTTGTGATTTTAGGTAAAAGTTTTTGGTTTGATTGACTGCTTTTTCTCTTTGAACGACTGCAGTTTGAAAGGTAATTTGTGGAATTAAATCTGCAATGCTATCGCCTGTATAAATAAAACCTAGCCATAAACTATCAAAACCTATTCTGTTTTTACTAGAATACTCATTTGTAAAAAAGTTTGTATATTCTTGTCTTGCATAACTTCCGCCCCCTGAAATAAGTATGTCAAACTTAGGTGTTATGGTATAAATGAAAGTTTGAGTTAAAAACACTTGCTTTGTATCATTCCAAATTGTAGGATCTCCGCCTATTGTTATATTAGGATAAAGAGAATACGAGTTTGCATTTCCTGTGCTAAGTAAAGAAAAGCTTGTAATACTTCTTAAACCTATTTGCTTTTTAAACAAACTGTCTATATTTAGTTCATCACTAGCAAAAACACAACTGACTAAAACCATAAATGTTAAATAAATCTTTTTCATTGTTACCTTTCTAAATATTTTAAAAAATTTTTTTAAAGCAATGAATGTTCCAAATAAAAAAATTTGATTTTAATATATAATTTATGATATTATTCAAATAAAGAGTAAAATAGTTAAGAAAAGGAGAATTATATGTTAAAAAAATTAGTAAATTGTTTAATTTTGGGTTCTTTATTTACAAGTTCTGCTTTTGCTGGGGATTTTTTAGCTAAGGTTAGCAATGGTGCTTTAAGTGATAATTCTCAAGGAGTTAAGGCTCTTAATTTAGATGAGATGAAACAAGTTAAGGGTGGATATCAAGTTCTTACAAGCAAACTTGGAAATTCTGAATATATAGCATTAGCTATTCCAGATAATACAACAACATATAAACAGTTGGTAGCCATTTATACCGTAACTGGCGATAACACTTTTTCAAATACATTTTTAGGTTATACAGTAAAAAGAAATATCGCAATATCAAGCTCGGGAAAACCTTATGTTCTTTTTAACTATGGTGTTGCACTACTTGATAGACAAACGGGGTTGCATAGAGTTAATTCGAGTGAGATTTTAAATAATAATCAGGTTATTAAAGAATTAACTATGAAATATAAAACTCAATTTGAAAGTAATCTTGGTGGCTGGACTGCTAGAGCTAGAAGATAAAAAATCATTTTTGCCGATTTACTTTGTAAATAAAATTTCATTTACAAGGTGGCAAAGATGATTAATGGTATAAATTCTTATTCAAGCTACAATTACACAAATACTTTTAGTAATAATACTTCAAATATAAAATCATCTAATGTTGCAAATGATAACTCAAGCCTTGTAAGCGATAAATCTAGGGCAGTAAGTAAAATGCTAGGATATGGCGTAGATAAAGATGGCTTTTTTACAAGCGATTTTAACGAAGCTGCAGGCTTACCAAAAGATTATAAGATTTATGCTAAAGATATAGAAAATTTTGTTAATATTCAAACAAAAAGTCTATTATCAAGTTATATTAATATTGATATAGCAAAAAGTATAGGAAATGCTTATAAAGTATTTTCACAACTTTTAAATGATGAGTTAAACAATAAAATCAATTTTACAAAAGAAGACTTAGTAAAAATACCACAAGGTTTCGAATTTAATCAAAATACTTTGGAGATAAATAAAAAATATAATTTAAATGATAAAGAGTATAAAGATTTTATGTCTAATTATCAAAATTACTCTCCGACTTCCCATAATATAAAAATAATGACTTTTTTCTCACTTGATGATAAAAGTGATATTTTTAAATATTCTTTAATAGATCCTACTCCTTATAGTAATAATGATAAAACTATAACAAAAAGTGGTATTTTTATGACTTTCTTTACTGGATTTCAAGCAAAAAACTATTTTATCGAAGGACAAACAAGTATTTTAGGCAAAATGCAAGGATTTGATAAAACTATGAGTCAAAGTGAAATTGATAATTTAAACAAATTCATAAGTGAAAATAGTATGAATTTTAAAGGAGATATTTTTAAGCTTTTTGATTTATTAAATTCAGATATGAGCATTGATGATTTTAAACAAAAAATACTAGAACAAAAAGAAAATTTAAACAATCCTACAAAAAATACAAATAACAAAGAAACTTCAGAAGAAGACAAAAAAAAGCCATTTAAACCTATACAAGCGCAAAGTTCAAGCGAAACCTATAAAGATGATAATAAAATGAATGAGCTTTTAAAAAAGCTACTGGAAAATAAATTTGGCACAAGCGATGAGTTAGAACTTCTTTTTGGTATGAAATTTAGCGATGATGATGCAGGAGAATTTAATAAAATCCTTTCTTTAAATTCTACACCAAAAAGTATAGATATTAAAGCTTAAGGATTTAAAAGTCTTTAAATTCCTAATCTTAATAAAATAAACCTATTAAAACTTATAATAAAGAACTTATTATAAGTTTTTAGCTAGAATGGAATTTATTTTAACTAAAGGTTGAAAAATGAATGAAAAAATAAGCCAAGATTTAGAAAAATTTGCTAATATACCAAACCTAAAAAATGCCGTAACTTTTTTTGGTTCAGCAAGACTTAAAGAAGATAATTTTTATTATCAGCAGGCTAAAATTTTGGCACAAAAATGTGCTCAAAATGGTTTTTGTGTGATAAGTGGTGGAGGTGGTGGTATTATGCGTGCAGCCAACGAAGGTGCTTTTTCACAAAAAAATAATACAAATTCAATGAGTTCTGTAGGGTTTAATATATTTTTACCTCACGAGCAAAAACTTAATGATTTTGTAGAATATAATATTACTTTTGAGAGCTTAGCCATACGCAAAATGGCTCTTATTGAAAAGAGTCTAGCTTTTGTGATCTTCCCAGGCGGCTTTGGAACACTTGATGAATTGTGTGAAATTCTTACATTAAAACAATTAGAATTTAAAAAAGATGTTCCTATTATTTTGTTTGGGAGTGAATTTTGGCGAGGTTTTGATGAGTTCGTCAGAAATTCTTTACTCAAACTTGAAGTGATTTCTAAAGGAGATGAGTTAAAGTATAAAATCACTGACGACTTGGATTTTATAATTAATACTTTAAAGGAAATTTAATGAAAATTCTAGTCGCTATGAGCGGTGGAGTTGATAGTACAGTCACTGCTTATAAACTTAAAAATTTAGGTCATGAAGTTATAGGTTGTTATATGAAACTTCATGGCAAACCAAATTATCACGAAGAAAATATCAAAAAAGTAGAAAAAGTTGCAAACTTTTTGCAAATTCCTTATCATATTTTAGACTTACAAGAAGATTTTAAAAACAAAGTTTACATGCCTTTTGTGGATACTTATAAAGAGGGTAAAACACCAAATCCTTGCGCTTTATGCAACCGTTTTATCAAACTTGGAAAACTTTTAGAATTTGCTAAAAGTTTAGGTTGTGAAAAACTTGCCACAGGGCATTATGCAAGACTTGAAAACAACTTAATAAAAACCGCAGTAGATGAAAGCAAGGATCAAAGCTATTTTTTGGCCAGTGCAGATAAAGAAGCTTTAAAATATCTTATTTTTCCGCTAGGCGAAATGAAAAAAGAAGATGTGAAAAAATTTGCTTCTACCATAGAAGTTTTAAAATCATTTGCAACCCAAAAAGAAAGTTCTGAAATTTGCTTTGTTGAAGATACTTATGTGCAAGTTTTAGATCAATTTATGGATACTAAAATTCCAGGAGAAGTGCTAGATAGTAGCGGTAAGGTTGTAGGAAAACACGAAGGCTATATGCACTATACCATAGGCAAAAGACGCGGTTTTGAAGTACGCGGGGCTCACAAACCGCATTTTGTTTTAAAGATCAATCCTAAACAAAATCAAATCATCGTTGGCACCAAAGAAGAATTAAAAATCAATGAATTTAAACTCAAAAATATCAATCTTTTCATCGATGCAAAAGAGCTTGATTGCGAAGTAAAAATCCGCTATAGATCAAAATCCACCCCGTGTAAAGTCATTATAAGTAATGATAAAAGCGCAAGCATTTCTTTAAAAGAGAGTGTTTATGGTTTAGCAAGTGGGCAAATGGCAGTATTTTACGATGGTGATAAAGTCATTGCAAGCGGGTTTATAGAATAAGACTTATCAAAGCTTTAAAAGCTTTGATAAGATTTTAATAAAATCCTAAAAATTTCCACCATATAAGGCCAACAAGTATCATTACGGTTATATCTATCACTGAAATAACAAATCCTACAGACCACCATTTTTTAAGACTTACATAACCTGTTCCAAAAATAACTGGAGCTGTTCCTGTTGCATAATGCGTTAAGGCCATCATAACATTTCCTGATGCTATCATAATAAAAGCATAAAGAAGTGGTGGAGCCCCTAAAGCAAGTCCTGCACTATAAAATACAAAAAACATAGCTGAAATATGCGCTGTGGTTGAAGCAAAGAAATAATGCGTATATAAAAAGGCAAGGCTTAAGAAAATCATAATAGAAATTTCACCAAGTCCCATAGCAGAGGCAAATTCACCCAAAGCTTCAGCTAAAAACTGCGTTACACCGAGCTTTCCAAGTAAAGTTGCCATCATCACAAGGGCTGAAAACCATACCAAAGTATTCCAAGCAGCTTTTTCTGCCAACACCTCACCAAAAGTCAAAACTCCACTTACTAAAACCAAAGAAAGACCAAGCAAGGCAACACTTGTAGCATCAAGAGAAATTCCAAAAAGAAAGCCCAAAGCCCCTGCCCATAAAAGCAAAAGCAATACAAAAACACCTAGCATAATCTTTTCACTACCCTTCATAGCACCCAGTTCTTCTAACTTACCCTTTGCAAAAATCTTAGCATTTGGGGTTGATTTAATCTCTGGTGGAGAAAGAAAATAAATCACCAAAGGCATTAAAAGCATAGCCGCTATACCAGGTAAAAACATACCTAAAGCCCATTGCCCCCAGGTTAAATGCACTTCTAAATTTGTAGCTTGAGCGACCAAATCAACAACCAATGGATTTGGAGCAGTGGCTGTGATAAACATTGCCGAAGAAATAGGATTGGCTTGAAAATTCACCAAAGAAAGATAGGTGCCTATTTTATTTTGTGTTCCATCTTCAGGAGTAGATTTAAAACTTCTTGCAATAACTTGAACTATAGGATTTATGATAGCCCCTGCTCTTGCAGTATTTGAAGGAGTAACTGGAGCTAAAATAGTTTCACAAAAAGCTATAGAATAAGCAATACCTAAGTTTTTTTACCAAGAATACTGATAAAATGATAAGCCAAATGCTCTCCAAGTCCTGTTTTAATAACTCCACGAGCCACAAAATAGAAATCACTATAAGCCAAATAAGAGAATTTGAAAAACCACTTAAAGCATCTTTTATACCCGTTTTAGATTTTAAATTTGATATAGCAGTATTTACCTTTTCATCTTATGCTCTTTTGATATAAAAAATCAAGTGCTGAAGTATTTAAAGGAAATTTTAGTCTCATCAATAAGTTGTTGCGTAGAAGTTTTCGAAGTAGCTTTGGTGTAAATTTTACTTAGATTTTCAATTGGGTAGTGGTAATACCACTAAGAGCTACTATGGCAATAGCTATAAAAGGCATTACTTGTAAAATCACTGCCATAATCACGGCAATAAAAAACTCAAGAAAATGCCAAGAATTATCTTCCAAACCTACAAGGAGTAGGTATAGGCCAAAACATAGTTGCAATTAAAATACACAGCACCAACAAGGGAATTTTCTTTCTATCCATTGTTTATCCTTTGATATTGGTAATGTAATTTACAATGCTTAAATTCTAGTTAACTAATATTTTAATAAATCTTAAAATTATAATTTTTAAATAAATTTTTAATTTATAAAAAAGCTAGCCTAATTGAAAAATGGGAATTTTAAAATGAATAAAACCCTTCCCCAGATAACTGCGGCACACACTAAAATCAAGTGCTCTGCTGTGTTCCCACCCTGAAGCGGTGCTTAAAAATAGCATTGCACAGGTCTAAGAAAAGGCTTAAAAATTATATCATAATATACTTAAAAAGCCTTGAGTTGTTAAGATTCAATATATAAATTTGCAATCAATCCATTGTTTTTATAAGAATTTTAAAAATTCATTTGTCAAATTATTATTTTATTTTCAAAAAATACGATATAAAAATAATTATTACATCCAAAAAGGAAAAATATGGAAGTTAAATGGAGTAGAGATTTTAGCATTAAAAATATGCAATTAGACAAACAACACGAACTAATTTTTGAAATTACCAATCTTGCAAATGATTTAACTCTCAAAATTCAAGAAAACAATACACAGTATAAAGATGATCTAAAACAAATTCTTGCAAAACTATTTCAATACATCAAAATTCATTTTAAAGATGAAGAAAAATTTATGGAAAGCATTGATTTTCCTTTGATTGAAGAACATAAAAAATCTCATCAAATATTAGTAGAAAAAACTAAAGAGCTTTTAGAACACTCAAATGATATTGTAAAAATGTCTCAAGAACTTTCCATATTAACCAAAGATTGGATTTTAGATCATTTTGCTAATGAAGATTTATGGATAGCTAATTTTACAAAAAAAACCCTACACCTTCAAGAAATCCATTATACCTTAGAACAATACATAAAACTAAAATCAATCAAACAAGACCTAAGAGCTGAAAAAACTCATGATTATATTTGCAATTGTTCTTTGCGTATCCATGCAGTTCCACAGACTATACATCAAGAGCTTGTTAGCAAAGAAAATACCTTAAAGTGCGAAAAATGTGGGCAAATTTTAGTTCATTTGGATTATTTTGATTTGAATCAAAATTTCGAAAAATTCAATGCTATTTTTGAAGATGCGCTACAAAATCACCATTTCACGACTCAAAAAAATGATATGGGGGGGGGGGATAGATGAATTTTCAAGTAAAAACCTTAGAAACTTTCAATCCTTTTGAAAGTTTAAATCATGAACAAGCAAACACAGAACAAATTCTTGATTTTAGAGTTATAGATTTTAAACTTCTGTGTTCTAGTGTAAAACCAGCAAAAACAAAAACTTATGAAAGAAAGGATTTTGACTTATTTTATGCAGATGATTTTTTTGTAAAAAACTACAATACCATAGTGCAAAAATTTCTTATAGAAATTTACCCAAAAACCCAAAGTTTTCCTTTTACAGTCAAACTTAGATCCAACTCCAACCTAACCCATCTAAAAGCCAGTATCAACCTTACAGAAAATTTTAAATATTACCCTAATTTAAAATTTGATATTTTGCAAAATATCTACAAAATAATGATCAAACAAAAATTTTTAATCTTAAGACTTGATAAAAATTTATTTGACAAGATTGATGATTTTATCTTATCAATACAAAAAAGTCCATCTATTAAAGAAATAGAGCTTGAAATTGCCAAAGGTGTAGATAAGATTGAACATAAAAGTGATGAAATTATTTATCATAGAGATGTTAACGAAGAATGTTTTGACGAAAATATTAACTATGATGAAGGAAACTACTGTAAACCTATTGAAAAAAATGAGCTACTTTTTGAATACATTTATAGAATTCTTGGAAAAGAAGGACGAAATTTAAGAGGAGAGATACTTCATTTAAATCCAATAGCCTTTCTTGATAATCCTTTTATCATAAAAGATGAAAGCATTTACACAGAAGAATTAGAAGATAGAATTAAATATTTTAGCGCCAATTATGGATTTTTAAACAAAGATCATACAGGATATTGTATCGCAAATAATTTAAAATTATCACAAATAGGGCTTAAAACAACCGGTTCAATCAAAACAAATACCGATGAAAATATAAACTTAGAAATCACTAATTTTGATATAAGTGATGATGCTATTAAATCAGGTATTGTAAATGTTCAAGCTTCAAATATAAAAGTAAATGGGAATGTTGGAGCAACAAAACTTTATGGAAAAAATATCAGTATCAAAGGCTTAACTCATGCAAAAAGCGAAATTTTTGCACAAGATATTTTTATTACAACACACAAAGGAACTTTGCAAGCTGACACTGTATATATAAAAAATTTAGAAAATGGGACAATTATAGCTAAAAATGTATTTGTTGAAAACTGCATGGGTGGAAAAATAGAAGCAGAAAATATTTATATTTGCAATTTACTAACGGATAATACTTTATATCCAAGAAAAAATCTAATCATAACAAACAATATAAAATTTAAAAACAATATCGTAGTTTCACCACTAGTTTCTATTGAAAACAACTCAGATACAGAATGCGAAAATCTTAAAAATCTAAGCCTTAAAATAAAAAGTAAGCTTGATGACACCATAAGCAAAATGCAAAATTACTATGATTATCTAATCAAAAATCAAATCAAAATCATCAAACTTCAAAAGACTAAAAATCCTAGCGCCATAGAAATGAAATTTTCAAATCTTTATCACGATATCATAAAAAAATACAATCATCTTAGCATTTCGTATAAAAAACTTGTAAAATTAAAATATCAAATTGATGCGAAATTAAATTTCTTAAATGAAATGGTTTACAATGTAAAAATATACATAAAAGCCGAAAATATCGGAGAGGATAATTTTTTAAAATTTTATCCTAACACAAACACCAACCTTGAACTAAAACATCATATAAATTTAAAAGACTATGAAAAGGTTTTATATCTTGAAAAAGGACAGCAAGTAAGTTATATTAAATCAAGCCATAATTATAGCGAAAGCGACATAGAAGAAATTAAAATTATTTTTGAAAAATTAGAAAAAGATAATTCCTAAGAATTATCTTTTCATATTAATGGCTTTTTGTATCATCTGATCACTTGTAGTGATACTTTTTGAGCTTGCATCAAAGGCTTTTTGAGTTACGATAAGGTTTGAAAGCTCTGCGCTTAAATCAACATTTGATTGTTCTAAGAATCCGCCTTTAAATTTAGCTGTATTAACAACTTGACCATCTTTCATAATAAAACTTGCATCACCGCTATTTGCCGTTGCTGCAAAAATATTATCTCCCATAGCAACTAATCCTTGCTCATTGATAAAATTATATAAAGCAAGCTTTCCAACTATGGCATTTTTACCATTGCTAAATTGCGCAACAATACTTCCATCATCGGATATATTATATTGTTCAAAAAACCCTTCAGCTACACCATCTTGTTGTGTAACTACATTTTTTTCGACGCCTTGTTTAATATAAATCCCACTATAACCCGAACCAGGCTTGTTAGCATCATAAGGAGAACCTAAATCAATATTAATTGTTCCACCATTTGGATTTGCAATGCTTGTAATATTGTTTTGAAGCAAAGCACCATTTTTATCAAAAACCATATTTCCTTCAGTCGGATTGCCTACGGCATTGCCATTAGAATCATAAATTTGTGCAATAGCTTTATATTGTATATTATCGCCTTCTTGCGGTAAAACTCTTTCAAGTGTAACCCTTAAAGTGCTTTTACTTCCATCTGCATTATAAATAGGGGATTCTAAAATATCTTTATTGGCTTTTTGTTGCTCTGTTGAAATTTGAGCTGTATCAAGCTTGATGCTATTTTCATCCAATCCTTTTAAATCAAGCTCGTTACTTTTAAAATTTAGATTTTCATCTAAAGTCGCTTCAAAGCTTGTTTTTACGCCATTATCATCAGTGAAATTTAAAATAATCCTATCACCCGCTTTAGCACTAAACACATCTTCTTTGCTAACACTACCACTAACTACATATTTTCCATCTTCAGTTTTTGTAATGTTAAATTTACTAGGATCAAGATCTACTTTAACTACTTCTGTTGTTGTGTTAGTATTTAAACTTCCACTCCATTTTACATTTTGAGTTACTTGAGGAGGTAAATACATATTCACAGGTACTTTAATAGCCCCTTGAGAAGCGGTTGTGCCTATACTGAAAGAATTATTTGAATTTACAGTAAAACCATTATTTACCGGAGTTCCTGTGTTAAGATAATCCCCCATAAGCCCAGCAACTCTATCGCTATAGTTAATACCAGTAAAAGCAGGATTCATTGTTCCTAAAACAAAATTTCCATAAGAATCTACCAAATATCCATTGGCATCTCTTCTAAATGATCCATTTCTAGTATAGTAAGCATTGCCATCAGCCCCTAAAACCCCAAAAAATCCTTTTCCTTGCAAAGCCACATCAAATTCGCCATCACTTGCAACAGGAGAACCCTGTTCGAAAACAACTTGAGAAGATGCTGCACTGCTACCATAACCACCTTGAGCAGGGTTGGTTGATTGGGTTGTTATGGTAGTATAAAAAATATCTTTAAATTGAGCATCAGAGTATTTAAAGCCCGTGGTATTGACATTTGCTATGTTATTAGCAGTGATATCAATACCAAAGCTATTGCTTTTTACTCCAGAAATCCCATTATAAAATGAATTCATCATGGCTTATGCCTTTTCCTCTTTGTCGCCATCTTCTGTAGATCCAGACCCAGAAGAATCTCCATCGCTTGAACCACCACTTGAGTCTCCACTTGAACCGCTTCCTCCAGTAGATGAAGATGAACCAAGCTTATAATCTGTTATTTCTTGTATTGCATCAAAAGGAACTTCTTGTCCAGCCATTTTTGCATAGGCAACACCATCTTTAAAAACAACACCTTCGATAGGATAAGTTCCGTAATTTGCAGTGATTTTTTCACCATTTTTATTATTATAAACCATTTTAACAGTGTACTCACCATCACCTGCATAAACCCCATCGTTATTTCTTCCTGGCCACTCCATAGTAAATAAACCTTGAGAAATAGATTTAGCATCGCTTTTTTCACTGAAAACAAGTTTATTATTGCTATCATAAATTTCTAGCGTAACACCGTTTTCATCAGAATCTTCAGGCAAATACATTTTAAGAGCGATAAGCTCATCTGCACCTGTAAGTTTGATTTTATTATCTGAAACAGTTGCCATTTTACCAATAGCCCCTAAAGCTGAAGTACTCATACTTGTACTAAAAGAATCAGAAAGCTTTTGCATAGTTTCAACCATTTTTTGCATAGTTGTATTGGTATTTTGCTGCATTTCAAGTGCGCTAAGCTGCGAAGTTTGAGTAAGCATTTTATCGCTATCCATAGGATCTGTTGGATCTTGATGTTGAAGCTCTATCAAAAGAAGTTTTAAAAACGCATCCTTATCTAAGGTAGCGTTTGGATTGCTCACTATTCCTGAGCTACTGCTTGAATCTGTTCTAGTTGTTCCACTAGTACTTCCTGAAGAAGTAGTACCTGAAGTTGTAGCAGTGGTATTTAAATTCCAATCCGATGATGATATCATTATAAACTCCTTTTTATTTAGTTTTTTATTATTTAAGCAATAAGTGTTCCAATTTAAAAATACTTCGCTAAAACAAGCTCTAGATTGACTTTTTCACTTTCATTTTTTCCATCTAAAGCATCTTTAAAACCATATCCACTACGATTTTTTCCTTGATTTTGATTTTGCTCTCTTTTACCTTGATCACTAAAATTCATTTCAAGTCCAGTAAATCCCATATTTACAAGAGAATTTTTAAACTCGGCTTGATTTTGGATAAACAAATTCATTGCATTGGTATTGGAGTTGAAATTGATATGAAGGTTATTACCTCTTTGTATCAAAGTTACCTCCACTTCTCCAAGATTATTAGGATTTAGAGTGATACTAAGTTTAGTAATAGGCGCTTTGTATTGATCCACAGCCTCTTTTAAATCTTGTGAAAAATACTGCAAAGTTTCTTTAGGAGTGATATTGCGAGCATTGTTTTGTGTTACTTTATTTAAATCTTTGACTAAAGAATTTAACTCATCTAAGCTATTTTTATCTACATTTTCACTGTGCGTTTTTGTTTGCTCTTGAGTAAAAGTTTCTTTATTAGTAGTATTATTATTAAAATTTGCATTATTCTCTTTGTTTTGAACTACTTGAGTTTTATTTAAATTTTCAAAATTTAATTTTTGATCAAAGAAATTTTGTTTTATATCTTTATTTTCTTTGTTGTTGTTTTTAGGCTCTTTATTTAGATTAAAATCTTTTTGTGTTAAATTTGAAACTAATTTCTGAGTATCTTTAACAATTTCTTTATTTAAATTTTTATCAAGATTTAAATTTTGATCATTGTTCTTTAAATTTTTATTTTGATCTTGTATATTTTCTTGATTTAAATTGTTTTTTTCTTGATTTTTATTTAACTCTTTATTAAAATCTTTGTTTAAGTCTTTGCTTTCTTTATTTAAATTATCTTGGTTTTTTTTATCTTTTATATTTAACTCTTCTGTTAAATTTTTTGCAAACTCATCATTTTTGATATTTTTTAAAGTATTTTTAGCATCTGTGGTATCTTCTTCTATTTTTGATTTAACTTTATCGTTTTTTTCGTGTTTGCTTTCTTTGGATGAAAGTATGGAATCTAAATTTTTTAAAGTTTGAGAAAGCAAAGAACCGCTATCTTTAGAATTTGTTTTTTGCATAGAATGAGTGCTTGTAGTATGAGTTGTATTTTCTAAATTGTGATTTAAATTTTTACTCACATTGGAAATTTTATTATTGATGATTTCTTTAAAAACATTATCCACAGCACCCTTAAAAAAATCAGCCTTATCTAAATTTGGAAAAGTTGCTTTAAGATCAAGAAGACGATCTACTTTAATATTTTTTACATTTAAGCCCAGATCTTTAGCTATGTCCAAAAGCTCACTAAGATTTGATGCACCTTTTAAAGCATTAAAATTAGCCTCTGTTTTAATAAGACTTGAAAGTTGAGTAGAAAGATTTGCTAGTTTAACATCTGCTGTATCTGTTTTTAGCTTATCTAACAAAGAAAGAATTTGCATAAAAGAAGCAGATTCGAAAATGCTTATCTTATCGCTCTCATCAAAAGCTCCTTTTTGAAGTCTGCTCATCGCTTCATTAACAACTTCTTTTTGACTGATCTTCATATGATCAGGTAAAAATTCATTGGTTTCATTGATAGAATTAAGCAAAGAATTTAAAAAACTTTCCGTATCATCTTGAGTTGAATTTTTACTATCACTACTTTCATGTTCTTTATTTTTACTAGTTTTACTAAAAGAACTGCTAGTAGTAGAAGTTTTACTCGGCGTAAGATTTAAAACATCATTTTGCGGAGCTAAATTTGACATCACTTTTCCTTCAAAAAATTATTTTAAAAATTTATCTACCATTACATTAGGAAATTTTTCTTTCAAATAAGAATCTTCATATACTTTAATCATCTTATCTTCATTTAAAGCAGTTAAGATATTTAAAAGCTCTTCTAAATTTTTAGCATTTAAAATTTTCTCTAAATTTTCTTCATTTTCTAAAATTTCTGTAAGCTCACTTGAAATTCTTGCCATTTTTTCGTTTTCATCTGATCTAAAAGTTTCTAAAAGCTCTAAAACTTGAAGCAAAACTTCATTTTTTCTTTCAGCTAAATCACTTTTAAATTCAACAAAAATCTCTTCATTTAATGGTTTTGACATTTTAACTTCCTTTTTAAAATTTTAATTTCATAAGTTTTTAAAGCAAGAAGTGTTCCAAGTTTTGATACTTTGTAGTTTAAGTTAAATTTTTGTATAATTTAAGCTTTTAAAAATTTAGCTTTGGAGAAGAAAATTTGGAAAACATTAGAAATATAGCAGTTATAGCTCACGTTGACCATGGTAAAACCACTATGGTAGATGAATTGTTAAAACAATCAGGCACCTTTAGCGAAAGAGAACAAATTTCAGAACGCGTTATGGATAGCAACGATATAGAAAAAGAACGCGGTATTACCATACTTTCAAAAAACACAGCGATCAATTACAAAGGTACAAAAATCAACATCATAGATACTCCAGGGCATGCTGATTTTGGCGGAGAAGTAGAACGTGTTTTAAAAATGATTGATGGAGTTTTGCTTTTAGTAGATGCTCAAGAAGGCGTTATGCCACAAACTAAATTCGTGGTTAAAAAAGCTTTATCTTTAGGGCTTAAACCTATAGTTGTAATCAACAAAATAGACAAACCAGCTGCTGATCCTGAAAGAGTGATCAATGAAATTTTTGATCTTTTTGTAGCCCTAGATGCAAACGATGAGCAACTTGACTTTGCTATAGTTTATGCTGCAGCAAAAAATGGTTATGCTAAGCTTGATCTAAACGATGAAAGTGATAATATGGAGCCACTTTTTAAAACCATACTTGAACGCGTTCCAGCTCCAAGTGGTAGTGATGAAAATCCTTTGCAGCTTCAAGTTTTCACTTTGGGGTATGATAATTTCGTAGGTAAAATAGGCATTGCTAGAATTTTCAATGGGGTTGTGAAGAAAAACCAAAGCGTAATGCTTGCAAAAGCTGATGGTACCAAGGTAAATGGTAGAATTTCAAAACTCATTGGCTTTATGGGCTTAGAAAAAATGGACATCGAAGAAGCAGGAAGTGGAGATATCGTAGCTATAGCAGGTTTTGAAGCTTTAGATGTGGGTGATAGCGTTGTAGATCCAAACAATCCTATGCCACTTGATCCTTTACACATTGAAGAGCCGACTTTAAGCATAGTATTTTCTGTAAATGATGGACCATTAGCAGGAACTGAAGGAAAACATGTAACTTCAAATAAAATCGCTGAACGTTTAGAAGCTGAAATGAAAACTAATATTGCTATGAAATACGAAAGCACAGGAGAAGGTAAATTTAAAGTAAGCGGTAGGGGCGAACTTCAAATCACTATTTTAGCTGAAAATATGCGTCGTGAAGGTTTTGAGTTTTGCATGGGAAGACCTGAAGTTATCGTAAAAGTTGAAGATGGAGTTAAAACAGAACCTTTTGAACATTTAGTTATCGATGTGCCTGAAGAATTTAGTGGTGCGGTAATAGAAAAACTTGGCAAAAGAAAAGCTGAAATGAAAACCATGGCACCAACAGGCGATGGACAAACAAGACTTGAGTTTGAAATTCCAGCACGCGGACTTATAGGTTTTAGAAGTCAGTTTTTAACTGATACCAAAGGCGAAGGCGTGATGAATCATAGCTTTTTAGAATTCCGTCCTTTTAGCGGTGCGGTTGAAAAGCGTAATAATGGAGCGTTAATTTCTATGGAAAATGGCGTGGCTTTAGGGTATTCTTTGTTTAACCTTCAAGAGCGTGGAGTACTTTTCATAGAGCCTCAAACTAAAGTTTATACCGGTATGATTATAGGTGAGCACTCTCGTCCAAATGATTTAGATGTTAATCCTATCAAAGGAAAGAATCTTACCAATGTAAGAGCAAGTGGAAGCGATGATGCAATCAAGCTTGTGCCACCTAGAAAATTAAGTCTTGAAAGAGCTTTAGAGTGGATAGAAGAAGATGAACTTGTAGAAGTTACGCCTGTAAATGTGCGTGTTCGCAAACGCTATCTTGACCCAACTCAAAGAAAAAGAATGGAAAAAGCAAAATCTTAATGGATTTAAAAAGCTTAGAAAATAATAGACTTTATATACTTAAACGCTTAGGAGTCTTAAAATTCCTAAGCATTATCGAAGCCTTACTTGTAGGTTTTTTAGCCTTTGTTTTTATAAGAGATGCCTTAATCGCAGTAATTTTAGCTGTTTTTGTAGGTGTTTTTTTCTTTCGTTTTACAGCTAAAAAACTAAAACTCGCACAAAAAGAATTACAAATTAATGCTTTAAATTTATTTTTACGTCGTTTTGGGGCAAAATTTAAAAAGCAAAGTTTAAGCCAAAAAGACTTTTTAAAATTAGGACTTACAAAGGATTTGAAAGAATTTAAAAGTCAAAACTGCTTTGAATTTAAGGATTTTAAAATTTATGATATTCAGTTTTTGGACGAAAATAAACGCTTTTTTTGCGGAATTTTGCTCGAAATTTCAAAAGCAAACAAAAATCCTAGCTTTGAAAACGAAGAACAAATTTATATCAAACTTACAGATAAAAATTTCACTTTAAATCATATCTTTTCTAAAGAAAATCGTTATCTTATCGCTACTTTAAGCAATCCTTTTTTTATAGATATAAAAAAAGATTTTGAAAACAATTTCAAAAATTTAGAAGAAAATCTAAACTCTATAAAAAACAAACTATTTAAATAATTAACATAAAGTTAATATCATAAAATTTTAATAAATATTAATTATATACTTTAAAAATATATTACTTTTAGTAACACTCTAAAATTTAATTTTATTTAAATTATTCTTATTATGCTTAATATTTAAGAAAAAATACACTAAAATCAATTTGAACTGCAAATAAAAAGGAGGAAAATCATGAAAAAACACATTTTATTGCTTAGTTTATGTCTTAGTTTGAGTCTTAGTGCTAAAAGCGTGAGTGATTACAAAGTAGGAGAAGAATTAAGCGACAAGGAAGGAGTAGAGTATTTTAAGGAACTTTCCAAAAGACCTGTGCAAGAATGGCCAAATAAAAATTTAAGCATCAATGATGTTCCAAAAGGCAAGCAAGGGGATTTAATCCGTTATGGCATAGAGCTTTTAAGCAAGACAGAAAGTACTCTAGGACCCTATAGCAAGCTAAAAAAGACAAGCAACGAAGTAAATTGTATTTCCTGTCACATGGACAATGACGGCAATGGTTTGCCAGGGACAAAAAAATATGTTATTCCATTTTTAAATATCCTAAACAATTATCCAAGACTTGACATAGAAACGATGAAAATCATCTCTGTTGAAGATAGAATTCGCGGAATGGGCGGAACTGACTCTCATAGATTTCCTAATGATTCTAAAGAAATGAAAGCAATTTTAGCTTATTTTAAATGGCTAAAAGAAGCTTATGGTATCAAAGACGGCGTAAAGCTTGAAGGAGATTTTTTTGCTAAGATGAATTTTCCAAATCGCCCAGCTGACCCTGTGCGTGGAAAAAAACTCTTTGAAGAAAATTGCGTTGCTTGCCATGGCGAAAGAGGACTTGGGGTAAAAAATGATAATTACGAACAAGGTAGCGGACATTTATATCCATCTTTACTTATCTATCCTGATGGTGGACACATGGCTATGATACCATTTTTAGCAAGATTTTTAAAATCAGCCATGCCTTTTGGTGCGAGTGCAGATAATCCTATATTAAGCGATGAAGATGCACTGGATATAGCAGCTTATGTCAATACAGGTTTTGTAAGAATGCCTATAACCACTACAGAAAATCGTGCAGGACTTGATACAGCTTATAGCAAATCCCCATCATTAAAACCTGAGTATTTTGCTTCACCACAACAAAATTTAGACCCTAAAGAATACATAAAAGTAAAATACGGACCTTGGAAAAATCCAAATCACTTCCCAGGAGAATGATTAATTTTGGGCTTAGCCCAAAATTAATCCTCATCTTTGGCTAAATTTTCAAGACTTTTAATCCCTTCTTCGCCTATCAAATTTCCACCTTGTAAGTCGCTAAATATCGCATTTAAAGAACTCACTATGGCAGTGGAATTAAAACTTAGATTTTCTATAGCTCTTTCTCTTTTTTTCCATATATTTTGCAAAGCTCTTTTTTCAGCTTCTAATTCTTCTTTCATATTTTGATAAGTTTTAAGTATAAAAGTGATTTGCGTATTAAATTCCTTGGAATTTAAGTATTCGTATAAAATGTGATTTTTTTCATCTTTGTTTTGTAAAGCATTTTTGAGTTTATAAGCGTTTATAATGCTTTCTCTAAGCACTGCTAAAACACCTTTGAATTCATTAAAAGTACAAATCAAAATTCCTTCTTTAAAATGCGTTTTTTCTTTATCTTTTGGCATAGTTTTTGTGATCAAAACCGCTATATCACTTTTTGCGGCTATGCTGTCTAGCTTAAGCTTATCAAGCCATTCTTTATTAAATTCTTTAGTGCGTTTGCTCTCATACAAAATACTTCCACAAATATTTCCAAAATTATCCTTTACTATATGCAGACAATCGGCTCCATTTACGCCTTTTGGCACTTCTTTTACTTCATCGCTTAAATACTCACTTTGTATGTATTCTTCTATGAGTAGTTCGGCTGCTTCGCCTTGGAGTTGCTGTGAGCCTTGTTCTATCCTGCGTTGTGCGTCTTCTAGCTTTTGAGCTACGCTTTTAAAATTCGTTTCTAGTTCTTTGTATTTAAGATCTTGCTCTTGAGTGCTTTTTTGAAATTCAAGACGCATTTTTTCTCTTTCAAATTCCAAATTTTTGCTTTCTTGTTCTTTAAATTCTTTAAAAGCCTCTTCTTTGGCTTGAAATTTCAGTCTTTCTTCATTTTCTTTTTGCTCTCTTTTGAGTTTTTCATTTTCAGCCTTTATGCTTAAAAACTCGCTAAGCTCTTTGCTTTTTTTCTCGAGTTCTTCTTGCATGATTTTCATTTCATTTTCATGCTCTTTGTTAAATTTCTCGCTGAATTCTTTTTGGAAATTTTGCTTTTGCGTGAGAAGTTCTTGTTCAAATTTTTGCTTTTCTAAAAGAAGCTTTTGGCTTACTTGCTCGTTTATGAGTTTTTCTTGTTCTATCTTTTGAGTTTTTAAATCATTTAAAGCTTTGGTGTATTCAGCTCTTTTAGCATTTACCTCATCATCAAATTCTTTTTTTTGTTTTAGCATTTCTTGCTTAGCTTTATCTAAAATTTGAGCATATAAAGCAGTGCTGATATCGATAAAACTTCCACAACTTGGGCATTTGATTTGTTCATTTTGGTTTAAATTTTGCATAAAATTTCCTTAGAATTTTTCCCTAAATTTAACATAGAAAAACAAAGATTATTCTAAGATTGACTTGTTAAAATCATTCTTTTAGAATAATTAGGATTACAAATGCAAAAACACACCAAAATTCACGGCTTTGCTAAATTTAAACTCATCGTTATCCTTGCTTTGATGTCAAGCATAGCACCACTTTCTACAGATATGTATTTGCCTGCACTTTCTCATGTGGAGCAAAGTTTTCAAACTAATTCTTTTTTAACCCAACTTAGTATCGCAAGTTTTTTTATCGCTTTTGCTTTAGGACAGCTTATATATGGGCCTTTAAGTGATATTTTTGGGCGTAAAATTCCAGCTTTGGTGGGGATATTTTTCTTCATCGTTTCGAGTTTGTTTTGTGTGATTATCGATGATATTTATGCTTTTATCGCTTTGAGATTTTTTGAAGCACTTGGGGGTTGTGCAGGTGTGGTTATCGCAAGGGCTATTGTCAATGACTTGTTTGAGATCAAAGAAGCTGCAGGGATTTTTGCTTTGATGATGGTTTTTAGTTCTCTTGCTCCTATGCTTTCGCCAACTTTTGGGGGAATTTTGCTAGAGTATTTTTCATGGCATAGTATTTTTGCGACTTTGTTTGCTTTAGGAATTTTACTTTTTTTGATGATACTTTTTGGTTTAAAAGAGTCCGCACCTCATCTTAAAAACAAAAAATTTTCCCATCATGAAGCGATGAAAAGCTACAAATTTGTTTTAAGCGATAAACGCTTTTTAGTTTATATACTATGTGCTTCTTTTGCTTTGGCGGCGATGTTTGCTTATATCACAGGATCAAGCTTTGTTTTTACGCAGTTTTTTAGCTTAAGTGAGCAAAAATTTGCTTTGCTTTTTGGGGCAAATGCTTTAGGTTTTGTCGTCTGTGCAAATATCAATGCAAGATTGGTTTTAAAATACGAAAGCGAAAAAATTTTGGCAAAAGCTTTGATGATAATGTTTATATCGACTGTGATTTTACTTGCAAATGCCTTTTTTCACCCAAATTTCTTGCTTTTTGAACTTAGTATTTTTACAAGTATCGCTATGCTTGGTTTCATCGCACCCAATACCACGACTTTGGCTATGGCAAGGTTTAAAGAACATAGCGGAACTGCTTCTGGGGTGCTTGGAACGGTGCAATTTGGTTTTGCAGGGCTTATTTCTTTTGTGGTTGGGGCTATTAACGCAAATACGCCGATAATCCTTGCTTTTGTAATGTGTGCTTGCGTATTGGTTGCAAATATGATATATTTTCTAATCAAAATAAAGGAGAAAAAATGAAAACAAATAATATCTTTATGGCTTTAGCCATAGTTTTGGCAAGTTTGATTCTAGCTTTTGGATTTAACAAGGCTTTAAGTGATTTTAAAACACTTGAAAGAAGTGTAAGTGTAAAGGGTTTAAGTCAAAAAGAAGTCGAAGCGGATACTTTGATACTTCCTATAAAATTCACAAGATCAAACAACAATCTTACAAATTTATACGAAGAACTAGAACAAGATAAAGAAAATATCATCAAATTTTTAAAAGAACAAGGCGTAAAAGAGGATGAGATCAACTACAACTCGCCAAATATCATAGATCGTTTAAGCGATCCTTATAGCAACGACACTCAAGCTGCATACCGATACATAGGCACTGCGAATTTACTCATCTATACGCAAAATGTAAAGCTTGGAAAAAGCATACTAGAAAACATTTCAAGTCTTGCAAAATTTGGTATAGTAACAAAAATCGATGATTATGATATAGAATACCTTTACACGAAGCTAAATGAGATAAAACCACAAATGATAGAAGAAGCAACGCTCAATGCTAGAAACGCAGCAATAAAATTCGCACAAGACTCAAACAGCCATCTAGGCAAGATAAAAAAGGCTTCTCAAGGACAATTTAGCATCAGCAACAGAGATAAAAACACCCCTTATATCAAAACCATAAGAGTGGTTTCTACTATAGAATACTACTTAAAGGACTGATGATAAAATTTCAAGCTAAGCTTTAAAGCTTAGCTTGGCACTATGGAATTTTTTCGTGCGGTTTTTTGGAGTGAAAATATACAAAGCAAAAGTATAATGCCATATAAAACACCAGTGGATTTTATGGTGTTTTCTGTAATCTCGTCTTGATTTATAATCTTTAAAATCCCTTCAAAACTTGATTTAAATTTCAAAAGAGCCAAGACACTTTTTAATTTATCTTGACTGTCTTTTTGATCAAAAAGAGCCATTTGCTCAGGTGATAGTTTTTCAGATATAGAAAAATTACTTTTTATCGCATATAAAATATCTATTTCTTGACTAAAATTTAATTTTAAAAATTTATTAAGTTGAGCAGATACAACGCTATTGTTGTTTTTATTGTCTATCTCTTCTATGATATTTTTTACATTTGATGTGTTATTTTCTAGTTCATTTAAAACCTTTTTATAATCACTTTCATATTTATCATTATACATTTTAGATAAAATTTCTTTTAATTTTTCTTTATTTGCCATTATCAAAGCTTTAGCTGAATTTAACTCTGTAAAAGAAATATTTTGATCTTTTAAATGGAGATTAAAATCATTTTGCAATATGCTTGCTAGATTTACAATAGCACTCGCATTTAAATCATTTAAACTTTTTTCAAATTGACTTTCATAAAGCTTATCTGATGAAAATACACCTGTAAAAGGATTTATAAATTGTGGTTTTGTTATAATCGTTGCAATAAAAATCATATAAGCAAAAAATCTCACAAGAAAAATAAATAATTTAATTTTACAAATAAAAAAAAGATAAAAAATCAATACGCCTAAAAAATAAATCAAAAAGCAAAAAATTGAAATATACTCTGATGATAAAAACAATATCATAGATATTGTAAAAGCACCACAAAGCATAAAAATCAAAATAACGGCATATTGATACAATTGTTTTTTAACATTAACAAGCATTAAAGCAAATACAAGCAAAATAATATAGCTTGCTATAATTATCGATACTGAATTAAGGGATAATATAAAATTTATGGTTTTTGAAAATACAAAACCCATAAAAGCATACAATGAAATCATTAAAATTGTAAAATTTAAAATTTTTAAGAAATTTGTATGGTGATTGCTAGTATTCCTATAAACTTGTAACAAAACACAATCAGACCACAAAGTAAAATCTAGCATCTTTCTTCCGGAAACTATTAATTTTCTTTTAATTTTATTAAATTTTATCCTCCAAAAGATTATAAATTTATTTATATCTAAAGGATAAAATGGTTTTAGAATAAATGTCAAAATTTTATATATAAAAAATACAACATAAACACAATAAAACATTATTGTAAAAAATGGAGCGACCAAAACTAACTCAACAAATATTAATATATTTACAGATAAATGTCCAATTATTTTTAATAAAAATATTATAAGAGGTATAATTTTTGAATAATTAAATTTTTCATAATCCTTAGGATTATATACTTGATTTTTAGATTCTTTTTTTAAATTGTCATTTTTATTTTTACTTAATTGAATTTCCAATTCTTTCTCTTTCGCATAAAGTTCTAATTTATGCCATTCTTGAACTTCTAATTTATTGTTTTGAGTAATTAAAACATCTTTTATAACCCTGAAAGAGTCTTTTAAATTTTTGGCATATCTTAATTGGTGTTCGTTTTGAATTTTAAAAATCTCTTTTTCATCTTGTATTCCTTTGGTTTCGTTTTTGTAACTTTCATCTTTATAATTATCTTCTATATATTGTTCTAATGATTTAAAATCTAATTTGTCTATATTTACATTTGTTAAATTTACAGCTTTTGGTTCCTTAAAATAACAAGCACTGAAATTTGGAACTTTTTCAAATCTCACCCCATAAAAACTAGCTGTTTTTTCAAATTCACACTCGTGAAAATCAACATAATCTTTAAAGTGAGCATTGTTAAAATAAATATTATTGGTAATTTTAGAATTATGGAAATCAACCTTATTCTCAAAAATACAATCTTTAAATAATGTATTTTGCGCATTATTATAGTATTTATTATCAGGCAATGGTGTGCCTGATGCAAAATAACTGAAATCAACTTCATTTTTAAAGATACAATTTGAAAAATCAACTCCATTGTGAAATTCTTTATATTTATTATCTTTTAAAAAACGCAAAGATACTTTGGATTCAAATTCGCAATGAGAAAAATTTAATCTTTCAAAGCAATTACAATTTATATAAACTTCTTTCTTAAAAATACTTTTATAATTTTTCCCTTCATAACCATATCTATTTTTTAAATCCTCAAGAACATTTTTAGGAATAGCTTTGGAATCTCCTATAATTTGATAAGAAAAAAAACAAGCAGGAATAAAATTTTGCATAAATGAGAGCGTCTTTAGTGCTTCTTTATCTTTATTGTCTTCATTTTCTCCTATAAATGTATTTAATATCAATCCAAAATTAAAATGATAGATAATATTATTTTCATCTTCTATTTTATCTATAATTTTTACATCATTAAAATTGTTTTTATTATTTTTTTCTAAAACTTCATAAATGATATATGAGTGCAATGGTTTAGCTAATCCTCCAACATCTAACTTTCCATCTAAAGTTGCAATTTTTTCTGCATTAATTTCTATAAATTTCATAATATTTAAAGAAATAATTAAATTTTCATTTTCTAAACCCATTATAAAAATACCGCTATTTGGTATTTCTAGTTCGATTTCATATATATTTCTTTCCATTATTTCCCTTCTATGATTTTTATTTCTTCTTCGGTTAAGTTATAGAGTTTATAAACGATGGAATTGATTTTATTTTCTAACTCTTGGGTGTTTGCGTTTTTGTCTTGTTCTTTGGCTTTTAAAATTTCATCGGCTAAATTTATAAGCTCGTCGGCTATTTTTTGATTTTTAGAATTTATTTTTGGTATAGGAAGTTTTTCTACAAATATTTTACTCATTTCATAACCACTAGCACCTAATTTCGCTCCAATTTGCTTAAAACAATAAAAATTAACATTAGAATTTAGTAATGCCGTTAAATATAACAATTCTTTTTTATTATTTGATTGATGAGATAAGATAAAACATTTTTGATTTAACAAAAAGAATTCATTGTCAAAAAACGCTATAAATTCCTTATTCATATTTGGATACACTATCTTTTCTTTTTCAAATTCTTCATAATAAGCGATACTATCTTGAGTTTCAAACCATTTATTGCTAGTTTTCTTTCTACAACCTTTTTCTCCGCTTTGTTCTATGCGTGGTAAAAATTGAGATAAATATTGCTTTAAAGCAGGATATTGTTCTATACCGATTTTTAAACTTGGAAAAGTTCCTATCACCCAAAGTCCCGCCCACTCGTAACTATATCTTTTTATATCGCGTCCGCGTAGCATTTTGCGTATGAGTTTAGCGGTGCGTTCTTTTTCGGCTTCATCTTTGCAATTTGCTAAAATTTCATTTCTTTTTTCAGTGGTGATGATAAAGGCTTCATTATAGCCTGTTAAAATTCCACGATATATATTAAGTCCTTGCCATTCTTTAAGCGGAGTTCCTATGCGTTCTATCTTAGCCTTTAAGGCACTAGTATTCTCATCGCTAAAAGTGAAGCTTTCTTTGCTTAAAGAATTTTGCGAAAATTCTGCAAAGTCCTTATATAAGCCAATGTCATAAGCACAAGTTTTTAAAATTTCATTGCTTAGGGCAAGGTATTTGAATTTATTATCTTTGCTTTTTGATTTTTCAAAACAAAGTATAGAAGTATCTACCGTAGCACTATCAAAAACTTTTATGCCATTTAAATCGGTGTATTCTAAAACCTTAACATTTTTAAGCAAAAATTCACGCAAAGCTTCCCCATATCCTGCACGCGTGTATTTATTAGAAGTGATATAGCTCAATACCCCTCCCCTATCTTTTAAAACATTAAATCCTAGTTCATAAAAATAAGTATAAATATCGCTCGTACCTTTATAAACCTTATAATTTTTAGCTAAATGGGACTTGAGTTCTTTAAGCTCTTCTTGTCTTATATAAGGTGGATTGCCGATGATGAGATTAAAGCCTTTGAAATTTCCATCATCGTCCAAAATTTCAGGGAATTCAAAACGCCATTCAAAAGGATGATTGCTTTCTAGGTTAAAGATATTGTCGTATTCTTTTTTAAGATTTGCAAATTCTTTTGTGGCTTCTTTTTCATCAAAGTCAAAAAGAGTCAAATTCGCACTAACAAAGAATTTCAAATTTTCATCATCTACGGCTAAGAAATTTCCGTATTTTTTAGAGTATTTTTCACATTTATCGTTAAAGCCTTTCATTTCTTTTTTAAATTTATCTGCAAAGCAGAAATTTTTAAAAGAAATTTTGAGATTTTTTATCTCTTGGTTGATGCGGCTTTTATCTGTGTAAAAGCCTTCTTTATAGTCTTTTACTATGCGTTTGTATTTGCCCATACGTTCTTTGATGTTAGGGTAGTGGCTTAGACTTTTGCCTGTTTCAAAGTAAGATACCAAAGAATTTCCGCATTTTATGTTTATATCGATATTTGGCAGGGTTTTAAGATCGTGATAATTCTCATCATCAAAGCTTTGATAAAAGCTATGTTTTAAAAGCTCTATCCAAAGCCTTAGCTTGGTGATCTCGCATGAGTTGGGGTTAATATCGACTCCAAAAAGGTTGTTTTCTATGATGTCTTTTTTAGTGT
This sequence comes from Campylobacter sp. CFSAN122748, assembly GCF_045277125.1. Lineage (NCBI taxonomy): Bacteria > Pseudomonadati > Campylobacterota > Epsilonproteobacteria > Campylobacterales > Campylobacteraceae > Campylobacter > Campylobacter sp. CFSAN122748. The sequence continues at coordinate 46,316 of NZ_CP116953.1, read as the reverse complement.
GAAAAAGTTCTTGTTGGATAAGATGGGCTTTATCTTTAGGTGTTTTTGGGCGTTTATACTCTATAAACTCGCCTTTTCTACCCGTGATGAGAATTTCATCGTTTTGCACTTCTAGATAAAATTCTTCATCAAAAAGATTTAGCTCATCATAAATGCTTAACATAACATTTAAAGCAGAAACCAAAAAATGCCCGCTTCCCACCGCAGGATCGCAAATTTTTATAGAGTTTAAAAGCTCTTTTTGTGCTTTTTTATCTTCTTTTCTTAAAGACTTTCTTAATTCGTTTATATCTTTAGCATCAAGATCAAATTGAGCGTTGAATTTATCAAGCACAACTTTTGTGATGCTTTCTTTGCACATATAAGAAGTGATAAAGCTTGGCGTGTAAAAGCTTCCTTCTTTGTAGCCATTGAGTTTTTCAAACACATTTCCTAAAACACTTGAACTTATGAGTTCTTTTTGGCTTAAAATTTCGCTTTGCTCATCATCGCTACCAAAATCAAAACTATCCAAAAATTCAAACAAGTATTCTAAAAGCCCCACTTGTCCTTTTTTAGCCTTGCATTTATCATCTTTTAGCACGGTGTTTTTATAGTAAAAAAGCTTTAAGTCATTGCTTAAGCTTGAAATTTCAAGTGTGTTTTCTATGCTTTGTTTTTCAAACAAAGAAGAATTTAGATAAGGTAGATAAGCAAATTCGCTTTTCTTTCTTGTGCTTTTTTCTTTGGCTAAAACTTCAAAGAAAAGTTCGCTAAGCTTGTCAAAATCAGGGATTTTTTTGAAATTTAAAAATTTCAAATTTTTATCATCATTAAAACGCACCAAATTTGACTCTATAAGCTTTAAAAACAAAATGCGATTAAGCCATAAGATCAAAAGTTTTAAGATGGTTTCAAAATTTTCTTCTTTGAGCTTAGAGTTTATAGCGGTGTAGAAAGTTCCTTGCTCTTCTTTGCTTTCTTCACTTTTTGCGATGATGAGTTTTGAATTTTGTTTGCTCTCACAAAGCCCTAAGATATATAAAAGCTCTTTGTAAAAAGCATTGTTGAGTGAATTTGCATCGTTGGGGTTAAACTCACTTAGCAAAAAGTCTCTATGAAAAGTTTTATAAATACTTGCTAGGTTTTTAAAATTTGATTTTTGTTTGTCTTTTAAAAACGTCAAGTCAATCAAAAAGCCTTTTAAGTTTTCTTTGGAATTTTCTATGAGTTTGGCTACTTCTTTATAGAATTCTTCAGTATTACCTTTGAAAAGTGAATTTGGATTACAAAATTCTTCAAAAAGTTTTTTAAAACTTGGATTTTTATAAAAAAGCTCTTCAAACTCACTAATTTTAAAAATGTAAAATTTATAAAAATCTGTGATGATAATAAATTTTAAGCTAAAACTATACTCTCTATTTCTAAAATAATATAAAATAGTCTCGTGTAAGGCTTTAGAATTTACCTTTGTATGAGTGATAAATTCTTTTGAATTTGGCTTTTTAGCCTCAATAAGAACTTCTAAGTCTTTACTAAACTCATCTTTAGAGATGGATAAGTCAATCTCACTTTTGCCTTTTTGCTTGGTTTTGATGTGAGTTTTGAAATTTAACATGGTTAAAAATGGACTAAGTGCATTAGCTACAAGATAATCTTCATTTTCACTTTGCGAACTTTCAAGTCTTTCTAGATATTGCATTAAAGCCTTGTTAAATATATCAAATTCATTTTGCATGATTTGCTTTTTGCGGTAGTATGGGTTGAAAAAATCTTTTTCATTTAGCAAAGTGAAATGCATTTTTAACCTTTATAAAAAATATTTTGTATTTTATCAAATTTTACTTTTATATAAAATTTTTTAAGAATTTAATATATCATTAATACCTTTATATGCTTCCTGTATAGGTTTTTTAATAAAAAAATCATTTAAAATTTGAATAAAATCTTTTTTAGAATTTTGATTTTCAATCAACCAATAAATAAAAGCGTATTCTCCTTCTAATTTTTCATTGTTTATTAATTTATCACAATAATAGTGATTTTGATATTTTCTAACATTTTCTTCTTTTACATCTTTAAATAATTTTAAACATTCTTTATATTTTTCATTTTCTATATCTTCTTCATCATCATTTGAAATTTCAAATGTCAAACCAATAATATCATAGTATTTTTTTTTAAAATAAATATATATACATGGATATATGCTTTCATTCTTATAATCAATAGGATAAAATATAAACACACCATGATTAACACGATTTTCTTCTATTTTATTGCCGATAAAAGTTATATCACCTATTTTAATTTCCTTGTGTTCAAAACTATCAAAAAATTCTTCTATTATATATTCGCAGATGTTACTCCATTTATGCTGGATAATATCTTTAGCTTTCTTATAGTTTTCTTCATTTAAATTTTTAAGCTCTGATTTGTTTTTGTTATATCTATATAAAATCATCGCATTTTTTAAATTTTGCATTTTTATATTGTCTTGAAAAATAAATTCTAATACATCATCTCTTTGAGTATACTCATCTGTCATATACCATTGTAAAATACTTTTGTATTGATTTAGAGTAAAAATAATGTTTTGTATATCAAGAATAAATTTTTGATCTTTGGTTGATTTTTCTTCATATATTTTTATACACTCATCAATCCATTCCTTAATCCATATATAATCCATCTTCAAATAATAGCTAACATTATTTTCATTTTTATCTTTAATCAAATTTGTCTTTATTGTAAAATTTCCCAAACTATAATCACTAGGACTAGCACACTCATCTTGATGCAAATATATAGTCAATATGTTTTTATAACAATCTTTTATATTTTTGATATTTTTTCTTACAAAATTAATATAATCTTTCAATTGATTTTTTTGATCTTTTGCATAAATTTTATTTTCTATTATAATATATCTTTTATCACTTAATGTTATTAAAATATCTATCCTTCTATTATCTTTTATGCAGGCTTCTGTTTCTACGCTTTTTATATCTTCTATGTTTAAATTTTCAAATTTCGTATTTACTAAACTCTTACCAAGTTTTTCTAAAAATACCTTTGCAAAATTTTTTTGATAATGATCCTTATTTATATCAATTAAATAAGCTATAAATTTAGAATGATAATTTTCTTTTGTTTCGATATTCAAAGCATCAAATATATTTATATCACTCAAACCATTATTCACATCTTTTTCAAATTTAATATCTTCTTCAAGCAACCTTTCAATAAATTTTTCCATGTATCACTTTCCAAATTTTATACAATTTTACATGTAAATAAATTTTTAATTACAAACTAAAAAAACTGATTATTAATTTTATAGGCAAGTTAAGTAGAATTAACAAGTCCGCAATGAGCTACTTTCCCCCTGCCAGTAAGGCGTAGTATCATCACCCACGATGTGCTTAGCTTCTTGGTTCGGGATGGAGCAAGGCGTTTCCACATCTGTATAATCACGGACATTGTTATTTAAATATTCTTTGAAAGATTGAATTTAAGAATAAAACTTAATCTTTTATTCCTTTACTTTTTTCTTTATTCTCTTTCTTCTTTTCTTATCTTTTATCTTTGATAAGTTTTTATATAGAATACTTAAAAAACAATGTTAAGAGCAAGTTCTAATACAAACTCTACTTGAAAGATTTCTATTAAACTCTAAATATTATCTATATTCAAAGTCTTCTTAAAAACCTTAACAAGGAAGTGATGCTTTATTAAAGATAAGCCAAACGCTCTATTAGTACTGGTCAGCTAAAGGACTTTCATCCATTACACACCCAGCCTATCAAACTAGTAGTCTTCTAGAGAGCTTAGAGAAGATTCATCTTAGAGTTGGCTTCACGCTTAGATGCTTTCAGCGTTTATCCTTTCCAAACTTAGCTACGCTGCGATGCTCTTGGCAGAACAACAGCTACACCAGTGGTTTGTTCAACCCGGTCCTCTCGTACTAGGGTCAAATCTCTTCAATCTTCTTACGCCCACGGCAGATAGGGACCGAACTGTCTCACGACGTTCTGAACCCAGCTCGCGTACCGCTTTAAATGGCGAACAGCCATACCCTTGGGACCTGCTCCAGCCCCAGGATGCGATGAGCCGACATCGAGGTGCCAAACCTCCCCGTCGATGTGAGCTCTTGGGGGAGATCAGCCTGTTATCCCCGGGGTACCTTTTATCCTTTGAGCGATGGCCCTTCCACACAGAACCACCGGATCACTAAGACCGACTTTCGTCTCTGCTTGACTTGTATGTCTTGCAGTTAAGCTGGCTTATACCTTTATACTCTACGAACGATTTCCAACCGTTCTGAGCCAACCTTTGTAAGCCTCCGTTATTATTTGGGAGGCGACCGCCCCAGTCAAACTACCCACCAGACATTGTCCCACTTGAGGATAACTCAAGCTGGTTAGCTACCCAAATAAGAAAGAGTGGTATCTCAACAATGGCTCATATACAACTGGCGTCATATACTCAAAGCCTCCCACCTATCCTGCACATTCTTATCCAAGTAGCAGTGTCAAGCTGTAGTAAAGGTCCACGGGGTCTTTCCGTCTTGCCGCGGGTAGGAGGAATTTTCACCTCCACTACAATTTCACTGGATCCCTCTTTGAGACAGCTCCCATCTCGTTACGCCATTCATGCAGGTCGGTATTTAACCGACAAGGAATTTCGCTACCTTAGGACCGTTATAGTTACGGCCGCCGTTTACTCGGGCTTCGATCAAGAGCTTCGCTAATGCTAACCCCATCAATTAACCTTCGAGCACCGGGCAGGCGTCACACCCTATACATCCTCTTACGAGTTAGCAGAGTGCTGTGTTTTTGGTAAACAGTCGGGAGGGACTCTTTGTTGTAAGTTTCCTTGCTTTCGGAGTAAATCCTAATACAAAGCTAACCACACCTTATACCGAAGATACGGTGCTATTTTGCAGAGTTCCTTAAAGAGAGTTCTTCCACGCGCCTTAGAATACTCATCCCACCCACCTGTGTCGGTTTACGGTACGGGCAACATTAGCTAAACTTAGAAACTTTTCTTGGCTCGACGGCATCAGGGGTTCTTCTATCCATCCGAAGACTTCAAAAAGCCTTTCAGTTCTCGGAGTATTGTTATACGGATTTGCCTGTATAACCTCCTACGACCTTAGACTAGCACTTCCATCCGCTAGCCCCCTTAGCCCTAAGCGTCCTTCCATCGCACACTAATGTTGGTATTGGAATATTAACCAATTTGCCATCGTCTACCCCTTTCGGACTCGACTTAGGACCCGACTAACCCTACGATGACGAGCATCGCGTAGGAAACCTTGGGTTTACGGCGTTAATGATTCTCACATTAATTATCGCTACTCATGCCTGCATGCTCACTTCTATTCGCTCCAGCACTCCTTACCGGTATACCTTCGACGCAAATAGAACGCTCTCCTACCACTTAGTAAACTAAGTCTACAGCTTCGGTACTTACTTTAGCCCCGTTATATTTTCCGCGCAAAATCACTAGACCAGTGAGCTATTACGCTTTCTTTAAAGGATGGCTGCTTCTAAGCCAACCTCCTGGTTGTTTAAGTAACTTCACATCGTTTTCCACTTAAGTAAGATTTAGGGACCTTAGCTGGTAGTCTGGGTTGTTTCCCTCTTGACGACGGATTTTATCACTCGCCGCCTGACTGCTGTGATTACATATAAGGTATTCGGAGTTTGATAGGGTTTGGTACATTGGTGTATGCCCTAGCCCATTCAGTGCTCTACCCCCTTATATTACGACACAACGCTATACCTAAATATATTTCGGAGAGAACCAGCTATCACGAAGTTTGATTGGCCTTTCACCCCTATCCACAAGTCATCCCGGGGCTTTTCAACGCCTATGGGTTCAGTCCTCCACTAGTTCTTACACTAGCTTCAACTTGCTCATGGATAGATCACTTCGTTTCGGGTCTGCAGCATCTGACTAAGCGCCCTATTCAGACTCGCTTTCGCTACGGCTTCGCGTTTGCTTAACCTTGCCAGACACCACAACTCGCAGGCTCATTATGCAAAAGGCAGTCCATCACCCTGTATTGCTACATAGGGCTCTGAATGATTGTAAGCAAATGGTTTCAGGTTCTATTTCACTCTGATCACCTCAGTTCTTTTCACCTTTCCCTCACGGTACTTGTGCACTATCGATCTGGTATTAGTATTTAGGGTTGGATCGTGGTCGACCCGGATTCAGACAGGATTCCTCGTGTCCCGCCCTACTCAGGATACTGCTAGCTAAGGTTTGTTTTTCGCATACGGGACTATCACCCTCTATGGTTATACTTTCCAGAATGTTCTGCTAAACTTACCTCTTGCACATTGCAGTCCTACAACCCCCAGTGCAAGCACTGGGTTTGCCCTCTTGCGCTTTCGCTCGCCGCTACTGACGCAATCTCTATTGATTTCTTTTCCTGAGGGTACTAAGATGTTTCAATTCCCCTCGTTCGCTCCTATATAGGTAATGTATATCTCTATACATTGGGTTGCCCCATTCGGAAATCTACGGATCAAAGCTTCTTGACAGCTCCCCGTAGCTTATCGCAGTCTAGTACGTCCTTCATCGCCTTTACCAGTCAAGGCATCCACCATTCGCTCTTAGTAGCTTACCTTTTTTACCTTTTATTATTGATTCTAAAACGCATCACTTCCTTGTTAAAGTTTTTATGATAAGACTTCTTTATCTTAAGACGGAAAGCATTCAAACACTTAATATAAAACTAAATGATTTAGTCTCAACTAAGCTGTGAGTTTGAAACTTGTCTTTAATTTATAATCCTTAAATCTAATATTCTCTTTATTCATAGAAGAGAAGACAGCTAAAAGTTAAGTTAAACTAAAGAAAAGATAAATAGGTTTTATCCTTTAACAAGTCCTGTAAAATTGTTTTTATTAAAACTTGCTTGTGACTCTTAACAATGATAATTAAAAGAACATTTAGGTTTAAAACCTAAAGGAAGTATATATATTAACATAATCATTATAAATATAAATGCATAATGTATATGCTACTTATATCTATTAAAGTATATTCTTTTATAGTTAAAGATAAAAATAAATCTAAGTATAGAGTTTATATTTTATATTTAATCTATTTTATATACTTGCTTTAGATTTTAAAGCTTCTTTATTCAAATCTTTTTTATGGTGGGCCTAACAAGACTTGAACTTGTGACCTCACCCTTATCAGGGGTGCACTCTAACCAGCTGAGCTATAGGCCCTTAATAAATGGTGGAGAATAGCGGGATCGAACCGCTGACCTCCTGCGTGCAAAGCAGGCGCTCTCCCAGCTGAGCTAATTCCCCATAAACAATTAGCTTTATCATCAATCTTTGAAATCTAAACAAGAATCAATTGAGTTTATATATTGAAGTAATAGTTGTGAGACTTATTACTTTGTACTCTAGAAAGGAGGTGATCCAACCGCAGGTTCTCCTACGGTTACCTTGTTACGACTTCACCCCAGTCGCTGATTCCACTGTGGACGGTAACTAGTTTAGTATTCCGGCTTCGAGTGAAATCAACTCCCATGGTGTGACGGGCGGTGAGTACAAGACCCGGGAACGTATTCACCGTAGCATGGCTGATCTACGATTACTAGCGATTCCGGCTTCATGCTCTCGAGTTGCAGAGAACAATCCGAACTGGGACATATTTTATAGATTTGCTCCACCTCGCGGTATTGCGTCTCATTGTATATGCCATTGTAGCACGTGTGTCGCCCTGGGCATAAGGGCCATGATGACTTGACGTCGTCCACACCTTCCTCCTCCTTACGAAGGCAGTCTATTTAGAGTGCTCGGCCGAACCGTTAGCAACTAAATACGTGGGTTGCGCTCGTTGCGGGACTTAACCCAACATCTCACGACACGAGCTGACGACAGCCGTGCAGCACCTGTCTCTAAGTTCTAGCAAGCTAGCACCCTCTTATCTCTAAAAGGTTCTTAGGATATCAAGCCCAGGTAAGGTTCTTCGCGTATCTTCGAATTAAACCACATGCTCCACCGCTTGTGCGGGTCCCCGTCTATTCCTTTGAGTTTTAATCTTGCGACCGTACTCCCCAGGCGGTACACTTAATGCGTTAGCTGCATTACTGAGATGACTAGCACCCCAACAACTAGTGTACATCGTTTAGGGCGTGGACTACCAGGGTATCTAATCCTGTTTGCTCCCCACGCTTTCGCGCCTTAGCGTCAGTTGAGTTCCAGCAGATCGCCTTCGCAATGGGTATTCTTGGTGATATCTACGGATTTTACCCCTACACCACCAATTCCATCTGCCTCTCCCTCACTCTAGACTATCAGTTTCCCAAGCAGTTTAATGGTTAAGCCATTAGATTTCACAAGAGACTTGATAATCCGCCTACGCGCCCTTTACGCCCAGTGATTCCGAGTAACGCTTGCACCCTCCGTATTACCGCGGCTGCTGGCACGGAGTTAGCCGGTGCTTATTCCTTAGGTACCGTCAGAATTCTTCCCTAAGAAAAGGAGTTTACGCTCCGAAAAGTGTCATCCTCCACGCGGCGTTGCTGCGTCAGGGTTTCCCCCATTGCGCAATATTCCCTACTGCTGCCTCCCGTAGGAGTCTGGACCGTGTCTCAGTTCCAGTGTGACTGATCATCCTCTCAGACCAGTTAAGCGTCATAGCCTTGGTAAGCCATTACCTTACCAACTAGCTGATACTATATAGTCTCATCCTACACCGAAAAACTTTCCCTACTCAACTTGTGTTAAGCAGGAGTATAGAGTATTAGCAGTCGTTTCCAACTGTTGTCCTCTTGTGTAGGGCAGATTAACTATACCTTACTCACCCGTGCGCCACTAATCCACTTCTAGCAAGCTAGAAGCTTCATCGTTCGACTTGCATGTATTAGGCACGCCGCCAGCGTTCACTCTGAGCCAGGATCAAACTCTCCATAAAAATTATAGATAGTTTAATCTTTTTCTTCAAAGAAAAAGTTATGAAAGATTAAAAGAAAAGCTTTTAATCTTTTTAATTATTAGATTGAATAGATTTTACATAATTGCTTATGCCTAAATCTTTTCTGGCTCAATCGATCACTTATTTAGATTTCAAAGATTGACTAATAAGATTTGAATAACAATACTAAGTTAAAAGAACAAAACAAAAAATCATTTTTAAAAGAAAAGTTTTTAAATTAAAAAACAAGATTTATAAAAAAGCTTTTAGTTTATAAGACAAAAACCAAAAGAGTTAATTTATAAAATCTACTAAGCTAGTGAAACTTTATAATTTAAAAGATTTTAAGTCCTTTTTTCAAAAAAAGGAAATGAAAGTATAACCAATTAAACTTAAAAGTGTATTAAACAAAGGATTAAATAGTATAAATATTTGTGTAAGTATTTATATTAAGTATTTGGTGGGTTTAAAAATGGCGGGGGGGGGGGATTTTAAATGATAATAAAAAATACAAGATATAATATACTATTAATAGGATTGAAAGGCTTGACTTAGGGAAGATAAGTTCCCTAAGTTTAGAAATATTTAAAAAATTTTAATATTTTAAAAAATACTCTTGAATTTTTTTAGGATCACTTGTTTTTGTAAGTGCTAACATAAGCAAAACTCTTGCTTTTTGAGGATTTAAATCTTCAGCACTAATAAAACCTAATTTTTCATCTGAATCACTCACAGCAACACAACCTGCTACGACCCTTGAACTTACAACAACCTTAAGCCCTTTTTTTAAAAGCTCTTTTAAAACATCTTTTTGATTTTTGTGTATACTTCCTGCTCCACTTCCTGCAACAACTATGCCCTTAGTTCCATGTTCAAATAAAGCTTTTGCAGCGACACCACTACCATCATTTGAATAGCTATAAAGAATATCTACTTTTGGCAAACTTGTGAGTTTGCTTACATCAAAAGGAGCATTTTTTGTGTGAGCTTTAGTAACATTATTATAGAAAAAGACTTTACCATCTACTATATAACCCAAATCCCCAAAATCAGGAGAAGAGAAAGCATCAACATTTAAACTATGAGTTTTTACTACGCCTCTAGCGCTTAAAATTTTATCATTTATAGCTACCATAACACCCTTATTCTTAGCTTCTTTATTGACAACTAATGCCACTGCATTATAAAGATTTTTCGGACCATCCGCACTTATAGCAGTTGATGGACGCATAGCGCCAACTAGAACTACGGGCTTATCACTTTTAATGGTTAAATTTAAAAAATAAGCAGTTTCTTCCATAGTATCAGTACCATGAGTTATCACCACACCGTCTATCCCCTCAGCAAAAAGCTTAGCAATTTTTTTAGCAAGCCTTAACCAAATTTCATCACACATATTTGAACTATCAATATTTGCTATTTGCTCCCAACTAATATCTGCTAAATCTCTAATTTGCGGAACTGCTTTAATTAATACATCTATATCAATGGCTCCGGCCGCATATCCTGTTGTAGCAATAGTGCTATCAATGAAGCCTGCTATCGTTCCGCCTGTTCCTAAAATAGCAATCCTTGATTTAGCTTTTTTCATACATACTCCTATAAAAAGACAACATATAAATAATTTTTTAATCTCTTGTATATTAATTTTTTAATGTTATTAATGCAAATTATAAGTAAAAATTTTTATAAAATCTCTTTAACAACAAACTGTGGAGTTACCATTCCCCTAAATTCATTCTTAGAAATACTTCCAAGCAAAGAAATATTTTGATTCAATTCTGGCTCTTTATCAAAATTAAAAAATAAAGCTTCTATGGTTTTATTTTCCTTAGTTAAAACAAGCTTTAAGTGTTTTTCATCTTTACCTAGAAGTTTTTTATTTTTTACACAAAGATTTTCTAAAACAAAAAAAGGTCGTGGATTTTTATGTCCAAAAGGTTCAAAAGATTCTAAAATTTCAAGCATTTCAAAATCAATTTCGCTAGGTTCTAAGATTCCTAAAATTTCATCTGTATCCAAAAATTCACTTTCAGAAATTTGCGAACATTCTTTTTTGATTTTATTTTTAAATTGTTCAAAATTTTCAGAGTTTAAACTGATTCCAGCAGCACCTTTATGGCCACCATAATTGCTTAATATAGAATTTGTCTTAGAAATTAAAGCTAAAATATCAATCTTGCCAACACTTCTTGCGCTGCCTTTTAAGTGTTCTTCATTTTGAGAAAATACAAAAGCAGGTTTATTAAAATGTTTAGCTAAACGACTTGCCACAATCCCTAAAACACCTTCATGCCAATTTAAACCCGATACCACAATACAAGAATCGTTTTCATCGATTTGATTTAAACTATCTTCAAAAAGCTGTTTTTCTTCATCTTTACGACTTTCATTAAAACTAACAATTTGCTCTAGATATTCTAAAGCTTTATTAAAATCTTTAGTGTGTAAAAATTCATAAGAAATACTTGCATCATCCATTCTTCCAGCACTATTTATAAGCGGAGCAATTAAAAATCCTATATTATCAAGAGCAAATTTATCCTTTTGATAATAATGCTTAATAGCCCTAAAAGCAGCCCTTTTAGATTTGTTAATATGATCTATGCCACGCCTTACTAAAGCACGATTTAAATCTCTAAGTTCCATCATATCTGCAACAATTGCAATCGCCAAAAGTTCTAAAAATTTACACATGTCATATTTAAGCTTGCACACCTCTTTTAAAGCCGCTATCAAATACCATGCGACTTGAGCTCCACAAATTTCAATTTCTGGAAAATCACAATCTTTTTGCTTTGGATTGATAATGGCAAAAGCATCAGGTAAAACATCTTGAGGCATATGATGATCAGTGATAATCAAATCTATATTTTTTTCTTTACAGAGTTTGGCTGCTTCAAGAGCAGCTATTCCATTATCTACTGTTATTATTAAATTTACATCAAGTTCGTTGATGATCTCAGCATTTAATCCATATCCATCTTTAAAACGATTTGGAATTCTTATAATATAATCAAAACCTATATCATCGAAAAATTCTGCCATAATAACACAAGAAATGATTCCATCAACATCATAATCTCCTACTATGGCGACTTTCTCATTTTTTTCTACAGCTTCTTTGATGCGATTAGCTGCTTTATATGCATCCTTTAAACAGCATGGCAAAGGCAGATCACAAAGTTTGGTATGCAAATCTTTTTCAAAGCGTGAAGCCAAAATTTTTTTAATTTCATTTTTATTAATTATCTTCATAGTTTATAGCTGCCTTGATAAAACTGCAAATCACAGGATTAACATGCTCAAGTCTTGATGTAAATTCTGGATGAAACTGCACAGCCAAGAAAAAAGGATGACAGTTAAGCTCAACTGCTTCAATCAATCCTTTGCTTTCACCACTTACAATCAAACCGTGTTTTTCAAAATCTGCTCTATATTTTGGATTTGCTTCATAGCGATGACGATGGCGTTCTTTTACACTCTTTACTTCATTATAAACCTTGGCCAAAAGGGATTTTTCCTTGATATCACATTTATAAGCCCCTAAACGCATAGTTCCACCTAAAGGAGTTTTTGCAGTACGAATTTGTTTTTCTCCATTTGTATCCATAAATTCATCAATCAAATAAACCACAGGATTTTGGCATTTTTCATTAAATTCACTTGAATTTGCATCTTTAAGTTTTAATACATTTCTAGCAAATTCCACCAAAGCAAGCTGCATACCTAAACAAATTCCTAAAAAAGGAATTTTATTTTCTCTTGCGTATTGAATGGCTTTTATCTTACCTTCTACACCACGATATCCAAATCCCCCAGCAACCAAAATTCCACTCACATCTTTAAATACTTCAGAACTTTCCATATTTTCAAGTTTTTCACTATCTACCCATTTTAACTCCACTTTAGTATCTAGGGCTGCACCTGCGTGTATAATAGCTTCAGTAAGGCTTTTATAACTTTCTTTTAAATCCACATATTTGCCTACAAAAGCGATTTTAACTTCATTGCTTGGAGCTATAACTCTTTTTACCAAAGAGTCCCAATTTTCCATATTAGGTTTTAAATTTTTCAAATCCAAAATTTCAGCAATAGGGCTTAAAATATCTTGCTTTAAAAAATTAAGTGGAATTTGATAAATACTAGCCGCATCAACACTTTCTATCACGCAATTTTTTTCCACCCCGCAAGAAATAGCAATTTTATCTTTTAAATCTCTATCAAGAGCTTTTTCACTACGACAAATAATCATATCAGGACTAATGCCTATGCGCCTTAACTCGCCTACACTATGTTGAGTTGGCTTTGTTTTTAATTCCCCTGCAGCCTTAATAAAAGGTACTAGAGTAAGATGAATATTCATAGCATTATTTTTACCCACTTCCAAACGCAAAGCACGAATAGCTTCTAAAAAAGGCAAGCCTTCTATATCCCCAACAGTTCCGCCTATTTCAACGATAAGTATATCTTTGCCTTCTCCTGCTTTTTTAATGCGATCTTTGATTTCTCCTACTATATGAGGGATAACTTGAATGGTTTTGCCAAGATATTCTCCACGCCTTTCTTTTTCAATCACACTTTGATAAACCCGTCCTGTAGTGAAGTTATTATCTTGAGATAAACTCTCATCCAAAAAACGCTCATAATGCCCCAAATCAAGATCCGTTTCTGCTCCATCATCAGTTACAAAAACCTCTCCATGCTCAAAAGGACTCATAGTGCCTGGATCAACATTGATATAAGGATCAGCTTTTAAAATACTCACTTTAAGCCCTGAATTTTTTAAAAGTGTTGCGATAGAAGCAGCGGCTATCCCTTTACCCAAAGAACTTAAAACTCCACCTGTTACAAAAATATATTTTGTTTGTTTCATTGATAATAAGCCTTATTTTTTTATCTAATTATAGCTTGATAAAACTTTTTATTTCATTAGAATTTTAAGTAAAAAATGCAAGAATTACAAAAAATATTTTTATCAAAAAAGGAATAAGCATGCAAATCACTTTACTTTTTCACACTCCATTATCTGTTTGTTCTCATGCAACAAGAACTTGTTGGCAAAGCTTTGAAAAAGGCGATTGCGGTGGCGAAAAAGATAAAGAACTTATCGATCGCGTGGGCAACAAATTCAAACACGCTTCAACCTTAGAACATCTAAACTATACTTTTTATATACAAGGAATTTCAAGAGCTTGCTTACAAGAAGTTGCAAGACACCGTCACACTAGTCCTAGTGTAAAAAGCACGCGTTATACCTTAAAAGAACTTCGCAATGAAGCTGAATTTAAAATAGGAGATTTTGAAAATGCAAGCCGTTATCTTGTGCTTTGTGGCAATGAAGAGGTTGATAACGCAAGCATTAAAGCCTTAGAAAATTTACGCACTATTTTACAAAAAAGCATTAGTCTAGATATAGCCAAATACTGCTTACCAGAAAGCTATAAAACTGAACTTACACTAACGATTAATGCAAGAAGTTTGCAGAATTTCATTTCTTTGCGTAGTTCAAAATCAGCTCTTTGGGAGATTAGAAATTTAGCAAATGCTTTATTTGAAGCCTTGCCACAAGAACACAAATTTATATTTGAACATTGCTTACATAAAGATATAGAATAAATCATACTAATTTTATCTTATTTAAAATATTGTTATGCTACCATTTATAAAATCAAGCTTTACGCAAGTATATTTTCATATACCTTGTGCTTGATTATAGTTTCTTATAAGGACTTTTTATGGATAAACAATTTTTTCAAGATTTTCTAATGCTTTCACAAGCTCATACTATAACTACTCTTGCTATGCTTTGTGTTGTTTTTTACGCATTAAAAAAAATGCGGGATATAAAAATCAATTTTTCTCTTCGCATGCTATTTGCGCTTTTAATGGGTTTGGGGTTTGGTTTTGCTTTGCAATATTTGGCAAATTTTCCAGATGCTAAAGAAGCAAGTAATATTCTTTGGTATAGCGAAACAAAACATTGGTTTGCATTTGTAAGTTCTGTTTTTGTAGCTTTTATAAAAATGCTGGTTGTTCCTCTTGTAAGCATTTGCATTATAAAAGTAATTATAGAAATTGATAAAAATATCAAAATATCCTCCTTGCTTGGAATAAGTCTTTTTTGGATACTCTTTAGCACAGCCATAGCTGCAACCTTGGGTATATTTTTAGGTTATAGTTTTGATTTAGGAAGTAATTTTGCTATATATGAAGGAAATAAACAAATTCGCGAAATTCAAACTTTTTCAAATATTATACTAGGGCTAATACCTAGCAACATCATTGCAGCTATTAATAAAGAAAATATTATAGCTATTGTCATTTTTTCTTTTTTTATAGGAATTAGTGCTAAAAAAATTTCTAAAAAAGAAGAGTATGAACAAGCCTTTAAAAGTTTTCATAATTTTATCCTAACCTTTTATAATATTATGATGAACATGACTGCTACAGTTATTAGATTTATGCCTTATGCTGTAGTTTGTATGATGGCTAATGTGCTTTTAAGCAATGGTTTTGAAGCTATCAAAACAGCTGGACTTTTTATAATGCTTATTTATATAGCTATGTTTATGATGTTCGGGGTGCATTTTTTACTTCTTGCTTCACAAGGGCTAAACCCTATAAAATATGCAAAAAAAGCATTTCCTGTATGGTTATTTGCATTTAGCTCAAGATCTTCTTTGGGCACTTTGCCTATGACTACTTCAACTTTGCAAAATAAATTTGGAGTTAATTCAGCTATAGCTAATTTTGTAGCATCTATAGGTACAACAACAGGACTTAATGGTTGTGCGGGATATTTTCCAGCTTTAGCGGCAGTTTTTGTAGCTTTTGCTACACATACACATATTGATTTTACATTTGCTTTAATGATAGTTTTGGTAGCTGTTATTGGATCCTTGGGTATAGCTGGAGTACCTGGAAGTGCAACTATGGCAGCTTCTATTATGCTAACAGGGATTGGATTTGGTAATAATTTTGTCATGCTAAGTTTGATTTTAGCTATAGATCCTATTATAGATATGGCAAGAACAGCAAGTAATGTCTCAGGAGCTATGACTTCGGCACTTTGTACTGCAAAAAATCTAAAAGCCCTAGATAAAGAAATTTACAATTCTTAATTTCTTAAAACCCAATAATTTTTCATTGGGTTTTAGTATTTATTGGCAACCTTCACATTCTATGCTACGATCTGCAACATTGACTTTTTCACTATCAGGGCTTTCGCTTCTTAGATAATAAGTAGATTTTACTCCAAGCTCCCAAGCGAGTTGATAAATTTCATTTAAATATCCCCCACTTGCTTTATCAAGCGATAAAAAGATATTTAAACTCTGCCCTTGATCGATCCATTTACCACGCACAGCAGCAGCCTTTACAAGAATTTTTTGATCAAGTTCGTAGGCTGGAGTATAGTATTGCCAAGTATCAAGGCTTAAATTTGGCACAACAACAGGTATCATACCACTTAAATTTTGTTCAAACCACTTTCTTTTGTAAACAGGTTCTATAGTCTGCGTAGTACCCACCAAAATAGAAATAGAAGAAGTAGGTGCAATGGCCATCAAATAACCATTTCTCATACCATCTTTTTTAACTTTTTCTCTAAGTTTAACCCAGTCGCATTCACTTTGATCAAATAAGCCCTCTCTTAAAGTTAAAGCTTTAGCCTTAGGACTTGCTACATCAATAGGAAAAATCCCCTTGCTCCAATTTGATCCTTCAAAATCCTCATAAGAACCTTTTTCAAGAGCTAAATTTGAACTCGCATTAATAGCCTCAAAGCTAATTTGTTCCATAATCTCATCGATTTTATTTAAATGCTCATCGCTTCCCCAATAAATCTTAGCTTCAGCAAGCATTTGTGCCTCACCCATGACTCCAAGACCTATGGCGCGAGATTTTAAATTTGTATCTTTTACTTTTCTATGAGGATAAAAATTTAAATCTATCACATTATCAAGCATACGAATAGCCGTTGGCACAACACGCTCTATATCTTCTTTAGTATATACTTTGCTAAGATTTATACTTGCTAGATTACAAACGGCTGTTTTTCCATCATTTTTATATTTTTCTACTATATAAACTTTATTACCATCAATACTATCTAAAGTTGAGATTTTTTTGGCTGGTTTTTCATATCCCCCATCGATCGCAACTTTTTGTTCTTCATCAAAATGAAGTTCATCTCCATTTTCAAAAACTACTTTAATTTGATAATAATTTGGCTCGGTATTTTGAAAAATTTCAGTACATAAATTTGAACTTCTAATAATTCCTACATGAGCATTTGGATTTGCTCTATTAGCACTATCCTTAAAACATAAAAATGGCAAGCCTGTTTCAAAATAATTTAGCAAAATTTTCTTCCAAAGCTCTTTAGCTTCTACGATTTCTTTGGTAATGCTTTCATCTTTTTCATATTCTTCATAGCGTTTTTCAAAAGCCTCGCCATATAAATCACATAAATCTGCTGTATCTGCAGGATCAAAAAGAGTCCATTTATCATTAGCTCTTACTCTCTTCATAAAAAGATCATTGATCCATAAAGCAGGGAAAAGTTCATGGGCACGGCGTCTTTCTTCACCTGAATTTTTACGCAAATCAATAAAATCACTTATATCCATGTGCCAAGGTTCTATATAAACAGCTATAGCTCCTTTTCTGGTTCCTAGCTGATCTACTGCCACGGCAATATCATTAGTAATTTTCAAGAAAGGTATAATCCCTCCTGCGGCATTTTTATGCCCATCTATGCTTCCACCCATAGCACGCACTTTAGACCAATCCCAACCTATACCGCCACCAAATTTAGAAAGCAAAGCCATTTCTTGGTAAGAATCAAAAATACCTTCAATATTATCAGGGGTTGATCCTATATAACAAGAACTAAGCTGATGGCGCGTTGTTCTTGCATTAGATAAAGTCGGAGTTGCAAGCATGAGTTCAAATTTAGAAATTAAATCATAAAATTTCTTCGCCCATTCTTGAGGATTAAATTCATTCTGCGCTAAAAACATCGCAATGGCCATAAACATTTGTTGAGGAAGTTCTATAGGCATACCTTTACTATCTTTAATCAAGTATCTATCATATAAAGTTTTAATACCAAGATAAGTAAATTGCATATCGCGTTCAGGTTTAATATAAGCATTTAAATCATCTAAATCGTATTTTTCTTTAAGACCAAGTAAGATTCTTCCTTCTTTTTCGCCCTTTTCAAAATACTCACGCAAATGATTATAGCGATTCATACCATTAACTTTTTTATATAAATCAAATAAAAAAAGTCTAGCTGCAACAAAGGTCCAATTTGGACAATCAATATCTATCTTATCTACTGCAGTTTTAATTAAAGTTTTTTGAATTTCTTCAGTTGAAATTCCATCACGAAATTGAATCTTTGCATCGAGTTCAAGTTCGCTTAAATTCACACCTTCTAAATCTTTTACAGCATCAGAGGTGCATTTTTTGATCTTAGAAACATCCAATTCTTCTGTACGACCATTTCTTTTAATAACTTTCATTGCCTTCCTTGCTTTTTATTTAAATGTTCTTTTAAAAATTACATCAACATTTTTTGTATAGTAGTTATAATCGAAACATTTTCTTACATCCTCTTCGCTCAAACTTTTTCTTAAATCTTCATCGCTTAAAAGCGCTAACAAAAACAAACTTTCATTTTTTTCATTGATAGCAGCCTTACCATTTTGCAAATCTGCCCAAACTTTCATAGCGTTTCTTTGAACTATTTTATAAGCTTCTTCACGACTAATGCCTTTAAATGGAAGCTCTAAAAGCACCCTCCCTGAAAATACAAGCCCGCCTGTAAGATTTAAATTTTTCATCATATTTTCAGGATAAACTAAAAGCTTATCAATCAAATTTGTAAGACGCATAAGCATAAAATCAGCCGTGATAAAAGCATCAGGCAAAATAAATCTTTCAACACTAGAATGAGATATATCTCTTTCATGCCAAAGTGCAACATTTTCTAAAGCTGGAGTTACAAAAGATCTAAGCACACGACAAAGCCCTGTGATATTTTCACTTAAAACAGGATTTCTTTTATGTGGCATAGCTGAACTTCCTTTTTGTCCTACACTAAAATACTCTTCAGCCTCATAAACTTCAGTTCTTTGAAAATGTCTTATCGCTACAGCGATTTGCTCACAACTTGAAGCTAAAATTGCAATAGCAGAAATAACTTGAGCATAACGATCTCTTTGGATCACTTGATTTGAAACAGGGGCAGCTTTAAGACCTAAATTTTTACAAACTTCTTCTTCAAATTCTAAAGGAGCATGAGCAAAATTTCCCATTGCACCACTGATTTTTCCATAGCTTATCACTTCTTTTGCATGTTCTAAAAGCTCTTTTGCATGCAAAATTTCATCATACCAAATAGCTAACACTAAACCAAAAGTGATAGGCTCTCCATGAATTCCATGACTTCTTCCTACCATTAAGGTATTTTTATGCTCCAAAGCACGCTTTTTGATCACTTCTAAAAGCAAAGAAACATCTTCTAAAATAAGCTCCAAACTCTCTTTTATCTGTAAAGCAACAGCCGTATCTATACAATCAGAACTTGTCATTGCATAATGCACAAAACGACTCTCTTCTCCCAAACTTTCACTTACACTTGTAAGAAAAGCGATAACATCGTGTTTTGTGGTTTTTTCTATTTCGTCTATTCTTGCAATATCAAATTTTGCATTTTTAAGAATTTTTTCGCAGTCTGTGTCATTAATGAGACCGAGTTTATTCCAAGCTTTTACAGCGGCTAATTCTACTTTTAACCACGCATCGTATTTTGCTTGCATGTCCCATTTTTTAGCCATGATTTCTCTGCTATATCTTTCAACCATCTTTGAAACCTTTTTAGCTATAATTTTATATTTTAAAAAACAGAAATTATATCAAATTATCCTAAGAAAGTTATTAAATGGCTTACATAAAAATAAAACTCTCAAATAATGGAAAAAAGGCATTTCAAGTCCTTATGGAAAATTTAAAAATTAGCATAAATGAAGCACAAAAACTCATAGACAAAAAAAGACTTTTTTGTGATGGAATTTTAGTAGAAGAAAAGAATGAAATTTTAAATGGTTTAGTAGAGCTTATAGTCTATGAAAACAATCCCAAAGGAGTAGAAATTGTCTTTGAAAATGAAGACTTTGCCATACTTGAAAAAGAAAGTGGGATCTTAAGTCATCCAAATGGTAGACATTGTAAATACAGTCTTAGTGATGAAATTTGGCATCTTTGGGGAAAAGAAGCTTGCGTAGCACACAGACTTGATAAAGAAACGAGCGGACTTATACTTGTAGCCAAAAATAAAAAAGCTCAAATTGATCTTAAAGCTTTGTTTGAAAAAAAACTGGTTCAAAAAGAATACCTTGCTCTAGCTAACGGAAAAATAGAAGAAAATTTTATAATTGATAAAGCCATAAATTTAGCCAAAAACTACGATGATGTAAAAACAAGGATGCAAATTTGTAAGGAAGGAAAACAAGCTATCACTGAGTTTGAAATTTTAGAATACTTTCCTAAAATCAACGCTACTCTTTTACTCTGCAAACCCTTAACAGGCAGACAACACCAAATAAGAGTGCATTTACACTATAAAAATCATACCATTTTAGGCGATCCACTTTATGGGCTTAGCAAAGAACAAATCGAAAGTATTTTAGATGAAAAATTAACCCCCAAAGAACGCTTAAAACTTACAGGTGCCTTGCGTTTGTGTTTGCATTCTTATCGTTTGAAATTTCAATATAAAAATCAAAATTTTAATATCAACTCAAAAATAAACATAAAAGAAATTTTCAACAATTCTATAAAATAAAATGATGTTTCACTACGCTACAATCAATCACTTTTTTACCAAATTTTAAAACAAAAAAATAATTCTTGCTAAAACTTTAAGTATAATTAAATAAAAAAGCGAGATTTTCCAAATGAAATTTGTTAATTTTATACAGGGTCAAAAACCCAATCTAGGAGTACTAAATTCTAGTGGAAAAATTGTAAGTTTTGATGATCTTGGCATTGAAGCTAACGATATGAATGAATTTATTATCCATTTTGATAAATTTAAACACAAACTTACAGACTTGGATTCTAAAATAGCCTATGAAATTCCACAAGAAAATTATCTAGCCCCTATTATAGAACCTCGTCAAGATATTATATGTCTTGGGATTAATTTTTTAGATCATGCCAAAGAATCTGCCAAATTTAAGGGTGAAAAATTTGAAGAAAGAGAATATCCTGTATATTTTGGAAAACGTTGCAATCAAGCTACGCCACCTTTTGGCGATATACCTTTACATGCAGATGTAACTTCTCAGCTTGATTATGAATGCGAGCTTGCATTTATTTTAAGTAAAGATGCTTATAAAATCAAAGCTAAAGATGCAAAAGATTATATCTTTGGCTATACTATTATCAATGAAATTTCAGCTCGCGAACTTCAAAAACGCCACAAACAATTCTACCAAGCAAAAAGTCTTGAAGGTAGCACTATAATGGGACCTTATATCACAAGCGTAGATGAAATTTCTTATCCTCCTAAACTCCAACTTCAAAGCTATGTCAATGATGAACTACGCCAAAACTCTAACACTCAATTGTTTATTTTTGATATTGCTTATGTCTTAGAAGAACTTAGTGCAGGCATGCTTTTAAAAGCTGGAAGTATTATATCTATGGGAACTCCTAGTGGAGTAGGTATGGGGTTAAATCCACCTACTTTTTTAAAATCAGGAGATAAAGTACGTTGCGTTATAGAAAATTCAGGAGAACTTTGTAATAAAATAAAAAATATCAATTATTAAATAATTTACTAAAATTATACTATAATGGCATTTTAAAAACTTAAATTAAGGCAGAAATTTATCATGAAAAAAATAATAATGATTTTATGTTTATCTTATGTAAATATAGTCTTTGCAGTAGATATGATAACCCCTATTCCAAATTCCATCTCTTATGATAAAGAAAAAGCTGAACTTGGAAAAAGTCTTTATATGGATAAAAGTTTATCTAAAGATGGAAAAGTTTCATGCAATACTTGCCATAGGCTTGATCAACACGGTGTTGATGGGCTTGAATTTTCAATAGGAGTTGATAATCAACTCGATAAACCCTTTAACACTCCTACAACCTTTAATTCTGTGTTTAATTTTGTGCAATTTTGGAATGGCAGAGCTAAAGATTTAACAGAACAAGCTATGGGACCTTTTTTCAATCCAAAAGAAATGGGGCTAAGTCCTGAACTTCTTTTACAAAAAGTTAATTCAAATGAAAATTATGTAAAAACTTTTAAAAAACTTTATGGAGAAGTTACGGTAGAAAACATAGCCCTTGCAGTTGCTGAATTTGAAAAAACCTTAATCACCCCAAATTCTCCTTTTGATCGCTATCTTAGCGGGGATCAAAATGCTATTTCAACTCAAGCTAAAAAAGGTTACGAAGATTTTAAAGCTAATGGCTGCATCTCTTGTCATCAAGGTCAAAATATAGGCGGGAATATGTTTCAAAAAATCGGTATTTTTGAAGAATACCCAAACCAAGAAGATTTAGGGCGTTATGAAATCACAAAAAGAGAAGCTGATAAAATGGTATTTAAGGTTCCTAGTCTTAGAAATATAGCCAAAACCGCGCCTTATTTTCATGATGGTTCTATACCTACTTTAGATGCTTGTGTTCAGTTTATGGCTTACTATCAACTAGGAAAATTTTTAGATCAAGAAACAGTTGACAATATAGTTGCATTCTTAGAAAGCTTAACAGGAGAATATCATGACAAATAAAAAAAGTTCATTTTTGATAAAATTTATTATCTTATCTATACTAGTTTTGACTTTCATTCTTGTTTTATTGGCTATTATTTTTAATAACTATTCTTCATCTAAAAATAACAAAGACTTGATAAACATAGTTCAGCAACTAGAAATTTCAGATGAAAAAATCAATTCTATTTTTCAAAATAGTTTTAATTTTATCAACTACGATCCAAGTGTGCAAGCAATAAAAAAAATGCAAGAAAACTTTACAAAACTTAAAACTTTTGGGATTGACATAAACAAAGCAGAAGAAATTTTTAATGCCAAACTAATCCAGCTTAATTATTTTAAATCCGCAAATTCCATAGCAGTAAATTCAAAACTTTATTTATTTGAACTAGCTAAAAATTATTTTGAAGAATTGGAACAAAACCATGAAACAAATAAAAACAACTATAAAACAATGAGTTCTATGTTAAGCGTTCTTTCAACTGAAAATATTTTACAAAAAACAACACTAAATCAACTCAACAATCTTATGAAAGAAATCAAAAATGATACAAAAAGTGAAAATTTACAACTTTTTTTAAAACACTATAAAATGATTGTAAAGCAAATTTCTATTATGCAAGATAATTCTTCTATTTATGAGAATAATTCTCTCATGAAAGAGTTAAAACAACTTAACACTTTTACCCAAAATACTATAGAACAATCTAATTTATTTAAATTTTATATCGCTTTAGCAGTATTTGGAATCACTCTTGTATTATTTGTATTTTTTATTTTATTAACACTAAAAAAAGTCATCATGCCAATTCATACTTTAGAAAAACTAAGCGCTAATTTAGCTAGCAAAGAAGCCAATCTACACTCTCGTTTAAATATAGATCCAAAAAGTGAGCTTGGACAAAGTGCTCAATATATTAATTCATTTATTTCCACCGTTCAAAACTCAATCATAGAAGCCATAGAAAATGCTAAATCAAGTCATCAAAATTCACAAAAACTCAAAAACAACTCTATGATGCTTGAAAACAGCTCTAATTCGCAACATGAACAAATTCAAGGAGTTAAAGAAATCACTCATGTTTTAGATGATCATATCAATCTTGCGGGAAATTTAGCACAAGAAAGTATAGAAAATATGCAAGATATGCACATACTAATGGATAAAGTAGAACTTACTCTATCTGAACTTGTAAATTTAATAAATGAAAACAATGAAAAAGAACAAAATATAGTAGCCAATATGGACAATCTAACCCAAAGTGCGGATAATATTATAGAAATCACAAACTCCATTAAAGACATAGCTGATCAAACTAATTTACTTGCCCTAAATGCAGCTATCGAAGCTGCAAGAGCAGGCGAACATGGGCGTGGATTTGCTGTTGTAGCCGATGAAGTTGGACAGCTTGCTGATAAAACAAGTAAATCTCTTTTAAACATCAATGCTACTGTTAATACTATAGTCCAACAAATCAATGACAACAAAGCCTTAATGGATCTTATCCATGATTCTATGAAAGAAACCTCTTCAAAAACCAATGATTTACAACAAGAACTTGTAAATTCTATGCATAAATTGGAAAGCTCTATAGAATCAACCCAAACCATGAAAGATAAAAGCATGGAAGTAAAAGATAAAATGCTTATCTTAGGAACAAATATAGATAAAGTTAACGAACTTGCAAATTCTGTTAAAGATTTATCATGTGAAATCAATAATATCTCTCAAAATGTTCTAAATGGTGCCTCTAAACTCTCCGAAAAATTAAGTAGCTTTCAGTAACTTTTTTCACGTTAATTTAACTTAACGTGAAATTTCAATAAAAATTTTATTTTTAATTTATGTTTTTCAAGTAAAATTAGCAGTTTTTATTTCAAAGGAGATACTATGGAGTTTCTTGAACTTTTATTAGTTTTAATCGCCTTGATACTGATTATCAAAAAACCAGAAAAAGAAAATTTGGCTTTTGGTTTGGTAATGGTAGCTTGGCTTTTAATGGTTTTTTTCTATGTTGGCCACAAAACAGGCGCACTATTAACAATAATGAATCTGTAAGGAAGGGCTAAATGAACGAAATCAATAAAACAAAAAATTTCTACACACTAATGTGTTTAGCAGGCTTTTTGATTATACTCTTGCCTGTAGGTATTGCAAATTTGATATTTGGTTATATGTTGGGCGATAGTCCTTGCACGCTTTGCTGGGGACAAAGAGAAGCAATGATCTTTATCGGTGTAATGGCGCTTTTCATTGTTCGTTATGGTATGAAAGGTAAATACCTTGCTGCTCTTTTAATCATGACAGCAGTAGGGCTTTATCAATCTTTTGCTCACTATGGTAATCACGCTCATAGAGATTTAGATCAAGGTTTTGGTTTAGCAGTTTTTGGTATCCATACTTATTTTTGGGCTGAAGTAGTATTTTGGGCTGTTGTATTGCTCTTAGGTGTGATTTTTGCTTTTGCTCCTAAATTTAATGCTTTTGAAGCTGAACTAAATGGAGAAAAGTTTAGAAAATATACTAAATTTAGCTTTGCAGCAGTTTTAATCAGTGCTATCATCGTAGCATCAAATGTTTTCCAAGCCTTTGTTAGCACAGGTATTCCTCCTTATGTAGGACAAGGCGATCCTGTAAGATTTAGTTTAAATCCAAAATACATCATTTGGAGTAAAGAAGGTTGGAATGGTTTATGGCAAAATATTTCTTTCTTAGGAAAACGCGATGTTAAAGCTCCTGATTATGCTTTTGCACCTGCAAGTGAAAAACTTGGCATAAAATTTGATAATGATATCAACAATGCTCCATTTGCAAAAATCAATGATGAGCTTAAAATCACAAATGAACAAACCATAAATTTTGACAAAGCCATCAATACTCTTGATTATATCAATAACGAATTTGTAGCAAGTTCTAAATGGGATGTAGCTTTCTTAGATAATAATTTTAGCGTTAAAGAAGGTTTTGAACTTGATCCTTATTTTTCAGCTACTATTGATCCAATCATCGGTATCATACCTTATATGAACGATAAATTCATTCTTATGGGCTCAAACAAATCTTTCTTAAGATTTGCAAAAAATCCTAATGCAAGTGAAGAAGATATCGCTAAACAATACGCTGACTTTGTAAAAGGCAATGATAAATTTAAAGGTCAAGGCGAAAGTTTAGGTCGCGGAAGACTTGATACCGTAAGAGCAAAATTTAACCATGTAGCAAGTATGACTACAGATGGAAATTATCTTTATCTTGCAACTGTTCCAAACAACAAAGACGCTAAAACTTTTGTAATCTCTAAAGTTTCTTTAAAAGATCGTGTTCTTTCAGGAGAATTTACTCCAAAAGCAAATCTTAAAGAAGGTAAAACTTTAGGCGATCTTTATGTAACTTCTATGACTTTTAAAGATGGGGAAATTTATGCACTTAGCAAAAATCACAATGTGATTGCCGTAATTGATCCAGTCAAAGAAGAAGTAGTGAAAACTATCGCTTTCCCAAGCTCTATCACTAATGCTAGAAGCATTTTCTTTAAAGATGGAAAAATCAATATTCTTTCTTATCAAGATGGAGCAAACAAGCTTTATACTTTAAACTAAGCTTTAAGTCCTAGTGAAAACTAGGACTTATATTTAATCTTATCTTTAAATCCTGCTTTTTCAAAACCTCTTAAACGAAGCAAACAACTATCGCACTCCCCACAAGCTTCATCTTCACTCTCATAACAAGACCAAGTAAGTTCTAAAGGTACATTTTCTTTTAAGGCTAGTTC
Source organism: Campylobacter sp. CFSAN122748 (assembly GCF_045277125.1). NCBI lineage: Bacteria > Pseudomonadati > Campylobacterota > Epsilonproteobacteria > Campylobacterales > Campylobacteraceae > Campylobacter > Campylobacter sp. CFSAN122748. The sequence goes on along the minus strand of NZ_CP116953.1, from coordinate 19,807 downwards.
TACAATTTTAGCTTTGTTTAGTCTAACAAGCGGAGTTTTTATACAAACTTTGAAATTCTTACTCGTACCTTCATTGATAAATTCTTGTGCCTTTTGTATAAACTCATCAGTACAGTCAGGATAACCACTGCCATCTTCTTCTACCACCCCTATAAAAATACTCTCACAATTTTCCTTTTCAGCCAAAGATCCTGCTATGCTTAAGAAAATTCCATTGCGAAAAGGCACATAAGTGATAGGTGGGACATCGCTTATGCAAAGCTCATTTTTAGGGATATCTATACTTTTATCGGTTAAGGCATTACCCCCTATATCTTTGATAAAACTCACATCTAAAATATAAGATTTTTCTACTTTTAAAGCCTTGCAAATTTGCTTAAAACATTCTTTTTCTTTTTCTTGAGTGCGTTGTTCATAGTCAAAATGCAAAGCGATGATTTCATAACCTTCTTTTTTGGCCAGATAAGCACACAAAGTACTATCCATACCGCCACTTATGATACAAAGTGCTTTTTTACTCATTTTTATCCTTAAATTTGCTATAATTTCACAATTTTAACGAAAATTTTTAAATTTAAATTGCAAAAAAAGGCAAAAGCATGATAAACATAAAACTCATAGAACACATTTTTAAAGCCGCTTCTATCAGTCGTTGGAATGATTATCCAAGAATGGCAAATTTGGTTGAACTTGACAAACAAGCTCATAAATTCATCATCGCATATTTTATCGCTAAAATGGAAAAAGATGTGGATATGAGAGTGATTATAGAAGGGGGAATTTTTGAGTTTTTAAGTCGTGTTGTGGTAACTGATATACGCCCTGATGTGTATCATGAAATCGTGCGTCAAAAAAAAGCTGAAGTTAATGCTTGGGTTTTAAGCAAAATCGAACCTATGATAGAAGATATAGAAGATGGGGAATTTCTAAAGCGTTTTGAAGCGTATTTAAACGGTAATGCTTATGCTAAAGAAAGACTTATCTTAAAAGCAGCTTCATATTTTGCTACAAGATGGGAATTTAACATAGTTTATCAAACCTCAGCTTTTTTAAATGATATTGATGAGATTAAAAACAAAGTTGAAGAAGAATTAGAAGATTACTATGAGCTTATAGGAGCTAGAAAAATTGCTTTAAATCAAAAAATAGCCAAAATTATTGATCTTAGCGGAAGACTTCGCTTTCAAAAACGTTGGGCTCAAACTCCACGCATACCAGAAACCGCGGTTTTAGGACATATGCTTGTGGTGGCGATTTTAGGATATTTTTACTCACTAAAAATCAAGGCTTGCGATAAAAGACTTGAGAATAATTTTTATTGTGCTTTGTTTCATGATTTGCCAGAGTCTTTAACACGTGATATTATCAGCCCTGTAAAATACGGCATTGATGGACTTCATGATATCATAAATGATTATGAAATGAAACTTATTAATGAAAGAATTTTACCCTTTGTACCTGAGGGTTTAAGGGCTGAGTTTTCTTATATTTTAGGCATTAGAGAAGGTAGAAACGGTGAGTCAAATTTTGTAAAAAATGAGTTTGAAAATCGCACTTATAAAAATGCTAAAATCGAGCTTTGCAGCGGAAGTTTAAGCTCTTTTAATGAAAATGAATTTGGTGCTATAGATGGTAAGGCGCTTAAATACTGCGATAAAATTGCTGCTTATATAGAAGCAGGACTTAGTATAAGTTATGGTGTAAAGTCTAAAGAACTTGAAAGTGGTTTTTTAGGAATGTATGAGTTTTTTAAAGAAAATCCTACCATAGATGGGGTGAATTTTTTTGAAATTTGTGAAAGTTTAAGAGAGTATTTTAAAATTTAAATAAGATTTTTATACTACTATTTTCAATATGTTTTAAATAAAAATATTATAATTTCAAATTTTATTTTGTATAAAATATAAAGGAGTTATTATGAAAAAATACTTTCAAAAGCGCTATACTTTAGCCTTTTTTATAGGTATATTAGCGGGTATTTTCGGAGCTATTGTTAAATGGGGTTGGGAAGTACCTTTTCCTCCAAGAAATCCCAATGTTTTTTGACCAGCAGATGCTTTAGAACGTGTTACTCCACCTAAAATTTTTCTAGAACAACTAGGCTTACCTACTGAAAGGTGCAGTTTTTGGATTTTTTGTTTATCTTTTTGCCCATGTTATTGTAATGCCTTTAATTGCAGAAGTTCCACCACTTTCTGAAATTCCTTTTGATGAACACCTGTCTGAAATTTTTGGCCATATTGTTTGGCTGTGGGGCATGGAAATAGTTCGTAGAGATATAAGAAATCGTATAACCAAAGACATAGAAGAATGAAAGGAAACCTTTCATTCCATATCTAAAACCGCACCTTTACTAGCATTGCTAACAAGTTTTTGATACATTCTAAGCCATCTTGAAGACACCTCTTTTTGAGGCAATGCAAATTCTTTTTTACGTTTAGCAATTTCTTCTTCACTTACATTTGCATGGATAGTATAAGCATCTACATCAATTTCTATTTCATCTCCATCTTTTAAAAGTCCTATAAGACCACCTTCAGCTGCTTCAGGGGAAATATGACCAACGCTTAAACCCCTTGTAGCCCCGCTAAAACGACCATCGGTGATTAAAGCTACATCAGCACCTAAACCCATACCCATTAAAAGTGAAGTAGGACTTAACATTTCTTGCATACCAGGACCCCCTTTTGGACCTTCATAGCGTATTACACAAACATTTCCTTTTTGCACCTTGCCTTTGATAATGCCTTTTATAGCTTCATCTTGAGAGTTAAAACAAACAGCTTTGCCTTTAAATTTTCTTTCTCCGATTATTCCTGCGGTTTTTATAACGCAACCTTGCTCGGCTAAATTTCCAAACAAAATGGCAAGCCCACCTACTTTTGAGTAAGCATTATCTACTTTACGAATGATATTTTCATCTTTGATTTTGGCATTTTTTAAGCGTTCTTTGAGACTTTCTCCTGTAATGGTCAGTGCATCAAGTTCTAAAATATGTCCTTGTCTGCTTGAAATTTCAGCCATAACTGCACTCACACCGCCTGCTTTGTGGATATCATCCATATAAACACTATTTAGCGACGGGGCTATTTTTGCTATGTGTGCAACTTTGCTTGAGATGAAATTTAAATCTTTAATATCTAGTGCCACCCCTGCTTCACGCGAAATGGCAAGCATGTGTAAAACAGTATTGCTACTTCCACCCATTGCCATATCTACTACCATAGCATTACGCACGGCTTTTTGAGTGATGATATTGCGAATTTTAAAACGCTCATCTAAGGCGATTTCACAAATACGACGCGCTGCTTTTCTTAAAAGCTCTTCTCTTTCTTTGCTTAAAGCTAAGATGGTTCCATTACCTTCTAGTGCTATACCCATAGCTTCGCATAAGGTATTCATAGAATTTGCTGTAAACATTCCCGAGCAAGATCCACCACTTGGACAGGCTGAACATTCTATATCTTTAAATTCTTCTTCGCTAATTTTTTTGGCTTCATAAGCCCCTACAGCTTCAAAAACAGAGCTAAGACTAATCTTTTCTCCTTTTTTAGTTACCCCTGAAGCCATAGGCCCACCACTTACAAAAATGGTTGGAACATTTACTCTTAAAGCTCCCATTAACATACCAGGAGTGATTTTATCGCAGTTTGGAACACAGATTAAAGCATCAAGTTGATGAGCATTCATCACTGTTTCAATGGAATTTGCGATGATTTCACGACTTGGTAAAGAATAAAGCATACCTTCATGTCCCATAGCTATACCATCATCTACACCTATGGTATTAAACTCAAAAGGCACACAACCATTTTTGCATATCTCATCTTTAATGATTTTAGCATAATTATTTAAAAAATAATGTCCTGGGATTATATCTATATAGCTATTTGCTACACCTATAAAAGGTTTGTCAAAATCTTCATCTTTCAAACCACAAGCACGAAGTAAAGAACGATTAGGTGCTTTTAAATGTCCTTTTTTTATCGCATCGCTTCTCATTGTAACTCCTGATAATAATTTTTTAAAATTATATTTAGCAAAGCTTAATTTTTGTGAAATTTATTTTGATATACATTTTCATAAATGATAAAAATTATTAATTGACAAAAATATTTTTTTATAATACAATGCTTTTTGATAATCAAAAAAGGAGTCAAAATGAGACAATATGAAACCTATAAATGCCAAAAATGTGGTAATGAAGTAGAAGTTCAAAATGTAGGTGGAGGTAAGCTTAGTTGTTGCGGTGAAGAAATGAAATGTATCACTACAGATTTAACTGCAGTAAATTTGATGAAAGCTTTTGCGGGCGAATCTATGGCGAGAAACAAATACGATTTATTTGCTGATGTAGCTGAAGAAGAAGGTTGGCATGCGGTTGCTAGACATTTTAGAGAAGCAGCTGAAAATGAAAAATGGCATGCAAGAGCAGAATTTAAAGCTTATCATGAAATCGTTGATGGAAAACCTTTAGAAGTAACTACAAAAAACCTAGTAAGTGCTGCAGAAGGTGAAAACTATGAGCACACAACTATGTATCCAAATTTTGCAAAAATTGCTGAAGATGAAGGTAAAAAGGCTATAGCAAGATTATTTACAGCTATTGGTAAAGTAGAAATCGAACACGAAAGAGAATATCTAGCGCTTAAAAAAATGCTCGAAGAAGAAGAATTTTTTAATAGTGAAGTAGAAGAATTATGGGTTTGTGAAGTATGCGGACATATACATCGTGGCAAAAAAGCTCCAGCAGCCTGTCCTTTATGTAAAGCACCAAAAGAGTATTTTAAACGCGAATTTTTGGGTTAAGTTAAGAAATTCTTATCCTTTTTAAGATAATATTATAATTATTTTTTAATAAAAGGATAAGAAAATGAAAAAATTACTATTTTTATTTTTTGCTTTAACGGCTTTTCTCTTTGGTGCTGTAAATATCAACACTGCAACACTAAAAGAATTAAAAAGTTTAAATGGTATTGGCGAAGCTAAGGCTAAAGCGATTTTAGAATACCGCAAAGAAGCAAATTTTACAAGTATTGATGATCTTAAAAAAGTTAAAGGCATAGGTGATAAGCTTTTTGAAAAAATCAAAAATGATATCACAATAGAATAAAAGGGCATTTTTGCCCTTCTTTTTAGAAAAATTTGAAAACTTTATTTGACACAAAAGAACTTTTAAACGAATTTGATATAAATTTAATCGGTATTGATGAAGCAGGACGCGGTGCTTTAGCAGGTCCTATGATGATGGCAGCTTGCAAACTGAACAAACAACTTGATGGGTTGTGTGATTCTAAAAAACTAAGCGAAAAAAAACGCGAAGAACTTTATGAAATCATCATCAAAAATTCAAACTATCTCATACTTGCTTTTTCTTCAGAACAAATCGACGCACTAGGCTTAAGCACTTGTTTAAAAAAAGGCTTAAAACTTATAAAAAAGCATTTTAAAACAGAAAATAACTTCTTATATGATGGAAACACCAACCTAGGTATAAACGGGATAAAAACACAAATCAAAGCCGACACTAGCATTTTGCAAGTAAGTGCAGCTAGCATACTTGCAAAAGTTAGTAAAGATAGGGTGATGAATTTCTTAGCTAAAGACTTTCCTTGTTATGAATTTGAAAAAAACAAAGCCTATGGCACAAAAGCTCATAAAGAATTTATAGCTAAATTTGGAATTTGCAAACTCCACCGAAAAAGTTTTAAACTTTTATGATTATTTTGCTAAATTTTGATGCAAACTCAAAGCACATTCTATACCATCTTTTATAGCCCAAACAACTAAAGATTGTCCTTTTCTAGCATCTCCACAAGCAAAGATTTTTTTATGAGTGGTTTGGAAATTTTCTGTGCTTATGTTGTTTTTCTCATCTAATTTCACTCCAAAATTTTTAGAGATAGCTTCTTCGCACCCGCTAAAACCCATAGCTAAAAGCACTAAATCCGCTTTATAAGTTTTTTTAGAATTTGAAATTTCGACATTTATAGCTTTGCCTTCTTTAAACTCGCGTTTTAAATCATTTGCTTCAACACCTTCTACATGAGTTTTTCCTAAAAATTTCTTTGTCATTTTTTGATATTCCCTAGGATCTTTGCCATATACAGCAATGGCTTCTTCTAAACCATAATCAGTAGTAAAAATGTCAGCTTTTAAAGGCCAAGGATTGTTTTGGCTTCTTTGCAAAGGTCTTTTTGGACTTCTTTCAAAACGCACTATAGATTTAGCCCCTTGTCTTGTCGCTACAGCGATACAATCCACACTTGTATCCCCGCTTCCTATAACCAAGACATTTTTACCTTTGGCCATATCTGCACCCTTGCCTGTTTTTAACAAAGTTTTGGTATTTTGCGTTAAAAAATCAAGGGCAAATTCAACCCCTTTTAGCTTTCTACCTTCTATATCAAGATCTATAGGCTTACTTGCTCCTGTACAAAGCACCAAAGCATCAAATTCTTTTAGAAGTTTTGAAACCTTATCTTTGCTGTCTATATTTTCATTCACTTTAAATTCAATCCCACTTTTTTTAAGCAAATCCACCCGTCTTTGAACTATACTTTTATCAAGCTTCATATCAGGGATGCCATACATCAAAAGTCCGCCTATTTTATCGCTTCTTTCAAAAACACTTACTTTATAACCTAGTGAATTTAAAGTATTGGCACAAGCAAGCCCAGCAGGCCCACTTCCTATGACAGCGATTTTTTTGCCATTGTATTGCTTAGGTTTATTTACTCTTACTAAATTTTCCTTAAAAGCATTTTCTATAATGGATAATTCATTATTTTTTATGCTCACACTAACACCATTTATCGCACACACACAAGAATCCTCACAAGGAGCAGGGCAAACACGACCGGTAAATTCAGGAAAAGGATTGGTAAGATCAAGTCTTTCATAAGCTTCTTTCCATAAAGAACGATAAACAAGATCGTTCCATTCAGGAATGAGATTGTTTAAAGGACAGCCCACATCTTTTCCTTCGCTCATCACACCCGTATGACAAAAAGCTACCCCACAATCCATACATCGTCCACCTTGAATTTCTTGTTCTTTTTTATCCAAAGGTATAGTAAATTCTTTGAAATTTAAAACCCTTTCCTTAGGAGCAATTTTTTTAAAATCCATTCTTTTAAAGTCTAAAAAACCTCTTGCATTTCCCATTTTTACTCCTTATTTTTGTGTGATTTTCAAAAATGCTGCTAAATTTGGATCTTTTTCATTTTTACAAAGATCAAGCATTTTTAACATCTTTTCATAATCTCTTGGCATGACTTTAAAAAAGTCTTTTTTATCGAATTTTTCTAAAATATCTTTAGCCTTTTTAGAATCTGTATAAGTGATATGTTTTTCTATCACGGCTTTTAATTCTTTTTCATCCTTAGCATTAAGATCTTTAATATCCACAAGCTCGGTATTTACATGAGCTTCATTGTGTCTTCCAAAGATATAAACAACGCCCCCACTCATACCAGCAGCGAAATTCGCACCCACATCTCCAAGAACTACAACTTGTCCACCTGTCATATATTCACAACCATGCACGCCTGTTCCTAAAACCACAGCCAAAGCCCCTGAATTTCTTACACAAAATCTTTCCCCTGCTATACCATCTAAATACACTTCACCTTTTGTAGCTCCGTATAAACAAGCATTTCCTGCGATGATATTTTCTTCAGGTGAAAAAGTGGCTTCATTTGAAATTTTTGCTATGATTTTACCACCACTTAAACCCTTGCCTAAATAATCATTGCTATCGCCTATAATCTCAAGTTTAATACCCTTTAACAAAAACGCTCCAAAGCTATTGCCTGCATTGCCTATAGCTTTGATATGGATACTATCTTCATCTAAAGCATCTTTTCCATAAGTTTTTAAAATTTCACTTGAAAGCATAGTTGCAAAAGTACGACTTTGATTTCCTACTTCTAAAGAAAGTTTGATAGGCTCTTTTTTCTCCACAGCATTTTTACAAAGTGGTAGTAAAATTCTATAATCAATCGTTTTTTCAAGTTTATTGTCTTTATAATCTTTAAAATGCACAGCGGTTCTATTATAAGTAGGCAAGGATTTTAAAATTTTATCTAAATTTAGCTTTCCTGCTTTACCTTGCACACTTTTTTGGCGGAGTTTATCCACGCGACCTATCATATCATCTAGGCGTTCAAAACCAAGCCTTGCCATGTATTCTCTAAGCTCCTGGGCTATAAAATACATGAAATTAATCACATCATCTACTTTGCCTTTGAAACGATCTCTAAGTTCTGTATCTTGAGTGGCTATACCAAAAGGACAGGTATTTAGATGACAAACTCTCATCATTGTACAACCTAAAACAATCAAAGGCGCGGTTGCAAAACCAAATTCTTCAGCTCCTAAAAGTGCTGCTATGGCTAAATCACGCCCATTCATAAGCTTTCCATCAGTTTCTAATCTTACCCTATCTCTAAGCTTATTTAAGATCAAAGTTTGATGCGTTTCAGCTAAGCCTAACTCCCAAGGAATTCCAGCATGCGGTATAGAAGTTCTAGGACTTGCACCCGTACCTCCATCATAACCTGAAACAAGGATTAAATTCGCGCCTGCCTTAGCCACACCTGCAGCAACCGTTCCTATGCCATTTTCGCTTACAAGTTTTACTGAAATTTTAGCGTCTTTGTTAGCATTTTTTAGGTCATAAATAAGTTGAGCCAAATCTTCTATAGAATAAATATCATGATGAGGAGGTGGGGAAATAAGCGTCACACCTGCAGTAGAATGTCTAGCCTTAGCTATCCAAGGATAGACTTTAAAGCCCATTAATTGTCCGCCCTCACCTGGTTTTGCACCTTGAGCGACTTTGATTTGAATTTCTTTTGCATGACTTAAGTAGTTTAAATCCACGCCAAAACGCCCACTTGCTACTTGCTTAATGGCTGAGTTTTTATCCACACCCTCTTTGATTTCATAACGTTCTTCATCCTCACCACCTTCACCTGAATTTGATTTAGCACCTATTTTATTCATAGCCTGTGCTAAACACTCGTGTGCTTCTTTAGAAATAGAACCATAACTCATCGCCCCTGTTCTAAAGCGTTTAACTATACTTTCTACACTTTCAACCTTATCTATACTGATAGCTTCACTAAAATCAAATTCCATCAAAGAACGCAAATTAACTTGTTTTTCATCTACTAAAGCCGAGTATTTTTTAAAGCTTTTATAGTCTTTGTTGCGACAGGCTTGCTGAAGATTAAAAATCACAAGTGGATCGATTAAATGTTCTTCTTTAGCACTTCTAAAACCATGAATTCCTTTAGAATCTAAAGCCTTATGCGTATCGTTAAAAGCATGTTTATGTAAAGCAATGAGCTCTTTTTCAAAATCTTCTAAATCCATACCTTCAATGCGTGAAGTTGTAGAAGTGAAGTATTTATCAATCACTTTAGAGCTTAAGCCCAGACATTCAAAAAGTGCAGAGCCATTATAACTTTGCAAGGTAGAAACTCCCATTTTAGAAGCAATTTTGACTATGCCACTTGAACTTGCCTTGATGAAATTTTCTACCGCCTTTTCATAACTTAAATTTAAATCTTTATTGGCAATGAGTTTTTGTATACTCTCATAAACCAAATAAGGATTAATAACAGTCGCACCATAACCTAAAAGACATGCAAAATGATGAATTTCTCTAGGTTCACCACTTTCGATAATAAGACTTGTGTGTGTTCTTAAATTTTTTCTTACTAGATGATTATGCACTCCAGAAACAGCAAGCAAAGCGGGGATATAAGCGTTTTTTTCATCCACTCCTTTATCGCTTAAAATGATAATAGAAACACCTTTTTTAACCTCATCTTCTATCTTAACGCAAAGCTCATCTAAAGCCTTTTCTAAAGTTTTTTTAGAATAATCATAAAGTATAGAAAATTCTTTAACTTGAAATTTATTTAAAGCCTTAACTTCAAAAAGTTCTTCATTGCTTATCACAGGCAAGGCTATTTTTACGCGTTTTGCATTGTTTTCATCAGGTTTTAATAAATTGCCTTCGCTTCCTAGATAAATCCTTGTAGAAGTAACAATCTCTTCTCTTATGGCATCAAGAGGAGGATTAGTTACTTGTGCAAAAAGTTGTTTAAAATAATTATACAAAGGTTGATAAGTTTTAGAAAGTATAGCCAAAGGAGTATCTACACCCATAGCTGCTATAGCTTCTTTACCATTTTGAGCCATAGCAGCCACACTCATTTTAAGCTCATCATAACTCCAACCAAAAGCTTTTTGGAGTTTTAAAACCTCATCTTCTTTTAAAAACTGATGTTTATAAACTCCGCTTTTTTGTTTTTCAAGTTCAACTAAATTTTTAAGCCATTTTTTATAAGGCTTAGCATTAGCATAATGCTCTTTGATTTCATTATCAGCTATAACCCTACCTCTTGCTGTATCAACAAGTAAAAGTTTTCCAGGTTCTAAGCGTTTTTTGGCTTTGATATTTTTTTCATCAAGTTTTAAAGCCCCTGTTTCACTTGAAAGTATGAGCATATCATCTTTTGTAAGATAATACCTTGAAGGACGAAAACCATTTCTATCCAAACTCGCCCCCATAATCACTCCATCAGTAAAAACTATAGCAGCAGGCCCATCCCAAGGCTCCATCAATAAAGAATGATATTCATAAAAAGCACGCTTTTTGCTTTCCATATTTTCATTTTTATGCCAAGGTTCTGGCACCATCATCATAAAAGCTTCTTCTAAAGTACGACCATTTAGAGCTAAAAATTCTAAAGTATTATCAAACATTGCAGAATCACTGCTAGGCTTAGCTATGATAGGAAAAATTTCATCTAAATTTTCAAAATACTCACTTTGCATCAAGCCTTCTCTAGCTCTTATGCTATCAACATTTCCGCGTATGGTATTAATCTCTCCATTATGCACCATATAACGGTTTGGATGGGCTCTTTCCCAACTTGGGAAGGTATTAGTCGAAAAGCGAGAATGCACCAAAGCGATGGCTGATTTCATATTGACATCTTTAAAATCAAGATAAAAATCGCTCAATTGAGTTGAAAGAAGCATTCCTTTATAAACTATGGTGCGTGAAGAAAAACTTGAAAAATAAAATTTTGGCACATTAATAGCTCTTTTTTCTATAAGTCGACGCGTACTATAAAGCACTCTTTCAAACTCAAGTCCTGCACTTATTTTACTTGGTTTTTTCACAAAGGCTTGTAAAAAATAAGGCATAGCTTTTAAAGCACTTGCACCTATATCGCTAGGATTAAAAGGCACTTCTCTAAAACCTAAAAATTCAAGTTTTTTATCCTTTAAACCTTGTAAAAATATTTCTTTTGCTTCTTCTTTTGCATCAGTATTGGGTGATAAAAACATCTGTGCTACAGCATAATCACCCTTTTTAGGAAGTTCAAAACCCAATTCTTGAGTTTTAAAAAAATCATGTGGAATTTGGATTAAAATCCCCGCCCCATCACCTGAATTTTCTTCAGCTCCTGCACCACCTCGGTGTTCAAGATTCATCAAAATTTCTAAAGCATCACAAATAACCTTATAAGAAGCAATACCGCGTATATTAGCAACTGCAGCGATACCACAGGCATCGTGTTCGTTCTTTGGGTGGTATAAACCTATGCTTTGATTATTTTCTAGGATATTTTCTAAATCCATTTTGCTCTCCTTATAAGACTGATTTAAATTTTGTTAGCTTTATAAGGATTATAGCATACATTTTTTTAAAATCGATATAATTTTTATCTTAAAAATAAATAAATTAAAAAATATTTTGATAGATTTGCAAAAATTATAAAAACATGGCGATAATACTACCCAAAATCAATAATGGACCATTATAAAAAATAAAAGTTGGTATGCAAGTATCTTTAATGTGATCGTGTTGTTTATCAGCATTTAATCCTACAGTAGTTCCCATGGTTGTTTCACTGGCTGGACTTCCTGCATCTCCTAAAGCTCCTGCTACTCCTAAGATAAATATAATAAGTGCTGTACTAAAACCAAGTTCCAAACAAATAGGACAAAAAAGCGTAGCTATGATAGGTATAGTTCCAAAAGAAGTACCTATACCCATAGTGATGATAAGTCCTATTAAAAGCATGAAAAATACTGCTAAAAATTTACTTTGCTCCATCCAAGGAACGACTGAATTTACAAGATCTACTACTGATCCACTTTCTTTTAAAACTTCTCCATATCCTGCAGCAACAAGGATAACAAAAGCTATAAAACCCATCATTTTAAGCCCATCATCAAAAACTTCATTGACTTTTGAAAATTCAACTCCACCCAAAATAACCATTAAAACAAAACCCAAAAGCCCTGATAAAGGTAAATTCATAGTCAAAATTTGCAAAATTAAAGTTAAAACAAGCCCAGCTAAAACACCCCATTCTTTACGCGTCATTTCAAGATTTTCTAAATCCACTTTAGCAATTTCTACTTCTTGATACTCTCTTGACTTACGATAAAACACAAAAAGCGCTAGAAAAAGTCCTGCTATCATACAAATAGCAGCGAAATACATAGTATTTGTAACATCATTTAAAGATACACTTACATTATTTGCATTTAAATTATCTTTTAAAAGATCTTGAAAAGTAAGTCCAAAGCCTACTGGCAAAACCATATAAGGCGTAGTAAGTCCAAAAGTTAAAGCACAAGCAACCGCTCTACGATCGATTTTAAGTTTATTAAAAAGACTTAAAAGAGGTGGAATCAACAAAGGTATAAAAGCCACATGAATAGGAATTAAATTTTGAGAAAAACAAGAAATCAAAGCTATAGACAAAAGCAATAAATATTTTTTATGAGATATAAAATGACTTACTATCTTAATCAAATATGCAGTTAAATTTGTCTTTGAAATCGCTGCGGCAATGGCCCCTAAAAGTATATAGCTAAGAGCTGTTTTTAAATTTTCTTTCATTCCGCTTATAAGTATATTCATAGTATCTACGAGTTCAAGATGAGAAAATACACCTGCAACAAGAGCTGAGATCAAAAGACTCAAAAGTACATTAAAACGAAACAAACAAAGTAAAGTCATCAAAACAACACTGATAATGATAGGATTAGTAAGTAAAGTCAAAATTATTCCTTAAATAATTTTAAAAATTTAATTGTAGAAAAAACTTAGTTAAAATGTAATAAAACTCGAACATATAATGATTTTATTTTAATATGCAAAATTATAAAAATAATTATTTTTTTTAATCAAAAAGATTAATATAATCAATTATTTAAATTCCTAAAATTTATAATAAAATAAAAAAATCATAAAAATATAAGGATATTTCAATGAAACAAAACAATCAAAAAGAAGATCGCAGAAATTTCTTAAAAAATATAGGATTTGGTTTGCTTGGCATCAGTGTATTGTCAAATTTTTCTTTTGAGAATTTTTTAGGAAGTAAGGCTTTGGCAAAAGAATTGCCTGATTTTAAAATAGAAGGTAAAAAAGATCTTATCTACCATGGCGAAAAACCATTAACAGCAGAAACTGAAATTTATGCTCTTGATTCTGATTTTACCAAACCTGAAAATTTCTTTGTTAGAAATAATGGCTTACCACCAAGCCTAGAAACGATAAAAGAAAGACTTCACAAAGGTTGGACTTTAGAAATCGATGGAGAAAGCATTATCAATAAAAAATCTTACACCATAGAAGATTTAAAAAAGAAATTTAAAACCTATACTTATGCCTTAACAGTTGAATGCGGTGGAAATGGTAGATCCGAAGTTATACCTAGCACAAAAGGAACTCAATGGGGTTATGGTGCAGTAGCTTGCGGTAGATGGACAGGAGTACGTTTAAAAGATATTTTAAAAGATTGTGGCATCAAAAATGATGCGGTTTATATCGGATATTATGGCATAGATACAAAATTAAATGGTGAAGAAACTTCACCTATTAGTAGAGGAGTTCCTATTTCTAAAGCTTTACAAGATGAAACTCTAATAGCTTGGGCTTATGAAGGCAAAGATATTCCTTTAGTCAATGGCTATCCACTTAGACTTGTTTGTGGTGGTTACCCTGCAAGTACAAGTGGTAAATGGCTTTATAAAATTTCAGTAAGAAATAAAATTCATGATGGTGAAAAAATGGAAGGTTCTTATAAAGTTCCTGTAAATCCGGTAAAACCAGGAGATTTTAACTATAAAGGCGAGATGAAAATCATAGAATCAATGCCTATAAGATCTGTAATTACTAATATCAAAAATGGTTCTGAAATAAAAGCAAATAAAAAATTTGAAGTTAGAGGTAAAGCTTGGGCTGGAGAACTTGAAGTTAGTGAAGTTTATATAAGCAATGATTATGGCGTAACATGGACTAAAGCAAAGGTAGAAAAACCATTAAATAGATTAGCATGGCAAAAATGGAGTGCTCAAATATCAATACCAACAAAAGGATATTATGAAATTTGGGCAAGAGCTATCGATAGTCAAGGTAACAGTCAACCTATGGTTTTAGCACAGTGGAATCCAGGAGGATATATCAATAATGCATGCCATAGAGTTAATATTTATGGAGTTTAAGTATGAAAAAAATTATATTGATCTTAGCATTGTTTTTAAGTGCAAGTTGGGCTCAAAATCTTGAAATTAACCCTGATACAGGATTGATTATCGATCCTGATTCACCTTTAGTGGAAGCAAATTGTTTAGCTTGTCATGGATCCAATCTCATTACTAATATGCATGCAAGTAGAAAAGCTTGGTTAGCAGCTATAAGATGGATGCAAGATAGTGAAGGACTTTGGGAAATAGAACCTGAAGATGAAGAAAAAATTTTAAATTATCTTGAAAAATATTATGGAGAAAAATACGATACAAGAAGAAGAATTCCTCTAGCTATACTCTTACAAAACAAAACTCATTGAAGAAATCATTTCTTCAATGATAAATTTACACATCCAAATGCTTTACATCTTTAGCGTGTGCTTGGATATAATCGCGTCTTGGTTCAACCTCATCACCCATAAAGAGATTAAAGGTATCATTTGCACTTTGTGCATCTTCAATAGTGATTTTTAAAAGTCTTCTTACACTTGGATCCATTGTGGTTTCCCAAAGTTGCTCAGGATTCATTTCCCCTAAACCTTTATAGCGTTGTATAGTAGCACCTTTTTTAGCATTGGTTTCAACATCTTCAAGAACTTCTAAAATATCTTTATCAAATTCCAAGCCTCTATCTTTAATCTTATCAAAAATATAATTTGCTTCTTCATATAGTGGATGAGTGAAAAGTTCTTCATTGATCACAAGTTCTTCTAAGCCATTTTGAGTTTGAACGAAAGCTCGAATTTCATTTTCGTTGATATAATGATTTAAGATATTGTGTCCTTGTGTTTCTAAAAATTGTTTGATTACACTAAATAATTCTTCATTATTTCCTTTAACTAAATTTGAATTTTCTATCATATAGCGTATCACAGAAATCACATTAAAACGCTTTTCAAGATCTTTTAAAATCGCACGATAAGCTGCAACGATTTTTAAATAATCTTTTAAATCATTCATTCCTATACCTTCATAGTTTAAACCTTCTATTCCTGTTTCTATCAGGTATTCGCTCAAAGCTTTTTCATCCTTTAAATAAATTTGCTTTTTAGCTTTTTTATAAAGATATAAAGGTGGTTGTGCTAGATAAATATGTCCATTTGCTACAAGTTCATTCATAAAACGGAAGAAGAAAGTTAAAAGCAAGGTTTGTATATGTGATCCATCAACATCCGCATCTGTCATGATGATGATTTTATGATATCTAAGTTTTGAAAGATCAAAATCTTCACCTATACCACAGCCAAAAGCGGTAATCATATTTTGAATTTGCTCAGATTTTAAAATTTTATCTAATCTTGCTTTTTCAACATTTAAAATTTTACCACGCAAAGGCAGTATAGCTTGAAAAGATCTTTCTCTACCTTGTTTTGCAGAACCTCCTGCAGAATCCCCTTCCACAAGATAAATTTCACTTTCACTTGGATCTTTACTTTGACAATCAGCTAATTTCCCTGGTAAAGTTCCTACGCTTAAACTTTCTTTTTTACGCGTTAATTCTCTAGCTTTTTTCGCTGCTTCTCTTCCTCTAGCTGCCATTAAA
Source organism: Campylobacter sp. CFSAN122748 (assembly GCF_045277125.1). Classification (NCBI taxonomy): domain Bacteria; kingdom Pseudomonadati; phylum Campylobacterota; class Epsilonproteobacteria; order Campylobacterales; family Campylobacteraceae; genus Campylobacter; species Campylobacter sp. CFSAN122748. The sequence continues at coordinate 3,690 of NZ_CP116953.1, read as the reverse complement.
GCTTTATTCATTATAGCTTTAGCTTCGATAGGATTTTCTTCAAAATATTTAGTCAAATACTCAAAACTTGCTTTTGAAACTATAGGACGCACATAAGTTGAACCAAGTTTTCCTTTGGTTTGTCCTTCAAATTGTGGTTCAGGCACCTTTACACTCACAACAGCGATCAAGCCTTCACGCACATCTTCGCCTGTGATTTTATTATCCTTTTCTCTAGCACTTGCATTTGCTTCTATATAGTTACTTATCACACGAGTTAAACCCATTCTAAAACCAGCTTCGTGTGTTCCACCATCTGGAGTTTTGATATTATTTACAAAAGAGAGTAAATTTTCACTATAAGTATCATTGTAAAGCAAAGCTACTTCAACATTCACATCTTCTTCATCTACGCTAAAGAAAATTGCTTTAGTTAAAGCTTCTTTTTTATTTAAGTCTGTAACAAACTGAGAAATTCCACCTTCAAAGTGAAAACTTTCATGTTTGCCTACGCGGTTATCTTTAAAATTTATAGTGATTTTTGGATTTAAGTATGCAAGTTCACGAAATCTTTTAGCCAAAATTTCATAATCAAATTCAGTCACTTCAAAAATTTGATCATCAGGCCAAAATTCTATAGTTGTTCCTGTTTTTTTACTTTTTCCTATCACACCAAATTCACTGATAACTTTACCTTCTGAAAATTCTTGACGATAAATTTCTCCATTTCTTTCAACTGTAGCTACAAGTTTTTTAGAGAGTGCATTTACAACTGAAACCCCAACACCGTGCAAACCGCCTGAAACTTTGTAAGTATCTTTATCGAATTTTCCCCCTGCATGTAGGACAGTTAAAACAACAGTTAAAGTTGGCATATTTTCAGTTGGGTGCATATCAACAGGAATACCACGACCATTATCACTAACTATACAGCTTCCTTCAGTAGTGATTTCTACATCTATAGTATCACAATGTCCTGCCATAGCTTCATCGATAGAATTATCCACAACTTCATAAATCATATGATGAAGTCCGCCTATGTTTGTATCTCCTATATACATACCTGGGCGTTTTCTAACAGCTTCTAGGCCTTTTAGGACTTTAATATTACTCGCACCGTAATTTTCTTGCATATTTTTCCTTTATCTTTTACTTGTTTTATTACAAAATCATAGGCATAATAATCATTGATAGTCCTTGGGATTTGACTATAAATGCTGAATTAGGTTCATTTACACTTAAAGTGAATTTTTCTTCTTCTATAGAAGTTAAGAAATCAAGTAAATATTTGATTTTTATAGTAAGATTAAATTCTTCACTTACTCCTGTTTGAATTTCAAGTTCTGTTTTTGCTTCCATATTGTCTAAACTTATACCTTCAAAGATGATTTTATCTTTGTTAAAATGAAGTTTCATTTTTTCAGTTACAACGCTGATTTTTTTAAGACTATCTATAAAATCTTCGGTTGAAAAACTGAGTTCTTGTTTGAAAGTTTTTGGTATAACTTTTTCATAATCTGGAAATTTATCGTTAATAAGTTTTGTAAAGAATTCAAAATTTTCATTTTTAGCGATAAGCATATTTTGATCATAAAAAATTTCTATTTTTTCATAGAAAAGTTTTTGCATTTCCATGATAGCTTTTTTAGGGATACTAAAACTAAATTCTTGATTATTTGCTTTTTCTAAAGTATAGATTGCAAGGCGTTTTGTATCAGTTCCTACGAAGTTAATTTTATCTGTTTTTATATCTAAAAATGCACCATTTAAGGAGTATTTTGGGTTGTTTGTATCAATACTTGGTAATATCTTTTTAAGAGAACGACTTAAGTCACTTGAATCAATGTCAAATTGGTTTTTTCCTTCTGTATTTGGAAAATTTGGAAAATCTTCATGATTAAACATAGGAAGTTTGTATTTTGTGCTTTTTTGTCTTATAAATAAAAAATTATCAATGGTTTCTAAAACAACTTCTTCATTGTTTAAGCTTTTAATAACATCTGCAATACTTTTTGCATTTGCAGTAGCAAAACCACTTGATTCTACGCGGATTTTTTTTATCTTATAGTTGATACCTATTTCATAATCACTAGCTCTAATAAGAAGTTTATCTTCATCAGCATGAAAAAAAAGATGAGAAGTAATGGTGCTTGAGTCTTTTTTTTCTACATAAGCATTACATAAAATCACTGCAGATTCTAAAGTATTTTTATTGATACTTAACTTCATTTTTTCTCCTTGGTTTATTTTAATTTTAAATTCGTTGTAATAATAAGCTTGTTGAAATTGTGAAATTCTTCAAAGCAAAATAATCAAATTTGTATTTTATCATACTTTGCTTAATTTCTTTTTTTCACACTCTAGAATTTATTTTTCACATCCTTTCACTTAACTTTGACTTTTAACAAGAATTTTGTTTTTAAGTTCTTCGATTTTTGCTTTTAAAGAACCATCATTTTCTATCATTTCTGTGATTTTTTTAACATTATGTGAAATAGCTGTATGATCTTTCATTTCAAAATAATTCGCAAGTTGTGGCATAGTCAAAGCCGTGAGTGTCCTAGCTAGGTAAATCACAATACGTCTTGCTGTGACTATATTTTGAGTTTTTTTATTGGATTTCACATCGCTTGGTTTGATGTTAAATTCTTTACATACCAAAGATAAAATGTCATCTATAGTGATATTTTCTTTCTTTTCTTTGATATGATCTTTCATCACACTTTTGGCAAGTTCGAGTGTGATTTCTTGTCCTAGTATGGTTGCATAAGCATTTAAACTTATGATGATACCTTCGATTTCTCTTATATTATCCCCTAAAGAAGTAGCGATATAGTTTATGATATCATTAGAAAGATTGATATCGTTAAATTCACATTTTTTTCTTATGATGGCTATTTTTGTATCTAGTTGAGGTGGAGTTATATCAGCTATGATTCCATGTGCAAAACGACTTTTTAAGCGTTCGGTTATACCTTTTAGCATGTTGGGTGGATTGTCTGAAGTCATGATGATTTGTCCATCGTTATTTTTGATTTCATTAAATATAAAGAAAAATTCTTCTTGAATTTTATCGGTTTTTCCTAAAAACTGTACATCATCTATAAGTAAAACATCGCAGTTTCTATACTTTTCATGAAATTTATCTAAAGAACCATTTTTTAAATTTGAAGTAAAATCGTTGATGAAATTTTCACTGGTAGCGTAAATAACTTTTTTTCCCATTTCTAAGCTTGCATTTCCAACTGCTTGAAGTAAATGTGTTTTTCCAAGTCCTGTAGGTCCATAAACAAAGATTGGATTATAAAGTTTTCCAAGTTTGTCTTTATGTGCTATGGCTTTACATGCTCCATAAGCGTATTTGTTAGAATCCCCTACAACAAAACTTTCAAAAGTAAAAGAAGGATTTAAAATCGTGCTTTGTGCTTTTATATGAGCTATGTCGATTTTTGTGCTTTTGTTGCTTTGTTTAGCACTTTGTGCTTGTATATTTATGATGGCTTTATTTCCGCTTTGCACTTCATAAAAATGCGCGATTTTTTTGCCGTATTTTGTTTGTATGAATTTAGCCATGAGTTCATTTGGAGCATTAAAAACTAAAAGATCTGCTTTGCTTTGTTTTTCGTTGAATTTTAAATTTGATAAATAGTTTTCGTATTCGTTTTCACTTAATTCTTTTTTTAAATTTTCAAGTATTTGGCTTGGATTCAT